>NZ_JBYCZM010000007.1:0-388114 GCF_057586235.1 Dyadobacter sp. SRI_021
ATACGCCACATACGCCACCCGGTCGAGCGCGACCCCGGCCCCAACAAAGAAGTTAAGCGGGGCTGCCTAAGCGGGGCTACCTAAGCCGAGGGCGTTCAGCCGCCACAATTACTAATCAAATACAATAGCACTCCATGAAGGACGCTTTTTTGCGTTTAGGGTGTTTCGAATGTTTATCCCTTGACAGAATCACAAGTCGTAGCCCGGAATAATGCTGGTAGGCAGACTATCTCTGCGTAGATTTAGTACACTCACACAACTTAATTTTAGCTCCTGAGCAATCTTTTGCCTTCTCTGGCTTTTGGCTCTGTCCAGCGTTGAAAGATACTCTCAAAAGCGGGAATGGCCTAGCTAACCACCCACCAACAAAAAAGCCGATCATCAGACCGGCTTTGAATAGGAAACTTATATCTTAATGAACAACTGAAGCCGCTTTAAACTGTCGTGCCATAAATTCAATTGAAGCGGAAATAATGCCATCCACATCGATCCCGCATTCTTTGTAAAGCTCCGAAGGCTCACCATGTTCAACGATCGCATCGGGAATCCCGAGTCGCTTCACTTGGCTGGTATATCCGTTATCAATCATAAATTCGAGCACTGCGCTGCCGAATCCGCCTTGTAAGCAGCCATCTTCCAATGTCATGACTCTGTCATAGGACGAGAAGATTTCGTGCAGCAGAGCCTCATCCAGCGGCTTTGCAAAACGCATGTCGAAAAGACCAGCATGGATGCCCTGTTTCTCTAACTCTTCACACGCTTTCAAAGCAAAATTACCAAGTGGACCGAATGAAAGAATGGCAAGATCGGCTCCGTCTTTCACTTTTCTTCCTTTACCAATCTGGATTTCTTCAAATGGCGTTTTCCAATCCGGCATAACACCATTGCCTCTTGGGTAGCGGATCGTGAATGCATTCTTGCCCGATTGAAAAGATTCCAACTGAGCTGTGTACATCATATTCCGTAGCTCCTGCTCATTCATAGGCGAGGCAACAACCATATTTGGAATACAACGCATGAAAGCGATATCGTACACGCCATGGTGCGTCGGCCCATCGGCTCCTACCAATCCGGCTCTATCCAGACAGAAAATAACCGGGAGTTCCTGAATGCACACGTCGTGCACGACCTGATCGTATGCACGCTGCATGAATGTGGAGTAGATATTACAGAAGACAATGTCGCCCCGTGTCGCCATACCTGCCGAGAAAGTAACAGCGTGCTGCTCGGCAATACCGACGTCAAATGCTCTTTCCGG
This sequence comes from Dyadobacter sp. SRI_021, assembly GCF_057586235.1. Lineage (NCBI taxonomy): Bacteria > Pseudomonadati > Bacteroidota > Cytophagia > Cytophagales > Spirosomataceae > Dyadobacter > Dyadobacter sp. SRI_021. The sequence continues at coordinate 1,259 of NZ_JBYCZM010000007.1, forward strand.
AATGGCTTCCATCATAATGTTCAATGAAGAACCGGATGGCATTGCAGGTGTGATACCCACGATCTTTTGATTCTCTTTGGCCAGCTCCACAATGGTATGGCCGAATACATCCTGATATTTTGGCGCCTGAGGTGTATTGTAGACTTTTTTCTGAATCTCGCCCGTGATTTTGTCGAAGACGCCGGGAGCGTGCCATTTCGTCTGGTCTTTTTCTGCCGGGCCATAACCTTTTCCTTTGACGGTAAGGCAATGCAGCAACTTGGGACCAGGAATGTTTTTGAGATCTTTCAATACTTCGGTCAGATGGCTGATATCGTTTCCATCAATGGGGCCGAAATAGCGCAAACCGAGCGATTCGAAAAGGTTGCTCTGCCGCAGGATTGCTGTTTTCATAGCCGTTTCGACTTTGGAAACAATTTCCTGGGCGCTTTTTCCGAAGTTGCTCATTTTGCCGAGCAGGTTCCAAACCTCGTCTTTAAACTTGTTATAAGTCTGCGAAGTGGTAATGTCGGTCAGATATTCTTTTAAGGCACCGACGTTCGGGTCGATGGCCATGCAGTTGTCATTAAGGATAATCAGGAGGTTGGAATCCGTGGCACCGGCGTGGTTCATGCCTTCGAAGGCTAAACCAGCCGTCATGGCGCCGTCTCCAATGATGGCTATGTGCTGGCGTTCGAAGTTCTTTTCCAACGCGGATGCTACGGCCATACCGAGTGCCGACGAAATAGAGGTAGACGAGTGGCCTACCCCAAATGCATCGTAAATGCTTTCTTTTCTTTTAGGAAAACCGGACAATCCGCCGTAAACGCGGTTGGAATGAAACTCATCGCGGCGACCGGTAAGAATCTTATGCCCGTAAGCCTGGTGACCTACATCCCAAACGAGCTGGTCGTCGGGCGTGTTAAATACATAATGTAACGCTACGCTCAATTCCACCACTCCCAGACTTGCACCGAAGTGTCCGCCGTAAACCGACACGTTATCGATGATAAATTGCCTTAACTCGTTGCAAACCTGCGGAAGCTGAGAACTGTCCAGTTTTCGAAGATCTTCGGGAGAATTAATTGTCGCTAATAATTTTCCTGGCGTTATAAGCATACCGTAGGGCTATTGAATCAAATTTACTAGCTGTCCGCTTTATTAAATAGTCACAAAATTAAGCAAATACGTAATAAGTCTGACTATTATTTTTGCTGGCTTGCCTTGAACAACTTCTGCTTCTCCTCACGCGTCAGGCTTTCATAACCCGATTTTGAGATTTTATCCAGGATCGAATCGATTTCCATCTGATCGGGCATTTCGATGGGGCTCGATGATGATGATGAATATACGCTGGTACTGCGGTACACTTGCCGCTCGCGGTAAGTTACTTGCATGGATGGGCGCTTTCTGAAAATGCGCGACCATATCGACAGTAGCCCGTAAATGGGTTTGCCCAAATCTGTCCCGTTTTGCAGCAGTTTGATGAAAATATAACCCGTGAACGCCCCGCCTAAATGCGCCAGGTTTCCGCCTGCATTAGGACCAACCGTTTGTGCAAGCGACAGAATGATATAGAAGAGTGCAATAAATTTAATGCGTACCGGCCCCAAAAAGATCAGGTTGAAGGTGTAGTTAGGCAATAGCGTAGAAGCTCCTACGGCCACCGAAAAGGCCGCCGCGGATGCACCCAACATCCTAGAACCTTCGATATGGGCCTGAAAATAAGGCAACAGGTTATATAACACAATGTAAATCAGCCCGCCGGCGATCCCGCCCAGCATATACAACGCCACGACTCTCTTGGCGCCCAGATATTCGTCCACCAGCTTTCCAAACCAGTAGAGAAAGAGCATATTGAAGAGAATGTGAAAAATATCATCGTGTGTGAAGAAATACGTGATGAGCGTCCAGGGCTTGTATATGAATTCTTCCGTAGCAGCCGGAAGCTGTAACATATTGATCACCAGTGCGTATATGTTTGAAGATTGGGAGAGGGTAAGCACAATCTTCATGAGCAGCAGAATCAGGAATACTGCTGTGTTTATCAGAATAATCTTTACAAGCGCATTCTCGGATTTCGCGAATTCCCTTTTAACGTCGTCAACAATATTGCTCATCTTCTTCTTCTAATAGAAATTTGACTTTTGCGTACCCCAGTAACGCAACAATATATATGCAAATAGCATTCCTCCAATGTGCGCGAAGTGGGCAACATTATCGGACTGAGCGTTTTGTATTCCTGAATACAATTCAAAAAGCCCATAAAAAGCGACGAAATACTTCGCTTTTATAGGGAACGGTACAAACAGGAGAAAAAGCTCCGTATTTGGAAATAGCAAACCAAACGCCATCAGGATGCCGAAAATTGCGCCCGAGGCGCCGACCATCGGTATGCTTAGCATACTCTGGTAAACGTCCTGTACATCTCTAATACTCTGTTGAATATACATGGAATTAGTCGGATTTACTTCAAAATCATTCACAAATTGAAGCCTGTATTCATAGTAGGCTTCGGCATGTTTGCTCAGGAAGTCGGCGAAGCCGTCGGGTGTGGGATTTTGTGTATATATCTCAACAGCCTTAGCCAATTGCCAGTTCTCATAAAGGCCTATCCCTGAGAACAGCAACCCCGCACCAATGCCCGTTACAAAGTAAAATATCAGAAAACGCTTCGGCCCCCACACCCTTTCCAGCAGCGGCCCGAACATAATCAGACCGAACATGTTACTGAAAAGGTGGCCAATGCCGCCATGCAGGAACATGTAGGAGACAAACTGGAAAATATGGAAATCCGGCGACATCACCGGCATGAGCGCAAACTGGCCTTTCAGATTAAAAACAGAAGAATCTATAAAGTAGAATAGAATATTCAGTATCAATAAATTCCTTACCGTGGGGGTTATGGCTAACATATTTGATTCAAATTCAAAGATTTATCTCCAATTAACTTCGCAAATCCGGTTTTTTTTCTCAACCGCGGAATATGTTCGCCAGCTTATCCATCGTCAGCAAAACGATAATCGGTTCACCACCGGGCGTCCGGTTCGGGTCCGAGGATGAGAACAGCTGGTTAAGCAATGTGTGTATCTCGACGTATGAAAGCTTGACGGCGTACCGCACCGAAAAACGTTTCGCGAGTGACCTCGACAAGCTTTCCGGCTTATTCAGTTTAAGGTCGGAATAACTCTGTTTGAGTTGCTCGATCAGCTCTTCGAACAGGTCCTGCTCGCTTTCCTCGGGCAAATCGGCCGGAATGCCGCGGATGATCAGCTCGTTAGCCCCGAATTCGTCAAACTCAAATCCTAAACTGCGGATCTCCTTTTTCGTCTCGTGCACGAGCTGCATGTCCGAATGCGTGAGCCGGATGGTTTTCGGGAAAAGCAACTGCTGACAGGCGCCATTACGGTTAATCAACATCTTACGATACCGTTCGTAAAGAATGCGCTCGTAAGCGGCCTTTTGGTCGATAAGCATGATGCCATCCTTCACCTGCGACAAAATGTAGCGGTTATGGAGCTGGAACAGCAATGCATCAGCCTCCGGCGCGGCAATGACCTCGGACGCCATCCGGTTCACTTTGCTGGCAACGGTTTTAGCCTGTTCCTGGTACACGGGGCGCGAAGCAGTAGTGGCGCCCATTTCGAATGCTGCCAGTTCGCGGTGCCTGTCTTCGGTATTTTGCAATCCCTCGAAAAGCTTGCTCCAATTGGTCAGGTTCGATTTAGATGCACCGCCCTCGCTCTTGCGCGGCTGCGCGGCCCAGTCGGGCATGACCGTGCGCGGGATCAGGTTGTTGTTCGGTTCGGCCGGTGTAGGGTTGAGGAAATTTATATTTTCTTCAAAGTCGATGGACTGTGAGAGATTATAAACACCCACTGCCTTCTTGACTGCCGCCATAATGATCGCATACACCGAGCGCTCGTCGTCAAATTTAATCTCCGTTTTAGTGGGGTGAATATTGATATCGATATGAGACGGGTCGATTTCAATAAACAAAACATAAAACGGATGACTACCCTCCGGAATGGTGCCGTCGAATGCGCTGATCACCGCGTGATGCATGTAATTATGCTTGATGAAACGATCATTCACGAAAAAGAACTGCTCCCCACGCGTTTTACGGGCAAATTCGGGCTTGCCGATGTAGCCGCGCACATTGATGTACGACGTGTCCTCCTGGCAATAGGCCAGCTGTTCGCGGTAGCTTTTGCCGTAAATATCGATGATCCTCCGCACCAGCTTCACCGGTTGCAGGTTGAATACCTCGGTATCGTTGTGATGGAGCGTAAAGCCGACTTCCGGATGTGCCAGTGCTACCCGCTGAAACTCGTCGAGTACGTGCCGCATTTCGACGGAATTCGATTTCAGGAAGTTCCTGCGGGCCGGTACATTGAAAAACAGGTTGCGAATCGAAAAGTTGGTGCCTTTCGGGCAAGCCACGGCCTCCTGCGTTTTAATCTCCGAACCGTCGATACGGATCAACGTGCCTAGTTCGTCAGATTCCTGGCGCGTTCGCATTTCCACCTGCGCCACAGCCGCGATGGAGGCCAGCGCTTCGCCGCGAAAACCCATTGTCTTGATCCTGAACAAGTCTTCCGATTGCCTGATCTTGGAGGTAGCGTGCCTTTCGAAGCTCATGCGCGCGTCGGTTTCGGACATTCCGGTACCATTATCGATCACCTGGATGAGCGTCCGGCCGGCTTCGCGGAGTATGACCTGCACTTGGCTCGCCTTCGCATCAATCGCGTTTTCCATCAGCTCCTTTACCACCGAAGCGGGTCGCTGAACGACCTCTCCCGCGGCAATCTGGTTAGCTATGGAATCGGGTAATAGTTGAATGATGTTGGATGAAGGCATGTTGGAAGTGGCAGTTAACTTTACTATAACAAATAAACAAAAATTTTTTTTACTGCCCGGCGAATATCGGTGGGTAACAAATCGGGAGATTTTGCTTTATCAAGAATCCCGATTGAAATAATTACATTAATAATTCAAATTTTACAGAAAACGAGCGCGTTAGTATTGTAAAAAGTTGTTGACTATTAATTAATTATATAACTTGGGATACTAACCCATGTTATTTAGCACCTGATCCTGTTATGAAAACGCCAATTATCAAGAGATTTAACTTTACCATGGCATTGCAATGGCTGATTTTTTTGCCAGTCATTCTGCCTCTTTGTGTCATTTTCGGCGCCGTACAAGGCGTCATGAATATGGTTGAAAAAATGGCGCACAGGATGTGGGTTGACATGGAATTGTGACACCGCTCCGACACGTTTTACTCAGCGTATCAGGTAGATATAAAACGAAAATAGCCCGGAAACTTCCGGGCTATTTTCGTTTACAGTTATTACTTAGAACTTCCAGCGTACAAATGCTTCCATTGCTTCGTATTCGGCCAGACCGAGTGAATCGTAGAGCTGGGCCGTTCCGCGGTTGCGCTCCTCAGCACGTTGCCAGAACTCGCGTGAGTCTTCGCCCTGGAACACCACACCGTCTTTTTGCGACTGGTGTTTGAAAATTCCCTGGCGTTTTTTCAGCACCTGGTCCGGGCTCATCGGCACTGCCATCTCGATTTCATAAATATCCCATTCAGCCCATGCGCCGCGGTACAACCATACCCAACAGTCTTTCATGAAGTTCTTATGTTTCGAGCGCTGCAATGCGGCTTCGATAGCATCCCAGCACACTTTGTGTGTTCCGTGCGGATCGGCGAAGTCGCCGGCTGCATAGATCTGGTGCGGTTTGATCTCCTCGATCAGGTTTTCGATGATCTTGATATCTTCTTCACCGATCGGCTTTTTCTGAACAGTACCCGTTTCGTAGAAAGGCATATCGAGGAAGTGTGCCTGGCTGGTAGGGATACCCACGAAACGGCAGGTAGCTTTCGCTTCACCACGACGGATCAGACCTTTCACCTTACGAACCTCTGGGCTGTCGATCTCGCTGTTTTTAGTATGTCTCAAAAATTCCTTCGCATCCAGGAACAACTTGCTCGCATTCGGGCTGTCGATATCGAAGCCTTTGTTGAAGTCGACGACGAAATCAATAAAACGCAATGCTTCATCGTCGGCTACGGCGATGTTACCGGAAGTCTGGTAAGCAACGTGTACTTCGTGGCCCTGGTCGACGAGACGTTGGAAAGTACCACCCATTGAGATAATGTCGTCGTCAGGGTGCGGGCTGAAAATCAGCACGCGTTTTTTCGCAGGCTGAGCGCGTTCCGGACGGTGCGTGTCATCTGCATTAGGCTTACCACCCGGCCAGCCGGTGATAGTATGCTGCAATTGGTTGAATACATTGATATTGATCTCGTAGCAAGCACCATATTGTGCCAGCAAGTCGCTCATACCATTATCGTTGTAATCCTTGTCGGTTAGTTTCAGGATTGGTTTTTTCAAGGTTTGCGACAAATGTGTTACCGCTTTCTTGATCATTTTATTATCCCAAACCACTGAATCCACCGCCCAAGGCGTCTTGATGCGGGTCAGTTCGGAAGCTGCGCTTTCGTCCACCACGAAAGTAACATCCGCATGTGCTTGCAGGTAAGAAGCCGGGTTAAGCTCGGTTACAGGGCCTTCCACAGCGTTTTTGATCACCGAAGCCTTTCTTTCACCCCAAGCCAGCAGCACTATACGGCGTGCATTCAGGATAGGTGCGACGCCCAACGTGATCGCCTTGCGCGGTACGTTGTGCAGCCCGCCGAACTCCATGCTCGCAGCGGCGCGCGTAGAGTGGTCGAGCGTGATGAGGCGTGTGTGCGAGTTGATGAGCGAGCCTGGTTCGTTGAAACCGATGTGGCCATTTCCCCCAATTCCCAGCAACTGGAAATCGAGTCCGCCTACCGCATTGATTTTATTCTCATAAGACGTGCAGTAATCGCGCAGCAAAGCAGCGGGTACCGTTCCGTCCGGAATGAAATAGTTTTCTTTTGGAATGTCGACATGATCGAACAGCTGCTCTTTCATGAACCGGTGGTAGCTGTAAATGGAGTCCGGCTCCATTTGGTAGTACTCGTCCAGGTTGAAAGAAATCACATTCTTGAAGCTCAAACCTTCTTCACGGTGCATACGCACGAGGATCGCGTAGACGGTCTTCGGTGAAGAACCGGTTGCAAGTCCCAAAACACAAGGCTTACCTTCCTTTTGTTTCTGACGGATGAGGTCCGAGATCTCTTTTGCAACCGCATAGGACGCTTCTTTGGAATCGGCAAAAATCTGCGTCGGGATTTTTTCATAGGTGATGGGCTGCCCTATGGTGCCGGTAGTGCCTTTTCCATTGCTGGAAGCTTGCATCAGGATGGTTTGTGGACTTACCGTTTGTTGGCTCATAACTAAATGTTAAATTATTTAAGAGTTTCGTGAATAGACTTCGAATTAAACTGCAAGTTACTCATGTGTTCGATCACGCACGAACGATTTGACCACAAAAGTACAACGGAAAACAATTATTCTTAAAATAATTTAAGAAATAACTTACACATAAAATTACGCTTGTCGCACCGCTATGGGCTATCCGTCCGCATTAAGCTTACGAGCCGGTTCGCACTTTAAATATAAAGTAAGTGTTAATATTTTATTCCAAAATAATTGCTCGTATTTTTGCGGCTTATTCCACGAGTATCACACCATTTTTTCTGACAAATCCCATGTCTACACTCACCAGCGTTGAACGCGACACCGCCATTTTTGATCTGATCAACAGAGAAAAACATCGCCAGGAGTCTGGTATCGAACTGATCGCATCTGAAAACTTCACGTCACGCCAGGTGATGGAGGCGTCAGGCAGTGTGTTGACCAATAAATATGCGGAAGGTCTTCCGGGCAAGCGCTACTACGGCGGTTGCGAGATCGTTGACGAAATCGAGCAGATCGCGATCGACCGTTTGAAAGAACTTTTCGGCGCTACCTGGGCTAACGTACAACCCCATTCGGGAGCACAAGCCAATACGGCTGTTTTCCTTGCTTGTTTGAACCCTGGTGATAAGATCATGGGCTTCAACCTGGCACACGGAGGCCACCTTACACACGGCTCGCCTGTGAACATTTCAGGTAAATATTTTCAGCCTGTATTTTATGGGGTAGAAGCAGAAACTGGTCTGATCGACTGGGATAAAGTAGAGGAAACGGCATTGAAAGAGCGTCCGAAACTTTTGATCTGCGGTGCTTCGGCATATAGCCGTGACTGGGATTACGAACGTCTTCGCGCAGTAGCCGACAAAATCGGTGCGTTGCTGATGGCTGATATTTCCCATCCTGCCGGCTTGATTGCAAAAGGTCTTTTGAAAGACCCGTTTGATCATTGCCACATTGTTACTACTACTACGCACAAGACACTTCGTGGCCCACGTGGCGGTGTGATCATGATGCGTAACGACTTCGAAAACCCATTCGGTATCAAAACGCCGAAAGGTCAGCTGCGTACCATGTCGTCGCTTCTGGACTCAGGCGTTTTCCCGGGCACACAAGGCGGACCTTTGGAGCACATTATCGCTGCCAAAGCCGTTGCATTCGGCGAGGCATTGAGCGAAGGATATTACAACTATGCTACCCAAGTTGCGAAAAATGCACAGGCAATGGCTAAGGCATTTGTTGACAAAGGTTACCGCATTATCTCAGGCGGAACTGATAACCACCTGATGCTGATCGACCTGCGCACTAAAAATGGTGTGGAATCAGGCCTGACGGGTAAATTGGCTGAGAACACATTGATCAAAGCGGACATCACCATCAACAAAAACATGGTGCCATTCGACGACAAATCGCCGATGATCACCTCGGGTATGCGTGTAGGTACTGCCGCTATGACTACCCGCGGGTTGGTTGAGGCAGATATGGAGCGTATCGTTGACCTCGTTGATACCGTTCTGGTAAACAATGACAACGACGCGAAAATCGCCGCTGTGAAAACAGAAGTGAACGAATGGATGAAACAATATCCATTGTATTAATATAAACTAGTAGTAAAAAAATGCTGCGCGGTAACACTGTTACCACGCAGTTTTTGTTTTTGAGTTGGCCTAATATATTGACTTACAAATCAAAGGCCCTGAAATGCATTTGTCACCGTAAGCCTTTCGTTAACTAACGGTTGGCGGGAAATATATAACTTAAAGAATTGTGACCTAACTTGTTTTGACTTAACAAGTTTTTCATAACTTTGCACTCCAAAATCGAATTATTTGATATGAGCAAGAAGAATACGGGCGAATCCGGGATTGAAATCATTGAATCTCCGGAGGCATTAGCAGGCCAGATCAATAAAGCTGAGGTTTTTTTCCTTAAAAACCGCAAGGTTGTTCTTGGAATCGGGGTGGCGGTTGTGGTTGCTATTGCTGGTTTCGCGGGTTACCGTTTTTACATAGATGGTCAGGAAGGCACTGCCCAGAATGCACTTGCCAGTGTCGTGTACGATTTTGAAGCCGATTCATTGCAAAAAGCATTGAACGGAGCCGGTGGTAACGAAGGCCTTTTGTCAATCGCCGACAATTACAAAGGAACCGACGCCAGCAACCTTGCAAACTTCTACGCTGGTGTGGCTTTGCTGAAACAAGGCAAATACGACGAGGCTATCAGCCGTCTGCAATCATTCAGCTCTTCCGATCTGTTGATCCACGCACGTGCTCAATCATTGATCGGTGATGCTTATCTCGAAAAAAACCAGCCTGCTGAGGCTATCTCATACTATCAGAAAGCTGCTGATTATGAGAAAAACGAATATTTCACACCTGTTTATCTGATGAAACTGGCACTCGCGCAGGAGAAGGCCAACCAGCCTGCTGACGCGGTTGCTACGTATAAACGTGTTGTTGACGAGTTCCCACTTTCCTCGGAAGTGGTGAATGCCAAGAAATATATGGGATTATTAGAGGGACAGGTCGGCAAATAATGGTTAAACCATTCTGTTTCTGAAAAAGGATAAAGCCGACCTCGGTTTTATCCTTTTTTTATTCATTTAACCCGGAAATTTAAATCATACCTGTTTTTAATAAACCCCTTGAAAATCGATGTCAAGTGCCGATAAAAATTTAAGCGTGTTCACAACGGAAGGACTTCCGGATATCAGTAGTAAAAAATTCGCGATCGTCGTGGCCGAATGGAACAGCGAAGTGACCGGGAAACTGTTCGAAGGAGCTTACCAAACCCTGATCACCTACGGGGCGCTGCCTACGAATATCGTCAGAGGTAATGTACCAGGCAGTTTTGAGCTCACGATGGCCTCGCAATGGTTCGCGCAGCGCGCGGATATCGATGCGGTGATTGCATTGGGCGTGGTAATCCAGGGCGAGACGAAGCACAACGATTACATTAACCACGCGGTGGCACAAGGCATTACCAATGTGAGCCTGAAATACGACAAACCCGTCATTTTCGGTGTGTTGACCCCTAATAATATGGAACAGGCACTGGATCGTGCAGGCGGCGTGCATGGTAACAAAGGCGACGAGGCAGCCATTACGGCGATCAAGATGATCGGGCTTAAAAATATAATTTTGAATGATTGAATGACTGAATGATTGAATAGGGCGGGTTACTGATTTGCAACATTAGCCATAGCTTGATTTATTACTTAAAGCCTATTCGGTCATTCAATCATTCGGTCATTCAATCATTACCCATTCAGTCATTCAAAATTCAATCATTCATAATTAACTATGCAAGTCTGGAAATTTGGCGGTACTTCGGTAGGGAAGCCTGAGCGTATGCACTCAATCCGCGAACTCCTCAACAATGATCCTAATCGTAAAATTGTGGTATTGTCGGCTTTGTCCGGTTCTACCAATGCGCTGATCGCTATCGGAGAAGCGGCCAAATCGTATGACGATGCCAGGGCTGCTGCTTTGATTGAAGAGTTAAAAAATCATTACGATCTGTTTATCAAAGAATTGTACTCTACGCCGGAAGGATTGGAGGCTGGTCAGCAGATCGTAGACTCCGAATTCGGGTTTATCAAATCCGTGGTAAGCGTGAAGCCTTTCACGATCAAGCAGGAGAAAGAACTCGTTGCGGAAGGAGAAATATTGAGTACCAAAATGTTCCAGGCTTATCTGGAAGAAAAAGGCGAGAACTCGGTATTGCTGCCTGCATTGGATTTCATGCGCATCGACGCCGACGGTGAGCCGGAACTGGCAACGATCGAAGAGAAATTGGTGACGATTTTGAACCAATATACCGACAAACAGACCATCGTTACCCAAGGCTTCATTTGCCGCAACCCGCGCGAAGAAGTAGATAACCTGAAAAGAGGAGGGTCTGACTACACGGCTTCATTGATCGGCGGTGCCATCCGTGCCGACGAAATCCAGATCTGGACCGACATCGACGGAATGCATAACAACGACCCGCGCATTGTGAAGCGTACCTTCCCGATCCGCGAGCTGACGTTCGAAGAGGCGGCAGAGCTGGCTTACTTCGGCGCGAAAATTTTGCACCCTAGCACCATTACCCCTGCCAAACTACGCGGTGTGCCGGTTCGTTTGAAAAACACTATGCAGCCGGAAGCGCCGGGTACACTGATCGCGACCCAGACTTCCGACCGCGATATCAAAGCCATTGCTGCGAAAGACAATATCACGGCGATCTACATTCATTCGACCCGTATGCTGAATGCTTACGGCTTCCTTCGCAGGGTGTTTGAGATCTTCGAAAAATATAAAACACCGGTGGACATGATCACGACTTCCGAAGTATCGGTGTCGGTAACGATCGATAACTCCGAAAACCTGGAACAGATCAGTGCCGAACTGCGTGAATTCGCTGATTTGGAGGAACATGACCGCGACCAGAATATCATTTGTATCGTAGGTAATTTCAGCGCCGACAAAGAAGGCATCGCCCTGAAAGTGCTTGACGCGATGAAAAATATCCCGATACGAATGATTTCGTACGGCGCTTCGGAACACAACCTTTCATTGCTGATCCATTCAAAATACAAAGCGGAAGCGTTGAATGTCCTCAACGAGCGTCTCTTCTTTTACGAAGACGCCATGAAAGACATCTTCACTGCTCCCTGAGCTCAAAGCATTCAAATACTAAAAAGCTGATCGCCGAAAGCCGACAGCCGACAGCCTCATGTTACAAACCAATTTTATCCGCGAAAACCGCGAACTAACCATCGCGGCATTGACCAAAAAGCATTTCAAGGATGCCGAACAGGCGGTAGACCGCATTATAGAACTCGATGGCAAACGTCGCCAGATTCAGCAGGACCTGGACGATGTGCTGGCTGCATCCAACAACAAAGCCAAGGAAATCGGCGCATTGATGAAAGCCGGCCAGAAAGCCGAGGCAGAAGCCGCCAAAGCCGACACCGCTGCATTGAAGGAGCGTTCCAAGGCGTTGGAAGAGGAGCATAAGGTATTTGAAGAGGCGTTGTTACAAGAGCTCGTAAAGCTGCCAAACCTTCCGCACGAGAGCGTTCCCGAAGGCCGCACCGCCGATGACAATGTGACGGTTCTCGAAGCCGGTACCAAGCCGGAATTACACGAAGGTGCATTGCCGCATTGGGATTTGATCAAAAAACTGGGTGGTAACCTGGCCCCGATCATCGACTTTGAGCTTGGGAACAAAATTACCGGAGCAGGTTTTCCGGTGTACAAAGGCAAAGCCGCACGTTTGCAGCGCGCCATGATCGCATTCTTCCTCAATGAGGCGGGTAATGCAGGCTACACCGAAGTGCAGCCGCCGATCGTGGTGAATGCGGATTCCGGTTTTGCGACAGGTCAGCTGCCGGATAAGGAAGGCCAGATGTACCATGCGACCGTCGACGATTTGTATCTGATCCCAACGGCTGAGGTACCGGTTACCAACCTTTACCGTGATGTAATCGTGGCTGAAAGCGAATTGCCAGTGAAAAACGTGGCATTCACTCCGTGTTTCCGTCGCGAGGCGGGCAGTTGGGGCGCACACGTACGCGGGCTGAACCGTTTGCACCAGTTCGATAAGGTGGAAATCGTGCAGATCAACAAGCCGGAGGATTCATACAAAGCCCTCGACGAAATGGTGGAACACGTGAAAAGCCTGCTCGAAAAGCTGGAACTGCCTTACCGCATTCTGCGCTTGTGTGGCGGCGACATGGGTTTTACATCCGCATTGACCTACGATTTCGAAGTATGGTCGGCCGGGCAGCAGCGCTGGCTGGAATGCAGCTCCGTTTCCAACTTTGAGACTTACCAGGCCAACCGTTTGAAACTGCGTTACAAGAATGCCGACAAGAAAACGCAACTGCTTCACACCTTGAACGGCTCTGCATTGGCATTGCCACGTATCCTGGCCGCATTGCTGGAAAACAACCAGCAGGCCGACGGAACCGTGAAAGTACCGGCGGTATTGGTGCCGTTCTGCGGTTTCGATGTGATCGAATAATGCATTTGAAATACGATTAACGAAAGGCTCTCATTCCGATGAGGGCCTTTTTGCTTTTTGGAGCAAAGCGGTCACACCGGTTTGCTCCATAATGAGCCTGCCGACCTTCTCAAATGCGGCGCCTTCTTCGATTTTAAATGTGTTTTGAAATTGATTGTTGTTGATATGGGTTTGGAAACATCGGAAGCTAAGCTTGGAATGGCCGGAGTAATGGGTGATCAATTCGTGAATGTGGGTTGATACCAGAAAGCACGAGCCGCCGAAGTTCGCAAAACCATTGAGTACGGTTTTAGAGCAGTGCAAAGCATCCTCCTGATTAGTGCCGCGGAACAGTTCATCTACAATCACAAAGCATTTTTCGCCCTTGTTCAACGCCTCAGCGATTTGTTTGATACGCATCATTTCATTGTAAAAATGGCTGAAACCCTGGTCGAGGTCGTCGGAGAGGTGGATAGACGTGAAGAGCCGGTCGATAAATGGTAATTGCAGCGATTTTGCTGGTACAGGCCAGCCCAGATGCGCGAGATAAACAATGATACCGCAGGTTTTGAGAAAAGTCGTCTTACCGCTTGTATTTGCTCCGGTGAGGATACATACGGGAGCGTTGGTGCCCAGCTCGAGGTCGTTGGCGATTGCATCGGTAATGAGCGGGTGCCAGGCTGCTTCGGCATTGAAATCATTGGAATGCAAATCAAAAACCGGAAATGTAAGTCGATGGCGTCTGGCTGCTTTGACAATCGCCATACAGGCATCCAGCTTATAAAGCGTGTCGAGCATTTGCCGGAACCCGTCCCGGTGGCTGATCCGCAAATGATAGTCGAGGTAGAAGATTGAGCGGTTGGATAGTTTCCCCTCATTCTTTCTCAAAAACACAGACAGAAGGGGGGAGAAGATAAACTTCCTGAGCCCGGCAATGTCTTCGGCAATTTCATCGGGAATGGCAGTTTTCGAAAGGTGATCCAGCGTGGATTGAACCGCCCTGGCCAGTCGCAGCGTTGCGAGCACGCCGCTTTGAATGCGGTAATATTCCCCCTTGTTTCTAACCGAATACCACCACGTATCAAACCAATGCTTGATCACATCCTGCGACATAGAATGCGCCACGCTTAACGCGTAGTAACTTTCGGCGGCGGCGGCATATGCTTTGGCAATGTTGACCTGCCAGGCCGCCGGACGCATGGCAATGGCTTTTAGCAGATCCTGAAAGCAAATAATGTCTTCGGGCGTTTCCTTGGGCCGGGTGATAATGCTTTTGAGATAATCGCCGCCGCCCAGCGTTTCGGTGTGGTTATAGAAAGCGAAAATGCTGGCTGCACGGCTGTTTTCGGGCAGGAGTTGTAGTTCGTGTAAGGTATGCCGGTCTACGAGCTGCATTCGGGTAGTTTTGCGTATTCCCAAATGTAGGAACCGGTGCGAATACGTGCCGTTAAAGAAAGTTAAACTTGCAAGTACGGGAGACGCGGAGTGGGAAGAAAACAGGATCCTTTCTTGTTAATGTTAGCTGGAAGCTGCTTCTTCCTGTTTCGGAAATGCAAGCCAGATGAAATAGCCTGTCAGGAGCACAATAGCGGTTTGCATGCTGTAATCGATGAGCAGTTCCGTCGACGCAGCGGTGTCCGAGGGCGTCATGTAGCACGGCATTCCGAGCCGCCACCAGTAAGAGGGATGCACGACACAAAGCAAGTTGAATACGAAAAGGATCGTAATCTGTGTTTTGTTCTTCCAGTCAACCACATAGAATACCAGCGGGAGCAGGAAGAGAAAGATATAATTGCTGTAAGCGCTCTGTTGTACGATCATCATCGTAGCGTACAAAACCACCCATACTTTGGAAAGCATTACCCGGAAATCGGCATAGCGGAGGCGCCAGGCTGAAATGCAGGCCAACCCTACCGAGGCTACGAGGCCGATCCAATTCCAGATTTTCTCACCAACGCCTATAGAATTGTAGAACCAAGGGTTCAATATCGACGGGATATTCGGGGCACGCAATGTTTTAGCTTCATCGAGCGGCTGCATGAATTCCAGCCCGACGAGCGGGTACAGAACAGCCAGGGAGATAATGCCGATAATGGCAATAGGAATGACGAAGCGGATCTTTTGTTTTTCCAATAAAAATAAAGGCACCATAATAAGCACGAAAATGGCTTTGGTCATCAACAAACCAATGGCCAGAACGGCAGCATACCACTCTACGCGCAATGTGCGCTCCCGCAGTAGGTACGCGAGGATTACGAAAAGCCACATCCAAACGTCCTCCTGCGCACCTATCACACATAGCACGAGAGAGCCGGGCAATAGCAGGTAAATGAGCGCCCGGAACAGAAAGGTCCCCCGTGATTGGAATGGCCTGAAAAAATGGTAGGAAGCCAGTAATGCAATGCCGTCCATAACTGCCATCGTGAGCACAATCATTTTCGGACTGTACCAGATTTTCAGCCAAATGCCGAGGAAATACGCGTACAGCGGCGAATAGGGCGACCAAAAGTCACGGTACACGACTTGTCCCAATGAAGCCTTGCTCCCCTCGTCCCAGAAGCCGTTCACATCCGAAGTCGGTTCCATATTGGCGACCAGGTACACGGCGATGAATGGTAGCAGCCTCAGAAATATCCAGGCGACGGCCAGTACCGCATTCGCGGATTTTTTTTCCAGCCAGTCGGTCAGTGCGTCCTTTTTGAATAGAAATGCAGTGGTAACCAGTAATGCCGCCACGCTGATGGCGGTTTTAGCAAGGACTATATTCATGCCGTTGCCAGGGTTTGGGTGCGAACTACCTTACGATACGTTTCGCGGAGAATCCACAAGAAGCAGAGCACATTCAGGATTTGCAGCACGTACTCGAACAAGTAAGAAGCATTGGCAAACAGGCTCAGCGACGTGTACGCGGGCTGTTTGATATACACCCACACAAACGGCTGCACGACCGTAAGCCAGTTCAATGCGAGCAGTACCGCTACGTGAGCGGTTTTGCGGATATCGATGATTTCAAACAAAACAGCCATCAGGTACGCGATAACGTACGCGCCCATCGCGCTCGCCTGGAAGAGCATCATGCATACGAAGCAGGCGATGAAAAGGCCGGGCAATACTTCGCTAATGTGCCTGTGACGCGCTTTGAATGCCATATAAACCGGGATGAAAACCGTAAACAGCAAACCGAACCAGTTGACTAAGGTTGATTTCTTCTCATCCACATGGAAAACGATCTCTACAAATGGCCTTAATACCGAGAACAAATTCGGAGTCATCAACTGCTCTGTGTGCCGGATTGGCATCAGGAACAGATCGCCGATTTGCCAATAAAGGAATCCAACGGCCGGTAGCCCGATCGCCGCCATCACGAGCAGCATTTTAACGGGTTTTTTCACCATTACCAACAATGCGGGCAGCAGGAATATGAATGTGACTTTGATCGTCAGCAAGGTCATCGCATACAAAAGGCCGATGCCTACCTCGTAATTGCTCCTATTTTTAATGGTATAGCGCCAGATCAGCAGCGCGGCGCCCCAGAACCACACTTCTTCCTGACCATCCACGAGAATGTACATGAATGCAGCCGGAAGCATATAGTAAATGGAAGCCAGTTGCAGCGCTTTCGGGTTTTTGCTTTTATAAGTATTGTAGGTAAGCCAGAGAATGGCGGTTTCCATCAAAACCATGAATAGCACGATTGCCCGTGCATTGTGCCAGATCCAGACGGGTAGGCTGATAATGTAGGCGTAAAGCGGTGCGTGATAGGACCAGAAGTCGCGGTACACGAAACCGCCGGCTTTGGCGCCCTCAGCTTTGTAAAAAAAGAAAGGTATATCACCTCGCGGTTCTTCGTTGATGATGAGGAAAATGCCGATCCAGGGAATGAGCCGGAACAGCACAAAGCCTAATGTGAGAATCAGTTTATCGTTTTCCCGCTGCCATTTTGAAAACAGATCCGAACGGCTGATGGTCCAGATGATTCCGATAGTCAATGCAAGGTTGATGAGCAGCTTAATATAAAAAACGGTAAGAACGGGCATGTGTAATCTGTCGTGATCAGGGCGCAAACTTAAGACAACTTTTGTTGAAAACGTCCAGCAAAACCCAAAGTTTTAATCGGTTAGAAAATTGTATGCTTGCATACTGTTTTCGTAAATCCTATTTTTGAAAATCTTCATCCTCAAAAATCAACGTCTTCTATGTCAGCTTCCCAACCACTAACCGGAATGGATTTCAACTTCAGCGAAGAGCACCTGGCGGTGCAAGCCGCTGCACGCGACTTTGCACAATCCGAGTTATTACCCGGTGTGATCGAAAGAGATACCGCCCAGCATTTCGACCCTGCATTGTTAGGTAAAATGGCCGAAATGGGCTTTCTCGGCATGATGGTGGCGCCCGAATACGGCGGCGGAGGTATGGATACGCTTGCTTATGTGCTTGCGATGGAAGAAATATCGAAGGTGGATGCATCGGCCGGGGTAATCATGTCGGTGAACAATTCGCTGGTGTGCTGGGGCCTCGAAAAATATGGTACGGAGGAGCAGAAACAGCAATATCTGACGCGGCTTGCCTCCGGTGAGCTCATCGGTGCGTTCTGCCTGTCGGAGCCGGAAGCCGGTTCGGATGCCACTTCGCAACACACGACCGCCTTTCTGAACGGCGACCATTATTTATTGAACGGTACGAAAAACTGGATTACCAGCGGGAATACTTCATCGGTTTGCCTGGTGATTGCGCAGACGCACCCGGAGGCAAGACATAAGGGTATTAACGCCTTCATTGTTGAGAAGGGTTGGAATGGCTTCGCAGTGGGCCGTAAAGAAGATAAAATGGGCATAAGAGCCTCAGACACACATACCTTGATGTTTTCCGATGTGAAGGTGCCGGTCTCAAACCGGATCGGGGACGATGGCTTTGGATTCAAGTTCGCGATGAATGTGCTGAATGGGGGGCGCATCGGTATTGCGGCGCAGGCGCTAGGAATCGCTGCGGGGGCTTTTGAGCTTTCCTTAAAATATTCCAAGGAGCGGAAGACATTCGGCAAACCGATTGCCGACCACCAGGCGATCCAGTTCAAATTGTCGGAAATGGCGACTAAAATTGAAGCGGCGCGGTTACTTGTTTACAAGGCCGCCCGGTTGAAAGATGAAGGGAAGGAGTACATCCAGGCGGCTGCTATGGCAAAATTGTATGCATCCGAAGTGGCGATGTGGGTGACAACAGAAGCGGTCCAGGTACACGGGGGCTACGGTTATGTGAAAGAATACCACGTCGAGCGCCTCATGCGGGATGCGAAAATCACACAGATTTATGAAGGTACCTCCGAAATCCAAAAACTCGTAATCGCCCGGGAGCTTCTTAAATAATTAGTAATTCTCCCAAAAGTCGATTTTATTCTGAATGTTGGATTAAAATAATATCAAAATATCACTTTTTTTCAAATTTTTGTGAAACTATACTTGTATTAGTTTTGTACAATTTATTAGATTTGTACAAAATTTGAAAAATCGGTCAAAACGGCCCTTAAATATATCAAGTATGGAAGACTATAATAAGATTATTGAGTCGTTGGGGGTGAAATTTGTGAAGGCCCGTCATATCAGGATTTTACAGCCCATCACAATCAAAAACTTTTATGACGTACAGAACTCCCTGACCATTCTGTACGACGGTGAAGTTTCCTTCGGATCCGATGAGCCTCAGAGGGTTGAGGAAGGGGATATGCTCTTCATTCCGGGAGGTAAGCATGCTACCGTAACATACGGAAACGGCGCATCAGCCAAAACCGTGTCGAACGAGGAGTTCATGACTAACCGTGACAATTATATCGAAGCAGGCCACGATCCGGCATTGATCGGAAAGTTGCCAAACTCTTTCGGTTTGATATCTTTCGAAGCGAAAGTATTTGATACTGTAAACTTTTTCACGTCCCTGGACGTGCCTCCGTTCCTGATCAAACGCGACGACCAGATCGCCGCGACGATCAACCAGATCCTGACGGAAGATATGCTCGATACCCCTGGAAAGGGCCGTATCATTAAGATCAAAACCGAAGAGGTGGTGATCGAGATCATCCGTTATATTTTGAAAAACAAGCTGTTTGTTGAGCAACTCGTAACCAACAGTACGTATTTCAAAGACCCTCGTCTGATCGATATTTTCGCTTACATCAAAGACAATCTGGGCGGCGACCTGTCGAACAAGGTACTCGCCAACGTAGCGAACGTTTCGGAAGATTATGTAGGGCAGTATTTCAAAATGCTGACGGGTATTAATCCACAAGATTACATCGAATACCAACGCATGGAAAAGGCGGTGGACCTGCTCCGCACGTCGAAGAAAAGCATCCGCGCGATCGGTTCCGATGTGGGTTACAAAGACACGGCTTATTTCTGCCGCCGCTTCAAGATGATGTTCGGTATCCCGGCCGGAAAAATGCGTCGTCGCGAATCGCTGATGAATGTTTAGAATGTAATGTTAGACTATAATTGAAAAAGAGAACTGGTTCCGGTTCTCTTTTTTTTATGCCCCGTAAGCTGCATTTTCGGCGCTTTACGACGTACGGAATGCCTTGCTTCATTGCGCGGGCGTCAGTTGCACGGTGGTAACCTTCCATTTCCCGCCCGAGCGCACGCACACGCTCGTGTAGGCGACGTTACCGCTGAAGCCGTTGTTCTGAATCCTCGCGCTTACATTCCAGAAGCCCTGCACTACCGCGACATCGCCATACGTACGCGTGCGGGTGCCTGTGAGCATACCCGAATCGACAATAATGTAGCCTTGTCCGATTGCCTGCTGTAGTGCACGGCCGTCGATGGTCTGTCCATTGTAATTGGTCACAGTAAAGTCATTGGAAATAAGGTTACCGACAGCCGCCCCATTTTCATCCAGCATTGCCTGGAAAAACAGGTTGGAACAATCGGTACCGTCGACGGGCTGCGTGACGTTGTCTTGGGCTGATGCGGCCAGTGTCGCGAATGTCACGAGAAAGATGGTCAGGAGTTGTTTCATCATGTAGTCTGGTATGGTCAGGTGTTGTCAGATATGGTCAGGTATTGTCAGGTATAGTCAAGTGTGGTTGGGTGTTGTTGGTTTGAGAGCGTGCGATTTTTAGCAATTTTCTCGCATTGTATGGCTAGATTCGCCTCGGTTTTGAATGAACGAATTATGACAATGAAATTATCTATAAAAATCCTCTTGACCGCATTGATCGGTATTGTTGCCGGCTGTTCGAGCGCACCTGATAAATTGGGCAACCTGGATCTTAAAAAGTGGCGTGGCGACCGTGGCGGCTGCAACGGCATCCGCAAAGGCCTGGAAAGCGATTTTAAGAATGCTGAAAATGAATTGAAAGGGAAGTTCGCCGACACGATCGGCGAGATATTGGGCAGGCCGGATATTCATCAGCTCGGCGAGCGGAATACCAAATTCTACGTTTATTTCCTCGAAAAGGGGCCGCAATGCGAGAATATGCAAGCCAAATCGGACGCGCGTAAGGTACTATTGAAATTCAATGCGGTAGGATTGCTATCGGAGATTACTTACCAGGACAGGCCGCTCTGATGTCAGAACCGGCCATTCCGGCTATTGATAGAACTTCTTGATCTTAATCAGCTGCTCTACGGGCTCAGGCACCATGTAGCGGATCGACTGGCCTTTCTTAACGCAGGCGCGAAGGAATGTGGCTGAAATGTCCAGCAAGGGCGCTTCCACGAACTTCACGTCCGGATGGTTCCCGAATGCGTGCGGCTTTGAATTGGGCCGTGGGTAGACATACAGGCCCGTGTATTCCAAGATCTTGTCGTAATTCTTCCAGTTCGGGAATTGCGCAAGGTTATCTTCCCCCATGATCAGCTTGAATTGATGCTGAGGGAATTTCTCCTGTAACCTCACCAATGTATCGATGGTATAACTTGGCTTGGGCATGTGGAATTCAATGTCGTTAGCCCGAAACAATGTATTATCTGAAATAGCGCGTTGCACAAGGTCGAAACGATCGAATTCGTGCAGGAGGCTGCTGTTTTTTTTGAACGGGTTTTGCGGGCTCACGATAAACCAGACCTGCTCGAGGTCGGTGGTAGTAGCCATCGTATTGGCAATGATCAAATGACCGACATGAATAGGATTGAACGATCCGAAAAACAGGCCGATCTTCATTGCGCAGACTAAATTTTAGGATTGGATGAATGCCTGAACGAGATCTTCCGCTTTGGCCAGCGTTTCGTCCAGTTCATCATTGACAAGAACTACGTCGAACTCGTGCTCGAAGCTTTGCTCGTAACGCACTTTGGCCAGGCGTGTAGCCAATGTTTCGGCCGTTTCGGTACCGCGGCCCGACAGGCGGCGTTTGATTTCTTCATCGGAGGTAACCTTTACGAATACGGCGAGTGCGGCGTCGCCATATGCTTCTTTCAGTTTCAATCCTCCTTTCACATCCACATCGAAGAGGACGTGTTTGCCTTCATCCCAAAGGCGCTGTATTTCTGATTTGAGTGTGCCGTAGTAATTACCGGCGTAAACTTCCTCCCATTCCGCAAACTGCTGATCCGCTATTTTCTGACGAAAATCCTGCAAGGTCAGGAAGTAGTAATCTTTGCCGTCTATCTCGTAATCGCGGCGCGGGCGCGTACATGCAGAGACAGAAAATGCCAGTTGCTGTGTGTATTTATTTAAAAGATGCCTTACGATGGTGGTCTTTCCGGATCCGGAAGGGGCAGAAAATATGATAAGCTTACCTTTCACTCGAACAGATTAACTGTTAATTTTTGAAATAATCGTATTGAGAATACTGTCCGGGCAAGGTTTCTTGACAATTTTCATGTTGAGGGAATCCTTGATGCACTTTTCCAGGCGATAGGCCTCGATACAAGGGATGCATTTATCCATATTTTCGCGGAAGTGGTCCTTCTCTGCTTCGCTCGCCTCGTCATCCAGGATTGCCTGAATGATTTTCATACACTCAGCATGGTGCTCGCAGGTATGCTTCATTTGTTTTTGCGCAACTTCTGTTACAGAAGGCGTCGTGGAAGATGCATTCATTAGTTAAAATGAAAAAGAATAATGGAATATTGTACAGTTGTACCCTATAACCGAAGAGGTTGCAAAAAAAGTTTCACAACCTATGAATCATATCCCATTGAGCTCGCGTAGCTTCTGAGTTTTTCTTTCAGGAGGTTACGTGCGCGGTGCAGTCTGGACCTCACTGTTCCGATAGGAATGTCCAGGATTTTGGCCATCTCTTCGTAGGTGAAACCCTCGATGTCGCAGAGAATGATGACCGTTCTGAAGTCGACAGGCAGGGCGTTGAGTGCGTTCGCAACTTCATCGCCGATCAGTTCCTGTACAGCATCAGCACGGAGGTCTACGGTATAAGTGGTATCAGATGCTTCCTCGGAATTATAGGTCGTTTCAACTTCCTGATAATCTACTTTGGAAGGTTCTTTACTTTTTTTACGGTAGTCGTTGATGAAGCTGTTTTTGAGGATCCTGAAAAGCCATGCTTTTGCGTTGGTACCCTGTTCAAATGAAGATATAAAACGGAACGCCTTCAGATATGTGTCTTGAACCAGGTCGTTAGCATCGTCTTCATCCATGGTGAGGCGGAAGGCGAAGTTATACATGGAGTCAATGTGTGGCATGAACTCGCGGTTAAATACTTCATAACGAAGATCGTCCGTGTATTCATTAGTCGTGAGCGTTTCTGACATGGCAACTAACATAGGAATGCTGAATTTACAAAGATTAATAACAGCTCCAATTCGTACAAATTAAAATTTGATAAATGGCTGAATGGAGCGTCCTAACTGCCCTTATTTCACGATAAAATTAAAAAGAGCTGGGATGAATAACCTGCCTCCCAAACGGTGTCGCCTCGTATCGTTAATTTAATGTTACTACATCAAATTCCGAGCCAAAAACGAGGCTCCGCCAAAATGTCATGCTAGCGTTTGGAGAAGAGTTCCAGCAGGATAATGAGGATGGTTGTGAAGAGGGTGCTGGCGCCGATGCGGATCAGTGTGTAAAGGATCATTCCAAAATTGTTCATTTCCATTAGGAACAACATCGAATGGTGGATCAGGATCAGCGGGAAAATGTACGAGACGAATGCCCCCAGCCCTTGCGCACGTATGCCTACCTCCGCGCGCTCGGCCCCGCGCGATTTCATCTGGTAGTGGATCAGGAATGGCCTCAGGTAGGCAATCAGCACCGTCGCCGATGCATGCATACCGAAAGTATTTGAGAAAACATCCACTACAAAGCCCACGGCGAACGCGATGAGCAACGTATACATCCGGTCCATGTCCGCGGGCAGCAGCAAAATGGCCGCGATGTAAATGAAGCAGAACGCGTAGTTGAAGAGCACGATATTCCGCATGAAGAAGATCTGCAAAAATAGATAAAGCAGGATCATCAGGGAATATTGTATCGCCTCGCGTAAGCTCATTTTTTCAGGTCTATGGTTTTGGCTTTAAGATTTTCTTGTTCTACAAGTTGGTGATTTTGTACCACATACACGTATGACAGGTTCCGGAAATCGGTCGCCAGTTTCAGCACGATATTGTAAAATGTCTGGTTCGGGTTCACGGCTACGCTCTGCACTTTTCCGACCATGATATTCGGCGGGAAAACCGAGTTCTGGTCGGACGTTACGGCAGAGTCACCCTTATAGACTTTGGTATACTTCGAAACATCGATCATGTCGATGAAATTAGGGTCCTTCCCGTCCCATTTCGCATAACCGATTTCCTTGCTGCGCACGAGTTTGGATGACACCATGAAATTCGAATGCAGAATGGATGTAATGACCGAGTAATGTTCGGAACAGAACCGCACCTTGCCCACTACTCCTGTGGCGGAAATGACGCCCATGCCGGGTTTAATGCCATGTGCGGTGCCTTTGTCGATCGTAATGACGTTGTTTGCCTTGTTGGTTTCGTTATCCACTACTTTCGCAACGGTATACGTAAACCGAGCCGCAAACGCCGAGTCCGGCACATAACCGGCAGGCAACTGGCTTGGATTGGTCTGGCTCAACTTTGCCACGAGCGCGTGCAAATGTGCATTCTCGCTCGCGAGGTCGGCATTGATCTCGTCCAGCTTGGTATAATCGCGCACTGAGTTCGAAAACGCGAGGGTTTTAGCGACGTAGTAATTGGAAGTATTAAAGTAGGTTGCTCCCCAGTAGGTATTGTTGCGCACGATCATCCAGACACTGAGCACTTCCAGCAGCACAAATACCAAAAAGAAACGATTCCGGACAACGAAATCAACGAGTTGGAGCATGGGGCTAAATGTTCACGCGCAGTTTATCAACCCCAAAAATAGAAATCTTTTTTTCCAATTGATGAACTGCGCGCTCCGATCCTACGAAATCAGTACAGGCTTGTATAGTTCGAGGTTTTTGAGGACTTCCCCGGTACCTTTTACTACGGCCTTCAACGGATCGTCGGCGATGTGTACGGGCAGCTTGGTTTTCTGGGCGATACGTCTGTCGAGGCCGTGGATCAATGCGCCGCCACCTGTAAGGTAAATACCGTTCTTGAAAATGTCGGCAGAAAGCTCGGGTGGAGAAATTTCGAGGGCTTTCATCACACCCTCCTCAATTTTGGAGATCGATTTATCGAGAGAATAAGCGATTTCGCTGTAAGTGACGCGGATTTCCTTTGGAATACCGGTCATAAGGTCGCGGCCGCGGATCTGGTAGTCGTCCAATGGGATTTCCAGCTCCGGAGAAGCCGAACCGATCGCCATTTTGATCAATTCCGCAGAACGCTCACCGATCAGCAGGTTGTGTTCGCGGCGCATATAGTCGACGATATCGCGCGTGAAAACGTCGCCTGCAATACGTACCGACTGCTCGCAGACGATACCCGACAATGCGATTACCGCGATTTCGGTAGTACCGCCGCCAATATCGACGATCATTACCCCGTTTGGCTGCGTAATATCGATACCGATACCGATCGCCGCTGCGATAGGCTCGTGTACCATGTAGACTTCCTTCGCACCGGCGTGCTCGCAGGAGTCTTTTACCGCACGTTTTTCAACCTCGGTAATTCCCGAAGGAATACAAACCACCATGCGGTGAGAAGGAGTGAAGAAACGGCTGCCGGTGTCGATCATTTTGATCATCCCGCGGATCATCATTTCGGCCGCGGTAAAGTCGGCGATCACCCCGTCTTTGAGCGGACGGATTGTTTTTATATTCTCGTTCGTCTTTTCATGCATTTGCATTGCCGTATGGCCAATCGCCAGCACTTTGCCGGTGGTTTTGTCCATGGCAATGATCGACGGCTCATCAACAACAACAGTATCTTTATGGATGATTAAAGTATTGGCAGTACCTAAATCGATCGCTATATCGCTCGTCAAAAAATCAAACAATCCCATATATATTTTTAAAAACTTTTGCTCCCTTTGATTTCAGGATGGCAAAATTACAGATTATTAACCACAAACAAAGGCATTTAAAAAATTTCGGTATGCGGTATCCGAAGGGCGTAAAACTAGTTGCAAAGGGCTTTCCGATAGGCCTTCCAGGCGGGTTCCGAGCGGCTTTCCAAGCGGTTTTAAAATCATGGAATTTGTAATTCCTGCGTACATTTGTTTTCACTATGGGAATCAGATCAGTTTTAAGCAGGCCGCTGGCCCGTTACATTGTCAAGCAGCAACAGGAATGGATCGCGAGAAGTGTTGAGGTCCAGGAAAAATGGAGGTCGGAGCTGGTAAAGAAGGCCGCTGACACGCAGTTTGGAAAAGACCATTTTTTCAGAGACATTCATAGCTATTCCGATTTCAGGGAAGCCGTTCCAGTGTATGATTATGAAGATCTGAAACCTTACGTGGAGAAAATAAAATCCGGGGAAAGTGATATTTTGTGGCCGGGTAAGCCACTTTATTTTGCCAAAACATCGGGAACTACTTCGGGTACCAAATACATCCCGATTTCCAAAGATTCCATCTCCAATCACATCGACTCGGCGCGTAATGCCATTTTGACGTATATTGAAGAGACTCAAAAAGCTGATTTTCTGGATAATAAGCTGATTTTCCTCTCTGGTAGCCCGATACTGACAGATACTGGCGGGGTACTGACAGGCCGCCTGTCAGGCATTTCCAACCACCATGTGCCGGGCTACCTGCGCTCGAACCAGCTGCCGAGTTACGAAACGAATTGCATCGAAGACTGGGAAACCAAGCTCGACAAGATCATCGACGAAACGCTCGACCAGCGGATGTCGCTCATCTCGGGCATTCCGCCGTGGGTTCAAATGTATTTCGACCGCATTATCGAGCGGACAGGCAAGAAAATCAAAGATGTGTTCCCTGACTTCTCACTGTTCATTTATGGCGGGGTAAACTTCGAGCCTTACCGAGCCAAATTGTTCGAGTCCATCGGCAAGCGCATCGATTCAATTGAGCTGTACCCGGCTTCCGAAGGATTCCTCGCTTACCAGGACAAGCAGAATGACGAAGGCCTCCTGCTTTTGCTCGATACCGGCATTTTCTTCGAATTTATTCCCGTAGAAAACTATTTCGATGAGAATCCGCGCCGATTATCCATCGGTGAAGTGGAAGTAGGCAAAAATTATGCGGTAATAGTCAATAATAATGCGGGACTGTGGGGTTACTCGCTCGGCGATACCGTCAAGTTTGTCTCGATTGACCCCTACAAAGTACTGGTAACGGGCCGGATCAAGCATTTCATTTCCGCATTCGGCGAGCACGTGATCGGCGAGGAGATTGAAAAAGCATTGAAATACGCATTGGAAAGGCATCCTGAAACAGAAGTGATCGAATTGACCGTCGCGCCGATGGTAAATTCGACGGATGGCGGCCTTCCCTATCACGAATGGCTCGTGGAATTTGCTAGGAGGCCGAATGACATGGAGCAATTCGCGAACGATCTCGACCGCAGACTAACGGAGCTCAACATTTATTACAAAGACCTGATCACCGGAAGTATCCTGCGCCGGCTTGAACTCACGCCGCTGCGCAAGAACTCTTTCATCGACTACATGCGCGCCAATGGAAAGCTCGGTGGCCAGAATAAGGTGCCGCGCCTTTCCAACGACCGCAAAATCGCCGACGAACTGACCCGGCTGAACCAAAATTGACCGAACCTAACAGTGAGAATGCAATGAAAAAAAGAGTAGCCATTTTAGGTTCGACCGGTTCCATCGGTACCCAGGCCCTCGAAGTGATCGCGGCGCATCCGGGAATTTTCTCGGTTACCGTGCTAACCGCCGGCGGCAATGCGGATCTGCTCATCGAGCAAGCGGTGAAATTCAAGCCGGAGGAGGTTGTTATTTGCAATGAAGCGCATTATGAAAGGGTCAAAGCCGCCCTTTTTCCTTTCAATATCAAAGTTTACAGCAGCGCATCCGCGTTGGTTTCAGTCGTGGAATCGGACCATGTGGATGTGGTACTGACCGCTATGGTGGGTTATGCCGGCCTTCTGCCGACCATTCACGCCATCAAAGCGGGGAAAGACATTGCATTAGCCAACAAAGAAACGCTGGTAGTGGCCGGTGAAGTAATTACGGCCCTGGCAAAACAACATAATGTCAGTATTTACCCCGTCGATTCGGAGCATTCGGCCATTTTCCAATGCCTCACGGGAGAACAGGACAATGCGATTGAAAAAATCATACTGACCGCATCGGGCGGACCGTTCCGCGGCAAAGACCGTGCATTCCTCGCGCACGTAACGAAGGCGCAGGCGCTCAAACACCCGAACTGGAGCATGGGCGCGAAGATCACGATCGACTCCGCGACGCTGATGAACAAGGGCCTGGAAGTGATCGAGGCGAAATGGCTTTTCGATTTGAAGGCTTCACAAATAGAGGTGATTGTGCATCCGCAGAGCATCGTGCATTCGCTCGTGCAGTTTGAGGACGGCAGTATCAAAGCACAAATGGGGCTACCTGATATGAAATTGCCCATTCAATATGCCCTTAATTATCCGCAAAGGCTTAAATCGGATTTCCCTCGGTTCAATTTTATGGATTACCCGACGCTGACTTTCGAGAAGCCTGATCTGCAGACCTTCCGTAACCTGGCGATCGCATATGAAGCCTTGGAAAAAGGCGGAAATGCGGCTTGCATCGTCAATGCGGCTAATGAAATTGCCGTTGACGCATTCCTGCACGATAAGATAGGTTTTCTGGATATTTCGGACGTTATTGTCGAGAGCCTTGCCAAAATCGCGTTTGTCGGGAATCCTTCGATTGAGGATTATGTTCAGACGAACGAGGCGACAAGGCGTTTTGCTTCTGAAATGATACAGGTTAAAGTCTAAATGAAAACCACCTTTTTGAAATACCTGTCTGTTGCGCTTGCCAGTACATTGAAATTCTTCGGAGGGCCGATTGCGGGGGTTGTGCTTAAACTAACCTGGATAGAAACCGCCCTGTGCTCGGCTGTGGGCATGATGTTCACGGTGTTCGTGCTCACGTACGTAGGGGGCGCGATCCGTAACCTCATTCAGAAGTACCGTAAAACGCCGCCCAAAAAATTCACCAAAACCAACCGCATTGCCGTCAACATCTGGCGCAAGTTCGGGATTGTAGGCATTGCGTTCCTTACGCCGCCACTATTCACGCCGCTTTTCGGGCCTATTCTGGCCGTCGCATTCCGCGTGCCCAAGGGTTCGATATTCCTGTGGATGTCGGCCAGCGCGCTCGTGTGGGGCCTCGCAATTTCTTACATCGCGCACAAAATGACGTTTATCCAGGAGTGGATTAAATAAGTTGTATTACCTGCTGACTTCCTTTTTAGGAGCAGCGGTTTTCTTCATAAAGTCGCCTTGCGAGAAGTATTTTTCGATGAGGCAGTACATCAATATAAAGAAGTACCGGCTACCCATTTCCTTGATTTTCAGCTTCGATTCGCCGTATTTCCGGTTTGTCCAGCTATTAGGGACCACGGCGTAGTTATAGCCACGGACAATGGCTTTGAGAGGTAGTTCAATGGTCAAATTGAAGTGAGGGGCCAGAAAAGGCTTGATACCTTCGATGGTTTCGCGCTTGTAGAGCTTGAATGCATTGGTCGTATCGTTGTATTTAATACCCATTACCATGCGTACAATGGCATTCGCTACCCGGTTGATCACCTTTTTCAATACGGGATAGTCGATCACCTTGCCGCCTTTTTCCCAACGAGAGCCGAAAACACAATCGTAATCGCCTTCCAGCATTTTGTAATAGAACTTCACGAGATCTTCGGGATCGTCGGACATATCGGCCATGAAAACCGCTACGCAATCGCCTTTGAAGCGTTCAAGCCCGTAACGTACCGCATAACCAAAGCCATTGGGGCCTGGATTGGTGTAATAAACCAGTGTGGGAATTTGAAGGGAAAGCTCGTCCAGTACACGCAATGTCCCGTCCTTCGAATTGTCGTTGGTGACGCAGATTTCGTGGGGTATATTGTACTTATTTAATGTATTGTGTAAAGATACAAGCGTGTGAGTGATCGATTCTTCTTCGTTATATGCTGGTATTACGACGCTTAGCTTCATAAATGTGTTATGTGTTAAACAGTACAAATTAAAGATTATTAATTCGAACTGCCAATTTTTTCAAGGCTGGCAAGGAGCTCATCATAGCGCTGCAGGGTCTTGTTGACTGTCGAATTATAGCGCCCGTCAAGCCATTTACCCACGTTTTCAAACATCTCCTTTCTGTTTTGTAAAAACTTAAAATTGGTGTGTGCATGTACATTGCTCAGGCCTGCGCTGTGCTTGCGATACACGCCCATGACCTCATTTAGATAACCGATTTTACCTTTTGCAGCCAACTGGAACATAATCGCCCAGTCGCCTGCTGCGGCCCTGGCGTGCCATTCGGCAAAATCTTCGGTGAGGAAATGGTTACGGTAAACCCAGCTGGCCGTAGCCATAAACCATTTGTCTTCCAGCAGATCTTCGATGGTAGAAACGGCTTTCTGATCGGGCGCATTGAAAAAATGCGAGGGAGAACCGTCTTCGTAAATGACTTCCATATTGTGATGACATACGGCGAAATCAGGGTTCTGATCAAGGAAATCGACCTGTTTTTGCAGTTTTAACGGGTCAGTCCAGTAATCATCGCCTTCGCACATCGCTACGTATTCGCCCCGGCAGGCTTTCAGCAATTGCAGCACATTATTTCTTCCGGCAAACTCACGAGGTTCTTTGGGCCCCTGGTTTTCGGAATGCAGAAAAGCCCGGATAATGCCGGGCCTTTCTGCGTCATATTTACGGATAATCTCCGGCGTCGCGTCGGTCGAAGCATCATCCCCGATCACAATTTCAAAGTTGAAGCTGGTTTGCTGCATGAATGCACCTGCCAGCATTTGACCAATGTATTGCTCGTGGTTGTACGTCGGTACGCAAACGGAAAGTTTCATTCGGATTTTAGCTAAAAACCTCTTTCAGCTGCTCCACCGTCGGGAAGTTCGGGGTTACGAGCTCTGTTTCAGGTTTGTAAATGTACGCCATCGGGTAGCCGCGCTCGATGAAGGTCGGTTCGTCGAGGTTGTTGTAACGCAGCTGCACCGACCAGCGGATGTTGTTCGTAATGTTATTGCCCGATTGGTGGATCAGGAATGCGGAGAAAATCAGGATATCGCCGACTTTGAATTCTGTTTGGATAAAATCTTCATCCTTTAATTCAACGGTAATACCTCCCTGATAACCGGAAGTGGAAGACGCCTGCAAGCCGATCTTATGACTGCCCGGAATTACCTGCAATGCGCCGATATCCGCGCCGGCATCGACCATCGGGAACCAGATCACCGCGCTGTCGAGCGAGCCCTGGCCCGTGCGCCAGTCCTGGTGCGCGTCGAGTTTCCAGTGTTTGCTGCCGTCTTTCGACAAAAAGCGGCTGTTGAACTGCATGGCAGCCCTTGCACCGATAATTGGGGAGGATAGGCCGACTTCTTTCAACAAATTTTCAATAACCGGGTCCACGCCGAGCCGGTGCAGCGAGAAGGAATGCTGTACGGTTTTACCAGTGCTCACAAATCCGTCGAAATCCTTTTCGAAAAACTCGAACATCGCATTCTCGAAAGTATCGCGGTCGTCGATATCGACGGTTTTGCCGGTTACGCGTTTGATCTGCGTCGCAAATATTTTGCGGGCTTCGGTGTATATTTCATTAATAACGCCCTTATCGAGGTAGTTTCTCAAAAGGACATAACCATCGCGGTTGAACTGCTCCTGAAGTGTACTCATTGTGCGATCACGTTTGTGACATTTAATGGTGATTTCTTCAAAATTATCTCGCCATTGTTGTTGAGGTTATGACTAGCCTCAGTTTGATTCAGAATATTAATCTTCCCAAACCGCATAGCCAAAGCCGGCCGCACCGAAGCCATTACCATTATAAAGCAGGTAACGCTTGCCATTGTGCTGGTAGAAATTGGCGTAATCGATCATTTCGTAGTCGAAATCTTCCGGGTTGTCGGATTTTGCGATGCCTACTAAATGGTCTTTGCGCTCCCAGGTCGTACCATCGGCAGACTCGGCGTAGCCCAGGCGGTAGCTCTGGTTGCGGTCGGTACGATAGTCGCGGGAGTGGCGGTAGGAGTAGTACATTTTGTAAATGCCGTCTTCCTTAAACACGCTTGGCCGGCCTACCGCATGCAGGAAATCGTCGAAATCCAATGTCGGAATGTCGCTGATCTCCCAGTGGATCCCGTCTTTGGAAGTAGCCGATTGTGCGCGGTAGTAAGGCTCGGGATAATCGTGGATCATCTCGCATTTGTGGCCCGAAATGTACCACATCCGCCAGGTACCGTCATCGTCGATGAGAACCGAAGGCTGCGCGGCCCAGAGCGGGTTTTGAATGCTGCGGTCCATAATCGGCCCGCGGAACATCTTTTTGAAAGTCAGACCTCCATCGTGGCTTACCGAGAGCCCCATGGAAAGCCGGTAGGAGTTCCAGGTACGGTTCCAGCCGGTGTAGTAAAGCCAGATGTCACCGTTCGGCCGGTCCACAAACCAGGCTGGCATAGCGCCGGTTTCGTCGTATTCACCCGGGCCGCCGAGTTCGAGCACAGGCTTGTCGTGTACGTAGAGGATCTTTTTGGGGTCGTCGTAATCTACATCGATGAACGTCGGCCGCGACTGTGTGCTCGAATCCCTCGTCGAGAAATAGATCCTCAGAAAATCCTTGTGTTTATAAGCAAATGGCACCTGCGCATGGCTCTGACTGTGCGCCAGACTGCCGTCAGGTTTATAAATAACTCCTTTTTTAACCCACATTGGAACGTTGAATTTTTGGTATTGAGTAATGGCGTAATGCTCAGTCGACTGCCTTTTCAGCCCGCAGGCGCCAGTTATCAACGAAATCTTTACCCGGGATCGGCAGATCGATATCCACTTCCGGGGCCTTCGCGGTTACGCGGTATTCCATTACATAAAATGCATTACCAAACACATAATGCAGCTTAAAGTTCTCGATATTGGCCGGAACATCTTCAAGCGGCACCTCGGCACGGAACAGCGGATTCGCTTTCAGCAAAGTAGCGTAAGTAGGGGCGTTCCGAAGCCACGGGGCCACGCTTTCATCACCTACTACCACTTTTCCACCCGGTTTCACCACGCGGGTCAGCTCGTCGAATGCACGTTTGCGCTCCGAGAAAGTGTTAATGCCGCCGAAATGGAACACGGCGTCGAAAGTATCGTCCGGGAATGGCAGGTAAGAGCCATTTCCGAGGAAGTAATGCACGTTCAAATCGTCGGTAACGAGTTTTTCCTGTGCGAGTTTCAGCATGTTAGGCGAAAGATCGGAAAGAACAGCCGTACCGCCGGGTCTTACTTTATCGAGAATCAATGCAGAATCCTTACCGGTTCCGGCGCCTACTTCGAGGGCTTTCATACCGGGTTTCAGCTCCATCAGATCGATGAAAAAGCGGCGGGTAGCGGCTTCGTCGGAATGGTTCAGGGTTTCGAAAACCCAGGAAACGCCGCGGTCGTAGCGAAGGAAAGCCTGGTCGTACAGATATTGTTCGCGGGCATCTTCGGGAAGCAATTCTTTGGGATACAGCATGTTGACAATGCCTGTATCGCCTACTTCATAAACTGTGCCGTCTTCGCTTTTGAGAGATTTGCCGTCTTCGGCTATGGTTAAAGGGGTTCCTGTGCGTGGACAAACCAATGATTCTAAAAACTCCTGTTGATTCATTTTTTGCGTGTCTGATTGATTCATATCTGGTCAAAATTACCCTTTTTCTTTGGAACACCAGCCAATGCCGGCCGCGTTCTTAGCAAATGGGCTATGTGTTTTTGGTTGTATGGTAACGATACCACGCCATTTTTTTATTATTACCTTTGAATGTTTTGTAAAGACAACCCGTAGTACTTCCATATCATGTCCCAGCTTCAGGAAAAAATCAAAGCGCTTGCCAAGGATCAGTCGCAAGACATCATTGCTCACCGCCATCATTTGCATAGTAACCCCGAGTTATCATTTGAAGAGTTCAAAACGGCGAAATACGTTGCATCGGAACTCACAGCAATTGGTCTTCAACCCGAAGAAGGCATTGCCGGAACGGGCGTGGTAGCGATCATCGAAGGACGTAACCCGGGCAAGAAAATCGTCGGCCTGCGTGCCGATATGGACGCATTGCCGATTCTCGAAGCGAATGACGTTCCCTATAAATCAAAGGTCCCGGGCGTGATGCACGCATGCGGGCACGACGTGCACACGTCGTCGCTCCTGGGCACGGCGCGTATCCTGCATACGTTGCGCGAGGAGTTTGAAGGGACTATTAAATTGGTATTCCAACCGGCTGAGGAAAAAGCACCGGGCGGGGCTTCCCTGATGATCAAAGAAGGTGTGCTCGAAAATCCACGCCCTGCCAGCATGGTAGGCCAGCACGTGGCACCGAATATTCCGGTGGGTAAAATCGGTTTCCGCGAAGGCATGTACATGGCCAGCACGGACGAATTATATTTGACCGTAAAAGGCAAAGGCGGCCACGCAGCGGCACCCCATCAGCTGGTAGACCCTGTACTGATGGCTTCGCACATTATCGTAGCATTGCAGCAGATTATCAGTCGTAACCGTAACCCGGCAAACCCGTCGGTATTGTCATTCGGCCGGTTTATTGCCGATGGCGTTACGAATGTGATTCCAAACGAAGTGACTATCCAGGGAACATGGCGCTGCATGGACGAGGAATGGCGTGAGGACGGCCTGCGCCGCATGAAGAAAATGGCCGAAAGCATCGCCGAAGGTATGGGCGGAAGCTGCGAATTTGAGATCGTGAAAGGTTATCCATTCCTGAAAAACCATCCTGAGCTTACACGCCGTACCAGAACAGCCGCAGTAGGCTACATGGGTGCGGAGAATGTCATCGACCTTGATCTCTGGATGGCCGGCGAAGATTTTGCATTCTATTCACAGGTAGTCGATTCCTGCTTCTATCGCCTCGGAACGCGCAATGAGGCACGCGGAATCATTTCCGGCGTGCACACACCTACATTCGATATCGACGAAAGCGCGCTCGAGATTTCGACCGGCCTTATGAGTTGGCTGGCAATTTCTGAGCTGAATGCTTAGGGATATACCTTTTGAAATAGCTGTTGAGTTTCAAAGTGATCACACCAAAGATGGCTTCCTTGAAAATGCCTTTCGACATTTTTGAGGCGCCTTTGGTGCGGTCGGTGAAGATGATAGGCACCTCTGTTATGCTGAAACCGTATTTCCAGGAGTTGAACTTCATCTCGATCTGGAATGCGTAGCCGATGAAACGGATGTTGTCGAGATTGATCGTGTTCAGAACTTTGGCCGTGTAGCAAATGAAGCCGGCCGTTGGGTCCATAATCGGCATCCCGGTGATCATCCGCACGTAATACCCTGCAAAATAGGACATCAGCACGCGGTTAATAGGCCAGTTCACCACATTTACCCCCGTAATATACCGCGAACCGACAGCTACATCGTGGCCTTCGTTCGCACATGCATTATAGAGGCGTACCAGGTCCTCGGGCGGATGCGAGAAGTCGGCGTCCATTTCAAAAATATAGTTATACCCTTTTTCGAGCGCCCATTTGAAGCCGTGGATGTAAGCGGTACCCAGGCCTAGTTTTCCCTTTCTTTCTACGAGGTGAAGTCCCGAAAATTCCTTCATTAACTCCTTGACAACCCCCGCGGTGCCGTCCGGCGACCCGTCGTCTATGATCAACAGATCAAACGGATGATTCAGGCTAAAAACCTTCCGGATGATGGCTTCAACATTTTCAAGTTCGTTGTAGGTAGGGATAACTACAATGCAATCGTTCACAGAAATTGTCCAGTTTAGAAGTTAAATGCGTAGTATAGAGCGCGATACGAAATTTTCAGAGCTTAATATTATTACTTTTCTCCCGATCCTCAATTTTCTTGTTCACTTTTTCGTAAATGGTGGTCATGCGTTCGGGATGGCTCATGTAGTAAGCGTAGCTTTCGCGATAGGCCGTGGTATCAACTTTGTGTTTTTTCCAGATATCACTTTTCAAACGGTTGAAAATCATGAGCGACGAATCGAGCGATTTCAGCTGTAAACGGTTCACGCGCGACTCTGCCAGGTGGATGTCGGTCAGAATGGTGGCCATTTTTTCCTCAGATAATGTCCCTTTCGGCGGCGTTTCGTCTTCGGAACAGGCCGAAAACAGGAGCATAAAAAGGGTCAGGAGGCTTATAACGGTCGTGAATTTCATCGCAGGGCGTAGCTTACTATCAAAATACCTATCTTTGTTTTAGGTACACCAGACGACAAAGGTGGTAATTTTTTTGCAAAACTTATGTTTGAGCAGTTTCTGGGGAAGTTGAGGAAGTATGAAATCCGGATGCGGAAAGCGGTGACCAGCGAGCGTCACGGCAACTTTCATTCGGTGTTCAAAGGGTCCGGCCTGGAATTCGACGACCTGCGCTTGTACCAGTACGGCGACGACGTGCGGGCGATCGACTGGAACACCTCTGCGAAAGGTCACGGCACATTTGTCAAGATTTTCAAAGAGGATAAGGAGCAAACGGCCTTCTTCATGCTCGACGTGAGCGCATCGCAGCAGGTAGGGGAGATCAAGAAGCTCAAAATCGATATTGCGAAAGAAATATGCGGGGTGCTCACGCTCTCGGCCATTCAGGGGGCGAGCCGCGTCGGCTTGCTATGCTTTTCGGACCGTAACGAGCGGTACATTCGCCCTTCGGACGGCATGAAGCATGGTTACGGCCTCATTTCGGAACTTTACAAACTCGTTCCCGAATCGACCAAGACCAATATCGCCGAGGCCATTCTCGTTGCATTGAATGTGCTACGCCGTCGCAGCCTGATATTCCTGATCTCGGATTTTATCGACAACAATTACCAGCACAACCTCAAAGCCCTCGCCCGCAAACACGATCTTATTGTGATCCATTTGTATGATTCGAGGGAGGTGAATTTGCCGGGGCTGGGCATTATCCCGCTTTACGACGCCGAGAAGAAGACCACCGTGTGGGTAAATACCTCTTCGCGCCAGTACCGTGAGGAAATGGCCAATCGCTTCGGAAAAAGAAGTGCCGAGCTCCAACGGTTGTGCCATCAGAACCGCGCCGACTATATTTCCATCAATACCCAAGAGGATTATGTGCCGGCGCTGATCCATTTGTTTAAGGTGAGGCGTTATACCAAAAGTACGGCACCATCCAATGGCTAGGGTTTTTCAGGTATTCTTTTTGGTAGCAACAGGCTTTTTGCTGTGTTTCTCGGGCATCGCAAGAGACGCACGCAAACAGCGGATTACACCTAAAGGTGTTTTCCAGACCGATAGCGTGGAAGTGGGCAAGCCCGTTTATTTCTCCCTTAGCGTACGCCACAGTCCTGAATCCGAGATTTTCTTTCCGGACAGCACCTATGATTTCTCGCCTTTTGAACTGGTATCTCAAAGGATTTTCGTGTCCAGCACCGACGCACGCGGCACGCTCGATAGTGCGGTTTATCACCTCGTTTCTTTTGACGTATCGAAGGTCCAAAAGCTGCGATTACCTGTCTTTGTATTCCAGAAGAAGGATTGCACGGCCGTTTTCACCACTTCCGACTCCGTTCTGCTCGTTAAAAGCAACAATATTGATCTCAGTAAAAAAAACGTATTGAAAGAAGAAACAACGCTGGCCGCGCTGAGCCGGGAGTTCAATTTTTCGATGCTGATCGGCTCCGTCGCGTTGATTATCGGTGTGGTAGGAAGCATTTACTGGGTTTTCGGGCGCGATATTTACAAGCAATGGCAGTTGCTCAAATTGCAGCGCCGGCATCTCGAATACGTTCGCTCGTTCAACCGCCTCATGCGCAGTGCACGAGAGAAGGGCAATATCAAGGACGCCGAAAAGGCTATTATCATTTGGAAAAACTACCTGGAAAGGTTAGAGAAAAAGCCGTTTGCGACTTATACCACAAGAGAAATCATTGATAATATGCCCGACGACGAACTGGCCGATGCATTGAAAAACATGGACAGTATCGTGTACGGGCAAAGCCGGTCAGGCAATATGGATAAACACCTGGAAGTGCTCAAAACAGGTGCCACGCGTTTGTACCGGGCGAAAAGGAAGTTTATACTCGACAGCCCCGTCGTATAATCGGGTATTGAATGGAAAACTGGTTTTCACTGGAATGGTTTGGATACAGCACGCTGAGGTCGTACGAATGGGTGTATCCCTATTTCCTCTATTTGCTGCCGCTGGTTCCTTTTCTATTTTGGTTGAGGAATGCATTGCATCGCAAGCACAAGCAGCGGCTCACGATTACCTACACGTCGGTCACAGGCTTCCGCAGCTGGCTCACTTTGCTGCGGTTTGTACAACCGGTTTGCGTGGGCTTTGCGATATGCCTCATTTTGGTGGCATTGGCACGGCCGCAGGTAGTTTCGGAGCGGAGAGACCAGTATTCAGAAGGTATTGACATTGTGCTTCTGCTGGATATTTCGGATTCGATGATCGAAAAGGACCTGAGTCCCAATCGCCTCGAAGCTGCCAAAAGAATGGCGAGGCAGTTTATCAAAGGCAGGTTGCAGGACCGAATCGGGCTTATTGTCTTCGCAGGGGAAGCCGTATCGCTCTGTCCGCTCACTACCGATTACGAATTACTGTACGGTTTTCTCGACGAGGTCAATCCGAGCCTCATTCCCACTCCCGGGACGGCGATCGGCAGTGCGTTGGCGGTGGCTGTGAACAGGATGCGTGACACACCGGGGGAGAGCAAGGTGGCGATCCTGATCAGTGACGGTGATAATACATCCGGTAACCTCGGCCCGACGACTTCGGCTCAGCTCGCCAATGCATTTGGCGTGAAGGTTTATACAATTTCAGTGGGGCGACCCAAAAAAATGTCGAAAGCAGACACCACAGCTCATGCAGGAGCATTAATGGATGAAGGCGAGCTGCAAAATATTGCGGGAATCGGTAACGGGAAGTATTTTCGTGCTACCGATAATACGACGCTGGAAACGGTTTTTAAACAGATTGACCAGCTCGAAAAGGTAAAGTCGCGTGACGTGCTGTCGCGCGATGTGAAGGATTACTATCGCGTTTACCTCTATTGGGCAGTTACGTTGCTGTTGGTGGCGATCGGGACGAAGAGTACATTTATGGCCAATATTCTGGAAGATTAATGCTGAAAGCTTATTACAATATCGACGCCGTCGAGGCAGGGCTGGACGAAGTGGGGAGGGGCTGCCTGGCAGGACCGGTAGTGGCCGCGGCGGTGATTTTGCCGCGCGATTATAAGCATTCATTTCTCAACGATTCCAAGCAGCTCACCAAAGCGCAGCGTTTGGAACTGGAAAAGGAAATCATCCGCGAGTCGGTCTCCTGGGCGGTGGCGGAGGTAGATAATGTTGAAATTGATAAAATCAATATCCTGAAGGCGAGTTTCCTGGCTATGCACCGGGCGGTAGACAAGCTAAGGGTGCGTCCCGAGCATTTACTCGTTGATGGTAACCGCTTCACGCCTTATCCGATGATCCCGCATACCTGTATTATCAAAGGCGATGCGCATTACCTGTCGATCGCGGCAGCGTCAGTTTTAGCAAAAAATTACCGGGATGAGCTGATGGCCAACCTTTCCCGGCAATTTCCGCATTATGGTTGGGAGCAAAATGTAGGCTACCCGACCGTCCATCACCGCAAAGCGATCGTGCTGCACGGCCCATGTTCCTATCACCGGATGACGTTCAAACTGATTAAGGAAGAAGGTGATCAATCGGTAGAGGAAACCGAAGATTTAGGCTTCTTGTAAAGCGGCACCGTGCTGCAAGGCTCTCCGAACATCAGGCTTTGGACAACGGGTTTCAGCAATTTGCTCACTGCCACATAGGCTGAGACAGGCACATTTACCTTGCTGCAACCTTTTACTACCACGCGTTTTCCTGCAAATTCTTCCACATTCAGTTTGCTGATTGCGTCGGCGAAGAGCTTGTCTTCCAATGCGTTCAAATCCCCGAAAACAAATGCATTTGCATAAGGTTCGAGCTGTACGGCGAGGAGCATGTATGCCCATGTAGGCACAATGGCGTCCTCGGAGCAGATAATCGCCACATTTTTGCCCTGGTACTG
This sequence comes from Dyadobacter sp. SRI_021, assembly GCF_057586235.1. Classification (NCBI taxonomy): domain Bacteria; kingdom Pseudomonadati; phylum Bacteroidota; class Cytophagia; order Cytophagales; family Spirosomataceae; genus Dyadobacter; species Dyadobacter sp. SRI_021. The sequence goes on from NZ_JBYCZM010000007.1 coordinate 41,145, forward strand.
CGTCCAGTCATGGCTTTTAAGAAAGTCGCGGAAATCCTTTTCGCGCAGGATCATTCCCTGCCAGAGGTTGTTCTTGATATCGTAAACAATGCGTTCGCCAGGATGGTAAAGCTCTTCAAGATCCAGTGAGATAATGCCGCTGGTAGCAACCCGGTTTACTATTTCGTCAGTTTCCATGCTAAAAATCCATTTACAAAAGGCTAACACCAAAATGCGGCCGATTGTTTGGCAAATTTTCTAAAATCCGTTGTTCACTGCACCAATGTGCTGGCCTTGCGAGGCGCGGGCGACATGAAATCTTTCAGGTAATAGGGTTCAAAGGACGCCACATCCTCGAACCGGCCGTTTTGGAATGCAATCGCACCCAACTGTCCGACGGTACGTGCCGACGGCTTAATGTCTTCGGCAGGAAAAATCGCATGAGGGTGTTTTTCCAGGAGTGGCTTGCATTTGGCAGCGCCGTCTCCGAAGAATACGATCTTGTGGTTTGTCAGCAGGTCCTGAAATGAAGTTTCATTCATAATCACTGCCTGAGTTTCCTGGACAAATGCAGTGTTTTCATCCAGAACTGCCGCGTAAACCTCCATTCGGCGTGCGTCGATCATCGGGCAAAACAAATGTCCCGGGTAGAATGGCGCGAGCTGTAATGCCATCGCCTGCAAGGTATTGACGGCGATCAGCGGCTTATCGAGCGCGTAGCACAGGCCTTTTGCCGTGGATACGCCCACGCGCAGGCCCGTGTATGAGCCGGGGCCCTTGGCGACCGCGATCGCGTCGATGTCCTGAAGTTCGAACCCCGCGTGCGTCACGCTGTCGCGCATGAGCGTGGTGAGCATGGCGGACGAGGATTTGTCCGTGAAAAGATCATAGGCTGCCAGCAAGCCGGTGTCGTTGTGGACGGCTACTGAACATCCGCGGATTGAGGTGTCGATACTGAGTAAGCGCATATAAAAACAAAAAGCCCGCCGCGAGCGACGGGCCGGATGGTATTACTTCTTTTTCAAAATCTGGCTGTAACGGGCCGGGTCTTTGAAGAGCGCCAGCGCAGCTTTTACTTCGGGATCTTCATTGAAAGATGCTTCCCGCATGCCTTTTTCCAGATAGTAATGCTTGATGATCTCTTCTTCAAGGATCTTTTTGATCTCCGGCTTGAAGATTTGCAAGTCATTATCCTTGCTGTGTGACAGCTTCGATTTCAATGCTTTCAATTGATCTTCAATAACTTCTAATGATTTTTCCTTTTTGGCAGAAGCTTCCAGGTCTTTCAGATCGCGTTCTACCTGGGTAGTATAATCGTACTCCTTGTCGCCCAGCCATTTGGTGAATGCGGCGTAATCGGCGTCGGTCAGGTGGAATTCCTTCGCGGGTTTAATGGTCGGGTGTTCGAAATGGTATTTCACCGCATAGTCAAAAAACAACCGGTTGCGGCCCAGTGAAACGGCCAATGGCGAGAAGGTTTCTTTTTCCGTAATGATATCAGGCAAGATACCGCCGCCATCGAACACCACACGGCCATTTTTCGTCTTAAATTCCGTCATGAGCGAATCGGGGATCTTGCCTACGCTGCCATCGTCGTTGCGGTGGCTGTAATCGATCGCCTGAATACACCGGCCGCTTGGAATGTAGTATTTGGCGGTGGTGATCTTCATTTTGGTATTGAACGAAAGGTCGCGCGTGGTTTGCACGAGGCCTTTTCCGTACGTCCTCTGGCCGATCAGCACGCCGCGGTCGTAATCCTGAATGACGCCCGAAACGATTTCTGCTGCCGAAGCACTGCGGTTATTGGTCAACACCACAACAGGTATTTCGGTATCCAGCGCCGGGTTGTAAGCCGTGTAGGTTTTGTTCCATTCGCTCACTTTTCCCTTGGTCGAAACTATTTCCTCGCCTTTCGGAATAAATATATTCGAAATCTCGATCGCCATATTCAGTAATCCGCCCGGGTTATCGCGCAGGTCCAGTACGACCGATTTCATGCCCTTGCCTTTCAGCTCCTGGAATGCATTACGCACTTCCCTGGAAGCGGTTGCGGTGAAATCCTTCAAATCAATATAACCTACTTCTTCGTTCAGCATACCGTAATAGGGCACGTTGGTCACCTTCACAATGTCGCGATTGAGCGTGATTTCGAGCGGTTTGGTAATGCCGTAACGTTTTACGGTGAGTTTAACGGCAGTTTGGGTCTGGCCTTTCAGCAGTTTGCCGGTATCGAAATCTTCGCGTGTCGAAAGGTCGATGTCGTTGATTTTCGTGATCTCGTCTCCGAGCTGCAAGCCCGCTTTTTGTGCCGGGGTATCTTCGTACACCATCATCACCGTATGCTTGCCGTCCGCAGAGTTGACCATCGCCCCAATGCCGTTGTATTTGCCGGTGGTCATGGTCATATAATCCTCGATATCGTCCTCGGCATAATATACGGTGTACGGATCGAGGGAACGGAGCATATTGTCGATGCTCGTTTTGATTAACTGATTAGGGTTGATCTCATCGACATAATACGCATTCAATTCCTTGAAAAGCGTGGCATAGATATCCAGATTTCGCGCGATTTCGAAAAGGCGGTCGTCCTGACGGAACGAAACGAATGCCAGCCCGCCTACGACAGGAGCGGCCAGCAAGATGGAACGAAGATACTTTTTCATCTATGTTCAGGAATTGGATTGTTCTTTGAGAAAGGCGGGCGGCAGCTTTTCAAGCTTTTTGAGCGACTGCTTCATAGCCGTTTCAATAACGTCGTACGAGGTTATTTCTTTTGCAAGATACAAAAAAGCAATGTAGGAAGGGCGCGTTTGGGCGGGTAATGCCACGAGCGCAGATTTGTGCAGCCGGTAGGTTTCACGGCAGCGTCGGCGGATCAGATTGCGGTCAACCGCTTTCTTAAAATTCCTTTTGGAAATAGAGAAAAGTACTTGCGGAAGAGGGGAGGGGGTTTCGGGGGCGTAGATATACAGCACCCTGAATGGATAAAGGTAGAACGTTTGAACCTCCGGACTGCCTTTTTTGAAAAGCCTGCCTATGATACGGAGGTTACGCAACCGCTCGTTCTTACCAAATTTCTGTTTCAAGTTCTTGTAGAAAAAAATGTCTGATAAGTTCGTGGTTTTCAAACTTATCAGACCTATGAATGACTATGCGTCCTCTACTGAACCTTCAAGCACTAATTATTGCTTGTGACGTTTTTCGTCAGAAACAGTCAGTTTCCAACGGCCTTTTTTACGACGGCCAGCAACTACTTTGCGTCCGTTTGCCGTGGACATTCTCTCACGGAATCCGTGCTTGTTTCTCCTCTTGCGATTCGATGGTTGAAAGGTACGTTTCATCTCAGTATCAAATTATTGCGATATAAATCTCTGTCTACCCGTAATTTTGGCTTGCAAAGGTAGATAAAAAAATCAATCAAGTCAAAATTTCTGTATTTTTTTCAGAAATAGTCTGTTAGTACGGCTGTTTGCAATGAATTTCCTCCCCCCAAACGGTACGGAAATCAGTATGAGCATAAACCCGGCGCCGGTCATTGTGTCGTTTACACAGAGAATACGACCATGCACATTTATATGCGCGGAATGTTGACCGTGGCAGGAATGCAAGAAGGAAATTGTTAGGAATGAGAAGGGTGAGGCAACAAATGCCGGAATGGGAATCCTGGAAGCGGAACTGGTCTAGGCCGACATCAGATTATAGGCCGAATAGTTTTTGGTAAACGATTCGCGTACGTCTTCGATCTGATGTGTCAGAAGCCAGGTCCTAAAGCGGATGGCGTCCTCTGCCTCGTGGTGAACAATACGTCCTTCCGACAGCAGAAGCGTAAAAGTTTTGTGTGTTTGCAGAAAGCGGCGAATTTGCGCTGCACTATGCTCGAAGCCGGAGAAATAAGGGTTTGTCATAATCATATTCGCATGGCGTCATGAATAAATCATCGGCAAGGTACAAAAATGTAGGTGTTATTTTATAATAATGTAGAATAAATTTATATTCTACCCTTAATTTCTTCAAAAGTAACGGAAAAGCTGTAAAATAATATGTCACCGATGATAAATAATTTTTTCATGTGAGCATTTGTTTCTCCGGCAAAAGGATTGATATTGACAAGGATACGCCCAATTCAGAACGTTAGCTATTGTAGCTGTTCATCAGAACGGCTCTCGTCGAACACCACATGAAATTCGCAGACGTTGTAGTTGTCTACAAAAGGTTTGTTTCCAAAGATTTCAACCTTATCCGGTAAAGTGTCGTCCGCACATAGCTCAAGAGATTATCGAGGAAATTGGTCATTTGCACAAGGCTTTGCTCCAACCCATTGCCCACCTCGTTCAACATTTCGCGCTGGCCCATTTCATTGAGCTTGGAATTTGCCGTGATGCCTGCGTAAAATCCCGCATCATCGCGTGCGATAGATTTGATACTGTTGTGGGGTAGCCCGGTTTCGGCGGTATAATGCGAAAGCCGGTAATGATCGGATTTGAATGCGATTCCCTGCGCTTTGGCAGTGGGGAGCAGATAGCTTAAAGAAAAGACCATGCGCAGCAGTTGCTGTGCAAGGGGGGGGCGCCGTTGAGAAATTTCAGGCTGAAATTGCGGCTCATCAATTTTATATTGTGCAGAGATGCTGCCAAAATCCTATCCGCTCCACAAGTTTCGGGATTGATCCAAAGTAGTGCAAATAAAAGTCACAAACACGAAAAAGCCACCTTCTTTCGAAAGTGGCTTTGGCCTAGTAGCGGGAGCTGGACTCGAACCAGCGACCTTTGGGTTATGAGCCCAACGAGCTACCAACTGCTCCATCCCGCGGTGTCGTTGAATTGGAGTGCAAACATACAACAAATGTTTTACAGAAAACAATTATTTTTGTGAAAACTTTTTAAAAAAGTTTGCCTCTAACGTTCTGATATCAATTTTATGAGTTCATATTCAGTCGCTTCCGGTTTCGGATGGCGCATTCATCAGGTGCTGCTGATCAGGCTGCTTGGCATCATGGTCCTGTTTACAGTTTGCCGGATTCTCTTTTATTTTTTCAATCAATCGTTTTTTCCGGACGTTTCCCTGGCTTTGGCGCCGCGTTTATTTCTCGGCGGGCTGCGCTTCGACCTCGTGGCGGTGCTCTACACGAATATCCTCTATGTGTTCCTGACGCTCATTCCCGTCACATTCAAGTACCGACCGACGTTTCAAAAATTTCTGGACTACCTTTTTATTATCACCAACAGCATAGCCCTGCTTGCCAACTGCGCTGATTTCATTTACTACCGCTTTACGATCAAAAGGAGCACGTGGTCGGTTTTGGAGGAATTTTCGCACGAAAACAATATGCACAAGCTGTTCGGCGGCTTTCTGGTGAATTATTGGTACGTGGCGCTGGTATGGGCGTTGCTTGTGGTGGCGGTGGTATACCTCACGCGACGCTGGCGTGTAGGTCTCAAACCCGTACGCCCGGCCTGGCAGATATTTCTCGTTCACAGTGTATTGATGACCGGCGCGGTTTTCCTTTTTATTGGGGGTGTGAAGGGAGGCTTCCGGCACAGCACCCGCCCGATCACGCTGAGCAATGCAGGTGAATACGTCGATAAACCGAAAGAAATGTTCATTGTCCTGAACACGCCATTCTGCATTTTCAAGACCTTGAAACGCTCCGATTACCAGCGGGCGAACTTCTTTAAGTCGGAGCAGGAAATGAATGCGGTTTACTCGCCGATCCATTATCCCGACCCTAATGCGCCGGCATTCCGGCCGAAAAACGTCGTGATACTGATCTGGGAGAGTTTTGGAAAGGAAATGGTGGGGACGTTCAATCGGGATTTGGAAAACGGTACCTATAAAGGTTATACCCCGTTTATAGACTCGCTTATGCAGCACAGCAAGGTGCATTGGTATTCGTTTGCCAATGGTGCGAAGTCGATAGAGGCCATTCCGTCGGTGCTTACGAGCATTCCGGGCATTATGGAGCCATTTATACTGACGCGCTACACCGATAACAAGCTCCCCAGCCTGCCCCAAATGCTGCAAGAGAAGGGTTACCACACCTCGTTCTTCCACGGTGCACCGAATGGCTCAATGGGTTTCAAGGCATTTACCAATTTGATTGGTATTAAAGATTATTATGGTAAAACCGAATACAATAATGACGCCGACTATGACGGAATCTGGGGAATTTGGGACGAGGAGTTCCTGCAATTCTGGTGCAAAAAGCTGGGTACTTTTCAGCAGCCGTTCATGAGTACACTGTTCACAGTGTCGTCGCACGACCCGTACAAGGTACCCGCGCGCTACCAGGGCAAGTTTCCAAAAGGCCCGCTGCCGATCTACGAAACAATGGGTTATACCGACCATGCATTACGTAAGTTCTTCGACTCTGCCAAAACTAAACCATGGTTTAAGAATACATTATTTGTGATCACGGCCGATCATTCGGCCACATTTGCTCATTACCCTCAGTACCAGACCTCGGTAGGAAATTTCTCTATCCCGATTCTGTTCTACGCGCCGGGCGACGCCTCGCCCGGCGAAGAAATGCCGGATGAAGGATCTCCAAGTGGCGTGGGTATAAAAAGCGTCGTTTCGCCGGGTACTGACAGCACCCGGCTCGTTCAGCAAATCGACATTATGCCCTCCATTCTGGGTTATTTATATTATGATAAACCCTATTTTGGTTTTGGAAAAAACGTCTTCGGGAACCCTCCGCTCAACTTCGCTGTCAACTATGATGGCGTCTATCAATGGTTCAATGGGCCATATGTTTTGCAATTTGATGGCCGGAAAACCGTAGGTTTGTATAAATATCAGGAAGACAAGCTTTTGAAAAATAACCTTGCAGGACGCATTCCGGAGGTTCAAGGGCCTATGGAATTGCAGGTGAAGGCATTTATCCAGCAATATTCTAACCGGATGCTGGACGACCGGCTGACGGTAACACCCTAGGTGCCCCATTTTTGGGAAGCTGAAAAAAGTGAAGAAGTAATTTTTATGGAAGAAAAAGCCGAAAATAATACCGAGTTGCGTAACCACCGGGCTGGTTTTGTGAGCATCATCGGAAAGCCCAATGTCGGGAAATCGACGCTGATGAACGTGCTCGTGGGTGAAAGAATGTCGATCATCACCTCCAAGGCGCAGACGACACGCCACCGCATTATCGGGATTCTGAATGGAAAGCACGAGGATATTCCATTCCAGCTCGTGTACTCGGATACGCCCGGGGTGATTAAGCCGTCATACAAACTACACGATTCGATGATGACCTTCGTGAAAGGCTCATTGGAAGATGCCGATGTGGTGCTTTTTGTCGTGGAAATAGGCGAGAAAGCCGCCGAGCATGAGGTATTGCCGCTGCTGAAACGCACCGAAGCACCGGTGGTGCTCGTACTGAACAAAATCGACCTCTCGAACGACGAGGAAGTGAAAGCGAAAATGGCCGAATGGGAGAATGAAATCCATCCGGCAGCCATTGTACCGATCTCCGCATTGGAGAAGGCGAATATAGGTACATTGTTCGACGCCGTGGTGACCCGCTTGCCATTCCACCCGCCTTACTTCGACGAGGATGAACTAACCGACAAGCCGGAGCGTTTCTTTGCTTCGGAAATCATCCGCGAAAAGATCTTCTTGAATTACCGCCAGGAAATTCCATACAGCTCCGAAGTAGTAATCACTGAATTTAAGGACAAGGACGACATCATTGTGATCCGCGCAGAAATTCTGGTCGAACGCAAAAGCCAGAAAGGGATCATTATTGGTGAAAAAGGGGAAATGCTGAAAAAAGTCGGTACACAGGCCCGTCAGGACCTCGAAGATTTCTTTGGCAAAAAAGTTTTCCTCGAACAGCACGTAAAAGTAGAACCGGATTGGAGAAGCAAGGAAAATAAGCTTCGCCAGCTGGGTTATCAGGAATAAATTTTAAATAAAACGAATGAAGAGCGGGTGCCAGGCCGGCTCGGATCATACTAATAGTAAGAAAATGGCAAATGTAATATCGATTGTTGGTCGTCCGAACGTGGGCAAATCCACTTTGTTCAACCGCCTCACCGAAAGCCGGAAGGCCATCATGGACAACCAGAGCGGCGTAACCCGCGACAGGCATTATGGTTACGGCGAATGGACCGACCAATATTTCACGGTGATCGACACGGGCGGGTATGTGGTAGGTTCGGAAGATATTTTCGAAGGCGCGATCCGCGACCAGGTGGAACTCGCGATCGAGGAATCGACCGTGGTATTATTTATGGTGGACACGATGACCGGTCTCACCGATCTTGACAAAGACTTCGCAAATGTACTTCGCCGCTTCAATAAGCCGGTTTACCTCGTAGCCAATAAGGCCGAAACAACTGAGCGCTACCAATCGGCGGGTGAATTTTATGAATTAGGTTTGGGAGATGAAATTTTTGCGATTTCAGCCCAAACGGGCTTCGGTACAGGTGAGTTGCTCGACAAAGTAGTGACGCATTTCGAAACCGCAGGCATCGAAAACCCGGAGGAAGGTATTCCGCGCATCGCGATCATGGGACGCCCGAATGTAGGTAAATCGTCGTTCCTGAACGTACTCACCGGCACCGACCGCAGTATCGTGACCAACATCGCGGGCACCACGCGCGACGCGATCCATACGCATTATAATGCATTCGGGATGGAATTTATCCTCACCGACACCGCCGGTATCCGCCGCAAATCGCGCGTGAAAGAAGATATCGAGTTCTACTCGACGCTCCGTTCGATGAAGGCGATGGAAGAGTCCGATGTCTGTATTGTGCTCCTCGACGCCACGCTCGGTTTAGAAGGTCAGGATCTGAACATCATCGGTCAGGCGGACAAGGCGAAAAAAGGCATTGTGATCATGGTCAACAAGTGGGATTTGATCGAAAAGGATTCCAAAACGGCCGATCAATATAAGAAAGCATTACTGGAAAAGCTTGCTCCGATGAACTACATGCCGATTATCTTCGCATCGGTTGTTGAGAAGCAACGCATTCACCAGGTAATGGAGAAAGCGATGGAAGTTTATCAAAATAAAACCAAGAAAATCTCGACTTCGAAACTGAACGAAGTAATGCAGGCGGAGATCGAGAAATATCCGCCACCGGCGCACCGCGGGAAGTATATTAATATCAAATACATGATCCAGCTGCCGACGCCGTCGCCGACGTTCGTGTTTTTCAGCAGCCATCCCAAACACGTGAAAGAGCCATATTTACGCTATCTCGAAAACCGTTTGCGCGAAAACTTCGATTTTTCGGGTGTACCGATCACGATATTCTTTCGCGAGAAGTAGGAAGAAATGTTATCAGCAAAGAAGCGCCGATAGGATTTTCCCTGTCGGCGCTTTCGCAATTTATCCGTAACCAGCTACTGTTCAGCGGGAAATTTCTACGGTTCGTCTTTTTTAGAAAATCTCGAGCAACCTTTTATATTACTTTTACATCTGTTATCCGGCCAGCCATGGTACTTTGAGAGAATCCTGAAAAATTTTCGAAAAAAATGTTAAAAACAAGGTACTATGTATTGCAAGATACCTAATGAAACATATATATTTGTAAGGTCAATTAGTTACACATAATTCCATCCGAATTCTTAACGATTGCATACAAGCCATGAAAACACTCAGAATCTTAATATTACTCACGATAATCAGCCTGCAAGCCAGCGCAACAGGTTATGTGCACAACATGTTCGTAGCGCACAGAAAATTGCAGTCAGGCAAGGAATGTGTAACGGAAAAAGCGATTGTAAGAAAGGCTAAACCTGCTTTGAAGGCAAAAGCACCCGTGCAGATGAAGCACGCCGGGCTGATCAAAAATACCAGCGCGAGTGCGCCAGCTTCTCAAATCATTACACTGAATGCCCGCATCCTGGAAGAAGGACCGGCAGCATTATTTGAGAATGAGCCCGAAGAAAACGAAGGCGAATCAATGGTAAGCAAGCTGGTAGGCGCGGTGAAATGTGTAATCTTCACCTTTATCCCCAGGTTGGCCCATTCGTAAGCGATACTGTTATTTATGAAAGCAAAAAGCTGCGGGAGTCGATCTCGCAGCTTTTTGTTTATCAGCCTACTGTATTGGTCAATGTGCCAATCGGCTCGATGGTAATGTGAACGACGTCGCCGGCTTGCAACGTGAAGTCGGATGATGGCACGATGCCCGTTCCTGTCATAAGATAAGCGCCTGACGGAAACGACATTTCACGGTAGAGGAAATGCAGCAGTTCCTCCGGCTTGCGCTTCATCTGGGATAATGTAACTTCTCCGTTAAAAACTTCCTCGCCCCCGCGCACGATCGAGAGGTCGATCACCGTGTCGGGACCGAGTTTCTCCTTAAACACATAAAGACAAGGCCCCAATGCCGCGCTGCCGGTGTAGGATTTGGCCTGCGGCAGATACAGCGGGTTTTCGCCCTCGATACTTCTGGAACTCATGTCGTTTCCAATGGTATAACCTACCAATGCGCCTTCGGAAGTGGCGAAAAGCGTCAGTTCCGGCTCCGGCACATCCCAGGTCGAATCTTTACGAATGCGAACCGTGCCATGGTGACCTACCACACGCCATGCGGTCGATTTGAAGAACAATTCGGGACGTTCGGCTTCGTATACCCGGTCATAGAAGCTGCCGCCGCCCGCTTTTTCCGACTCTTCCATCCGCGCAGTGCGGCTTTTGAAGTACGTCACACCCGACGCCCACACTTCCTGGGTACCGATCGGCGCCAGCGCCTCTGGCATTGGGAGATCGTCGCTGAATGTCAAAGCGATAAGGCTTTGCGCCTGGCCTTCGAGCCATTCGTACAGGTTATTCCTGTTCACAACCACGTCCCAGTCGGTTTCGTGGAGGCGGTAGAAAACGTCCTCGTTTTCAAGGAGGATACCATTTTCGGTCTTATATAACTTCATGAAATGCAGATTTTGGTTTTGCCTGAATAAGTCCCGCGTAGGGTGTCTTTACTGATGAATACGAGCAGGAAAGTGTTTCAGGCCACTGAATTTGCGGGAAAGTGAACCGCAGGAATGGTTAGCTGTGCCACAGGCGCCGGTCAATTGGAATGGGCTCCTGAGCTATGAGCTTGATGTCCGCAAACAACGGGTGCTCGGGATGCAGAATGATGTTGGAAGAAAAAGGCACAATCACCGACGGAATGCCAATTGCAAGCACGTCGGGCTTGATGAGCCAGTCTTTGAGCCAGAATTGCGTCCGGCCATAGGTTTTGTCTTGCCAAAAATCGGGCAGGTCTTTTCGTACGTAATGCCTGATGTCGTCGGGTATTTCGATGGAGGAAAGCCAGTATTTGGGAAGGTCCTCGTAGCGTACGCCCGGCGCATGTGCGAGGGTCTCTACCAGGCCGAGCTCGGGAGTAGAAGTGGTATAAAGTACGCCAATGCCTTTGGGGTTCCAGCGCGCACCAAACAGCCTGGCACCTTCGGTTGAAAGCGCCTCATGCCGGTATTTTTCGCGTGTGATCCTGTATACCAATGGCATGGGTGACGCGATCAGGCGGGTGAACCATAATCGAGGCGGCCCAGCACATTATCCACCAGCCCGAAACCCGTAACGGTATCCATCATTTGCAATGGCGACTGCTCATTCAACTCGGCGATGGGCGTCCGCAGCCAATGCCTCACCACATGCTCCTTGCCTTCAAAGGTATCCAGCGCATGAATAAGCACATTCCGGAGGAGCAAAAGGCGCTCTGATGCATCGGTACCAAGCCGTTTTTCCCCTTGAATGCGATGCAAATTACGCGGCGTCATGCCTAATACATAAGCAATCTCATTGTCGGTCAGTCCCACGAGATCAGAAACTTCATCGGCAACGGAACGCAAAATCCCCTCCCGCGATGTTTTAACCACCGCATACTCGGAAGCGGGTTGCTTGCCGTATGGCACAAATTCTTCCTCAAAAAACCGGATAGGCGTTGACATAAGACTTTTGATGAAGTATGTCACTAAGTTAAGTGACATACTTCACAATATCAAATTTTTTCCTTCAAAAACTCCGCGGTGTAATTCCCTTCCAGCTTCACCATTTCTTCAGGTGTGCCGGTGAAAGTGAGTTGCCCGCCATTTTCGCCGCCTTCGGGGCCGAGGTCGATGATCCAATCGGCGCTTTTGATGACCTCCATATTGTGCTCGATGATGATCACGCTGTCGCCTTGTTCTACCAAAGCATTGATGGCTTTAAGGAGCTTCTTAATGTCGTGAAAATGCAAACCGGTGGTCGGTTCGTCGAAAATGAAGAGTGTTTTGCCTTTGTTGGATGAGCCTTTGCCAAGGAATGACGCGAGTTTAACACGCTGGGCTTCCCCACCGGACAATGTGTTCGAAGATTGTCCCAATCCCACGTAACCAAGCCCTACTTCCTGCAATGGCAGCAATTTGTCCGCCAGTTTAGGCTCCGATTCCCGGAAAAACTCGATGGCTTCGTCCACAGTCATATCCAGGATTTCTGCCACATCTTTGTCCTGATATTTTACTTCCTGGATTTCCTGCTTGAAACGCTTGCCATTACAACCCTCGCAAGTGAGGTAAATATCGGCCATAAACTGCATTTCGATCTTCACCTGACCTTCGCCCTGGCAAATCTCGCAGCGGCCACCGTCGACGTTGAAAGAGAAATGCGAGGGTTTATAGCCTCTCGCTTTCGAAAGCGGCTGTTCCGACATCATTTGCCGGATATAATCGTAAGCTTTAATATAAGTAACCGGGTTGGAGCGCGACGATTTCCCGATCGGGTTCTGGTCAATCATTTCAACGGCCTCGATACGGTCAATGCTGCCCGTTAGCGCGTCGAAACGACCAACATCCTCGCTAAATTCGCCTTTGAGGCGCATTAATGCAGGATAAAGAATCTTCCGGATCAAGGTTGATTTTCCCGAACCACTTACGCCGGTAACAACGGTAAGGTTATTCAAAGGGATTTTCACATCCAGCTCCTTCAAATTATTCTCCCGCGCCCCTTTGATTTCGAGGAAATGCAAAGACTTCCTGCGTACGGATGGCACCGGAATAGAGTCGTTCCCCAGCAAAAAGTCCAATGTATGCGACTGAACATTCCCTTCAGCAACTTCCTGACTACCAATGACCTCCTGACCATTCTTGACCACATAGCTACCATCGTCATCTTTTAATGCCTCAATATCACGCTGATTCCCTTGAAAAACCACATGGCCGCCGCCCGTCCCCGCTTCCGGCCCAATATCAATGATCTGATCGGCTGCATGCATCACTTCTTCCTCGTGTTCTACCACAATCACGGTGTTGCCCAGGTCGCGGAGCGATTCGAGTACGCCTACGAGGCGTTGCGTATCGCGCGGGTGCAAGCCGATGCTCGGTTCGTCGAGAATGTACATGGACCCAACCAATGCACTGCCCAATGAAGTAGCAAGCTTAATGCGCTGGAATTCACCGCCGGATAATGTGCTGGTCAATCGGTTCAATGTCAGATAACCCAGCCCGACGCGGTTCATATAGTCCAGCCGGGATTCGATTTCGGTCAGAACCCGGCGAGCGATTTGCCGGTCGTGGTCGCTGAGTTCGAGCTGTTTGAAAAAAGCCGAAACATCCTGAATAGGCATCAGTACCAGGTCGGTAATGGATTTGCCACCGATTTTAACGTACGATGCATCTTTCCGCAAACGCGAGCCGCGACAATCAGGGCAGGTTGTGCGGCCGCGGAAGCGCGAGAGCATTACGCGGTACTGGATTTTATGGGTCTGGGATTCGAGTTCTGCAATGAAATCGTTGATTCCCTGAAAATATTGGTTCCCGGTCCAAAGCAGCTCTTTTTGAGCAGGCGTAAGGTCCTTGTAAGGCCTATGGATCGGGAAATCGAATTTCACGCCGTTGCGGACGAGCGGGATCAACCATTCGCCCATTTTTTCGGTACGCCAGGGCGCAATAGCACCGTCGTACACCGAAAGGTTTTTGTCGGGAATGACCAGATCGGGGTCAATGCCTAATATTTTGCCAAAACCCTCGCACCTTTTACAGGCACCGTAAGGGTTGTTGAAGCTGAAAAGATTGACGGAAGGTTCTTCGAATGTGATCCCGTCCAATTCAAACTTATCAGAGAAAACTCTTTTTTCACCCCCTACAATATGTACGGTACATGTGCCTTCTCCTTCGAAAAATGCGGTTTGTACGGAGTCAGAAAGGCGGTATTGTGTGTCTTCGTCGTTGTGGCGAATTGCGGCACGGTCGATGAGGATGGAAACCTGATTACCGGCTTGCGGGAAATGGTCGGGTTTTTCGAGAATATCCTCGATAGAAACCACTTCCTCGTTCAGCACAATGCGGTTATAGCCTTTTGAAAGCAATATGGTAAGCTCTTCGATTTGTGAGCGGCCATCGCGGATGAGCAGCGGCGCGAGGACCATTACACGCGTGCCCTCGTCGTGCGCGAGCATGTAGTTCACTACATCCGTAACGGAGTCTTTTCTTACAATTTCCCCCGAAACCGGCGAATAAGTATGCCCAATACGCGCGAAAAGCAGTTTGAGATAATCATAAATTTCCGTGGAAGTGCCGACGGTCGACCGCGGGTTACGGGTATTCACCTTTTGCTCAATAGCAATAGCTGGCGAAATGCCCTTAATGTATTCCACCTCCGGCTTCTCCATCCTGCCCAGGAACTGCCTCGCATAACTGCTAAGGCTCTCCACGTACATCCGCTGGCCTTCCGCAAAAAGCGTATCAAAGGCGAGGGAAGACTTTCCGGAGCCGGAAAGGCCGGTGATGACGACCAGCTTGTTGCGCGGGATCGCCACATCGACGTTTTTAAGATTGTTTACACGGGCACCTTTGATCAGAATGTATTGTCTCGGATCCAGTTCATCGAACTGGTCGGCCTCGATGCGGGGCACAGCTAGTTGCATCATAGCGGGGTTATCGATGGATTATGATATTAGTTTGAATGATGATGTGATACTATTATAACCAAAAGCCTGTGCATTTAGTTTTCTTTGAAAACCTGGCCCGCTTTCTCAAATTTCATGCCGCTTTTCGCAGCTTCTTCAAATATCGGATCGGCAAAATGACCGAAGTTGGGCACGTCGGACATGCAGTCGGTTAATGCAATGGTCTTGGCAGCTAATGCCGGCGCATATTTCACGACTTGCCGGATACTTGTCGCCACGCAATGCGATCGTGCTTCACCAGCAACTAATATCTGATCGAATGTATTCAGCTCTGCCAGAAAACGCTCATCCAGCTCAGTTTCCGGGGCATTCGCTACCGGTACCTGTGCTTTAAAAACCCCGAAATGCTCGGTGAGCGGGTTAATGCCTTTTGAAACGGTGCGGTAGTCGCGGCGGATACGGTGCGCCCACGCGAGCACAGCACGCATGAGGGTGTCGTCAATGGCAGCACCTTTGGAGCCGACGAGGCAATGCTCCGGCCAGATGAAATGCTGGAATTCGCCATCAGCTTCAAGGGTTTGCAGGTATTTCAAAACATATTCGCGATGGTACCGCGGCACCCATTTGCCTGCTTCCACCGATTTGCTGGAAATTGATGTGAACGGTGCTACTGTATTGCCGTTCTGGTCTTCCCAGAAAAGCGGATGCGCGATATCCAGCACTTTATGTGTATCGAGCGTCAGAAATATCGCATCTATTTTGTCGCCTTCCAGCGCAATCAGGTTGGCAATGCGTTCCACGTCTCTTTCGGCGCCCGGCACATACAAGGTGCCGTTAGGGTCGCAGAAATCGTATTGGGCGTCGATGATCAGCAATGCGGTCTTTTTCATGGTGTTTTTAAAATTCAAGTTCCTGTGGTAGCTCCATTTGCCGGGCGTACATTTTGGAACAGTGGCTGAAAACCAGTTGCAGCATCCGGTTCGCATCTTTGATGTAATCAGTCCGGTAGTCCTCGTCGAGTTTATGGAGTCCGTTGAGGATCACCTGGGCCTTTTTGGCAATGTATAATGCACAGGTATCCGCACGGGAAGAATAGGTTCGGAGAATATCCGAATAACTTTCCAGAAAGGTATTGAGTAGGAAAAGGTTGAGCTCGATGCCGCCGATCTTGTCTTTCGTGACTTTCACATGGTAAGCAATGTCCGCGCTGAGGCTACGCATATCCATCAGGATCCAGCCGGGCGTGTTCTGGTTAAATTTCGACGTCCGCACGATCCGCCCCATGAGCTCTTCCCGACGCTCGGGAATCGTAGAACTATCCTCAATGAGTTCGAAATGGAGCCGGTCGCTCAGGGTTTTGTCTTTCGTGATCAGTCTCAGGAGCAGTTTATCCTTTTCTTTGGCAGGCATTTGGATAATCGCCTTTTTGAGCTGTTCTGGTAACGCCATTCGGGTGCTTTTAATAACTTTTAGTTTAATTCCCGGCACAACCACGTAACTTTATGGCCTATAAACGGGCCGGGAAGCTTTTACAAAAATATAAAATACAGATACACATTATGATTTCAGTGGCTATGTGTACTTACAACGGGGCAAAGTTCCTGCCCGAACAGTTGAAGAGCATTGCTGATCAGACGGTTTCGGTGGACGAATTGGTTGTTTGCGACGACAGATCGAAGGACGACACTATTGAAATCATAAAATCTTTCGCTGCTACCAGCAGATTTCCCGTGCGCATCCATGTGAACGAGCAGAATCTCGGCTCGACCAGGAATTTCGAGAAATGTCTTTCCCTATGCAACGGGGATGTGATTTTTCTCTCCGATCAGGACGACCGCTGGCGGAAAGACAAAGTGCAAAAGCAACTTGCGTTCCTGAATGCGCATCCAAACCTGGATGCCGTGTTCAGTGATGCGGATAAGATCGACGACGACTCGCAGCCGACCGGGGGTACCATTTGGGAGGAAATCGAGTTCAACCAAGCACGGCAGCAGCTCTGGCGTAGCGGCAAATCACATGAGATCCTTTTCAATGGTTTTGTGGTAACCGGTGCCACCCTGGCCATCCGTAAATCTGCGCTTGAACGGCTGATGCCATTTCCTACCCACGTTCAGGATCTGATCCACGATGCCTGGATAGCCATGGTGCTAAGTCTGGAAGGTAAAATCGAATTCATCCCCGAACCACTGATTTCGTATCGCATCCATTCCAGTCAGCAGGTCGGATTTGGTAATAAAGTGGAAAAAGTACAACTGGCCGATCGTTTCAAGCGCGACCGGAGGTTGAAATTGATCCCACTGGAAGAAAAAGCCAATAAGTTGCACGAGTTGTATTTGCTCCTTCGCGCGCTTCCATTCGTCCCGCGGGAGAAGCTGCTCAAATTGTATCTTTCACAAAAGCATTTTTATACTCGCGCCGGACTGCCTGAAAACCGTTTCAGACGACTTACTCCGATTTTGAGCCAGTTGCTGCGGGGCTACTACAAGTTTAGCAGCAAAGACTGGTGGTTGCCCGCGATAGGAGATTTATTAGAATGACGAACTGGATGATTATTGAAAATGGCTGAAAATAAGTCGTTGGTGGCGGTGGTTATACCGGTATATCAGGCAAATCTGTCGGAGGCGGAACAGATGTCGTTGCGGCAATGTATGCAAGTACTAGGCAGTTATCCGGTGATTATCGTGAAACCCGCGGCGCTGGACCTTTCTGCATTTCAGCAGCAATATCCCTCGCTTATATTTCAATCTTTCGACAATAGCTTTTTCACAAATGTCGACGCGTACAACCGCCTTATGGTGTCCGTTGATTTTTACAAAACTTTTACGGCCTACGAATACATTCTCATTTACCAGCTCGATGCATTCGTTTTCCGGGATGAATTAAAAGAATGGTGTGCGAAGGGCTACGACTATATCGGCGCGCCGTCGTTGCATCAGCCCGAATTCGATACCATTCCCGCGGAGTCTGCACAGAATTTTGCACAAGCATTATCAACGCATCGTGTCGTGTTGAACGGGGGGCTTTCGTTGCGGAAGATTCCTTCGTTTTTGCGTTATTTAAAGATTTACAATGTCTTTTATCCCGCCTGGAAAGGGAACGAAGATATGCTTTTCTGCCAGGAAGCAACACGCCTCAAACCCATGAAATTTTTCATGAAGCTGCCACAATGGAGGGAGGCATTGCGTTTTGCGTTCGAGAAAAGCCCGGCGGCAAGTTATGAACTGACAAACCATCAATTACCCTTCGCCTGCCACGCCTGGGAGCGCTACGACCCGGCATTCTGGGTTCCATTCATTACTGTAAACCAGTGACTTCCTGCGTTTAACAATTTTTAACAAACTATCGTCGGTTTTCGGACGTTCTTGCTGATATTTAGGTAAAACCCCAATATCACTATGAATTTCAAATTGCTTTCGGCCAGTTTTGGAGCCATTTTACTATCCATCCATACCAGCTTCGGGCAAATTACTGAAAACCCCAAAGTAGAAGAATCGTCGGTTCCCTATGTGAAAATCAAAAAGGTGGAGTTGACGGACGCCAACACGGTCATTTATCTGCAATTTATCGAGCCTAAGGCGCAAAAGCAGCCGCAATTCCGTTCGCAACCCCGGATGTCGCCTTTCCCCGACTCGCGCGTTCCACAATTTCCGCAGCAGGGCATCGGGCAGAGCCAGATCTGGCTCGATCCTGAGACCCGGCTATACAAGCCCGGCGAAATTGACAAGAAATTCAAGTTTATTAGGGCTGAGAATATCACTACTACTACCAAAACGAGTGTTGCCAATGGTGATACAGTCAACTTTGTTGCCTATTTTGAAAGACTTACGCCGGGAATCGAGGAATTCGACTTCTATGAAGGCAGAAGTTCGGGCGGTAGCCAATCGTGGAACTTTTATGGCATTCATGTTAAAAATCCGCTCAAAAAACAGCCGGAAAAATCATCCAAACCGATAGCGAAGGAAACAGCACCGCCTTCTAAGAAGCCTGCTGTTCAGCCGGCGACCAAAGCACCGCAAAAGCCGGCCCCCACACCAGCAAAGAAAGAGACGGAAATGGCTGTTTTGAAAGGCACGGTTTACAATGCGAAAACCAAAGAACCGATTGCGGCTCAGCTCTCATATTTGGAGAAAGGCGATACGCTGCAAATTCGCTCATCATCGGGGAAATACCGCGTAGGGATCGATGCGGGTGAGCAATACAAATTCCGTGTGATGGCCCGCGGTTACTATGGGTCCTCGTTTAGCCTGGCGCCCGGCGATTCGTCCGGTAAATCATTCGATCAGGACGTGTACCTGACGCCGCTGATCGTAGGAGAAACGATTCTGCTTCCGAATATTTATTTCGAAACCTCCAAATACACTTTGCTACCCGAGTCGTATGAAGAACTGAACCGCTTGGTAGATGTCATGCGCGACAGCCCGACGCTCAAGATCCGGGTGGAAGGCCATACCGATAATGTGGGCGATTTTGACAAAAACCTCGAACTCTCCCGCCAGCGCGCGGAGGCGGTGAAGAACTATCTGATCGAAAAAGGCATTGAAAGCAGCCGTATTGAAGCAAAAGGCTACGGAGGCACGCGCCCGCGCACGAAGGGTAGCGAAGAAGAGCGTAAAAAGAACCGCAGGGTGGAGTTTGTGATTACGGAAATGTAGTATGGTAACGCTGCTTTTGTCATTTGTGGTCAAGCGTAGTCAGGAGGAGTCAGGTATTGTCATTTGTAGTCACATATTGTCGTTTGTTGTCAGGCATTGTCATCAACGGGAACCAAATTATCCCTCGTGACTACAAATGACCACAAATGACTATACATAACCATATATGACAATTCCCGACTACACCTGACGTCGAAGCTTACCGCGCCTTGATAATATTCGTGAACTCACGTGATTTCAACGAAGCGCCACCGACGAGGCCGCCGTCGATATCCGGTGCAGCGAAGAGTTCTGGTGCGCTGGCGGCTGTAACGCTTCCGCCATAAAGGATCGAAATTTCATCGGCTACTTTCACCCCGTATTTCGACGCGATGTGCGCGCGCAATGCCGCGTGCATTTCCTGCGCCTGCTCAGCCGAAGCCGTAAGGCCCGTTCCGATCGCCCAGATCGGTTCGTAGGCGATTACTACCGATTTCAGTTGCTCTTCCGAAAGGTGGAAAAGGCTTTCGGTCAACTGGTTTTTTACAAAACCGATATAATCTTCATTCTGACGCTGTTCGAGCGATTCGCCGCAGCAGAAAATAGGCGAAACGCCGAAAGAAAGCGCCGTATTTACTTTTTCAGCCAGCAATGCATTGGTTTCGTTGAAATACTGGCGGCGCTCGCTGTGGCCGATCAGCACATATTGTACACCGATCGATTGCAGCATTTGTGCAGAGATCTCCCCGGTGAATGCGCCCGAAACTTTGTCAGAGCAGTTTTGAGCGGCCAATGCGAAGTTGGGCGCGTCTTCGATATATTTTTGAATCGTAGTAAGGTAAATCGCAGGAGGGCAAAGGATGATTTTCGCGTCATTACGGACCTCATCTTTGGCCATATTAACGAGCTCCGAAGTAAGCGCAACTGCTTCATCCAGAACCTTGTTCATCTTCCAGTTACCGGCAACAATTTTTTTTCGCATGAGAAAATTTTTATTGTGGGAAAAAGTCATTTTACGCAACAAAAGTACCATATTTTCCTCATTTACATGATTATATATATGTGATCAAAAAAATGTCGAAAAGTTTGCACATATCGAGATTTTTTTGTGTTTTATTAATGTGAAAAGAACTATTTTTACTTGAATTAACCGATTGGACTGAATTCGATACTTAGCGTACACCGAAGAATATAAATAGAGTTTCAAGTCATTTATAGTCAACGTGTTGAAATATGTCACCCCGGGATTAGAACATTAGCCATCATAAAGAAAGGAGGCCACGATGAAAACGTCTAAGTGGTTTATAGCAGCGATCATACTTTTTACTCACACCCTGACATTCGGCCATTCCAGCGACGTACCCCCTGTATCAGAGGAGAAGTATGGTTACTTTTTGGATAAAAACCATAAAACAGCACGCATCCCGTTCGAGCTGCATTCCAACCTGATATTGCTCTACGCGAAGATCAACGACAATGATTCGCTGCGTTTTATCCTCGACACGGGAGTTAGTTCGATTATCATTACGGACCCCAACATCCTCAAAGCCGACAAGCTGCGTTTAACACGTAAAGTTAACCTCACCGGCGCGGGTGAAGGCGAATCTATTTCGGCACACGTGGCAATAGACAACCGGTTTTCGATGGGCAGGCTCAGGGCCAACCACCAGAATATTGTAATTCTCGAACAGGATTTCCTACGGTTATCCGAGTACGTGGGTGTGCCGGTACACGGGATTTTCGGGTATGAGATCTTCAACAACTTCGTCGTGACCATCGATTTCGCCAAAAAGGAAATATTGCTGATGCGGCCGGACAGATACAAGTACAAAACCAGCAAAGGCGACAAGCACCCACTCATTATCGAGGATACCAAGCCATTTACCGATGCCGTGACGCTTTTCGCCGATGGGCGCGAGCATCCGATCCGCGTGCTGATTGATACCGGCGCCGGACATGCATTGCTGCTCAACAACACGCCTAAGGAAACATTCCGCTTGCCGGAAAAAGTGATCCGCGCACAATTAGGCCGCGGGCTGAACGGCGTTATCAATGGAAACCTGGGCCGGGTCGATAAAATGAAGCTGGGCCGGTTTGAGCTCAATAATGTCGTAGCCTCGTTCCCAGACAGCATCGCATTCGGCTCCAAAATACGGGCCGGAGTCGAGCGGCAGGGGAACATCGGTTGCGAGTTGCTCCGTCGTTTCAAAGTCACATTCAACTATGGCGAGCGCTACATGGTGCTCAAACCGATCAGAAGCCGCCTGCGCGAGAAATTTGAGCATGATATGAGCGGTATGGAGATCCGGGCGGAAGGAAGAGATTTGCGCGATTATATCGTCAACCACATTGTGGCCGACTCGCCGGCGGCGCGTGCTGGCTTGATGGAGGGAGATCAGCTTCTGTTTATCGACGACCATTCCGCTTCCGAGCTGAATGTGAGTGAGGTATATAAGCTGATGCAGCGGGGCGACGGCAAAAACATCGACTTGCTAGTGAAACGCAAAGGCGATATTTTCTTTACCCAGATCACACTGCGCAGAATGATTTAGTACTTTTGGCCAAACTAATACCCGGCCATTTGGAACGCTTCATTATCACGGAAGACGGCTCGCATTCATTGTTCAGCGCGCAGTTCAATCAGCAATACCATTCCTTGCAAGGTGCCCTGAATGAATCGGTGCACATTTATATCAACCTTGGTTTAAGGCCGGCTCTTGAAAACGGGCCGGTTTCTGTTTTTGAAATGGGTTTCGGTACGGGACTTAATGCGTTTCTCGCCTGGAAACTGGCCGATCAGCTTCAAAAGCAGGTTTTCTACACTTCCGTGGAGGCATATCCCGTTTCGTTGCTGGAAGCATCGCAGCTCAACTACGAGGAAGCCACTGGTGAAAATGGCTTTATGCAGCTGCACCAGGCGCCGTGGGGCAGGGAAGTGGCCATTTCTCCCTTTTTTAACCTGAGGAAAGAAATAACCACCTTACAGGATTTCACCCCGGACCGGTTTTTTGACGTCATTTTTTACGACGCATTCGATCCCCAGGCACAGCCTGAACTCTGGACGGAAGAAATTTTTACCAAAATAGCGGCCCAAACCAAACCCGGTGGCGTATTAGTGACATATTCATCCAAAGGAATCGTTAAAAGGGCATTAGCCGCTGCCGGTTTTCAGGTGGAGCGGCACAAGGGTCCCGGCCGAAAGGCGCATATACTCAAAGCCATTAAACTCTGACATTCATTAGCATTAATACCAACATGAATTACCAAAGCATTATTAGCCAGGAACTGAAAGAAGCACAAGTCGTTCTAGACAACTTCCTGAGCGACCCCGAGCAAATCGAAAAGATCGAAAAGGCAGCAGGCCTGATGGCCGATGCGATTATTCATAACGGTAAAATCCTTTCGTGCGGCAACGGCGGTTCGCATTGCGATGCCATGCATTTCGCCGAGGAGCTTACCGGCCGCTACCGCGACAACCGCCGCTCATTACCGGCCATCGCGATCTCCGATGTGAGCCATTTAAGCTGCGTCAGCAATGATTTCGGGTATGAATATGTATTTTCAAGATATATTGAGGCACTGGGACAGCCTGGCGACGTGCTGCTGGGGCTGAGTACAAGCGGAAATTCCGCCAATATCATCCGCGCTACCGAGGCTGCAAAGGCGAAAGGAATGAAGATCATTATCCTGTCCGGCAAGGACGGCGGCAAGCTCGCTGGTATCGCCGACGTCGAGATCCGCGTGCCGCATTTCGGCTACGCCGACCGCATTCAGGAAATCCACATTAAGATTATCCACATTTTCATGCTCCTGATCGAAAAAATGGTGCTGCGAGATTGACGCGCGTGCGGTAGGGCGACGTCAGGTACCGGTCAGGAGTAGTCATATGTAGTCAAGTGTGGTCAGGAATAGTCAGGAGGTTGTCATTTGTGGCCAGGTATAGTCAGAAATGTCAAGGAGTAGTCAAGTTTAGTCATTTGTTGTCAGGGGGTGTTATTTTTCACGGGAAGTTTGTTTATTGAGAAACAATCATTTCAATACTTAACAACTCCTAACCATTCCTGACCACACCTGACAATTACTTGATTACACTTGACATTCCCTGACCACAAATGACCATTCCTGACCACACTTGACCAGACCTGACAACCTCCTGACCACATCTGACCAAACACATCCATCACACCCGTACCGTTATGAACGTCCGTCCATCCGCTATCATTCTCGACAACGACAAGATCCTAACTCTGCGCTACCAGTACGGCGAAAAGGAAGTATTCGCATTGCCCGGCGGTAACCCCGATCCGGGCGAATCGCTGGCGGACGCGCTCGCACGGGAGCTGATGGAGGAATTGGGTGTGGAGGTAGAGGTCGGCAAAATGGTCTCTTGCGGAGAGGTAATCTGGCAGGAAGTGCGGAAAGAGACCCTGCATATGGTATTTAACGCAAATATAACAAAGGGCACGCCGACGCTCGATCCGCTGCATACTACGGCATTGGAAATTGTATGGCTGCCGGTGGCATCGCTAGGTTCGAGGCATTTGTATCCCAATGTCGGCCCGCAGATCGCCGCATTCTGCAATGAATCACTGCATTCGGGGCATATCGGCGTGATCGACCAGCCCTACGTGCGCTCATAAACCGGTTAGTCGGGGCCAATACTTCTTCGTTCGTTTCTATAAGACAGAAAGATGCCGTACTTTTGCGTTTTTAATAGGCAGCAGGGTAAATGGAAAACGAAAAGAAGGAGAAATTATCCAACTTCTTACTGAGACGGGCGGAGCGGGATGTATTGTCAAGAGGGCGTTCCATTTATAGCAGTGGCGGCTTAAAAGTTTCCAAACTCGATTATAATGGCCCCGGTAATGCTGAGTTCAAGGTCAAAAGCGACTATTCGATCCAGTACTACCAGATTTTCATCCGCGACTTTCTCACACCGCAGATAACCACCGAATGTTCGTGCCCCGACAAAGCCGGGCTGTGCAAGCACCGCGTGGCGGGTATTTTGTACATTCTCGACAAAATGCCGACGATCAAACAGGTTGTCCATGAAATGGGCAACACGACGATCGAGCTACAAGAAATCCGCGAAATGCAGCTCCGCGGCATGGTACTCGACGAAACGTGGCAAAACCGTGAAAACGTGGGCCCGGTAGAAATCGTATCTGCCAGGGAAGGAGAGGCGGAATGCCAGGTGACGGACAAAGGCCAGGAGTACCTGACGACTTTCCGCCGTGTAAAAGGCACCCGGCAGGTTCAGACTTCCTGTACTTGTAACCAGAAACTGTGGGTACCGCTCTGCGAGCATAAGCTTGCCGCATTGCTGAAACTCCGTGAAGAGCTGGGCGAAAAAGCATTCGAAGTAATGCGTGATATGACGGTCGAGAAGAGCAATCTGCTGGCCGAATACGGTTATTCCCTGGAAGATCAGTTTAAAGATAAGTTCGAGTTTCGGCTCGATGAGGACGGCGGGCTGCATTTGATCAAGCTCGATCCGGCGATTCAGAAAGTAGGCGCTTACCAGGATTGGCAATCGCTTCGCGAGCGCATATTGCTGGTACAGGAATCGTCATTTGCTGTGACGCTCACCGACAATGGTCAGGACGACGAGGACCGTGTTTCCATTTTTGTGTTTTGGCCAAAAGGAAAAAACCACCTGCTGGATATCGGTTTCGGGGTCTTTTCGGTCAAATTCAGTTCCAAATCCGAGAAGGTTACGAATATCCGCAACATTGCCGGAGGTTCGAGCCACTATTATAATGCGGATGAAATTCCCGTACTCACCGAGTCGGATGCACGCCTCGTGCGCATGGCGAAACATTGGGAGGAGGGGTTACAGAAATTCATCCGTAAACAAGGCTGGGCTTACAATGCGTATCTGCATTTCGATGATGTAGAGGCTGATCAGCGCTACGAAGCGCGGAATTACGTCGGCAAACAACTTACCCGCGTCTTCAACGACCTGGATGGCGACCGCCTTTTCCTTGCCGATGGCGACTATGTGACCAGCAACCATCAGCTTACCCAGCTCGAACTGCACCGCGAGCCCGTAAAACTGTTTTTTGTGCTCACGGAGGATAAGGAGTTTATTACATTAAATCCTTACGTAGAAATTAAGCCGGGCACCCCACTTGAATTGCAGAAAGTGGTGACGCTCGACAGCTTCTGGCTGGGACTTTATAACGAAAAGACTCTATTCCGCTGGGCGGGGATCAGCGAGGCCGAAATGGTCGCTTACCTTAGCCAGAATGGATTTAAAATACGGGTTAAGAAAGATTTTGGTGACGATTTCCTGAAAGACTGGATCATTCCCGTTTCCGAGAAATTCGATGTGATTTTCCAGACCCGCCACGAAATACAAACTTCGCCGCTGGCATTTCAGAAGCCGAAGTTTTACTTGAAAGAAGACGAGGCAAACCTGCTCATAGTGCCCTCCTATGTTTACCTTGAACAAAACGGTAAGGAGGAAGAACTGGAACTACTGCACGATCAGCGCCGTACGCGAACCAGCTTCGACAACAACCAGATCACCATGCTGGAACGTGACGTTCAGGCTGAAAATGCGATTTGGGACTGGACGAAGGCATTGCACCCGAGCTTTGAGCATCAAACCGGTCAACCGTTCTTTTATGTGCCTTTCGAGCAGGTCATGAAAGATGGCTGGCTGTTCAATTTCGTGGATGCGGCCAAGAAAAAGCATTACGAGATTTTCGGGTTCAAGGATCTGAAAAAAATGAAGTTCAATCCCAATCGCGGGACGGTAAAAGTACATACTTCGTCGGGAATTGATTGGTTCGATATGAAGATCGAGATCAGTTTCGGCGACCAGACGGTTTCGCTGGCCGATGCGAAGAAGGCACTGCTCAAAAAGCAGAACTATATTCAGTTGCAAGACGGCTCGCTGGGCGTGTTGCCCGACGAATGGATCGCCAAACTGGAACCGCTCATGCAGTTCGGCCGGGTGAACGACGATCAGATCCATTTATCGAAAATACATTTCTCGCTCATCGACGAACTTGTTTCGGAGATAGACAACGAGGACGTCTTCCGCGAGCTCTGGGAGAAGAAGCAGAAGCTGCTCAATTTTAAACAAATCCCATCCGTACCGCTTCCGCAGAATATCGAGGCCACGCTTCGCCAGTACCAGGAAGAGGGGTATAAATGGCTGCATTTCCTCGACGAATTCCAGTGGGGTGGCTGTTTGGCGGATGATATGGGTTTGGGGAAAACCCTGCAAATGCTGACCTTCCTGCAAAACCAGAAAAACCTGAATGCGGAATATACGAACCTTGTCGTAGTTCCTACTACGCTGATATTCAACTGGCAAGCAGAAGCAGCAAAATTCACACCTGACCTGAAATTGTACGTTCACCGGGGCATGGCGAGAAGGAAAGACATCGAGTTTTTCCGGGAATACGACATTATTCTCACCACCTATGGTACCATGCGCAGCGACGTGGAGCTGCTGCGCGAGTTTGATTTCAACTATATCATTCTCGATGAAGCGCAAGCCATTAAAAACCCCGATTCGCTCACGTCCAAGGCCTCACGCCTGCTGCGCGCACGCAACCGCCTGACCATGACGGGTACACCGGTGGAAAACAATACATTTGACCTGTACTCGCAATTCGAATTCCTGAACCCAGGAATGCTCGGTCACGCCGATTTCTTCCGGACGGAATATGCAACGCCTATCGACAAGTACCAGGATAAGGAAAAGGCGGCTGAGCTGCGTAAATTGGTCTACCCATTCATGTTGAAACGCACGAAAGAGGAAGTGGCAACCGATTTGCCGGACAAAACAGAAACCATTCTGTTCTGCGAAATGGGGAACAAGCAACGGAAAGTTTACGACACCTTCCGCGAACGGTATCGCCAGGAAATCGCCGAAAAACTCGCAACAGAAGGTCTTAACAAAAGCAGTTTCCTTATCCTGGAAGCATTGTTGAAACTTCGCCAGATTTGCGATTCGCCATCTATACTATCTGGCGATGAAGATTTCGGGAACGAATCGGCGAAGCTGGAAGAGATTACCCGCGAGATCGAGGAGAATGCATCGAATCACAAAATATTGATATTCAGCCAATTCCTGGGCATGCTGGATCTGATCCGCAAGCATTTGGAAAAAATGAATATTCCTTACGAATACCTCGACGGCCAGACCGTAGACCGGGCCGGTCGCGTGAACCGCTTCCAGAACGACTCTACCTGCCGCGTGTTCCTCATGAGCCTCAAAGCGGGCGGCGTAGGGCTTAACCTCACCGAAGCGGATTACGTGTACCTCGTAGATCCGTGGTGGAACCCCGCCGTGGAGCGCCAGGCGATCGACCGTACGCACCGCATCGGGCAAACGCGCAAGGTGTTTGCGTATAAAATGATTTGTAAGGATACGATTGAAGAGAAAATTCTGCTGTTGCAGCAACGTAAGCAGGACTTGGCAGAAGATTTGGTGGGCGGCGAATCCGGCTTTATCAAGAAATTGAGCCAGGAAGATATTATGGGGCTCTTCAGTTAAACCATGAGAAAGCTAAATTACTGAATCGGCTTGGTTCAGTAATTTAGCAGCTTGGTACTCGCCGAAATGTGCAATAATCTTTGATTGGCCAGTCGGGCGGTAGTCTCTGATTTCAACGAGTCGGCAGACGCGAATTCAAATGTCTGTGAATCGGTTAGCAATTGGTCTGCATATTCAGGAGCCGAAGTGCCGCCATCTTTTGGCGCTATTGGCGAAGAATTGTACATTTTTTCTACACTGTCGTGCTGGGCCGTTCCATACCGGGCTTCTTTTTGCATTACGCACAGTACCAGTAAAACTGAGGCAATTAGAAGTGTAATTCCATTTTTCATGTTAAGAGATGCCTATTGTTTAGGGTTCTAAATCAGACAACACTTTCACAAAGAGCAAATATTGCGCCAGAAGGTTGGAATCACAGTTTCAAATGGTGACAAAAAAGCCTGTTTTCACCGGGAAACAGGCTTTTTTTAAATATTTCGATATATCACTGTACTATTGCGGTGAATTCGATCTCAACAAGGTAGTCGGCCGACACCAGTTTGCTGATTTCATAAATCCCTGTGGTGGGCTTAATCTCCCCAAAATATGCGCCATGTGCGCGGGCGATGTCTTCAAAAAGGGTAATATCCGTTGTGAAAATTCGTGTGCGAACCACATCTGCGAGGCTTGCGCCCGCATCTTGCAACACTTTCTCAATGCGTTCGATGATATTGTTGGTTTGCGCATAAGCATCATCGGCCTTCACTTTTTCGCCGTCCACGATAGCCACCGTCCCGGCCACTTCAATGATATTTCCGATCCGTACTGCCCGGCAATACCCCATTTTGTCTTCCCAGGGAGATCCTGAGAGTATATTTTGTCTTGACATATTATTGGTTAAGTATTTGAAAACGTAAATATAAGCACGTGCTGCTAGTTTTGCCGTTCCTCTTCCCAAATCGCAAGCGCCAGCCGGATTTGCCCGTAATCGTAACGTTCGTTCAGTAGTTCGAACAGCGGCTTCAACGGATCATTTTTTCCGACGTGAATTTCTTCGGCGGCGGCGATGATGGTTTTGTAGGCCTCGGGTTCAATGAGTGATTTTAAGTCGACTCCGTGGCCGTCTTCTTTTAGCTTCACCAAATGCGAAATGATCGTTACTGGGTTCAAATTCCGTTTTTCTGCGATCGCTTTAATGGAGTAGCCTTCCTTGTAAAGATCGAAAGTTTCTACGAAAGTCATTCCTTTCATCACACGGGTGCCAGGCGCATTGTTCTCCCGGGCGAAATCGAGGATTTCGTTGATGAATGCTTCGCCGTATCGACGGAATTTTTCGGCACCTACACCTGAAATAGCCTTCATTTGCGCTTCGGAAATCGGCTTTTTCTGGGCCATTTCCGAAAGCGAAGTGTCGCTGAATACGACATATGGCGGGACGCCCAGTGTATCGGCAAGCTGCTTGCGGAGCTGGCGGAGGCGTTCGAAAAGGGCATCGCGGATGATTTCCTGTTTCGGTTTTTCCTTTTTTAACAATTCTTCCTCTTTCGCTTTTCGCTCGGCGAGCGGGATAAATTTTACGAGTTGTATTTGCCGCTCGCCTTTCAAGACCTGCCAGCTTACAGGATTCAGTTTAAAAGAATGCGCCTCGTCGTAAGCAATGTCCATGACGCCGGAGTTCAGCATTTGCCCCAGGTATTCCGACCATTCGTCGCCGCGCAGCTCATGCCCGACACCGAAAGTAGGAAGCCTTTCGTAGCCGTGTTGCAGGATATTCCGGTTGCGGCTGCCGCGGAGAATGTCGATAAGCATACCCATGGCTACCTTCTGTTCGGTGCGGGCAATGCCTGATAATGCCTTTTGGGCGATAATGGTGGCGTCGAAGCGGGTTCGCGGGTTGCGGCACACGTCGCAGTTGCCGCAATCGTGGTCCACCGGCTCATTGAAGTAGCTCAAAAGAATGCGTCGGCGGCAAATGTCGGCTTCGGCATATTGCTTCATCCGGTTCAGTTTTGCGTGTAGCAATTCTTTTTGCTCAACCGATTGATCGGAATTGTTAATCATATCCTGCCGGGTGATAATGTCCATGTAGCTGTAAAATAGCACGGTATCCGCGCTCGCTCCATCACGGCCCGCCCGCCCGATTTCCTGGTAAAAGCTCTCGACATTGGATGGCAGGTTATAGTGGATTACCCAGCGGACATTCGATTTGTCGATCCCCATTCCAAATGCGATCGTTGCGACGATGATTTGAATATCGTCTCTCAAGAAATTCTCCTGCACTTGCGAGCGCTTGTCGCCTGTCATGCCCGCGTGGTAGTACGCAACGCGAAAGCCTGCCTTTTGCAAGCTGGCTGCCACCGTTTCAGTACCTTTTCGGCTGAGGCAATAAATAATACCGGGCTGGCCTTCGTGCCGGTTGATGAAGCGCTGAATTTGTTCGATTCGCTTTCTTCCGGGTAATACATTCAGGCTCAGATTTGGCCTGTCGAAGCTGGAAATGAAGGTTTCGGCGTGCTCGATATTGAGTTGTTTGAGGATATCGCGGCGAGTGACGCGGTCGGCAGTGGCGGTGAGGGCTACAATCGGCACGTCGGGGAAGCGGACTTTTAGAAGGTTCAGCTGGCGGTATTCTGGCCGGAAATCGTGGCCCCAGGACGAAATACAGTGTGATTCGTCGATGGCGAACAGGCTCACGTTCCATTCCCGCAGCAAATCGAAGGTATTTCCTGCAAAGAGCCTTTCCGGCGCGATATAGAGCAGTTTCAACTCCCCGAGCTTGATTTGCCACATGATCTGGTCCTGTTCGGTGCCCGAAATAGTGGAGTTGAGGAATGCCGCAGTAATGCCATTTCCACGCAATGCCTCAACCTGGTCCTTCATCAGGGCGATCAGCGGGGAGATTACAACGGTAAGCCCTTCACGGAGCACAGCCGGTATTTGAAAACAGACTGATTTGCCACCGCCCGTAGGCATAAGCACCATGCAATCGCGGTTAGCCATGATGGTGTCGATGATTTCGGATTGCTGAGGGCGAAAGGAGTCGTATCCGAAATATTTCTTTAATGCTTCAAGTTTGTTAATGGACATGATGTACTGATTAATGGTATTTACTTCAAAAGAATTTCCTTTCGCGCAGCAAAAATACGGCTTCAAAACTGATACATCACCTGTACTTTGGCCTCGCTTCGCTTGTTACCGTTAATTTCGTTGAGTCCTGAACTGATCTTTTCAATGTCTGAATACCGTGTTTGCGACCATCTGAGCCATATTTTAAGCTGTTTTGCAATGGTATAGCGCAGCATTAAATAATGCCGGGTACCGGTGTCGTAATAGGCCGGGATCGAGAATGCGTAGAGCATATCTTTCTCATACACATATTGCCGGCTGTCGTAGTCATCGGTTTTGAAAAACGCCAGCCGACCGCTGATTTCAACTTTTTTCAAATGCCAGGACACGTCCTGTACGATCGTAAAGCCGTTTGAGCCTTTGGAATGCCCGTTTTTCAGCCCGCCATATTGCAGCCGCGTCCGGAATGCGCACCGGAGCGGAATTTCGTAATCGATATTGAACATAGCTGTCCGTTTAATGGATCGGATCAGCGATGGATTAACGACTTCTGCCGCAGGATCATTAACCTGCTTATGCTTCTCATGAAACAGCCCATAGGCACTCAGCCGCTTCGAAGGTTTCCAGAGTAAATGCAGGAAATAATCGAATCCGCGGGAAGGTTTATCGACCTGGTATTTCAGCCACGGGAACCGGAAATAATCGAAATAGGCGCTCCATTGCCACTTCCGGGAAGGCGACCAACGCATTCCGGCATAGGCGCCGCGCTCATTAATAGGCCGCGTACCTTCGCCGATAGGATTGCCGTAAAATGTGTGAAAGTGGCGGGGATAATGCCGGGCCATTACCGATACATCGACTTTCCTGCCAACGCTTGCAATGAGGCCGCCGATTGCGCCGGTGCCGCCGCTTTTGGAAATGGCGGTTTCGGCGAAGAAACGGATGTTTTGCCAACGGTAGTCGCCATGCAGGCCGGCAATCAGGTTCTGCCTGCCCGAAAATTCATACCGGTTATAAGGCAGATCACGCTTTTGGATAAAAGAATCATAACCGGTATGGAGCATTGTCAACCCAACCTGGCCCTTTTGCGAAGCCAGTCTATGCAGCAGATGCAAACCTGCAATCTGCTCGCGAAGCACATTGTGTTTCTCAATTTCCGAAGGCGTGCGGTGGTAGCCTGTAATCGGTAGCGAAGTCGTAATGCTGGAATGAATGCTGTCCGCCTCCTGGGTGGCGTCGCGTTTGGTTTTGGAGATTAAAATGGTCAGATCGGTGCGTGGGATAATACGCCACGTAGCTGCAATGCCCCGGAAAAAGTTGGCTTCGGTGGCCGAGGTATAAGGTTTAAGGCCGGTTGTGCTCCTATAAGCGGTTCGGATCACCTCCGAACCCTTTCCCAGTGAAAATCCTGCGCCGGTGATCATTCCTTGTCCAGCCTGCATTTGAAAATCGCCGATAATCAGACTTTTAAGCCTCCCCCTGTTGAGGATTTGTGCATGAAAGGAAGTGTAATCGATGCCCAAAATCTGCCTGCGTGCATTCCAGTGCCATATTTCTTCGCCAGCATCTTTTTCCAATGTAATTCCAAAACTATACGCGCCGCTCCGTGCATTGCGGTAGCGGATGTAGCCGTTGAAAGGAGGCCCCTGATAGCGTGTAGTCGCATTAGAGTTTGAGTCCAGCGGTGCGAAACCCTTTTGCCGCTCCATCAATTTACCCGAACGAACCATCAGGAAATGCTGACCAGGATTTTTCAATGCATCTTGAATGGAAATTGCTTTGGTACTAATTGTTATAAAGGGTAGTAATCTCCGAGTCGTGTAAATGTCAAACCCTGGAACAGCCTGTAATTCGTAAAGCGAGAGCAATGCACCCGTTTTTGCACGGTAGTCGAAAAAGGAGCGGAGCTGTTCTTCGCTTAAAATAAATGTGGCGGCAAGATCGTCCGGTGTGGCGGTGTTGAGATCGAGCGGACTGGCGTAGAGCTGCAAAAGCGCCTCGTAAAGGTCTTCGGAGTCGTCGGGCGGGACAGGGAAGAGTTCGGCGATGAACTGGTTGATGTCGATCTCAGGCCGGGGTGGCTCCTGGGCAAAGGCCAGGAAGGGAATGCAAATGCCGAGCAATGCGGCTGCCCATAGGGAATAGCCGGTAGGAAACCCTTGAAGATCAAAAGCGTATGTGGTTTTCATCGATCTCAGCATACGCTTTTGATATGAATGAAAAGGTTAAAAGGCTTTCAGACTTAAATCCAGACTTCGCGCCTGATGCGTGAGCGCACCGCTGGAAATCCCATCCACACCGGTTTCGGCCACTGCGCGTAATGTTTTTTCGGTAATGTTGCCCGAAGCCTCCGTCTCGTACCGATCGCCGATCCGCTTCACTGCTTCCCGAAGGTCGTCCAGCGAGAAGTTATCAAGCATAATAATGTCGACCTGGCCGACACGCAGCACCTCGTCCACTTCGACAAGGTTCCGCGTTTCGATCTCGATTTTCAACTTCCGGCCGGTTTCTTTCAGGTACTTGTTAGCCCCCGTAATCGCCGCTTCGATGCCGCCGGCGTAATCCACATGGTTGTCTTTCAACATGATCATGTCGTAAAGGCCCATCCGGTGGTTTACCGCTCCGCCGATTTTCACCGCCATTTTTTCAAACAGCCTGAAATTCGGGGTCGTTTTGCGGGTATCGAGCAGTTTTACAGGCAAATCCTTGATCAAATCCGACATTTGCCG
This sequence comes from Dyadobacter sp. SRI_021, assembly GCF_057586235.1. Taxonomy (NCBI): domain Bacteria; kingdom Pseudomonadati; phylum Bacteroidota; class Cytophagia; order Cytophagales; family Spirosomataceae; genus Dyadobacter; species Dyadobacter sp. SRI_021. Next base: position 74,887 of record NZ_JBYCZM010000007.1, read on the forward strand.
CGCATAGGTGGCGATACCGCTCATGCGCTGCATAATGTTGAGCACCAGTCGTTCGGCTTTCAGGATCAGGCGGGCGTTTCCTTCTACCGTAAAAACAATATCTCCTGTTGATACGACGGAACCGTCAAAAAGTAACACATCAATTTTCGGAAGGGGGTAACCGTAATATTTTGCGGTTTCATCGAAGATAATCTGCGCCACTTCCACACCGGCGAGTACGCCGTCCTGTTTCACCAGCAGCTTCGCACGTTTGGTGGCATTTTCGGGTACGCTGGCGAGGGATGAATGGTCTCCGTCACCGATATCTTCCAGCAATGCAAGCCTGAGAAGATTCCGGAGTTCGTGGGGGTCAGTTTCCATTTTGGTAGAAATTAAAATCAGTAGGTTTGTTGCCGGTAGGCCATATTATAGCGGATGGCAATCGAAAAGATATTGGAGTTGGTGGCGACCTTCGCGTCCTGTGACGTTACTTTCCGCATCAGGTAGCGGCCATCGAGGAACAGATTGTGAGCCAGAGAATACGACAAGCGCAAATCGGTAAATAAGGTTGTCGCTTTAATGCCCTGGCCGATTTTCTGGTTTTCTTCGCTTTGCCCGTCCCGACCTACATGACGGGTTTCGTAACTTTTCGAAATATCGCCTCCGTAGTTCATCAAAGGCTTATCAGAAGGATCTTTACCCTGCATGGCCGACATAACCGTGCCGTAAATCGATAACCTTGGCGTGACTTTATAGCGCAAAATTCCCAGATACTCCCGGAAATTAGCCCCCAGCGGGTGTGCGAGCGCTTGCCCGTAATGCATGTAGTTGCGCCCTCCGTCCTTGTGTGAGTACGTGTAGGGGCGCACGACGTTGTATTCTGCCTGTAAGTCGAGGTTAGGTATGCCAAATGCGTCCACATATTTGGCACCGAGCTGGAAGCTGTATTTGTTAGTCCAGGATCCGCTGCCATTAAAAAGGTATTTGGTCAAAAATTCATCTAGCACAAACTGGCTGTAAATGGAGGCGGTTTTGCCCACCAGCCAGCGGAAGTCGAAGCCGAGCAATGCATTGTCCTGACTACCGATGTAGGATTCTACATAACGATAGAAGATAATGGGGTTGAGGTAATTGAGGTCGTAGCCGCCGCCCACGGAATCGCGGTTGAAAACTTCGGCTTCAAATACCCCGAAATTGATTTTGTCGGTCAGGTTAACGCTCAAATGGTGGATCGCCGCGAATTTCTTTTTTCTTAAAAATTCAGAGAAGCCATCCTCGGCGCCGTCGATCATGCTGGTCCAGAGGTTGGTATAATGGAACCGGCCGAGCTGGGTATCTAATCTTAAAAATAAATAAGGACTGCTGTTGTCGGAAAGGATCAGCGAGCGGTAACCACTGCCGAAAGTGTTGTAATCGTGCCCGAATTTTACATTAATCGCTTTCAGCGGGCGGAAAGTAATATAACCGCGTGCCGAAAGGAAGTCGTTGCCGTGGTTGCGGGTTGCTTTCGCGAGCCCCTCACCCGGGAAGCTGTATTTCGGCGCAAAGGCACTTACATAGCGCGGAAAGCGACCCTGATTATCGGATACGAAGGTATAAAAGCCCAGCTTTTCATTGATCATCCCCCTGATCTCGACCCCACGGCCGGTAAACCAGAGCGTCTGATGCGACGTGGTGTCGTAGCTGTTGTCTTTTCCGATGAAATTGGTAGTAGTAAAATTGAAATGCAGGTCGAAATCTTTGTTGTGGATGCTGTACAGATCGGCAGGGTGATGGAAAAACTTGCGTTTCTGCCCCGGAGGCGGTGATTTAAACCAGCCCAGCCGCGCCAGCTTGTTATATTTGGCCGAATCGGTGGAAATCATTCCCTTGGTCCATTCCCAGCTGTCCTCGCGCAGATAATCGATCGTTTCCCAGTCGCGGTCGGTCAGGTCAACGGTGCCTTCTTTTAATATGGAGTCGGTTAACGCAACTACCGCTTTACGCTCAAAAGGCTTGGCGTTGAAATGAAAACCTTCGGAAAATTTACCTCTTTTGATTTCCAGACGATCAATGAGATGATAATAGTCGTCGTTTAGCGGAACGAAAGCACTTTGCGCGTGTACGTAAGCCGAGGATACCAGTGTTAAAAACAGTAATTTAAAAAGCCGGATAATTCCTTGATACATAGGCAACAAAAATCTACTACGACCGCAATTGGAGCTTTTGCACGTAATTTTTAGAAATGGTGTTCCAAATTACGTCAATGAATTTGTATTATCTTGCATGGAGTAGTCTAAAAAACTGTCACTCCCATGTTTTTACTTTCCCAGAAACCTTCCATAGCAGATCACTACCTGGCCGAATTGCGTGACGTAAATTGTCAGAAAGACCGGATGCGGTTTCGCCGGAATATGGAACGGGTAGGAGAGCTGCTGGCTTATGAAATGTCCAAAACGCTCACTTTCAAAACGGAGAAAGTAGAAACGCCGCTCGGTACCGCACCGTGCCGATCGATGTTGCAGCCCATCGTGCTGGCTACCATTCTGCGCGCCGGGTTACCGTTCCACCAGGGCTTCCTGAATATTTTCGATAAGGCCGATAATGCATTTATCGGGGCCTACCGTGGGCACCATATCAATGCAGAGGAGGAGTTTACGGTTGAAATGGACTACATTACCAGCCCCGATCTGACGGGTAAAATCCTGGTGATGATCGATCCGATGCTGGCGACCGGCCGCTCCATGGAGAAGGTTTACCATGCATTGCTGCGCTTCGGCATTCCTTCGCAAACCCATATTGCTTCTGTCATTGCCAGTCCCGAGGGCGTTCAGTATCTGCAGGAAAGAATACCGCAATGCCGCCTCTGGCTCGGTGCTGTGGACCAGAAGCTGAACGAGCAATATTATATAGTGCCAGGCCTCGGTGACGCCGGCGACCTGGCTTTTGGCGAGAAATAGATTTTCCTGCACTCAGTTCAGCAATTCATCAAACATAATGGACACATAGTACGTGCTGCCCACGTTCGGGCTGCCGTATGACTGGAAGTAAGATTTCCCGAACAGATTCGTGCCACCCAGCTTGATGATCGATTTGATCGCGGGCACTTTCCAGCTAACCTGCGCATCAAGGTTACTGATCGCCGGCACCCTGGTGTTCGAGAATACCGGCACATCGGTGGTCGTAGGCACGACAAAGCTCGACTCCCACAAAAAAGCCTGCTGGTAGCGGTACACGACATTGAATCCCCAGGTGTTGGAGCTGGTAATGCGGCGGCCAAGGCTCACATTGTACCGGTATTTAGGAGTATTGAATTGCGAATACTGCACTTCCGGCGATGGAATAAAGTCTTTCAACTCATTGTTCGCCACATTACCGCCGATATTGAATCCCTTCGGCAATGCATAATTCAGCCCGATCGCGAAGCCGCGCGTGGTGATCGTCTCGGTTGTATTGACGGTCCGCGCGTATCCCTGGTAGCTACCCACTCCAATGCCTGATTCAATCGGCAGGCCCGGCGCGGCGGCAGCCGTCGGTACCACGATCACCGTTCCGCCAATGAGGTTTTTGTATTTGCTGATATAATAGTAGGCGTCGATGAAGAGCTTTTTCGCGATAATGCCTTTATAGCCAACCTCATAGGAGGCAATGCGCTCCGGTTTCAGTTTCACCGGCTGGTATTTAGGCAGTTTCCCCAATGCATACGCCTTCGCCAGGTCAGGGACCAGCGCCGGAACCTGGGTGGCGAGAATACCCGGCAATTGCGCCGACAATACGCCCGGAAGCGTTTGGTTGACGCCCGCCTTGATGGCCGCCTGGATCACTGCCGGGTCGTTCGGAATGGTTCCAGCGGCTACGCCCGCATTAACCTGCGCGGTCACCGCCGTGGTGACTTGTTGCGTAATGGCAGCGGTAGCCTGTTGGGTCACTACCACCGTAGCATATTGCTGTGCGCTCTGGACCACCGATGGGTCACTTTGCACCACGGCCATCACCGCAGCTTCGGAAAGGTTTTGCCGGAGAATGCCACTCGAAAGGTTGTAGCGTGAATCAAACTCAGGCAAACCGCCAACCAGCGTTCCCGATGGTGTCCGGAGGTCGATGTATTGGTTCTGCGTCGTGGGGATACGGAAGCCTGTTTGATAAGAGAGGCGGATATTGTGCTCGCCAAATGTGGTAACCGCCGACACGCGCGGCGTGAACTGGCCGTCGAAATTCTCGTTTTTGTCGTAGCGGATTGAGCCCGTCAGTTTCAAATGGTCGGAAAGCAGGTTTTTGCCGGCTTGCACGAATGCGCCCCATTCATTAATAGGTATTGTTCCGTCGCGGCCCTCCTTGGTATCGGCAAATAACGTCCCGGCAGAGCGGAGCGTGTAAAGGCGGTAGTTGGCTCCGGCGATCAGTTCCAGAAAGCGGACCTGGTTTTTGAAATTGTAAAAGCCTTCTGCGTGGTACATATTGGTTTTATCTGCAAAACCACCTCCGCCGTTCACAATCGGCATGTTCCGGTATTTATCCAGCAGCTGGTTAAAGGTGGCGCTGCCCGGTTGCGGCATTCCCTGATCAGCAAACTGCCGGGCGGTTGCGTGTGCATCTGCCTCCGCTGCGCCCGCATCACGCGCCTGTACAAAGGCGCCCACATATTGTCCGAACCAGGTATTGTTTGGTTTGATCTCGCCGAGCATGGAAACCGCCGCGAGGCCTGCGAGGTACGACTTGCCGGAACGTTCCTGTGTGGTGTATGCCCTCACGGTAAAATTGTCGCCCCGAAGCTCCAGTTTGGCCTGGGTAAGGTTAAAATCTCGCAATGAGTAACGGCCGGTACCGGTATAGACCGTGGTTCCATAGCCATAATTGACTTGCGCAATGGCCTCCACTTTTTCGTTCAGGCGATAATGTAATGCGGCATTAGCCTTGAAACTTTTGGTATCGTAATCCACCAGGTCCCGCTCCCGGATCCCGGTGCGGCTGACAAAAATATTGGGCACAAGCCCCACCTTATCCTGAGGAATCTGCCTGGACGCAGCAAGCGCTTTCGCTACCGCGTTGATATTCGTCTGGATTTCATCGCCGTATACATTCGTACCGTCGTAGTCGAGGTCCGTGCCTTTTCCGCGGCTCGGATCCGCATTACCGCCTACGTTCAGGTTTGTATAATTGGTGGCCTCCCAATCTTTCGCCTGGATGTAGGACAGGTTTACCTTGAATGCAAATTTGTTGTTGAATGCCTTTGCATAACGGATGGTAGCCTCTGCAAACGGGGTGGTGGCTTTTGAGCGATTCTTTTCATGCATGATTCCGCCTTTGAGATTCGCGCTTAACCCCTGATAGAGGAACGGACTTTTGCTGTTCATTAATACCAATCCATTTACCGCGTTGGGACCGTACAGCGCCGATGCCGCGCCGGGAAGCACCTCTACGCTCTCGACGTCGAGCTCGGACATACCGATGATATTATCGAGCGGAAAGTTGAGTCCCGGCGCCTGATTGTCCATACCGTCGATCATCTGCACGGTACGCGGGTTACCCGTCGCACCAAACCCGCGCATGTTGATGGATTTGAACAAGACACCCTGGGTGGTCATGTCGATGCCTTTCAGGTTTGCGAGTGCGTCATAAAAATTGGTTGCTGGCGTGTCTCGAATACCCCGGATATCGAGCTTTTCTACCGCTACCGGCGATTTCATCACGCTTTCCTCCACACGGGAGGCCGAAACGACAATTTCCTTACCGAGCACCGGCTGTTCCACCATTTTGATATCCAGGTCCGACATGCTGGCAGTGACCGCAATTTCCTGCGTTTGGAAGCCAACGGAACTGACAATGATAGAAAATGGGGGATTCGAGGTGGTACTGAGAGAAAACTCACCTTTCGTGTCGGTGATTGTACCGGCTACTTTACCCTGTATACGAATGCTAACGCCGGCCAGTGGTTCCTGGGTAACCGATTCGGTAACCTTTCCGGTCAAACTAATCTGCGCAAAAGAATGTTGGCAAAACAACAATAAGAAAAACAAGAGAGGCAGATTTCTGGGGGATGCAGAAGTTCGGATCATGGTTGGTTAGTGGGTTGATGTCTGTAACAAGTTACTAAGAAATAGATTTTGTTTACATAATATCCAATTTTTTCTTTGGGTATTTATAATGCAAAGGCAGGTGTCTTCGGAAAACAAATGGTTCGATCACTCGAAAGGAATTTAATGCAATGACGAAAAACCGCTATTCGCGCCATGAACTAACTTTCCGGGACTTTTCCGATGCCCGGATTGAGCATACTGAGTCTTTATCATTAGTTTTGAGAGATTTTATTTAACGTTATAACAAACATACCTTACACAACACAGATGCAGGACACTTATGTGATAATCATGGCAGGCGGCGTCGGAACCCGTTTTTGGCCGTTCAGCCGGACGGATTTCCCGAAGCAATTCCATGATGTGCTTGGCACAGGAAGGACGCTGTTACAGCAAACGGTCGACCGTTTCGACGGCGTTTGCCCTATCGAGAACATTTATATAGTAACCAGTCAGGAATACAAGGAGCTGATCAAACAGCAGATTCCGGAATTGACCGACGACCAGATTCTCCTGGAACCACACCGGCGAAATACCGCGCCGTGCATTGCCTATGCGTGCTACAAAATTGCAGCCCGCAACCCGAACGCGAACGTAGTGGTAGCGCCTGCGGACCACATTATCCTGAAAGAAGAGGTTTTCAAGGATACGATCAAGGTTGCGTTGGGAGCTACCCGTAATGAGGACATCCTGGTGACGCTGGGCATCCAGCCGACTCGTCCTGATACCGGTTATGGCTACATCCAGTACATTCCGGATAAGCTGACTGTTAAAAAAGTAAAGTCATTTACCGAAAAGCCCCATCTGGAATTGGCATTGCAGTTCCTCGACAGCGGTGATTTTGTGTGGAACGCAGGTATTTTCGTTTGGAATATCAATGCATTCAAAAAAGCGCTGACTCAATTCCAGCCCGACATTGCTGAAATTTTCCAGGGCGGGGTCGAACATTATTACCTCGATTCGGAGGATTCGTTCATCCAGCGCGCTTACCAGCATTGCGGCAGCATTTCCATCGATAACGGTATCATGGAAAAGGCCAATAATGTGCACGTTGTATTGGCAAGCTTCGGCTGGTCGGATCTGGGAACGTGGAAGTCGATGTACGAAGTTTCGGAAAAGGATGAAAACCTGAATGTTACAGACGGCAACCTGATCCTGCACAATACCACGAACTCGATCATCAAGACGCCGAAAGACAAGCTGGTAGTCATTAACGGCCTCGACGGTTTCATCGTCGCCGAATTCGACGGCGTGCTGTTGATTTGCAAAAAGGATGATGAACAGAAGGTGAAGGAGTTTGTAGCACAAGCCAAGGAGCTGGATCCGAAATATGTTTAATGCGGTGATTTTTAATGCATGCCGCTTGAAAAGCCAGGTCGTTTCGATCTGGCTTTTATTATTTTAATTAGGTAACCTTGATTAGTGTTGAATCAAAAACAATGCTCGCTATGTCTGACCAAGAGATGAAAACCGAAGCAATTCGCCTGATAAACGAAATAGACGTAGATCGTATGGAAGATTTGTTATCGTGCCTTCGTGTGTTCAGAGAGTAGCAAGACTAAATCATTCTTTCAACACCTTCTCAATCTCAAAAAAACGTACATCGGCCTTCACATGCTCTAAAATCCTTTGCGAGCGCTCCGGACGGGCGTCGGTGATGAAAACCTGCGACAGGAAGCCGGTATCAATGAGTTCAATGAGCTTATGAATGCGGCGGTCGTCGAGTTTATCAAAAATATCATCGAGGAGCAGAATGGGTGTTTTGCCCTTCTCTTCTTTTAATAATTCAAATTGCGCCAGTTTGAGAGCAATCAGGAAGGACTTTTGCTGGCCCTGCGAGCCGAATTTTTTGAGGGTAACCCCATCTATTTCGAATACATATTCATCCTTATGCACGCCTTTGCCCGTACGTTGCGCGTGCAGGTCGCGGCTACGATTGCGACGGAATTCGGCTGGGAAATCGGGGCTGGCCACTTCACTTTCGTAGATTACATCCACTTTTTCATGCCCGCTGCTGAGGAATTCGTAGTATTTGCAGAACAGCGGGATGAACTTTTGCATGAACGTCGCGCGGTGCTCGTGAATGCGTTGCGAGAGGACGATCAGAGGCTCATTATAGGTTTCGAGCAGGTCTTCGTCGAGGTAATTTCTTTCGGCGAAGAGCTTCAAGAGGCCGTTTCGCTGGGTGAGTATTTTGTTGTATTGCAGGAAATCGCCGAGGTAGCCGGGCACGGCCTGGCCGAGTACGCCATCGAAAAAGCGGCGGCGTTCCTCGCTGCCGTCGCGGATGAGGTCGGTGTCGTCGGGCGCGATGAGTACGACTGGAAACAGGCCGATATGGTCGCTCAGGCGGTCATAATGCTTCTTATCGGCCATGAAAACCTTCCGCTGGCCGCGTTGCAGGCTGCATGTGATCTGGATATGCTTCCCGTGCTCGTTGAATACGCCATCAATGAGGAAGAAATCGGCGGTGTGGCGGATGCCGAGGGCGTCCTGGTTGTGAAATGCGCTCTTGGTAAGGGTCAGGAAATAGATTGCGTCGAGCAGGTTGGTTTTTCCGCTGCCGTTCTCGCCCACGATACAGTTCACATGTTTTCCAAAAGTGAAGGCCTTCTCCTCATAGCTTTTAAAGTAGGTAAGACGGAGCTTTTCTAGCCACATGAACTTCTTTGTTATTTAGTTTATGCTTATTTTCGCACATCATTGCGTGAGTACGGCAAAACAGACTCTGTTCATACCATAACTTTAAGACAAAGTTCTGTCTTTATAAACGAGAACCAAATACATGGCCACCGTTACTGAGAAAAAGAAAGCATCAGCCCCCAAAAAGTTACAGCATCCGAAGGAGCAATACATGTTCTGGTTCGAGAATATGCTTTTACAACGCCGTTTTGAAGAAAAATCAGGCCAGTTGTACGGTCAGCAGAAGATTCGTGGTTTTTGCCACCTCTACATCGGCCAGGAAGCCTGTTCTTCCGGCGCGGTGAGTGCCCTGAAAAAAGGCGACAAGTACATTACCGCTTATCGTGATCATGGTATCCCTCTCGCATTGGGCACGAGCCCGAACGCGATTATGGCGGAGCTTTTCGGCAAAAAGACCGGAACTACCAAAGGTAAGGGCGGTTCCATGCACATTTTTGATAAAGAAGTAGGCTTCATCGGAGGCCACGGTATCGTAGGCGGCCAGATTCCACTGGGCGCAGGTATCGCATTTGCAGAGAAATATAACAAAACCGATAACCTGTGTATCTGTTACTTCGGTGATGGCGCGATCCGCCAGGGTTCATTCCACGAAACGCTGAACATGGCGATGAGCTGGAAACTGCCGGTGATCTTCGTCGTTGAAAATAATGGTTACGCAATGGGTACTTCCGTAGCGCGTACATCCAACGTTACCGAGCTTTATACCCTTGGCGAGGCATATGACATTCCTTCGGAGCCTGTTGACGGTATGAGCGTTGAGGCGATTCACGAAGCGGTTTCCCGTGCGGCGGAACGCGCCCGCAGAGGCGACGGACCTACTTTCCTCGAATTCCGTACTTACCGCTACCGTGGACATTCCATGTCCGATCCTCAGAAATACCGTTCGAAAGAGGAGGTAGAAGAATACAAACACCGCGATCCGATCGAGCAGATCCGTGCGGTGATCCTTGAAAACAAGCTGGCTACCGAAGAGGAGCTGGAAAACATCGATAAAAAAGTAAAAGATATCGTTGCGGAGTCCGTGCAATTCGCCGAAGAATCGGAGTGGCCGGACCCGAAAGAGGCTTACACAGACGTGTACGTTGAGAACGATTACCCTTTTGTAATGGATTAATTGATCCAGAACGCATGAATAAAAAACCCGTCGGATCACTTCGACGGGTTTTTTAAGTAATTTCAGCTTTTCACTTAGATTGAGTTCTAGTAATAACTTAAAATATGTCCCTGGATCAGGATTTTGACAGAGAGCAGGAGGATGAAGACGGCGATGGCAAGGAGATGTCGTTCCTTTCGCATCTCGAAGAACTAAGATGGCATGTTATCCGCGCCGGTGCTTCGATTCTCGTATTTGCGATTCTTGCCTTCATTTATATTCAAGAAATATACCATTATGTAATCATTGCGCCGTCACAGCCTGATTTCTGGACGTATAGAATGCTCTGCAAACTGTCGGAAATCACCGGTTACGAGGATTTGTGCGTAAAGAGCCTGAACTTCAAATTGCAGGTGATCGGAATGGGCGATGCGTTTACGATGAGTATGACGTCGTCGGTGATCGCAGGTCTGGTATTTGCCTTCCCTTACGCATTCTGGGAAATCTGGCGGTTTATCGAGCCTGGTCTGAAACCTTCTGAAAAACGGTCGGCGCGGGGAGCGGTGTTTTATGTGACTACATTGTTTTTCTCCGGTGTGCTGTTCGGCTATTACGTGGTATCGCCGCTTGCTATCAACTTCCTTGCCAACTACACGCTCGATCCGACGATTATCAACGAATTCAGTCTTGCTTCGTATATTTCGCTGGTGGCGACACTTACACTGGCCTGCGGGGTGGCATTCCAGTTGCCGATTGTGGTGTTTGTTTTGTCGAAAATCGGAGTACTCACGCCTTCGTTCATGCGCGAATATCGCAAGCACTCGATGATTGTAATCCTGATCGTAGCGGCGGTGATTACACCTTCGCCGGACATTTACAGCCAGGTACTCGTGGCCATTCCGCTATTCTTGCTTTATGAATTGAGTATCATGGTTTCGGCGAAAGTGGAGCGTGAAAAGCTGGCTGAGGAAAAGCGCCTTGCCAAACTAGGCGGAACAACTACCGAAGACTAAATACGAAGATTGGTTTTAAGAAATATCAAGCATTAAACCGCTTACAGACCTCGGCCAACCGGTCGAGGTCTTCTTTTTGGTGCAAACTGCTAATCGCAATGCGCGTAACAGGCGCGTCCGCAGGCGATGGGTAGGGGAAGCAGGAGGCCATAATACCGTTTTCCAGCAAATGCTCGAATAATGCGGCGTTGGAGGAACAGAATACGGGGTAACCTTCTATGCATTTAAAAAGCGCGGTACCTTCCATTTTTGCATTGATATAACCAATATTCTTCATCAGCAAAGCGCGCGCCTCCGCATATTTGCTCTGTTCCAAAAGTGTTTTCAACGCGTACGCATAGGCGGGTGCGGGCGGAGACCCACCTGCGAACCAGGGCGATTTTCGCACCATTTCAACTACACTTTTTGAACCCCAAACAGCACCTGCGGGAATGCCCAGTGCTTTGTTCAGGGACGAAGCAAAGATGGTTTGCTTCGAAAGCTTTGGATGTATTTGTTCCATCACACCATTTCCGCGGGCTCCCATCACACCCAGCGAATGCGATTCATCGATGATGAGCCACACATTCGCTGAATTTTGAATAGCATTAAAGAGGGTAAAATCAAATGCCTTCACCATCGGCGAACCTACGGCATCCGTACAGATTATATGCGCGACATCCGGCTCGGTTGCATTGATTTTTCGAGCGGTTTGCATTATCCACTCGCTCCATTCACCATTGTTCCGCTGAAATCCATGGCCCCATAATGCGGGATGAACGCCGGGTGCATAATGGTAGAAGATTCTGGCGATGTCACGCTTTCGTTGAACAACGTTCTCAACTTCTTTCATCAGCAACTGCCCCGCCCACATGCCCGACGAGACAATCAATGCAGACTCAGTTCCCAGAAAATGAGCGAGTTGTTGTTCGGCATCATCGTAAATGTCAAGCCGCAAGCTGTTATTCCTCGAACTACCATAATGATTTCCGAAAGTTTCCGTAGCCGAATGTACGTATCTACGAAAGTCTTCGTTGTGGCCCATTCCAAGGTAATCCGTGCCGCTGAACCACAAAAATTCCCTTCCGTCGGTTGTAACGACGGTCCGGCCGGGAAGTTTGGTGGTATGGAAGGTGTTCACAGCGGAACCTATAAAAATTCAGGCTTCAAGGCGGCTCCGGTGCCATTGCCCTGGGCGTAAATCACCTTGCCAAAATCGAAAGTAACGCCGGTGGCGGGATCGTTGCGGATGAGCAGGGAACCGTCCATATCGACGTAATCGAGCAGCGGAAGCAAATGCGCAATGGCCGAAATGCCGACGCTGGTCTCTGTCATGCAGCCGACCATCGTTTTCATGCCTAATGAGCGCGCTTGTGCGATCATCCGCAACGCAGCGGTAGGCCCGCCGCATTTGGTCAGTTTTACATTAATGCCGTGAAAAAGGCCGTGACATTGCCCAACATCTTCTTCAACAATGCAACTTTCATCCGCAATCACAGGCAATGCGCTCGATGCAAAAACCTTTTTCATTCCCTCAATATCATCCGCGGGTAGCGGTTGTTCGATGAATTCCACACCTAATGCGGCCAATTGAGGCGCTATTTCAATGGTTTTCTCTGGCGTCCAGCCGCAGTTAGCATCCACGCGGAAAAGTGCGTCGGTGTTTTTCCTTAATTCCCGTACAATGCGCAGGTCTTCATTCGTACCGAGCTTAATCTTGTAAATAGGCCAGGGAAGCTCTTTCATCTTCTCGACCATCTTTTCCACAGTATCAATACCGATCGTAAAATTGGTCATAGGAATATTCTCGGGCGACAGGCCCCAGCTTTCGTACAGCTTCTGGCCTTTCTTTTTAGCAAAATAATCCTGCGCGGCCTCGTCCAATGCACATTGTGCGAATGAATTGTCTCTGAGCAGCGGGTGTACCATGGTCCAGAGCTCTTCTGCGGAAGTGTATTTTCCCTTTTCAACAATGTCCTTCACCATATCGAGCGTCGCGATCATGTTACCGATCGTGATGCCATAATAGGGGTTGGAAGTAGCCTCGCCAAAGCCGGAATAAATGCCATCGCTGAGCTGGACGATGAGCGTCTGCTGTACATCGCGCGAGTCGTGCGCGATGGTGAAGGTATGTTTGAGTTGGAGGTCGAAGGTGTGGTAAGTAAGGCGCATAGGGTGTCAGAAGTGGTGATTTCGGGGGCCTAGTTACGCATGTCGAGCCCCCACGATAGTTTGCTTCTCAATGTATTCAAAAAACTGTCGTCTTTCATCTTGATCAGCCGTGCAATGAAGCCGGCTTTGCGCACAAGCAGCTGCGTGTTCTCATCCACAATGCGCGAGCGTGCGTCGAGTGAAACGAGGAAATTGCTGCTGCGACTCTTTACTTCGAGGCGTATTACGGCGGTATCTTCTACCACGAGCGGGCGCACGTTGAGGTTGTGCGGGCTGATGGGCGTGACGATAAAGTTTTGCGAATGCGGCACAAGTACCGGCCCGCCGCAGCTCAATGAATAGCCTGTAGAACCTGTGGGTGTCGATACGATAAGCCCGTCGGCCCAGTAGGAGTTCAAAAACTCATCGTTCAGGTAAGTATGCACAGTGATCATCGACGACGTATCGGTTTTGGTGATGGTGAAATCATTCAAACCGAAGTTCAGGCCGTCGAAAAGATCAATATTGGACTCAACTTCCACGAGCGTACGCTCGTCGATGCGAAACTGGCTGTTTTCGAGCGCGGCGATCATGTCGGTAATGCGTTCGGGCGGCACGGTAGCCAGGAAACCCAGGCGGCCCACATTGATACCGATAGCGGGTGTTTGCCGCTTGCCGACGTGCGAAATCGTTTCCAGCAGCGTGCCGTCGCCACCCATGCTCACGATGAGGCGTGCGTCGAAAAGGTCTTCCGGTTTTTCATAAACCAGTTCGGAATAATGCGAAATGCCGGCCTGGTCCAGAAATGTCCTGAATGACTTCGAAAGCTGGACTTCAACTTTTCTGCGCGCCAGTTCATCGAACATATTTTCAATGAATGGCCTTGCGGACTCATTAAAGTTGCGTCCGTGAATGGCGATTTTCATGAAGGAAAAGTAAAACGTGTGGTTTCAGCCGAAAGATACACGACAAACGGTGCGATTCAAAAGCCGCATGCACATTTGAAGCGTCGGGCGTCGCGCTTGGGATGCTAAGTAGCCAGATAACGCAAAAGCATATCGAGGCGCTCCTGGTCGAGGCTTTCGATCGGGTCGTTGGCGTGCGCTTCTTCGATTTCGTACCCGAAGCGTTCAAGCGTTGCGATAATGGGGGTGATGTGCGTCCGGTTCAGTTTCAAGGTCAACCGGGCTTCGTTGGTTGGATTATAGACTTCTCCCGACGAATAATAACTGCTCAGGATTTTGACGCCGTTTGACTCGATCAGTCTGCTAATTTCTGAAAGCGAATAGTTTCTTTCTTCTATTTTGAGCACAATTACAGCCCCTTTTTCCTGCACACCCAGCTCGTTCACAAAATGTTCAACGAGGTCGTTCACAAGAATACTGCCCGCAAATGACCGGTCGTCGTGAAGCACGGGGATGATCAGCAGGCCAAATTGGTTTACCAACCGGAGCAGCTCGTAAGGATGCTGATCTTCGGTCGCGAAAATGTCCTTATGCTGGATGATTACTTTAGAAAGCTGCTCGGAAATGTCCGTAATGTCGAAGAGAATGTCTTCGGAAACAATTCCCTGATAAACGCCCGAGTCGGCGATGACCAATTGCTTCACGCCAAACTCATCCATCCAATCCAAAGCCGTACCCACCGAATCGTTCGGTTTCAGTACAGGGATCATAGGATTTATCAGAGTGGCTGCGAGCATGGGTCAGAACGTCATTTTCCGAAGCTATAAAAAAACTATATATAGATCAACTATCGTAACAAAAGAAATTTTCCGGGAATTCCCGGGCGTTTACGCCATCGGAACCGACACGTCTTTTTCCAGGAAACTTTCCAGGATCAGGTTGAACTCGTGCGGGTGCTCCATCATCGGAGCGTGGCAACATTTATCGATAAAGTACAATTCCGAATTGGCTATCAGGCGATTGAACTCGTAACCTACATGCGGAGGGGTAATGGTATCGTTGAGACCCCAGACAAGCAGGGTAGGAACGGTGATCTGGTGCAAATCTTTCGCGAGGTTATGGCGCTGGGCCGATTTCGCGATGCCTACGATGCTCATACATTTCGGGATGCTCGAAGTAGTTTCGAACACCTCGTCGATGAGCTCCTTGGTAGCCACTTCCGGATCGTAAAAGGTATAGGCTACGCGTTCCTTGATATAGTCATAACTTCCACGTTTCGGGAACGAGCCGCCCATCGAGTTTTCGAACAGGCCCGAGCTGCCGGTCAATACCAGGCGCTGTACATTCTCCTGGTTTTTCAGGGTGTAAAGCAGGCCGATGTGCCCGCCCAGCGAATTACCGATCGCCGTAACGTTGGTGAGATTTTTAAACGAAACAAAGTCTTCCAGAAAGGCGAGTAATGCTTCCAGCCCGGCTTCACGCGGGGGAAGCGAGTAAATCGGAAGCAATGGAATAACGACCCGGTAACGGTTTGAAAAATGGTCAATAATACCGTCCCAGTTACTTAATGCACCGAAAAGGCCATGCAAAAGCAGTAACGTTTCGCCCTTTCCCTCATCGATAAATTGAAACCTGCCCTCTGCATGTACTGTATATTTCATTCTTTTGTGGATTTAAGACGATTTATAACTTATCAAAGAAACTAGTGCATGATTAGGATACTCTACAAAACTAGCTATTTTTTTGATTGTTCAATGGGGCAAAGTAACAAACGCGTTTCGAATTTCTTGTAAATATTATATTAATATTAAAAGAATTAGTCGAATAACACAGAATGGTGCAATTCTGTTCGCTCCATTCCGAAGGTTTTCCGTGCGCGTTGCGCAGGTAAATTTTGTCGAACTATGTCTTAACCCATTGTCTGCCGGCCGCTAGCGCAGCAGAGGGTTCTGCGTCACCGGGCGGTTAAACAGTGTAACCGAAATTTAGGTAGAAAAATATCTAATAGGAATTAGAAAAAAATTAAATGATAAAACTATCCAGCCTTCTGGCCTCCATTGGCCTTGTTCAACTTCTGGCGATGCCGGCACAAGCTCAGACCGAAATGGCACTTTACCCGGATCGCATCCCGAATGCCATTGAGGCGGAAAATCAGGAAACCAATGAAAAGGGATACGTTAAAAATGTATCGAAGCCTACATTGACAGCATTTCTTCCCGCGGCAGGCACCGGTAATGGTGCAGCGGTGATTGTCTGCCCCGGTGGCGGTTACGGCGGACTGGTAATCGAGCGGGAAGGATACCGCGTCGCAAAAGAGCTGAACAAAGCCGGCATTGCCGCATTCGTGCTGAAATACCGGTTACCCAGCGACCGGATCATGAAGGACAAGGCGATAGGCCCGTTGCAGGACGCCCAGCAAGCCATTAAAACGGTTCGTGAAAAGGCAAAGGAATGGCAGGTCGACCCGGCGAAGATCGGTATTATGGGTTTTTCGGCGGGTGGTCACCTTGCTTCTACGGCTGGTACGCATTACGACAGCACTTTCATCGAGAACCCGCAAAAAACCAGCCTTCGTCCCGATTTCATGGTGCTGGTATATCTCGTGATCAGTTTTGAAGGAAAAATCGGGCATAAAGGGTCGTCCGCGAACCTGCTCGGCGCGTCTCCGTCCGCCGAACGCATCAACTACTTTTCCAACGATTTACAGGTGACGGCCTCTACGCCGCCCGCGTACCTCACGCACGCGGGCGACGATACCGTAGTGCCGGTGTCGAACAGCATTCGCTTTTACGAAGCATTGAATGCCAAAGGTGTCCCGGCCGATATGCATATCTATTCACAGGGCCAGCATGGTTACCCCAAAACGCCGTCATTCGACGAGTGGTTTGGCAGGTGCCTGCATTGGATGCAGGTAAGTGGTTTTATACCCGCTAATTGATCACGCCTCTAATTAACATCGGCTGTCGGCAGTCGGTTGTCAGATACACCCTGCGTGCCAGGTGCGTCATCCAAAGCTTCGTAAGGTGAATTGGCGCTGATGTATTCCGGAATCACCATTTTTAACACGCTCACCATTTGCTGAGGCTCGCCGGAGTCGAGGGCTTTTTGCAAAGCTTCCAGCATTGCACGCATGCATCGGGAAGGGCGGTCGGGAAAAGGCATCGTGCAGAGCTGTCCAGGTGTGGTCCCTTTCTCGCCGGTGTGTAATACTTCCGTCAGTTTTTCGCCCGCTCGTAATCCTGTGAAAATGATGGGAATGTCTTTCTCCGGCTCCATTCCCGCCAGCCGGATCATGTCCCGGGCGACCTTTGCAATGCGTACCGGTTTCCCCATGTCGAAGGACAGCACTTCGCTCCCGGTGCTTTGCGCCGCGGCCAGTAATACCAACTGACAAGCTTCCGTGACCGTCATCAGGTACCGCTCGGCATCAGGATGGGTGACGGTAACAGGCCCGCCTTCTCGGATTTGCTGGGCGAAACGGACGAGGAATGAACCATTGGAACCAAGTACATTGCCAAAGCGGGTGATAATGAACTGAGTGCATGCTGGATATTCGTGGCTGAGATATTGCAGATAAAGTTCTCCGAAATGCTTCGTAGCCCCCATTATACCGGCAGGTCTGATGGCTTTGTCGGTGGAAATGTACACGAATTGGCCGACGCCTCGCGCAACGGCAAGATCGGCAAGAATGGCGGTACCAAAAACGTTGGTCTTGATGGCCTCGTAAGGGTGGCGCTCCATGAACGGCACGTGTTTGTAGGCTGCGGCATGGAAAACGATGTCGATCTTATTTTTCAAAAACAGATCAGTCATGCGCCGCGCGTCAGTAATGTTGGCGATGAGGCAGGTAATGTGCGTTGCAGGGAATTTCCGTTTCAGCTGATAATCGCGCTCGTAAAGCGCAGTTTCGGCCTGGTCAATCAAAATCACTCTTGCGGGCGCACAGGCGCATACCTGTACGGCGAGCTCGCTGCCGATCGTGCCCGAAGCACCCGTGATAAGGATGTTGCGGTGGCGAACCCGTTCAAAGGCATTTTGTAAATCCGGGACGATAGGTTCGCGGCCCAGGAGATCTTCTGGCCTGAATGTGAATGGGAGGTAGGTGTGTCGTTTGGTTTGCATACGGATATCTTTTTTCAATTACAGATACCCTTGATACGTGTGTTTGAAAAGTTGGTAACAAAAAAATCGCCGTATGTCTTACGGCGATTTTCATAAGGTATTATTTGTAAGTTTTTAAATCAATTTCTCGAAGATACCCGGTGCCAGACCGAATAGGATTGTCAGGAATGTAGCCAACACCAGGATGATCTGGTAAAACGGCGCCACGCGGATCTTAACGGTATCCCCTTCCTTGAAGTAAGAAGAGATAATCACCCGGAAATAGTAGTAAATACCGACGGTCGACATCAGAACGGCGATCACAGTAATCCAGATAATGCCGCGCTCCGCTGCGCTCGTGAAAATGAAGAATTTACCCCAGAACCCGGCCGTGAGCGGGATACCAGCCAGCGAAAGCATGGATACCGCCAGTACGAAAGCCAGCAATGGGTTTTGTTTGGCCAGACCATTGAATGCTTCGTAGCGTTCGTTGGGCTGGCCTTCGATCGTTTTCTCCTTTGAAACGAGCATCAGCACACCGAATGCAGCGATGGTCGATAAGGAGTAGGCGAGAGAGTAAAAGATAATGGCGTTTTGAGTAGGCTTGCTCAGGGCCGTTAGTGCGATCAGCAGGTAACCTGCATGCGAGATACCCGAGTAGGCAAGCATTCTTTTGAAGCTGTTCTGACTGGTAGCACCGATGTTGCCCACGAGCAGCGTAAGTACTGCGATGGCCGCGATCACGATCCACCAGAAGTTATAGATCGCGAATGTGTGATTCAACAAACGGAATAGTGCCGCAAAACCGGCAGTTTTCACGATCGTCGACATGAAGGTCGTGAAAATAGTAGGTGCGCCTTCGTATACGTCCGGCGTCCAGAAATGGAACGGAGCTGCGGATACTTTGAAAAGCATACCGATCAGTAGCAATAGCAACCCTGCGTAGAAAATGTAGGATTGCGAAGCGGCGGACATATTCGACGCAAAGCCCTGGATCGCGACGAGCTGGAACGAGCCGGTTGCGCCATACAGCAATGTCATACCGAAAAGCATGAAGCCGGTTGCGAATGCACCCATTAAAAGGTATTTCAATGCAGCCTCGTTGGAGCGCAGGTTGCGTTTATTGCTCCCTGTGAGCACGTACATGGCTACTGAAAGGATCTCAACACCAATGAAGAGCATAATCAGGTGATCGAAACCGATCATCATAATGGCGCCCACGAGCGAGAAAAGCATCAATCCATAATATTCAGCCGGCTCGGCGTCTGCATTGTCCTGGAAGCCACCCGAGATTGCGACGATCATAAATGCGGAAAGCAATACGATCCCGTTGAACGCGAGCGTGAGGTTGTCCACCCGGAGCATGTCGTAGAAGTACAGGAACGGCCCTTTGCCCCATTCGATGAAGTTGCTTCCCAGCGCGAGGATGAGGAAAAGCAGGGTGGAGGGCAGGAGGATGTTCTTGGATTTCGAAAAGCCCAGAAAGAGCGTTAATACTCCAAAAACCGACAACAATATAATGGGATACATATTCTTAACTTAGTTATTGACCAGTTGCAACAATTGGTTTACAGCAGGCTCTGTTATTTTCAGGAATGTGCTTGGGTAAATACCGATCCAGAATACCATGACGATCAGCGGCAGCAATACGGCGCGCTCGCTGGCAGTAAGGTCCTGGAAGCCTTCCACCCATTTCGATTTCGGCCCGAACATGGATTTCTGGAAAAGACGGAGCATGTATACCGAACCGAGAATGATCGTCAGACCAGCTACGGCACCGAGCCAGCCTTTGTATTGGAATACACTTGAAAGCAACAGGAATTCACCCACAAAACCGTTGGTAAGCGGCAATGCCACGCTGCCGAGTAGCAACACCATGAAATACACGCTCAAATGCGGCGTGCTTTGGGTAATGCCCCCGAGTTGGTCGAGGTAGCGGGTTTTGGTTCTTGAATAAATAATGTCGACGATGAAGAAAAGGCCGATCACGTTGATACCGTGTGCGAGCATCTGGATCAATGCGCCTTGCAAGCCATTCAATGAAGACGAGAATACACCGGCCGCCATCAGTCCCACGTGCGCGAAAGACGAGTATGCGATGAGCGTTTTCATGTCGCTCTGCTGGATTGCGATGATGGAACCGTAGATGATACCGATCACCGAAAGGATCATCGCCAGGAAGCCCCATTGCTCCATGCCCAATGGCACGATCGGCAGCAGCAGGCGGATCAGACCGTAAACCCCCATTTTAAGCATAATACCTGATAACAGCATTGTAGCCGCGGTAGGCGACTCGGTGTAAGTATCCGGCTGCCAGGTATGGAAAGGGAAAAGCGGCATTTTAATGGCAAATGCAATGAAGAATGCCCAGAAAAGGTAGCCTTGGGCTGCCGGACTCAGTTGCAGTTGGTAGAATGCGGAGATTTCAGAAGTGTGTTCGCCGGGAGTCTGGTAATACAGGTAAACCAGCGCCACAAACATGAACAAGCTACCGAAGATCGTATAAATGAAGAATTTGAATGTGACCTTGATGCGGTTCTCTCCGCCCCAGATCGCCGCCAGAAAGTAAACGGGGATCAATGCGGCTTCGAAGAACAGGTAGAACAGGAACGCGTCAGTTGCAGTGAAAACGCCGATCAGCGCCGCTTCCATAAATAGGATGAGCGAATAGAATGCTGCAGGGTTTTTGTATTCGTTTTTAAATGCCGAAAGGATGATTAGCGGTGTCAGGAACGTGGTAAGCAATACCAGAAGCATGCTGATACCGTCGATACCCGCAGCGAAGGAAATGCCTCCCGAGGCTAGCCAGGCATATTTAAATCCGAACTGGGAACCTGCCGCTGGGTCGAATTGCAGCCAGGTAAAAATAGCGATGCCCAATGATGTCAGGCCGCCAACCAGCGCCAGCTGCTTCGCCATGCGTTCGCCGGCCAGGAGGGTGATAACGCCTGCCGCTATTGGTAAAAGTATTAAAAGAAGAGTAAGCATATTTTCAAGTCGACGGTCCGAAACTAATAGGAAACGGATTGATGAATGATCGGATCAGAGTAACAACTTCCAGAATAATATGACCACAATGCCGATCACCATTGCGAACACGTATTCGCCGGTGGAGCCGGTTTGTGTTTTTCTCAATAGTTTAGCTCCCAGGCTCACGAGTTTTACGAATGCATCGATAATCAGGTCGATAAAGATCTCGCCGAAGCTGTACAAGACGTTGGAAAGTGTTTTGATGGGTTTCACAAATACCGCATCGTACAGTTCGTCGACATAGTATTTGTTATAAACCGCACGCTGCAAGCCTGATTTTTCTTCCGAATCCGGTGCTGGTACCGCGCCCTTTTGCACATACATCACATAAGCGGCGATCGCGGAAATCAATGCTGCGGCTACCGAAATGGCCATCAGCAAATATTCTTCTGAATGTGAAAGGGAAGTATGTTCGAATGCGGCCGGATTGGCAGTTTTAGCCAGATCATACAACGGGCTCATGAACTGCGCCAGCTGGTGTGAGCCGTGCAACGCTTCGGGAACGCCGATGAAACCACCCACTGCCGAAAGAATGGCGAGGATGATCAAAGGTACCGTCATGGAAGCAGGTGATTCGTGCAGATGGTGTTCCTGCTCGTGCGTGCCGCGGAAGGTCCCGAAGAATGTCAGGAACAACAGGCGGAACATATAAAAGGAAGTCATGATCGAGCCCAGCACACCGATTACCCACAGGATTTTGTTGTGTTCAAAAACATGTGCAAGGATTTCATCTTTGGAGAAGAAACCTGCAAATGGCGGGATACCGGAGATCGCGATCGTGGCGATGAGGAAAGTCAGAAATGTAACAGGCAATTTCTTGCGGAGACCGCCCATTGAACGGATATCCTGCTCGTCGGACATGGCGTGGATCACGCTACCGGCACCGAGGAAAAGCAATGCTTTGAAGAATGCGTGGGTAATCACGTGGAACATCGACGCCGAATAGGCCATCGCGCCCAGACCCATGAACATATAGCCGAGCTGGCTCACGGTAGAGTAGGCCAGTACTTTCTTGATATCGTTTTGCAAAAGGCCGATAGAAGCGGCAAACAACGCGGTAGCACCACCGATAATACCCACGATTTCGAGCGTCGAAGGCGCGAGTGAATAGAGCACGTTGGAGCGGATCACCATGTAAATACCCGCGGTAACCATCGTAGCTGCGTGAATGAGCGCGGATACAGGCGTAGGACCAGCCATCGCATCGGGAAGCCAGGTGTACAAAGGAATTTGCGCCGATTTACCCATTGCACCTACAAAGAGGAACAAGGTAATGGTAATGATCACCGGATCGCCCACCTGGAAGCCCGCAGCTGCTTTGCTGAAAACCTCCGAATATTCGACGGAACCGAATGTGGCGATAATTGTGAAGATACCCAGGAGAAAACCTAGGTCACCCACGCGGTTCATAATGAATGCCTTACGGGCAGCATTGTTGTAGTTGGTGTTCTTGTTCCAGAAACCGATGAGCAGGTAAGAGCAAAGTCCCACACCTTCCCAACCGATGAACATGATCACGTAGTTCGAACCGAGCACCAGCAGGAGCATGAAAAACAAAAACAGGTTCAGGTAAGCGAAAAACTTGCCGAAACCCGAGTCGTTGTGCATGTAGCCAATCGAATAAATGTGGATCAGCGAGCCTACGCCAGTGATGATCATCAGCATGAGCAGCGACAGCTGATCTACCTGGAACGAGAACGGGATATTAAGGTCGCCGACCGTGATCCAGTCGAAAAGCGGTACGATGAACGGCTGATTGCCGGAAGCAACGAATGCATTGAACGTCATGACCGACAGCACGAAACTGGCCACAACCGCCAACGTTCCGATAATGCCGACTGCGCCTTTTGGAATATTGGGAAATCCGAGCCCGTTGATCAGAAAGCCGGCGAGCGGCAGCAGCGGAATCAGGATGAGTAATGATGCAGACATGTCTATTTTTTAATCTTTAATCTCTTGATTGTGTACCGGTTATGCGCCGGTAATTACCATTTCAGCTTGTTCAGGAACCCGATGTCCGTATTTCTGGTGTTGCGGTAAATCATTACGATAATGGCCAGCCCGACGGCTACTTCGGCGGCAGCTACCGCCATAATGAAGAATACAAAAACCTGTGCGGAAGGATCGGACCGATAGGAAGAGAATGCGATCAGCAGCAAGTTAGCAGCGTTCAGCATCAATTCAATCGACATAAATATGATAATGGCGTTCCTGCGTGTAAGCACGCCGATAATGCCGATCACAAATAGTAAGGTGCTGAGAATTAGGTAGCTTTGAAGTGGGATATGTTGAATAACCGCTGGTATGTTAACCTCTGGCATGGTGGGGTTTGGGATCATAGCAGGTTTACCTAATGGGATATCCGGTTAAAATAGTCAAAAATAGATTTCTGGCAAAAATAGACATAATTACTACTTACTCAAACCTGAGGTAAGATTATGTCAGCGTTGGGTCAATCCCCTTAATTTAATCTCCGTCAATTTACGTTTGGTGTCGAGCGGAAACTCGCCTTTCATCATCCAGTCGAAGAACGATGGTTCGTTTTTCAGGATGTCGGTCACACGCTTGCCATTGTGCTTGCCAAAGTTGAATACCTCTTCGCCTTTGTCGTTGAATACCATACGCCCCGCGAAATCCACGATTTTGGAAGCGGTCAGCTCGTGCAGCACGGCCACGTCGTTTTTCACCGGTTCGGTAACCTTGCCGTGCGCATCGGTGATCGTAACACCTTCGTATTTTGCGATTTGCCCTTGCAGCACTTCGAAAGTCGCGATGGTATCGGCCTCGGCGCTGTGTGCATTGTCAAGCGTTTTGCCGCAATAGAACTTGTAAGCGGCACTCAGGTTCCGCGGCTCCATCATGTGGTAAATGCGCTGCACGTCCACCATCCGACGGTTTTTAATGTCGAAATCCACACCCACGCGCAGGAACTCTTCCACGAGCATCGGAATATCGAAACGGTTGCTGTTGAAACCTGCCAGATCGCATCCTTCAAGGAACGATGCCAGGTTTTTGGCAATACTTTTAAATGTGGGGGCATCTTTTACATCCTCGTCGTAAATGCCGTGAATAAGGCTGCTTTCCAGCGGGATAGGCATTTCAGGATTGATCCTCCGCGTGCGGATCTCGGTTTCGCCATTCACCAATGCTTTGACAACGGAAATCTCTACAATGCGGTCGCGGACAATATTTACTCCTGTTGTCTCAAGATCAAAAAAAGCAAGGGGCTTTTTCAGATGGAGGGTATGCATGGGTTACTGAGGTTGATTTGGCACCGCGAAGTTAAGGTGAACCGCGTGATAGCACAAGGAATGGGCTTGTTTATATACATTATAAAGAAGAGTCATTTGTGGTCAGTAGGTTGTCAGGTGTTGTCACTTGTGGTCAGGAGTGGTCAAGTATTGTTATTTGTAGTGAGGAATTGTCGGGGTGATTTTGAAGAATTTTTAGGCAAATTCTCCTCTCGCGACTATAAATGACAATACCTGACCACTCTTGACTATTAATGACCACACCTGACAATACGAAACAACTTGCGCTATTCAATCCAGTCATACGACTTGGTAACTGCCTTTTTCCAGCCTTTGTAGTAAGTATTGCGCTTTTCCTCGGCCATGTTCGGGTTCCAGGTGTGGGCGATGGCCCAGTTTTTCTTCAAATCTTCCGTGCTTTTCCAGTAGCCGACGGCTAATCCGGCGGCGTAGGCTGCACCTAACGCGGTGGTTTCAGCAACGGCCGGGGACACAACCTGCGTATCGAGAATATCGGATTGGAACTGCATGAGCAGTTGGTTATGCACCATACCCCCATCCACGCGCAGGCTGGCGAGTTGGATGCCGGAATCCTGCTCCATGGCTTTTACTACGTCTACGGTCTGGTAAGCAGTTGCTTCGAGCACGGCGCGGGCAATGTGGCCTTTGTTTACGTAGCGTGTAAGGCCTGCGATGACGCCGCGCGCGTCGTTGCGCCAGTAGGGGGCGTACAGGCCCGAGAATGCAGGTACGAAATAGGCGCCGCCATTGTCTTCCACGGTTTGGGCGAGTGGTTCGATGTCGCTGCTGTTCTGGATCAGGCCCAGGTTATCGCGGAGCCATTGTACCAGAGCGCCGGTTACTGCGACGCTGCCTTCCAATGCATATTGCACCGGCTGGTCACCGAATTTGTAGGAAATGGTGGTAAGCAGGCCGTTTTCAGAAGTTTTTAGCTCGGTACCTGTGTTCATTACGAGGAAACAGCCAGTACCGTAGGTATTCTTGGCCATGCCGGGTTCGAAGCACGTTTGGCCTACCAATGCGGCGTGCTGGTCGCCGAGGTCGCCGGCAACGGGAACACCGGGAAGTACTTCGTGGGTGGTGTAACCATATATTTCACTGCTGCTTTTGATGGCCGGCAGCATGATTTCAGGGATATTGTAAGCGGCGAGCATCGATTTGTCCCATTGCAGCGTCCGTAAATTCATGAGTTGCGTACGGCTGGCATTGGTGACGTCGGTCACGTGAATGCCACCCTGCGTGCCGCCCGTAAGGTGCCAGATCAGGAATGTATCCATGTTGCCAAAGATCGCTTCTCCCTTTTCAGCGTCCTCGCGCATGCCTTCCACATTTTCCAGGAGCCATTTCAGTTTTAAACCACTGAAATAGGTAGAAACCGGCAGGCCGGTAATCTCACGAAACTGGTTGAGGCCGCCTTCCTTTTCATATTTCGCCACGAGCTCAGTGGTGCGCGTATCCTGCCAAACCAATGCATTGTAATAGGGCTTGCCGGTGCGTTTGTTCCAGACGACTGTCGTTTCGCGCTGGTTGGTAATGCCCACAGCCGCAATGTCCGAAGCGTGTGCCGACACGTGAATGCGCGCCAGAGCGATCACTTCCAGGGTGTTTTTCCAGATTTCGGTGGGGTTATGTTCTACCCAGCCCGGACGCGGGTAAATCTGCTCGTGCTCTTTTTGCCCTACGGAAACGATATTCCCCTGATGGTTGAAAAGTATGCAGCGTGTGCTGGTAGTTCCCTGATCAATGGCGGCAATGTATTTGGACATAATGGTATTATGATTGATTTTATTTGTAGTAAAGCAAGTAAATAGGGAAAATTAACCGATCAGGACAAATGCGCGGGCAATTTTATTGAACGGGAGACGCTAAAACCGTTCGTCGGCGTTGGCTGTATTATATTGCAGCGCTATCGGGTCACAGCGCATCCTCCTATGAAAAACAGTAAGGTCAAAAAAGCATTATTGGCATTAATCGGCCTCATACTCCTGCTTTTCGTGCTTGATCTGGCTTTTCCCTTCCGTCCTGAAATTCATTATGCGACGCAAATCACGGACCAGAAGGGGCGGGTAATTCATGCATTTTTAAGTAAGGAAGATAAATGGCGGCTCTATTCGAATGTGAACGAAATCACTCCGCTACTCCGGAAAACGCTCATTCATAAGGAAGACCAATATTTTTACTACCATCCGGGGGTGAATCCGTTCGCCGTGGTACGTGCGGCTGTCAGGAATGTGTTTTCGGGAAGAAGGACTTCCGGGGCATCTACCATTACCATGCAAGTGGTGCGTCTGATGGACCCGCGTCCGCGGACCTATTGGAATAAGGCAGTCGAAATGTGGCATGCATTCCAGCTCGAAATACATTATTCCAAAGAAGAGATCCTTCAATTTTATGTAAACCTCGTCCCTTATGGTGGTAATATCGAGGGTATTAAAGCGGCCTCGCTGCTCTATTTCGGGAAAGCGCCGCAGCTTTTGAGCCTCGCCGAAATTACCGCACTTACGATTGTGCCCAACCGCCCGTCGGGCCTGCGCCCGGGTACACGTAACGACGCACTGCGCAACGCGAGGAACACCTGGCTGAAACGGTTTCAGGAAGATGATTTATTCGACCATACCGTAATCCAGGACGCAATGGATGAGCCTTTGAACATCCGCCGGCTCCAAACCCCCCGCCTGGCTCCGCACCTTTCGATACGACTGCGGCAGCAATATCCCCACGAGCCGGTGATCCGTACCAACCTCAATCTGCAAGCGCAAAGCCAGATCGAGGAGCAGGTGAGGAACTATATCAACCGGCGGCAGTTGATGAATATCCACAATGCTGCAGTGCTGGTCGTGAACAATGAAACGATGGAAGTGGAAGCTTATGTGGGCTCGGCCGACTTTAATAATCCGTTCGACGGAGGACAGGTGGACGGGGTGCGTGCTGTACGTTCGCCGGGAAGTACTCTGAAACCATTGTTATATGCCACTGCATTTGACGCGGGTATCATTACCCCGAAATCGGTTTTGAACGATGTTCCGGGAAATTTCAATGGATACGAACCTGAAAACTTCGATAAGCATTTCAATGGCGCAGTTACCACGGAATTTGCATTAGCCAATTCGCTGAATATCCCGGCGGTGAAGGTTTTAAAGGACATTGGTACACCTGCCCTGATTGCGAAACTGCGGAAAGCAGGTTTCAAGACGGTAGACAAGCAAGCCAAAGACCTGGGACTTTCGATGATACTGGGAGGCTGCGGCGTGACTTTGGAGGAACTGACAAGGCTTTTTGCCGCATTTGCCAATGAGGGAAAGCTCCGTAGCCTTCGGCTAAGCGGCGGGGATGTTTTGGATAAAAAAGGAACCCCGATATTGTCGGAAGAAGCGACATTTCTCACTACCAACATTCTCACGCAGATTACCCGCCCCGATTTGCCCACTAATTTTGATAACACGTATCATTTGCCACGCATTGCCTGGAAAACCGGTACTTCATACGGGAAAAGGGATGCATGGAGCATTGGCTATAACCGGCGGTATACGGTAGGAGTGTGGGTCGGTAACTTTTCGGGAGAAGGCGTTGCCGAGTTGAGCGGCGCCAACACAGCCACGCCGCTACTGTTTTCGATATTCAATGCATTGGATTACAATTCGCCGAAGGGCTGGTACAAATCGCCGGCCAATATCTCGCTCCGTAATGTGTGCCCCGTGAGCGGCGATATTCCGTCGGATTTCTGCGATCATCAGGTGTCCGATCAATACATCGTAGGTACATCGGCCTACCGCAAATGCCAGCACATGCGCTGGGTTTTTACCGATGCGGCGGGGAAGATGTCGTATTGTACCTATTGCCTTCCTGAAAAGGGTTTTGAAAGAAGAGCCTATCCGAATTTGGCGCCGGAGCTGATCGCCTTTTATGAGCTTCAAAAACTGCCCTACCAGAAAATACCCCCTCATAATCCGCGATGCGAGCGGGTTTTTCATGACGGTGCGCCACTGATCGTGAGTCCGAATGACGGAAGCGAGTATTATATCCGTAAAGACGAGCCGCAGGAAATCCAGCTGGCTTGCCAGGCTGCCAATGATGTTCAGGAGGTTTACTGGTATGTCAATGATAAGTTATACCAAAAATCGCCGCCACAGGAAAGCGTCTTTCTAAGCCCGCCGCTGGGGCGTGTCAAAATTTCGTGCAGTGATGATAAGGGGCGAAACTCCGACGTTTGGATTGTTGTCAAACGCTTGTAGGTGCGGGTTGATCGTGGTCAGGTGCGGTCAGAAGTAGTCAAGTGTTGTCAGGTATAGTCAAGTATAGTCAAGTGTTGCCAGGTGTTGTTAAGATTAGACAGGAATGGCGGTTACTGATGGTTTAATCAATGACTACCAATGACAATTCCTGACTATCAATGACAAAACTTGACAACTCATGACTATACCTAACAACACCTGACCACACTGACCACATTACAGCGGCTGATCCTGCGCCTCCTGGTATAGCACCTGAACGAGCGTTTGGCCGACTGCCTTCAACGTTTTCGGATCGATGTTTTCCATGGTGTCGTGGGTAGTGTGCCACTGGTCGAAGAACGTTTTGCTCATATTGTTGGGCCGTGTATGGATGATGTCGATCATCGGGATATGTGCCACCTGGTTTACAGGGACGTGGTCGTCGGTAATGCCCGGGCCGGCCTCATCGATGAAATAGTTGCTGTAACCAAGACGGCTGGCTGTTGCCCAAACCTGCCGTACGACATCACTGGCGAGCTGTAGTGAATAGGCTTCCTTAAAGAATGTGGCCCCTTTTGCGCCAGCCATATCCAGGAGAATACCGAAATAGGCAGTATAATTAGGAATATGCTTGTTGGCGGCCCAATACTGCGAGCCAAGGCAGAAACCACTATGTTCCATTTTGGTTTCCTCCGATTCGGAACTGCCCCAGTCTTCGAGGTCGAAGAAAATGATATCGACGCCAATCTCCGGTTTGGCAGATTGAACCGATAGTGTACGGGCTACTTCCAGCAGAATTCCCACGCCACTCGCGCCGTCGTTTGCGGCCAACACGGGCTTGTTTTTCAAAACCGAATCCTGGTCCGAGAATGGTCGCGAATCCCAGTGGGCCGCCAGGAGTATCCGTTTGGCAGCAGCCGGATTGAGCGAGCCGATGATATTGCGGCCGTTGACAATCTTGCCGTCAAAAGTGGTGTCCTTAAAAGTTTGTTCGCTTACCTGCAATCCATATTTCTTCAAGCTGGCAACAAGGTAATCGCCGCAAGCTTTGTGTTGCGGGGTCCCCGGCACGCGTGGGCCGAAATCAACCTGCTTCTGTACAAATTGAAATGCGCTGTCGGCATTGAAATCCGCGCTTTTAACCAATGCGGGTGGGGCCTGTTCCGCCGTTTGTTCGGAACTGGTGTTGCTGTTGCACCCGTAAATGCCGGCAATGATCGCTAATGCGATGGGTAAGCGCTTAAAAAACAGTTTCTTAGAAAGAAATGACATCTCCTGATTGAATATTGTTTTGCTTGGTAAAACCTCCATTGACCTCCACCACATATTGTACCAGACCGTACGGCGGAATAGCTTCTTCCGAATACGGTTGGGTGTTTTCTGCAATTGAAATGATTTTTTTATCCGGGCCTACATATATGATGTCCAGCGGAATGGATGTATTCTTCATCCAGAATGAATGTTCGTCGGGCTGTTCAAAAATGAAAAGCATACCTACCGAATCAGGCAGGTAAGAACGGAACATCAGGCCTTTGTTTCGTTCAGCTTCGTTTTCGGCAATTTCAACCTCGATTTTTTTGAAAGGTTTGCCCTTTTTCAGGAAGGTTACCTCGCCTTCCTTATTAAAAACCGGGGTTGGTACGGCTGGGGCAGATGTTTCGGCAGGCATGCTTTTGTCCGAAAACGATGCGATGAAATACGCCACGCCGCCCAACAAAAACACACCCAGCAATATGAATGCAAAAACCGACTGCCGTTTTTTCATGACTATTCCTCGTATGCCCAGTCGATCCTGGTCTTGGTATCGCGGATCACCAGCCCCTGATTTTTGAAGTAAGAACGGATTTCGTCGACTTTTTCGTAGTTCTGCGACAGTTTAAATTCGCGGTACAGTTTCAGCATGCCGTCGAGGATCGCGTGGCCTTCGGCGAGCTCTTCTTTCAAGCCGAGCACATCCTCGAAGAATACAACGAACTTTTCCTTTAACGAAGTAAATACTGCTTCTCCCAATGCGGCCGATTTCAATTGACCCATATTCAGCATATTGATGTATTTCAGCATGTTGAAAAGATTCGCAAATGCTACGGCCGTATTGAGGTCGTCGTTCATAGCATTGTAAAAGCCTTCGATCGATTTTTCGATGTCCGCTTTTTTCGCTTCGTCCGCATTTACGCCATCCTCATGTGTATACGTGAGCATTTTTGCAATGCGCAGGCCGTTAGCGAGTTTTTTGTACCCTTTTTGAGCCGCTTTCAATGCGTCGTTTGAGAAATCGAGCGTGCTGCGGTATTGGCTTTGCAGCATGAAGAACCGTACAGTCATCGGGCTGTAAGCCTGGTCGAGGAGCTCATGGTTTCCTGAAAACAGTTCGGAAGGCAGGAATGAGTTCCCGAGCGACTTCGACATTTTCTGGCCGTTGACGGTCAGCATGTTGGTATGCATCCAATACCGGACAGGCTCCTCATCGGTCAGCGATTTACCTTGTGCAATCTCGCATTCGTGGTGAGGAAATTTAAGGTCCATTCCGCCGCCGTGAATATCAAACTGTTTGCCTAAATATTTGGCACTCATGCATGTACACTCCAAATGCCAGCCGGGAAAGCCTTTGCCCCAGGGTGATTCCCATTGCATAATATGCTCCGGATTGGCTTTTTTCCACAATGCGAAATCAAGCGGGTTACGCTTTTCGGCTTGTCCGTCGAGCTCGCGGGTCTCGTTCAGCAAGTCCTCGATAATGCGGCCCGAAAGCTTGCCGTACTCGTTGCCGCCTGCCTGGTATTTGTTGATATCAAAATAAACCGAGCCATTGGATTCGTAGGCTACTCCCTTGTCAATCAACGTCTGCACCGCTTCGATCTGCTCGATCAAATGCCCGGTCGCAGTAGGCTCGATGCTCGGGGAAAGCAGGTTGAATATGGCAGTAACTTCATGGAAATCATTCGTATACCGTTGCACGATCTCCATCGGTTCCAGTTTTTGCAGCTTCGCCATCTTCCCGATTTTGTCCTCACCCGCATCGCCGTCGCCCACAAGGTGGCCTACGTCGGTAATGTTGCGGACGTAACGCACCTTATAACCGATGTGCGTCAGGTAGCGGAACAGGATATCGAATGAGAGAAATGTGCGGATGTTGCCCAAATGCACATTGTTATAGACCGTCGGCCCGCACACATACATGCCGACATAGGGAGGGGCAATGGGAACGAAAACATCCTTTTTACGGGTAAGCGTATTGAATATTTTAAGTGGCTGGAAAGTTTGTGCGGTCATTTATATGTTGTACTTTCTTGATTACTGATTTTTCTTTTCGAGCCGGGTTTCTACCCAATCGATGATTTTTTCGGCTGTATCCAATCCCAGCGCAGCTATTTTTGCGCTTTTGGTTCCTTGATATCCCATATCGATATGGAGAATCTGGTAGGCAGTTGTAAAATTGGACAGTAAACTTTTATCAACGCGGCTCAGCTCATATTGATACCACTCCACACTTTTGGGAGTTTTCCGGTTTTTCTCTCCTAACAGCTCATTCAACACCAGCAGTATACCCGTGTAGGCTGTATGACCTGCGATTTTAACGTACTTCTTGTCCTCATAGAGTCCATCCTGCTTCCTTGCATTGTTACTGAGAAAATCCTTTGCATTGTTGATATGGCGTCTTGCTTCTGAGATTACTTCCATGATAGTATGTGATTAGAGTGGTGTATTACTTGATTCTGACAAAAATAGCAAATAACCCATGATTGATTTGTAGGTATAACTGAGAATGAGCAGGCGGCGAGAGGCTATTCGGCCGTTTTGTTTATCTTCGCAGCGTTTTTGCATTTAAAATCCAGTTTGAAACTAACTTAAAATCAATACAGTAATCACTTATGAGTTTACTTACCGTAGGATCTGTTGCATTCGATGCGCTCGAAACCCCATTTGGAAAAACAGACAAAATTATCGGTGGTGCAGCCACTTACATCACACTAGCTGCTTCCTATTTTACCCAGCAAAATAACCTCGTTGCGGTTGTAGGCGGCGATTTCCCCAAAGAAATGATCGGCCTGCTCGAAGAACACGGCGTGGATACCAAAGGTTTGGAAATCGTGCAGGAAGGCAAGACATTCTTCTGGTCGGGTAAGTACCATGAGGATATGAACACCCGCGATACGCTGATCACGGAACTGAACGTGATGGAGCATTTCGACCCCATTATTCCCGATTCCTACCAGGGTACCGAGTTCCTGATGCTGGGAAACACGGTTCCTGCTACCCAGAAACTGGTGATCGAGCGCCTGGCGAAACGTCCGAAGCTGATCATGCTCGATACGATGAACCTGTGGATGAACATCGCACTGGACGATTTGAAATCCGTTCTCAAACTGGTTGACCTCCTGACGATCAATGACGAGGAGGCCCGTTTACTTTCAGGCGAATACTCATTGCGCAAAGCTGCGAAAAAAATTATGGGCATGGGACCTAAAACCCTGATCATCAAGAAAGGCGAGCACGGTGCATTGCTGTTCCAGGAAGACCGTATCTTCTTCGCGCCTGCGTTGCCGCTGGAAGAAGTGTTCGATCCAACCGGCGCAGGCGACTCGTTTGCAGGTGGTTTTATCGGCTACCTCGCCGCTACCAACGACATTTCGTTCGACAACATGAAGCGCGCGATCATTTACGGTTCGGCGATGGCTTCGTTCTGCGTGGAGAAATTCGGTACTGAGCGCCTGGTGAACCTTTCAAAGGAAGAAATCAACGCCCGCGTTCAGGAATTTGTGAAACTGGCGAGCTTCGAAATACAATAAAAGTTTAAAGTTCAGAGTAGAGGAGTCTATAAGTTGAAATTACATTTCTGCTTGTAGACTCATTTTTTTGGCAGGCTTGTTAGCCTGTTTGATTGAAAAAACGGTAACTCCGCTGATAACCTGAAAATTCACGATGAAATTGTTTATTCACAAAATCTGCTCCCTCGTGGCGTGCGCTACGCTCGCTATACCCGCATTTGCGCAGCATCATGCCCACCCTGTACTACCACATTCGAAAAACAAAACCGTCGTGATTGCTCATCGCGGCAACCACGTGAACGCGCCCGAGAATACGCTGGCGTCCACACGTGAGGCCATCAACTGTGGTGCCGATTACGTGGAAGTGGATTTAAGGACAACCAAAGACGGCCACCTAATAGCGATGCACGACGCCAAAGTGGACCGGACGACCAACGGCATGGGCAAAATTGCCGATATGACCTGGCAGGAGGTGGAAGAATTGCAGGTTTTCAACCGTAATAAAAAGACTCACCGCGTTCCCGAGTTCAGAGAGCTGCTCGCACTTTGCAAAGGCAAAATCAACATTTACCTCGATTTCAAGGACGCGGATGTGGCCGAAACCTGGAAGCAGATCAAAGCCGCCGGCATGGAGCATCAGGTGGTGGTGTATTTAAATAAGGAAGAACAGTATAAGAAGTGGAAGGAAGTAGCACCTGAGGTACCGCTGATGACCAGCCTTCCGAAAGAGGTGACGAACAAAGAGCAATTCACGGCATTTCTCAGCCAAATCAGCATTCAGGTAGTGGATAATGTCACTAACCCTGAATTATTGAAAGCGGCGCATGAGCTTGGCATTTCCGTTTGGCTTGATGTACAGAGTCCTACCGAAGGGCCGGCTTCCTGGAACGAGGCGTTGCATAAGGGCGTGCAGGGTTTGCAAACGGACAAGCCGGCGGAAATGGTATCCTATATGAAGACGCACGTGCAGTAGCATTTCAAAAATCACCTGCGCTAATCAACTACTGTGACCATTCGTGTCAGTTCGTGCCTTCGTGGCAATAAAAATCGGACAATCCGCATCATGGGCACCGGGCAGATATCCTGTACTCATTAAAAACTCATTTACAATCTCGCCGCCCGTAAACTTAAAAGTCTTCTTGAAAAGTTTGATCCACTGCTCTTTGCTTAATGGGTGGTGCGCATCGATCCAGCCTTTGAACGACCCGTATTCCTGTTTCAATTCGAGGATCTTCTGTGCATTCACAATAGCTGCATTCACCTTCAACCGGTTCCGGACAATGCCTGGATCGGCCAGTAGCCGCTCGCGGTCGGCTTCGTCGTAAGCAGCTATTTTTTCAATGGAAAAGTTATCATAAGCGGCTCGAAAGCTGTCCTGCTTGCGGAGCATCAGCGTCCAGCTGAGGCCTGCCTGGTTGATTTCCAGCAAGAGCCGTCCGAAGAGCTCGTCATCGTCTTCGATCGGGAAGCCATACTGGTTGTCGTGGTAATGCTTATGGAGCAGGTAGTCAGCCTGCTCCGAGGGGTTGTTGATGATGTAAGTGCAATATGACATCGCGGTGGTTGTTAGGATCTTGTCCTTAAAAATCTATTTCAGGATTCCGACCTGAACTTCGGTGATATTCCGGTCGGGGTTTTGGAAATCCATATTCAGATAA
This sequence comes from Dyadobacter sp. SRI_021, assembly GCF_057586235.1. Lineage (NCBI taxonomy): Bacteria > Pseudomonadati > Bacteroidota > Cytophagia > Cytophagales > Spirosomataceae > Dyadobacter > Dyadobacter sp. SRI_021. Next base: position 109,801 of record NZ_JBYCZM010000007.1, read on the forward strand.
ATTTCCCGGCTTTGCCCGGACATAACGAGTTTCTGCGCCATAATCTCGCCGAACAGCGCGCCATAGGTGTTAACAAGCCCATCCCAGCTTCCATAAAGTTCTTCGCTGATGCATTCAAACGTTTCAAGCTGCTTTAACTGGTAAGCCGAGTCAATAGTATGGGATGGTGGTGTGACGGGCAGCGCGATTGTTAATGTAAAAACCGTATCGGGCCGGCCGTCAGCGCCTTCATAAACCCAGTAAATCGGACCGGTGATTTCGAGCTCGTTACGGATGGCATCCTGATACAGCTTCCGGGCTTCAACACGCACATGCTGGGAAATTTCCTGGAATGAAGTCCGCGTTTCGAAGCATAGAACGTGAATGGGCCGGATGGTTTTCGTTTGCATGGCTAACAGATGTTTATGCAAAAGACAAACCTGCGAGTGACAACCCTATGTCAGCAGCATTTCAATTTTTTTCACTGTGCCGTCGGGCTTTCATTCTGCGCACCTGCTGCTGCATCCACGGATAGCTGATATACACGACTTTGGTTGCGCCTATACCTATGCCTGCACCCATGAGCACGTCGGCGAGCCAGTGGTGGTTGCCCAGTACCCGCATTGCCCCTACGGTAGTGGCTGTGCCGTACCCGCCTATGCTATATAAAATACTCCGCTGGCCGTATTCCTCATGCAGGATCGTCGCATTCGTGAATGCCGTTGTCGCATGGCCGGAGGGGAAAGAATGGTTGTCTTCTTCGTTGGGGCGTGGATACTTCACAATGCGTTTCAGGCTTTGCGTAACCCCCTGGGCGATCACATTGGAAAGTATGGCCAGAATGACCTGGTCTCCGAGTTTATGCTTACCCTTCACGCCAGCGGACGCCAGCCCGAGGCTCACCACACCCGGCGCATAAGGAAGGAATTCGTCTACCTTCGTGCGGTAATTGGGATAATTGGAAACCACGCGCTCCTGCAAATGCCGGCTGATCTTGCCCTGAACAATGAGGCTCGCAAGTCCGAGTGTGACAGGCGGGATCACGTCCCCTGCCGTTACTTTCCAAAGTTTGGTAGAATCCTGCTGGGCAAATGCCGTTTGCGGGATAATTTGAATACAAAGAAAAAGGCATATCAAATATGCCTTCATAGTTTTTGGAATCATAAAATAGCTTCTCTCACACGTACAAGTCTTTCCAGCAGCCCTTCGAGCTGATCGAGCGGGAGCATATTGGCGCCGTCCGATTTGGCTTCGGCGGGATTAAAGTGGGTTTCAATAAAGAGACCATCGGCACCTACGGCAATGGCGGCTTTGGCAATAGTTTCTATCAATTTCGGTTTGCCGCCGGTTACGCCGGAACTTTGGTTGGGCTGTTGCAATGAATGGGTGCAGTCCATTACGACGGGCACGTCGAATGCCGCCATTTCGGGCAGATTGCGATAATCCACGACCAGGTCGCCGTAGCCGAAGCTGTTGCCGCGGTCGGTAAGAATTACCTGTGCGTCGGGATTTACCTCATTGATTTTTTCGGCAGCAAATTTCATCGAAGCACCTGAAAGGAACTGACCTTTCTTCACATTTACAGCCTTACCTGTGCGCGCGGCCGCCGCGAGCAATTCGGTTTGGCGACAGAGGAACGCGGGAATTTGGAGTACATCCACATACTCGGCGGCGAATGCGGCTTCGTGTGATTCGTGGATGTCGGTAACAGTAGGAACGCCGAATGTCTGACTTACTTCCTGCAAGATTTTCAGCGCTTTTTCATCGCCGATCCCGGTGAATGAATCGATTTTGGTGCGGTTGGCTTTGCGGTAGGAACCTTTGAATATATAAGGAATACGAAGGCGGTCGGTAACCGTCACGATATGTTCGGCGATTCGCAGGGCCATATCCCTTCCTTCGATGGCGCAGGGACCAGCCATGAGGAAAAAGTTAGTCGAATCGGTATTTTTCAACTTCGGTATCGAGATCATACGGGTGTTGGTATAGATATTGATAAATGTTTCGCGAATGTACGGCTATCCGTAATGTTCTCTTTGCACTCGGCCGATTTCTTAAAACAGAACCCTTATAATCGGCTGATTTCCTGCTTTTTTTTATTTTAAACCAGGATTGTGCAATAAAATGACCAGTTTAAAAAATTTTTGAAAAAGTGAACTGAAATATCTTTCTTTGTGGCGATTTTAACCAAAAAGTGATTATAAAATGTCAGCAATTGCAGAAAGAGTTAAGCAAATTATCGTCGAAAAACTCGGCGTAGAAGAGTCGGAGGTTACACCGGAAGCAAACTTCCAGAACGACTTGGGAGCGGACTCTCTAGACACCGTTGAGTTGATTATGGAATTCGAAAAAGAATTCAATCTTTCTATCCCTGACGATCAGGCAGAGAACATCGGTACAGTTGGTCAGGCTGTTGCATATCTGGAAGAAAACGTGAAGTAATCCGGTTTTTACCAGTACAATCTTCTATTTCTGTCCCAATTTTATGAGTTTTAAGCGAGTTGTAATTACAGGTATGGGCGCATTGACGCCCGTTGGCAATGATGTTCCTACCTTTTGGTCAAATCTGGTTGCAGGCGTAAGCGGTGCAGCCCCCATCACGCGGTTCGATGCTGAAAAGTTTCGTACGCGTTTCGCCTGTGAGGTGAAGGGATTGGACGTTACTAATTACATACCGCGGCAAGAAGCCCGTAAAATGGACCCCTTTACACAATACGCCGTCATCGCGGCTGATGAAGCGATGAAGGACGCCGGCTTTGACGCAGATACGCTTGATCTCGACAAAGCCGGTGTAATTTGGGGCTCCGGTATCGGTGGTCTCAAAACTTTCGAGGAAGAGGTGATGAACTATTCCGAGAACGGCAGAACTCCCCGCTTCAATCCTTTCTTTATCCCGAAAATGATCGTCGACAGCGCTTCCGGCGTATTGTCGATCCGGTACGGTTTCCGGGGGCCTAATTTTATCACGGTATCGGCTTGTGCTTCGGCAACCAACGCCTTGATCGACGCATTCAACTATATCAAGCTTGGCTTGATGAATGTGTGTATCTCCGGCGGTTCGGAAGCGGCCGTTACGATTGCCGGTGTAGGTGGTTTCAATGCGTTAAAGGCATTGTCCGAAAGAAACGATTCGCCTGAAACTGCTTCGCGCCCTTACGACAAGGACCGTGACGGTTTCGTACTTGGAGAAGGCGGAGCGGCTATTATTCTGGAAGAACTCGAACATGCGAAAGCACGGGGAGCTAAGATTTACGCCGAAATGATTGGTGCCGGTATGTCATCCGACGCCTATCACATCACTGCTCCGCATCCGGAAGGACTCGGCGCTTACATTGTAATGAAAAATGCAGTCGAAAATGCAGGTATCAAGCCTGAGGAAATCGACTACATTAATACCCACGGTACATCTACCCCGATCGGTGATCCGCAGGAGATCAAAGCCATAGAAAAATTCTTCGGCGAGCATGCATATGATCTGAATATCAGCTCTACGAAATCGATGACAGGGCATTTATTGGGAGGAGCAGGAGCGATTGAAGCTGCCGCCTGTATCATGGCGATCAAAGACCAGGTCGTGCCGCCTACCATTAACCACTTTACCGACGACCCGGAAATCAATCCGCGATTGAAGCTGACCTTCAATAAGGCTGAAAAACGTCGCGTAAATATCGCTTTGAGCAATACTTTCGGTTTCGGAGGTCATAATGCGTCAGTCGTTTTCAAAAAATATGAAGACTGATTAAATCTCTACCATTGGCAAAGCGAATTCTTATACCGATACTTTCCCTATTCAGGACCGGAAGTGCTGAGGATAAAAAATTTAAGGAGTCGATTGCGCATGTTATAGGCGACAAGCCTTCCAATCTCGGCGTTTATCAGCTGGCTTTCCGGCACACCTCCGCTTCCCGCGAAACCGCTATCAAAGGTTTCAGGGAATCGAACGAGCGTTTGGAATACCTGGGTGACGCGGTGCTGGGCATGGTGGTAGCAGAATTTCTTTTTACGAAATATCCCTACAAAGACGAAGGCTTTCTTACCGAAATCCGTTCACGGATCGTGAACCGCGAATCGTTGAACCAGATCTCGCGAAAGCTCGGCCTCGACAGGCTGATCGAATACGACGGCAATCGCCGTGGTATGTCGCCACGGTCGTCTATGTATGGAGACGCGCTAGAAGCATTCGTAGGTGCTATTTATCTCGATAAGGGCTTCCGTTTCACACGGACCTTCATCATCAGCAAACTCATCACGCATTATGATCTGGACAGCATTATCCAGAACAACGTGAACTTCAAAAGCCTCATCATCGAATGGGCGCAGCGCGAAGGCAAGGAAATCCGTTTTGAAATACTCGAAGAACGGGGTACCCGCCACCACCGCGAATTCATTTCCCAAATTCTCGTCAACGACGAGCCTTTCGCAACAGGTAATGGCTTTACCAAGAAGAAAGCCGAGCAATCCGCATCGGAGCAAGCCTGCGCGATCCTTGAATTGAAATAACCTTACTTGTTTTTGAGTGCCCGCTCATTGGTTTTCCAATGGGCTAACGATGCTTTTGTCATTTTGTAAAATTGCCGATCGGTCATTTTGTCTGCGTTTGGAAGCATGGAATTATGGAAATCGGCCATTTTGTCGCTATTTTTTTGATTTTGTAAGCCCGGAACAGAAGTTGTTAAATAGAAGGCATAACCGCGAGGTTAGAAGAAATTGAAACTAGAAACAAAAACCTTATAACAATGAGCACATTAGTCAAACATTTCGCAGGTCCTTCTTATTTGAATGGATTTTTTGGTAAGGATCTCTTTAACGAATACAACACTCCTGCATTTGCAGGCACCGTACCAGCTGTGAACGTGGTTGAAAACGAAGAAGGTTTCCGCATCGAAGTAGCGGCTCCCGGCCTTCAAAAGTCTGACTTCAAACTGAACCTCGATAAAAATCAACTGACCATCTCAGCTGAGAAAGAGCAGAAGGAAGAAAACAAAAACGAGAAGTACACGAGGAAAGAATTTAAATACACCTCTTTCCAAAGAACTTTCACTTTGCCTAACACCGTTGACGGCGACAGGATCGAAGCCAACTACGCCGACGGCATCCTGAGCATTGCGTTGCCGAAACGTGAAGAAGCAAAAGAGAAACCTGCCCGCCTGATCGAGGTCGCTTAGTCGGACGTACTCACATAATGGGCGTTATTCGGGAGGATAACGCCTTTTTTGTGGGCGCCGATGGATAATCCCCTGGCAGGATATTTTAGTAAATTCCCAAATGAAATATCTTTGTTAAAAGATGTTAAACGAATCTACGGCGGGAATAATTTGTTGATTGATTTGCGTTATTTGTCCATAAAAATATAACCCCAACATATGTCTATGAAAACAAATTGGAAAGGTTTGGTGTTGGTTGGGTTGATTTCGAGTGCATCAACCATAGCTGGCTACAAACTACTTGGTCCTGATAGTGATAAAGATGTTATTTTCAAGGAAGCGCCTTCCGAATCCATAGCACGTTTTACATCGGCAGGAGCTCCGGCTGGTGCGCCGGGTGATTTTGTTTACGCAGCCGAGGCTACTACGCCGACGGTCGTGCACATTAAATCGACCGTTACCCGTCAGGCCTATCGTGGCCAGCAGATCCCTGATATTTTCCGGGACTTTTTCGGCGATGATTTCGGAGGCGGCCAACGCGGCCCGCAGCAATCGGAAGCGACAGGTTCGGGTGTAATCATTTCAAATGATGGATACATTGTTACTAACAACCACGTGGTGGAAGGCGCGCAGGAACTGGAAGTGACTTTGCATAACAAGAGCAAATTCCGCGCGAAAGTGATCGGTACCGACCCTTCCACGGATATTGCCGTGATTAAAATTGAAGGAAAAGACCTGCCTGCCGTGACTTTGGGTAATTCCGACGCCGTGAAAGTAGGAGAGTGGGTGGTTGCCGTGGGTAACCCTTTCAACCTTGAATCCACCGTAACAGCCGGTATTGTGAGTGCAAAAGGCCGTGGGTTGGGTATCATCGGCCAGTCGAGCCGCCGCAACCAGATGCAGCCGACCGCTGCCACAGTCGGCGATTCTCCACTGGAGTCATTCATCCAGACCGACGCCGTTGTAAACCCTGGTAACAGTGGTGGCGCATTGGTAAACCTGAAAGGCGAGCTGATCGGTATCAACACCGCCATTGCGAGCCCTACCGGTAGCTTCGCAGGTTACGCATTCGCCGTACCTTCGAGCATTGTGAAAAAAGTATCGAGCGACTTGATCAAATTCGGTAATGTACAACGGGGTTACCTGGGTATCGCCCTCGACGACCTCGATAGCAGAAAAGCCGAAGAATACGGAGTGAAAGTAAGCGACGGGGTGTACGTGCGTGATTTCACCGAAAACAGCGCTGCCAAGGCAGGTGGTGTGAACAAAGGTGACGTAATCGTGAAAGTAGATGGTGTGAATATTCACTCGATCCCTGAGTTGCAGCAATCTATCGGTTTGCACAAGCCCGGTGACAAGGTGAATCTGACCGTCAACCGCGATGGTAAGGAGAAAGACCTGAGCATTACGTTACGTAACCGTACAGGTGGTTCTGAGATCATCAAACGTGATGAATCAGCAGCAGTAATGAGCTCGCTGGGTGCGCAGTTCGGTAATCTGAGCGACCAGGAAAAACAGAGACTGTCGCGCTACAAAATCGATGGTGGTGTGAAAGTGCTCTCAATCGAAGGCGGCAAGTTTGCACGCTCGCAGGTGGAAGAAGGTTTTATCATCACCAAAGTGAATGGCAAGACGGTTAAAACTGTAAAAGAATTCGAAGCGGCGATTGCCGGTAAGGAAGACTCGATGGTGCAGTTTGAAGGACTTTATCCCGATGCGCCTTACGACGTTTACTCATTCGGATTCAGACTATAAGAATTGAATGCATAAAGAAAGGGCTGCGATGATCATCATCGCAGCCCTTTCTTATTTTGAGATGCCTGTAATTAAAGCAGGAATTTGAGCTTAATCACTTCCTTCTCAGTCAGGAAGCGCCATTTGCCGCGGGGCAAGTCCTTTTTATTCAACCCCGCAAAAACGGTACGGTCGAGTTTCTGAACTTCGTAACCCAAATGCTCGAACATACGGCGCACAATGCGGTTACGCCCGCTGTGGATTTCAAGTCCCACAACTTGTGCGTCCGGCGTCACCAAACCCACTTCGTCGGGGCGGATAAAACCGTCTTCGAGTTCAACGCCGGCTTGCAGCTGCTCGAAATCCTCGGTAGTAATCGGTTTATCAAGCTCAGCCTGGTAAATCTTTTTGATACCGCTGGAAGGGTGCGTCAGCTTTTCGGCCAGTTCACCGTCATTGGTGAGCAACAGGAGCCCGGTTGTATTGCGGTCGAGACGGCCTACGGGGTACACGCGCTCGGAACATGCGCCGGCGATGAGATCGAGCACGGTTTTGCGCTCTTCGGGATCGTCGGTGGTGGTGATATAATCCTTTGGTTTGTTAATGAGGATGTACACCATTTTCTCCGGGTTCAATGCCTTCTTGCCATATTTCACGACATCGGTGGGGCGCACTTTGTAACCCATTTCGGTGATGATTTTGCCATTCACCGAAATTTGACCCGAAGAAATGAGGTCGTCGGCCTCGCGACGTGAGCAAATGCCCGCATTTGCGATGTAGCGGTTCAGACGGATTTCGTCGGTTTCTTCCTTGACCTTATGCCTTGCCGAAGGCTTCTTTTTATGCTCGTAATTGTCAAGATTATAGCGCGGTGCGGTCTCGTAACGTCCTACTCGTCTCTCCAACCCGCTGCGGTCCTGCTCTTCATCGTCCTGGAAACGGGAGCGGTAGGGTTTGTCGTCCCTATCTTCTTTTTTTTTAAAAGAACCTCCGTTGCGGTCAAATGAGCGGGAAGGCCTTTCTGATCTCGACTCGCTGCGATCACCGCGCGACTTAAACTCGCGATCGCCGTCTCTTTCGAAACGTGGTTTGAACTCGCGTTCGTTATCATTCTTCTCAAAGCGCGGCTTGAACTCACGGTCACCTCTTTCGGGACGCGATTTGAACTCACGCGAATCTCTTTCCGGACGCGGTCTGAACTCACGCTCGTCATTATCTCTGTCAAAACGAGGTTTGAACTCGCGGTTGCGGTCTCCGAAGCCACCCCTTTCAGGACGGTCGCCAGATGGCTTCCGGTCACCGGAACGGAAATCTTTTTTACCAAAGTCCTTTTTAAAACCACGCTCAGCAGAATCGCCTTCGCGACGGAATGGACGGTCGTTGCCGCCTTTGTCCCATTTCTTGAAATCGGGCTTACCAAACCGTGGCTTATCAAAGCCAGGCTTATCGAATGCACGATCTTCCCGTGGCTTCTCGTGATCGAAGCTTGGACGAGCTTTCTGGCCTTTGTTGTCGGCCGGAGCAGAAAATTTAAGACTGGATTTTTTGATGCTGGGTTTGCTGAACCGGCTTTCTACCGCGGGTTTAGCACGTTTGAAGAATCCGCCTCCACCTTTGGAGCCTCCGGAATTGTTTCTGTTTCTCATTAGGAATGCAGTATCACTACTGGATTTATTTCCTCTTACAAATTTACCTTGTAACCGATTAGTGCTTTAATTCGCACAAAATGGTATGAATTGCCACTAAAACTGGTTAGCCAACGTATCTGATGGTCAGAGTACTAGTGTTGAAAAAAATTAGCCTGCAAAGATACGGGAATTTTTCTGGTAAAAATATTTGAATGTGTTTATGTCAAAAATGATATGAAAACGTTTATAAGTACTATCGGAGAAATGCGGCCGGAAATGGCCATTTTTACCTAACTAAACCTTCATTAACAAGTGCATTATGGCAGCTGAGGCGCAACCGTTGTGGAAACCGGGACGGAACCTGTTGGAACAGTCCAATCTGAAAAAGTATATGGACTGGCTGTTTGTCAAAAAGGGCCTCTATTTCCGCTCGTATCACGATCTGTGGGAATGGTCGGTAACCGATCTGGAAGATTTCTGGGAAAGCCTTTGGAATTATTTCAATATCAAATCCCACGATTTGTACCTCGAAGTGCTGCAAAAGCCCCTGAGCGGCATGATCGGCACACGCTGGTTCACGCGTTCCAAGCTAAACTACGCCGAACATATTTTCAGAAACAAAACCAAAGAGCGCCCGGCGATGGTCTTCCAGTCGGAAAAATCGGAGCTCGTGGAGATTTCCTGGGAAACGCTGGAAATGCAGGTAGCCGCTGTTTCGACCTGGCTGAAACAGCGCGGCGTGAAACCCGGCGACCGTGTGGCGGCAGTCTTGCCCAACATTCCCCAGGCCGTAGTCGCATTTCTGGCAACGAATGCAGTGGGAGCAGTGTGGTCGTCGTGCTCCCCCGATTTTGGCAAACCAGCGATTACCGAACGCTTCTCGCAAATTGAGCCGAAGGTGTTGTTTACCGTCGATGGCTATGTTTATAATGGCAAAACGTACGACATTACTTCCTTCGCCACCGAACTTTCTGCATCGCTTCCAAGCGTCGGCGACACGGTGCTGATCGACAATATATTTTCAGAAACCCGTCCCGACAGGTTTACAGCCTGGGAGGATATCCTGCATTTCGAAAATTTCGGGATCGACTTTGAGCCGGTGCCCTTCGACCATCCGATCTGGATTCTGTATTCCTCGGGGACGACAGCCAAGCCGAAGGCCATTACCCACAGCGTCGGAGGTTGCCTGATCGAGCACATGAAAGCATTGGTACTGCATCAGAATGTGAAACCGGGTGACCGGTACTTCTGGTATTCCACTACTGGTTGGATGATGTGGAACTATGCATTAAGCTCGCTGCTTTGCGGAGCTACATTGGTGATATACGACGGCGCCCCAGCATATCCTTCTTCGCAAGTACTCTGGACAATGGCCGAAAAAGCCCGTATTACGCATTTTGGCAGCGGGGCGGCATTTTATATCGCTTCCATGAAAAGCGGCGTTAGCATTACTTCCGAGCGGCTTGGGTACCTGGAAACGATCGGTTCTACCGGCTCGCCGTTACCGCCGGAGGCATTTGAATGGATTTATAAACATGTCAAAAAAGATGTATGGCTGATCTCGCTGAGCGGCGGCACGGATGTATGCAGCGCGTTCGTAGGCGGGTGCCCGCTCGTGCCCGTATATGCGGGCGAGATCCAATGCCGGATGCTCGGAGCGAGAATCGAGGCATTCGATGAGGATGGGAAGCCTGTTTTGAACGAACTGGGTGAAATGGTAATCACACAGCCGATGCCGTCGATGCCTATCTATTTCTGGAACGACGAGCATGACGAAAAATACCTTTCCAGCTATTTCGAAATGTACCCGCACGTGTGGCGGCATGGCGACTGGATCAAAATCACGGACCGGAAATCGGTGATCATCTACGGCCGCTCCGACGCTACTTTGAACCGCGGCGGCGTCCGTATCGGTACCGCTGAGATTTACCGCGCCGTGGAAAGCATCCCGGAAGTGAAGGACAGCCTGGCTGTTTACCTCGAAAAGTCGAATGGGGAGGGGACGATATCGCTGTTTGTCGTTCTGGCTAAGGATAAAGAACTTACTGAAGATTTGAAAAAGCAGATTAAAGATACTTTACGCACGCAATACAGCCCGCGCCATGTGCCCGACACGATCGAGCAGGTAAGCGATATTCCTTACACGATCAACGGCAAGAAGATGGAAGCGCCGATGAAGCGGATACTGATGGGGCAAGACCCGGCCAAATGTATTAATGTCGACACCATGCGCAATCCCGAATCGTTAAAGGCATTCATCTAGAAATACGCGCTGTTGGTCTGTTAACGCCCTGCATTCATTTGCATTAGGCAACCAAAATCGTTTAATTCACGTTGGAGAAATAGCCAATTTCCGCGACGCCAGCCGATATTCCTAATTTTTACAGGTATGAACTCACATAGCCCCCAACCCCCCATTCAGAACTCGAAATCCGTAGTTCGTTTGCCTATCATCATTGCGATCACGCTGGCGGCGGGTGTGCTGCTGGGAAGTACGTTTTTCAGCGGTGGAAAAAAGCTGTCTGATGTGGCGAAGGGTTATGGCAAGTTCAGGGAGGTGTTAATGTTGGTGGAAAACAATTATGTCGATTCGGTAAACACTGAGGAGTTGGTGGATTATTCGATCTCGAAAATGCTGGAAAAGCTTGACCCGCACACGGCATATTTCAATGCCGAAGAAGCTACTGCAGCGCGGTCGCAGCTGGAATCGGGTTTTGACGGTATCGGCGTCGAGTTTAATATTTACAATGATACAGTGTATGTGGTAACCCCGCTGAGCGGCGGCCCTTCCGAAGCGGCTGGTATCCAGAGCGGCGACCGCATTATTTCGGTGAATAAAGAAAACCTTTCGGGGCCTGGCGTTACCAATGCGCAGGTCTACAAGTTGTTGCGAGGCAAGCGCGGTACCAAAGTGGATCTATCGATTGAAAGGGTAGGGTTAAAGGATAAAATGAATTTCTCCGTCGTGCGCGACCGCATTCCTACCTATTCGGTGGACGCCGCCTACATGGTGGATCAGGAAATAGGGTATATTAAAGTGAGCCGTTTCTCGGAAACCACTTTCGATGAGTTTAAATCCGCATTGAAAACCTTGAAGGCCGAAGGTTTGAAAAACCTCATTCTCGACCTTCGCGGCAACCCGGGCGGCTATATGGAACGCGCTACGGCCATGGCCGACGAGTTTATTGCAGGAGATAAGCTTCTGGTGTATACCGAAGGCAAAGACAGCCGCTTCGACCGCAAGACTCGCTCGCATGTGGACGGCCTTTTCGAGCAAGGCCCATTGATCGTGCTTGTGGACGAAGGCAGCGCATCAGCGTCCGAAATCCTCGCCGGCGCATTGCAGGACCACGACCGCGCATTGGTAGTAGGAAGAAGGTCTTATGGAAAAGGATTGGTTCAAATGCCGATCAAACTGTCGGATGGCTCTGAGCTGCGCCTGACAATCTCACGCTACTACACGCCGAGTGGTCGGAGCATTCAAAAACCTTATGAGCTTGGAAAAGGCGAAGATTACAGCCAGGATCTGGCGCACCGTTACGAAAGCGGAGAGCTATTCAATGCCGATAGCATCAAGTTTGATAAAACTAAGATTTATAAAACCGATGGCGGCCGTGTCGTGTACGGCGGCGGCGGTATTACCCCGGATATTTTTGTGGCAAAAGATACATTGATGAACAGCAAATACCTGTTTGAGCTGTATTCCAAAAACATTATCCGCGAATATGCGCTACGCTACGCGAACGAAAACCAGAAGAGATTGGAAAAACAGCCATTCAAGGAATACCTGAAATCATTCCAGGTGTCGGATGCGATGCTGGCCGAGTTGGTAAAAGACGCTTCGAGGGCGGGTATCAAACCAAATGAAAAAGAATTGAACCTGTCCAAACCGCTCATTACTTCGCAAACCAAGGCGATCATCGGTCGTTATGTCTGGGGAAGAAAGCAGAAAAATGGATTGAACAACGAAGTGTTTCAGGTTCTCAATCCGAGTGATAACGTTTATCAACAGGCTGTACAGCTTTTCTCACAGGCCGCACAGCTGGAAAAAGGCGAGTTCAGCAGTTTGAATACTCCAAAAAGCAAAAAGTAAAATTCACGCCACACCATCCACTCAATGTCCCGTATTGCATTTATTACCGGAGCCACATCCGGTATCGGTAAGGCCACGGCGGAAGCATTCGCCGGGGTCGGAATAGACCTTATTTTGTGCGGCCGGCGCCAGGAACGCCTCGACGAAGTAGCCGCTGAATTATCTTCCAAAGTAAAAGTAACCACACTCGTATTCGATGTCCGTGACAAAGGTGCGGTGTTCGCAGCAGTCGGCTCGCTGCCTGACAACTGGAAAAACATTGATATTCTGGTCAACAATGCAGGAAATGCACATGGGCTGGGCACGCTCGACGAAGGCGATACCGACGACTGGGACGCGATGATCGACGGCAACGTAAAGGGGCTTCTTTACGTTTCGAAGGCTATTATCCCGCTGCTTCTCGAACGCGGCAAAGGCCACATCGTCAATATCAGCTCCATTGCCGGTAAGCAGACTTACGCCAACGGCGCGGTGTATTGCGCTTCCAAAGCTGCCGTGGAGGTGATCAGCGAAGGAATGCGCCTCGAACTGACGCAGCATGGTATCAAAACGACCAACGTGGCGCCGGGTGCCGTGGAGACGGAATTCTCGCTCGTGCGTTTCAAAGGCGATGAAGCCCGGGCTGAAAAGGTGTACCAGGGTTTCGACCCGTTGCAAGCCGGCGACATCGCCGATGCGATACTCTACGCCGTTAATGCACCTGACCGTGTTACGATTGCCGATATTACCATTCTCGCCGGCGCCCAGTCCGCGGCGACTGTGATCCATCGTAAATAGAATTTTATTTGGTTTTTAGTCGTAGTTAGGCTGATTATCGATACCTTCGTCATTCTTTTTCAGGCCCCGACTTCCATAAACAGGAGGTCGGGGATATTTTGAATGCCCATGAAAAGTTTCGACCAAAGTTCATCCGCGGATTCCTCCGCCGCCGTGTCCACGGCCTCGGTTCCCGCCTCTCAGACGGTATTTCCAATTCTTCTGGCACTGAGTTTCTCCCACTTGCTGAACGACACGATGCAATCCCTCATTCCGTCGATTTACCCGATGGTCAAGGATTCGTTCAACCTAAGCTTTTCGCAGATAGGGCTTATTACATTTACATTTCAGGTAAGCGCATCTGTATTCCAGCCGCTGGTGGGGTCATTTACAGACAAAAGGCCGCAACCTTATGCATTGGCAGTCGGGATGTGCTTTACATTGCTGGGGCTTGTATCGCTGTCCTTAGCGAACAGTTTTCATATTGTGTTACTTTCAGTGGGCCTGATCGGTATTGGTTCGGCGGTGTTCCATCCGGAGGCTTCACGCGTGGCGCGCATGGCGTCGGGAGGCAAGCATGGGATGGCACAATCACTTTTTCAGGTCGGTGGCAATGCAGGTAGTTCGCTCGGACCACTGCTGGCGGCATTGATATTATTGCCTTACGGGCGATTCCAGGTGATCTGGTTTTCACTCGTGGCATTGCTGGCAATCGTTATCCTTTCGTGGGTAGGCGGGTGGTACAAGCAAAACCTGGCGACGGTTGTAAAAAAATCCGCCAGCGCTGTGAAGCAGGAAGCGACTTTATCCAAATCCAAAGTGGTCGTTTCGATAGGTATTTTACTCCTGTTGATTTTCTCGAAATACATTTATATGGCCAGCATTTCGAGCTATTTCACCTTTTACCTGATCGATAAATTCGGTGTTTCCATACAGAGCTCGCAGATTTACCTGTTCGCATTCCTGTTTGCCGTAGCGGCAGGGACATTCATCGGCGGGCCGGTAGGCGACCGGATCGGTCGTAAATATGTAATCTGGATTTCGATTCTCGGCGCAGCACCATTTGCATTGCTGCTGCCTTACGTCGATTTGTTCTGGACGGGCGTGCTGAGCTGCATTATCGGTCTGATCTTATCGTCGGCATTCTCGGCTATCCTCGTGTACGCGCAGGAGCTGATTCCGGGGAAAGTCGGGATGATCGCGGGGCTGTTCTTCGGCTTTGCATTCGGTATCGCCGGTATCGGTTCGGCCATTCTTGGCACGCTGGCTGACAAGACGAGTATTGAATACGTATTCTGGGTTTGCTCGTTCCTGCCGCTGATCGGGTTACTAACCGGGTTCTTGCCGAATTTGGAGAGGAAATCCTGAGTGGTTTTAGGCGAAAAGTTTCAAAAACTGGGGCAGACTGTAAACCGGCAGTAGCGTGAGCGCCTGCCTTTGAAATTTCCGATCACTACTAATGAAGAAATCAATTTTATGATGAAGCGCGGTATAGTATTGCAGCGCATCTTCAATGTCGTCGATCGGAGAGGTTAGTGCCAGGTTTACGACTTCCTGATTGGCATCGACAATACTGATGTCCGAGAGAAACAGCAATAGGAGATCTTTGGACTTGGCACTTCCGTAAGCTTTTGTCAACCAATAGCTGACGATATGTAGAATGGAAGGTAAAATGAAGGCTTTAATTTTCTTTTCCAGCGCCAGCGATACTACTTCCCGCGCATCTTCATAGTCTTTTCTTTTCAGGAGAAAATCAAGCACGATGTTCGCATCGAGGAAGACGCTAGTGGCCATACTTTTCTTTGCGGGCTTCGTGATATGCTTTTACAAGATCCTGATCGGCATGTATGCCAATCGGCGCTTCCATTTCGTCGAGTACTTCGAGGATATTTTTTTTCGTTCAGCTGATTGTGCAATAGATTTCAAATGATCCTCAATTATCTGAGAAACACTGATTTGTCGTGCTGCTGCGTAATTTTTGATGTACGCTAAAACAGTATCTTCAATTGTGACGTTCAAACGAGTTTTCATACTATGAATATGCGCATAAATTTTCGCATATGCGCACTACATTTAAACTTTTATTCTCAAAACCAGCTGTGGATCAGGACATAAATTGAGATAGTAATCCCGATCCGTGGCATTGCAGACGCCCGGAAAATCACCTTTGTAATGGCCCATATCTCCGATAACCTGAAAATGCAAATGCGGCGGCCAGTCGCCGTTTTCGGGATAGGGACCAATGGCAGCGAAGCGTTCTCCGGCGTGGATCGTTTTGCCTTCGTGCAAGCCATCCAATGAGCCTAATGATAAATGCCCGTAGAGCGTAAAGAAGGTTATCCCGCTTAGTTTATGTGCGAGGATAATGGTTGGGCCGTAATCTCCGTAATGGTCGTTAAATGCAAAGCTATGCACCGCCGCGTCGAGCGGTGCGAAAAGCGGCGTCCCAGCCTCTGCCCAAATATCCACACCCAGGTGAATGCTGCGCGGCTTTTCGGCGTTGGCAGTGAAATGTTTCCGATGCCGGTAAATGACCCGGTCTTCGGCATAGCCACCGATTCCATTGAATGTGTTTTCAGAAAGCATTTCACCGAAAACATAGTTGGAGAAATCAGCGGTTTCCGACAAATCGCGCGTCAGCAAATCGCCATTGTCCGCTGTAAAATCCAGCTTCCGGTAAGGTTTGCTGTTCTGTATGACGGCACAGAATGTGGGATGATCATGAAGGACCTCGGCGAGTTCTGGCATATTCAATTGGTTTTAAGTAAATCAGGCAAGCCGTTTCCGACTTGCCTGGTTCCATATACATTACTTCGGATCAAGCGCCTGCTTGATTCTTTGCGACACATCCTGCAAATGGTAACGCGTGTTTTTGTCGGTGCTTTTCGCGATGGCAGCATTCACCGTCGTTTTGAGGCTTTCCAAATGCGCCCTCGCGATGGATGGTAAATCGGTCTTTTCGAGTTCCACCGAACGTGTCGAGAAACCATAGGTAATGCCTACCGGGATAGACTGAACATTCGCCCGACCCGGTTTCAGCAACGAAATCAGCTTTTCAGCGTATACTTTTTGCAAATTCCGGCGGTACAGATCAATCGGCTTTCCGGCTTTGGTCTCCGACCATATCCCCGTTTCCAGGTCGGTAAAAAGATCGTCGAGCGTGTAGTATTTGGCTGAAATACCGGTTTCCATCAACCGTACGGCACGGTCGCCTGCGAAAAGGGAGGTCAATGCATAATCTTGCAAAGCTTTAATAGCCTCCATACCGGTTTCGGGCTTCACTTTGTTGAGGATATTCTGGTCCAAAAGCCAGGTCGGCGTTTTGAAAAGCTGGGCATTCAGGAAGTCGATGGCTTCTTTTTGGGTCGCTTTCGGCACCGTCGTAAAAGTAGGGCCTTCCATGTCGTAGGTCGTCGGCGTATCGTAAATACCGCCCACATTCTTGATCACATGGCCGAGGTAGCGACGATATTGCGTCACCACGTTGCCGTAAATTTCATCCAGTTCCTTATAGCTCTCGCCATCTTCCTTGCTCCATTCAATCAGGTTCGGTAAGATGCGTTTCAGGTTTTTGATACCATATTCCGAAGCTTTCATAGCATTGTCACTTAGATCCTCGGTCTGGTAACGGGGGTCATAAGGGCTGATTTCCGTACCAAAATGCAGGCGGTTGTCTTTGTAGGCCTCTTTGGTCAGGGTATTCAACGCCAATTTTTCGGCCTGGGCATCTTTGGCATCGGGGAAATTGCTGTAACCCCATTGAATGGCCCATTTGTCGTAGTCGCCGATGCGCGGAAAGAGGTCGGTAATGCCGTCCTCAGGCTGTGCTACGTAGTTGAAACGTGCATAGTCCATGATGGACGAAGTATGCCCGTGTTCAGCAATCCAGGCCTTATCGCGCAGTTTTTCGACGGGCGTGGCTGAGCTGGCACCCATATTGTGACGTAGGCCAAGGGTATGACCGATTTCGTGAGAAGACACAAAGCGGACCAGCTGCCCCATCAATTCATCATCAAACTTCTTGGTACGCGCTTTCGGGTCCACAGCCGCAGCCTGAATAATGTACCAGTTGCGGAGCAGGCGCATCACATTATGGTACCAGCCGATGTGGCTTTCGAGGATCTCGCCGCTGCGCGGGTCGTGTACGTTAGGCCCGTAAGCATTCTGAATGTCGGCCGCGAAATAGCGGATCACCGAGTAGCGGGCATCTTCGAGGCTCATAGTGGTATCCCCTTCCGGCCAGTACTCGCCGCGGATCGCGTTTTTCCAGCCGGCTTTCTCAAATGCAACCTGCCAGTCATCGACACCCGCTTTCAGGTACTTGCGCCATTTTTCAGGTGTAGCCGGGTCGATGTAGTAAACGATCGGCTTTTTAGGCTCGATCAGCTCGCCGTTTTTTTGTTTGCGGGCATCTTCGGCATTCTTGGGTTCGAGGCGCCATCTTACCGCGAAAACTTCGGTGTCGGAACGCTGCGATTCTTCACCGAAAGTGGCGTATTGATTGGCAAAATAGCCTACACGGCTATCGAAAATGCGTTTTTTCATCGGCGCTTTCGGCAGCAGGATCAGCGAGGAGTTCATTTCAAATGTCACGACACCCGCGTCCAGGCCGGATGGCAGGTATTGGCCGATCGAAGGCGTTGGCGTAGGCGTCAGCAGCTGAGGCGTTACGTTGAAAGTTTTGATCGTCCGGATCTCCGTATTGATCGGATAGGTACTGATTTTGGAAATGAAAGATGCTTCTTTCTTGAATGCGGCCAGTTTCAGGAGCTGTTTGCTCACAGAACTCAATGAAAACACCTGGTTATCGGAGTTGAAGAATTCAGTCACATCAACTACCGAGGATTTCTCAGGCTCTTTTTTGATTGCCTTAATGTCGAAAACACCGATAATAGGGTCGGAATTGGAGTTTTTGACGGCCTGGAAAATAGGCTTGGTGCTATCTGGGCTTGTCACGACAATCGTTACCGACCGCAATAGCAGATTGTTATCCATTCCCCGTTCCCAACGGATCATTTGCCGGTTCACTTCCTCACCCCCAAAAATACCACCACCCGCTGCGGTTTTGGAATAGCGGGTCACCGCCATAATATCGCGGTTCAGAAGCGAATCGGGAATTTCGAAATACCATTTGTCATCCACCTTGTGGACCGAGATCATGCCTTTCTGGCTAATGGCATTGGTGCTGTCGATGAGTTCCTTGAACGCTTTCGGGCCTTTCTTTTTGTCGTCTTTCAGCTTGTCTTTCACTGCGGAGGCAACCGCGTCGACGGCCTTGTCGATTTTGACGTCTTCCTGTTTGTCTTTCTTTTTCTTTCGTTGCGCATGCGCGTCGTGCGTGTACACGAATGCCAGCGCCGCGAGGAGAAGGTAACGCATTAATCTCATAGAGTTGGTTTTTGGGATAAAGTATAAAGGTGTATTTAAATGAGAGGTTAGGGGGTTATCTGGCCATCAATTCGGCCAAAACGCCTTCTTTGAGGGCATATTTAGAAACCTGGATTTGCCGGATACCATGCGTTTTCAGTACGTAGTCGATCAGGCAGACGGCCACGACAATCATGTCCACGCGCAATTCGATCATACCGGGGATCGCCATGCGTTCGTCGTGGTTGCCGGAGAGGATGAGGGCATAAGCACGGTAAAATTCTTCCAGTGGAATGTTAAAATCCGTTTGGACTGGCGGCGGCCAGTCGCCGGTGCGGAAATGGAAGTCCATATCCACAAGGGTATCGAATGTCCCTGACGAGCCCACGAGCTTTTCCGGGGCATATTGATGTATTGCATTCGCGAGCGGGATCAGGTTTTCGTCGAAGTGATTGTAAAGTGCCCGGCGATCGGCCTGGGAAAGCGGGTCGTTCCGCATGAATTTTTCCATGAGCCGCTGTCCGCCGATTTCGAAGCTTTGCTTCCAAAAGATTTGCGAGCGGTTCCCGATGATAAATTCCACGCTCCCGCCACCGATGTCCATGATCAGCGAAGGAGCGTCACCAATGTCGGCCCCGCGGCGGACACCATAGTATATGTACTCTGCCTCGCGGTTGCCATCGATAACCGTCACTTCGATATTCGTTTTTTCCAAAATTTCGGAGCAGAACTCCTGCCGGTTTTCCGCATTACGGACCGCGCTCGTGCCGAATGCGAATGTTTTTTCAGGCATTACCTCAAAAGAATCCAGCTTTTCGCGGAAATAGGAGAGGACGGCAAGCGCGCGGTCCTGCGCTTCGGGTGTGATCACGCGTTTGTTGATACCTCCCAGGCCGATCCTGGCGGGCCTGCTTTCGTGGAAAACAGTCTTAAAATGAGCGCCGTTAGGCTCCGCGATCAGCAGGTGAAATGTGTTGGTGCCTAAATCAATTATTCCCAGTCTGGAACTCATATGGGGCTGTTTAATCTGTTAATGACTAGTGTTTCAATGCAATGGATACAAAAATAAACGAATTTTAACGACTTATTTCTTGATTTTCTGTTGGATATAGTTTTTCTTTGCAGTCCGATTTCAGAAACCAATTCAAAGAACATTAGAAATTATAAGCATGCTTATTATTAACATTAAAGACAACGAATCGATTGATCGCGCTCTTAAGCGTTACAAGAAGAAATTTGAAAGAACTGGTACAATGCGTGAGCTTCGTGCCCGTACAGCTTTCGAAAAACCATCTGTTAAGCGTCGTTTCGAAGTTTTGCGTGCAGTTTACAAAGAGAAAACTTACGGTCATTTAGAAGACTAGTTCCTCACGGAATGGTTCTCTGAAAGACTTCTATAGGATTATTGTATCCATATCATACAAGAGGAGCTGTCTTGAATAAGATAGCTCCTTTTCGTATGTTAGGGTTATGATAAAGCCGTTTCTGGAATTCCTCCAATTCGAAAAGCGCTCCAGTGCGCATACCATCAAATCGTATCAGACTGATCTCGAACAATTTCAGAAATACCTCCTTTTTCAATACGATTGTACCGAGCCCGAAATGGCCAAAGCGCCTATGCTGCGGTCGTGGGTCGTGAGTTTGATGGAGGAGGGGCTTAACCCTTCGTCAATCAACCGGAAAATTGCTGCGCTCCGAACTTTTTACGGGTATTTAAGAAAGAAAAAGCATATTGACAGTGACCCGACGAAAATCCTGTCGGCTTTGAAAGCGCGTAAGAAGCTGCCTGCCTTTGTGGAGGAGAAATCGATGGAAATGCTTTTTGAAGAGGGTACATTCGCCGATGATTTCGAAGGGCTGCGAGACAGGGTGATTATGGAACTGCTCTATGGCAGCGGGATCAGGCTTTCGGAACTGGTGGAGTTGGAATTAAAAGACCTCAACTTACCTGCCCGTACGATTCGGGTCTTTGGAAAGCGATCGAAGGAACGGATTGTGCCGGTCTCCACTTCTTTGGCACAATTACTTGAAAGATATATAGAACAGCGTGCGCCGGAAGAGGATACCGATGTTTTACTGCTAACCGATTCAAATAAAGCTGTTTACCCGGTTTTTGTGCAGCGGAAGGTGAAACAATACCTTTCGGCCGTTACCACGCTCTCGCAGAAGAGCCCGCACGTGCTCAGGCACACGTACGCGACGCATTTGCTCAACCGCGGTGCCGATCTCAATGCGATCAAAGAGTTATTGGGCCATGCCAACCTCGCTGCAACACAGATTTACACGCATAACTCGATCGAAAAGCTTAAAAAATCGCATCAACAAGCGCATCCCAAAGCCTGAAACCCATTTTTTAAGGTTATATTTGCCTTCAGTGCAAATTTCAAAATATAATTTCGTCACTCCATTATGAATAATAGTTTCCAGGACGCAGTTGTAACGAAGTATAATATTTTTAATAGCCTGTTTCTGAGCTTACCCTACCGCGGTATATTCCAAACAGGCTCCTTGCTTCCGATACTGACTCAGCAAAGTGAGATTGGCTTTCAGGAAGGCAAATCTCCCAAAGAAATCATCGAGCATTTTTTTTCAGAGCTCCTGGAAACAGCTACTCCCAAGGAACGTGCGGATCTGCTTTTTGCATTTATCCAATACATAGAGCGCCAGGTCGTGCTTTTCGACTCGGTGGAAGATGCGGCCTTCGACGAGACCCACGATCTGACCGGCAAAGGCTCGGTAACTTACCTGACCGAACGGCTGGAAAGCGATGAGCTGAAAAAGAAACTGCTCGCCAAACTGGAAGACTTCAGCGTACGCATCGTGCTGACCGCCCACCCGACCCAATTTTATTCAGGCAAAGTGCTGGGCATTATCAATGACCTGGAAGATGCGATCAAGGCCAACGACTTTACAGAGGTAAACCAGTTGCTGTTGCAGCTGGGGAAAACGGCATTCATTAATCACGAAAAACCTACGCCGTTCGATGAAGCGGTGAGCTTGTGCTGGTTCCTTGAAAACGTGTATTATGATGCGATCCCTTCCATTCTTGAAAAGTTGATTAACGGCTTGGGAATGAGTGTGCACGACTGGCCTTACCCGAATGTGTTCCGTCTGGGCTTCTGGCCGGGCGGCGACCGCGATGGCAACCCGTTCGTGAATCCCGAAATCACATTGAAAGTCGCCGATCGCCTGCGCGAGACGCTTTTGCGGGGTTACTACCGTGATATTCGCCAATTGAAACGTCGCCTTACATTCAAAGGAGTGGACGATGCGATTTCGCTCGCGGAGAAGAAGATGAACAGCACTATTTTCGGGCCGTTTGAGGAAGGCTATGGAAGTGCTCAGGAGCTGATCGACGAATTATTGAAAGCACGTGAAGTGCTGGTGAACAAGCACCAGGGCCTTTTCGTGGAATTGCTGGATAATTTTATCCTGAAACTCAATCTCTTCGGGTTCTTCTTTGCAAGCCTCGACGTCCGTCAGGACAGCCGAAAGCACGGAAAGGCCTGGGAGGATATCCTGAAAAGGCTTGAAAAGAAAATCCCGCTCCTGAAATATAGCGACTACCAGAGCTGGGATGAGGCGAAAAAGATCGATTTGCTGCTCTCGCTGAATATACCGCTTCGTGACGAAGATTATGAGGACGAATTGACGAAAGACATTCTCGGGTCAATCCGCGCGATCAAAACGATCCAGCAAAAGAATGGCGAAAAAGGTGCACATCGGTATGTGATTAGTAACAACACTTCCGCATTGAATGTAATGCAAGTGGTGGCACTGGCCAAAAACCTGATTGCAGACGAAGAAGGCAAGCTGGCGCTTGATGTCGTACCGCTTTTTGAAACCGTGGACGATCTGGCTAATGCACCGGGCATCATGCGGACGCTGTACGAAAATGAATATTACCGCAACCACCTCGCCAACCGCGAGAATCACCAGACGATCATGGTGGGCTTCTCGGATGGTACCAAAGACGGCGGCTACCTGCGTGCCAACTGGTCGATCTACCGGGCTAAGGAAGAGCTGACCAAAGTATCGCGTGAGTTCGGCATCAAAGTGACGTTCTTCGACGGTCGTGGAGGACCTCCTGCACGCGGTGGCGGCAATAACCATAACTTTTACTCGTCGCTCGGTAAGGATATTGAGGATAAGGAAATCCAGCTGACCGTTCAGGGGCAGACCATCAGTTCCAACTATGGTACCGTTACGACGGCGATGTATAACCTGGAAAGGCTGTTCACTGCCGGCCTCGAAAATCACCTTTTCAAAGGTCACCGCGACGATGAGTTGACCGACGCCGACAAGGATCTGATCGAGGAAATGGCGGAAATCGCCTATAATTCCTACCTGGACCTGAAAAACCACCCGATGTTTGTCAAATACCTCGATAAAAAGACGCCATTGCGCTTTTACGGGCAAACCAACATCGGCAGTCGCCCGACCAAACGCGGTAACGATGACGAAGGTTTGAAATTTGAGGATTTGCGTGCGATCCCGTTCGTGGGCTCATGGGCGCAGATGAAGCAGAATGTGCCGGGCTTCTACGGTTTCGGGACAGCTATCCGCGAACTGGCGAAACAGAACAAGATCGAGGATATCAAGAAGCTTTACCAGAAATCGCTTTTCTTCCGGACATTGATCGAAAACTCGATGCAGTCGCTTTCGAAGGCATTTTTCCCTGCCACCAAATACCTCCGCGATGAGGAAGAATACCGGGAGTTCTGGGACAAAATGTACGAGGAATTTTTGCTCACCCGTGAACTTCTGCTGGAAGTTTCGGGTCAGAAGGAGCTGCTCGACAGCAACAATGTCACCAAGGTTTCCATCAAAACCCGTGAACGCATCGTATTGCCATTGATCACTATACAGCAATATGCATTGCAAATGCTCGCCGGCGATCCGAAGGACTTGCCCGTGGATGTAGAGACTTACAACCAGCTGATTATCCGGGCGATGTTCGGGATCATCAACGCGGCGCGGAATTCGGCATAAGGATTTTCCCAAAGCTATATATTTCCTGAGCCGGGTCTGTGCCCGGCTCATTTTGTTTTATGGTCATTGGTTTTTCACTCGCCTCTTGCTTTGTATCGGATAATTTTCGTGTGAAACCGGCCGTTGCGGAAGCGTAGGGTATCGGGCAATACATCGGATGACCGGGGTATCCGGGCATTGGCCAATGTGAGCTGAAAACTTCCTTTTATTTCTTGCGTTTTGGCATTGTAGCTATCGATTTGGATGTAGTTATCTTCGGAGTCGACAGTATAGAAGAAGTCCCCGGCAACGTCGCCGTCGCTGAGTGATTCAAACAAAGCGACCTGGGGTTTGTCGCTGGATTCGCAGCCTGCGTAAGAATTGCATGACGCAACTTTATGTCGCCCCGGCATCGGAAAAAACGGGATTTTTTGAAATAACAGCTCTTGACGATTATAACCTTCCGGTGAATACAGTATCGAGGTTAATGTGTAGAAAACGCCCTTGGGGTTATCGGCATAATTAGTTGAGCCATGTGTAACCTGGTAGGCGTTTTTATATGTTTTGCTCCAATCTGCCCCGTTCATATCGGCTGTTAGATAGCCCCAGTTAGGCAGGCGCGGGAGCGGCCCTGCGGTATCGATGATTGCGTCCGTGATTTTACAACTAAATAGTATTGTAGTAATTCCAAGCGATATGTAAATAGTTAGTAGACGGTTCATTCTCTTTCAAAGTTTCGTTTTGTCAGGCCCAGATTAAAAATATGTACACACGGTTATCGAGCGTAACACCGATAATCACCTTTGTGTGAAAGCGCCCCTCGGTGAATCGGTGCATATCGGGCAGTGAGATTCTCCGCCACGCACCTATCCGCCATCCCTACCTTTGTATTCGATAATCCTGGTATGAAACCGGCCGTTTCGAAGACGCAGGGTATCGGGCAATACATCGGATGATCGGGATATCCTGGCATTGGCCAATGTGAGCTGAAAACTTCCTTTTATTTCTTGCGTTTTGGCATTGTAGCTGTCGATTTGGATGTAGTTATCTTCGGAAGTCGACGGTATAGAAGAAGTCCCCGGCAACGTCGCCGTCGCTGAGGAGTTCAAACAGTGCAACCTCGGGTTTGTCGCTGGATTCGCAGCCCGCGTAGGGTTTGCATGACACAAGTTTGTGCCGGCCTGTTTTTGGAGAGAATGGGATGTTTTGAAATAGCAGATGTTGGCGGTCATAGCCTTCCGATGTGTATAGTATCGAAATTAAGCCATAGGATATACCTTGCGGTTCATCCCGATAGCTAACGATCCCATGTGTAACCTGATAGGCATTTTTATAGCTTTTACTCCAATCACTACCATTCATATCAGCTGTCAGATAACCCCAATTTGGCAGGCGTGGGAGAGGGCCGACATTGTCAATGAGCTCGTTGGTGAGTTTACAACCCGCCGACAATATCGCAATCCCAAGTGTTAGACATATAGTTATTAAGCACTTCATTTGACAAGGGCTATTTTGTGATGATCACCCGGCAAGTTGTGATTCCCTGACTAGTAATCAGGCGAATGACATAGGTGCCAACGGATAGATCTTTACTTTTCATTTTAAATGAATAGCGGCCTTTACGATTTAATGCCTTGTCGTCTTTCAGTATTTCGATAACCTTTCCTGATTGGTCCAACACATCCAGTCTGACTTGAGTATCAGATTGGAGATTATAGGAAACGTTAATCAGATCATCTGCAGGGTTGGGAGTGGCAATTAGGTGAGGTAGCTCGGGTTGCTGCGCAACGGTGTCATTTCCTGCGACAGAAACCTTATAGGGATTAGCAGGTAATTGGGCAGTTACAGTAATGTATGCCGTTGCAGACTGGCCGTTAGAAGTAACCGTGCCTTTAAGGTAAATCTTTTGACTTTGAGAGAAATACCATGTAAACATGTCTGTCGTGGTATTGGAAAGCGTGTAATTGACACCGTCATAACTGTATTGCCAGCTAAAAGTGTATGGCGCAGACCCGCAGCTATAATACAACTCATAGTTTTTCCCGCCCGGGCTGCTTACCCATGTGGGGCCATCCACAAAAGCATTCAACGGATTAGCAGGGTCTGGCCTGAATGCGCCTACGATCGGGTGAGATTCTGTAATTCTTTGGGCATTGTTTTCATCGTTCGTACCGGTTGCCCTCCCACTCACCTGAATATTTGGATTTGAAAAGTTCAACAACCTATTCTTGGCATGGTCAGCAGAGATGCCATTACCGACCATCATTGTTCTGTCGACGGTAAATCCTAGGACTTTGATTTTGTAGCCTTTGGCATAGGATGGTAGGGCCGTATTGTCATCTTCGTGACGGCATCCGTATAAATGGCCCACTTCGTGAGCGAACGTCTTATGAGAAGTTGCACACCAGAGTTCAACAATTGAATAGGAGTTCGAATTTACTAATGTGACAGTCTGAGACTTGCCCCTAGTATCACCATCTTGGTAGTAGGAGTCCGTCAAAAGTACTACAAGATCAGCCTGGTATTGATTTCTAAGACTTTGTGCTGTTGCGTTACCTACCAGACTATTGAGGTCGTTTGTAATAGACTCAGTTTCTGTTAAGTTCAATGGCGCAATCCCCGCCAGTACCAAAGCCGCAGC
The DNA here is from genome assembly GCF_057586235.1 of Dyadobacter sp. SRI_021. NCBI lineage: Bacteria > Pseudomonadati > Bacteroidota > Cytophagia > Cytophagales > Spirosomataceae > Dyadobacter > Dyadobacter sp. SRI_021. The sequence goes on from NZ_JBYCZM010000007.1 coordinate 136,114, forward strand.
GCTTGTAATCCCGCTATTGTAAATGCAGCTGTTGAACTGCGAAATGGACAGGTTTACGTGGTCTGTCAGATTCGTAAGGTTGCTCGCTAGCGTCAAAGCCTTTGGCGTATACAGTACCAGCACTCTCGGATACGTCAACGCCTGGCAAGGCTGCATTTTCGCATTCGCATTGTCGTCTTGCTTAACAGCTGGTTCAATGGCTGCCATTCGCCCGTTATCGGGCTTTGAATTGGGAGAGGAGGTCGTGGCGCAGCCAACGTCCCATGCCTTCTCAGGATCGACGATTTGCAGGCAATACAGTCCTCCCGGCGCGGGAAATACTTCATACACACCCGCAGGTGTAGATATGTGCGCACACACACGACCAGCCCTCGATACAATAATCACAGTGCCCCGGTCATCATCGGTTTTTCCGATCCATTCGTATTCACTGGCAGATTCGTATTTCACATGGCTGGCGGTAGCGGTAATAATTGGGCCGCCGGGAATGTGAAGCACCAGAATGCCGTCTTTTTGCGAAGTTGCCAATGCGTTGAGCTTGACGAAATGATAGCCTGTGATATCCGGATTTTTTCGTAAACGTTCGCGGTATGCAGCCATTTCGGGCGAATCCGGGATCTGGTCGGCAGATACCGATTGAATAAACGGCGTGTCCTGCGCTTGGAGGGAGAGGCCGATGCACGAGATGACTGTGAATAGGCCAGTTCGGATGAAAGTGTAAAGTAGTTTTCGCATAGCAGAAATAGTTAAACAATGCTCGTGGAGGTAATTTTTCGGCTGAAATCTTGCACTATTTCTGCTGCCTAAAAAGTGTTTCGGCTGCGAACCATCCTCCGGTCGATGATGGAGGATGACAGGCTAAAACCAATTATCAACATCAACTTTCCCTCAAACTTTTTCTCACAATTATTAGTAGACGAATTGTTGCACAGGCTTATATTTGATAATACTCAATCATTCCAATCCTATTTACTTCCACATCATGACACACCAGTCGGATCATCGTGCCTATTTTTTCAAGATAGATACGACTATCAAAAAGATTCGTAATGCCTTACAAAAGCAGCTGACTGAGGCGGGTTTTGACCTCACGGTCGATCAATGGGTACTTATTGACCATATCTTTAGAAAGCAAGGCATCAGCCAGAATGAGCTGGCGGAAATGACTTTCAAGGATCCTCCTACGGTGACGAGGATTATCGATTTGCTGGAAAAAAAAGGGATGGTTGAGCGCGGGCCGGCAGCGGGGGACCGTCGTAAATTCAACCTGTTTCTGACCAAAAACGGAGAGGCTATCTATAACCAGGCGTTCCCGATCGTAGCCGACATCCGTCGCAAAGGCTGGGGCAGTCTGAGCGACTCCGATTACCAGCATTTCGTACGGATCATGGACTCCATTTACCAAAATTTTACCTGATTTGACAAAATTTTTACAAAGCCATTAAGTGGAAGAATGACAGCTTCTTACGTCGTTCTTCCACTTTTTTTGTGTAGAAGTGTCGGATTACCGGGGCATTTGCACGAGCATCCGGTTAAACCTTTCGGTATGTTTTTGTATCTAAACCATAGAACGGTTCCGAAACCAGCAGGTTTGAAAGGAGCTGTTCCGGTAATATCAGTTTCATTTATATCCATTTTTAAGGCCATGAAAAAGTATTTTTTGCTCGGCGCTCTCATTACTTCATCACTCATTAATCCTGCGTTTTCACAAGTCAAAACAGAACAGTTAGTTCAAGTACCTAATATAGAAGTGGCGGGTTTTGCCGAAATGGAGGTTGTGCCCGATGAAATTTATTTCAACATCTCGCTTCGTGAGTATTTTCAGGACGAGAAAAACCAGAAAGACAAGGTCAACATTTCGACGCTCGAAAAGCAGCTGATCAAGGCGGTGGCAGATGCCGGTTTGCCGAAGGAGGCATTGTCGATCAGTGGAGTAGGAGGATATCAGAATTATGTGGATAAGAAAAAAAAGCCGGCTACTTTCCTCGAAGCGAAGCAATATGAGTTGAAAGTATCGAGCGCCGAAAAGCTGGATGGCATTTTGTCGAAGGTTGAAAGCCGTGGCGTGCAGTATGCGAACGTTGCGCGGGTAGATCACTCGAAACGCGAGGAGTTCAAGAAGCAGGTGAAAATCGACGCATTGAAAGCGGCCAAAGTGAAAGCGGAGTACCTTGTGGCGTCGCTCGATCAAAAGTTGGGTAAGGTATTGTCGATCAAAGAATTGGACGAAAACCTGTACTTCCCGCAGCCTGTATTTGCCAAAGCCAATGTGCGTGCCTTTGCGGCGGAAGCTGCGGATGCCGTTCAGGACAGCGATGTGCAGTATCAAAAAATCAAGATCAGTTATCGTATGCAGGCTGCATTTGAGATCAAATAGGCTGTTTCACGCATAAACTCCCTGTCAGGTGCCCGGTGAACGATTTACCGGGCACAATTTTTTCTGTGCGATGAATCCGGATTTGTCAGTCCGTTCTTTTGTTGGGAATATTACTTTCTTTAAATTGAATGTCCAATCTCAAACTAAGTAACTGGAAATCATGAGCATTAACGCGAAACACCTGGCCACATTCATTTTGGGCGCCGCTGCGGGGGTGGCTGCACACAAATACCTTCAGACCGAGGAGGGGGAGAAGCTTCTGGAAGACCTCAAAACAAAGGCGAACAACCTGAAAGCCGAGGCGGAAGGGGCCATCGATAAAGCTCCTGAGTATTTCGAGGAACTTAAATCGAAGGGCGCCGAGACACTGAAAGGTAATTTCCCTGACGCGGAGGCATTTTTCAAGGATTTGTTCGAAAAGTTCAAGGGTACCAAAGGCCCGGCTTCCACTGAAACGGACGTCACTCCGACGCCGGATCCTATTTCCTGATAACAACAAACAACCGATGCCGGAGAACGTTCTGCACTTTCTCCGGCTTTTTTATTGCCCTACCAATCCGTTAATCTGTGCATACTGGATGAGCATGATGGTTTTGGCATCGTTAATCGCCCCGCTGGCGACCATTTGAACGGCTTCTCTGAAAGGAATTTCCATCACTTCGATATTTTCCTGTTCGGTCGCGCAGCCTCCGCCGTCGCTTACCTTCATATCGTCGGAATATTCGGCTACGAAGAAATAGAGGATTTCGGTAACGGAGCCGGGCGACATGTAGGCCTGGAATATCTTCTTTACCGAGCTCACTTTGTAGCCGGTTTCCTCTTCGGTTTCCCGCTTGATACATTCTTCCGGATTGTCTTTATCCAGCAGGCCTGCGCAAGCTTCGATCATCATGCCGCTTTCGTTGCCATTGGTATAGGTAGGCAGGCGGAATTGCCTTGTGAGCACTACGGTTTGCTTCTCCTTATTATAAAGTAAAATAACGGCTCCATTCCCGCGATCGTACGCCTCGCGCGTCTGGCGCTCCCAGGAGCCGTCGGCATGCTGATAATCGAATATATATTTGCGAAGGGTGTACCAGTTATTCGAAAGCACTTCTTCGGAAGCAATGTTGACACGTGGGTTAGTCATTGATCAGAAATGATTATTTATGATTAATAATGATCAAAACTAGTCAAAACTTTTCTGTTGGCAAAAAAGAATGAGCCAGTGGTGAATATTTAGCGATGCGGATTACTTTGCGGTTGTATCTCAACCGACGTTCCATGAAACCAGCATCCTACTGGATAGAAAAGTATAATCTGATGCCCCACCCGGAAGGCGGCCATTTTGCCGAAACATATCGCGCGTCGGAAACCATCGCGCATCATGCATTACCCGCACGGTTCGGAGGCGACAGGGCATTTTCCACAGGTATTTATTTCCTGCTCGAATCGCACAATTTTTCTGCATTTCACCGTATTCAGGCCGATGAAATGTGGCACTTCTATGCCGGTGAAGCATTAGAAGTGTTTGTGATTGATGAGAAAACGGGAGAGTTGAGTATTATCAGGCTGGGTAATAATCCGGATAATGGCGAGACATTCCAGGCCGTGGTACCGGCCGGGGCATGGTTTGCTTCGCGCCCTGCGAGCGGGAGCACATACGCGCTCGTGGGCTGCACGGTAGCGCCAGGCTTCGATTTTGCCGATTTTGAAATGGCTGAGCGGAACGCATTATCGCAGCTTTATCCGCAGCACGCCGGGTTGATTGCAGAGCTCACCTGGTGCTGACCAACCCGGCGTCTTCGCTTAATAGCCTACGCTCGTATCGTCCCCGCGCGGATCAGAGCCGCCTTCGAGGGAGCCGTCGGGAAGTACGAGAATACAATCCATCCGCCCGATGGAATTACGTTGCTGTTCGAGGATGTAGCCTTTGTCCTGCAACTTTTTAATGGTTTCGGCGGAGAATGCATTGGCCTCGAAAGTGGTTTTGTCGGGCAGCCATTGATGGTGAAATTTCAAAGCATTTACGGCCTGCTGCATGGTCATACCGTGTTCCAGTACATTCAGGATCGTTTGGTAGACGGACGTGATAATGGTAGAGCCGCCGGGCGTTCCTACGACCATCAGTAGTTTCCCATCTTTTTCGATGATCGTCGGCGTCATGGAAGAAAGCATTCGCTTACCCGGAGCGATCGCATTGGCTTTGTTACCGATCAGGCCGTACATGTTTGGAGCGCCGGCTTTAATGCTGAAATCATCCATTTCATTATTCATGAAAAAGCCGCCGCCTTTCACCACTACGCGACTGCCGTATCCGCCGTTCAGGGTAGTGGTGACGGACACTGCATTACCTTCCTTGTCTACCACCGAAAAGTGTGTCGTTTCGAGGCTTTCATAGCCCGGGAGTACTCCGCCATGGATATTTTTGCTGTCGGTAGCTTTGTCCCAGGAGAAATCGCTCCAACGTTTTTGCAGGTATTCTTTACTGATCAGATCGTTCACCGGCACTTTCACGAAATCGGGGTCGCCGAGGAACTTGGCGCGGTCGGCGTACACCCGGCGTTCGGCTTCGATCATCACCTGAATGGTGGAATCGCTGTGCCAGCCCCATTTGCGTAACGGGTGCTGCTCGGTGAGGCGCATGAGTTGCAGTAATGCCACGCCGCCGCTGGACGGCGGGGCCATGGTAATCACCTTGTAGCTTTTGTAGCCTTCGGTAATGGTCTCCCGCCATTGTGCACGGTAATCGGCGAGGTCTTGCTTGCTGATAATGCCTTCGCCATTCTTATTAATATCTTTTACGAGCTGTTTGGCCACTTTTCCGGCATAAAAGCCTTCGCGGCCTTTTTTCTGAATTCGCTTTAATACTTTCGAAAGATCTTTCTGCACGAGCAGGTCGCCGGCCGCCCAATCTTTCCCGTTCGGATTCAAGAAATAGGACGAACCCGGATTTACGGCTAACAGGTCACTTTTGATCGAATTGAGGCTGCGAGCTTCGCGTTCGGTTAGCACCACACCGTTTCGGGCAATATCAATGGCGGGCTGTAATACCTGTTTCCAGCTTAGTTTGCCATATTTCGCGTGAGCTTGTACCATGCCATCCACAGATCCCGGCACGCCGGAAGCCAGGCGGCCCAGCGTGCTGGATTTGGGAATGATATTGCCGTCCTTGTCAAGGTACATGTCCGCGTGCCCTTTGCCGGGCGCTTTTTCGCGGAAATCGATGCTGTAACTTTTGCCTTCCTTATCCCGCAAAACCAGAAATCCGCCGCCGCCGATATTACCCGCCGAGGGATGTACGACCGCCAGCGCAAACTGCACGGCCACCGCGGCATCTACCGCGTTGCCTCCGGATTTCAAAATATCCACACCTACCTGAGACGCCACCGGATGTGCCGATGCGACCATCCCATTTCGCGCGAAGACGCCTTTGCGATCGCTGAAAAATGGCTTTTGATTAGGATCGTCGGAGAGAAACTGGTAGAAGCCGGTAGATTCCTGTACAGGTTTTTGGGCGTAAGAAATGCCGGATAGTGAGCCGGCGAGCAGGATTAGCGAGTAGCGTAATTTCATATAGGAGTGTCAGGTTAATGTTGTAATTTATTAAATCGAACCCTTTTTCTTACCTTTTATACCAATTTATTTCGATGCATTGGGGCGATGCGCTAACTTTTGAATTCAAATTGTCCGTAACGTCATGATGAAGTTTTTACGACAGGTCTGGGAGAGTTTCCGGTTTGCATGGGGAGCGCTTAAAACCAATGTTACCCGCACTATTCTTTCGCTTCTTGGCGTAACGGTCGGCATATTCGCGATCGTCGCCGTTTTTACAATCGTGGATTCGCTTGAAAAGAGTATCCGCGATAGCCTGAGCTTCATCGGCGACAAAGTGATTTATGTACAAAAATGGCCCTGGGGCTTCGGCGGTGAATACCAATGGTGGAAGTACTTCCAATGGCCCGAGCCGAATTATTCCGAATATAAATACCTGTACGATAACCTGGAAAGTGCCAGTGCCGTGGCAATAATGGATTTCAGGGGTAATACCGTGCTAAAAAATGGTTCGAACAGCATTAATGCAATAATTCAGGGCGTGTCTTTCGAGTACAATCTTATATCTGACATTCCAGTCCAGAACGGCCGCTACTTCATTCCGCTCGAAACCAATAATGCCCGAAATGTTGCCATTGTTGGTGCGGACATTGCGGAATCGCTCTTTCCGGGCCAGGATCCCGTCGGGAAACCATTCAAACTGGCGGGGCATAAGTTTACGATTATCGGCGTGCGGAAGAAAGAGGGAGAGAGCCTGGTCGATTTTGGTGGTAGCCCCGATAAGATTTGCCTGATTCCGTTTTCCTCCTTCTCCAAACTATTCCAATCGGGCAGGCGAAGTGCCGATATTGTGGTGAAGGGCTTCCCCGAAGATGTGGGCATGAAAGAAGTGGAAGCCGAGATTGTGGGCCTGATGCGTACCAAACGGGGAATCAAGCCGCGCGATGGCAACAACTTCTCATTAAACCGGCCCGAAGCGGCAGCCGTTGCGATTTCCGGTCTGTTCGCGGTACTCACGGTGGCGGGTTGGGTAATCGGCAGCTTTTCGATTCTGGTGGGTGGTTTCGGGATTGCCAATATCATGTTCGTGTCTGTCAAAGAAAGGACCAATCTGATCGGGATCCAGAAATCGCTGGGGGCCAAAAATTATTCCATATTGTTTCAATTCCTGTTCGAGGCGGTGATGCTGAGCCTGGTCGGGGGGCTGGTAGGAATATTCCTGGTATACCTGCTATCATTCCTGAAACTGGGTTCGCTGGAAATACTGCTTTTGCCGCGCAATGTGCTTTTGGGACTAGGCGTGTCGAGCATTATCGGCGTGCTTTCGGGCATCGTACCCGCCATGCTCGCAGCGCGTATGGATCCGGTGATCGCGATCCGGGCTAAATAATAACTAGGAAAAATCAAACTGTTTTGCGAAGTTCGCTTCTATCACCATCACACTGATCGACTGTTATGCGTAAATGGGTCATATTCGCCGTATTTCTGGCTATCGTATTCGGGATTCTATATTATATCACTTTTGGATATTACAGTGAAGGAAAACGGGGAGGATATGTGACGAGGCTCAGCAACCGGGGCTATTTATTCAAAACCTACGAAGGTGAGCTGAGAATGGGTGGCCTGTTCGAAGGCGACGGTACCATGAATTCCTCGCAGTGGGTGTTCTCGGTAAGCGGCAAGAACAAGGACGCTATTGGAAAGCTCGAAGAGGCGATCAAAAACGGCCATAGGGTTTCATTAACCTACGAAGAGAAGTTTTTCAAACTCCCCTGGAACGGCGATACGAAGTTCTTCGTCACCGACGTGGAAGTGCTCGGGCCGACGAAATCAGCAACACCCCCGGCATCGTCAGTGCCCGCACCGACGGAAATCGATACCACTAAGACATTATAATTCAAGCCGGAGCTACCCTCCGGCTTTTTTGGCTTTATAGTTTTTGCTTGTGAGCCACGCAATGACTTTGTCGCGGTGGTCGCCCTGGATTTGCACTTCGCCATCTTTTACGGTACCGCCGCTGCCACAGAGGCCTTTCAGTTGCTTGCCGAGCGCTTCCAGGTCGGTATTTGTCCCGACAAATCCTTTCACGACGGTAATCACCTTGCCGCCGCCTTTGCGATCGAGCCAGATGCGGAGATCCTGCTGCTGCGGGGCCAGCGTTTCGGGCTCGTCTTCCTGATCGTTGTATTCAAACTCCGGGTTGGTAGAGTACACAATGCCGGAGCGGTTTTTCTTTGACATATTTTCAGCGTTTTGGGGGAAGTCAGAAGATCACATTCAGGCTTCCCGGCTTTATTTTAACCTCTATTCGTGTAGTATCCAGCTGCAATGGCTCTCCATCGTAATGGATCATTGGAGGCACATCGGTTTCAACAACGGCCTGTGTGGCACGCCGGTAGTCGATGTAGGTCGATTGTTTCAACTGCTTGGTAAACAATCCGTAAGCGAGCGCCGTGCCGTACCATTGCGGGAACGGGCTGATCGTACATACATCGAGCAGGCCGTCCTGCAAGCTGGCCTGCGGTGCTACCCAGGCATTATTCCCAAATTGGCCCGCATTGGCAAATGAAAGCGAAAATGCCTGCTTTTCCACGCCGTCGAGCCGGAACGATTGCGGTTTATAGGACCAGTAGGCTTTGAAAGAAACATTCACATAGGTCATCAGACCGCGTGCTTTTTGCTGGCTGAACAAATGCCCCACGTAGGCGTCGAAACCCATTCCTGCGGTACAGAAGAAGGGTATACCATTCAATTCGGCGCTGTCGATCGTAGAGGGGTTACCCTCGAAGAGTCGTTTCAGGGCCGCGTCCAGCGTTAGCGGAAGTCCCAGGTGCCTTGCGAGGCCATTTCCCGAGCCGAGCGGCAGGATACCTATCGGGATGTTGGTGTCCACCAATGGCTTCGCGATCTCGTTCACCGTACCGTCACCACCGACCGCCACAATGGCCTTCCATTTTTCAGCGTGCATATGCTCGCGTACGAGCTCGGTCGCGTGTGCAGGCTCCTCCGTGAACAGGATTTGGGCAGAACCTGCATTCTTTTTCGCGACGGAGTGGATTCGCTCCCGCACAGCCGCGCTGTTCTTGCCGATGGACGTGCCCGAGTTGGGATTCAGTATAAATAAATAGGGATGGGTCACTGGTCAGGCAAAAAATAGGAACAGAATAAGGATAAAAACAATGATGAACAGGTAGTAAAGACCATCCACGAAAGGGTATTTCTGGCGGTCGATTTTTTTGAAAATGCTGTCGAACTTGCTCATACCTGCTGGATCAATGATATTTCGGCCATGTACCTCCCCGGGCGCCGATCTTTCCGTTATATTTAGAATCGTCAATTGCATTACAAAAATCCATAAAAAATATGAGAAACTGGCTTTTTACCCTCATTCTGATCGGCGTTGCGTTGACGGCAGAGGCACAGTCGCCGCGCGACAAAGATGAGATCCTCGGCATTCTGAAACGGCAGGAGGCGGATTGGAACAAGGGAGATATTCAATCGTTCATGAACGGCTACTGGGAATCCGATTCGCTGATGTTCGTCGGAAAGGCGGGTATTACCTACGGCTACAAGCCCACTTATGAAGGTTATCTCAAGCGCTACCCCGACCGCGCGACGATGGGTACATTGAAATTTACCTTCCTCAACTTTTCATTCCCCGGCCGCGATGTGGCTTTTGTAGTGGGGAAATTTCATTTAACGCGGCCTGAAAAAGGCGACCTGGAAGGCCATTACACGCTTTTGTTCAAGAAAATCAAAGGGAAATGGCTGATCGTTTGCGATCACACAAGCGGGTAGCAAAAGAGCCGGACTGAGAAGCCCGGCTCTTTTGTTTGAGGTGTTTTGATATACTACACTTTTTTAAGTTTCAAGGTCACGTCAACGGCTGGTGATCCGGGCAGTGTTATGTCGTCGACGAAAATCTGCATATCGGATCCACTAATAGTATATTTAAAGGTTTTGGATCCATTGTTTTTATCTTTCAAAGTAAGGTTCCCATCTTTTACTTCCCATGTTGATCCAGAAATAGGAACATAAGCATTGATAAAAGTTACAGCATCCTCGCAGTCAGCGGTAGCCAAGGTATAGTCTGCCTTGAAAGTCAATTTTAAGCTGTAAATACACTTGATAAGCACCGCAGGGTCAATAGGCAACGTAGAACCAGTAGCTGGCGCAACGGCAGTAAGTTGCCACGTCGCTACAATCGGATCGTTGTTTGCGGGTGGTGTCGGTTCATCGTCATCATCTTTACAAGCAAAAACGACCGAAAGGATCATGAACATGGCTAGCAAGGAGGCTTTGCTGAGGGCGTAGGTTTTTTTCATAGTTGAGAACTTAAAAGTTAAAATCAATAGAGTTGATTCGCGTTAGTTTTAACGCTCAAACTTAGTGAAAAATGCCTTTTGCCGGGAAGTTTTATGACTTAGCGGAAAATTTTGGGGGTTGTTCGGAAGAAAGAAACAGATTGATCAGGTCTGCGGCCGCTTCATCGGGTAACTTTTCTCCGCTTCGCACTGCCTGGTCCGCCGAGGTAATGTGTTTTTTTACCAATTCATTTTCATAAAACCGGTCTTCCAACGACTGCCGGATTTGCTCGCGGAGCCAGTCCACGCGCTGAAACTGCCTGTTATGCTCAAAAAAGCCGCTTTCAGAAGTTTGTGTATGGTAATCTGAAATCAGTTTCCAAATGATTTCCATACCGGTTCCTTCCAATGCCGAACACGCCACTATCTGAACGGGCACTTTGGAAGCGGTTTCTGGAAAGAGGTGTAATGCCTGCCGGTATTCCGTAACGGCTTTCGCAACAGCCTGCTCGTTACCATGATCGGCCTTGTTGACGGCTACGGCGTCCACCATCTCCATAATGCCTTTTTTAATGCCCTGCAACTCGTCGCCCGCGCCTGCGAGCACGAGCAGCAGGAAGAAGTCGGTCACACCTTTCACCAGGGTTTCCGACTGGCCAACACCTACGGTTTCGACCAAGATAATATCGTAGCCCGCCGCCTCACAGAGCAGGATCGCTTCACGCGTATGCCGCGCGACGCCTCCGAGCGTCGCGTTCGCAGGCGTGGGGCGAATGTACGCGTGTGGGTCACGCGCGAGTTTTTCCATCCGAGTTTTATCCCCCAATATGCTCCCGCCCGACTGCTTGCTGCTCGGGTCGACTGCCAGCACGGCCACCCGTTTGCCCAGCGAAGTAAGGTAGCTGCCAAATGCCTCGATGAATGTGCTTTTCCCTACGCCGGGTACCCCGGTAATACCAATGCGGATGGATTTCCCAGTATGCGGCAGGACATTTTGGAGGATTTGAGAGGCTAATAAACGGTCTTCGGGCAGGCTGCTTTCGATGATCGTGATCGAGCGGCTGAGCGTGGTGCGGTCGCCCGAGAAGATGCCTTTGGTATATGTTTCAACTGACAGTCGCTGGCGCATTGGAATGAAAATTTGACGTCGGCAGACAAACGGCGTTGTCCGTCGCTAAAATGAAACTTTTTCACTTAAAACAGGTGAAAAGGTGTATATTGCTCGTTTACAACCCAATATTTCTAATTTTTAACCATTATAATGAAAATTTCAATATTTCGTCTGGGCGTCATTGCGATGAGCAGTCTGGGCTTCTTCAACAACACTATCGCACAGGAGGCGGAGAAGGTGAAATATGATGCTCATGTCCTTTTTCACCCGCTTTTCAACTTCCAGCCGGGCAATGAATACCGGACGGGAAGCGGCGCCCCCGGCCCCAAATACTGGCAGAACCGCGCCGATTACAAAATCAACGTGGCGCTTGAAGAGGAGAAAGGTACCGTGAGCGGGGAAGTGGAGCTTACCTATAAAAATAACAGTCCTGAAAATCTGGAATTCCTCTGGCTGCAACTCGATCAGAATGCATTTGGCAGCCATTCGAGAGGTGCACAAACGACGCCGGTTAGCGGCGGCCGTTTCGGCAATATGGGATTTGATGGCGGTGATTCCATTAAATCCGTAACAATACAGCAAGGCAAGGGCGCATTTGTGGATGCCGAGTACAAAATTACCGACACCCGCATGCAAATCCGCCTCAAAACGCCGGTGAAAGGAAATGGCGACGTGATCAGGATCAAGCTCGCCTATTCATTTAAAATCCCTGAGTATGGCTCCGACCGCATGGGAACGCTGGAAACGAAGAATGGTATCGTGTACGAAATGGCGCAATGGTACCCACGGGTCGCGGTTTTTGACGATATCGAAGGCTGGAACCTGTTGCCTTACCTGGGCGCCGGAGAGTTTTACCTCGAATATGGTGACTTTGAATATAACGTGACTGTTCCCTGGGACCACATCGTAGTAGGATCGGGAGAATTGCTCAACCCGAACGAAGTACTGACGGCCGAGCAGCGTAAAAGACTCGCTGACGCCGCCAAAAGCGACCAGACCGTTGTAATCCGCAGCGCAGAAGAAGTTACCAACCCGAACACAAGACCCAAACAGTCGGGTACCCTGACCTGGCGCTTCCGTTGCGTGCAGGCGCGCGACATTGCGTGGGCTACTTCCAAGGCATTTGTGTGGGATGCAGCGCGTATGAACCTGCCGAAAGGCAAAACGGCTTTGGCGCAGTCGGTATACCCGGCTGAGGACGGCGGACTGGATGGCTGGGGCCGTTCGACCGAGTACGTGAAGGGCTGTATCGAATTCTATTCCAATTATGTGCATGAATATACCTACCCGGTTGCGACCAACGTGGCCGGTATCGTGGGCGGTATGGAATATCCGGGAATTGTGTTTTGCAGCAGCAAAAGCCGCAAAGAGGACCTTTGGGGCGTAACCGACCACGAGTTCGGCCACAACTGGTTCCCGATGATCGTGGGTAATAACGAGCGCAAATATGCGTGGATGGACGAAGGGTTCAACACATTTATCAACTTCCTGTCAGGCGATAACTTCAACAATGGCGAGTACAAAACAAACCAGATGAACGATATGCACCGCCTGGCGCCGATGATCTTCCGCCCGAAAGCGGATCCGATCATGACCATTCCGGATGTAGTTCAAGCTGTGAATCTGGGTTGGGAAGCGTATTACAAACCGGCATTAGGCCTGAAAATGCTTCGTGAGCAGATCCTCGGCAAGGAGCGCTTCGACTATGCATTCAAGATTTACGTACAGCGCTGGGCATTCAAGCATCCCACACCTTACGATTTCTTCCGTACTATCGAAGACGCGGCAGGGGAAGACCTGGGCTGGTTCTGGAAGGGCTGGTTCTTCGAGAACTATAAACTCGACCAATCGGTGAGGGAAGTAGCTTATGTGGAGCAAAACCCGCAGAAAGGCTCTTACATCACGATCGAAAACCTCGATCAGCTGGCAATGCCGGTGAAAGTGGATATCGAAGAAGTAAGCGGCAAAAAAACTCGCGTTGAATTGCCTGTTGAAATCTGGCAGCGTGGCGGTGCCTGGACGTTCAAAGCGGCTACGCAAGGGCCGATCCGTTCGGTAACGATCGATCCTGATCATAACCTTCCAGATATCAATCCTGAAAATAATGTCTGGAAACCGGCTTCCTACAATGCCGAACCGGATGTGAACTAAGCATTCCCGGATATAGAAAAAGCCTTCCAATCATAGCGATTGGAAGGCTTTTTATGTTTCAAGCAGGGAGTACTACACGGTCAGCAGCATGGCGCCGTACGAATAGCCGCCGCCAAATACCGTAATCACGATATTTTCACCTTTTTTAAATTTATTCTTGTTCTCGGAAAGCGCGATCGCGCAACCGGCGCAACCTGTGTTGCCGAGGTACTGAATGTTCGAAATCAGTTTTTCGGCGGGGATGCCCAGCGTATTGATCACGTTAAGGCTAATGCGGTGGTTGGCCTGGTGGGGAATCAGGTAGTCGAGATCGTTGATCGTCAGGCCGCATTCCTGCAACACCTGCTGGCTCACTTTGGGCATGTATACGCAGGCATTCTGGAACACATCGCGCCCGAAAGGCATCACCACACCCCGGTCGTTGGGCCGGAGTACTACCGCCTCGATGGCTTTTCCGCTGGTGGCCGCACCGCCGGTGATGAGCTTTTTGATCTGCATATCGCCTTCCGTCTGCCGCTCTTTGGAAATCAGCAATGCAGAAGCACCATCGCCCCACAAATGCCCGGAAACGGTGTCCATTTCATTGTAATAGGCTGTGTTATGGTCGGAAACGACCACCAATGCCTTCGAAGCCTTACCCATGGCAAAGTACCCTTCGACGATCTCGATGGCGTTGAGCAACGACGAGCAGGCGGATGAAATACTTACGACCGGAATGTCGGGGATTTGAAGCTGGTGCTGTACCGCGTGAGCCAATGTGACGATCGTGTCGTAAGGCGTATAAGTCGCTCCTACGATCAGATCTATCTCGTTTTTACTGTATGGGATATTTTCGAGCAATGTTTCGACCGCCTTCATGGCCATGGTCGATGTGTTTTCGTCTGCTGATGCTTTACGTCTTTCTGAGATTCCCGTTCTTTCCGTTATCCACTCGTTAGATAGGTTGTTGAGATTTGTAAAATATTCATTACCAATAACTTCGCTTGGCAAATAATGACTAACCGTATTAATATACATGATTGAGAAGTTGACTTCGCAAGCTACAATTCTTTTCGATTCCGAAAGTTAAATATTTCGTAGAAATCGTAGCACTCCATATTTGAACAATTCAATAATAAATTTATAAAATTATAATGCCTGCATTTGTGAATTAGATAGTTAGGAGCTAAAAATGTCGTTATAAAATGACAAAAGTTTGGCTTCTTCCGAGGCCCAGTTGTAATGTGCCTCCGCAGCTTTTCTGCCGTTCCTGCCCATTTGTTGCCTGAGGGGACTGTCGATAATGCAGCATTCCAATGCTTGGCGCAGCATTTGGGCATTGTAAGGGGAAATACAGAATCCGCATTTTGAACCTTCCACGATCTGCCGGTAAGCCAGGAAATCGGACGTAATAACTGGCAATTGCAATGCCATGTATTCAAACAGTTTTGTCGGGAACGACTCCGGGTAATCGGCCACGGGTTTCAGCAGTGCAATGCCGGCTGCCGATCGCCGCGCATACCGTAGCGCCACTTTCTGATCGGTATAACCATGGAAGGTGATATTGTTCCTTACCTCGGGGTAGCCGGCTATCGCTTCGAGCTCCGCTTTGTCCACCCGCACGGGGCCGAAAAGGTGTAAATGGCAGTCAGGATGACTGCTTTTCAAGAGCGCCAAGGCATGGACCATCGTATCGAGGCAGCGCTCCATGGACACAACGCCCAGGTAAAAAATCTCGGGCCCATGCGCAGGCGCCCCTTTGTGCGCGTGCGAGTCCATTACAGGCAGCGATACATAATTATGGATCACAGCGAATGGCTTTGCCAGGTTGCGGTATTCTTCCAGATAGGCATCGTCCGTAAAGACGCAATGGAAGTTCTGGCGAGCCAGTTTGTCGAAAAAACGGAACAGCCTTTTGAAAACCGGACTGTTGTTGTACCGTTTGATCGCAAACTTCTTGAACAGGTTTTCCTGTACCTCATACACCACTTTGGCTCCTGCCCATTGAAAAAGCAATGCTATGGGAATCAGCTCCGGCACAAAAATGTGGACGATATCCGGCCTTAGCCGTAAGCATTTGAACAACGCAACAGGGTGTGCAAACAGGATTCTCGGCAACAACCATCTGAATTTCGGCAGTTCGATCAAATGCTGCTTATCTCTCAAGCCGTTTCGAAGATCAGGTAGCGCACAAAATACCTCGTAATAACCTTGGAGCGAGGGCGCGATCTTGTACATAATGCGCGAGTCTGTCGACGGGTGAACTGTACTGAGAAGCAGCACGCGTTTCATGCGCGGGTTACGATTGCAACGCCTGACGAGGTTCCGATCCGTTCGGCACCGGCTTCGATCATGGCAATGGCTTGTTCATAAGTCTTGATACCCCCTGAAGCCTTGATCTTCACCTCAGCAGGTAAAATCGACCGCATTTTACGGACCGTTTCTACATCCGCACCACCGGGACCAAAGCCTGTCGATGTTTTGACAAAATCGGCATTTGCCTCCGCGCAGATTTCGCAAGCCGTATACAGGTCGAATGAATCGAGGGCGGCGGTTTCGATAATTACTTTCAGCAATGCATTCTGCGCATGCGCCAAGTCGGCGAGTTGCTTCAATTCCTCACGAATGCTCAGATAAGCCATCGATTTGAATTGCGACAAATTTATCACCACATCCAGTTCCGTAACCCCGTTTTGCAATGCTTCACTAGCCTCGGCAATCTTGGTCGCAGTGGTAGAATAACCCATCGGAAAGCCCACTACCGTCGCAATTTCAATTTTTACAGGACAAAATTCCAGCATTTCGACGACATATGGCACGTAAACAGGCGCCACACATACCGCTTTGAACTGGTGTATCCAGGCTTCTTCACAAAGCTTGCGGATATTAGTTTCGCTGGCCGTGGCCGAGAGCAGCGTGTGATCGATATAGGAAGAGAGATTATCCATAAAAAGGAAAAACCCCACCGGAAAGGCAGGGTTGCACATGATATCGGTTGCTTTTTAAGCTTTGCTTTTTTCTTTTTTGGCAGCCTTTTTCGCAGGTGCTTCTTTCACTTCTTCTTGCGCAGAAACTTCTGCTACCGGTTCTGCTACTTCCGCTTCGCCTTCGGTTGCAACAAACGCTTCGGGGATGTATTTCGAAAGCAGGTTGTACCAGGAAATGACCTTCTTGATGTCCGATACATACACTTTCGAGCGGTCGAACTCAGGAAGTACCTCAGCAAGGAACTCGATGAGCTCTTTATCTGATGAAGCTTTGACTGACAATGTAACCTCTTCGCCGTGAATCTCACGGATTTTCAGGAACACGTCCGACAGGGCAACAGATTCTTCTGCACCGTCTGTAAAGATCGAAACGTCTTTCAAAACGGATACGCGCGCAGTTGGACCGATGAGCGTTTTTTCACGTTTCTCGTCCAGGCTTTCTACGATTACGCCCGCACGGCTTGGTTTCAGAATGCGGAACAACCCTGGCTTGCCGGATACATTGGCTACTTCTTTCAACAAATCCATTCCTGTTGACTCTACTTTTTCACTCATCCTTTCTTACTATGGTTATATCTTGATGTTAATGTTGGATGCGGCAATTGAATTTTTGCGCAAAATAACGGAAAGATTGCCCGGGAAACAACCTATATCCTATTTTGTCTTCACAAACGACTGATTATAAGTTTCTATTGTCGCCAGTATGGGCTCTCGGCCCTCATTTTTCTCTGCCGAAGTCACATACATTTCAGGCACTTCTTCCCACATTTCGCTCATTTTACGTTTATAGGCTTCTACCTGGGCGGCTACCTGGCCGGGTTTGAGCTTGTCGGCTTTGGTGAATATGATTTCAAACGGAATGCCGGCTTCGCCCAATGCGGCCATAAATTCGAGATCGACGGCCATGGCACTATGGCGGACGTCCACCAGTACGAAGGTGCAAATGAGGTTTTCTCGGTAATACAGATAATCGTGGATCATTTTTTCCCACTTGTCGCGTTCCACTTTACTCACTTTGGCATAACCATACCCGGGCAAATCGACCAGATACCAGGCGTTGTCGATGATAAAATGGTTGATCATCTGCGTTTTTCCCGGTTGCTGCGAGGTTTTGGCCAATGCTTTTTTGCCTGTCAGCATGTTGATAAGCGACGATTTACCCACATTGGAACGTCCGATAAATGCATATTCGGGAAGGACGGGCTCCGGGCACTTCTGGTAATCGGAGTTGCTCATCACATACTTGGCTTCCTGAACTTTCATGGTATTCTGGTGTTAATGAAGTTGCGAAGTTACCCTTTTTGAGCTTCTTATCCGCAAAAGATGCCGGATAGGCTCGCAGTCCATAATTGTGTAAAATAAAACAAAGGCGTATTTTCGTTATGGTATACGCAAATCAAAAATCTTATTATTCAAATGAAAAATCTTAAAAATCTCGGTTTCGCGATCATGGCGCTGATGCTGGCCATGTCGGTGGCAGTGGCCGGGGAAGGAGATAAAAAGGCAGCAAAAAGTGCCGACAAGGGAATCCAGTTTACGGAAGGTAAATGGTCGGAAATTCTTAAACAGGCCAAAAAAGAGAACAAACTGATCTTCCTGGACGCGTACACTACGTGGTGCGGCCCGTGTAAAATGCTGCAAAAGAACGTTTTCACACGCGACGACGTAGCAGCAACTTTCAATGGAAACTTCATCAACGTGAAGATCGATATGGAGGCTGGCGAAGGTCCTTCACTGGCAAAAAGATACCCGATCGAAGGTTACCCGACGTTGTTCTTCATCAATGGAAAGGGTAAGGTGGTGAAACAGCTACTGGGCTATCAGCAACCTCAGGATTTGATCAAAGTTGCCAAATCCGTGCAAAAAGGACCTGCTATTTAAATTATTAGTATAAAAAGAAACCCCCGTAGAAATGGCTCTGCGGGGGTTTTATTTTTTGCATAAATCTTATTCGTAATAGTTGGGGACGCGGTGGCCGCTGCTTTCCAGCAAACGGTCCTTGCGGAACAACTCAACGTCCGCAGCAACCATGTCGTTTACGAGCGCTTTCAGGTCGTATTTCGGTTTCCAGCCCAGCTTTTCCATTGACTTCGTAGGATCGCCGATCAGCAGTTCTACTTCGGTAGGGCGGAAATAACGCGGGTCAACAGCCACGACTTCCTTACCGATTTCGATCTGGAATTCAGGATTATTGCATTTGACTACTTTCGCGATTTCGTCCACGCCTGCACCGGAGAATTCAACCTCAATGCCCACTTCTGCAAATGCCATTCTCACAAACTCGCGGATACGGGTGGTAACGCCGGTTGCGATCACGAAGTCCTCAGGGGTTTCCTGTTGGAGGATGAGCCACATGGCTTCTACGAAGTCTTTCGCATGGCCCCAGTCACGCTGTGCGTCGAGGTTACCGAGGTATACTTTATCCTGTAAGCCCAATGCGATACGTGCCACCGCGCGGGTGATTTTACGGGTCACGAAAGTTTCGCCGCGTAATGGCGACTCGTGGTTGAAGAGGATACCGTTCACTGCGAACATATTATATGCTTCGCGGTAGTTGACAGTGATCCAGTAGCCGTACAGCTTCGCAACCGCGTAAGGCGAGCGCGGGTAGAATGGCGTGCGCTCCGACTGCGGTACTTCCTGCACCAATCCGTACAATTCGGAAGTCGAAGCCTGGTAAATTTTAGTTTTTTGGGTTAACCCCAGCAAACGGACCGCTTCGAGAATGCGGAGCGTTCCGATACCGTCTACGTTGGCGGTGTATTCAGGTTCTTCGAAACTCACCTGAACGTGCGACATCGCACCCAGGTTGTATATTTCATCCGGTTGAACTTCCTGGATGATGCGGATAATATTCGTGGAATCGCTCAGGTCGCCGTAATGAAGGTGAAAGCGCACGTTTTTCTCGTGCGGGTCTTCGTAAATATGGTCGATCCGCTGGGTATTGAACAACGAACTGCGGCGTTTGATACCATGCACTTCATATCCCTTGCTCAAAAGGAGCTCGGCCAAATAGGAGCCATCCTGGCCGGTGATCCCTGTAATTAGCGCTTTCTTCATTCTGTTGGTAGTATGTATATGTGGATAAAGTTATCCGGTTAATAAGTAATTACATTAATTGTGGTCGGAAGCCGGGTTGACCATCAGGCTCCGCTTGATATCTACCCTGTCGGCGAGGATCACGGCGGAAGCATATTGTTCACGGATCAGATCAAGGTAATGCTCTGCGTCGCTCCGGTACATAAAATCGCCCACCTTCACGCGGTAGGTCGGCTGGGTGTACGAAACGTAAGGGTTCAAATCCGGAAAGGCCTGGTAAATGTAGGACTTCGCACCATCCGCTTCCTGCCGCACATTTCCTACGTAAATCTGGATCCGGTAACCATTGATGTAGCGGATCGCCTTGTTCTGCTTCGTCAGCGTGTCCAGCACCGACTCCAGTTTCTTGTTGACATACAGCGGCTTGTCTACATCAGCCTTCGGCACATTGTTGCTTTTAGCGGGTGTTGCCGGTTCCGTTCGGGTTACGACAGCGGGTTCTACATATTCATAGCGTGGCCGGACCGCGGAAAGATCTTCCCTATATTCGGAACCGGAGCTCACAACCGATGTTTTAGCACAACCCGAAATCAGAATGATACCAAGATGCAGAGCCCATAAAAATTTCTTTTTTAGCGTCATATCCTGAACCATTGTAACTGAGCCCACAAACTTAATCAAAATTGGATGAATCACCATACCACTTAATTTTGAATGTAATACCTAACTTTACCCGGTTTATCCCCGATTTCAATGCTAGTACAATCCAACGTTTCGCTTCGTCATCTCAATACATTCGGGCTCGATGCCGATGCCAGGTATTTTGTAAATGTGTCCTCCGTCGATGAATTAACGGCCGTTTTACGTGATCCTGTGTGGAAGGAAATTCCGAAATTCATCCTGGGTGGAGGAAGTAACATTTTGCTTACACAGGATATCGATGCGCTCGTGATCCGTCCGGGTATCAAGGGCATTACAGTTCTTGAACAAACTGAGGAAACGGTCGTGCTCGAAGTGGGCGCAGGCGAGGTTTGGCACGATTTCGTCATGCATTGCGTGGATAATGGCTATGGCGGTGTGGAAAACCTTTCGCTCATTCCCGGGACCGTTGGTGCGGCGCCTATGCAAAACATCGGCGCGTACGGGGTGGAGATCAAAAGTGTAATCGAATCGGTGGAAGCGGTGGATATTGAAAGTGGTGAAAAACGTATTTTCAGCAACGCAGAATGCGAATTCGGCTATCGTGAAAGTATTTTCAAGAAAGCATTGAAACATCAATATGTGATCACCGGTGCAACTTTCAGGCTCAGTAAGAAGCCTGTTTTGAACGTGGCTTATGGCGATGTGCAAAAAACATTGCAGGAAATGGGCGCTGAAAACCCGACGATCCGTGATATCAGCGAGGCGATTATGCAAATCCGCCGCAGCAAGCTGCCCGATCCGGCGGAGATTGGAAATGCGGGGAGTTTCTTCAAAAATCCAGAGATACCGGTTACTCAGTTCGCACAATTACGGGAAACCTTTCCGGAAGTTCCCGGTTATCCGGTAGATGCCGAAACGGTGAAGGTACCCGCTGGCTGGCTGATCGAACGGGCTGGTTGGAAGGGTTATCGGGAGGGTGAGATCGGTGTCCATGCGCGCCAGGCACTTGTATTGGTCAATTATGGCGGCGGTACCGGGGCGCAGATCAAGGCATTAGCAGAAAAAATTCAAGCGTCGGTGGCCGAGCGGTTCGGCATCCGGCTCAACGCGGAAGTCAATTTTATATAGTATCCTATGCATCGCAAAAAGTTATATACCTCATTTGCCCTGCTCGCATTATTTATCCTCGTTTTTTTCCTGAAAGACCGGTTTACCGTTGACCTTTACCAGGACGAACACCATTACCTGCCTACGGCGGTATTGTTCAGTACTGAGCCGATCCCCTCACTACACCTGCTTCAAACTTACAATGAGCTGAACACCCCGATCCCGTTCATCCTGGGCGGATGGGTATTGCGCGTTTTCGGAGAAGACATCCAGAACCTCCGCCTGCTCACGGCTTTTACGAGTTTTGCATTGCTGATGCTTTTTGTGTGGTACAGCCCCGGGCGCACGAAGCGTTTCTGGCTTTGCCTGGGCGGACTGCTGATTTTTCCGAATTATTACCTGGTAAGTGTCTACTACTACACCGACATTTTCGCGATGGTGTTCACGCTCGGTGGGGTGATCGCCTATTTGCGCAAATGGCATTGGGTGGGATTCCTGTCGTTGGCCGCGGCGGTTTGCTGCCGCCAATATATGCTGGCTTTTCCTGCGGCGATCCTTGCTTATGAGGTGTTTAAGAATGTAAAATGGAGTACTAATCCGGTGATTCTGGTAAAAAGCGTATTTGCCGATCCTGCCTGGATCTGGTATGCGCTGGCGGTGCTGGCGATCGTTCCGTGGGTGGTGATCTGGCATGGGCCCGCGCCCGCGTCGGTGATGGCCGATCAACATTATGACTCGGATAAGCTGGTAAACTACAATTTTGGTTACTTGATGTACGCCTCGGTGGTGGTAGCGGTGTACTACACTCTTCCGGAAACATTGGTAACACGCCGCTTTTCGCATTTTTTGGAATATCCACGAAAGCATCCGGTGATGTTCGCCGGTTTTCTGGTAGTAATTGCCGCGATTGTTGCCTTTTTCCCTGCCAAGCAGGCTTATAATCCCTATTTTACCTGGCCGTATTTAGGGTATGTAGATGAATTATTGATGAAAATTGGCATTAGCGGATTGCTGAAACAGCTGGTTTTCGGGGTGCTCATGCTGGTTACGCTGGTCCGTTTTGTATCTCCCCGGTTTAATCTCGCTACCTGGGTTTTCCTGTTGAATATCCTCTTGCTGGGCAAGGCTCAACTGTCCTGGGACAAATATTCCCTGCCGATGATCATGGTTTTGTGGTTCCTGGCGATGTACGACGAGCATTGGCTTCCTTCCGAAATCCGCACTGGCAACGAACCGGAGGCATTAAATATGAAATATTAAAGATATATTTATAACCCGGCATCGATCTGCCATTTGTCTGCCTGTGCGCAGCAGGGCCCGGAGAATTTTAATAGCCATCAGAAACAGCCTCTTTAATGAAATGAACTTTACACACTTCAAATTCTTCCTGCTTTCTATCCTTTTTTGCTGCATATATGGCAGCGCGAGTGCCCAGCGTTTTTATTCGGTGGTTTTCAACAAGCTGCCGCGCGACATGCAATTGTACGCCCGTGCGGACGACAATATGGCCGACGTGCCTATTTCCGGCATTATCGAACTGGCCGGGTGGGATCATATGTCGGTGGTAACGTTCCGGAACAATGTGCGGACGGGCTACCATAAATCGGCGATCACTTATGGCGCTGGTACGACCGGGACATTCAGCATGACACCGAGAATCAAGGCGGAAATGGCTGATTACTCCTTTGAAGTGTACGCTTGCCACGAGGCCGACTCGGCGCTGATCGTGCGGCGTAATGAGGTGGTAGCAGGCGATTTCTACGTCATCAGTGGGCAATCCAATGCAGCTGCAACTGTTTTCGGGGCCTGGTCGAGCAAATATGCCCGTACTGTCGCCCGCACACCCGATCAGAGTCCCGCCATTTTACCTGGCGATACACTTTGGACTGCCGCGGCATGGTCGTGGACGTACGTGGGGGCGTGGGGCCTTGAAATGCAAAAGGAGATTTTAGAACGAGATAGCATTCCTACCTGCGTGATTAACGGATCATTGCCCGGTGCGAAACTGAGCGATTTCCTCGGTAACCGCAGTTCCAACGACTCTATGAGTATCAGCTCACTTTACGGCAGTTTGCGTAAAAGGGTAAATGTTGCTAATCCTGCCCGTATCAGGGCGTTTATCTGGATGCACGGCGAGCAGGAGGTGTTCGAAAATATCCCTAATTATGCCACCCAATTCGATCAGTTGCGTAAATTTTGGGTACGTGACTATCCGCAGGTCGACCAGTTCGTGGTCGTTCAGTCGAACGTCATTGTTCTGAGAAATGATACTCCCAATCCGATGGGAGGCACGATACGCGATTTCCTGAGAAGAACCAAATACATTTACCCCAAAACAGACCATTTTGCTGCCGTTGGAACACCCGATTATGACGGTGTGCATTATCACAGGTCGGGCTACGAAGAATTTGGCCGCCGGATGTACCGCTTTTTCGCGCCTCGTATTTATGGCTCAAAAGATTCGGACAATGTGCGAAGCCCGGATATCAAAAGGGCATTCTATACCAATGCGGAGAAAAAGGAAATCACCCTGATTTTCGACGAAGGCCAGGAACTGAGATGGCCTGCTGATACCACAATCAAAGGACAGGATGGTAAACCGCTTGTATTGAGCCTGAAAAACTTCTTTTTTCTGGATGGAGATGAAAAGAAAGCAGCCTTCTCTGCCGGAAAAGTGACAGGGAACCAGGTAACGCTGACACTCAAAGAGGCGTCCAATGCAACGAAATTGAGTTATCTGCCTTCGTTTTATCCCGACAATCTCCCTTTGCAATGGCCGTACGAACAAAATATAGGTATTTTCACGGGACCTTATCTCTTAAACAAGCGCGGTCTGGGCGCATTTTCTTTTGATAAAGTCAGCATCGGGACGCTACTGCCTAATGTCGCGCTTTCGGCTAACCGCACTTACAATTCAGTAATATTGACCTGGCCTGCGATAGAGACGGCTACCAGCTACGTGCTGCAACGCAAAAAATCCGACTCGGCCCCTTACGAGACATTGAAAACTCTCAATGGGCAGTCGTTATCTTTCGAAGACAAAGACATCGAGCTCAATGCGAAATTTATTTACCGGATACAGGCGTTCAGTGAGATTTCACAGTCAGGATATTCAACTGTGTCGGTTGATTTAAGTCCGATCCTTGGCAACGAGATCGGGGCCAAAAATATGCTCTGGCAGCTTTTCCCGAACCCGACCGACCGGGTATTGCGCGTCGAATTCAAGAACGCAGCCACGGGTGCAATGGCGATTTTCAATGCAAAGGGCCAGGTTCTGCACCGGAAAGCCCTGAAAGCGTCTAGAAGCGAGGAAATCAATGTAGCCGACTGGCCAACCGGCACCTATTTGTTGAATTTTGAAAACCAGGACGGCGTCAGAACTGCTCAGCAGTTTATCAAACGTTAGACATATTTAAGGGTCTTTCGCGGGAGGCGGGGCAATGTACTTTTCGTAAAACGAGCCAGGTTTTCCGAGGTACTGGTCCGCCTCCTGCTGTGACCAGCGTTGCCGGAGTGTTTCATACAGGCTGGGATAAGCGTCATAGGGGATCGCCACGAACCCGGTATTCGGACTCCACAAGGCTGTAATGCGGTTGAGCCTCGCCGCTCTGTAAAACCGACCGATCCCCACTGCGGCGGGGAGCACCAGGGCGAGCATGATGATGATACAATTGGTATTACCCCGCAATATCGTAAGAGTTTTCGCCAGCGGCTGGCTTGCGAGAGGGTACAGTAAACAACAACCGATCAATATCAGTACCGGCATCATGCCGCGCAGCAGCATATCGTTCACTTTCCCGACCCTGATCAGCGGAAATAGTAATGTAATGCCAATTAGTGTCCAGAACGGCAGCGCGGGGATAGACTGCAGTCCGGCTCGGCGGGATACCAGGTATGCGAAGACAAAGAGCAGGGTATCCGCGACTGTATTCACCAGGTATTCCCGCATCAGATTGCCCATATCACCCCGAAATTCCCATATCAGTCCGTTCTCCGGTGGGTGCGGGTGCGATTGAAACAACAGCAGCACAGGCACCGCTGCGATGGAAGGCAAGAAAATCTGCTGGAATAGCCTTCGAAAAGTAATGCCCCATCGGATCCATTGGAAAATCAACAGAAGTGCGGTGATCAGGCCCACAATCAATGCGGGAAAGGCGGCCCACCAAAGCGCCAGCACCGTTGGGAAGCAAAGCAATGCATAGTCCAACCGGTGGCGGATCATGTGAAAAAGCATTCCGCCGAGCATGATCGAGGGAATAAATTGGTTTGGGGCCCAGAATAGATTCTCAAGATTCGACCAGTGCTCGACGCCGATTTCCTCGTACCTGTACAATTGAATGGACGCATGCGAAGCGACGCCTTTAAAGATCCTCGGAAAGTCGCCCACGCACAACACGAGCAATGTTGCCCACCATTTCCGATCCAGCGATGTGCAAATCCACAGCAGTCCCAATGCGATCCCAACGCTGGTCCAGACCAGAATTGCAGCCTGGGAAATATCGCCAATCAGCCTGGAAAAGGCGGCCGGTACCAGATAGTACCCGAAGTAATAAGCCATGACCGGGCGGTTGGCCGGAAAGCGGAGCGGCCAGTCGTTTTGAAGAAGTTCCTGGAACTTCGCATTGTGGCACCAGTGGTCCATGGTTTGAAATGCGAAGCCGGTAACGCCGGAAGCGAGTGTCAGAGCCACCGCCAGACTCAGCGCAATACAGATATCTTTGATATGAATAATATGTTTCGGGAATGCAATTTCTTGCAATATACTTTTATGGAGAAGGTGAATTAATAGTGCGATTCCTGTTAGTGAAAATGCGGCTTTTGTCCAATATAAATAGTAGATAATATTGGGTATTAATAAATAAATAATTGAAACGACATAAAGCGTTTTATTTCGCATTTAATTAAAAAATAATGTGTGTATAACATATTTGAATTATCAGCCGGTAAATAGCTGATTGAAAACGTAAATTTTCAATCAGCTATTTGCGAGCCAATATGTAAAGTTTTCGCAGGTAATCCCGGTTAACAATACAGAACCTGATGAGGTTGCTGCGGCCTTCGATTTTCAGCTTTTTGCTGATCCTCCGCTTATAATTTTCAATGCTTTTGGGCTCAATGACAAGACATGCGGCTATTTCGGCCGTAGTGAGGCCATCCGTAATGAAGGAAAGGACGTCCCATTCGCGGTCGGTGAGTTGGAGTAGCCTTTGGTTGATCGACTGGTAGTCATCGACCAATAGTATGGAAGCATTTTCTGATACAGGGGTCATGAATAGCGTGTTGATAATGGTAATTCGAAAAGGGTCTTTAATCGCCGTCAATGCAATGCGTGGCCGGATGAACGGCAAAGTTATTTGTTTTATTAAAAATAAAAACCCCTCAATAATTGAGGGGTTTGGTGTAAAGTTTTGATGGGTAAATGAAATAGGTGAAGTGAAATAGTAGATATAGTTTTACGGAAACTACTTTACTAATTTTGTTATGCACACTAATATTACTTACGTCAGATACGTTCTGACCTGGTTGCTTTTGCTAGGTGCAAATCACTTGTTTGCAAATGGCCTGAAAAGTGAAAATGAAGCGGATTTAGATCCGGTTTTGTTTTCGATGATTGCGGATAAATCCGTGGTGAAGGTGGGCGAGGAGTTTTCGATCGACATTCAGTGTACGATGCGTGACTTTTCGGACCTCCGGTTGTTCCCGGTGTCGCTGAACGGCGAGTTTGTATTGAAAGTCGTGTCCCCCGATGGCTTTGTGCAATCGGCTGGTAACTATTATCATGCGGTCTCCGGGAAACTGCTGCGGCCGGGAGAGAGCATCACGTACAAGCTTACCGGTAAGTTTGTATCGAAGCCGCCTGCCGGAAAGTTCATGCTGCTGCGTGGAACAAAGTACTCGGCCGAAATCGATCGGTTTCTTTACCGCGGAGAACTATCCATAGCAGTTCATGACGTGGAAACAGCAGCGAGGCAGGCTGCGACCCACGCTTTCAGTCAATGTCTCGAAGCAGAACTGATGTCCGGCGCCAATGGACCTATTACCAGCGACCCCAATGCCTCGAACGGCCAGACGCGCGGCGCGGAGAACCAGTACAACCACTTTGTCGACTACACGGTGAATGTGCCGTCGGCGGGGCCTTACCAGGTTACTTTGCGCTATTACTCCTCGGCATCGCCGATAGTGAGTGTGACGGTCAACGGTGGTAATGCGCAGAGTATTTCACTGCCGAATTCCGGTTCCTGGAACATCGCCTATACCGATTATACTTTCGCCGTGAGCCTGAACGCGGGCGCATCGACCCTAAAAATAGCCGGTACTGGTGGCGGGAGTTGCCGTCAGGACAAGATTTGCGTCACAGGAGAAGGTCAGATGTGCCCTGTTTTGAGCAAGGTAAGGCTGCATTGGCGCACGGCGGATTTCAACCGGCTCAATGGGGCGAAGATCCAGGGTTCCAACAACGGTTCGGGCTGGACGGACATTTATACAATCGGGGTGAACGCAACAGGCAGTTGGCAGGAATTTACTTTCCCGAATGCGACGCCGTACCAGCATGTGCGCTATGCCGCCAGCCCGACCGGCTATGGCGAACTGCGCGAGATCGAATTTTACAGCGGGGCCACTAAACTTTCAGGGACGACCTTCGGTTCTGACCCGAATGTGGCTAATATGGGCTGGCAATACGCCATCGACGGAACGGTGAATGCCTCATGGCACGGCCAGTATTCGGGCATAGGGGCACATGCAGGACCGAGTAATTTCGTAGGTTTATCCATTACCGGTTGCGCGACGACCTGCATCACACCTACTATTGTGCAAACTGCCGGAACGAATGTGTGTCCGGCAACCAGTCAACAAGTAGTACTCACCGCCTCGGGTTACTCGGATAATGTGAGCTGGCTGCTGAATGGATCTGGGGTAGGGAGCGGTACTTCCTTGACAACCGTTAATGCGGGAACTTATACAGCTTTCAGTGGTAATGGTACCTGCACGAGCGGGCAATCTCAGGCATTCACGGTGGGGCAGGCAGCCAATTGCGCGGCACCGGCATTGGTACCCAAGATTTCTTCCAGCGGTTTTCCTGAAATCCTCACGTTGTCGATTGTCGCCGATCCTGCCAACCCCGGGAGCTGGTTACTGAGTGATATCGGAACGGTAAGTCTGCCCGCCGGTTACGAATGGTCCTATTTCATCGGGAGCAAATGGCTCAAAACCGGAACGAATTTGACTAATGAGCCGTGGCAATCGAGTAGCCCCGGCAGGGTTGTGAAGATGGCAACGAAAATCGGGCTCGATACGCTTAATCGCTGGCCATGCCCGCCGGAGGGCTGCAACTACTATTACCAGAACGATGCTGTCGCACAACTCGCGCCCGGTGCGCGGGGAGGTCTCACCACTTTTATTTTTAACTGACCATGAAAAAGCTGATTCTGCTTTGGATGCTCTTGGGCACCCTGCCCCTCCATGCCCAAACAATACCGGTTACTTTCAAGAGCACCGTTCCTGCCGGCTATGATCCTACCTCACAGGTGCCCGGTTTTGTGGAAGTGAGCCCGAACATCGCAATGCCGCAGGGGCACGTGCTCGTAAAGCCGCCTACCAAGCAGTCGTACACCTGGGCGCAAACGTTCACGAAGGGCGGCACGCACTACAACCGCAATGAATTGGGTAACGAGGGCTCTCTGGCGACATTCAGGAGTACTTTTCCCGATAAGGAGTACAATGGTGTTCCCACTATCCCCACGATATTCGGCTTGCCTTGTTCAGGGCCGGAAGAATGGGTGGATGGTTATAACAAGAAATGCTGGCCTAACGGACCATTTACGGATGCGGAGGCACGTGCTAAGGCGCACGAAATCTGGAATAGCGGAAATGCCTCCAACCTCTGGATCGGGGAGACGATGGAGAACTTCCCTTTTATGCCGGCCGACAAGCCAATGTGGTATTCATTCTATGACGAGCTCGCCGGACTTTACGAGGCGAAGAAGGCACAGGACCAGAAGCCGTTTTTTCTTTGTCACAACTACTTCGCCACCAGCCCCTATTACCTTGGAAATACAACCAAAACACAGGCCGATTGGGAGGTAATGTACACGCAGGATCCTTCACAATGGCAAATGAAAACTTGGTTTCATCCCGGCGGGACGTTGTCACGCACGAATACTGTAATAGAAGGTATTTATTTCGGAGCGTTCGATCTCAGTCCGGGGCAGGCAATGAATACGCTCTTTTGCATGGAGCTTTGGCAAAAACTCGGCAAATACACCGGGATGTTTTTTTATAATCATCATGAATGGGCGCCGGAATCGTTTACTGACAAAGTTACATTCCCGGAAGGCACATTTTTCCGTGCCGATAAACCGGTACATGACCCTGCATTTCAGATCCTCATGGGATTTCTGGCACACGAGTACGGCAATGTCTTTGTCGATTGGGGCACATTTCTGAAACAGCCATCCAGCAAGAAGCCCATTGGTTACTATCAGCCCGTACACCAAAGCATGGATTACTGGCGGCCGAATGCAGGAGGTCCGGCGACATTTCCTTATTACTACCAACTGGGAGTAGGTTTGCCCCCGCAGGATTTTTATTCGCCGCTGGCTGTCAGCAGTGATTACAGCTATTTCGGGAATCTATTGTGGATGCAAACCGGTGGGAACGTTGCGGGAGGAATACCTTATTACTGTTCCTATCGCCTCGACGGCAATGCGTGGATCGACCGGAAGGCATCGGGTTGTGACATTGTGAGTGCCTACTTTGCCAAAAGGGGCGTTGCGAGGTGTCGTATTTCAGGCAATAAGATGGTTTTATATTACTTCAATATGTACGCGGATAATTTGCGGCACACCATTGAGATCAAACACCCGACCAACCCCGCCAAAAGCTATACCGGCACGGTATGCGGAAGTGGTATTCATGTGGTATTGCTAGATATTTAGTTGTCGGAAATTGCAGGATGGAACGGTAACCATGTAGGGCCTTAACTGAACAATCCGTAACGTACAATGCAGTACAATGCACGGAAGCCGTCCTTCCAGTTGATTTTTTTTCCCTCATCGTACGTACGGCCGTAATAGGATACGCCCACTTCGTAAATACGGATTTTGGGAATTTTGGAAATTTTGGCGGTTACCTCCGGCTCGAAACCGAAACGGTTTTCGACCAGTTTCAGGCTTTTCAGCAGATCGGCACGGAATAGTTTGTAGCATGTTTCCATGTCCGTCAGGTTGAGGTTGGTAAACATGTTGCTTAGGAACGTCAGGAACTTGTTCCCGATTGTGTGCCAGAAAAAAAGGATGCGGTGTGGTCTTCCGCCCATGAAGCGGGAGCCATACACCACATCCGCATATCCTTCGATAACCGGTTTTAGCAATATATTAAACTCCTGGGGATCGTATTCAAGATCGGCGTCCTGAACGATAATGTAGTCGCCCGTGGCGCGGCGGATGCCAGTGTGCAATGCCGCCCCTTTCCCCTGGTTGTATTCATGCCGGAAGTAAGCCACTTCCAGCTCAGGATTCTCTTCTATGAATTTTTTAGCAACTGCCTCCGTATTGTCAGCAGAACAATCATTTACTATTACAATTTCCTTTTTAAAATTACCTATCAGGTCAACGGATTTGAGTTTATCCAGCACATTTCGGATTGTCTTTTCTTCATTGTAGGCAGGAACGATAACCGATAATTTCATCAGGGAAAGATATAGTGAGACTGTTTAAGAGTGAATCGTTATTGTTTCGGGGTTATTCGTTATTCAAAACACAATGAAGCTGCTCCAAGCAGACCGGCGTCGTTAGCGAGCGTTGCGCGTTTGATATTGATTGTTTTCAGGTAATAAGGCGTCAGCCAGTACTTGAAACGATCGTTAATTGCCGGCAAAATAAACTCAAATGAGGCAGAAATACCACCACCGATCAAAATTGTTGTGATATCGAGTATCCGGATCATCGAAACGAGGCCTTCTCCCAGCAGGTAACCCATCTCATGGAAAACGGCTTTTGCCAGCTCGTCGCCTGCCGAAGCAGCCGCTACCAGGCCGGTTGTAGAAATGGTGCCATCGGCAGGAAGTTGGGTAGTGCCGGTGTAAGCTGCGCGCATTGCATTAGCCATGTCTAGCAGTTCTTTTTTACCGATGTTGCGTTCGAGAACCTTTCCATTTTTGGAAGGAACGTGACCTGGCTCCATGGCATTACCGCCGCCGCCTTTGAATACCTTCTTGTCGATAATCGCCGCGCCGCCGATACCGGTGCCGAGGGTTACGAAAATGTAATCTTCCGGAAGTTTGTCCTCCCCGAAATAATATTCACCCAAAGCAGCCGCATTTGCGTCGTTTTCCAGGTAAAAATCATGCTGCGGAAACCGTGCTTTCAAATCCGGAACAATGGTAATCCCGTCGATTTCAGGGATTGCCGTGATTTCGATCAGCGTGGTCCTGTCGCGGGAAATGAGCCCCGGAACACCGATCCCTACTTTTTTGACTTCGGGATATTCAACGAGTTGGAGCGCAATCGCATCCCCTAACCTGTCTATAAAATGCCCGGAGCTGCGCCAGCTGGCGGTATCGTGACTGTAAAAATTTGAGATTCTTCCATCCGTAGCGTCAACGATCCCCATTTTTACGTTAGTACCGCCCACGTCTATACCGAGGTATTGTTCCATGAAATGAAATATGGGTTTAATAAATAATTTTAAAAATGCGGCAATTTAGTAAAATTGCTCTATTGTTCACTCATTAATCCAAATCTCCCAGCTGCGGGCGGATCAGAATTTCTTCCACCACTGCCCTGGGAGACAATGCATAGGCAGCCCAGATCGACTCGGCCACGTCGCCGGAATCCATAAAACGGTCTTCGGGCAAATCGGTACCTTTCCAGCTGTCGGTATACGTCGCACCGGGCAGGACAGCCGTTACACGGACATTGTGCGGCTTCATTTCCTCGCGCAAAACCTTGGTCATCCCATATAATGCGAACTTCGAAATGCAGTAGGAGCCGCCGTTCGGATAAGCGATAATGCTGGCTGTGGAGCAAATAGTGAAAATATGGCCTCTTTTTGCGTCGATCATACCAGGCAAAAGGCCGCGGGTAAGATGATAGGCGCTGTAAAGGTTGGTCTCCATCGTTTTTTCCAGCGTGCCTTCGGTTTCATTATGAACCTGCCCTGGAATAAATACGCCGGTATTGTTGATAAGTACCTCCACCGGGGAGCTATGTTTGTGGATAAATGCAATAAACGCATCCACATCGGCGCGTACCGAGAGGTCGGCCATTAAATAAGTCAGTTTCGATTGGGGAAAACTTTCGCTGAATGTTTGTTGCAGTGCGAGCAGGTCGCTCTCGTTTCTTGCGCAGGTAATTACGTCGAAGCCTTGTGCTAAAAATTTTTCTATCGCTGCCCTTCCGATCCCTTTTGTTCCACCGGTTACAACCGCTAATGGATTCATTTTTCTGATTACTTCTTTTTTTGCCTAATTTTCCCGAAAATATTGAATACAATTAAGATATCATGTCTGTAATCGGTAAATACTTCATTTTTTTAGGGACGCTGTTCGGGAAGGGCGAGAAATTATCGGTTTACTGGCGGAGGCTGATGGAGGAATGCGTGGGCATCGGCGTGAGCTCGATTTTCATCGTCGCGATCGTTTCCACGTTTATCGGCGCGGTGTCTTGTATTCAGACGGCCTATAACCTCGTTAGCCCCATTATCCCTATTTCCACCGTGGCACTCATCGTTCGCGATATGGAGATCCTCGAACTCGCGCCTACCATTACCTGTATCGTTTTAGCCGGAAAAGTAGGGTCGAACATTGCCAGTGAATTGGGTACGATGCGCATTACCGAGCAGATCGACGCTTTGGAAGTAATGGGGATCAATTCCTCGTCCTATCTGGTGCTTCCGAAAGTGGTGGCAGCGATGCTCACATTTCCAATGCTCGTGATTTTTTCCGCATTTCTGGGCATTTTCGGCGGTTATCTCGCGGGTACACTCACGGGCGTGATCACCGAACGCGACTATTTATACGGTATCCGCGATTCCTTTGTGCCCTACAATATATTTTTCATGTGTGTAAAACCCTTCGTTTTCGGCTTTCTGATCGCCTCTATTTCATCCTTTAAGGGATTTTTTACATCGGGCGGTGCGTTGGAAGTCGGTAAGGCCAGCACACAGGCGGTGACTAACAGCTGTATTTCCATCCTCATCGCCGATTACCTGCTCGCACAGCTGCTTTTGTAAGCGTTCTCAACCGGACACAAAATGATTGAAATCAATAATATCTCGAAGGCATTCAACGGTAAGGAAGTTTTAAAAGGGATTTCGGCCCAGTTTCAGAAAGGGGAAACAAACCTGATCATCGGCGGTAGCGGTACGGGTAAAAGTGTATTGCTCAAATGTATGATTGGCCTGGTGAAGCCCGACGAGGGCAATGTGCTCTACAACGGCCGTGATTTTTACCATTGCGACAAGGAAACCCAGCAGTCGATCCGCCGGGAAATGGGCGTACTCTTCCAGGGTGGAGCATTGTTCGATTCCAAGACAGTGGAGGAAAATGTGCGCTTTCCGCTGGATATGCTTACGACCCAATCGCCGGAGGAAAAACGGGAGCGAGTAGCATTCTGCTTACAAAGGGTAGGGCTGGAACAGGCCGCGAAACGGATGCCGTCCGAGATTAGTGGCGGGATGAAGAAGCGTGTGGGCATTGCACGGGCCATTGTAATGAACCCGGCCTACCTGTTCTGCGACGAACCCAACTCGGGCCTCGATCCACTCACATCGGTGAAGATCGACGAGCTGATCAAAGAGATTACGGAAGAATACAAGATCACTACCATCATCATTACCCACGATATGAACTCGGTGATGGAGATCGGTCAGAATATCATGTTCCTGTATCAGGGACATAAGCTTTGGGAAGGCGTGAACACCGACATTACCAAAACCGATGTGCCGGAACTAAAAGAATTCCTTTTCTCCAATAAACTGCTGCGCGAAATGCAGGAATAGCCTGCATTGCCGGTCGGGTTACTGCCGGAGTGCAGGAATGTTTCTCTTTTCTACCAAAAACACTACGGCCGCGCATACCGCGAATATGGCCATGTGCACAGGCACAGAAATCCACAAATTTGGTATTTTAAACAAAGAAGAGGCATAGATCAGCAACGCGCCTCCGCCAATATAGCCGATCGCCGATGTCACATCGTACGGCACGGGGTAATACTTTTGCCCGAAATAATAGCAAAGGGCCAGCATCACAAAGCCCGACAATGCGAATGCGATCGCAAATCCGTGATAGCCGATTTGCGGTACGAGTACGAAGCTCGTTGCGATGGTAATGCCTGCGCCTGTGAGGGTGAGCCAGGTTCCGTATTCAGTTTTGTCGGTCAGTTTAAACCAGGTTGCCAGGTTGTAATATACGCCCAGGAACAAATATCCCGCCAGAAGCCAGGGTACTACACCCAGGCCTTCGTGGTAGATCTTCTTTTTCAGGAACAACTCGGCGAAAAGATCGAGGTTCAGGCATATGCCCACCCACATGAGCACGCATATGATGATAAAATACTTGGTAACCTTCGCGAATACCGGGGGCGCGTTCTTGTCCTCGCCCTTGGAGAAGAAAAACGGCTCTGCGGCGTATTTGAACGCCTGTATGGCCAGGTTCATGAAGATCGACAGCTTGTAGCATTGCACATAAATACCGATGGCGGTTTCGTTGCTGCGGCCGGGGTAGAAGCCCTCGGGGAGCAGGAACTGGATGAATGCCCGGTCGAAAAGCATATTGAGCACACCGCCGATATTCATGACCAATACCGGAAATGCGTAAACCCAGACCGGTTTAAAAAGGCTGCTGTTGAATACAAACCGGAAGTCGGCGAATTCCTTGCGGAGCATCCAGAAGAATGCCAGGTTGGCTATGAGGTTGGCGAGTACAATGTAATCCGGGGCGTGCAGTGGATTGTAAAACAGATCTACGGCCGGTTGCAGGAATGTAAGGTATTTCCCGGCATGAATGTCGCGGCAAACAAGCAGGAAGAATAAATTCAGGAAAATGTTGATGAGAATGTTGGTAACCCGGATGATCACGAATTTTTTACCCTTACCTTCCAGTCTCAGCCTCGCAAACGGGATCGAAACAATGCCATCGGTCGCCATAATGATGGCAAACATACGCACAATGGAAGCGGAATCGGGGTATTTGATGAGTTCGGCGATAGGCCCGGCAAAGACGAACATGAACGTGGAGCAGAGCAGGCTGACCATGATCACCGCGCTTAATATGAGGTCGTAATACTGTTTCCGATCCTTTTCCTCCCGTGCGAAGCGGAAGAACGCCGTTTCCATACCAAACGTGTAAAGTACGAGCGCCAGTCCGGCGTAAGCGAAGAGCTGCCCTTGTGCGGCGATTTGCTGAGGTTCAAAAAGCTTGGTATGCAGGGCCACCAGCAGGTAGTTCAAAAAGCGGCCCAGCATGGTGCTGATGCCGTAAGTGGCGGTTTCACTGGCCAGTTTTTTCAGTACGCTCATTCAATGCGGGATTTTCCTTCGCAAATATAGGAGAGTAACTGCCAATAAAAGGAAAAGGCCCTTCCCGTTTGAGGGGAAGGGCCTGCGGTTTTTTATCGTCAACCCCGGACATCCGAGATAATACTGTCAACTACATGCTCGATACGCTTCCAGCCTTCATCTGTTTGAAGGTCTACGTCAAGCATTTTTTCACGATAATCAGAGGAGATAGTCAAAAAATAAATGCCTGCTGAAATGAATGCGATTAACGCGCTGGTGTCATTGTAATAGGG
This sequence comes from Dyadobacter sp. SRI_021, assembly GCF_057586235.1. Lineage (NCBI taxonomy): Bacteria > Pseudomonadati > Bacteroidota > Cytophagia > Cytophagales > Spirosomataceae > Dyadobacter > Dyadobacter sp. SRI_021. The sequence goes on from NZ_JBYCZM010000007.1 coordinate 172,134, forward strand.
CAGGTCGCCTATTTTGTTGAGGATACGCGTCGCAATCTGGTTGCGGGCGTCTGAAAGCATCGACTTTCCGGTTCCGATTTCCCAGCGGAGCAGGTCACGCGTGGCTTTGCGCTGGCGCAGATCGTTGGTGAAAGTGTGCATGAGGGACGTGAGAGCTTTGTTCCGTTCTTCCGGTGTTAGCTCCGGAATGTTGTCAATGTAATCTGTGCTGAGGGTTGACGTGTACTCTCCCGACCTGACGTATTGTTCCATCAGGCCGTCTACGCTTTCAAAGTATCTGTAAATCAGTACTTTGTTGACTCCGGCAGTGCGGGCGATCAAGTTTACGCCCACTTTTTCGGTGCCATGTTGTTCAATTACTTCGCCGACCGCCTTGAGTATTTTACTCTTCGTGCGCTCGCGATCACGCTTTTTTACTTTTTCTACTTTCATATGGGTGCTGTTTAGGTTAAAACATAGTAAATGTAACATTTCATATCCAAATTTTATAGCAGAAAAGTTACATTAAGTAACCAAAATTTTAAAAACAGTTTCTTAATGTCACCGTAGAGTCGCAAAAGGATGGAAATGCTATTAAATGGATATTGCGCGTCTGAAATTTGGAAATATTCTAAGGATGGAATGGTAACCGTGGGGAAATAAAAAAGAGCTCATTGAAAAATGAGCTCTTCGATTACTGTTGGCCGACAAGGACTCGAACCCTGAATAAGACAACCAAAATGTCCTGTGTTACCATTACACCATCGGCCAAAACCGTAAACAGTGGTGCAAAAGTAATGGGAGCATCGTAACGTGTCAAGCTTTTTAGAAAAAAAATTAAATACTTTTTAGCTCAACGTTGCTAGCGATCTTTTTTACAAGGCCTTGCAAAACTTTGCCCGGTCCTGATTCTATAAAGATCTCTGCGCCGTCGGCCACCATTTGCTCCACAGACTGCGTCCATCTTACCGGAGCCGTGAGCTGCGAGATCAGATTTTCTTTAATAACGGCTACTTCGGTGGCTGGCTTTGCATTCACATTCTGGTAAACCGGGCAAATAGGCTGCTCGAACTGCGCCGCGTTGATGGCCGCTGCAAGTTCTTCACGGGCAGATTCCATCAACGGCGAGTGGAATGCACCTCCCACGGGGAGTACCAAAGCACGTTTTGCGCCCGCGGCCTTTAGAAGTTCGTTGGCGCGCTCTACACCTTCGATAGTTCCTGAAATCACCACTTGTCCCGGGCAGTTATAATTTGCCGGTACGACAATTTCATCTGTAATGCCAGCGCAGATTTCTTCGATCACATTGTCGGCAAGGCCGAGGATCGCAGCCATCGTCGACGGACGGATTTCACAGGCTTTCTGCATGGCTGCCGCACGTTTTGCCACGAGCGAGAGGCCGTCTTCGAAAGAAAGGGCTCCGGCTGCAACCAGGGCGGAGAATTCGCCAAGCGAGTGGCCCGCTACCATGTTCGGTGCGAAGTCAGGCGCGATTTTCGCCAGGATTACGGAGTGGATGAATATCGCCGGTTGGGTCACATTGGTTTGTTTCAGCTCCTCGTCGGTGCCTTCGAACATGATTTTCGTAATCTCAAAACCGAGGATTTCATTCGCTTTTTCAAAAAGTGCCTTGGCGGAATCGGAGCTTTGGTAAAGGTCCAGACCCATTCCTTTGAACTGCGAGCCCTGACCAGGGAAAACATATGCCGTTTTCATATGGATGATTTATGGTTATTCATGATGAAATAAAAAGCCCGGTAAAAAAACCGGGCTACAAAGGAAATACTTGAATGTGAAAGAAAAAAGGATCTACCGCAGCAGCTGCACCCATCCTTTCATGGTCACAGGTACGCTTTGTTTTTTAGAAGATTCGAAATAGATTTTTACTTCATAATAATACTGCCCAGCCGCGAGGTCTTTTCCGCCGTTGGTTTTACCGTCCCAGTTGATGTTGACATCCCTGGTAGAATACACCTGCGCACCCCAGCGGTTGTAGGCCTTGAATTCCAGTGATTGGACAAATGCGGGGCATTCCAGGGGCTGGAAAGTATCGTTTTTGTTGTCGCCATTGGGCGTAAATACGTTTGGCAGCACAAACATCGGGCAGTTATCGCGGCAGACGGTGTTGCTTGGCGCACTTTCGCTTCCGAACCGGTTGACGGCCGTCACATAATAGCATCCTGCAAACGAAGTGAGCCCTGTATGGTCGAAGCTGGTTTGCAGGGGTGAAGGCGGGGTGGTTACGGTGGCGATCAATGCCGGTGTATCGCCCTCATATCTTGCATAATAAATCCTGTAAGCAGTCACGAGCGGGTCGCATTCCTTTCCACCCACTTGGGCAGGGTATTCCCATGTGAGATGATTTGTAAATCCGGAAGGGGTACAAAAAGCTTCGGGATGTGCCCTGAGCGAATCGCAATTAAGCGGGTCGAGGGTGAGCACCGGCGGACATGGCTTGGTGGTATCCGAGGATGATACACAGAGTATCTGCGAGAAGTTATAAAGGAGTGATGGTTTGATCTGGCTGTTATTATAGGAACCGACAGTTTCTACCTTATAACAATAGGTAGAGTCCTTCACGATGGTCACATTCACGGTTCCATCGGTGGCATATTTATCGGTACCGTCATCGACATAGGTAAATGTCTGTGGTCCCTTCACAGCTACTTCATAAATGCGGTTGAAAGTACCCGGTTTCGTCTTATCCTCCCGGTAGACCCGGTGCACGCGGTTTGCATTATCCCAGGGTACGAGCGCAGTCCATTTCAGTCCTACCTGATTGGGTTGTGCAGCAGCCTGTTCGAGCCTAACCGAGCTGGCGGTTTCGGTTTCGTCGAACTTGGTAAGCTGGCCGTTTACCGTGGTATAATATTCGAGTTTGTAGTTGTAGGCATTGGCCTCAGTATTCAATCCTTTATCGACGAAAAGGGTGTCGGCCGCTCCCGGTGTGAGGTTGGTGTTGATGTCGGCGATTTTAGTGAAAGCAGTGCCATTTTGTCCGGTGGCCCTGTACAGGCGGTACTGGGCGGGTAGCCCGGCTGCAGTAGCAGGTCTGATCCATTTGACGGTGATCTGTCCTCTGGTGGTGCTGGTGGAATCGACTGTCACATTGGTGATCACCGGCATGGCCAATGGGAGGTTGAGGCAATACTCGGCGGAAGCAAGGCTTTCCCCCCCGCCGATCAGGTAACCGGGGTCTGTGGGGCTGGCGCCTGGCCTCGGGAACATGGCCACGATGCGATAGGAGTAGGAAACACCGGGACGGAGTCCTTCGCCGCCGTTGTTGTCCAGGAAGGTGGTCTGGTTAATGTCCACCCTTCCTATTTCCTCATAACCTGAGCCGGCGGGAATGCCTGGGCTACACACATCTTCTTGCAGGTCGGTACATTTTTCCGCCCTGTAAACAGCGATTTTGGCACCAGCGACCTGGCATTTATAGGCATCCCAGTTGAGGCGGTAAGCGGTTCCGGTAGGGTCGGAAACGGCTGTGCCCCTCAATCCGGTCGGTTTCGGCCCGTAGACCTTAATGTTCACCGTGGTCATATCAACAAGTTTCCGGAACAGAGACGGGTTGGGAACGTTCGGACCCGGTGCGTCTTCCACTTTAAAAAGCACGTCGTAAGCTTCCAGGCGGATATGGGCGCAGGAGGTTTGCCAAGTGAACAAACCGTTGACAGTACCCTGAGCGCCTTGATTGGCAACTGTAAACTTCGCAACGGCCGGGGGAATCAGAGATGCTTCATAAACACCGCCCGACGATGTGAGCGTGAGTTTATCACCATTCTTGTCGGTAGCTGTCACAGGTTGGTTAATCAATGTACCGGCCTCGACGCAAATATCGGGTATCGGCTTAATTACCGGCCGGTCGTTGCGGGCGTCCTCAACGATGATCTGCATGTCGCGGACGATCTCGCCTATAAGTGAGCCGTCGCGCCATTCTTCCACGACAAATGCGACATTATAATATCCTTTCGTGACAGGCGCATCCCAGATAAGGTCGCCGGTGATCCTGTTAATGCTGAAAGTGGCAGGTGATGCGCCAGCTTCCGTAGATCCGGGAGGCGTTACCATATTAGGGTCCTTGTATTGCAAATTGATCCCCGAGCCTTTTACACCGCTTCTTTGGGGTACAAACATCCGATAGGCAAGGCTATCGCCATCGGCATCGAATGCGCCGGGGTTGTGAATGTAGCGCTGTCCTACCGCCGCCACGTCGATCGGCGCATTGAGCAGGACGGGCGTCTGGTTCTTTCCGAAGTTGGAATTGATTTCCAGGATCGTGCTCACGTAGAAGTTCAGGTTCTGCGTCGGCGGAGGGCCGATGTTGAGCACGTTGTTGTTCCGGTTGTCCTCTTCGAAGGAAATACGGTACTTCCCGGCACTGCGGAACGTGTAGTTGATAATGTAAGTGTTCTGCGTTGTGTTGTTTCCAATGTTTGGGATTGGTTGCATACGAGGCGCTTCTATTACATCAACTTGGGTATTGTCACCGACTTTAACAGGTCCGATAGTGAAAAACACCGAATTCTGCGCATTAGCGGCTCCCTCACCGTTCTGCATGTCAAAATAGGCGGTAAGCTTTATCTCGTAAGTATGGATTTGTGAGCCGGCGGGAGTAAGCCTGCGGGCAGTAATCTCACCCGCGCGTATGTGTGTAGCCATGGCTTGGAAGCCATTACACAGCAAAGCCAGGAAGAATAAGTATAATGGGATTCGTAAAACAGAGCGCATAAATCTGTGTCGAGCTAATAATGATAGGGAGGTAATGGCGGTGCCATTTCTCCTGTCAGGTACGTTAAATCAACGAAAATTCGGGTAAAAATGTGTGCTTTGAGAATGAATATAATGTGTCGGTTTGTAAACATACAAAACAACTTTATAAATCATATACGAATTGTAACAAAGTCCCAACGCAGCACAAATAGCGCTCTGATGTGATTTTGTATCGCTATCTCAGCAATTGTACCCAGCCTTTCATGCTGGTCTCTGTGCCTTGTTTTTTAGAAGATTCGAAATAGATTTTTACTTCATAATAATACTGCCCGGCTGCGAGGTCTTTTCCGCCGTTGGTTTTACCGTCCCAGTTGATGTTGACATCCCTGGTGGAGTACACCTGCGCACCCCAGCGGTTGTAAGCCTTGAATTCCAGTGATTGGACAAATGCGGGGCATTCCAGGGGCTGGAAAGTATCGTTTTTGTTGTCGCCATTGGGTGTAAATACGTTTGGCAGCACAAACATCGGGCAGTTATCGCGGCAGACGGTGTTGCTTGGCGCACTTTCGCTTCCGAACCGGTTGACGGCCGTCACATAATAGCATCCTGCAAATGAAGTGAGCCCTGTATGGTCGAAGCTGGTTTGCAGGGGTGAAGGCGGGGTGGTTACGGTGGCGATCAATGCCGGTGTATCGCCCTCATATCTTGCATAATAAATCCTGTAAGCAGTCACGAGCGGGTCGCATTCCTTTCCACCCACTTGGGCAGGGTATTCCCATGTGAGATGATTTGTAAATCCGGAAGGGGTACAAAAAGCTTCGGGATGTGCCCTGAGCGAATCGCAATTAAGCGGGTCGAGGGTGAGCACCGGCGGACATGGCTTGGTGGTATCCGAGGATGATACACAGAGTATCTGCGAGAAGTTATAAAGGAGTGATGGTTTGATCTGGCTGTTATTATAGGAACCGACAGTTTCTACCTTATAACAATAGGTAGAGTCCTTCACGATGGTCACATTCACGGTTCCATCGGTGGCATATTTATCGGTACCGTCATCGACATAGGTAAATGTCTGTGGTCCCTTCACAGCTACTTCATAAATGCGGTTGAAAGTACCCGGTTTCGTCTTATCCTCCCGGTAGACCCGGTGCACGCGGTTTGCATTATCCCAGGGTACGAGCGCGGTCCATTTCAGTCCTACCTGGTTGGGTTGTGCGGCAGCCTGTTCGAGCCTGACCGAGCTGGCGGTTTCGGTTTCGTCGAACTTGGTAAGCTGGCCGTTTACCGTGGTATAATATTCGAGTTTGTAGTTGTAGGCATTGGCCTCAGTATTCAATCCTTTGTCGACGAAAAGGGTGTCGGCCGCTCCTGGTGTGAGGTTGGTGTTGATGTCGGCGATTTTGGTGAAAACAGTACCATTCTGTCCGGTAGCCCTGTACAGGCGGTACTGAGCGGGTAGTCCGGTTGCAGTAGCAGGTCTGATCCATTTGACGGTGATCTGCCCTCTGGTGGTGCTGGTGGAATCAACCGTCACATTGGTAATGACCGGCATGGCCAATGGGAGGTTGAGGCAATACTCGGCGGAAGCAAGGCTTTCCCCCCCGCCGATCAGGTAACCGGGGTCTGTGGGGCTGGCGCCTGGCCTTGGGAACAGGGCCACGATGCGGTAGGAATAGGAAACACCCGGACGGAGTCCTTCGCCGCCATTGTTGTCCAGGAATGTGGTCTGGTTAATATCGACCCTTCCGATTTCTTCATAACCCGAGCCGGCAGGAATGCCCGGACTACACACATCTTCTTGAAGGTCAGTACATTTTTCAGCGCGGTAGATAGCAATTTTAGCGCCTGTGACCTGGCATTTATAAGCATCCCAGTTGAGACGGTAAGCGGTTCCGGTAGGATCGGACACGGCTGTGCCCCTCAATCCCGTAGGTTTCGGTCCGTAGACCCGGATATTAAATGACGTCATGTCGGTGAGCTTCCTGAATAGCGAGGGATTTGGGTAAGTGGGAGGCGGGCCGTCTTCAACCTTGAACAGCACGCCGTAAGGGCCCATCCGGATATGGTCACAGGATGTCTGCCACAAGAATGTCCCGGTTACGCTGCCCTGAGCACCTTGATTGGCCACAGTGAAAGTGGCCAGCGGAGGTTTGACTAATGTAGCATCATACGTACCGCTTGCGGATGTTAGCGTCAGCTTGTCACCGTTTTTATCGGTCGCTACGACCTTTTGGTTAATCAGCGTTCCTGCTTCGACGCAAATATCCTTCAACGGGGTCAAAACAGGCCGGTCGTTTCGGGCGTCCTCGACGATAATCTGCATATCGCGGACGATTTGCCCGATAAGCGTTCCGTCGCGCCATTCTTCCACCACAAATGCCACGTTATAATAGCCTTTGGTCACAGGTGCGTCCCATATCAGATCGCCGGTAACACGGTTCAGACTGAATGTTGCCGGAGAAGCCCCGGTCTCGGTTTGGCCGGGTGGGGTTGTCAGGTTAGGGTCATTGTATATGAGGTTCACGCCCATGCCATCAGTTCCTCTTTGCTGGGGGACATACATCCGGTAAGAAATGCTGTCGCCGTCGGCGTCGAATGCCGCAGGGTTGTGAATATAACGCTGGCCCACAGCAGCGATGTCGATAGGAGCGTTGCGGAGAATGGGCGTCCTGTTCAGGCCAAAAGCGGCGTTAATTTCCAGCGTGGTGCTAACGTAAAAGTTGAGGCTTTTGGTTGGCTTCGGCCCGATATTCAGTACATTTTCATTGCGAGCATCCGCTTCGGCGGAGATGCGGTAGGCGCCCACCGATCGAAACGTGTAAATGGCTATATAAACGTTTTGAGTGGTATTGTTGCCAATATCGACGATGGGAAGAATCCTGGGTGCTTCAACAAATTGAGGTTCCCCAGTGCCCTTCACGTTATTGATGGTGAAAATGACCTTATGCTGCGCGTCGGCTGCTCCTTTTCCGCTAATTATATCGAAATAGCCCGTCAGTTTGATTTCGTAGGTAGGCGATGTGAGCGAGAGCCTTCTCGCCGTGATCTCCCCCGCCCGAAAGTGTGTGGCAAAAGCCTGGCCGAATGGCACTGTCAGCATCAGGAAAACAACCAAAATCCGGAAAAATAGAGGCTTGGGCATGGGTAGGTTCGTTGATCGTTTGGCTATGTACCAACTCAACGAAACACATGTTTGAAAATGTGTGCTATTCGGTTACAAAATAGTTGGAAAGAATGCCCTGAGCCCTTCGGAATGAGGGGCTTGCTTTTTTAAAGACTAATCAGTCTAAATAATTCTTAATAATGATTATAAATAAACAGGGCGATTTGCAAAAATGAAAGGGATTCTTTGCCTCGCTAACGTTTGTGATATACCTTTGAAAGGTTCTAAATATACCTCATTTTTTTGCACTAAAACCATTCGTTTTTGATTATGTCGTGGTTTTCACAAACGTTAACGAGCTCTATCGGTAAAAAACTTCTGATGGCTCTTACCGGACTTTTTCTGATTAGCTTTCTGGTTGTTCATGCCACCATCAATGCAATGATTTTTTATAATGATGGCGGAGAGACTTTCTCCCATTGGGGGCATTTCATGGGTACCAACCCGATTATACGTACGCTTGAAATAGGCCTTATTGCGGGCTTCATCATCCATATTGTTGATGGTTTGATGCTCTGGAAAAGTAACCGTGACGCCCGTCCGGTAAAGTATGCTGTCAACAACGCAGCAGCGAACAGCACCTGGTACTCACGCAGCATGGGCTTGCTCGGGACATTGCTTCTGATTTTCCTTGTGATCCACACCTCGCATTTCTGGATTCCTAACCGTTCCAACCAGTTTGCCACAGGCGAAGAACTGAACCTCTATCAGATGATGCTCGAAACATTCCAGAACCCGGTTGTGGTACTGATTTATGTACTCGGTTGCATTTCGCTTTTCTGGCATTTGCTCCACGGTTTCAAAAGTGCATTCCAATCGTTGGGTCTAAACCACGTGAAATACAATGGTGCGATCTCATTCATAGGAACTGCATTTTCCATCATCGTGCCGATCCTCTTCGCATTAATGCCGATCTCGATCTACCTCGGCTGGGTGAAGTAATCCCGATAGCGTCTCATTTCTAAATTTTCGATTAAATAATATTTGATATATGGCAACTTCATCTCGTCTGGATGCCAAAATACCACAAGGACCACTCGAAAGTAAATGGAGCAAATACCGCTCGTCCGTTCCGCTTGTCAACCCTGCGAACAAACGTAATCTCGAGATCATTGTCGTAGGGACCGGACTTGCCGGTGCTTCTGCCGCTGCTACGCTCGCCGAGCTCGGTTATAAAGTAAAAGCATTCTGTTTCCAGGATTCTCCACGCCGTGCGCACTCTATTGCCGCACAAGGAGGGATCAATGCAGCAAAAAACTACCAGAATGACGGTGACTCGGTTTACCGTCTTTTTTATGATACCATCAAAGGTGGTGACTACCGTGCGCGTGAGGCGAACGTACACCGCCTTGCCGAAGTTTCGGGGAACATTATCGACCAATGCGTAGCGGCGGGTGTGCCTTTCGCGCGTGAATACGGCGGTTTGCTTTCCAACCGTTCATTCGGTGGAACGCAGGTGCAGCGTACCTTCTACGCAGCGGGCCAAACTGGCCAGCAGCTGTTGCTCGGAGCCTATTCAGGTTTGCAACGCCAGGTAGGTATGGGTACTGTAAAAATGTACAACCGCCACGAAATGCTCGACGTCGTGAATATCGATGGCAAATGCCGCGGTATCATCGCACGTAACCTGATCACAGGCGAGATCGAAAGACATGGTGGCCACGCGGTACTGCTTTGTACAGGTGGTTATGGAAATGTGTTTTACCTTTCTACCAATGCCATGGGCAGCAACGTGACCGCGGCATGGAAGGCTCACAAACGCGGTGCATTCTTCGGTAACCCTTGCTTTACCCAAATTCACCCTACGTGTATTCCCGTTTCGGGCGAGCACCAGTCGAAACTCACACTGATGTCGGAGTCGCTACGTAACGATGGACGTATCTGGGTCCCCAAGAAAAAGGACGATAACCGCCCGGGTAACGAAATTCCCGAAGACGAGCGTGATTACTACCTCGAACGCCGTTACCCTGCATTCGGTAACCTCGTACCGCGTGACATTGCTTCCCGTGCAGCGAAAGAGCGTTGTGACGCCGGTTACGGGGTGGGAGCCTCCAAATTGGCCGTTTACCTAGATTTCGCCGCGGCGGTTGAGCGTTACGGACGTGCGGAAGCCAACAAGAACAATATCCACAATGCCTCCGATGCGGATATCATCACCTGGGGTAAGGCAGTTGTGAAAGAAAAATATGGTAACCTCTTCGATATGTATAAGCAAATCACGGGTGAAGATCCGTACGAAGTGCCTATGCGTATTTATCCTGCGGTGCACTACACCATGGGCGGGCTTTGGGTTGACTACAACCTGATGACCACCGTTCCGGGCTTGTACTCGCTGGGAGAGGCCAACTTCTCCGACCACGGTGCCAACCGCCTCGGTGCTTCGGCATTGATGCAGGGGCTGGCCGATGGTTATTTCGTGATCCCTTACACCATCGGTGCTTACCTGGCGAGCGAAATCCGTACCGGAAAAATCTCTACCGACCACGAAGCATTCGTGAAAGCGGAAGCAGAGGTGAAAGAGCGCATCGACACGCTGCTGCGCATTCAGGGTAAAACTTCTCCCGAGCTTTTCCACCGCCGTTTGGGTAAGATCATGTGGGAAAAATGTGGTATGGCGCGTAATGCACAGGGCTTGAAAGAGGCGATCGAAGAAATCCGTCAGTTGAGAAAAGACTTCTGGTCGGATGTGAAAGTAATGGGTACTGCCAACTACTTCAACCCTGAACTCGACAAAGCGAACCGTGTTGCAGACTTTATCGAACTGGGCGAGCTGATGTGTATCGACGCTCTGAACCGCAATGAATCATGCGGTGGCCACTTCCGGGAAGAATACCAGACCGAAGAAGGCGAAGCATTGCGCGACGACGAAAACTATATGTACGTATCGGCCTGGGAACACAAGGGACCTGAGCAATGGGAGCTTCACAAAGAGGAACTCGTTTACGAAAACATTAAAATCGCTCAACGCAGCTACAAATAAGAAACCTCCGGTGGCAGGATTTATGCCACGCTAAAAAGTTGTATCAGAAATAAAGAATATAGGTATGGAAGGAAATATGAGGTTGTCTCTGAAAGTGTGGAGACAAAGCAATAAAGACGCAGCGGGAGGTTTCGAAGACTACAAGCTGGACAACGTTTCCCCCGATATGTCATTTCTTGAAATGTTCGATGTCCTCAATGAGCAGCTCATCGAAGAAGGAAAGGAACCTGTTGCATTCGACCACGACTGTCGCGAAGGCATTTGCGGGATGTGTTCGATGTATATCAATGGCCGTCCGCACGGGCCTCTGCGTGGGGTAACTACCTGCCAGCTGCACATGCGTTCGTTCAAAGACGGTGATACCATCGTGGTAGAGCCCTGGAGAGCACAGGCATTCCCGGTGATCAAGGACCTCGTGGTAGACCGTGACGCATTCGACCGCGTGATCTCTGCCGGTGGTTTCATTTCTGTCAACACGGGTAATGCGCAGGATGCTAACTCGCTTCCAATTGCGAAAGAGGCAGCGGACGACGCATTTGCAGCGGCGGCTTGCATCGGTTGCGGCGCTTGCGTAGCAGCTTGTAAAAATGCCTCTGCTATGCTTTTTGTATCTGCCAAAATCTCCCAGCTGGCATTGTTGCCGCAAGGACAGGCGGAACGCAGCATCCGCGCCGAGAAAATGGTCGCTCAAATGGACGCAGAAGGCTTCGGAGCCTGCACCAACACCGGTGCCTGCTCGGCAGAATGCCCCAAAGAAATCAGCCTCGAAAACATCGCCCGCATGAACCGTGAGTACATCGGCGCGAAGTTCTCTTCTTCGGCGGTTTAAAATATATTCAATGCAAAGCGCAGGGCAGTCGGATTTCCGGCTGCCCTGTTTTGTTTTTGAGAGGCATGGCCTGGATCTGTTAGTGTTTCAAAATGTTTATATTGCATTAGGTAAGGAAACAACAACATGGATACGATAGAATTGAGATACAAGCCCCTGCGTCTTGACGACGATGAATTCTATGAATTTTGCAGGGAGAATGATCAACTCAAAATAGAGAGGGATAGCGAGGGAACGATCTATATTATGTCGAATACCGGCGGAGTTACTGGAATGTTGAACTCGATCATTAACTATTGGTTGATGCATTGGCACCTTGCTGCGAATTTGGGATTTGTGTTCGATTCTTCTACCGCTTTTCGCCTACCCAATACTTCCGTCAGATCCCCAGACGTTGCATGGGTTTCAGCAGAACGGTGGGCGCGTTTGACTAAGGCGGAAAAAGTAAAATTCCCGCCAGTATGTCCTGATTTCGTGATAGAACTACTCTCGACAAATGATGATTTGAAAACAATTCAAAGGAAAGTGGAAACGGAATGGATTGGAAATGGTTGTAAGCTGGCCTGGCTCATTGATCCGTTTGAGGAAATGGTTTTCGTTTATCGAGCTAATGCGGATGTTGAGATTTTAAATGGTTTTAATCAGCAATTATCAGGAGAAAATGTGCTGCCAGGGTTTCAATTCGATTTGAATAAGCTGAAAATTTCATATTAATTTTACATTAAAAGAGCGAAGCAGACGATCCTCGGATCGTCTGCTTCGCTCTTTTATACAATTCAGGAAATACTACTTCTTCTTGGTAGTATCAGCCGGAGCGGCTGCTTTGCCTGAGTTTTTATATTCTTTGTTCAAACCGTCGATGATCTTCTGGGTCACGTCCAGGGATGGGTTTGCGAACAGAATGCCACCGCCCAGGGAGTAGCCGAGTACGTATTCGAACTGGTTTTCCTTGTTATATTTCTCGATGTAGGCACGGATGTTCTTATAAAGCTCTTCGTTCTTTTTAGCCTCTTCCTGGCCCAGTGCTTGCGCCGACTGATCGCGGTAAGCCATCAGATCCTGCTGCTTTTTCATGAGTTGAGCCTCGGTAGAACGAGCTTGCTCGGGAGTCATGGTAGCGGCGCGTTGCTGGAAGAAAGCTACTTCATTTTGCAGTGAGCGTCCTTTGGTGGTCAGCTCGTTTTCAAGCTGGAAATTCTTGTTTTCAAGCTCTTTTCTGGTATCCTTGAAGAAATCGTAGTTTTTCAGAAGTGAATCCACCTGAACGTAAACAGTGCGGCGGCCTGCCACTACTGCACCATCTGCAGCTGCGCCGGTGTCTGACGATTTGCTTGAAAAATGAAGGAAGAATAACACCGCCACAGCAAGCGAAAGGACGACGTTCCAGATCAATGAAGTATTGTTGTTCACGTTTTTAAGGTTTATTGTTTTTGAACGAGCCGCAAAGATAATGATTTGTGTTTAAGTACAATGAATAAGGCCGGGGCGAGCGCTTTACGAAATAGGACCGGACACAGGTACAGGACGCCTTCGGAAGATCTGCCGTACCCAATATCCGGACAGCCCCGAAAAACTGCCCACAAGACCCCCTACAAGAGCCGTCACCAGCAAAAGGAGGATGCCATTCGGCAACATGAATATCTTCGCAACCCGGTCGGAGAGGGCGCCGTCGGAGATGAAATGCTGATAGTACCCGTAAAGCAGCCAGGGGACGGCAATGCCGCCGAAACCCGCCCAGAATGAGCCGGAAGGCCTGGATGGGCGCCATAGCACGATTACGAAAGGAACAATGGCGATTATCCACCATGGAGCGAATATTTGTAACAATGCCGAAAGAACGGCTATGATGAGGAAGTTCATAAGCTAACGTTTTTGCAATACAAGACTCGACGCCAGATGCGGCACTTTCTGATCGGGCGACGTGAGGAATATCAACTCATTGAGCTCTCCCTTCTCCCATTTTTTTAACAGATTAAGATAATAGGGACTGCCCGGATTGCCCGATTGACCTCCCGGATAAATACCGTAAGCGCGCGGTGTAGGTCCGAGTTCGACCACCATACGCCACGACGGCCCTTTACGTTTCGTCATCGCATTCACAATGCTGCTGCCGCCACCCGTCACCAATGGAGGCGCGTTGAATGGCTTGATGCTACGGCTCAAATGTCTTATTTCAGCTTCTTTCACTTTCGACCATTGCCATTCGGGACTCATTGTGCCTCTACGGGCAGTAAGCGTGTCTAGTGATGCATTAAAGCTCTGGTAAACTATGTCGGGTAAGGTCTCCTTTTGAGGCGTGTTCACATTATCGAACCACTTTTCATTCGGCTGCTTCAAGATGAGGTACAATGTCCGGTCACGGGAGGGATATTCCATCGGAGCTTCGGAGGAAGCGAAATCGTCGTTCCAGATGGCCTGGCCCAGCAATGGGTACCAGGTTTCAAAGATCGACGCTGCAATGGATTCCGGGGAATTTTGGTAGTTCCAGTTCGAGAGCAGGATATGGGCTGCCTTTTGTTTGGGTGTTAATGAACGGGTCTCAAGAATGCTGAGCAACCTGGGCAGTAATGTACGTGCCAACACGCTGAAATTGTCATTTTGCAACATCCGGAGGCTGTCGGCATTGGCGTTGGTCATGGCTTGCAGGCGCTCGTTGATACGGATTCCCCGCTCGGAAGGCGCAAAACTCCAGTTGATATAATAAGGATAAGTGGTATCGGCAGACGACTGGTTGGCACTGCTTACAAAGTTTCTAGGCGGATTTTTTACGAACGGGTTCTGTTCGGCAGGTATCCAGCCGTGCCAGTCGTCAGCGGGTGAGGAGCCATCCAGCAGGAATTTGCCTTGTTCCTTATATTTCAACGGAATTTTCCCATTCACGGTAATGGCAATATTTTTTTCATTGTCTGCAAATACGAAGTTTTGTGCGGGGCCAACATAATGCGTCAAAGCCTTGCGATAATCGTCGTAAGTTTTGGCCTTATTGAGCTCGTAAAAGGTAATAAAGCTGTTCCCGGGCTCATGTCCGATCCATTTGATGGCAAGGTTGGGCAGATCCCCAAAGGTGCCGTCCGAATCGGTCACAGGTCCGTGATGGGTATAAATGATCTGCTCCCGGTAAGGTTTCAATTGGCCTTTTACGTGGATAATCTCCTCGCGTTTATGTGTAGGCTTCCATTGATTATCATGCCAATAGAAGTTCCGGTATTCATTTTTGAATTTGATTTTATACAAATCGAAAACATCGGCATCCACGTTGGTAACGCCCCATGCGACTCGTTCGTTGAAACCGATGATCACACTCGGAATACCCGGCAGTGAGACACCGTACACATTCATGTCCGGAGAATGCAGTTGCACCTGGTACCAGATCGACGGCAGGGATAGTTCCAGGTGTGGGTCGTTGGCGAGGATAGGATAGCCGGTAATGGATTTTTCGGCACCTATCGCCCAGTTGTTACTGCCGATTCCCTCTTCTTTGGGCCCCCTGGGAGGCAATGTGGTTAGAGATTTCGAGGACAGCAGGATGCTGTCGCCCGGTACCATTGGCGGAACAGCTTTTGGAATGGGAAGTTTAGGGAAATCCCAGGGAGTTCCGGAGGGGATAATCGGGCTTTCCTGCAACATGGGGTAGTCGGGAAAAAGCTGTGCGATGGTTTCCCGGCCGTACTTTTTCAACGCATTGGTCATGGCAAGCTCGTTGGAGCGCCCCGCGAGCGTGAGCGTCATCTGTTCGAGCATGTACATGGTGTTAATCGGCTTCCAGGGCTCCGGTTTGTATCCTAATAGTTTAAATTCAATAGGATAATCTTTCGGAGCGAGTTGCCGGATAAATGCATTGACACCCGCTGTGTAGCCGAGCAATGCCTCCCTCGACCGGGGATCGGTCATCGCCACTTTCAGGTTAGCCTCCGCGCCATAACCCATTCCCAGCCTGCGGCTCTGCTGGTCCAGAGAAAGTGTAGCGGGGCCAAGTATTTCCGAAAGCCGACCCGCCGCGGCGCGGGTTTGCAAATCCATTTGCCACAGCCGGTCTTTGGCGGTAATGTAGCCCTGCGCGTAAAAAAGGTCGAAGTCGTTTTTAGCAAAAATGTGCGGAACGCCCGAGTCGTCGAAACGGATCGTTACCTCGTCGCGCAGGCTGTCGAGTTGCAGGGTTACGCGTGTTTTGGGATCGATCACTTCCTCGCTGTTTTGCCATAGCCCGCAAAAAGGGCTCAGGAACGGCCCCAACGCGGGTGCAGGCGCCCACGGCTTATCCAGCACATACACGAGCCCGGCAGTGATTGCGATAAACAGAATTGCCTTTACGAACTTCATATAGAGGATGTTGGTGTGCTTTTATTGGAAAAAGGCATTATTCCGAAACGGCCTGC
Organism: Dyadobacter sp. SRI_021; assembly: GCF_057586235.1. Taxonomy (NCBI): domain Bacteria; kingdom Pseudomonadati; phylum Bacteroidota; class Cytophagia; order Cytophagales; family Spirosomataceae; genus Dyadobacter; species Dyadobacter sp. SRI_021. Next base: position 188,174 of record NZ_JBYCZM010000007.1, read on the forward strand.
ACCATGGCCTCGATCAGTTCGAGATCGGAGTACATGACCGACTTCTCATCCGGAATTTCGCCAGCCATGGAAATACCCTCGGGAAAGAATTTCTGCCGTGCTGGCCGGAATTTTTTAGCAGTTAAATGCAATGCATGCACGCCGGCAGCTTTGAGCTCGGCTGCATTGTTATGGTTTACCCCGCCGCCTGCCATAATCTCGATTTTACCATCGGCCTCTCTCGCGAGCTGACCGAGCAGTTCGACCGCCTGAATGGCCGAAGGTTTTTGACCGGAAGTAAGAATACGCTCCGCCCCGGTGGCGATAACATCCTTCAATGCCTTCATCGGATCGGGCGTGAGATCGAATGCACGGTGGAACGTTACTTTTAATGGTGCCGCGTAATCGACGAGGGCCTTGGTACGTGCCACGTCCACGTTACCATCGGGCGTGAGAATGCCCAGTACTACGCCATTAGCACCCAGTTTTTTGGCCAGATCGATGTCTTTCCGCATGATTTCTTCTTCAAAAAAATCATAAACGAAATCCCCGCCACGCGGTCGTATCATCACATATAGCTGAATATCAACGTTTTTTCTTACGATTTCGATCAGTCCGGCGCTAGGCGTAGTACCGCCTTCTCCGAGCCCGCCGCATAGTTCAATCCTGCCCGCTCCGCCGGCCTGCGCATTGATACAGGATTCCAGCGAGTAAGCGCAAATTTCAATGGTCATAATAGGATATTTGTAATGGTGAGGGAAATTAAGGGTTTTTCAGGGAGAGGGGAAATGTGGGGGGACAAACTTTGCATCGTGAGCAAAAAAATCCTTCATTTGATATAAAAACCTTACACACACATGATACCATTAGAGCAAATCAAAAGTGGGCTTCGTCCCATTAAATCAGAAGCGACTTACAGGGAATACTTGGGGATAATCGACGAGTTGGTAGATTGTGCTGAAAATAGTCCGGAGGAAGAGGTGCTCGAATTGGTGTCGATTCTGGTAGAGAATTACGAAGCAAAGCATTATCCGATCGAGGCACCCGATCCGTTGGAAGCGATCAAGATCAGAATGGAGGAGCAGGGCTTGAAGCGGAAAGACATGATAGACTATTTCGGCAGTGCCAGCAGGGTATCGGAAGTGCTCAACAAAAAGCGTCCGCTAACCCTCGAAATGATCCGCAAAATTCACAAGGGGCTAGGGATTTCAGCAGAGACTTTATTAGCGTTGTGAGTTTTAATTTGTTGATATTCAATTGTTTGTTAGTCCCCGGAAAATAAAATCTGCAACCAGGCAATTATTTTTCTTTTTTTTTGCTTTAAGCTTTTAAAAGATAGCAAATTTTTTACTTTTGCAGAAAAGTAAAGTAACCATTAATAGGCGAAAATATTATGTACTGGACTCTCGAACTCGCATCGTACCTTGAAGATGCTCCCTGGCCAGCTACCAAAGACGAGCTAATTGACTTTGCAATCAGAACAGGCGCTCCGTTAGAAGTAGTTGAAAACCTTCAGGAGCTTGAAGATGATGGGCAGCCTTATGAAAGCATTGAAGAGATTTGGCCCGACTATCCTACGAAAGACGATTTCTTTTTCAACGAAGACGAATACTAAATGCGAACGGCACTCTATCGGTGCCGTTTTTTTTATGATATATAGCCCGCTTTTTTACGTGACTCGCTCTCCATAGTTTTTTAAATCTGACAAAAGGAATGTAAATTGTTAGCGTTAACAAATGAGGAGGACGAGGTAAGTTACCGAAAGTGATTTAGTCATAACTCATAATTTATCCATTCCAACCCGATGGAGCTTCGATTGTTGAAAGAGCTGGTTAAGAAAGGTGAGGGGGAACATCTGGAATTCAAACTGAAGTCCAATCATCCCGAAAAGATCGTCCGCGAAGTGGTTGCTTTCGCAAATTCAGGTGGCGGTAAGCTGCTGGTCGGAGTGGGTGACGACAGGACCATCAAGGGCCTTAAAGATGCCGATGAGGATGAATACACGCTCTCTCGTGCCATCGACAAGTACATTTTCCCCAAAATCAGTTTCAAAAAAGAACGCGTGGCGATCACGCCCGACCGCGATGTGCTCGTGCTCACAATCCCGCGCAGTGTGGATAAGCCGCATTATGTGGTGGACGACACGGGTGCGCGCCAGGCGTACATCCGCGTGGAGGACAAATCCATCCAGGCCAGCCGCGAAATGAAGGAAATCATGCGCCGGGGCCGTGGTGAGCGCGACGTCAGTTTTCAATATGGCGAAAAAGAAGAAAAGCTGATGAAACTGCTCGATGAAAAGGAATCGGTGACGGTGGACCTGTTCGCGACGGTGGCCGGCATTCCCCGCAAAATCGCTTCCAATACCCTGGTGGTAATGGTGCTGGCGCGGATCCTGGAAGTGCATCCGCACGAAATGATCGACAAATTTACTATGTCGATGGCTTATCAGTCGAGCTAGTTTTGGGCCCACCGTAAACTTGCGAACGGTAAATGCTCGTGTGACCTGACAGGAGATACGAGACCACGCAGGCTATCGCCACAAAAACGCCGCATTCGCTTCCGAATAGTTCGATGCCCATCAATATGCAGGCAAGCGGAGTGTTGGTAGCGCCTGCAAACACGGCAACGAAGCCCATTCCGGCGAGTAATCCCGTCGGAAGCGGGATAAAGTAAGATAATGCATTGCCCAGCGTAGCGCCGATGAAGAACAGTGGTGTCACTTCGCCTCCTTTAAATCCCGCGCTAAGCGTTATGATGGTGAAAATGATTTTTAATGCAAAATCATACGGAGCCAGCTGTATTATAAACGACTCCACGATCACCGGGATCCCCAAGCCGATATAACGTGTACCGATCAGCCATACGCCAGCAGAAACGATTAATCCGCCCACCACAGGTCGGAGCGGCGGATAAGCGATATGTTGTTTGAATTGCTGGGTGCAAAAATGAATGGTTTTGCTGAAAACGGCCGCTATGATGCCGAATGCAATACCGGCCACGATCGCGTAGATAATGTTGGCAAAGGACATTTCGGGAATAAGCGGAATGTGGTAATGCGTATGCTTTACTTGCCATGAGTCGGTGACGAGACTTGCGATGATCGCGGAAGCGAATGCGGGAAAAATAGCGTCGTATTTAAGCCGGCCTATTAAAAATACCTCCAACCCGAAAATGGCCCCGGCCAGTGGCGTACCGAAAACCGACCCAAACCCGGCACTGATAGCCGAGATAAGCAGGATTTTGCGATCATAGGCATTCAGCCTGCATAATTTGCTGAATTGCTCACCAATGGCCCCGGCCATCTGCAACGCCGTGCCTTCACGACCGGCTGATCCACCGAACAAATGCGTGGTAACCGTCCCCAGCAGCACAAAAGGCGCCATTCTGAAACGGATGAATTCCTTTGGGTCGTGAATCGTCTCAATGAGCAGGTTATTTCCCCGCTCGACTTCCTTACCGAAATAGTGATAAAGCAGACCGATCGCAAAGCCTGCGACAGGCAGCAACCAGATGATCCAGCCGTTCGTTTCGCGTGTTTGGGTGGCCCAATCCAACGAAACGAGGAAAAGAGCAGACGATGAACCGATTAATGCGCCGGTTATAGAGCAAATGACCAGCCATTTTGCAATGTATAATGTAGACGGAAACCGTTTGTTGAAGCGGGTAAACGGACTTAGAAATGACTGCGAGTTGCCGGATGACTTTTGATTGGACATAGTAATACCTGGTGATAATGAGCAATTTTCGTTATACCAGGCGCCATCAGCTTTTTAGGGCGGTTAAGTAGGAAGACACCATTTCCTTTCTGCAAAACTAGCAAAAATCTTTTCCTGCAAAAATAAATCGCCAACACCCGCAGGCATTGACGATTTGGAATAGCTTGAATTCCGGTGATCAGAATGGCAGATCGTCCGATTCGTCTTCGGTGAAGGTGGTCACCGGAGGCAGTGGGGCGCCCCCTGCATTGCCGCCGTAGTTGTTGGCTCCTGCTTTCTCAACTTTCCATGCGCGGACCTCAGTATACCATCGGGAGTTGTACTCGCGGCTTTCAATATCGATGGAAGCGGTTACCGAGTCGTTCACTTGCAGATTGGCCTGGTCAATTTTGTCGCCCCAAAGTGAGATACACACTTTTTTAGGGTATTGAGAAGGTATTTCAAGGATGAACTCCTGCTTGCGCCACATTCCGTTTTTTCCCTGGCCGGTAACTTCCGGCAGCAATGAAATGACTGTTCCTGATACTTCCATTGATAATATGTTTTTTTAGTGTCGTTTCAAAAATGGTTCCAAAAGTAAGGTTTTTGACCGTTGATTGCAACGCTGTTTGCTAATCGGTGCCGATCGCCTGGTCGAGGTCGGCGATAAGATCTTCTACATCCTCGATACCCACGCTGAGGCGTATCAATGTGTCTTTCAGGCCTATTTTCAGTCGCTCCTCGCGTGGCATGCCTGCATGGGACATGCTCGCGGGGTGTGTACAAAGCGATTCCACACCGCCAAGCGATTCGCCCAAAGCGAATACCTCCATTCGTTCCATGGTACGCACGGCTTTTTCATAGCTATCATCTTTTAACTCGAAGGATACAACGCCGCCAAAACCTCGCATTTGCTTTGCGGCCAGTTCATGCCCGGGATGGTCGGGCAGGCCGGGGTAATAGACCTTTCCTACGTTGGGGTGCGAGGCGAGCCAGACGGCCACTTGTCCGGCGTTCTCGCAATGACGCTGCATTCTTATATGTAGTGTTTTAATTCCTCTCAATACCAAAAAGCAATCCTGAGGACCCGGTACTGCACCGGTAGCATTTTGGATGAATTTCAACTGGCTGGCCAGTTCGTCATTGCTCGTGACCAATGCGCCCATTACCGTGTCGGAATGCCCGCCGAGGTATTTCGTGACCGAATGCATGACTATATCCGCACCGAGATCGAGCGGGTTTTGCAGATAGGGTGATGCGAACGTGTTATCTACGCAGGTTAGTACATTCCGTTCTTTGCAAATGCGCGCGATTTGTTCGATATCAATGATTTTCAGCAGCGGGTTGGTGGGAGTTTCCCACCAGACGAGCTTCGTGTTTTCAGACAATAGCCGATCGATTTGCCCTACTTCTTCAATATCCACAAACTTGAAAACAAGTCCCATCGGCTCGAAAATGCGTTTCATGAGGCGGTAGGTCCCGCCGTAGATGTCGCTCGGAGCGATGATCTCGTGGCCTGGCTTGAAAAGTTTCAGAACCGCGTCCGTAGCTGCGAGGCCGGAGGCATAGCAAATGCCGTGTTTGCCGTTTTCGAGGGCTGCCAATGCCTTTTGCAATGCGGTGCGCGTGGGGTTGCTGCTGCGGGCGTACTCGTAGCCTTTATGCTTTCCGGGGCTTTCCTGGACGTAGGTGGACGTCTGGTAGATCGGCGTCATAATAGCGCCGGTGCTCGGGTCCGGCTCCACGCCGGCGTGTATGGCTTTGGTTGCGAATTTCATTTTTTAGCGGTTATGGTTGCCACGAAGGCACGAAGGAGCACGAAAAAATCTTAGTGATAATTCGTGCTTTCGTGGCGTCAAAATAATAATGCAGAAAAGCAAGTTCATAAAAACCTTTTGTCAAAACAACTGGTTATCCAATTAGAAAAGTTAAGCAGATTAGCCTTGGAAACGTCTACACCAAAAAGATTCTCACTTCCGGTCGTCGTAAGTATATTAATGACGATCGTGCCATTGGTGACGACCTCTGTGATAACGGCGTGGGCTATCAATCATGAAAAAATTCTCCGCGAATTGCCAATCGAATGGTGGCTGGGGGTAACTGTTCTGCTCACGCTGGCTTCTTCCGCAGCACTCACACCTCCAACATTTCTGGCATTGGTGTACGGTTACTTCCTCGGCTGGGCCTCGCTGCCGATGCTTTTTGTGCTGAACATCGGCGCGATATCCATTATTTATGTATCCGCGCATTTCCTGCATGCCGCCTCTGTAAGAAGTTACCTCATTCAGGTTTATCCGCAGGTTGGAACGCTGCTGCGGCGGTTTTATAAAAATGAGTTAAGACTGATCTTTTTTGCCAAACTATCTCCCGTACTGCCATTTGCCATTACCAACCTGTTTTTTGCTATGGCTGGTGCCCGTTTCAAACAAGTGCTTACTGGCGGAACCCTGGGCATGATTCCCCGGACCGTATTGGCCGTTTGGGCAGGTAAAGAGGCACAGGACATCCGGTATTTGCTGGAACATCCGAATGAAGGATTGGCTACCAAAATCGTGCTCATCGCATTGATTATCATTTCGACCGTCGGCATCGGTTATTTCTTCAAAGACAAGAGTATGGTAGAATCATAAGCGCGGAATTTACAAATTCATAACACGCTTTGATAATATCGTACAATAAATGGCTACAAACTGCCACAAAAGCATCAACTTCATCCTGTTTCTTTGTGGTAAAGTTATAAATACCCGAAAAGTAGAATGAAATCCTTACCTTTTGTTGACCTCGCCATAGTGATTGCCTACCTCGCGGGAATGGTGGCAGTAGGGATTTATTTTTCGAGAAAGAATACCAATGCCGAACAGTTTACCAAAGCGTCGGGGCGTATTCCCGGCTGGGCGATCGGTATTTCTATTTATGCGACGTTTTTGAGCAGTAATACGTTTCTCGGTGTGCCGGGTAAGGCGTTCGGAAGCAACTGGAGTTCCTTTGTTTTCAGCTTGTCGATGCCATTGGCCGCCTGGGTTGCAACGAAGTTTTTTATTCCTTTTTACAGAAGTACCGGCGAAGTGTCAGCCTATACCCACCTCGAACATCGCTTCGGGCCATGGGCGCGTACTTATGCCGTGATTTGCTTTCTGCTCACGCAGCTCGCCCGCATGGGATCGATTTTCTTCGGAATTGCATTGAGTTTGCAGGCGCTGACGGGCTACCCGATGTCCACCATCATGGTTGTCGTGGGGATTTGTATTGTGCTGTACACAGTAATGGGCGGTATGGAGGCGGTGATCTGGACTGAAGTGGTGCAGGGAGTGATCAAAACCATTGGTGCGCTGGTGATACTTTACCTAGTCGTTTCAGGGGTTTCGGGTGGATTACCCAGCATTATCGAGATCGGAAAGGCTGAGGACAAATTCAGCTTGGGTACGCTGGCACCGGATTTTACTACGGCCTCGTTCTGGGTGATATTGCTGTACGGGTTTTTCATGAACCTGAACAATTTCGGAATGGACCAGAACTACGTGCAGCGGTACCATACCACATCCTCGGCGAAAGAGGCTGCCGGTTCGGTTTGGCTTTGTGTGTATCTCTACGTGCCCGTGTCGCTGATATTCTTCCTGCTGGGAACCTGTCTATTTGCCTATTACCAGGGAAATCCCGAGCTGTTGCAAACCATTAAAATGCAGGTAGCGGCGGAAAAACTACCGGGTGGGACTTCGGACGCAATTGCAAGTTTGGCTGCGACGCTCACACCGGCCGACTATGGTGATAAAGTGATGCCGCATTTCATGGTTACCAAGGTGCCGGTGGGTTTGCTGGGATTGATCATCGCCGCGATCATGTCAGCTGCCATGAGTACGATCAGTTCGGGAATGAATGCTTCGGCGACGGTTTTCTCCGTGGATATTTACCAAAAATATATCAAATCCGACCTCACATCGCAGCAATCACTGCGCCTGCTCTACATTGCCACCACCGCTTTCGGCCTGCTGGGAATGGTGACGGGCATTGCGATGATCGGTGTGAAAAGTGTCCTGGACGTGTGGTGGATGCTTTCAGGGATTTTTGCAGGCGGAATGCTCGGGTTGTTCCTGCTGGGGATTATTTCAAAAAGTACAAAGAATACGGAGGCGCTTACGGCAACAATTATCGGGATCGTGGTCATTATATGGATGACATTCTCGACCCAGCTTCCTGACACCTATTCCTATTTGAGAAACCCGCTCCACCAGAACATGATCATGGTGGTCGGAACACTGACGATCTTTTTGGCCGGAGTGCTGCTTACCAGGTTGAAAGGTAAGCAACCGGTTGAAAAAGAGGTGCTTTTGCACAGCAAGTAATCGCAGGGCCGGCGCGCCGGAGTTCCGGTAGGTGCGCTGGAATTTCAGAGAGATTTTTTTACTAGTATTTTAAAACCATACACGATGTCATCTGTAACGTCTTCCGCCGCGTCGTTGCCGCAAGGCTTCATTCCCGTCATGCTTACTCCTTTCCGGGAAACCGGTGAAGTGGATTATGAAGGATTAAAAGCACTGACGGACCTGTACCTCGAAGCGGGGGCTGCGGGACTGTTTGCCAACTGTCTTTCAAGCGAAATGTACGAGCTTTCGGTGGAAGAACGGCTGAAAGTAACCCGCACGGTCGTGGAACATACAGCGGGACGAGTGCCTGTTGTAGCTACGGGCACCTTCGGAGGGCCTATCCCGGAGCAGGCTCAGTTCGTTAAACGTATATATGACACCGGTGTACAGGCGGTGATTGTAATTACCGGATTGCTGGCAGATGAGGGTGAGTCGGACGAAATATTTATCCAGCGGGCGAAGGAGCTGATCAGCCTTACAGCCGAGGTTCCGCTCGGTTTTTATGAATGCCCGGTCCCGTACAAGAGATTGATCAGTAGCGAAGTCCTTGCGGAACTGCTTCCTTCGAACCGCATTATTTATCATAAAGATACCTGCCTGGATATTGAAGAAGTCGTTCGCAGAATTAAAGTGGCCGAAGGTTATCGTTTCGGGCTTTACGATGCTTACATGGTGAATGCGACGGCGTCACTCAAAGCCGGCGCTGCCGGGCTCTCATGCATTCAGGGAAACATTTATCCTGAACTGATCGTCTGGATTTGCAAAAATTACAACAATGCAGGGCGACAAGAAGATGTAAAAGCGCTGCAAGCGTTCTTCGTCGAGTCGATGGATATTGTGCACTCGGCCTACCCGATCATTGCGAAATATTGTCTGCAAAAGAGAGGTTTCCCCATTTCGACCTACACGCGCCGCGATGTGGGGGAACTGACAATGGACTTGCAGGAACGTGCCGACCAGCTATTGGACGAAGTGGACCGGATACAGGTTGCCCTCGGAATTCCGAGTGTATTTAAAAAGACTCTTGAAGCACCGTTGAAATAACCCAATCGGATCAAACTCTAAATTTTGAGCTATGACTTTTCCTAACCAGCAAATTTTGGATCGGGTAACCGAGGGGGACGAAGCGGCATTTACGCAGCTCCGTTCGTACTTCCATGTCGCTGCATTTAAATTTTGTACCGTTCTCCTGAAAGACGAAGCAGAGGCGGAGAATGTCATCAATTCCGTTTTCAGCAAAATCTGGAACGAGCGGCTTGACTTACGGACCGAGGGAAATTTCCAGTCTTACCTGTTCAGCAGCCTCAAAGATCAGGTCTTCGGGGAGATGCGAAAATACAGTGATCCGACCGCACGCAAACAATATCTCGATCGTATACAGTCCTTTCGCGCGAGCTAATGCTCTTTATAATAGCGTAATATTAGTATTACACTATTTAATAGTATTTTTTAATCATTTTGCCCATTGCACAGGATGGATTATTAAAAAAATTTCTTTTAAATTGAGCAATGGCAGCCAACCTAAACCCTGCCGGCATTGATTTAAAATGAAACCGCATTTCCATAAGGTCCCTATCCCCTCGAGGACTTCGTTCAGCATCCGTCATGACAAAGACTCAGGCTTCGGCACGGTTTGGCATTACCATCCCGAGTTGGAGCTCCACTATCTGGTCAAGGGAAAAGGGGTAAGGTTCATCGGGGATAACATCAGCAACTTTTCCGACGGGGAGCTGATTTTGTTGGGTGAAAATCTGCCGCACACGTGGCGGGTGGAAGAGGGCGCGAGTAACACAGCGGTGGAGGTGATTATCATTCACTTTTTGCCTAATTGCCTGGGTAGTGAACTGCTTCTGCTCCCGGAAGCCTACCAGATCCCGAAATTATACGAGCGCGCCAAGAGGGGCCTGTTGATACGCGGCGAAGCCAGAGAGAAGGTGATTCGACTGATGCATTCCGCCGTGGATGCGGAAAATCTTGACCGGCTGATCGCATTGCTATCGATCCTGAAAATCCTGGCGGAGGCAAGTGAATATGAGACGATCGCCTCGGCACACGCATTCTATAAGTCCAACGACGCCGAAACGCTGCGGTTGAACAAAATTTACGCTTACACGCTTTCCAATTACCGCAACGACATTTCTTTGCAGGATGTAGCGTCGATCGCCAACCTGGGTATTACTTCTTTTTGCAGGTATTTTAAATTGATGACCAAGAAAACCTACAACGATTTTCTGGTGGAGATCAGGATTAGCCAGGCTTGCCGGTTCCTGATCGAAGATAAAATGGCAACGGAGGTGATCTGTTTCGAGTGCGGCTTCAACAATGTTTCCAACTTTTACCGGCATTTCAAGAAGGTTACCGATATGACCCCCCTGGAATACAAGCGGAAATATCTTTACAAAGCCGCACCCGAAATGGTCTGATCATTTGTCGTGATTCTTCATCCATTCGTCCATCGAGAAACGTCCGGAGCCTATGACGGAGAACGTTACTACGAGAATGAGTGTGATCATCGAAAGCCACAGCTCGGAGTTGAGATAGGAAAAACCGAGCCGGATATTAACGAAGAACACGGCGGTAAGCAGGATCGGTATCTGAATGATGGATGCGATTCTGGTCAGGCATCCCATTGCGATAAGGAATCCGCCAAAAATGTGCGCAAAAGCTACATAGTGAACGGCTGTGACGGTGTATAAATGAAAGTCGAGGCCGGTAACCAGATGAGACAACTTGGTGGTATCGCTGATGAAGCTGATACCTTTAGCAAACAAAAATACTCCCAAAGCAATACGAACTATGTCCATCCATGCCGGATGGTGTGTATCGCCCCAATGCTCGATTCGATCCATCATGTTCATAACTTCTCAAATTTTGGTTTCAAGAAAGTTACAGGTTTGAATGGACTATGTCAAGAGGAAATGGTTTTTTTCCAAGCCCCTTGGGAGCTAAAAATCAATGTTTTTCGATCAGAGAAGTGTGTTTGGTGTCCTTCATTCGGACGTAGACGATCAGTGACACGAAAATGCAGATGGTCACATACCAGTAGTACCATGTTTCGTGTCCGAGATTTTTGGCCCACAGTGCAAGGTACTCGGCTGTTCCGCCGAAAACCGCCACGGCAATCGAATAGGGTAGTCCTACGCCCAGCGCACGTACTTCCACGGGGAAGAGCTCGGCTTTCACTACCGCATTAATGGAAGTATAGCCGCTTACAATGATCAACGCGGCCATCAGCAGTCCAAATGCCGGCCACATTTGGGTAGTATGACTCAGCGTGGCAAGCAGCGGGTAGGTAAAAATCGTTCCCAAAACCCCGAAACCAATCAATAACGGCCGACGGCCAATGCGGTCACTGAGGGCCCCGAAAACGGGCTGTAATGCGGCAAAGATGAAGAGCGAACAAAAGGTGAGTATCGTCGACTGGTATTTCGTAAGCCCTACCGTGTTGACCAGGAACTTCTGCATGTAAGTCGTGTAGGTGTAAAAGGCCAACGTACCGCCCGAAGTAAGGCCTATTACTACCAGAATGGCCTTCGGATGCTTCATCAGCTCTTTTAGCGAGCCTTCCTTTTTTGCTTTTAAGTCTTTGGATTGAAAAGCTTCGGTTTCATTCAGATGTGTGCGGAGGTACAATGCTACCAACGATAGCAATGCCCCGATCACGAACGGAATGCGCCAGCCCCAGTCGTGCATTTGCTGGTCGGTGAGGAAGATATTTTGTAAAATGAGTTGCAAACCTAATGCAATGAGCTGCCCGCCGATAAGCGTCACATATTGAAAACTGGAAAAGAAGCCGCGTTTCTCTTCGGTGGCTACTTCGCTGAGGTACGTGGCGGAAGTGCCGTATTCGCCGCCGACGCTGAGTCCTTGCAATAATCGGGCGACCAGCAGCAACAATGGCGCAGCAATGCCAATACTGTTATAACCCGGCAGGAATGCGATCAGGAGCGAACCGAGCGACATCAGCAGTACCGACACTGTCATTGCTACCTTACGTCCGCGGTTATCAGCCAGTTTTCCAAACACGAAACCACCGATCGGGCGCATTAAGAAACCTACGGCGAAAATGCCCGCGGTATTGATGAGCTGGACCGTCGGGTTTGAATCGGGAAAGAATGTATTGGCAAAATAGAGGGAGAATGCGGAGTAAGCGTACCAGTCGTACCATTCGACGAGGTTACCGGCCGATCCGCCGATAATGGCTTTAAGGCGCCAGCCTGTATCGTCTTTGTGTAAAGTTTGCTCCATAAATCGGGATAGGTTTTCCCAATTTACTTAAATAAAGTGCAAATCCATGCGGCCGCGTGCTCTACCAGGCGCGTGTGGCCGCTTTTTAGTTCAATATATTGGTTTTCGGGAAGCAGCTCCGCCAGCTTCTTTACTGCTTTTGGTTTCAGCAAACTATCATAAACGCCCGCAAAAAGGTAAATCGTTACCTGATTCGCATTCGCCGTTTTGACCAATGCGGAAATATCAAACCGCAGATCCCGGAATGCGACCCAGGAGCGGTAAATTGTCTGTCTTTTTTCGGGTGTATTTAAAACCTGCTGCGTAAACCTTACCAGGCTTTTACTCGCCAGTTTCAACGTCCTCGCCACGCGAACGCCGGGAAAAAACACACCGGGATGCCGCATCAGCCACCCATAAATCCATCGCGCAGGCAGAACGCGTGTCGCGAGCGCATACATAGGATGCTCGGACACGCCATCGGGCGCGATCAGGAAGGCATGGTCGATTTTTTCAGGAAATGCTTCCAGCGTGGCCAGCGCAAAGCGCCCGCCAATGCTGAAACCGGTAATGTCGAAGCGGGAAATGTTGTTTTGATTGAGGAAATGGGCGACGCTGTTTTTCCAATCGGCTTTTGAAATGACTTCAAATGCGGCGTCGCTATGCTGGCCGTGAAAGGGAAGGTCGAATGCGTAGATGGTATAATGCGTACCGAGCGTTTTCTCGATGGCCGCAAAGCACCCGGTGCCATCTTGTCCGATGCCGTGGAATGCAAGGAGCACATTCGGGCCGGAGCCTAGTTTCTGAAATGGAAGATTTTTGGAATGATGATCATTCATAGGCTTCCCGGCGATGTTTTACTGCCGACACTTCTACAATTCTGATTTGATCCTCAATGCAGTAGAGTATCCTATAATTTCCGACCCGAACCCGATAAGTATTTTTTGTAGTGACCAACTTTTTACAACCCGTCGGTCTCGGATCGTTGGCCAGTAGGCGAATGGCCGGGACTATTTTTTTGATTTCCTGCGCGGGAAGCTTTTTGACATCTTTCTGTGCCGAACTATTAATGATGACTTCATAAACCTCATTCATCAAATTTGCCTTCGGCTTTTAATTGTTGCACAAACTCTTCGAAGGAAATTGATTCTTCATTTCTCCTTTCTTCGACTAAGAGAGCGTCCAGAATATCCTCGACTATCTGACCGTGTTTTTTCAGATCGATAATCACTTCGGTTTTATGTCCCTGTGCGTCGGTATTGTATCTGACCCCTGTCATAGCGCAATTAAGTTTGATAGGAATATTAAATTTAAGCTAAAACAAAAAGACCTCCAAACGCCGTACTCATTGAAGCAGCCGTTTGAGAGGTCTTTTAGATTAATCTTATGCTTCCATCAAATAGGCCTTGATGAACCCATTAATATCGCCATTCAGTACCGCTTCGGTATTCGAAGTCTGGTAATCGGTGCGGTGGTCTTTTACGCGGCGGTCGTCGAGGACGTAGCTGCGGATTTGCGAGCCCCATTCGATTTTACGTTTCGAAGCTTCCACTTCGGCCCGTGCCGAGTTGCGCTTTTCGAGCTCGATCTGATAGAGGCGCGATTTCAGCAAGCGGATCGCTACCTCTTTGTTCATCAGCTGCGAACGTTCCTGCTGGCACGCGATAATGATGCCCGAAGGCTTGTGGTGCAAACGTACCGCGGTTTCTACCTTGTTTACGTTTTGCCCACCGGCACCGCCTGATCGGTAAGTGTCCCAGGTGATGTCGGCTGGATTCACTTCGATCTCGATGTTGTCGTCCGCGAGCGGGTACACATACACAGAGGTGAAGGAAGTATGCCGGCGCGCATTCGAGTCGAATGGCGAAATGCGGACGAGGCGGTGCACGCCGTTCTCCGATTTCAGGTTGCCGTAGGCATATTCACCGTCGATTTCGAGGGTCACGGATTTCACTCCGGCCACATCGCCATCCTGCAAATCCACCTGGCGCACCTTGTAACCATTTTTCTCCGCCCACATGATGTACATCCGCATGAGCATCGACGCCCAGTCTTGCGACTCGGTACCACCCGCTCCCGCGTTGATCTCGATCACGGCCGGGAGTTCATCGCCCTCTTCGCCCATCATTTTCCTGAACTCGATTTCGTCCAGCTTGTCGGCGAGTTTTTTGCCTTCTTCGTCCACCTCTTCTTCGGTGGCTTCGTCGGCCTCATAAAATTCCCAGATCGTGTCCAGGTCGTCGCGCAGGCGCGCGAGTTCCTCGTATCCGTTGGTCCAGAATTTCAATCCGCGGATTTCCTTCATGACCTTTTCCGCGCGGGTTGAGTCGTTCCAGAATTCCGGCTGAACAGTCTGCTGTTCAAGTTGTCCTAGCTGTTGTTTCCGGTTAGCGTAGTCAAAGATACCTCCCCAAAGCCTCTACACGGGCTTTCAAGTCTTTCAATTGCTCTGCAGTCATTGAATTTTTTGAATTTAAGTTAAAAAAATGCTTCGCTGTTTGGGCTCAGGCTTTGACGGTTGTGGTCAAGTCTAGTCATGGGTTGTCATGATTTGTCAGGTGTGGTCATTTGTTGTGACTATTTCCTGCTTGAATCACCGCAAGCCGTTGCCTATTGTTTTGATGTAGTTGTTAAGTTTAATGGATAACAACTCACAAAGTTGCTTCAATTCTGTGAATTTTTCCTTAGAAATCAGATTCCTGTTTAATGCTTTGGGAAGCCAGGTTACTGTTTCCCTTAAAGAACCCCTAGAATAGTAGCAGAAGTTCAGATTCTCTTTATAGTGGTATCTTCCAACGCCCCCGGCGATGTTGGCAGCGATAGAATCGGCAGCCCGGATCAGTTGTTTGCTAAATGCATCTTTCACAAAATAGCTCCAATCGTCTACTATTCGCCATATTTCGTCGCCAATCACCATTGCCAGCTGGTATACTTGCAGTTCTTCCGGTTTCATCATGCAGCCCGTTTGTTACCAAATTGATACGCCAGAATCTCCCTTTGGTAACAACTTGTAATAACCTTATCAGCTTCACAACAAATGACTTCCTGACTACACTTGACCACACCTGACCATTTTCTAACCCACTTGACTAATTCCCGACCACACCTGACAACATCTGACCAGGCCTGACTAATTCCTGACCAATTTCTGACGATAATTATTACCTTTGCGTCAAAATTTTGTCAACCCATTTCGTACAATAAAAATACCGGAAAATGGCTCAAACATATGATGTGATTGTAATTGGTAGCGGCCCCGGGGGTTATCCCGCAGCCATTCGTGCTTCCCAATTAGGACTTAAAGTTGCTATTGTTGAAAAAGAAAGTTTAGGAGGGATTTGCCTTAACTGGGGTTGTATTCCAACAAAAGCGCTGCTGAAAAGTGCTCAGGTTTTCGAGTACATCAAGCACGCAAAGGATTATGGTATCAATGTAAGCGACTCATCGGCTGATTTCGGAGCGGTAATCAAACGCAGCCGCGGCGTGGCCGATACGATGAGCAAAGGGGTGTCGTTCCTGATGAAAAAGAACAAGATCGACGTCATCATGGGCACCGGCAAAGTGAAAGGCCAGAAAACGGTAGAAGTCACTGACAAAGACGGCAAAAAGACCGATTATAGCGCTTCAAAAGGGGTCATTATCGCAACAGGTGCACGCGCACGCGAGTTGCCGAACATCAAGCTCGACGGACAGAAGATCATCGAATACCGCAAGGCGATGAGCCTCGAAAAGCAGCCGGCTTCCATGCTGGTAATCGGTTCAGGCGCGATCGGAATGGAGTTTGCTTACGTTTATAACTCAATGGGAACCAAGGTTACCGTAGTGGAATTCCTCCCGAATCTGGTTCCGGTTGAAGACGAGGAGATTTCAAAAGAAATCGCGAAGCAATACAAAAAGATCGGCATCGAAACTTTGGTAAACTCTTCGGTGGAGAAAGTGGATACAAGCGGGAAAGGCTGCAAAGTGTCTGTTAAGACTCCGGATGGCGAGAAAACTTTCGAAGTAGACGTAGTGCTTTCAGCGGCTGGTATCGTTGCAAATATCGAAAACATTGGTCTGGAAGAAACCGGTATTAAAACCGACAAAGGTAAAATCGTGGTTAACGAATGGTACGAAACCAGCGTTCCAGGCTTCTACGCGATTGGCGATTGCACACCTGGCCAGGCATTGGCACACGTGGCAACTGCAGAAGGTATTATCTGCGCGGAAAAAATCGCAGGTCACAAAACCGAAGCACTCGATTACGGCAACATCCCTGGATGTACTTACTGCCAGCCTGAAATCGCATCGGTAGGTTTCACCGAGAAAAAAGCGAAAGAAGCAGGTTACGATATCAAAGTGGGTAAATTCCCATTCAAAGCGTCTGGTAAGGCGGTGGGAGCGGGCGTTACCGACGGTTTCGTAAAAGTAATCTTCGACGCAAAATATGGCGAGTTCCTCGGAGCCCACATGATCGGCGCGAACGTAACCGAAATGATCGCAGAAGTAGTAGTAGCCCGCAAGCTCGAAACTACATCGCACGAGATCATGCGTTCCGTACACCCGCACCCAACCATGTCGGAGGCGTTGAAAGGCGCAACCGAGGCGGCTTACGGCGAAGCAATTGATTTGTAAGATTGTAAGACTTCGGCCGTCGGCTTTCGACTGTCGGTATATTGATTATGGCAATGCCCGGGAGTTTTCTCGGGCATTGTTTATTTTTACTCAAAATACTGCTCAACTTCCTATGTCTGCGAATACATTAACCAAGCAACATTCCGAGAATCTGGAAGCATTCATTCGCTTGAATGGTGTTGCAGACAAGCTATATCGTTCGAATCCCAGAAACAGAAACAAGCATTCGATGGACATTAGCAGCGAGGACGTTTTGCAACTTTTGAAAAGTTTTAACCAGCATCAGGTCCGATACCTTTTGGTAGGAGGCATGGCCGGGGTCGTTCACGGCCATATCCGCACCACATTGGATATGGATTTGTGGATCGGAAATACCTACGGAAATACGGAAGCATTTGTTCGTGCCTTACTTGAAAATGATGTCGTAGGTGCTGAGCTTTTAAGAACAATGCCGCTTATTTTCGGCTGGACGTCCGTGCGTTTCGGAAAATCAGGTTTCGAACTGGATTTGGGACATGCTTTGAGAGCTTTCGCCGAGACCGATTTTGATGCATGCTATGAAAGGGCACTGTTGGCCGATTACAACGGGGTGCCCTTTCGAGTGCTCCATTTACGCGATTTAATAGCAGAAAAGAAAGCCGCCGCAAGACACAAGGATCTCGGGGATGTCGAAGAATTACAACGTATTTGGGAAGAATTGAACAACGACAACCCGTAGTCGGCGGCGGTATGGATTGCCGTTGTTCGAAAAAAGTCTGAAAGCCGAAGTTCTACTTCACCTTCTGTCTACGTTGCATTGCCTCCCGCCAGGTCGTCAAAATAATCCCTTCCTTCTCAATATACTTCCGCAATTCTGGGTCGATCATGGCCAGGAAATCCCCTTCGCGTGTCGGCCACGAGTCGGAAATGTGGGGGAAGACTTCGGTGTGGATGGTGCAATGCATGATCACCATCGTGAGGCCGGGTTTCAATTTACCGATCGCTTCAATGTATTTGGCGGTTTTGTATTTCTGTAACGCTTTTTCGGATTTGTCGCCATTTTCCGGGCCTTTCCAGCCATAGCTGCTGTTTTCAAGGTCGTCGAGCACGGGCAATCCTGCTGCCCAGAGTTGTTTGCCCACTTTTTGCGTCATTTCGAAGCGTTCTGCAATCATTTTCTCCTCGCCCCGAATAGCCGTGTTATGTCCGCCAGGGAACATCACTGGAATCTTCTCCTGCATTCCTACCTTTAAATACCTTTCCAAAAACTCGGGCGTCGCGAAGAGCGTACCCATATGCGAGTCGAGGTGGGTAGGTTCAAAGCCCATCGTACGTGCGCGTTCGAGCTGGGCGCGGATTTCGGTTTCAACTTCATCGGGAGAAGCATTTTTGACAACCTCCGCAACGCCGCGCCATAATGCACCTTCCGGGTCGGTAAGTCCTTTCACCTGGTTCTTGCCCGCCAGCGGTCCCCAGCGATAGTCTTTCCATTCCGATGTCATGGTCAAATGCAGGCCGGCATCAATGTCTTTATTCTCTTTCCAATAATGTACAAAACCCGGCACCCAGCCGCAGGGCATCATAACGCTCAGTGAGTTGGCGACGCCCTCACGAATAGCTTTGATGGCGCCCTGATTGGATTCATAAGACATTCCCACGTCGTCGACATGGATAATCAGGACTTTTTTGCCTTTGGGGTAGCCGAGTTTTTCAGCGTAAGTTTGTTCGGTCGTTTGGGCAACTGAATGCAGACTGGGGAGAATGGCTAGCAGGAATAGTAGTTTTTTCATAAAATAATCTGTTACTGGATGGAGCTGGAAGTCTGACGATTATACACGGCGAATGCGATTTTGGACTATCAGCTGGCTACTCACAGTCTACTTATAAAACAAAACACCTTGGCCGTAATAACTACTATTGGAGGAAGAGAGCGACCGGAACACCATCTTGTAGTTTCCATGCATGAGCGCGAGTGAGTCCTGCGGCACGTCCGCAGCGTGATTACCGAATGCTATTTGCAACGCCTTCACACGGTCTGCGACATTCCAGGCGGTTATTTTCTTTTTATTTCGATATACTGTCCATGTCTTTCCACCCTGCTCAATTTTTACTTCCACTTGTCCGTCGCCGATTTGCCTGTCCTCGCTGGCATCGATAAACAGCGCGTGCTCGAATCCGGTAATCGACATGCCGGCAGCATTTTTGGCAAATTGGGATGAGTGGTTGGTGTATTTTTCGGATTCCAGCTGTTTGTCAGAGACGACAAACTTGTTCAATGTTGTTTCCATCGCAGCGTAATAACGGTAGTCGCCTTTGTCCTTTTCTTTAAATCCTGCAAAATAGGGTTCCAGCCCCGACAACTCCCTTGTCCTGAAAAAACTGATAATGGAAATGAGTTGCGCCTGGTCTGCCTTGCTAACTGTCTTTTGCCGGGTGATCTGGTTGTTTGCATCCAGAACCTTATTTCTTGCCAATATCTCTTCAAACTGTTTCAACTGGCTGTTTTTAGAAACGGCAAATATGTTCCACGGCCCGATCGGCAGCAGGAAACATAAAATGGAAAGTGTAATGGGAATCCAGCGGATATCATCGCGCTTGCCGGAGAGGAAATACAGGGTAATACCGGCCAGCCAGAATGCGAGCACAGCCACAACATATCGGTTTTCAGTAATACCATAATCGCCGATGCGCCTGAGTATGCCCGTAAAGAGCAGGACAATAAGCGGCAAAAGTGCCAGATAATACCTCCGGCTGAATATAGCGACCCAACGTTCCTGCATGTTTTGGCGAAGCGGATGTAAAAGCAACAACGCCAAAATCCCTGCGCCCGAAAATGCCATTACGAGGTAGGCGACCTGGCCCTGCGGTAGCTGCCATTGTAAGATGATTTTAGCCAAATAAATGTAGAGAATGACCAGGTACACGACTTCCAGGGGCAATAGAACATA
The DNA here is from genome assembly GCF_057586235.1 of Dyadobacter sp. SRI_021. Taxonomy (NCBI): domain Bacteria; kingdom Pseudomonadati; phylum Bacteroidota; class Cytophagia; order Cytophagales; family Spirosomataceae; genus Dyadobacter; species Dyadobacter sp. SRI_021. Next base: position 207,977 of record NZ_JBYCZM010000007.1, read on the forward strand.
CTGCGTGAATATTTTCAGGCCATTCGGGTAATCCGTCAGCGTTTCGGTGGGTTTTGGAATTTTGCTGAGGAAAAACACGGTATGAAAGAAGCAGGCCACGACCATAAACAAATCCGCCTCTATGGCAAATGAATACTCAATTCTGAAAAGGTATTTGACGGTTTGCACGGCAATGAGCAAGCCGACGAAAAGGGTACCCGAATACAAAGTCGCATTAAGGAATTGGAGAAAAAGCGTTTTGTTGAATTGCCAGAAACCTTCTTTATCATCGGTTCCAATAAACGGCAAATAGGAAACGAGCAGATGCGCGCCAGCCAGTAGGATAAAGAACTGATACGTTTCGCTAAACCCCGGATCAGGGTTCATTAGCCAATAATAAATTGCCAACGCGACGATCATCACGACAACCATGGCAGGGCCGGTATATGATTTCCATGAACGTCGTTCGCAGGAAAGCCGTATAGCCAGGGCTATCGGCAGCGCTAATGTAGCTACGTACGACAGGCGCAGCAACTCATTTTTAATATTCTGCTCGTCATAGGGAATTTCAGTAAGCCAGATGAAAATAATAGTCTTGGCGAGGGCGATCAGCGTGACCCATTTGTAGCGGATAACAGTGTCCGCGAGGAGGTCGCCTAATGTTTTTAAAGAAGGGAGTTTGATCATGGCAAGGCAAACTGTTGGAATAGTGTATGTAAATCAACAAACTTTTTCTCAAAATTATGATGATTCCGGTTACACAATACCCCCTTGCTTTTCGCGTTATTTGCCAACATTTTAACGCATCCCCTGACATCCCTGCATGACTAACTCGCGCAACCTGTTAACCTGTCTGCTACTGTGCCTGATTATTCCCGCACAAGCCCAGCACTTTTCTCTAAGTCGCCTTTTTTATCCGAATCTGACGCTCAAAGCGGATTACAATGTGCCTTCGAGCCTCGACGGGACGCGGGATTACGGCGTTTCGAGGACAGGATTTTTCGGGATTATTCCCTTGCGGAGTGAGGTGCAGCTGGGTTATAGTCTGCGGAAAAAATTTGATTTGAGGGCTGTGCACACGGTTGCCATCGCTCAGTATACCCAAATTCAGCCCACTTTCGATGGTAAGAATGATCCATCCAACGGTTATAAAACGTTATCGCTTGGTGTGATCCGCTTGCAGGCGAGCATCAAGGACCGGCTGTGGGTGTATGGCGGCGGGTTGGGCATGACGGAAAGCAATGAGACGTTTTTTAGCCCACAGCCATTCTTCTGGGGCGGCGCGGCGAGAATGCACATCCTCGGGCTTCGCACGCAGTTTATGTACGGATCGGTATTGGCTTACAACCAGAAGCTGCGGTTCATTCCGGTATTTGGAATAAACAAGGGACTAGGGAAAGACTGGCGCGTGTCTGCATTGTTGCCGTTTATGGTAAATGCGAACTACAAAGCGACCAAGTGGTTCAACGTGGATTTCCTGGCGGGATTGAGCGGTTATAGCGGCGGGTTCCAGGTGCAAACGCCGGAAGAAAAGGCGTTACGCCGCGAAAATTACCGTCAGATTAAAACCGGCATAGCCGCCAATGCGCACTTGTTTTCGGTGCTGAATGTGTCGGTGGAAGCCGGGGTGACCACATTCCGGCAGCTACGCACATTTAATAGTGCCCGCGAAAACCTTAGCTCGTACACGCCCGCGACGACGCCTTACATAGGTGCGAGTGTACGCTACATCACGAGCCGGTCGCGATTGTCGTCCAAATTTATGCGAAGAATGAGCCTCGGAGAGGGTGGTATTAACTGGTAGCTACAGTTTTTGCGCTTCCGATTTCAACAATGCTTTGTCAATAGGTACCACGCCCACCATTTCACATACCAGCCCGCCGCCGAGGTTTGAGATGGCAGCGACGCTTTTCGGCGGAAGGCCCAATGCCACGCAGCATGCGGCAATGCTGATCACCGTATCGCCCGCGCCGGAAACGTCGGCTATCTGACGGATATGGGCAGGTAATTTGTGCGTTTCGTCGTTGAGATCAATGAAAACGCCTCTTTCCGATAATGTGATCAATGCGCCCTTGGCTTGGAGCGTATCTTTCAAATGCTGTACAGTCGCTTTCAGCTCGTCGAGGTTATCCACATTGAAGTCCACTTTTAAACCTTCGCGGAGTTCTTTCAGGTTTGGTTTAAAAAGTGTGACGTGGTTATAGGCTAGGAAATTGCGCTTTTTGGGGTCTACGACGGTTGGTACATTATGCTCGTTGGCGAATGCGGTGATTTCGGCGATGGATTCGGGTGTGAGTACGCCTTTGTCGTAATCTTCAAAAATAATCACCTGGCAGGACGGGATTAATTCCTTGGCCTTCGCTACCAGTCTTTCAGTCTCTGATTTGGAAACCGGCTTGTCGGTTTCGGTATCGATGCGCACTACCTGCTGAGAGCCGGCAATAATTCGCTCCTTAATAGTGGTAATGCGGTAGTCGCTGCGGATCAGGCCTTCGCAGTTCAAACCTTTTTCTTTCAGGCTGTTTTCGAGTAAGTCGCCGGGAGCATCGGTGCCGATCACAGAGCAGATAATGGCTTCCGCACCCAACGATTGTACATTCAGCAACACATTGCCTGCGCCGCCCAGCCGGTATTCTCTTTTTTGAACGTTGACCACCGGCACGGGTGCTTCCGGGGATATTCTATCAACTTTTCCCCAAACATAGGAATCGAGCATTACGTCGCCGATTACCAGTACACGAAGGGTATCAAATGCTTCAAAAACCTGATCGATAGTCATGTAGTTATGTGCTAAAATTGCCAGCAAACCTGTGGTAAAAAATCAGACCTTGGCAACAAAATGCAGGCTGGCAACCTGAAATCTTTTATTGAGATAAAGCCGGTGCGCGTCCGTCCGGGCGGCATTGACGCCGGAATCGAGATGGATTTCGTTGAATCCTTCCTTCCGGGCATATGTTGCGATCCAATCGAGCAGCATACCTGCATAACCCTTGCCGCGCTGCGTCGGCAAAGTCGAAAGATCGTCGATGTAGATATATTTTCCACGAAAAAGATTGTAACCGGTTTCAAAAACGGCTACTGCGGCGGCATCGGGGCTGCCGTCTTCAATGAAAATGATTTGCCGGTTGTCGGCGAGGGTTTGCTTAACGGCGTCGGTATAAATGTCGTCGGTCAGCAATGGCCGCAGCGCCTGGATGGCGCCACGGCATTTGAGGATATCTGCGTCGGTCTGGACGGTTTCGATCGTCATAGTCCTTTGTTATGTCCTACGATGGTCAGATTGTTCAGGTTATGGCCCATTTTATCACGTTTGGTGAGCAGATATTTCTCGTTGTACGGATTGGCAGGAATTTCAATGCCTATAGAATCCACGATTTCGAGACCATAGCCGATCAGCCCGGCGCGTTTCTTTGGATTATTTGTAATGAGCTTGATTTTGGTGAGTTCGAGGTCACGCAAAATCTGCGCACCCACGCCATAATCGCGGTCGTCCATCGGGAAGCCCAATTCGAGGTTAGCTTCCACGGTATCGCGGCCCATTTCCTGTAATTTATAGGCTCTCAGTTTATTCAAAAGACCGATTCCACGGCCTTCCTGGTTCATATAAACGATTACACCTTTGCCGGCCTGGTCCACCATTTCCATGGCGGCGTGGAGCTGGGGGCCGCAGTCGCAACGGCAGGAGCCGAAAATGTCTCCCGTCACACACGACGAGTGTACGCGTACAAGCACGGGCTCGTCCTTTTCCCAGGTTCCTTTCACCAAAGCAAGGTGCAGGTCGCCCGTATTGATCTGGCGGTAGGCGATCAGGTCGAAATGGCCCCATTTGGTAGGCATATCCACGCCGATCTCGCGTTTGATCAGCGATTCTTCGCGGAGGCGGTATTCGATCAGGTCTTTAATGCTGACGAGTTTCAGATTGAAGCGATTAGCGATTTCGCGCAGCTGAGGCAGGCGCGCCATCGAACCATCTTCATTCAGGATTTCCACCAAAACGCCTGCCGGCGACAAGCCTGCCAGGCGCGGAAAGTCGATCGCAGCTTCGGTATGGCCGGTGCGGCGAAGCACACCGCCTCTTTTGGCTTTCAATGGGAAAATATGGCCGGGGCGTCCGAGATCCGTAGGCTTGGTGTCCTTGCTGACGAGCGCCTGGATGGTTTTGGAGCGGTCGCTGGCTGAAATACCGGTAGTACAACCATGCCCGAGCAGGTCTACGGAAACAGTAAATGCCGTTTCGTGCAGGGCGGTGTTGTTGCCCACCATCATTTCCAGTTCAAGTTCGGCGCAGCGCTCTTCGGTAATCGGCACGCAAATGAGCCCGCGGCCCTCCCTTGCCATAAAATTGACTATTTCCGGCGTTACCAGCTCGGCAGCGCAGATAAAATCACCTTCATTTTCACGGTCCTCGTCATCGACTACGATGATAAGCTCCCCTCTTTTGATTGCTTCGATGGCATCTTCGATGGAGTCCAGCGCAATCGGGTTTGTATTGTTACTCATTAATCGGGTTAATGAAAAAATAGTTTTAAACTAAAACTCGTTTTTACTCTGCAAAGGTACGTTGATAATGTCGAAAGTTCTATTTTTGAACGTCCGTTACAGATTGAACAAAGGATTTGCATGATCCGTTTCACTGGGGCAATCCGACGTCAGCATACCTCGCGGAACCTACTTTACTCACTATGAAACACAGGCTACTGATCATATTTCTGTTAGGCATTTTTTCGCTTGTTCACCAAGAAGTTTCAGGTCAGAGCTTTTGCAGTACTACCGGGGCGTTTACGGTTACGCCCGAGGTCGGTTGCGCGCCCATGGAGGTCACGATTACCAGTCAGATGACCAATGCGGAAAGCGTGACCTATTCCTACAATTTTGACCGGAATAGTACAAGCCCGCCCAAGGAGGCCGACCGCTCCTACGATTTAACCCACACTTACAATGTGCCAGGCACCTATACGATCCTCCAATATGGCAGTATCAAAGACGTAGGCGGGTTCAGTTTGTGTAAAGATGTGACCGTGAAAGAAACCCGCGGTCCCAAAGCAGAACTAATTAGTTGCCCCAACGGAAAGGTGCGGGTTACACTCGGGAATGATGCCATCACGAAGGCCTATGATATGGTGATCATTAACTGGGGCGACGGCAAGACGCAGAATGTTAATCCTAAAACCAATACCACCCCATATTTCGAGCACACCTATGACCCTGGCAGTCTCCCGGCCATTACACTGAAAGGCTCTTACACCAGTACCTTGTGCAATGCGGAAGCCAACACTACTACTTTGACGGCCGGTGCACCGCAGTCGCTCGCCAGTATCCGTATCAGAAGCGTGGAAATGCCGGCAGACGGGAATGCGAAAATCATTTATGACGGAATGGAAGGCATCGAAACCAAGGTTTACATTGCCAAGGGAAACGGAGATTTCATTTTTACCAACAAAAGCGGCCAAACCGGCGGCTCTCAGTCGGTATCAGTGCCGCTGCTGGACCCTAAGGTGGTTTACCGGTTTCAGCTCTGGTCGACGGACATTTGCGGAAACGTCGTTCAAAGCCCCATAGTGAGCAGCATTGCGATCAAGCAAGGCGGACTATCGCTCGATGAAATCATTTCCCTCGAATGGGAGAACGAGCCTAATACCAAAGGACTGGTCGAATACCAGCTGAAACGGAACGGCGCGGTGATTTTCTCGGACCCCCTCAAACGTTCCTATGAAGACACGGATGTTAAATGCGGTAATACTTATCAATATGATGTTGTAGCAATTATCGAAAACGACGTTCGCTCCTATTCAGCGCCTATCAGTCTGGAACCTAAAACTTCGGCGCCGGGCGATATCACCAATGCCTTGGTGACGGTCAAGGACGAAAACACGATCAGCACCAAAGTGGAGCTTTCCGGCGAAGGGCTAACCAGCGAATACAACCTGATTGTAGAGCGCGCATTACTGGGCACCTCCAACTTCGAACTGGTTTCGCCTGCGAATAATCAAAGCTTGCAATGGGATGATACGAACGTGAGTACCTCGCAAAATTCCTATTGCTACCGTTTCCAGTACGAGAATGCTTGTAAAATGAAGTCTCCGTCATTTAGCACGCCGGTTTGCTCCATTCTGCTGACAACAAACACGCCGGATATTGTCTGGAATCCCGAAGCGCCGTTCATCAGTACCGTTGAAACCTATACCCTGCAACAAGTTGACAAAAGCGGGAACGTGGTCAATGAAACGCCCAAAGGCCTTTCTACCAACCATACCCTGGATCTCGCATCCCAATCCGATTTCGGTTATCGGATCGAAGCCAAATCGTCCGATGGTAATTTTGTGAGTTTATCCAATCTGCTGAATTTCCGAAGTGAGGCCATTCTGCTGGTTCCGGACGCATTTACACCGAACGGGGACGCCTACAACGAGCGTTTCGAAGTCAAGGCTTATTTTGTTAAAGATTTTAAAATGTCTGTTTTCAGCCGCTGGGGCGAAGTAGTTTACCATTCCAACGACATCGCCGAGGGCTGGGACGGGAATATCAAAACCGGCAAAGCTCCGGGTGGTTACTATCTGTACAAGATCGAAGCGACCAATGCTTCCGGCCAGACGGTCGTCAAAAATGGGAGCTTTCTCCTAATAAGATAGTATTTTTCCAAGACTGTGTTTCCTGGGATAATACTTTTTTAATATCCCCGTTTAATAGGTACGCATTATTGCCACCCCTAAATAGCTTATTTTTGCTATTGCGTTTTTGAATTCGTTATGATTCCGGAAACTTATTGTTCTATCTATCGTCTTTGAAAAAAGTCAGGGTTAAATATGCCACACTTATGAGAATAACACTACTATCCTTCTCTTTATTTTTTCTGTTACTTTCAACGCTTACTTCGTACGGACAGGGGTTGTGTGACCTTGGGGGAGGTAATTTTGAGCTTGACAAGTACGAAGGATGCGCACCTCTGACGGTTAAGATTACCAATAACCTTACTAATTACAACCTGGTAGGTTATTATGCGCTGTACGACGGCAAGGAAACCAATCCGAGTATCCGGGAGGTCTCTACATATACATATCAATTGCCCGGGACATTTATTATGTTACAGGTGGCTGGTATTCCATCCGGACGGGGATATGCTTGTAAAACCGTGAAAGTGAGTGAAACGCGTCCCATTGGTGCCATTTACTCCTCTTGCGGAGGCGGCAAGATTTTTCTGGAACTCACCAACGATGTTATTCTGGCGGCTTACGACCAGGTTGAAATAAAGTGGGGCGACGGAGAGACTGCCACATGGCAGAAAGGAAACGCACTGAAATTTGTACATGAATATAAAAGTGTCGCCACCAGTCCGACTGTGACGATTACCGGTTTGTACGCCGCAGGAAAGGCTTGTGACAAAGGCAGGGTTTACAGTTTCCCAGTTACCTTCGAGCGCCCTCAGTTTAATGAGATCCAGACAACTGCGGTTGAAATGCGGAATGACGGCACGATACGGCTTACTTACAGAGGTGTGACGGGTGTTCGCACCAATATTCAATACAGCACCAACGGTACCTCTTACGTTACCTCCGGTACGCGCTCCTCTGGCGGTACCCAGCCCTACGACATCAAAGGGCTTAATAAAGACCAGAGTTACAAGGTAAGGCTTTCATCAGAAGACCTTTGTGCCGGCAGTACCGAAACAGAACCTATCAGTACGATGACGATATCTGGCAACAGTACCGATGGTTCCAACAACCTGAAATGGAGCCAGTATCCCGATGCGGCACAATTTGATGGTTACGATCTCCTCCGCGATGGAACGGTTATCAAGAGCTTTACGGCAATCGGGGAAACCAGCTACACCGATAACGATGTAGAGTGCGGAACATTTGCGGAATATCAGGTGGTTGCTAAATTGAAGACAGCCACTTCTACTTCCGCGGCGATTGGGATTAAAGTCGAGACAGGCAGCGCGAAACCACTCAGCGGAGGATCCGTTTCGGTTTTGGACAAAAGCAGTGTGGCTATCAAGGCAGAGGTGCCCGGCGCGGGCCCCAACACTTCGTTCGAACTATCGATCGAGCGGGCGGAAGCAGGCAGCACATTGTTCAAGAAAATCATCACACTCTATAACCAGAGCGATTACATTGACAATGCGGCCAATACGGATGAGCGATCTTATTGCTACCGTATGAGTTATGAAAATTCCTGTGGCCAGAAGGTGCCCCCGTCTGAGCCGATTTGTACGATCCTTTTGAGTAAAAAACTTACAACCCTCAACTGGACCAGCGATAGTCCGATTTTGGGCGGTTTTGAGGACTATACAGTCGTTCAGACAGGCTCGGGAGGGGCCTCCGAGGACATTCCGATGCAAAAGAATACGAGTTATACCGTGAAGCTGAACAACCAGAGTGCCCTGGAATATAATTTTCTGGTCAAGGCCGTTTCGCTGGATGGGAATTTTGAGAGTTTATCGAATATTATCAACTACCGCCGCAATGCAGGCGTTTTTGTACCCGACGCATTTACCCCGAACGGCGACGGCTATAATGATATCCTGGAAGCGAAATCGGAGCAATTGCAGTCATTTAATATGTCGGTCATGAACCGATGGGGAGTGGTCGTTTTCCACTCCGATGATATTACCAAAGGCTGGGATGGAACTTTCGAAGGAACCAATGCGCCTGTGGGATATTACTACTACAAGATGACTTTCGTCGACGACATCAATCAAACTGTTGAAAAAAGCGGTACTTTTATGCTTTTACGGTAAGGAACTATTTCCGTAAAATAAGTTTTCTCAAGTTTTAAACTTAATAAGTACAGCTATGTTTGGAAATATGGCGGACATGATGGGCCTCATGGGCAAAATGAAGGACCTTCAGTCGCGTATGAAAGAAGCACAGGAACAACTGGTTTACATTACCGAAACTGCCGAATCGGGTGGGGGAATGGTGAAGGCTACCGTCGATGGGAAAAGAAAGCTGCTTAGCCTGGATATCGATAAGGACATTATTAACGCCGACGATAAGGAAATGCTCCAAGATCTCATTGTAGCAGCAGTTAACAAAGCCAATGAGAATATCGAATCCAAAATTCAACAACATCTGCAAAAGGTAACGGATGGAGTGCTCCCCAATATTCCAGGGTTGGATTTGGGCAGCTTTATGAAATAACCGAATACCGAATGACTCCCTCTGTTGCGATTGTAATCCTGAATTATAACGGTCAGCATTATCTCGAAAAATTCCTTCCAAAAGTCATCGAGCATTCCGGCAGCCACGCTATCTGGATTGCTGACAATGCTTCGACAGACCATTCCCTCGAATGGCTGAATACGCATTACCCGGAGCTGAACATACTCACAATCAGTGAAAACAAGGGCTATGCGGGGGGGTATAACGATGCACTGCGCCGCATTCAGGCCGACTATTACATTCTGCTCAACTCCGATATCGAGGTTACTGAAAACTGGATCGCCCCGGTGATCGCATTCATGGAGTCGGACCCGCTTATCGCTGCCTGCCAACCCAAAATACGCGCATATGATCTGCCTACGCACTTCGAGTACGCGGGCGCGGCGGGCGGTTATATGGATTACCTGGGTTATCCTTTCTGTCGCGGACGTATTTTCGATACGCGGGAAGAAGACCTGGGGCAATACGACGATGAAAAGGATGTGTTTTGGGCCACAGGTGCCTGTCTCTTTGTGCGTTCGTCTGCATTCCACGCTGCATCCGGCTTTGACGAGTCTTTTTTCGCCCACATGGAGGAAATAGATCTTTGTTGGCGGCTGCTTAACATGCGGTTCCGCATCACTTATTGTGGCAAATCCACCGTTTACCATGTCGGCGGCGGAACGTTGCACAAATCCAATCCAAGGAAGACGTTCCTGAACTACCGCAACAACCTGATCATGCTTTTCAAGAACCTGCCGAAAGGCCGCAGGTGGAAAACGGTGCTTATCAGGCTCGTGCTCGACGGCATTTCCAGCGTGCGGTTTATGGCCACGGGGGCCTGGCCCGACGTTTTGGCTATTGTGCGAGCGCATTTTGCCTTCTACGCGATGATCCCCGAGTTAACACGAAAAACACCGAGGACCCGGTATCGGGCACCGCTTTATTACAGAAGTGTTGTGTGGGAATATTTTGTGCTGGGAAAGCACAAATTCGGGAAGCTTACGGGTATCGAACCCATTAAAGCTCCCAGATCGTAGGGCTATTATGCCGGCGCCAATGCTGGTGCAGCTCCATCCAGAAGGCCAGCACGAGGTACAGGATAATGGGCGAGCCGAAGGTCATGAAGGTGGCGTAGATGAAGTATTTCCGGATGCTGCTCGCCGGAAAATTGAGCTTTTCTCCTAGTTCTGCACAAACTCCAAATATTTGGTTCTCAACGAAATACCTAAACTTGTTCATACCTTGTTTTCGATAATTGCCTCATAATTAGCGATTTTCGCCGGAATATGCAATTCTGTCGTGTGAAATTTGCTTTAAATGAGCCAAAAAGGCAAAATACCGCTTGCTCGTTAAATTTTCAAATTCTTTAATCAAATAAATTGTTTTACAAACAATTTTTGTTTCTTTGTGATTGAAGAATTTGTAAGTTGTTCATTATAATCAAGATGTCTTCGGGAGAATTTCCAAAATTTCTTTTGCTAATGCGTTGAGCCTCCCTCAATTATTTGGTATAGCCATTTCGACTTTTAACTGAAACGCCTACATATCTTCTGTATTTTCACCTTATTTCAATTTTTTTATTTCAACTATTATGCCAACAGGTACTGTAAAATTTTTCAATGAAGCTAAGGGATACGGCTTCATCGTGGAAGACGACACAAAAAAGGACATTTTTGTCCATGTGACAGGATTGGGAGGACTTACTATCCGTGAAAATGACCAAGTAGAATACGAAGTCGTTGAAGGAAAAAAAGGACTTAACGCTGTGCAGGTAAAAAAGATATAATTGTATTTTTTTTGCAAGAGAAATTAAAAATGCCGCTCACTAGCGGCATTTTTAATTTGAAAGCTATGCTACCCACGACTTCACCTCGTCCAGCAACGGCATTTTTTCATCTATTTTGAGCTTTTTGCGCATTCCACCCAAATCGTTGAAGATTTTGTTCGGATTTGCACTTTTCAGTTGCTCAATCGTCAGGATATTCATCTTCTGCAATGCCGGTACCCACACAGCCGGTACGCCCGCATTCACATAATCAGCTTCTTTCGCAATTTCCGCTTTCTTTTCGGGACGCATTTGCGGGAAGAAAATCACTTCCTGGATACTGGCATTGTTTGTCAGCAGCATGGTAAGACGGTCGATGCCGATACCGATACCGGCGGTTGGAGGCATGCCGTATTCCAGCGAACGGATAAAGTCGTCGTCCATCTCCATCGCCTCGTCGTCACCTTTTTCTTTCAAACGGAGCTGGTCTTCAAAACGCTCCTTCTGCTCGATCGGGTCATTCAACTCGGAGTACGCATTGGCTATTTCACGGCCATTCACAAACAACTCGAAACGTTCCACCATGCCTTTTTTGGTGCGATGTTTCTTAGTCAGCGGTGACATTTCAACCGGGTGGTCGATGATGAAAGTAGGCTGAATAATGTTCGATTCCACTTTCTCTCCGAAAATCTCGTCGATCAGCTTGCCTTTGCCCATGCTTTCGGTAACTTCCATTCCCCACGCCCGGCATTGTTCCCGGATCGCCACTTCGTCGAGCGCTTCCACATCGAGACCGGTATATTGCTTGATGGCGTCGGTAATGCTCAGTCTTGGATAAGGGCCGGCAAAATCCAGTTCCACATCCCCGAATTTCGCCTTGGTAGTGCCATTCACTGCCAGTGCTACTTTTTCGAGTACTTCCTCGGTCATATTCATCATCCAAAGGTAATCCTTGTAAGCCACATAAAGCTCCACAGTCGTAAACTCGGGGTTATGTGTGCGGTCCATTCCTTCGTTACGGAACAGTTTCCCGAATTCATAAACTCCTTCGAAGCCACCCACGATGAGGCGTTTCAGGTGAAGCTCCGTCGCAATACGCAGGTACAGGCCCAGGTCAAGCGCGTTGTGGTGCGTTGTGAACGGACGCGCAGCCGCGCCCCCGTGAATGGATTGCAATACCGGGGTTTCTACTTCCAGCCAGTTATTCGCATCGAAATACGAACGCATAGTGGTGATGATCCGTGCACGTTTAATGAATATATCGCGGACTTCCGGGTTTACGATCAAATCCACGTAACGCTGGCGGTAACGCAGCTCGGGGTCGGTAAAACCGTCGTGCACATTGCCGTCCTCGTCTCGCTTCACGACCGGCAGCGGACGGAGCGATTTGTTGAGAATCTTGAACTCCTGCACATGCACGGAGATTTCACCGGTTTGTGTCGTGAAAACAAAACCCTTCACGGCAATGATATCGCCGATGTCGAGCAGTTTCTTGAAAACGGTGTTGTACAATGTCTTGTCTTCGCCCGGACAAAGATCGTCGCGGCGGAAATACAACTGGATACGCCCGGTGGCATCCTGGAATTCGGCAAATGCAGCGCTTCCCATAATACGGAAGCCCATCAACCGGCCGGCCATTGTGACGTTTTTATAGTCGATCTTGTTGTTTTCGTAGTTTTTAAGAATGTCGGCCGCGTAAGCGTTTACGACAAATTCTTCCGCAGGATAAGGCTCAATGCCCATTCGCATGAGTTCCTCGCGTTTTTGACGGCGCAGTATTTCCTGTTCGCTCAGTAGCATCTTACAGCAATGGATTGGTAAATGGAAGTAGGTATTCCAAAAGAGTGCGCAAAACTACTACATTTTGTCCTGAATAGCGAGTAAAGCGGCCGTTAAGATGCTGTATTGGCCGGTGGGACATTATTTCTGGCACGCTATTAATGTCTTGCTTATATTGTAGATCGGAGTGAACTGTTCCCCTTCATCAACAGCGCTAAACCTCTTCGTTAGATGTCTCAAAAGGTCTTAAAAGTCATTGGTATCGTTGCTCTGGTGAGCGCTCTGCTCTTTGGGGCGGTCGAGCTTTGGGTTTATAAGAACAGGGAAGCCCTTTTCCTGAGGGCTAAGAAGGTGATCAATGAAAATCTTAACGGGAACCTCGAAATAGCCGATTTTAAATTCAGGCCATTTTACGGCGGCCTGGGGCTGAATTTCACATTATACGACGTAAAGTTGACCGACACGCTTTATAACGTTCATCATAAACCGTTTCTCGAAGCCGGGAAAATGCACGTCGCACTCGATCTCCAGCGCATTTTGTCAGGAGATGTAGAGGTAAAGAACCTCGTGCTGGAAGACGGCGGACTCAGAATGTTTGTTCAGCGGGACGGGTATTCCAATGCATCTATTTTCAAACTTGAAGAGCAAAACAAAAATAAAACAGGAAAAAAGGACGCCAACGAGATTCTCGAAAAGCTGGGAAATATCCGCTTTCTCAACTTCGCAGTGTCATATTCGGATTCGGTAAAGGAGAAATATTACGGAGCGCTTTTTCATGACGCGACCAACATCATCGAGCGGACTGATTCGAGCATGAATGCCAGTCTTACCGGGGCAGTGCTTTTCAATGGATTAACATTCAGAGTTGAAAAGGGTGGTTTTCTGATGAACCAGGAAACGACGCTGGCTTTGGCTTTGGGTTATGATCAGGACGAAAAAAAGCTGAAAATTTACCCTTCAACACTCGAAAGCGCAACGCACGACAAAATTGGAATCAATGGCGTTTTCGATTTTTCAGACACAATCAAAATATTTCACCTCAATTTCGAAGCAAAGGGAATACCGGTGAAAAATGCATTGCCATTGCTGAACCAACGGCTGCAAGAGCAGATCGACTCGATCGGGATCCAGACGAATGTGGATACGGAGGTCAAGGTAGCCGGGATTTTAGGCAGGCCGGGGCTCAAACCGCAGGTGGATGTGTATTTTCAAACAGACACTTTCCGCTACAACCTTCCGGTGGGCGTTTTGCGTAAAATGAAAGCTTCCGGAACATTCACAAACCGTGCGGACACGACAAAACTGGCTGACGTCTTCAATTCGAGGCTGATAGCGCCGAAGATAACAGGCTTTTTTGAAACCATACCATTTGCATTCAAGCTGGTGGTTAATAACTTTCGAAATCCGAGGGCGCATATCGACGGTCGTATCGAAGCCGATTCCACTAATCTCGGGGCATTGCTAGATCCCGGACGTTATCGTTTCAAAAACGGCTCGGCCCGGATCGACTTTCACTTCAGTGGCAATCTGAAGAAGTTTTATAATCCCGCTAAGGACAATTTTGACGGCAAAGTATCGGGCAGGGTTTCACTCAAAAACATCGGGATGGACTACCTCCCGCAAAAGGTGAGGGTAAGCCAAATCAATGGCGACCTGACATTCAATGAAAAGGTAATGGTGTTGCCTAACCTCAGGTTCTATGACGGGCAGAATATGCTGTATGTACGTGGAACGCTGCTCGACCTTATCCCCTATCTCTTCGGCTCCCCCAAGCCGTTACGGGCCAACGTCGACATCAATATTCCCGATTGGCAGCTCAACTGGCTGGAAACTCTGCTGGCGGCCAGGGGAAGCAGTAAGCCAAAGGCAAAAAAGTCGCTCAAACTCTCGGAGCTGCTGGATAACGCAATTGATAAAATGGAAATCGTGGCGAAACTCGACGCGAAAAAGGTGCGGTACAGGCATTTTACGGGTAGGGACGTGAAAGGCCAGCTTACGATCAGCAACAATGCGGTGAGGATCGAATATTTTGTGTTAAAAGCTTTCGGCGGAGGAAATGTGCGGCTTTCGGGTGAAATGGACAATGCCGGTTCGGGGGAATTGCCGCATATGGCTGTACGCGGGAAAATCGCGAATGCAGATGTCCATTCCGTTTTTTACTCTTTCGATAATTTTGGCCAGAAAACGCTTACCCACCAGAACCTGAAAGGCATTCTCAACACCGATTTCAGCTTTGAATCCGCATTGAATAACAATGTGAAGCTGGTACCATCCAGCATGAAGGGGCTGCTGAGGATCGATCTGACAAACGCTTACATTATCAACTTCGAGCCGTTTATAAAGATGAAGAAGTTGATTTTCAAGAGACGGAATTTCGAACGGGTCAAATTTGCCCCCATCCGGAATGATTTTCGATTGAACGGGCAGGAAATAGAAATAGCGCCGATGGAAATTGAATCCAATGTGCTGACGCTCTATATCGACGGCATTTACAGTTTTGGGAATAAAACCGATATCAATATTCAAATCCCGCTCAGCAACCTCAAAAAGCGTGATTCGACCTACGTTTTGGATCCCAATAACCCTGAAAAAAGAGAGGGGTCGAAGATATTCCTCAGGGCGGTCGATGAAAACGGGGAGGTAAATATCAAACTCGCCTTCCGCAGAAAAAAGAAGGATAAGTCAAAAGGCGAGGACTCTGAGGTCAAAAAGCTGGAAGATATCGAGCGGTGACGGTTACTCCCGCTCGTTGCTGAACATGTAGCCTACTCCCTTCAAAGTTTTGATATAATTGTCGCCGAGTTTCTCGCGCAGTTTGCGGATATGCACGTCGACGGTCCGTTCGAGTACATAAATATCCGCTCCCCAGATTTTCTGCAAAAGCTCATCGCGGCTGAAAACCTTGTTAGGCGTTTGTGCGAGGAAGAATAGCAATTCAAATTCCTTTTTAGGCAGAACAGTCGATTTCTCGCCTCCCTGTGTTACCGTATAATTCTTCCGGTTGATCGACAAATCGAGGATTTCGATCGTGTCGCCCGACTCCGCTTTTTGGGCTTCCCGGCGGAACAATGCATTAATACGGCTCATCAATGCACGTGGCTTGATAGGCTTCGTAATATAATCGTCGGCACCTACCTCGAACGCCGCTACCTCCGAATATTCCTCGGAGCGGGCAGTCAGAAACAGGATGTAGGTGTTCTTGATATCGGGATTTTGGCGCAGGATCCTGCCGGTTTCGATGCCGTCGAGCTGAGGCATCATGATATCGAGGAGGATAAGATCCGGTACGAATGCCTTGGCGATGTCGATGGCCTTCTTCCCATTGGAAGCAGTTAATACCGAATAGCCTTCCTTGGTTAAGTTATATTCGAGAAGTTCAACTATGTCGGAATCGTCGTCAACTACCAGTACTTTCGGAGCCGAGTTTGCAGATTTAGCAGTGCTCATTGTTTTGATGATTAAAACACGATTCGAAATTAGCAGATGTGATGTTCACATTACATGAGGAAATCTAATATTAACATAAACATAACATCAACGAAAAGTAGTCCGATAGACGCCGCCTTGCTCATTGGTGATCAGCATATCGGTATTGTTCAAAAATTCAATGGCCTCGGTTTGCTTCCTTGAAAAGCGGAAACAGCCTTTTGGTTTACTGAAATCGATGTTGTCACCAGCCGTTTCGAACAGCAATATTTTCCCATAAGTCAGCAATGCGAATGTTTTACCGTCAGGGCTGATGGCTGCGGAAGTAACCTGTGCACTAATGCGGATACTGTCGCCGGGCGCGATGCTATGCTCGCCGGCCTGCGCTGGGAGGCGGTACATTTTCACCCATTTGTCCTTGCCCCAGTTTTTCGAAAAAAGATACAAACTTCCCTGATGATAAAAAAAAGACTCACAATCGGGTGCCGCTGACTGGTAACGAAATGTAATGCGCTCGCTTCCATTACTTTCCGGGTTGAAGCGGTAAATGTCAAAAACATCACGCTGTGAGGCATTGTTTCCGAAATCGCCGATGTAGAGATTACCTTTGTCGTCGTGCGTCAGGTCTTCCCAATCGATGTTTTTGGCGTTAGGAACGGCTTTTGTATCGAGTAGTTTGCCGTCCAGGTCGAACAGGTACAGCTCCGGTTTCCCGCCGCTGTCGTTATGCGTCCAGAACGTGCCGGGCTGCTTGCCAGGGGCCAGTCCCGAACTTTCGGAAGCCACCGCGGGAAGCTTTCCTATTTTGCTATTTTTGTAATGCGCTTTAACTTTCTTAAAATCATTGGTTCTGTGATCGGGCTGACAGGTACAGAACACCGTTTTGACCGCTAACCACAGATATATCAGCTTGTTCATGAATTCAACGTTGCGTCCTCTTCCAAACAAAGATAGCGAAACCCCCGTGTACTTAAAGATCGCCAGCTCGCTCGTGGCGCTCATCGCGACGGTATACATTCTCTACGTACTTCGCGAAACAATTATCCCGCTGGCGTTCTCGATTTTGCTGGCGATCCTGCTGCACCCGGTTTGCGCATGGCTCGAAGTACGGCGAGTACCACGGATAGGGGCCATTCTACTGAGCATTCTTGCACTATTTACGGTGCTTGTGATCCTCGTTTACGTCGTTTCGATGCAAATAGGCAGTTTTGCGGAAGAGCTTCCCCGCATTACTGAAAAGGCGGAGGCAATCCTCGACGAGACGCTTACGATGGGTGAGCGCTACTTGAATATCAGCCGTACCCAGCAGGTCAGCGAGGCCAAAAAGTACCTGATCAACGCATTGAGCGAGGGTCGTGCGGTGTTGCTTAATACGCTTGTGACGACGACTGGCGCTATTTCTACATTTGTGCTAATCCCGTTGTACATATTCTTCTTCCTGCTCTACCGCGATTTTTTCAGGATGTTTGTTCATAAAGCCATTCGCAGTGTGCCGAACGAAGAGCTGAATGCACTGCTGAAGAAAATTTACGAGGTAATCCAAAGCTATCTCTCCGGTCTGTTCCTGGTGATCCTGATCGTGGGCGTGCTAAACAGTGTCGGATTGTTGATATTAGGCGTTCCGCATGCGATATTCTTCGGTTTCCTCGCCGGCTTTCTGATTCTTATACCTTACATAGGCATCCTGATTGGCTCGATATTACCGGCATTGCTGAGCATCGTCACCATGGATTCGCCCTGGTATGCGCTCGGCGTGATAGGCGTTATGAGCTTTGTACAATTTCTGGAAGGCAACTTTATCACGCCACATATTGTGGGCTCGAAAGTGAGCGTCAACCCGCTGGCGGCCATCGTCGCATTGTTTTTGGGGGGACAGCTCTGGGGGCTTTCCGGTTTGATCCTCGCATTGCCGGTTACCGCAATCCTGAAAGTGATTATGGACACCATTCCAAGCCTCGAACCTTACGGCTTCCTGCTGGGTGAGCCGGTGCACGAAGTTGCGGAAGAAAAGGCCGATTTCGCCAGGGAACAGGCGGTCGCAAAGGAATTCAAAAAAAAGCCCTACCGCCGGCACCGCAACAGACCGAAGAAAAAACCGGAAGGCGGCGTCCCTCCCGGGTCCGTTGTCTGAGTTATCAGGCTATTTTTCCACAGCCACTTTTTCCACACTGATTCCGACGCTGATGATAAACGGCAGCGGGTTCTGGCGCATAGACTGGGATATTGTAAATGTGTAAGTTCCTGAGCGCGGGAAACGATAATTTTTCAGGAAAGGAATTTTATGGTCGAACAAATCGCCCAAGCCGTGGCCATACGGCTTACCGGTGATTTCATTGGAAATAAACACCTCTTCCAATGTATTAGAAATGACCTTCCCGTCGGGCCCGGCGAAGTTGCGTGTGATGTAGAGGTTATAGTACGGATATTGCAGTGCATTCCGCAACACATAATACAGGTTATAGGCCTGCGTCGTGTCGGTGATCTCTACTTTGAATGAAGGTTTGTTTTTAATATACCAGAGTCCGTCATCAATATCCTCGTGGGCTTTATAGACGACATTTTTATCACAGCCTGATAAAAGGAACACCAAAAAAACGACGACAGCCAGCCGGACGAACTTCATGAAAGACTCTGATATGTTGAATTGCAAAAGTATCTGTTTATCGATTTTATAAGCTGGTTTGCTCCGTAAAATAACGGCTCAACCATGAATTCGACGCCGGGATTTTCCAACGGCTCATCCATTGGGCCTTGGTAGCCACCTGGTTATCGAAAATCGTGGTGGTCGGCAGGATCGTTTCATTGATCACTGCCTGCTTGATTTTCGGTACCGGGATGGTTTTTACGTGGTCGTTCTCGTCGACGTATGCAAGTGAGCGGTCGAAGAAATCGATATTCATCCGCTGCCCGATTTCCTGCAACCAATGCACCGACTTGTCGATCGAGCAACCACTTGGCAGTTCGTCGCGTTCGTCCACCGCGATCACAATGAAGCGGTGTTCGAATATTTTTCCGGAGGCGGTGAGTGGTTTGCCGTGTGCTTCCCAGGTATCCAGCGAAGCTTTCAGCGTTTCGGTGATAATTCCTGTTTCTTCCGGGGTGAGTTCCCTGTTGGCCTGATACACCCAGACCCGGGATTGAAAATCGATATCACTAAAAGGGATGTACATGGTTAAAAAGGGTTAAATGCCGGTTAAACGGTGTACTGTATGGGTATTTAAAACAACCGTGCTAGCTGCATAGTTCTCGCAATATCTGGCTACAAACCTTTGGCTTGGGCTATCAGCTCGGCAAGGTCGTATACCTTCACCGACTGTTCTTTTTCTTTATTTTTCACACCGTCGGTCATCATTACCATACAAAACGGACATGCCACGGCAATCGTATCGGCACCCGTCTGTAAGGCTTCCTCGATCCGCTCGATATTCACGTCTTTTCTGCCGGGTTCGGGCTCTTTAAACATCTGCCCGCCACCCGCGCCGCAACATAAGCCTTTCGTGCGGCAACGCTTCATTTCGACCAGATCCGCATCCAGCGCTTCCAGCACATGCCGGGGCGCTTCGTAAACATCGTTCGCACGGCCAAGGTAACACGAATCGTGGAAAGTGATCTTCTTTCCCTTAAAAACCTCGTCCCCCTGCAAGCGTACGCGACCGGTGTCGATCAGTTGCTGCAGGTATTCCGAATGGTGCAGCACTTCGTAGTTCCCCCCCAATGCCGGGTATTCATTTTTAAGTGTATTAAAACAATGCGGGCATGCTGTGACGATCTTTTTCACATTATACATATCCAAAACCTGGATATTCGACATGGCCAGCATCTGAAATGTAAATTCATTTCCTGCCCGCCGGGCCGGATCGCCTGTACAGCTCTCCTCCGTCCCGAGTACCGCGAATTTCACGCCTGCACTGTTGAGTATTTTCACAAAAGCGACTGTCACCTTTTTATAGCGGTCGTCGAACGACCCGGCACAGCCTACCCAGAACAAAACTTCGGGAGTCTCATTGCTTGCCGCCATTTCGGCCATTGTAGGCACCCGGTATGCGATCTCACTCATATTTATTGCTGCTTTTAGGATGCTGTTGAATTGCCATTCGGGCCACTATCTGCCACTGCCGAAGCCCAGTTGAACCGGTCGCCAGGTGAAAACTTCCACGGCGCCTGGTTGGTATTCAGGTTCTGGAACATCATGTTCCACGATCCCGGCGCGTGCGCCTCGTCCATCACTTTATGCCTGCGCAATTGCAGGATAATATCGAGCGGGTTGATCAGCACCGGGCATTCCTGCACGCACGCATTGCACGTCGTACATGCTAGGATTTCCTCTTCGAGAATATAGTCACCAAGCAGGCTTTTGTTATCTGGCACAAATTCGCCCTTATTCGTGAGCATATTACGGCCGACCTCTTCCAGCCGGTCGCGTGTGTCCATCATGATCTTGCGCGGCGAAAGCTTTTTACCCGTGATATTAGCCGGACAAGCTGCCGTGCAGCGCCCGCATTCTGTGCAGGAATAGGCGTCCATGAGGTTTTTCCACGTCAGATCGGGCACATCCTTCGCGCCAAAGCGCTCCGGAACCGCCACATCTCCTGCTTGCGCTTCGAGCCCCAGCATGATTTTTACTTCCTGCGTGATCTCGGGCATATTCTTCATTTCACCCTTGGGTTCCAGTCGGGAGAAATAAGTGTTGGGGAATGCCAACACAATATGTAAATGTTTGGAATACGTGAGATAAACCGCAAAAATGAAAATGCCCAGAATGTGAATCCACCATGCAATGCGCTCGTAGGCGATCAATGCGCCTTCGTTCCAGCCCGCAAACAGGGGTTTCAACCATTGGCTGATCAGGAAATCGCCCACGACCGGGTAATGTGCGCTACCAAGGTCCTGCAATGCGTTATCGGCGGCATTCATCGTAAGGATAGCGATCATGAGTACGATTTCAAAAACCAGGATCAGCTTGCCATCGAGCTGTGGCCATCCGGTCATCTCACGGTGGCGTACTGGTTGAAAACGCTCCACTTTCAGAACGCTTCGGCGGACCAGGAAAATAGAGCAAGAAATGAGTACGCCTAACGCCAGCAGTTCGAAGAAGCCGATCAGAACGCCGTAAAACGAGCCCAGTGGACCGGCGAAGATCCGGTGCGTGCCCAGAATGCCGTCGAGCACGATTTCCAGTATTTCGATATTGATCAGTATGAAACCTGCATAAACGGCAAAATGGAGTAAGCCGATCAGCGGTCGGTCAAACATTTTTCTCTGTCCGAACGCGATGCGCATCATGATCGAAAGGCGCTTGCCGGGCTGGTCGGTGCGATTCTCATCTTTCCCAAGCCGGATCGTTCTGCCGATAATGCCGACTCGCTGGTAAATCAGCCAGGCCGTCGCGCCGAGGGCGGCTATAAAGAGGATTTGCTGTAAGATCGCCATTGCGAAAAAGGGCTGGTTTGGTATGCTTGCATACTAACAAGGTAGGATAAAAATGCATTCCGGCGCAAATGGATTGGGTGTAAATTAATATGCCGTAAAATTAAATGTAAGATAATCAGTGTGATACGTACTCTTAAAAAACTATTTCAGAAATATTTGCTTAAAATATTTGTAAAGCCAAAACAGACATCTATTTTTGCAGTCCCAAAAGGTGCCAACTGAAACGGTGATGTAGCTCAGTCGGTAGAGCAATAGACTGAAAATCTATGTGTCGGCGGTTCGATTCCGTCCATCACCACTTTAAAATGCATTACGCCTTGATAGTTTAGCTGTCAAGGCGTTTTTGATTTTTCTAAGACACGTTAGCATCGCAGTGTTATTTTGTTACTGCACCGTGGACCTAAACCGTGATTGTCGGTCCGGAGATTGGTGTTGATAGCAATGAAGTACAGAATCTTACCTACTTACTGTTTGGGGGACATTTTTTCTGCCAAATGTATTTATACTATCTTAATGTCTCCAACAGATTTGTGACCGATCGACACTATGGCAACCATGAATTTCAATACAGCAAATCAGACATATCGTCAATTGTTAGGGAATGGACTACTATATACCATTCCCAGATTCCAGCGAGATTACAGTTGGACGGAAGTTGAGTGGGATGATTTGTGGCTGGACATAATGAATGTACTTGAGGGCGGTGGAGAGGAGTCGCATTATATGGGTTATTTGGTTCTCCAATCGAAGGATAGCAAGAATTTCGACGTGATAGATGGGCAGCAGAGACTTACTACCCTGAGCATTGTAATTCTCGCTGTTTTATCAAGTTTACAAAAGTTGATTGACGACGGAATAGACTCCGAAAGGAATAAACAGCGTCAAGATCAGCTTAGAAATTCCTTTATTGGTTTCTTGGATCCTGTAACACTCATTCCGAAGTCGAAGCTGACACTTAATAGAAACAACGACTATCTCTTTCAGAATTACCTTGTAACGTTGCAGCCAGCCCCCAAGCGAAATTTAAAGGCAACTGAACACCTGTTACGTAAATCATTTGAATGGTTCTACTCGAAAATTCACGAAAGCTTTGGGAAGGGTAGAGATGGTGCAGAACTAGCCAAGTTTATAGATACACTGGCAGATATTCTGTTCTTTACTGTAATCACAGTAAGTAATGAACTCAATGCCTATAAGGTATTCGAAACTTTGAATGCGCGAGGCGTAAAATTATCATCAACAGACCTTTTGAAGAATTATCTGTTCTCGGTTGTTCACAAACATAACAGCTCAGAGCATGAGATGTTAGAGTTGGAAAATAAGTGGGAAAGATTGGTCGGTAAAATGGGTAGTGAGAGTTTTCCTGACTTTTTAAGGACTCATTGGAATAGCAGGAATAGGTTTGTTAGGCATTCCGAATTATTCAAGCGGATAAGAGATCAGATTCAGGATCGACAGTCCGTATTCCAACTCCTTCGCAATATGGAAGCTGATGGTGATACATTCGCTGCGTTGACGAAGCCTGAGGATCCGTTGTGGACCGCTGAACAAAAACAATTTATCCGCGAATTGAAGATGTTTGGTGTAACCCAGTTGTATCCACTGTTACTTGCAGGCCATCGCCAGTTTTCAGAAAGTGATTTTGCAATCTTGTTAAAGGTATGTAGCATCATTTCGTTTAGATACAATGTAATTGGTGGTTTAGCAACAAATGAACAAGAAAGGGTATACAACAGTGTCTCAGAAAAACTTGCGAATGGAGCAATTAGTAGCGTGGGTGCTACCATAAGGGAATTACGATCGATCTATATAAATGATGATACGTTTAGGGCGGCATTTTCCGAAAAGCAATTGAAGACGACACAAACTCGAAATAAACGTATTGTAAGGTATATTCTTTTCAATATCGAGAAACAGGTTTCCGGTCTCGATCTAGACTTTGAGAGTGATACGATCAATATTGAACACGTGTTGCCCGAAAACCCAGGAGAGGCTTGGGACTACATTTCGGATAGGGATCATGAACAATTGGTATTTCGGTTAGGGAATATGACGCTTATGTCAGTGAGTCAGAATAAGGAATTGGGAAACGCCGGATTTGAAGAGAAAAGACCAATATTGGGAAATAGTCAGTTTGCAATTACCTCTAAAATAGCTGCTGAAAACAGCATATGGAACGCCGAGCGGATTGGTGTTAGGCAAAAGTGGATGGCGAATCAAGCTGTTGGGATTTGGAAAGTTAGCCAGCTCAGTCAATGAGGTGTCTTGACTACTTCACTTAATCTGATCTTTAGCCGGAAGCCGCACTTATTGTGTGGCTTTTTTCTATCCAAGCGATTGAGTAATTTCCCGCCCGCCTGACCAGCCTCCCTCTGAGAAAATTCACCGGCCTTTCGCTGCCGCATTAGTTCCGGGTAATTGATTTCCATTGCGACTTTCGTGTAGAAGTCATTGACGCTATACGCATTCCGAACCTTCATCCAACTAATACCATGCACTATTCCAAAGAGCAACTGATCGTGCTTTTTACGTACCTGCCTGTGCTCGTGGCGGCGGGAATGGCATTGGTGCGGTACCGCAAGGCCGACCGCCCCCTGAAGTTGCTTTGCTGGCTGATCTTCTTTGCATTGCTCATCGAGAGCATTTCACGTATTTTCTGGTTTTTTAAAGTGTCCAACCTGTTTCTGTGGCCTATTTACATTACGGTGGAATTTGCTTTGCTTACCTGGACGTACAGCCTGGTGCTGGATCAGAAGTGGCTGGTGGCGTTGCGGGGCTGGATGTTGGCGGGCTTTACGGTCATTGTCCTGGTGCGTGAGCTGGGGCAGTCCGGACAGTCGGTGTGGATTGACAATGCCGGGCGCTCGATTGAAAGTGTGGTAGTGATTTTTCTGGCGCTCGCTTATTTCTATAAAGTTTTTCAGGAATTAAAAGTACAAAATCTGCTGCTTGAGCCTTTCTTCTGGGTGTCGGCAGGGTTACTGCTTTTCTTTTCGGGCAACTTTTTGATTTTCATATTCATGAATTTCATTTTGCTGTATTCCAAAAATTTAAATGACCAGATTTGGATGATCCATGCGCTGATGAACTATATGCTGTACATTACTTATGCCATCGCATTATGGGTAGGCCGGGAGAAATAGAGTTTGCTCAGCTGCTTTTCGGCGGGATCGGTATTATGGTGATGATGGCCCTTGCGATCGTCATTTTTGTGCTGCTTTACCAGCGCAAGCTGCATTTTCAGCAAAGTCGTCTGCATCAAATGGAAATGGTCCACCAGAAAAGGATCCTCGAATCGATCGTGGCCTCGCAGGAGAACGAGCGCGAGCGCATCGCGCGCGACCTGCACGACGAGATTGGGGCGTCGTTGTCGGCGGTCCGTTTGTTTGTAAACCAGATCCAGTACGAAAAGTCGCCGGAGGAAATGAAGGGCCTCGCAGCGCGTTCAGGGCGGATTATCGGGGATGTGGTGAAGGATGTAAGGCAAATCGCGCATAATCTGTCGCCGGTGATTATCGAGAACTTCGGTTTTGCAGGAGCGGTAAAAATTCTGTTAAACCGCATGGAGGATGCAGGAATGGATATCCATTGCACGATCGATGACCCGGCCGAGGTGCTTTCGCCGTACCAGCAGCTGGTTCTGTACCGCATTATCCAGGAAGTGATCGGGAATGTAGTCAAGCATGCGGAAGCCAGTGAAATTACTTTCGACTTGCACCATAATGGCTCACAACTGAGCTTGCTGATGAGCGATAATGGCAAGGGGTTCGATATGCTTTCGGGCTCAAAGCCGGCCGGGATGGGAATGAGCACGATCCGTACCCGCACCGACCTGCTGGGCGCCACACTCGAACTGAACTCTGCCCCCGGTGCAGGCACCCGTTTTAAAATTGAAATACCCGTCTAACATTATCTCAACGATCGAATTGGAACCGGTTAAAATAGCAATAGCGGACGATCATAAGCTCTTCCGTCAGGGATTAGGCCAGATTCTGGCCCGGAATGAAGACTACCAGGTGGTTCTGGAAGCGGCCTCCGGCGAGGAGCTTTTAGAAGAAATAGGCAAAGCCGTGCCCGACGTGGTGCTGCTGGACCTCTTTATGAAAGGAATGGACGGGAAGGAGGTGGCCGGGCTGCTTTTAAAACAGCATCCCGGTGTAAAGATCATTATCCTCTCCATGAACTACTCCCCTGAGCACATATTACAGCTCATGCGTGTAGGCGTACACGGCTACCTGCCCAAGGACATCGACCAGGGTATTCTGAGCGATGCGATCGGGCAGGTGGTGACAAAAGGGTATTATATCAATGACGACATCGCGCAAGTAATGCGGCAAGGCTTGCAGGCGGGGGATATCAAACCGACGCGGAGTAAAGTGGCTATTCCTTCTCTGAACGTCGGCCTTACCGATCGTGAGATGGAGGTTCTGACGCTCATTTGCAAGGGTTATAATACGGCCAAAATCGCGGAGGAGCTTTTTATCAGCTACCGAACAGTGGAAGGTCACCGTAAAAACCTGCTGGAAAAAACGGGCGCAAGCAACTCAGTCAGTCTCGCGATATTCGCCGTGAAATATCAATTACTGGATTTCTAGCCTGGTTGTCAGTGTTAAATGCGAGCAAACACCCGCAAATCGGTAATGCGGTCGCGGTAGGTTTCAAGAAATGCGCAGAAGCGGGCGATTTGTTCCTCCTGATAAGTAAGATCAGCCATTTGATCATATTCTTCGAGATAAACATCCTTGAAATCGGTGATCACATAGCGTAAGCTTTTGATGCCTTTCGTGCGTAATGCAGGCAGGTAAAAGTTCTGGTGGCTTTTGACAAAGCAGCCTTCGCGATAATTACTGGTGGTTTTGATGTCCACGGCCAGCATTTTTCCGATCACGTCCACATATCCGTAAATCAGGCTGTCGTTTAGCTGGTATTCGCAGTATACCTGCGTTTTCAGCATTGGGCGGGGTAGATACGACCGCACTTTGGACAGGATTTCCGGATCAAATGTTTCTTCACCAATGCCTTTAATCACCGCATCTTCAAATGAGGAGCCCCGGAACTGCGCTTCCGTTTGCGGTACCGGCACGCGGTTAATGCGGTCGAGGAGTTCCTGCTCATTGATATAGCCGCGTTCAAACCGGTCGAAACAGCTTAGTAGGGATGGATAAAGTTTGTATTTAACAGTGGTAGAAAACATTGTTTAATGATGTTAACAGCCATTCAGTGCTTCTTTTGGCCGAAATGGTATTGCAATGATAACGCAATAAAACTGAAAGTATCGTTCGGCGTATCGCTGTACGATTCGCTTTCCTCGGGGTTGATCAGCCGCCTGCCCGATGTAGCGTCCAGCTTGTCGGTCCGCACGAAATAGAAACGGTATTCGAATGAAACCTTCAATTTTTCTAACAAAGCATAGCTCACAGAAGTGCCGAGCGGTAATATCCCTTCCCGCGTTCTTTTGATGCCCTTCGGCCCCCTGGCGGGGCCCCAGCGCAGGAAAAGCGGGTTTCTGGCACTTTGCTCGCTGTTGGTGAAGCGTAACAGGCGGTTGTCGTTGAGGTCATAGGCATTGGCACTGAACCAGATTTGCCCTAATCCGGCAAAAACAGAAATGTGTGTAAGCCCGGGCTCTCTTTCGAAGAATTGCTCCGAGAGGTCCCATTTTACCAGACATTCGGCGCTATTGTATTCATTCACAAACCAGGAATTGAAAAAATCCCTTTTCTCGCCGCCAATGCTGCCGGCGTTGTAATCGAGCTGAATGGCGAACTGTTTGTTAATCGACCTTCCAATGCCTATTCCGGCGATTCCGTGCATCGCCTGGGCATTCAGTTCCCCGTAAAACTGCGTGAGGCCGCATCGCACGTCCAGAGACCAGGGATGCATAGCGCGGCGGTTATAGTTTTTCTTGTCGCTAATGCCGTTCGGCGAGCGGTAATGGACAGGCTGCGCGAAGGTTATGCCGGCTAATGCACAAGCGGTAAGAAGCAAAATGTAACGCATGGCTGGAATTGATCAGGATGAAATGTTTGTTCAGCCATTGATACGTACGCTTTTCATTTTGGTCACCTTTTGTAGAACCAATAAGATGCCGGCCCGCCGTGCGATAACCGTAAATATCTGTTAGTTTTGCTTGTAGTTGAAAATACAATATAAAGATGAGTGTAGTACCCTATAAAGATAAAGAAGGGACCAAGCGGGAGCAGGTTGCAGAGATGTTCGATAACATTTCACCCAAGTACGACCTGCTGAACCACGTCCTGAGCGGAGGCGTAGATATATACTGGCGTAAAAGAGCCATTAAACTGCTCAAAAAGCAGCAGCCGAAGGTGATTCTCGATATTGCGACCGGTACAGGCGACTTCGCGATCGAGGCCCTCGCGTTGAAGCCTGAGAAAATCGTCGGCGTCGATATTTCGGAGGGTATGCTGGCCGTCGGCCGCGAGAAAATCGCGAAACTGGGCAAGCAGGACGTGATTACCCTGCAAAGCGGCGACTCGGAAAGTTTGGCTTTTGCAGACAATTATTTTGACGCGATTATCGTTTCGTTTGGAGTACGCAATTTTCAGAATTTGCTGGCCGGACTGACAGAGATGAACCGCGTGATGAAGCCGGGCGGAACTTGTGTGGTGGTCGAATTTTCGAAGCCCAAAAGCTTTCCGTTCAAGCAGATTTACAATTTTTATTTTAAATACATATTGCCAATAATAGGGAAAACGGTCTCCAAGGACAGTTCGGCATATACTTATCTGCCCGAGTCCGTACAGGCCTTTCCGGATGGGGAAGCTTTTCTTGATATTTATAAAAAAGCAGGTTTCATAAATACCAAATGCATATCACTTACCTTCGGGATCTGTTCAATTTACGTCGGACACAAGTAATTATCGGTATTCTGGCGCTGCTGATGGCGGCGCAGGAAGCGCAGTCTCAGGGCATCGGGTACCGTCGCAAGCACCTCGAATACTACGACGACAAGCCGATCCATTACGGTATTCTTTTCGCGGTCCCCTTCACGCGGTTCAATATCAAGCACAGCAACGACTTTGCGACGAAGGATACGGCATTTGTGATCCAGTCGCCCACGAATGCCGCATTTCGGATGGGATTTACCGTCAATGCCTATCTAAACGAGCATTTCGACTTGCGTACAACGCCTGCTGTCTCACTTTACGAGCGGCATGTGAAATTCAGTTATCCCAACGGTACTGAACGTACGGAAAAGCGGGAGTCGACGTGGATTGAAGTGCCACTCTTGCTAAAATACAAATCCGTTCGCCGGGTGAACTCGCGCATGTATATGATCGCAGGCGTAACGCTCGGGATCGAAACGAACGTAAAGCGTAACCGGGGAGGTGGGGCCACGGCCCTCAATACGAAGTCGAGCGACTTCTCTATTGATTACGGCATCGGCTATGAGCAGTTCTTCGAGTTCTTTAAATTCGCTCCCGAGCTGCGTTTTTCCCATGGATTGACAAATATGCTCGTCCCCGGAACAAATTCCGTCGCCAATGGCATCAGTCGCATGCGGACCCACACCGTAACGCTCTATTTAAATTTCGAATAGCGTATACTGGTTATCAGTAGGTTAAAAAATATTTTAAATTTTTTTTCAAGAATATTTGCAGAGTTCAATTTAGTCGCACATATTTGCACTCCCAAACGACGGGAAAACAAAAGCAAAAAGAAAGGGAGTTTAGCTCAGTTGGTTCAGAGCATCTGCCTTACAAGCAGAGGGTCGGGGGTTCGAATCCCTCAACTCCCACAGAAAGCATCGAGAAATCGGTGCTTTTTTTGTTTTCTGAGCAGTTTGTTCATAGCATCTGACTACAAGCAGAGGGTCGGGCCGGCCGGCCGTTGCCGCGGTCCGCCGCGGTGGTTTGAATCCCTGAACTTCTATCCGTGCTTAACTTAGTTCATCGTTCCCAGGAAACGTTCTCCTTGATTAATTTGCAGGGACTTCCAGCGTAGAGTGAATTTTCTTTGTCAAGTGGTTTGTTAACCAGCGAGCTTGCTCCAATAATGGTGTTGTTGGGAATTTTAGCACCTTTTAATATTAAACATCGGCACCCAATCCAAACATTGTCACCTATTGAAATTGGTTGCGGAGCATTTATCTCTGAGCCAACCTCGTTTTTTATTTTGTGAAGGTCGCTATCCATGATGAGCGTGTCCCAGGATAGCAAGCAGTTATCGCCAAATTCAATATTCAGCTTTGTAATGATTGATGTTTCTGCGGTGATAGCGAAATTCTCCCCAAAAGAAAGTGATCCGGTACTTGACACAGATATCTTGGAGCCATGTCCGATATTACACGTTCCGTTGAAAATAACTGTTCCGTTTACTTCCCATATCGTCCTTGATCGCTTCTCGTCAAAAATACCGATGTTACCATACCCGATTCGTATTAGTCCCGTTCTTAGCGGGGCATTGATTTTAATTTTTCCGGAAGTATTTCTTAGGTAAGTCCGCTTTGATACCAAAATAGGCAAAAGCAATGCTTGCCGTAATGGAAGGTATTTCAAATTGAAATATATGGTCTTGAAATTCAACCTGGATATTAACTTAATGACGTTTTTAATCACCTTCGATCAGGGCTTTTTAGTTATTTTTCCAATTAAAAAATATTAAAACCGTTGTGCGGCTGTAATTTAAAGATTACAAGGTTGTATGCGCTCTTTCCAGCAAATCGACTGTGGGACACTCATGACGATACACATCTCACGGCTAATTTCAATAAATTTCGGCGATTGCCAAAGAGTTGGATTCGAAATGGGCCCGGCAATATAGACCGCAGAGTTTCCCACCCGAGTAATAAATCCTCCAACTATCAGCATGTATTCCGCAAAGGGCTAGCCGAAAACTCGCCTTACCTTGCCGCTGTAATTTTTCAAATTAATCCATTGGAATCATGAAAACATTATTGCTACTGGCATTGATGGGCGTATTCGCGTCGTGCAATGCGAAAAATGAGCCATTAACAAGCGATACGATGATGCAACTGGAAGAAATTCTCAAACTGGTAAGCCGAAACGATTTGAGCGGCGTAAAAAAGGCACTTGGCGCCGGGGCAGATGTCAATACCCGGGATAAAAGCGGAAAATCGTTGCTCTTGCTGGCTACAATAGATAAGCATATTGAAATGGCCACGCTGCTAACGGAGAAAGGCGCGGATGTCAATTTGCAGGACAATATCCAGGACAGTCCGTTTCTGTATGCCGGCGCTACAGGGCAGACGGACCTGGTAAGGCTGTTTCTTGCTCACGGTGCCCGGTTTGACGTTTTCAACCGCTACAACGGCACCGCATTGATTCCCGCATGCGAACGCGGACACGTGGAAACGGTGAAGGTGTTGGCGGGTACAAAGGGTTTTCCCATCAACCATGTGAACCGGTTGGGGTGGACGGCTTTGATGGAGGCAATTGTTTTGGGTAACGGGAGTAAAAAATACCAGGAAATCGTGCAGTTGTTGAAAGATGGCGGCGCGGATCTCGGCATACCGGATCATGATGGCGTTACGCCATTGCAACACGCTCAACGGCGTGGTTTCACCGAAATAGTAAAAATTTTATCAGAGTAAATGCTGCGTGGCGTCAAAATGGAGAATAAAGCATACACCCTGAAAAACGTATTGTTGGAAACGGGTTTTGAATACGAAGCGGATGAGGTAGTGAGTACGAAGACAGCCTTGTTTTGTATTGGGATAGAGAATGGCAAAATAAAAAGCATTGAACCTAATCATTCCCATGCCGAAGGAATAGACGCGAAAGGGAGGCTTTTGCTGCCGGCATTTAAGGACATGCATGCGCATCTTGACAAAATGCTTTTCGGGTTGCCGTGGCAGGCCGTTTCGGCCAAACGGAAGACGGTAAAGGATATGATCGCCTACGAACAGCAGATGATCCCCGAATGGCTGAAAACCTCTGTCGAACGTACCGAAAAGTTAATCGATTTCCTGCATTCTTACGGGACAGACTTCATTCGTTCCCATTTCAATGTCGACCCAACTTCAGGGCTCGACTCCCTCTATCACCTGGAAGAAGCTCTGCGGCACAAGCGGAGGAGTCTGGCCGCGGAGTTGGTCGCGTTTCCCCAGCATGGTATTTACTACACGCCCACGGAGTTCTTGCTGAAAGAAGTGGCCAAAATGGATTCCGTGGATTTTATCGGGGGTGTGGATCCCTATTCAATTGATGGAAGTATTGAAAAACCGTTGGAGTTGATTACACAATTGGCTTTGGACAATGGCAAAGGAATTGATCTCCACTTGCATGAAAGAGGGGAAAGCGGTGTAAAGACTATCGAGTTCCTGATTGATAAGGCCCTTGAAAACCCGCAACTGAAAGGAAAGACATACGTGAGTCACGCATTCGCGTTGGGGCATCTGAGTGCCTCCGAAACAGAAAGAATGGCCGAACGCCTGGCTGCGGCCGGTGTAGGCATAGTGTCGTCGGTTCCGTTCAGAGGTACTATTATGCCCATTCCAACGCTTAGAAAACACGGCGTGGAGGTTTTGATCGGGAATGACAATATACAAGACCATTGGAGCACATTCGGTTCGGGGAACATGCTTCAAAAAGCACACCTCATCGCGGCACTTTATGGGTACTCCACCGAATGGGAGCTGTCGAGAGCTCTCGCCTTTGCTACCCGTTATGTGCTTCCGCTGGACGACAAAGGCGCACAACAATGGCCCAGAGCCGGAGATGCCGCGGATATAGTGTTGGTAGAGGCAAGTTGTTCGGCGGAAGCGGTATCCCGCATGTCACCGATCATTGCGCTGATTCACAGCGGAAATATCGTGTTTAAAGAGACGTAGCGATTGCGCGCGTAGGTAATGTGCGGGAGTGTCCGTTATAAATTTTACAATTATCGGGATGAATGGGATAAAGTGAATGCACAACGTATAAAATACTTTTGCTGTGCAATAAAACTTTATCAAACATGGCTGATTTCAAGAAGATTGTATTGGGTTTGGTGGTCATTTTTTGTGCCACACTGTTTATTGGTTGCAGCGATGACCACGAGCCTCAGAAAGCGCTGACACCCAGCGAAGTGCTATCGAGCGTTGCCTGGGAAACAACTAATGCAAAGAATAATAAAGGAGAAAATGTGGTATTAACCGATGCCAATGTGGTCAACTTTGTTGGCTTTGCTTATTTCAAGGCAGATGGGACTTTTACCATGTTTAACCTGGACGATTCGCCCAAGATGCATGGAGATTGGACGGTTTCCGCGGATGGAAAAACCCGCACGATCGTCGCAAAAGACAATGCCGGGGCTATTTTGTTTACACGCGTTGTGGATATTACAGTACTTACAAAGGATGAATTTACGTACCGGATTTATCCCAACAATAATGACAAATCGATTTATTTCGATATCGTTCACACGCCTACCACACATGTGGAGCCAAAGTAAAAGGGAAAAAAGGGAACATGAAGGGCTAACTCCAGCTCTTCATCCTCCCTTTCCTCCTTCCTCCTTTCTCCCCAATTTAAAGTCTCACCTCACTGCCGCTCTCCGCCGAACGTAGACCGGCTTCCAGTACCTGGATGATTTTCAAACCGTCCGCAAAGTCCGGTTTGATTTCGGTGTCGTTTTCAATGGCGTCCAGAAAGTCGGCTACTGCATGCACAAATGCATGCTCGTAGCCGATAATGTGTCCGGCAGGCCACCAATGGCCGGCATATGGGTGGATGGATTCGGTGGCGAGGATCGTGCGGAACCCGTGCTCGCCTTTTGCGTCTTCGTTGGAATAGTATTGCAACTCGTTCATACGTTCGAGGTCGAAAACGAGGCTGCCTTTGCTGCCATAAATCTCGAACGTAAGACGGTTTTTGCGGCCGGTTGCGAAGCGCGTGGCTTCAAACGAGCCTATGGCGCCGTTCTGAAACCTGACCATCATCAATGCAGCGTCTTCGACGGTTACATCACCCATTTCATCGCCCTTCGACGCGCCGGTAAGGCTTCCGGTGGCGGTTTCATCCGCGATCGGGCGCTCTTTGATGAAGTTGGCGGTCAATGAGGAAACGGAAACAATGTCGCCCACCAGGAAATGCGCCAGGTCCACGGCGTGTGAGTTGAGGTCCCATTGCGGGCCGGCTTTGGCAGTCTCCTTTTTAAGCTGCCAGGTAAGCGGGAACGACGGGTCTACGATCCAGTCCTGCTGATACGCGCACCGCCAGTGGAAAATGCGGCCGATCTTACCTTCTTCGATCATCTTTTTAGCGAGGGCTACGGCCGGCGTTCGGCGGTAATTGTGGTTCAAATAATGCTTCACACCGTTCTCCTGGCAGACTTTCAGCATTTCGGCCGCCTGGGTGCTGTCCATTGAAAGCGGCTTTTCGCAGAAAATATGCTTGCCTGCCTTGGCAGCTGCCAAGGCGACTTCATAATGCAGGTTTTGAGGCAGGGCAATATCGATAATGTCGATATCGGGGCGGTTGATGAGTTTTTGCCAGTCGGTTTCGATTTCTTCCCAACCCCAGTTCCGGGCGAATTCAGAAAGTGATTTCTGATGGCGGCCGCATGCTACTTTCAGGACGGGCGTCGAGGGCGTGTCAAAAAACAGCGGGGCTTTTTTCCATGCATTACTATGTGCCCGGCCCATAAACTTGTATCCTACTATACCAATATTAATCTGCTTTTTCATCGGGAACTTGTGTGGTTAAGGATTGAATGCTAAACAGGTTCGTCAAAATTATCAAATCTCGGCGATTGGATTTAATTCGTAAATTCCAACTCCTGATTTTTGCGCCAACTACACACTATATTTTATGAAACAGCTTGCCCAGAATCTGCGGACGGGAGATACATTGCTGCTAGATGTCCCCGTTCCGCTCGTCCGCAAGGGTTGTGTGCTCATCAAAACCCGCAAAAGCCTCGTCTCCGCCGGCACCGAGCGAATGCTGATTGAGTTCAGCAAAGCCAATTTCCTTTCCAAAGCGAGGCAACAGCCTGACAAATTACGTATCGTATTTGAGAAAATCAGGGCCGATGGTTTCTGGAAAACTACGCGCTCTGTTCTCCGCAGGATGGATCAACTTCTGCCGTTGGGGTATTGCAATATGGGGGAAGTAGTAGCAATTGGAGAGGGGGTAGAAGGCTTCGTCATCGGAGATCGGGCAGTCTGCAACGGGCCGCATGCCGAGGTGGTTTGTGTGCCGGTCAATCTGGTAGCCAAAGTTCCGCGGAATGTACCCGACGAAGAAGCAGTGTTTACAGTTCTGGGGGCGGTGAGCCTGCATGGTGTGCGCTTGCTGGCGCCTGCACTGGGCGAGCGCGTGGCGGTCGTAGGGTTAGGATTAATCGGTTTGATGGTCGTCGATCTCCTGCATGCGCATGGGTGTGGGGTAATAGGGATTGAGCCCGATGAGGATCGACGAAGAATCGCAGAAGAAAAGGGTATTCCAACCGTTAATCCGGTAAAGTCTGCCGGTAAATCAATTTCAGAGCAGTTTGGCGAAATGGATGGCGTAATCATAACCGCCTCGTCCAAATCCGGTAGTGTGATTTCAAGGGCGTCTGCGATTTGCAGGAAAAAGGGCAAGATAGTGTTGATCGGCGACGTTCCCCTGCACCTGAACCGCTCCGATTTTTACCAAAAAGAGCTGACATTCCAGGTCTCCTGCGCCTACGGGCCCGGGCGCTACGACTACGCGTACGAGGAGCAGGGCAGAGATTATCCATTGGCATATGTCCGCTGGACGGTAAACCGCAATTTTCAGGAAGTTCTGCGCTTGCTGGCTAGTGGTGCGCTGGATGTAAAGCCGTTAATCTCGAATGTCGTACCGATTGAAAACTATTCGAGCATTTATCAAAGAAATAGCCGATCGCTCGGGACATTGATCGATTACAGCGGCAATTGTAAGACGAGCGAGACGGTCGTCACGAATCCGGATAATGCATTCGCGTTACAAAAGGTAGTTGCGGCGATCATTGGTGCGGGAAATTTTGCTTGTATGACGCTATTGCCCTGCCTTGGGAAAAAAAGCATCAAATATATCGCAAGCTCAGGCGGGTTGAGGGCCGCGGAACTGGCTGCAAAATATGGAATTCCATGCATTGCTACCGATTATCGGGAAATATTGGCGGACGACGAAGTCAACCTGATCATCATCGCTACCCGGCATGATCAGCACGTTGCGATCGCCTCGGATGCGATTCGGGCCGGTAAACATGTTTTCGTGGAAAAGCCGCTAAGCATTGATTCCGGAGGTATTGAAGCGGTGAAATCAGCGCTTCAAAGCGCTTCGTGCCCGGTTTCTCTCACAGTAGGTTTCAACCGGAGATATGCACCGCACACTATAAAAATGAGGGAATTGCTGGAAGGCGCCCCGATGAATGTTGTGATAACCGTCAATGCAGGGTATATCCTCGGCAACACCTGGATACACGACAGTGCGCGGGGCGGAGGAAGGCTGGTCGGAGAGGCGTGCCATTTTATAGATTTGATAGCGTGGCTCGCGCAGAGCCATATCGATGAAGTTTGTACGCATGTGCTGACTATCGGCGGCCGCATGAGTTCGGAGAATGCGACGGTGTTGTTAAGGCTGGCGAATGGCTCCACCGGCACAGTGCACTATTTTTCAAATGGCCATAGCAGTTATCCAAAGGAGCGGATCGAAGTGCATTCACTTGGACGGACATTGATTCTGGATGACTATAAAACACTCAGAGGGTACGGTTTCGAGCGGTTTCGCGAAATGAAGGTGGATGCAGGAAAGGGCCACCAGGAGCAATTTGACAAACTTTTTGAATGCATTTCCAATGAAACAATGCCGTTAATGCCTCTCGAAGACATCTGGAATTCCAGCCGGGCGACATTGGCGGCACGAGATAGCATGTGGACGGGCGGTTGGGTGAAGGTACCATGAAAGCGCTGCGGTATTTGACGCTTTTCTGGCACATTGGCCGGCAAATGGGTTGGCATTATGTGGTGTTTAGGGCCGGGTATTGGTTGCAGGCGAAAACGGGTATTTTGAAATTACGGTTTCCGCGAAAATCTACCAGTCAGTCATTTGTAAGTAGGCAAGAATGGCTTAAATGGAAGCCAGAATTTCTTTTCGATCCTCAAAACCTGGATTTGCCAAGGAATCCTGAGCTTACCGACCTGAAATGGAGGGTGCGGCAGATTCGATCAGGCCGGTTCTGTTATTTCAGTGGTCAATGGTTTGAGGTTTCCGATTGGCACACCAATCCATGCACAGGATATTGTTACCCAAAGAATGAACATTGGTCTGACGTAAATGATTTTTCGACAAAGGCGGGCGATATCAAGTATGCGTGGGAAAAATCCAGGTTCACATTTTTGTATGATCTGATTCGATATGACTTCCATTTTTCGGAAGATCAATCCACCGAAGTTTTCGGATTGATCGCAGACTGGATTGATCGGAACCCGGTCAATTGCGGGCCGAACTGGAAATGCAGCCAGGAGATCGCTTTGCGGGTGTTGAACTGGATTTTCGCATTGCATTATTATCGGTCGTCGACGATTTTGAGCCAATCATTGCTCGACAAAATACTTGGCAGCATTTATGACCAGATGCGTCATGTCGCACGAAATACTCGCTTTTCGGAAATTGCCGTTAAGAACAATCACGTGCTGACGGAGGCGCTGGGGCTTTTTACGACGGGTTTGATGTTTCCGTTTTTTCCTGAAAGTCAAAAATGGAAAGAGAAAGGCAGGAATTTGTTCGAAACAGAAATCATTTCACAGGTTGCGCCAGACGGTTCTTATCTGCAATATTCAATGAATTACCACCGGATCGTTGTGCAGTTGCTGACGTGGGGATTACAATTGGCGGAACTAAACGATGAATGGTTTTCTGAAACCGTCTACGAGCAAGCCGATGCTTCACTGAGGTTCCTACGAACCTGTATGGATGAAACTAACGGTAGCCTTCCTCATTACGGACACGATGACGGAGCTCTATTTTTTCCACTTTCCGAATGCCATTTTCGGGATTTCAGGCCGCAATTGATAGCACTGGAGTCGGTGTTGTACGGTTGGAAAAATTCGGATTCTGCTATAAGCGAAGAGAAAGCGTGGTTGGTATCGAAGGAGTTGTCGGACGTGCAAAGCTATTTTGAAGAGGTAGAAGATGGCGCTTTTGATTTTCACGAAGATGGGTACTTTGTTATCAGGGATAAAGGCACCATCACATTCCTGCGCTGCGGAAACTATCGCCATCGTCCCTTCCAGGCCGATAACAACCACCTCGACATCTGGATAAACGGCCGAAATGTCTTGCGCGATGCCGGGACCTGGCTCTACAACGCCGATGAAGAATCAGTCCGCTATTTTTCGGGTACCAGGGGGCATAACACGATTATGATTGGTGATTTTGATCAAATGAAAAAACAGCATCGCTTCATCTGGACGCATTGGATTAGAAAAGCAACGGGCAAATCAGGTTACACGAGCAATGAATACTGGATCGAAGCCGAATTTGAAGGCTTTCGGCATGTTGGAAAAGGCATTGTCCATAAACGTCGCGTAGTAAAGAAAGCCGGTCAGCCGCATTGGGTGATTGAAGATTCCGTTCAAAACGTTCCGAAAGGAATGCCAATCCGGCAATTATGGCACCCGTATGAGTCATTTGGCAATGATTTTAGAATGTTTGCAACCGACAAGCACGGCAATGAAATTCCTCTGATTATTGAAAGTGGCTGGTATTCGAAGGGATATGGCGAAAGGGCGAAATGCGAGGTGTTGGTATTTGAGACTTTTGGGTATTATATCCGGACCGTTATTGAAGGACATTGACTTAAACAGGTTGTTATGCATATTCTGCTCATCCATCAGTATTTCCTGGAAGACCACGCTGCTGGTGGCTCGCGGTGGAATGAAATGGCGCGAATTTGGGTGCAGGAGGGGCATTCGGTAACAGTGATTGCGGGAGATGTACATTATATGCTGGTGAAGGAGGATCAAACAGCCGGAAGGGCATTCGATGTAAACCGGAATGCAGATGGCGTGTTGGTAATTCGCTGCAAAGGGTCGAAATATTATCATAAAGGCATCCTCGGACGGTTTTGGAGCTACATTTCCTTTGCATTCATGGCCATTTATGCGGGAATGCGTTTCGCAAATGCTAATTATGAATGCGTTCTTGTGACCTCTCCGCCCCTTCTGGTGGGTATTCCGGGATGGTTTCTGTCGAAATGGAAGCGGATTCCGCTGGTGCTGGAAATAAGGGATCTTTGGCCCGAATCGGCGATTGAAATGGGTGTTTTGAAGAATAAGTGGCTAATCTGGTTATCTTACCAATTTGAAACATACCTCTATCGTAAAGCACAGCTGATTAATGTGCTAACCCCTGCATTTCGCGAACGGCTTATTCGCGAAAAGTGTGTCGATACGTACAAAATCGTCACGATCTCCAATGCAGCGGACTTTCGTTTGAGTGAGCGTGCATTATGTAGTGCATGTACGGGTGGATTGCGCGCGCGACTTGGCCTGGGAGGAAAGTTTGTGATCATTTACGTCGGGGCGCATGGCTTGGCAAACGACCTCATGCAGCTTCTGGAAGCCGCGGCGTTGCTTAGCGGCACCGATGCCCATTTTCTATTGATCGGCGATGGAATGCAGAAAAAAATGTTGATCGAAGAGGCGCATTCCCGGGGCTTGACCAATGTGTCATTCTTGGATCCGGTTTCGAAAGAGCAGGTATTTGAATACATCCTAGCGGCCGATGTAGGTGTAGCTGTTTTGAAAAAAGCAGATATTTTCAGAACAGTTTACAGTAATAAAACCTTTGACTACCTATCCTGTAAAAAGCCGGTATTGATGGCGATCGATGGCGTTTCGCGTGATTTGGTTGAGCAAGCCAATGCAGGCATTTTTGCAGAGCCGGGGAATCCCGCCGATCTGGCGCGGAAAATCAAAATTTACATGAATGACCGCGAGCTTTTGGGCAGGCACGGTGAAAACGGCTACCGGTTTGTGCAAATGCATTTCGATCGGAAGAAATTGGCAGAGGATTTTTTGAAATGTATTGAGAATCAACTTGGAGTGACAGGTAAAAGTGCAATTTTTGATATACAAAAAGTGAACTGAAAGCGCCGTCAGAGGGTTTTCTAGTAAATAAAAATCCAATGAAAAACGTAGCACATCTCTTCCCTGAATCCGTCAGAAACGGGGCATATACTTATTCTGCATACATGCATTTGATGGAGGCGATGGTTTTGGAAAATAGGACGACTGGACCTAAACAATCCGAAGCGCTGAGCCACTACACGAAGCTGAATCTGGCGCGGATGCAGCGCCTCAATAAAACGGCGTCGATCCATGAGTCGTTGCGGGAAGTTGTCGACCAGATCGACATTCCGCAAACCTGGTACATTCTCACCGAAGCGTGGTGTGGAGATGCGGCGCAGAACATCCCGACGATCGTAGCTGCGTCACTTTCGAATCCTTTTATCACCGTGCGGTTTCTGCTCCGGGATGAGAACCCCGAATTGATGGAAGCTTACCTGACCAATGGAGGTCGCTCTATTCCGAAACTGATTGCTGTGGATGAAGATTTTAACGAAATTTTCACTTGGGGGCCGCGTCCGGCAGGTGCTCAGGAACTGCTGAGAGAATACAAGGCCAATCCCGTGAAGTCTTACAGCGAATTTTCGGAGGATATTCAGCGTTGGTACATTGCCGACAAAACAGCCTCGCTGCAAGATGAATTACAAGAGCTTTTGGAGGCAGTAGTTGTGGATAAGTGAGTTTTTGAACCGTTTACTCTATATTTGTCATAGGGTAACCGCAATACCAACGAACAGGGATTTTGTCAGAATACTTTAAAAATATATCCGACGGCATCAGTACGACCCTCACGGGCATGCGGCTGACGTTACGGCACCTCTGGAATGCGCGTAAAAGCCGTAGACCTGCGGATATTCGTTCGTCCAGTTTTTATGACCAGCAGGATGGGATCGTGACGATCCAATATCCGCTGGAAACTATCCCCATTCCGGACAATGGCAGGTATCGTCTGCATAATGAGATGGACGACTGCATTGTTTGCGACAAAT
Source organism: Dyadobacter sp. SRI_021 (assembly GCF_057586235.1). Lineage (NCBI taxonomy): Bacteria > Pseudomonadati > Bacteroidota > Cytophagia > Cytophagales > Spirosomataceae > Dyadobacter > Dyadobacter sp. SRI_021. Next base: position 248,528 of record NZ_JBYCZM010000007.1, read on the forward strand.
GCGCCAAGGTCTGTCCGGTCGACTGTATCGATATCGAGCCGATTAAAGCGGTGGAGGACGTTGGGCGTGCCTCTGATGGATCGCCAATCCGCTTATACGCCGCCAAATTCGACATCGATATGGCCAAATGCTGTTATTGCGGCCTTTGTACGACAGTTTGTCCGACCGAGTGTCTTACCATGACCAAGACGTTCGATTACAGCGAGCTCGATGTGCGTGATATGGTTTACAACTATTCCAACCTCACCGCCGAGCAAGCCGATGAAAAGCGCATGCTGCTGGAACAGTTCCAGAAAGAAAAAGAAGCCTTGAAAGCGGCTAAGGCTACTCCTGCGGCAACACCGGCTGCCGCTCCTGCGGGCGCACCTGCACCAGCCCGTCCGGCTTTCAAACCGACTGCCAGGCCAAAACCAGCCGAAGAACCAGTTGCTAAAGATGTCAATACTGATGCTGGTGAGACTGCAACGCCGACTCCTAAACCGGCATTCAAGCCCGTGATGAAGCCGAAAAAGGTCGAAGGCGACGCACCAGCGCAAGAAACGGCACCGGAAGCTCAGTCGACTGAAAGGCCTGTGGCTGCCAAGCCGGTATTCCGCCCTACTTTGAAGCCTAAGGCTGTTTCGGATGAAAATACCGAGAAACCGGTTGCAGAAGCGCCAGCCGAGCCTGCTGAAAAGCCGGTTGTTGCGAAACCTGCATTCCGTCCTACAATGAAGCCCAAGGCTGTTTCGGAAAATACTGAGAAACCGGTTGCAGAAGCGCCAGCCGAGCCTGCTGAAAAGCCGGTTGTTGCGAAACCTGCATTCCGTCCTACGATGAAGCCCAAGGCTGTTTCGGAAAATACTGAGAAACCGGTTGCAGAAGCGCCAGCCGAGCCTGCTGAAAAGCCGGTTGTTGCGAAACCTGCATTCCGTCCTACGATGAAGCCAAAGGCCGCTCCTGTTGAAAACGAGGAAAAGCCAGCTGCCGAAGCTTCGGCAAAGTCGGTATCTGAGCCACCAATTGACGTCAAACCAGCTGAACCGGCAGCGGAAAAGCCAGCCAGGCCTACATTCCGCCCGACGATGAAACCTAAGCCAAAGGAATAGGAGCGCATGGAAGCAATTATATTCTACATTTTTTCCGCATTTACGCTCGCAGCCGGGCTGTTCATCCTGTTTTCCAAAAATCTCATTTATGGTGCATTCGCATTGTTCGTCGCATTCCTGGGCGTGGCCGCATTATATGTGCTTGCAGGCGCGGACTTTCTGGCTGTTTCGCAAATTATGATTTACGTCGGAGGTATTCTCGTGCTGCTGATATTTGGCATAATGCTGACGCAAAAGAAAGAAAAAAGCGACGATTCGACGCGCCATAATCGCGTCGAGGTACCGATTACCCGGAAAATCTGGGGCTTTTTGACAGGTATCGGGCTCTTCGGATTGCTGTTGAAAGTGATTCTTTCTTCGGATTTTAGAATGGCAGGAGAAGAAATGAGTACCAAATCCACGATAAGGACGATTGGCGTGGAACTCATGACCAGCCATTTATTGCCGTTTGAAATAGCCGCTATTCTCTTGCTGGTTGCGCTTGTCGGCGCCGCCTACCTTGCATTAAACCGAAACCCGACCACATGACGACGATACCTGTACAATATTATCTGATCGTCGCGGCTGCATTGTTTTGCATTGGACTGGCTATTTCCATTACCAAACGGCATTTTATTGGCATGCTGCTTGGAATCGAGTTGATGCTGAATGCGGTCAATATCAATCTGGTAGCATTTGGCCGTCACGATCCGGAGCGGCTGAGCGGCCAGCTTTTCGCGTTGTTTGTAATTGTGGTAGCTGCCGCCGAAGTGACTGTAGCCCTGGCGATCATTCTGCGCGTGTATGGCCGTTTTAAAACAGTTGACCCTGATAAAGTAAATGAGTTGAAGCAATGAACTGGATCTTCCTGATCTTCGCTTTTTTGATCGGCATCAGCAACGCTGTTCAATCCGGCGTAAATACGCAGCTCCGCGAGTCGATCAATAACCCCATTCTTGCGGCGATGACGTCTTTTTTTGTGGGGTTAATGGTCCTGACCATCGCATTCGCCTGTTTTAACCAAAATCCGGTTCCTTCTCTGGCTGATTTCAAACAAGTTTCTTGGACACGCTTTATGGGAGGAGTGTTAGGCGCTTTCTATGTGATTACCGTCATTTTCATCGTTCGGAATATCGGTCCGGCCAATATGATGTGCCTGGTGATTGCCGGACAGATGGTAACCGTTATGATGATTGATCATTTTGGATTACAGGGATTTGCTGTTCATCACATGAACCTGCCGCGCATTTTGGGCACGATCCTGCTTATAGGCGGAGTTTATCTCATATTGAAAAATTAAGGCACAAAAAACAGCAACCTCTCGGATTGCTGTTCTCGTAATTTCAGAATGCCTCAGGGGATTTTATTGAAAATGAATAGATCCACGAAACTCCACTTATCATTTTCTTTCTTTCCACGCTGGATAACCAGTTGAGTAGGAGAACGTCTCTCATAAATGATCCGTACCGAAGCGTCATCTTTTTCAAACAAAGCCTGGTTCTTTTTCGCCTCAATGAATTTGTAGCGGTCGGCTACCTCTTTCTCTTCCAGCGAGATCATTCCCGGTTTGAAATGCTTCACCATCGCCACAGGCCCATTGTCAGTCTGTTCAAATGCAAAGATCTCGTAAAGCGCAGGTTTGTCGTCTTTGATCATGCGGATGAAGCCAACGATGTTATTGCCTTTGGGAGCAGTCCAGGAAGCTTCGATCGGTCCGCCGTTGTACGTACCGAGCCAGCGACCGTCCAGGAACGCGATGTCGTTCAGCGTGCCTTGCGCCTGTGCAAAAGTAGCCGTCAGTACCAGGGCAAATGCCAGAAGAGCTTTTCTAATTGTGTTGAATTGGGTCATTGAGATTTAGGTTGTGAATTGAGGTGGCAAATTAATAGAAATGTTAATTGCGTCAACGTGCTGACGCAACTTAGCTAAATTCCGTCAGTACGTTGACGCAATTTAGGTGAATGATCACAAAAAATAGCCGACTCGTCTCCGAGCCGGCTATCTACATTTAAATTCTATAATATCAATAAGCCCTCTCCAACTTACCTTCGTAAGAGTTGGTAAAGGCTTTGTTTACCACTTTATTTCCACCTTGTGTCGGATAATTTCCGGTGAAATACCAGTCGCCGAGGTGGCCGGGGCACGCTTTGTGCAGGTTTTCGACAGTTTGGAAAACCACAGACAACTCTGCATTCAAACCCTTAGGACGAACAATCTCTGCTATTTTCTGAGAAATCTCTTCATCTGTGAATGGCTCGTAAAGCGCCTTAACATAGTTGGTGTGGTATGGATTCTTCGTAGCGAGCGCTGTCACACTTTGGGTGTAGACATCTTCCAGCAAATACTCCATATCGCGCTCTTCCAACAATTTGAGCACTGCACGGTAAGCAACGAAGTCTTTCATTCTCGACATATCAATGCCGTAGCAATCGGGGAAGCGGATCTGCGGGGCAGACGATACCACTACAATTTTCTTCGGTTTCAAACGGTCGAGCATGGTGAGAATGCTCTTTTCCAATGTGGTACCACGAACGATCGAGTCGTCGATAATCACAACGGTGTCCACATTCTTGCGGACTACTTCAAAAGTCGTGTCATACACGCTCGAAACCATATCGTCGCGCAAGGCATCGGCTGTAATAAACGTGCGGGATTTCACGTCCTTGGTTACGAGTTTCTCGATCCTTGGGCGGAAAGAAAGCACTTTTTCAAGGTCGGCTTCGAAAAGAATGCCTTCCATGATGGCTTGCTTGCGTTTTTTGGCCAGATATTCTTCCAGACCTTCGATCATGCCGAGGAACGCCGTTTCGGCAGTGTTCGGAATGTATGAAAATATCGTGTTTTCGAGGTCGTAATTAACTTCTTTGAGGATCTGCGGGATCAGCAGTTTACCAAGTTGCTTCCGTTCATTATAAATATCGGGATCGGTACCGCGGGAGAAGTAAATCCGCTCGAAACTGCATGAGCGTTTTTCCAGGCGGGGCAGGATCGGGAACTCGTTATATTCACCGTTTTTGTCCACTATTAATGCGGAACCCGGCGTAATTTCAGTGATCTGGTCGTAATCTACGTTAAATGCAGCTTTAATAGCTTGCTTTTCGGATGCTACTACAACCACTTCATCGTCAGCGTAATAGAATGCAGGGCGGATACCTGCCGGGTCGCGGATTACGAAGGATGCGCCGTAGCCTGTGAGGCCGCACATTGCATAGCCGCCGTCGAAATCGCGGCACGAGCGGTAGAGCAGTCGAGGCAGGTCGATATTGTCTTCGATGACATCGGACAACGTTGGGTTTTCGTAAATCCCTTTGAAACGCTCGAACACCCGCTGGTTTTCTTCATCCAGGAAATGTCCAATTTTTTCCATCACCGTTACGGTGTCGACTTTTTCTTTCGGATGCTGGCCGAGTGAAACGAGTTTGCCAAAAAGCTCATCCACATTGGTCATATTGAAGTTACCCGCCATTACCAGATTGCGACTCCGCCAGTTACTTTGGCGCAGCATCGGGTGGCAGTTTTCTACTTCATTGGAGCCATGCGTGCCGTAACGAAGATGTCCCAACCATACTTCTCCCGTAAATGCCAGGTTTTCCTGCAACCATTTCGCGTCGTTGACGTGGTCACGATTGTTTTTGAGGCCCTTGCGGAATTTTTTATGGATTTTGGAGAAGATATCCGTAAGTGGCTGAGGTTCTACGGATCTGTATCGGCTGATATATCGTTTCCCGGGCGGGACATCGATCTTGATATTGGCTACCCCGGCTCCATCCTGGCCCCGGTTGACCTGTTTTTCCATCATCACCGAAAGCTTATGCACTGCGTACAGCGGCGTTTCGTACTTGTCGATGTAGTATTGATAAGGCTTTCTAAGACGGATAAGTGCTATGCCGCACTCATGCTTAATGGCGTCGCTCATAAGAAGAGTAATGCTTTTAGAGATATTGGTGTTTGCTGGTATGCAAAGCGTATTCCCTGAATATTAGCCTAACGAATTTCGATTCCCGTTTAGTTCGTTATTTCTTACAAAGGTACAAATCCTTTGGCTTAAAAAACTCCAAAAATTGTTCAATTTTTCAAATCCTTTCCGTCAGTTTAAACTGACGGGATTAGATTGGCATACCGTCATTAAAATTGTACGTCGCGCATCCTCTTACCGGCAGTTGAAACTGCCGGATCAGAATTATAAGGGGTTCTTATTATAAGAAAGATAACTATTTTTGATCAGATCGATATTAAAATTTTATATGCTTCATAAAACCCGTGGTATCGCGTTGAGCTACATCCGGTACAAGGAGTCTTCCATCATCGCAAAAATTTACACGGAAGCCTTTGGTATCCAGACTTATATCGTCAACGGTGTGCGAAGCAGCAAGTCCAAGACCAATCGGATCGCCTTCTTCCAGCCGCTCACACTGCTCGACCTGGTAGTGTATCATAAGAACAAGGAGGATACCATCCATCGCATTTCCGAGATTAAATGCTATGCGCCATTTTTTTCGATACCTTTTAATGTAATAAAATCAGGCCTGGCACTTTTTATGACCGAAATGCTCGGTAAAACTTTGCGCGAGGAAGAGAACAACGAGCCCTTGTTCGATTTTATTGAGCAATCGGTGCTTTATCTCGATGAGGCCGAAACCGGGTTTGAGAATTTCCACATTCAGTTCCTGATGCAACTGGCACATTATCTGGGTTTTGGAGTGGAGACGGCCGATGACCTCGAAAATGAGTTAAAAGACCACCACTTTCCCCTCCGGCCCGATGTGCAGGAGTACGGGGCTACTGAGCAAATGCTGGACAGTCGCTACGGGTTGTCCATTCCGCTGGACAGGCCGAGGCGGATAAATATCCTGGAAAAGATGATTTTCTTTTACAAAATCCACATGGATGGGCTCGGGGAAATCAAGTCGCTGGATGTTTTGAGAGAAGTTTTGCGTTAAAAACTGCTTCCGGCTGAAATTGGCATAATTTTGATAACGTATAGGGTAACTCCATCAAACCTAATGCAATGAAACATATACTGACGACCGCCTTTTTGCTTATTTCTTTGATGACATTCGCCCAGGAACGCCTGCCGCAAGTGCCCAAGGGAGCGTGGAAATCCCAGGAGCCGACAGGCAGTGCTTCGACGCTCATTGTGGCTGATAATTACCTGGTTATCGCCTCTTACAGCATTGGAAACAAATATTTTGAAAGGACCGAGGGAGGCCCGTTCACTATGAATGGGGACAAAATGATTTACACGCCCGAGTTCAATTCGGCGGATACGGCCAAAATCGGCATTCCCATTGAGTTCACGGTCACCGTGAAGGACGATATCCTGACATTACGTTACGAAGAGGCGATGGTCTGGATGCGTGTCGACGACGCTACCAGTAATGCGCCCATGGCTGGCGCCTGGCATATTACGGAACGTGACAATGGGCAGGGTACGCTGGTTAAAATACATCAGGAGGGAACGCGGAAAACGCTTAAACTGCTTTCAAAAACCCGCTTTCAGTGGTTTGCAATCGATCCTGCGGTTAAGAAGTTTTATGCAACCGGTGGCGGTACCTATACAGCCAAGGACGGCAAATACACCGAAAACATTCAGTTCTTTTCCAAAGACAACAATCGTGTAGGTTCTTCACTGAAATTTGATTTCAGGCTCGACAATGGTCGTTGGGACCATAGCGGAAAGAGCAGCGATGGCAAGCCGATTCACGAGATCTGGGAAAAGATCCCTTGATATTTATTCGATCACCTCGGCGTCTTTCAGAATGTAGTTGAGGTGATCGACATCATTCGCATTGAGTGCCAGTTTGCCACGCAGTGTCAGCACCTCGTCGGTGCGGAAACGTTGTTTCTTCCTTCTGAACTGCAATTCAATGATAGATTCCGGGCCTGCACCGCCACAGAAGAAGCAGGCGGCCATCGGTTTCGCAGAAATCACGTAAATGTTATCGTGTTCGTCCACAGGAATCATATACCCACGGATGCTGATTTCCTTGCCCTGCAATGCATTCACCGAGGGCCCGAAAGTAGGGTAGAGGAAATACATGCTCAGCTCCTTATTCAGTTTGCGGGTGAACCGTACGTCCGTCAGGCGCTTCCAGTTAATATAGATGGGCTCCGCAGCGAATGCAAATGTAAAGAGCGGAACGAGCAGGATTGCAAGTTTCTTCATTTTCGCGGGTTGTTCAGTGCGGTGATGGCGTGCTGCAATTCTAAAATCGCTTCTTTCGATTGCCGCTGGTAATCCAGCATCGACGCGTCGGTCATTGATGGTGCCGTTTTATGCTCGTGTGCGCCATGCGCGTGATCATGTGCATGAGTGAAGCCAGGCACTTCGATCACATTTTCTTCCCAAACTTCGATCAGGTCTTTCAAACTGTCGATCCGAGATTTTTCCAAATCGTCCTTTGCCAACGGTGCGAGGCTGTCAAGTTTTTGTTCAAGGTGTTCCGAAATTTTCATGGCTTCAAGATGCAAACGGTTGGCTTCGATGAGCTTGCGGCTTTTTTCGTTTCCCGACGAGCAGGAAAGGGTCGTAAGGACTACTAGGAACAGGAAGACTGGATAAACGAGATTCATTTCGGATGGAACTTCATTAAATGCAACAATGTTGCAAAAATGAATCAAATACTTTTAACACGCAATAGTCGCGTCCATTTTCTTCCGTTATGCGAAGCTTTTATTCCTTGTCATTCAGTTTGATAATTACCCTCTTACATATAGGTTGCTGCCTGCTGCCGTTGCTCTCGTTGGCGTCTTTACCGTTTTTCGCTGCTGGTTTTTGGGGCAGGCACAATTTGCTATTTATCATTTTGCAATGGACGATGTTCCTCTGGCTGAGCGGCCGGTTAGTCGGTTTTTACTTTTGGAAAAAGAACTTTCATAGTCGAAGGGAGGCCATATCGTATGTGATTGGATGGCTTATCGCATTATCCGGACTGGTTATCAACCGGTGGGAGCCTTTCAAAACCGAAGAACAAGTTTTGGCTGAGCAGCATTTTGAGCGTTTCAAATCTCACAGGCAGCTTCGCGTGGATTTAACGGGTACATATAATAAAGACAAACTGCTCACGGACTTACGCCAGATCGAAGGCGTTCGCAAGGAAAGCATTGGCCTGGATAAGCACGCGGTAACGCTTTCGTATCATAAGGGAAAGGTGTCGGACAAAGAGATCTTTGAAGTATTGAAGCGCAAAGGATATTTGAAGTGACCGCTTATGTGCACAGGAGTTATTTAGATTTATTCAAAATAATTTGTGGCAAACATTTGAATCATTCTAAATAGGTAATATATTTGCCTCAGTTTTAACGGCAATGTGAATGAGCGCTTTTACAATTAGTGATTACAATGTGGGATCGGAGCAGGAGTGTTTCTGGATGAAAAGCTTCGAAGACAACACCGAATGCGTGTTTAAGAAGTGTTGCGAGAAATACAAGAAGAAGGGCAAGCATTGTAAAAAGTGCCCCAAGAAGTAACTTCGTCGTTACGCTTTATGACTAGTAATACAGTTCATGGTGAATAATTGTAAGAGAGGGAGTGCCGCCTGAGCATTCCCTTTTCTATGCTTGAGACAGTTTAGATTTTTCGTTTCAGTTCGAAATTTTGTCCCAGATAAACACGCCGTACCACCTCATCTTCTGCCAGTTCCTCAGCGGTTCCTTGTTTCAATATCTTTCCTTCAAATAGCAAATACGCCCGGTCGGTAATCGATAGGGTTTCGTTCACGTTGTGGTCTGTGATGAGAATACCGATATTCTTATGTTTGAGCTTGGCGACGATGCTTTGAATGTCCTCCACGGCAATAGGGTCAACACCGGCAAACGGCTCATCGAGCAGAATGAACTTGGGATCCACGGCGAGTGACCTTGCAATTTCAGTCCGGCGACGCTCCCCACCCGATAGTACCATCCCTTTGCTCTTGCGTACGTGCCCGAGGTGGAATTCTTCGATCAGCTCCTCCACCTTCCGTTTCTGATCGGCTTTCGGAAGATCGGTCATTTCCAGAACGGCTTTAATGTTCTCTTCGACAGTCAGTGTCCTGAAAACGGATGCTTCCTGCGCGAGGTACCCGAGCCCGAGTCGCGCGCGCTTGTACATGGGCAGGTCGGTAATGTCCTTGTCGTCGAGGTATACTTTTCCGCTGTTAGGTTTTACCAAACCAACGGCCATATAAAAAGAAGTAGTTTTACCAGCGCCATTCGGCCCGAGCAACCCTACGATTTCGCCCTGCTCAACCTGGTAGCTTACATTATTATTGACAAGACGAACCCCGTATTTCTTCACGAGGTTTTCGGTTCTTAGTATCATCGTTCGTTTAAGTTCTTCCTCAATGCAGCTTAATGTCTTTCAACGAAAGCTGTAAGGTTTTCTTGTCGCGGAAATTGTTCTCTTCGAGGCAATAGCAGATCGAGAACGGCCTTCCGTTGACAATATCAGGATAAAAATGCCCCATTCCGAAGCCCACGGCCGTGAAAACCGCCGAGTTGTTTTGTTTTACGTCAAATTTGATGTGTTTTTCCTTCATCAACATCGGCCGTCCGACGAGCGTCATATTCCGTGATTCGAAAACCGGCGTCATGTTCCCCGGCCCGAATGGCCCCATTTGACGAAGTATGTTGTAAAATTTCGGAGTAATGGTTTCCAGTTCGAGCAGCATATCGACATTGATCATCGGCACGAGCTGGTCAGGCTGAATGCGGCTGCTTACAATTTCGTTGAAACGTAATCTGAATGCTTCTACATTATCGAGCGGTAATGTGAGACCGGCGGCAAAAGTGTGCCCACCGTATTGTTCCAAAAGATCGGCGCATTCTTCGATCGCTTCGTACACGTCGAAACCCGGCACCGAGCGTGCAGAGCCGGCGGCTTTTCCGTGCGATTGCGTGAGGATAATGGTAGGACGGTGGTATTTTTCGATGCACCGACTGGCCACGATCCCGATCACGCCTTTGTGCCAGTCTTCCTTATATAATACGGTACTTTTCGCATTCGAAAACCATTCGTCGTTTTCGATCATGAAAAGCGCCTGCTCGGTAATGCTCGAATCGAAATTGCGACGTTCGCTATTATGTTTGTTGATTTCTTCGGCGAATGCGATGGCTTCCTCCTCGACTTCGGAGAGCAAAAGTCTTACCGCCTCTTTCGCGTGCTTGATGCGCCCGGCAGCATTAATGCGCGGCCCGAGCCCGAAAACGACGTTCGTAATATCCAGCGCGCCACTGATGCCCGAGATTTGAATCAATGCCTTGATCCCTGTTCTCGGTTGGGTATTGAGCCGTTGCAGCCCATAATATGCCAGAACACGGTTCTCTCCGGTAATCGGAACAATATCGGAAGCGATGCTGACGACGAGCAGATCGAGGTAATCATACAGCATTTCAGGATCGAGCCCCTGTCTGATACAAAATGCCTGCAGAAGTTTGAAACCAACGCCGCAGCCGGTCAGCTCTTTATATGGATACAAACAATCCTCCCGCTTGGGATCCAGCACAGCGGCTGCTGGTGGAAGTTCGTCGCCGGGGCGGTGGTGGTCACATATAATGAAGTCGATGCCTTTTTCCAGAGCCACGGTTACCTTGTCGGCGGACTTAACACCGCAGTCGAGAGTTACTATTAATGTATAGCCATTAGCTTCGGCCCAATCGACGCCTTGCCACGAGACGCCATAGCCCTCCTCGTAACGGTCGGGAATATAATAGTCGAGATTGGGGTAAATCCTTTTAAGAAAACCGTAGAACATGGCCACCGAAGTAGTACCATCTACATCGTAATCTCCGTAAACCAGTATTTTCTCATTGGAATCGATCGCTTTGATCAAACGCTCTACTGCTTTCTCCATGTCGGCCATTTGGAACGGATCGTGCAAATGCCGGATCTCGGGACGGAAAAAATCGCGGGATTGGTCGAAGTCAAGAATACCGCGCTGAACCAAAAGTGTTGCCAGTGAGGGGCTTACTTTCAAAGATTCGGCGAGTCTCTGTGCAACCTGTTCTTGTTCAGAGGTAAAGGGAGGGTGATGTATCCAGCGCTTTTCAATCATGGGGCAAAGATAATCGGAATCCGGAATGCTTGCTGGCAAAATGTGCAATCGGGTGATCGATCGGGAAAAGCTAACCGAAAGGTCTTATCTTTGCAAACTATTAACATATTTTAAGCCATGCCACGTCTCCTGGCGATTGATTACGGTGCCAAACGCAGCGGAATAGCCGTAACCGACCCTTTGAAAATTATCGCCACCGCGCTCGATACGGTCCCTACGCATCAGCTCACCGATTTTCTCAAAAAATACACATCGGCGGAGCAGGTAGAGGCATTTGTGGTCGGGATGCCCAAAAGGCTCGATAATACCGACAGCGAAAATGCCGCGAGGGTTACGGCTTTTGTAAAGACATTACAAAAAGCATTTCCTGAAATCCCGGTGTATTTGCACGACGAGCGATTTACATCCTCTATGGCGTTACAATCGATGATCGCTTCGGGCTCTAAAAAGAGCGACCGGCGCGATAAAGGCAATATCGACAAAGTAAGCGCGACAATCATTCTCCAGTCGTTCATGGAAAGCCGGAGGTAGAATTTGTAAGTAGTACATATTATATAGGTAGCAAAAGTTTAATAAGCATGATTTATCCAATAGTTGCATACGGTGACCCCATCCTGAGAAAGCCAACCCGTTTTATCGAAAAAGATGAGATGGATTTGAAAAAACTTTCGGAGGACATGTTCGAAACCATGCACGGCGCGAACGGCGTGGGTCTGGCTGCCCCGCAGATTGGTCTGAACATCCGCCTTTTCGTGGTAGACGGTACCCCGTTCGCCGAAAGAGATGAGGAAGACGAAGACGACGAGCCGGATTTGTCGTTGGCTGATTTCAAGAAAGCTTTCATTAATCCCGAAATCCTTGAAGAAACCGGCGAAGAATGGGCGTTTGAAGAAGGCTGTCTAAGCATTCCGGGAATCCGCGGCGACGTGTACCGTCCTGAGACACTCCGTATCCGCTATCGCGATCTGGATTGGAACGAGCATGAAGAGACCTATTCGGGCATGGCAGCGCGCATTATACAGCACGAGTACGACCATTTGCTCGGTAAACTGTTCGTGGATTACCTGCCCACGCTCAAAAAGCAGTTCATCAAGAAGAAACTGACCGACATCTCTAAAGGAAACGTAGATGCGGATTACCGTATGCGTTTCCCAGGCCGCAGATAGATTTAACCCATATAATATTCGGTCATGCAGGAAAATAAGGAAATCCTTTCCATTGCGTTGGTCCAGGCCGATCTGCATTGGGAAAACGTGACTGCCAACCTTGCCTCCTTCGAAGAGAAGCTAGCCGCATTGCCGGAGCCCGCCGATGTGATCGTGCTCCCGGAAATGTTTAACACTGGTTTCACGATGAATACCGCGCTCGCAGAGCCGATGAACTTAACCACCACCCGCTGGATGAAGCAAATCGCCAAACAGCACAATGCATTGGTGGTGGGAAGTTTTGCAGTAAATGAAGGGGGACGTTTTTTTAACCGCCTCCTCTGCGTACGTCCGGACGGCACTTATGCACAAAGCGATAAGCGACACCTTTTCACAATGGGAGAGGAGAGTAAGCATTATGCCGCTGGAAATGTGCGGCTTACAGTGGAATGGAGAGGTTGGAAATTATGCCCGCTCGTGTGCTATGACCTGCGGTTTCCGGTTTGGAGCCGTAACCGGCAACGCGATCCTTACGACATCCTATTATATGTAGCCAACTGGCCCGTACGCCGCGCGCATGCATGGAGCACGCTTTTGCAAGCACGGGCGATCGAAAATCAATGTTATGTGATAGGTGTCAATCGGGTCGGGGCAGACGAGAACGGGTTGGAATACCGGGGAGATTCTGCGGCGCTTGATTATCTGGGCGAACCGATGGCTCTCCTGGCAGGCCATGAGACTGAAAAGATCGTCCATATTTCGAAGGCCGACCTGGCCGTTTACCGGAAGAGTTTCCCCGCGTTGCCGGACGCCGACGAATTCGAAATCCATTGTTGAGGTATAGGACATTGTGTCCTATACTTACTCAATCACTTTGGGCACCATTATATAGGTACTATTTTTCGACGGTGCGTTGAAGAGCGCTTCCTCGCGTGTGAGCGTATTGGCGCCTTTATCTTCTCGCCAGTTATTTTCTTCGTCGAGCACGTGCGTCAAAGGCTCCACTCCCTGCGTATTGATTTCATTGAGCTGGTCCATCCAGGTAAGAACCGAATCCATACTCTGTAGGAGAGCCGCTTCTTCCCCGGGCCTGATCTCCAATCGGGCGAGGTGCGCGATCTTTTTGAGCGACTCCTGATCGATCTTCATGTATTTTAAGAATTTGTTAAGTTAACGGACACGCTATCTGCGGAAAGCCAAAATTACCGGATTTTTGTCATTCCGCTAGTAGTAAGCTCGGGGAAATTGAGTGACAAGCGGTTGCGTAGCCGAAAAAAAACGATGCGCGGGGTGGATTGATTTAGTCAAATTTCGGGACCCAGCGGAAAATCCCGGCCACCGAAATTTAAAATTGTTGTCAAGACACATAGTAGGAGAAAAATAATATTTGCTTTTCTAAGGTAATCTTGAAATATTTTGAAACGCAAATCTCCTCACTAAAAAACATGTTGTTACATATGAACGCAAAGAGTGCAATTATATGAAGGTTCAGGGGTGGCCGTTATATCCTTACAGATCAGCATTAAAACTAGAAAATTTACTAAAAATAGAAGGGAGGGGATTCTTTAAATTATGCAATTCGGAGTCGTTTCGGAGAAAAAACTGAGAAAAAATCTGCCGAAACGCTTGCTTTTTTTTAAAAGGAAAACTCATACTTTTGTAGATGTCGTTTATCCGAAAAGCATTCAAAATTTTATTTTACGAAAACCAGTTTAAACCAAAAGTTTTATTTAATTCACAACCAAAATCTCAATTTAACCTTTAAAAGTAAGTCTGATGGAAAAGAAAGCTACAAGTCCGGCACCAGCTCCAAAGCCTGCTGCGGCAGCAACTAAAGGCAAAGGCGGTTTGAACCCGGCATTGGTAATCCCTCTCCTTTTTGCGATTGCATTGTGTGTTTACATTTTCGTTCTGGGTGCTCCGGAACACTTTAAAGATGGTGATCACGAAAAAGGGCCAATCGATGGTGATTACTACGGAATCGTTTACAAAGGAGGTCCTATCGTACCTATCTTGATGACGTGTTTCCTTGTTGTGTTGACCTTCACAATCGAGCGTCTGATCACTTTGAGCAAAGCTAGCGGAACTGGCAGCATCGATTCATTCGTGCGTAAAGTGAGAAGCCTGCTTGACAAAAACCAAATCGAAGAGGCTATCAAAGAGTGCGACAAACAAAAAGGATCTGTTGGTAATGTAATCAAAGCAGGTCTGTTGAAATACAAGCAGTTGACTACTGAAACTGCGCTCGACAAAGAGCAAAAACTGGCAGCTCTTCAGAAAGAAATCGAAGAGGCTACTACACTTGAACTTCCAATGCTTCAGAAGAACCTTACCATCATCGCTACACTGGCGGGTGCTTCTACTCTCTTGGCGCTTTTGGGAACGGTAATCGGTATGATCAAGGCGTTCGCGGCTTTGGGTACATCAGGTTCTCCTGACTCCGCTGCTCTTGCAACTGGTATCTCTGAGGCCCTTATCAATACCGCTCTTGGTATCGGTACTTCGGCTATCGCAACAATCTCTTACGCTTACCTGAACAGCCGTGTTGACGATCTTACTTACAGCATCGACGAAATTGGCATGAGCCTTCAGTCGAACTTTGCTGCACATTATTAATAGTTCTCTGAACTATTTTATAGTGAAGTTTCGTTAATATAAAAAAAACTTATATATTTGTATGGGAAAGGTAAGGCCTAAGAAACATGCGCCGCATACTGATATGACGGCCATGACGGATGTTGCCTTCTTGCTCTTGACGTTCTTCATTATGACGGCGACTTTTAAGTCGAACGATGCGGAGATTACAACGCCTACATCGATTTCGCAGATCAAAGTGCCAGATGATAAGATCATGGTCATTAGCATTGATAAAACAGGGAAAGTGTTCTTTGGTGTTGACGCTCAGCCCACTCGTGTTGCGATGCTGGACAATATCGGACAAGCCAAAGGCATTACTTTTACTGACACTGAGAAGGCAAAGTTTGCACTGCAGTCGAGCTTTGGTTTTCCTTTGAATCAGTTGAAGCCCTGGTTGAACATGCCAAAAGAGCAAATGAGCCAGGTGAAGCAGCCAGGGATCCCGGTTGACTCCACGGGTGCCAGCGAATTGGCAGACTGGGTTTATGCTGCGCGTAAAGCGGATAGTCAGCTACGCATCGCATTGAAAGGCGACAACCTGTCGAAATTCCCTGCGTTCAAAGACGTATTGGCTAACCTGCAATCGCAGAATATTAACAAGTTCAACCTGATCACAGGTAGCGAACAAGCACCGGCCGGTTATACAAACGAATAATGTTATCATTTAATAATTAGAAGAAATGGCAGCAATTGAAGAATCCGGTGGTGGTGGGCACGGTAAAGGTGGTGGCAAGGTTCGCGGTAAGAAAATGTCCACCCGTGTGGACATGACCCCGATGGTGGACCTAGGATTTTTGCTTATTACCTTTTTCATGCTGGCGACAACAATGTCCAAACCGACATCCATGTCGCTCGCTGTGCCTGACAAAACCGAAGATCAGGAAAAGCCGACAGAACCTTTGAAAGCGTCGAAAGTATTAACCCTCTTCATGGGTGCAAATGACGACGTTTATTATCTGGATGGTATCGCTGCGGATGACGATAAAGCACCTACTGAATTGAAGACAACCCGCTACGGGTTTGATCTCAGAAGCGTGATCTTTGCGTCTCAGAAGCGTATCAATGCGGCCAATCCAAAGGATAAAGACGGTAATGAAGCGTTTGTCGTGGTAATCAAGCCAACAGATGTGTCTACTTATAAAAACATGGTGGACGTTCTGGACGAAATGGCGATTACAAAAACCAAGCGCTATGCACTTGTGGACGCTTTGACCGATGCGGAGAAGAAGCTCCTGGGTGACAAAATCAAACCAAAAAACTAGTTTTAAACAAAATTAATCACAGCGCCATGGCAGAGATAAGCCCGAATGCAACACTGGATGACATAGTGTTTGCGGATCGTAATAAGGCGTACGGAGCTTTTGAACTTCGTCAGGGATATCGTAAAGATGTGACGAAGGCCACTATAATCGGAGCTGCTCTTTTTGTTCTTGCCATGTTTACACCGTCAATCATTAACAGCTTGACGGCAGGTAAGGAAGAAGAAGCGCCGATGGTTGAAGTGGACTTGATGAAGATCCCACCGCCACCAATTGACCCGGCAGAACCACCACCGCCGCCACCGCCACCAGTGGAAGCACCAAAGGTGAATACGGTGAAGTTCTTGCCTCCTGAGGTTAAGAAGGATGAAGAGGTTCCCGAAGAGGTACCACCACCAACAGTGGAAGAAATCAAAGAAGCTGTTGTTGCGGATAAAACCGTAGAAGGTGATCCTAACGCGAATGAAATCATTGTTGCTCCCGAAGCTGTTGCAGCACCTAGCAAAGGAACGGTAGTAGAGGCAGCCCCTGAGCCTGAAAAGGTGTTTACAGTGGTTGAGCAACAACCTGAGTTCCCGGGAGGTACCGCAGAAATGTATAAGTACCTAGGAAAGAATATCAAGTACCCAAGTGCGGCATCCCGTGCTAACGTTTCCGGAAGGGTTTTCATGTCCTTCGTTGTTAACACTGACGGAAGTATTCAGGATGTTCAGGTTTTGAAAGGATTGGGTTTTGGTTGCGATGAAGAGGCGATCCGCGTAGTGAAAGCTATGCCGAAATGGAAGCCCGGAAAGCAGTCAGGACGTGCAGTTCGTGTAAAGTATAACCTGCCGATCAACTTCCAATTGGAGTAAGGCATGAGGGAGAAACCATTGCACGAAAAGCTCGGTGATCTGGCCTCTTCGGTAATGGCTCTGGCATACGTAGGAGGAGGGGTCTTTTTGATCCTCTCCTCCTTCTCATTTAGACTGCTGCCGATCGGCAGCGTATGGAGGTATGCTTTTGCTGGCACGCTTATTTTGTACGGAGCTTACCGGGGGTACAGAGTGTTTAGAAATAACCAGGACGACGAGTCATGAAGAAGAGATTGGCAGGACTGCTGCTGTTGGTGACGCTCGGTATTGCAGGATTACTCAGATGTACCTCGTCCAACAGCGACCTGGACAACCCACGGCAAGGTACGATCACGATCGCGGCGGATGAATCCTTTAAACCGCTGATCAATTCGCTGACGAGTGCTTATGAGGGAATCTACCCCGATGCGCACTTCAAGCTGGACTATAAACCGGAGCAGGAAGCGATCCGCCAGTTATTGAATGATAGCGCAAGGCTGGTTTTTGCGACACGGCAGCTGAATGACAAAGAGCTGGAAATTATCCGGAAGCAAAAAGGCAGCCAGAAATTTCAGCACATAGCAACCGATGGGTTGGCCCTGGTGATCGGAAAGAGTAATACGGATAGTCTTATCACCATTCCGGAGCTTAAAGCGATCATGGAAGGTAAACTAACCGATTGGTCGCAGATCAAAGGTGGGCAAGAGGGATTGATCACACTGGTCTTTGACAATGCCAATGCGAGCAATCTGAATTTTGTCCTTAACAAATTTGGCATTAAGGATATCCAAAAGCTGAGGATTATCTCGGCGGGATCAAACGAGAATGTAATCAAAGACGTCAGGGATAACCCTACACATCTCGGTTTTATAGGGGTGAACTGGATCAGTGACGGGCATTCGCTGGCTTCGGAAGAACTATCGAAAGGAATCCGGGTGATGGGGGTTGCAAAAGATGCTCAACCAGATTCCCTCTCGGACTACATTCAGCCGTTTCAGGCGGGACTGGAGTTCAAGCGTTATCCGCTGCACAGGGATTTATATATTATCAGCAGGGAAGGATACTCGGGCCTCGGTGGCGGGCTGATGACTTACATAGCCCGGGACGTAGGTGGGTTGATTATTCAGAAAATGGGTCTGCTGCCAACCGTAGTTTACCCGCGTGAACTGGAAGTAAAGAAAGAGTTATAGTGAATGTAAACAATTAGTAGATTTGGGGCTTGTTATTGAAAAACCAAGTTTTTTATCATTATTTTAACCGGGTAAAAAATGAACAGAAACATGAGATTGAAATTAGTAGCATTGGTATTTGGTTTATTAGCGTTTGTTAACTTACACGCACAGACGGTACAGGATGGCTTGGCATTAATCGTTGGTGAACGTTACAATGAGGCGGGCGCTTTACTTAAAAAACTTGCCGAAGGAAGCCCTTCTGCTGATAACCAATATTACCTTGGTTATTACTATATCAAAACCAACCAATTGGATGAGGCGCAGAAAGCGTTTGAAAAAGGCTTATCGCTGGACGAAAAGTCTTACCTGAACCAGGTAGGTCTTGGAACGGTTGCTTTGGCGAAAGGCGATCGTGCAAAAGCGAAAGAGCTTTTCGATACTGCTGAGAAGAAGAAAGGCAAAGACGCCGAGGTTCTTTATAGAATAGGTGAGGCTTATACCCTTTTCGAGAAAAACAACGACCCTGCTGAGGCCATCCGCTTACTGGATCTGGCGATCAAACGTGACAAAAATCTGGCTGACGCTTACATCGCCAAAGGTGACGCTTTGATGTTGCGCAACGAAGGTGGTAATGCGGTAACAGCGTACGAATATGCGTTGACGGCAAAACCAAACTATGCAGCCGCACACAATGCAATTGGCTCTGTCTACTTGCGTGGTAAGAACTACAACCTCGCTTTGGAAAATTACAAGAAGGCAATCGAAGCTGACGCAAACTTCGCTCCTGCTTATAAAGACCTTGCGGAACTTTATTTCTTTGCTCAGAAATATAAGCAAGCTGCTGAAAACTTCGACTTGTATCTGCAAAAAAGCGGAAGTACTGACCCAGAGATGAAACTCCGTGGTGCGCAGTTCGCTTTTACTGCTGATGATTACACGAAGTCGCTTCAATTCCTGGAAGAGGCGAAAGGAAAGATCAACAACCCGATCATCAAACGCATGTATGGATGGGCTTATTTCAAGACTAACAAGCCGGACGAAGCTATCCAAAACCTGGAAGAATTTATCAAAGGCTCTCCGGACAAGGTAATCGGTGATGACTACAAATACCTCGGACGTGCGCTCAATGCCAAATCGACAGATGGCAAGGGCTATGACTCGCTGGGTATGGAGTATATCAAAAAAGGTGCGGAGATGGATACTAGTAAAGCGGAGGCTGCTGCTGCTTACAAGGAGGTAGCTGGATTGTATTACGCCGCTAAGGATTTTCCTAAGGCTGCCGCTGCTTACGAAAAGGGAAATGACCTGGACACAGCCAAAGCAAGCGCGAACGATTATTACTATGAAGGTCTTGCCAACTTCCAGACTGCACAGGGTATCATCGTTCCAAAATCCGGCGACCCTAACTTCGCTGACAGCTTGAAAATTGCAACTGAGAAACGTAACTTGTATCTGAAAGCAGATTCAATTTTCGCAACTGTAACGCAGAAATTGCCAGATTGGCCATACGGCTACTACTGGCGTGCTAGTACGCTTTATAATGCGTACGACAGACAAGAGAATGTTGACAAAGGGATCTCGCAGCCATACTACCTGAAATTGACTGAATTGGCAGAGAAAGATCCGGATCCAAGTAAATACAAGTCTTATTTGAGATTGGCTTACGGATACCTTGCATTCCATGCACAATCGACGTTGAAAGACGAAGCAAAAGCGAAGGAGTACTGGGAGAAGCTGCTTAAAGTTGATCCGGACAATGCCGCTGCAAAAGAGGCCTTGGGATTGGCTGTTGCTCAACCTGCACAACCTGCCGCCGGAACTGCTGCAAAGCCGGCTCCAAAGAAGAAATAAGTCAGACAGGCTATAAGCAAGAAAGCCGCCCGGATTCGGGCGGCTTTCTCATTTTATAAGCTCTCGATTATTTAATGATTGTTATCGCTAATTAGACGGAGTAAGTCGCTCAAAACAAGTGTTCAACACTGGCAGGTGGACAGTCGCATAGTGGTCGTAACACCACTGTCTAAGCCTCTTAATTTCAGCGGGCATTAACATACGTATCGCTTTTCGGAGTTCTTTTTCAAATAATTTGCGGTCGAAGCTGACTTTTTGAAGAATAATTTTAATGTATTCAAGCATCGAGGCCATAGTATTATGTAGTTTTGTGGTTTAGGGACAACGATAAAACAAAGAGAAACCCTTAAAACGCTTCGTTTTCAGCAATTCCAATAAAGATAACGAAAAACTGAAATGAAATTATATGCGTTATTAAATATTTTTTTGTGTTTTTTTAGTATTGCCCGGGCGCAAGCACCCGAAAATGCTGCGACAATCGAGTACGGATCGAAGAACCTCACACTGGATCAGCCATTTCTGATATCGGTAGTGTTACGGGATGTGGAGACAAGGCCATCGGTTGTTTTCCCTGAAATCAAGGACCTGGAGAAACGAAGCAAGTCCGCCACGAGTTCGATCAGTACAGTGGATGGCAGAAAGGTAGTTATCCAGACTATCACTCAGGAATATTATGCGACGAAGGGGGGAAACTACCTCATTCCGGAGTTTACACTAACAGTCAATAATGTTAAGTTGCGCTCTGAGGAGATGATGGTCGTATTCGCGAAATCGGGGGAAGAAGCCGCAAATGCGGTACCAGCCGAAAATGTGGATGTAAGTGAGGTTGACGACCACAGCCAGTCGGTGTTTTTGTCCGTTCAGACTGATAAAAAACAGGTCTATATCCGACAAGGTTTTGCGGTCCGGATATCTCTGTATATCGCGGAAAATGCCCCGGTGGAAATGGAGTTTTACCGGTTCAATGAACAATTACAGGCTATTTTAAAGGCTGTAAGACCTGTAAATTGCTGGGAGGAGAACGTAGGTGTCGAGGAAATCATCAAACGGAGGGTAACAATCCGAGGCAGGAAATTTGCCGAATACAATATGTACCAGGCCCGTTTCTTTCCCATTACCGCCGAAGATATTAAGCTACCTGCTGTGAAGCTGGATATGCTGGTTACCGAAAGTGGGAGGGCGGTGAATGTTGAGAAGAAGCTGGTGAAAGGGTTCTATTCGAGGCCGGTAACAGTGGTAGTGAGACAGCTTCCCGATCACCCGTTACGTGACCAGCTGGCAGTTGGGCAGTATAGTTTGAAAGAAAGATTGTCCAGCGACCTTGTGTATCCTGGCGAAAGCGTCAGATATATGTTCAAGGTAGAAGGGGTGGGCAATATTACAGCCATTCCGGCACCGGTAATCCAGGCGAGTTCGTCGTTTGATATTTATCCGCCTGAGGTCAGCCAGATAACGAAGCGCAGCTATCAGAGCGTAGCAGGCGAAAAGACATTCAGCTATTTTGTCGTTCCGCGAAAGGATGGCGAATTTCCATTGGGTAGGTATTTTTACTGGATCTATTTTAATGTTGAAAAGGAGAAATACGATACGTTGCGCTCGGCGGCGTCGCTGGAAGTGAGGGGAGAAGATTACAAATTAACTAACTTGGCGCTTTCCGGATCGTCGGGGTTGTACGATAACCTGGAAAACCTCGATAGCAGTCAGGAGACAATTGATTATAAAAGGATTTTGAAAGATTTAACCAACATCATCATTGTATTGTTGTTGGTGACAATGATTTGGGTATTTAGAAAGTAAGTTAATGGGCAGTACATACGGCAAGATATTTAAAATAGCCACTTTTGGCGAATCGCACGGAGTAGGGATCGGAGTTGTGATCGAGGGATGCCCGGCGGGTGTGACATTTGATTCCGATTTCATTCAAAGTGAGCTGACCCGCAGAAAGCCGGGACAGTCGAGAATTACGACGCAGCGCAAAGAGGCCGATGAGTTCGAAGTGCTGTCCGGCGTATTCGAAGGAAAAACGACCGGTACGCCCATCGCTATGGTGATCCGGAATGAAGACCAGCGGAGCAAGGATTACTCGCATATAGCGGCACAATTCAGGCCTTCTCATGCAGATTATACTTATCAGGTCAAATACGGCGTTCGCGACTATCGCGGAGGCGGGCGAAGTTCCGCGCGTGAGACAGCCGCACGCGTAGCCGCAGGTGCGCTCGCGAAGCTGATGCTGGCGGAGCTGGGTGTGAGCATTCAGGCTTATGTATCACAAGTAGGCACTATGAAGCTGCAAAAAAGCTACCAGGAGCTGGATCTTTCCGAAACAGAAAATAATGCAGTTCGCTGTCCGGACCCGGCCATGGCCCAGCAGATGTTCGATTATATTGACGATATCCGCAAGCAGGGTGATTCGATCGGTGGAGTTGTTAACTGTGTTGTAAAAGGAACGCCGGCCGGTTGGGGAGAGCCTGTTTTTGATAAACTTCACGCCGAACTGGGTAAAGCAATGCTGAGTATCAATGCTGTAAAAGGCTTTGAATACGGCAGCGGCTTCGATGGCGTACTGCTACCCGGTTCGCAGCATAATGATGCGTTCTATACCGACGAAAATGGCAACGTACACACGCGCACCAACCATTCGGGTGGTATTCAGGGTGGTATTTCAAATGGGGAGGATATTTACTTCCGCACGGCTTTTAAACCAGTAGCTACGATCATGCAGGACCAGGAGAGCGTCGATCAGTTCGGTAACATCGCGATAGTGCAGGGGAAAGGGCGTCATGACCCGTGCGTGGTACCGCGCGCTGTTCCTATCGTGGAAGCGATGACGG
Source organism: Dyadobacter sp. SRI_021 (assembly GCF_057586235.1). NCBI lineage: Bacteria > Pseudomonadati > Bacteroidota > Cytophagia > Cytophagales > Spirosomataceae > Dyadobacter > Dyadobacter sp. SRI_021. The sequence goes on from NZ_JBYCZM010000007.1 coordinate 271,357, forward strand.
CATTGGTATTGGCTGATTTCTATCTGAGAAACAGATCAGCGAAGTTGTAATCAGGCTTTGTGGCGTTTGCGGCGCTGGTTGAGGTGAAGTACCAGCCAAATTGTTCCGACGAATTCGATCGCAAGCCCGCTCAAAATGACCGGATCGCTGAATTGCGTTTTGGAAGAGTTTAAAAACGAACCGGTTGCCAGCACGATCATACCGGCAAGAAGGATAAGTACAGCGTTTTTCAGGCTAAGCTTCACTGACTACATATTTCGTTCCACAATAAGTATCGTCAAGAATTCCTTTACCGAATATAGGTATTCGTTCCGAGAAATACTATTAAAACGCAAAATGGCCCGCTAAGGGCCATTTTGCGTTAGTAGTCTTCGATTAGATCACCTGAGTTTTACCGGGGATCGCCACTGGATAAAGCCCGTCCGGTCCCGGGAGTACTTTTGGAGACGCATCCCATGCAAGTTTGTCAGGGAACAGGTTGATATCCGAGTTCAACGCTTCTTCCCATTTGATCTGCTTACCTGAATACGTAGCCATACGGCCCATGATTGCCGTCATGGTACTTTTTGCTCCGTTTTCAGCATCAGCGAACTTGTATTCGCCTTTTGCGATGGCCGCGAAAAGCTCGTCGTGCTCTACCTGGTATGGGTTTCTGTAATTTGAGTTGTCGTGGTGGTAAATCACGCCTCCTTTGTAGTCTTTCAGGACTGTTTTCTTATCGTCGAAGCTGTCGATACGCCCCTTAGTACCAACGAAAGCCTCGTCAACGCGGTTCCAGGTTCCTTCAAACTGGCGGCATTGGCTGGAAATCACAGTCCCATCCGCGTAAACCAAGTCGAGCGTGTGGTGGTCGTAAATTTCACCATAAGCCTTGCCCGTACGCACCTGACGTCCGCCTGAGCCCTGGATGGTTACAGGATAACCTTGTTTAACCCAGTTAGCCACGTCGATATTGTGAACGTGCTGCTCCGAAATATGGTCGCCGCAAAGCCAGTTGAAGTAATACCAGTTTCTCATCTGATATTCCATTTCAGTCTGGTTAGGCTGGCGCTCCTTCATCCACGGGCTGCTTCCTACCCAGTACACCTGGCCACCTACGATATCGCCCAGCGCACCGTCGTGAATGCGTTTAATCGCCTCACGGTAGTTTGCCTGATAGTGGCGTTGGAGACCCACTACCACGTTCAGTTTTTTCTTTTTAGCTTCTTCCGCCAGTTCAAGCACTTTGCGGATGCCCGGTGCATCGGTTGCAACCGGTTTTTCCATGAAAATGTGCTTGTTGTTCTTCACCGCCTCTTCGAAATGTGACGGACGGAAGCCCGGAGGTGTCGCCAGAATCACCACATCCACATCTTTCAATGCGATGGCCTTTTTGAATGCATCAAAACCTACAAATTTCCGGTCTTCGGGTACATCCACTTTCACTTTGGTGTCAACCGGCTTTCCTGAGGCGTCTTTATATTTTTTAGCAGTCAGGTTTTTGTAAGCATCGTCAAGACGGTCCTTGAAAGCGTCTGCCATAGCCACGATCTGTACGTTCTGCGTAGTGCTCAATGCCTGTGCGGCCGCGCCGGTTCCACGTCCGCCGCAACCGATAAGGGCCACTTTGATCGTATCACCTACCGCGCTGTTGTAGCCGTAGCTCCCCAGCGGGCTCAGGATAGCGCCGCCCGCGATGAGGCCCGATGCTTTCAAAAAATTGCGTCTGTTCTGTTCCATTTCGAGTTTAAGAGTTTAAATATGATCAGTAGTCTTCAATCAACTTAGGGCTGTAATACGCTTTGATTTCCTCAGGAGAAGGCGTTTTGAGCGGTCTTACAATACGGAAACCCACAAATGACGCACTGGTCATCCACCATTCCGATTTTGGCAATTGCGGGTCAAGGATTTTCCATTCAGGCTTGGAAGCTACGCGGGCTGCGCTGCGGAGGTCGGCCGCCTCGTCGTCCCATGACCCCCCGCGGACGGACGTGGGATAAAGCTCGGTAACCGGTGCAAATGCTTCGCCTTTGGGTTGTTTAGCATAGTAATCAGGAATGTACTGGTCCAGTGTCCATTCCATCACATTGCCGTGCATATCGTGCAACCCCCATGCATTCGGTTTTTTTGTTCCTACTTTTTTGTAAGCAGCATCGCTGTTTTTGCGATACCATGCATATTCATCGATTTTTGACTCGTCACCGAAGGAATACGGTGTGGTGGAACCCGCGCGGCAGGCATATTCCCACTCCGCTTCCGTTGGAAGGCGATAGAAAACACCAGTCTTTTCGTACAACCATTTGCAGAAATAGATCGCCGCATATTGGGTCATATTGATCGCCGGATAACCCGAGCGCCCCATTCCGAAGGACATATCTACATAGGGAGGGGAAGGGCGGGTACTTGCGTCGGTTTTCTGGACGCTCTTGTCAGGATCCGGGTGGCGTGCGCCCATCTCCTTTTCCATATTCTTGAAAGCGTACAAATCGTAAATGTCCCAGGTCACTTCGGTTTTGCCCATCCAGAAAGGCTCGATTTTCACCTTGTGCTGGGGACCTTCGTCGGCTCTGCGGCCTTTCTCATTCGCCGGGCTGCCCATCATGAACTCACCGCCTGGTATCGCGACCATGTCGTACACCTGAGGGCTACCTCCGATTTTTTGCGTATAACTCTTGAAATTACTGTCCTGCGCTACTGCTTTAAAACAAAGAAAAACGGTTAAGATTAGGTAAAGGGATTGTTTAGACATGATAATGAATGTGTTCAATGGAACCATCTAACTGAATATAAGTGGCAATATTAGCCTATTTACCCTATGAAAGCGAATTTTTTCTTCGTTGTTTAATATCTGTCCTAACTTTGCATATACAGAATTTCACATTTGATCATGAATTATCTTTCGGCGGAAAATATCGCAAAGTCATTCGGCGACCGGTGGCTTTTCAGGAATATCAGTTTTGGGATCAGTAAGGGCGATAAGGTAGCGTTGATCGGGACGAACGGGACCGGAAAAACCACATTTCTGAATATCCTCACAGGCAAAATCCCCGCCGATGAAGGCGAAGTAAGTATTCGCAAGGATATCCGCGTGGGCTATCTTGACCAAAGCCCGGCATTTGATGAGTCTTTGCCGGTGCTCGAAGTGATATTTTCTTCGAATAATCCCGTGGCGCAAGTTGTGAAGCGCTACGAGCATGCCATCGAAAGCGACAACCACGACGAGCTCGCACAGGTGATGGAGGATATGGATAAGTTCAATGCCTGGGATTTTGAGTATAAAACGAAGGAAATCCTCGGCCGCCTCGGCATTCATCATACCGACAATACCTACGGAACGCTCTCGGGCGGCCAGCGCAAACGTGTAGCATTGGCAAAAGTGTTGCTCGAAGATCCCGATCTGCTCATTCTCGACGAACCTACCAACCACCTCGACCTCGATACCGTCGAATGGCTGGAAGAATACCTGAATACTTCGAATACTACATTATTGGTAGTAACGCACGACCGTTACTTCCTCGACACCGTCTGCAACCAGATGCTCGAACTCGATCATGGTTCAGCTTACACTTATAAAGGAAACTACTCCTACTTTCTCGAAAAGAAGGCCGAACGTGAAGAACTCGAAGCTGCAACCATCGACAAGGCGCGTAACCTGATGCGCAAAGAGCTCGAATGGATCAGGAGGCAACCGAAAGCGCGCGGTACCAAAGCGAAATACCGCATTGATGCATTCGAAGACCTGAAAGAAAAAGCCAGCCAGAAGAAGTTCGATGTACAAATGGAACTCAATGTGCGCACGTCGCGCCTGGGCAGCAAGATTATCGAGTTGGAAAACATCAGCAAGGGCTTTGGTGATCGCCAGTTGATCAAAAACTTCGAATATACCTTCCGCCGCGGTGACCGCATTGGTGTGGTGGGCAAAAATGGAATGGGTAAATCGACACTGCTGAATATGATCACCGGCGAGCTGCAACCGGACAAGGGGAAGATCAGCACAGGAGAAACAGTTCAGTTTGGCTATTACAAGCAAACTGACCTCGTATTTAATGAAAACCAGCGCGTGATCGACATCGTAAAAGATGTGGCGGAAGTAGTGCAACTGGGAACCGGGGAAACGGTGACCGTCGGCGTACTCTTACAAGCATTCCTGTTCTCACCTTCCAAGCAATACGACTTTATCTCCAAACTAAGCGGAGGAGAAAGGCGGCGTTTGCAGCTTCTATTGATTCTGATCAAGCAGCCGAACTTCCTGATCCTTGATGAGCCTACGAATGATCTCGATATCGACAGTTTGAATGTGCTCGAAGAGTTCCTGCTCAATTTCCCGGGCTGTCTGATGATCGTCTCTCACGACCGTTATTTTCTCGACAGGCTCGTGCAACATATTTTTGTGTTTGAAGGGGATGGTAAGATCAGTGATTTTCCAGGAAACTACACTGAGTTGCGGGATTATCAGGACGAACAGGAGGCTGAAAAGAAGCTGGCAGCCACCAATGCGCCAAAACCTGCGGCACCTGCGGTAGCAGTTCCGAAAGAACCGGTGGCCACGCCCGCTGCTGCAAAACGGAAGCTGAGTTATAAGGAGCAAAAGGAAATGGAGCAATTGGAAGCGGATATTGCCAAAATGGAATCGACCAAAGCGGAACTGGTAGAAAACCTGAATAAAGGCGGCTCCCACGAGGACCTGGCTAAATGGTCAAAACAGATAGAGGAAATCAATGACAGTCAGGCTGAGAAGGAAATGCGCTGGCTGGAACTGTCGGAAAATGCTTAATTTTAAAAAATCAACAAACAGGCAGCTGTGCGTCGGAGCCGGTCACAGTTAGCCGCCGGTAGTTTGCTGCCGGCAGCCCAACTCAGATTATAGCTTATGGATTCAATTGTCGAGTTTTTCCAGTACATCGTTAATTCGGAGGAAATCATCCGTACTGGCGGGCTCCTGGTGATTACTTTTATTGTATTTGCTGAAAACGGGTTGTTTTTCGCGTTCTTCCTGCCGGGCGACTACCTCGTTTTCCTTGCAGGAGTTTTTTGCGGCACTGGTATTCTCGACGTGCCGATCCTCATTTTGCTGATCAGCATGCTGACGGCCGCGATATTAGGCTCGCTGGTCGGATATGTATTTGGAAAGTATTTCGGTGATATTTTCAAAAACCGGCCGGATTCGTTCTTTTTCAAGAAAAAGCACATCGAAACTACACATAATTATTTCGAAAAATACGGAAGCCGTACACTGATTATCAGCCGGTTTTTACCTATCGTGCGTACATTCGCGCCTATTCTCGCGGGACTGGTGAAAATGTCTTTCCCTTCTTTTCTGATCAATAATGTAGTGGGTGGAGCAATCTGGATCTTTACATTAACCGGCGGCGGGTATCTTTTCGGTGAAAAATTCCCATGGATCGTGGATTATGTGCAGTACATCATTCTCTTCTTCCTGGCGATTACGACATTCACGGTAATCAAGGGTTATTTGAATGCCCGGAAAGGGATGGCCGAATAGTAGATCAGGCATGGATTGGTAATGCTTTCCCGGGTTTCAAGGCTTTCTGTTTCGGCAGAGCCGATTTTCCTTTGAACAATACCATTACGACAAGCGATATATCCAGTTGCAAGCTGATCGCGAGTTTTTGCAGTATCTGAATATCGAGCTTTCGCTTGTTGTTTTCGATCCTGTTGACGACCGATGCGGAGACGTTCAAACTAATTCCCAGCGCTTCCTGGGAAAGCCCTGCCCATTCTCTCAACTTCCTGAAATTACTTCCAAAATCTGTCATAGTGTGCTTCGTTATGAGTGGCTTGACAAATTTAGCGGCTTTTTGAAATTGCCAAACAGCCCGCGCTCTTTCCCCTCAATTATGTGCGGAAACCGCAAGTGCCCCTGCACTTTCCGCAACAGCATCCGGCAAGTAATTCAGTTGTTTTGTGAGGTAGTTTCACATAACGCAAAATAGATGGGTAATTCATCAACAAACTTTAACCAAGAATGCCTCAAAAGGGGCTCTTTCCTCTTGATGCGCTATCATTTTCTCACACTTTAACCATTTAATGTCATGAAAAAACCAAGTATCAATCCCTTCCGTTTCTTATTCATTGTATCCCTTTTCGCTGTAACATCTATTATTCTTTCCGCTTGTAGTAAGTACAATGATAAAGTCACCCCAACCTCCGCCGCAAAGACACCAGCAATGGAGAATGACGCATATGCAAAGTTGTCGCAAGCTAATTTCGGATCGCTGGACTGTTCAACTTTGAATGAAAATGCCCTGAATACGAAGTATCGGAATAAGACGATAGCCAAATACGGGGCGGCGACGGGTCCATGGTATGACGGTTTAGTTGCCGCATACAAATCCAATCCCAATGCCTATTCGTTTAATCCGGCTTATGCAAAAATTTACAACTACAAGTCTCAGATTACTTCTGCAATCCAGAAGGGGGCTAAGGACCTCGCGTTAAGCTATTGCACTGACAACACACCCGGTTGCAACGCGCAGATATTCTGGAGTTCTTATCTCAAAGACGCTATTGATGTTTATCTCAATCCAATCAAAACTGCAGTAGCGAACGATGGAACACTTACGTCGCTTGAAAAAGGCGTATTGAATGCGGTAATACAAGCTTACTACGACAATTTCGACGAAGCGACGAATTACTATGCAACGGATGGTAAATCATGCTTTCCTGATCCGTCATGGTACGGTTACGACAGCTATCAGGCCGATTTTTGGGGAGGTATGGGGAAGGTGATCAGGAAGATCATCAACATTGCAGCGACGATTGTCACTGAGATTGTGAACAATGCGGTCTATGGCGCAGTTTTGGGATTAATTGTAGGAGTTCCCTTTGCTGGTGTTGGGACACTGGCGGCAGGGGCTGGCGGTGCAGTTATTGGTGGTTTCGCTGGACTTGTTGTGGGGATCAACAGATGTATAAAGGGTGATTACGTTTGTCTGGTTTCATGCATTTGATGAAGAAAAATCTGTTCGAGTTTCAAATCTCGGATCCCGGAAAGAAAATAATCAAACTGAATGGCTACCTGGTTTTGTTTTTCCTGGCGTTGGCACCTTCAATGATTATGGCGCAGAAGCCTTACTTTCTGATTCAATCCGTTGAAACAAAATATACCACCAAAGTCAAAAAGGGCCAGTTTATACAATGCATCCAAAAGAATTCCTTCGGGCAGGAGGAATTCTTATTTGGAGAAGTGGTGACCATCCGCCACGATGGGATCGTTCTTCGTGCTAACCCATTCATTCCCGGAACCGGCGGCTTCGCTTCTTATGAGGATATTGTCAATATTGATAAGATCAAACTAATCAAAAGAGCTATGCTGCCTTCATTGTTATGCGGTTTCGTTCTTGGGAAGTTGTCGTTAGCTTTTCAGCTTTCGAAGCCAGCTACGGGACCGCTGGTAAGTATCAGTACATATCTGGTAATGTACCGTTCCGTAAAACGCAAAAGAAAGTCGCTTTTCAAAAACCGGGTGCCAGAGGTGGTGATTTTGATCCCGCCGGGTGTGGATGTCCAGAATGATCGTTATTTTGAGCCTTCGTCCTCCTTAAACCAGCCCGAATAAATCAGATAATTATTCGCCGTCCGATCAATAGCCGCGTTTAGCTCCGGTGAAACGTCTTTCAGGTATTTGGCGGGGTTGCCGGCGTAGATGGTGCCGGGAGGGACTTTTGTTCCTTGGGTAACAATGGCTCCGGCGGCGATGATGGCTCCCTCGCCAATAACGGCTCCGTCCATGACGATAGCCCCCATTCCTATCAAGACATGGTCTTCGATGGTACAACCGTGTACAATAGCGTTGTGCGCAATGGAAACATAATTCCCGATCGTAGTTGCGAAGCGCTGGTAAGTACAGTGGATCACGGCGCCATCCTGGACATTGGAATGGTGCCCGATACGAATACTGTTTACGTCGCCGCGGATCACCGCATTGAACCACACAGTGCAATTTTCGCCCATCACCACGTCGCCCACAATGGTAGCGTTTTCTGCAAACCAGCAACTCTCATGGTAGGTAGGATGATGTCCACGGACCGGTTTTATTAATGCCATGATCTTATTTTTATTATATTTTGGGCAATATCCGTTTTTCAGTGCGAAAAATAAATATATTTCGTTGTTGAATTAACAATTTGCCAGGTTATGCCGTCAGCCGCGAAAGTTTCAAAAGGAAGCTTGCTCATCGCCAAGCCGTTTTTGGGCGATCCCAATTTTGAAAGGGGGGTTATCCTCATGTGCGAACATAATGAGCAGGGAAGTTTCGGTTTTGTGCTCAACCAAACCACGGACTTGTTCCTGGGAGATGTGCTCGACGAGACCATTTATCAGGACATCACACTTCACCTGGGCGGCCCCGTCGAAAAAAACACATTGCATTTCATCCACCGCCGCCCTGACCTCGTTACCGGAGGGACGGAAATTATGAAGAACGTTTACTGGGGCGGTGATTTCGAAAATGTCAAAACGTTGCTCAACCTGAATACATTGAAACAGGAGGATGTCATGTTCTTCATCGGGTACTCGGGATGGAGCGGCGGGCAGCTCGATGAAGAGATCAAGCAGGATTCCTGGATCATTTCCAGTACCACGTCCGATTTCCTGTTCTCGACGCCGGCAGGAAATTTCTGGCGCGAAATCCTCCGCACTATGGGCGGCGAATACCGTTCCATCGCACATTACCCCATCGACCCGCGCCTTAACTGACTCCGTTAGTTAGGCTGGTTTAAACCTCTCACCGATTCGTAGTCCGATTTGATCCGCGCAACTTCGTGGGTGAGGAAATGCTGTAATTCCTCATTGAAAATCTTTTTCTCGTCATCAGGCAGCGACGCGTACAAATCTTTCAGCTCCTGATTGATCGCCGCTCTCTCCTGGTCCGATCCCGCATTCATCGACCGGATGTGGAACCGTTTGAAATCGTATTTAGGCATAAATGATTAGAGTAAGGTACAAAAATACCGAAAACCGCTTAGCTGCCGAAATCAACCTTCATTCATCCATGACATACATTTATCCAAAATCCGGTTGGCTGCTGAACGTGAAAGAGTTTGCATATGTTTGTCGTTGATATGACAACTATCATTTTAAAATGAACAGAACCTTCTTTTTTATCATACTAACTTTTATACTCTTTGCCATCGACTGGTATGTCTGGCAAGGGTTAAAACTGGCTGTTCGCAACCTGAACCCATTAACACAACGTTGGATCGGAGGAGCATATTGGACATTGACAATCGCTACGCTGGGCGCATATATCGGAATGCAACTTCTCCCGCCAGACTACTTCAAAAGCACCACACGCACATTTGTAGTCGCATTTATCGCCATTCCTTATTTATCCAAATTACTGGCGGTAGCGATCCTGCTCATCGACGATGTACGCCGCTTTTTTCAATGGATCGTTAGTTTTTTTGCACCTTCCGTTGCAACGCCTTCCCCCGAAACCGGTGAGCCGGTGATCCCGCGTTCGCAATTCCTCGCGACGACAGCCGTGGTTGCCGGAGCAGGGTTAATGGGCACGTTTGCATATGGTATTCTCTCTGGCGCGCACGACTACCGCATTCGCCGGGTGAAAGTGCCCCTGAAAAACCTTCCCCGACAATTTCACGGAATGAAAATAGCTCAGCTTTCGGATATTCACTCAGGCAGCTTTTTCAATAAAACTGCGGTAAAAGGCGGCGTAGAGATGTTGATGAAGGAAAAGCCGGACATTGCATTCTTCACCGGCGACCTGGTGAACGACCGGGCAAAGGAGGTGCAGGATTACATTAATATTTTCGATAAGGTGAAAGCGCCGCTGGGCGTGCATTCTGTGCTGGGCAACCACGACTACGGCGATTATTTCCAGTGGCCGGATGCGAATGCCAAGATCAGCAACCTCGCTAATTTGAAAAAAGCGCACGAATTACTGGGCTGGAAGCTGATGCTGGACGAAAACCGGCCCATTACCGTAGACGGCGAATCCATCGGATTGATCGGTATTCAAAATTGGGGAGCCGGTAATTTTGCCAAATACGGAAATCTGGAAAAAGCTTACGGGCATGCGGACGAATACCCTGTGAAAATATTGCTTTCGCATGATCCCAGCCATTGGGAGGCGCAGGTTTTGCCTAAATATAAGGACATAGACCTCGCGCTTGCGGGCCATACACATGGCATGCAATTCGGCGTGGAGATCGGGAATGTGAGATGGAGCCCGGCGCAATACCGTTACAAGCAATGGGCGGGGCTGTATGAAGAAAACGACCAGTATTTGTATGTCAACCGCGGATTTGGCTACCTCGGTTATCCTGGCCGCGTGGGTATCCTCCCCGAAATCACGATTCTGGAATTGGTAAAGGCTTAAAAATTTCGGAAAATTGTGAAAGGGTTGGCGCAATGCATACCGAAACCGGCGAGCATTGCGTTGCATTAGTAACCTTTGACGATCCATCTTAACGAACATGATCAAGAAAATCACTCCCTGGGTTCTGGTACTGGCTCTGATTTGCAGTATTTCAGGCGTACAGACTGTTTCGGCAGCCGCAGTTTCGGCGCCCGATGCAACCAAAGTGGAATTGTTTGGTAAAAAGAAAAAATACAAAGGTTACAAGAAGCCAAGATCCAAGAAATTCCTCGGAATCTTCAAACGGAAGACCGATTGCGGCTGCCCTAACCACTAGGAACTTCCCGTTCATACATTTTGTACATATTCAAGAGTAAGCATAGCCATCGATCTCTGAGAGATTTGCTTGGATTTGCTTACTTTTGTATTTTAAAATCACCTAATAGCGGCATTCTCAGCCTAACTTGAATGAAAGTTAATCTTCGAAACCAGGACAAGTTTGAAAACCGTCACCACGGTAAAGATGAACAGGAATTGCAGGAAATGTTGAAGACCATCGGAGCCGGGTCAGTGGATGAACTGATTGACCAGACTCTGCCTTCTGCGATTCGTCTACCAAAACCACTGAATTTGCCGAGACCCAAATCGGAGCAGGAATTTTTACAATACATCAAAAGAATTGCTTCGAAAAATGCGGTGCTGAAATCATATATCGGTACGGGCTACTACGACACCATCACGCCGAATGTCATTCTGAGAAATATCCTCGAAAATCCGGCATGGTACACTGCCTATACCCCTTATCAGGCGGAGATCGCGCAGGGGCGCCTTGAAATGCTCCTGAATTTCCAGACAGTCGTGACGGATCTCACTGGCATGGAAATTGCGAACGCATCATTGCTGGATGAAGCCACCGCGGCAGCGGAGGCTATGACCATGCTGCATGCAGTAAAGGGCGCTTCCAGAAAGAAAGCCAATACATTTTTTGTTTCGGAGCGCTGCCACCCGCAAACGATCGACCTGATCTACACCCGTGCAAAACCTGTCGGAATCGATGTGGTGGTGGGTAATCATGCAACGGTTGATCTTACCGACGAAAATATTTACGCCGCGCTTGTTCAGTACCCGGCTACCGACGGCGAAGTGATCGATTATACCGACTTTATTGCTTCGGCTCATGAGCTGGGTATTTCAGTAGCGGTAGCGGCGGACCTGCTCGCATTGACGCTCCTGAAATCACCGGGCGAAATGGGTGCCGATGTCGTGATCGGTTCTTCGCAGCGCTTCGGCGTGCCGATGGGCTATGGTGGTCCACATGCGGCATATTTCGCCACGAAAGATGCTTTCAAACGTCAGATTCCGGGTCGTATCATCGGCGTGTCGGTGGATGGTGAAGGCAATCGTGCATTGCGTATGGCGTTGCAGACACGTGAGCAGCATATCCGTCGTGAAAAAGCAACTTCCAACATTTGTACCGCGCAGGTATTGCTAGCCGTTATCGCGGGCGCTTATTCGGTATACCACGGACCTGAGGGGATCAAGAGCATTGCTGCACGTGTGCATGGTCTCACCCGCCTGTTTGTGGATACGGTTAAGAAATTCAATTATGAAGTTGTTACCGAAACGTATTTCGATACCGTAACAATCAACACGCCACTGACCCGCAAGCTGCGTGAGCAGGCGTTGAAATGGGGCATTAACCTGAAATACCATGGTGATGAAAGCCTCTCGGTTTCGTTTGATGAAGCCAAGACGTTCGATGATGTAATTGCATTGTTGAATGTATTCGCAGAGGTTTCGGGCTTCCAGGGTGAAATGGTGATCGATGAGGATCTTGAATTTTCGCTTCCTGAAAATCTGGCAAGAACTTCGGAATATTTGACTCACCCGATATTCAACACGCATCATACTGAGCACGAAATGCTGCGCTATCTGAAATCCTTGGAAAACAAAGACCTTTCGCTGGTACATTCCATGATTTCACTCGGTAGCTGTACGATGAAATTGAATGCGACCGCCGAAATGATCCCGCTTACCTGGCCAGAATTTGGTGGTATTCACCCGTTTGCTCCAACCAACCAGGTGGGTGGTTACGCACAGCTGGTGAGCGAATTGAACACCTGGCTATGCGAAATCACCGGTTTTGCGGCGATGTCGTTCCAGCCGAACTCCGGTGCGCAAGGTGAGTATGCAGGCCTGATGGCCATTCGTTCATATCACGAGAGCCGAGGCGAGGCACACCGTAATGTGGCATTGATCCCGTCTTCGGCGCACGGCACCAACCCTGCATCCGCTGTAATGGCCGGTATGAAGGTAGTGGTAACGAAGTGCGACGAGCGTGGTAACATCGATGTGGAGGATTTGCGCGCAAAGGCAGAGCAACACGCATCAGACCTGTCGTGTTTGATGGTAACTTATCCATCGACCCACGGTGTTTATGAAGAAAGCATTATCGAAATCTGTTCAATGATCCATTCATTTGGCGGGCAGGTTTATATGGACGGCGCGAACATGAATGCGCAGGTAGGTCTTACAAGCCCTGCCAGCATTGGCGCGGATGTTTGCCACCTCAATTTGCATAAAACATTCTGTATCCCTCATGGCGGCGGCGGCCCTGGTGTTGGACCGATTGGCGTGGCCGAGCACCTGATGCCGTTCCTGCCTGGTCACGTGAATTTCAGCACGCAGCCTGAGCATTTGCCGAACGGACAGGCCGGAGCAGTTTCTGCAGCACCTTATGGCAGCGCTAGCATCCTGACGATCTCGTATGCGTACATCGCGATGATGGGTGGCGAAGGCCTTACCAATGCGACCAAATTTGCGATCCTGAATGCAAACTATATTAAAGAGCGCCTGAATGGACATTACGAGGTGCTTTATACCGGAGCAAATGGCCGCTGCGCGCACGAAATGATCGTCGATTGCCGTGGCTTCAAGGCAGCTGGTGTAGAGGCCGAGGATTTGGCAAAACGCTTAATGGACTACGGTTTCCACGCGCCAACCCTTTCATTCCCAGTTGCAGGCACATTGATGATCGAACCGACAGAATCTGAATCGAAAGCGGAGCTGGATCGTTTCTGTGATGCAATGATCGCGATCCGTAACGAAATCCGCGAAGTGGAAGAAGGTGTTGCGGACCGCACAGACAACGTTTTGAAGAATGCACCGCATACTTCCCGCGTGTTGCTGAGCGAAAACTGGACGCGCTCTTACAGCCGCGAAAAAGCCGCGTTCCCGTTGCCTTACCTGCGCTTCAACAAGTTCTGGCCAAGCGTAAGCCGCGTCGACAGCGCCTATGGCGATCGTAACCTGATTTGCTCTTGTATCCCGGTTGAAGCCTACTCCGAAGTAGAGGAGGCCTGACACGGACATAACCCAGGCTTTAAAGCCTGGGATGGGAGGCCCGGTGCGGCGCCAGCGTAGAATAAGATACCAAACAAAAAGAGGCTCGAAAGAGCCTCTTTTTATTAACCCAAGTCTTCAGGCTTGGGCCGCATGATGATACGAGTATCTTTAGAAGTGCCGCTCCCCAATCTCCCTCTTGCCAAGCAACACAGCTCCTACCATTGCGACCAGCAAAAGGATCGAGGCCAATTCAAATGGCAACAGGTAATCCCGAAAGAGCATATGACCCAGGCTTTCGATCATACCGATCTGCGAATCGTAAGTTTGCGGGTTGAATGGCTCGATAGCGGTCTTGCGATAAGCACCGAAAAGAATCACGAAAACAGTCCCGCCGACAATCGTCGCAGCTATTTTGGTCAAATTAGTCTTGGCTTCCTCCTGGTCCTGCTTCATGTTGAGGAACATAATCACAAAGAGGAAAAGTACCATAATCGCCCCGGCGTACACGATAATGTTCACGGCAGCGAGGAATTGCGCATTCAGGAGGATATAATGCCCCGAGAGCGTAAAGAACGTCAGGATCAGGTAAAGAACGCTGTGAATGGGGTTACGCGATACCACGACCATCACCGCGCTCAGGATGGTCAGGAAGGATAGAAAGTAAAAAAATGATACTGCTGAATTCATAATGTTAGTAACTGCTGACAGTCTTGGTTTACCAATCAGGGAATAGCTCGTGGAACAACGTTGGTGACTTCACCACTGGCTCTTTTGGCATCCAGCGCACGCGCTTCTTCTTTCGTCCAGGCTTCGCGGGTATAGCGGTTGTTCATATCCTCAACGAGGAGGTCTTTACCCCAGATCACCTGGTCGCGCTCTGTAAATACCGGCACAAACTCATCGTGGCGCAGGTACACTGCCTGTTTCGGACAAGCTTCCTCGCAAAGGCCGCAGAAAATGCAGCGGAGCATATTCACTTCATACACTGCCGCGTATTTTTCTTCGCGATACAGATTTTCCTCGCCTTTCACGCGCTCGGCGGCCACCATTGAAATAGCCTCAGCAGGACACGCTACCGCGCACAAGCCGCAGGCAGTACATCTTTCGCGACCTTCTGCGTCTCTTTTCAGGATATGCCGGCCACGGAAAACAGGACCGAGGTACCGCTTCACTTCCGGGTATTGGATCGTTACTTTCTTCGAAAAAAAGTGCTTGATCGTAATCGCCAGACCTGTTGCAATAGCAGGCAGGTAGGCGCGCTCCGCCAGCGTCATTTCTTTATTGCTTACTTGCTTTGAGCGATTTGTCAATTGCATGGCAATACGATTTTGGAATTAATTCAACCACGCGGTGATTACAGGCTTCAAGAAAAGCACGGCTGCACCGGTGATAATAATGTTAAAAATAGCAAGAGGGATCAGCTTTTTCCAGCCCAGGTTCATCAATTGGTCGTAGCGGAAACGCGGGATCGTCCAGCGCACCCACATGTAGAAGAACACAAAGAACAATGCTTTTCCGAAGAAAACGGCTGTTCCGATCAATGTCGCGATGTTGTGACCTGTATCCGGCCCGAAAGATTTCACTAGTTGCGCATACACGAAATCCATTCCCGGATAGTTATAACCGCCGAAATACAGCACGGAAATAATCGCCGAGGAAATGAACATGTTGATGTACTCCGCGAACAGGTAGAAACCGAGTTTCATACTGCCGTATTCGGTGTGATAACCACCTACAAGCTCCGTTTCACATTCAGGGAGGTCAAAAGGCACACGGTTACATTCCGCGAAAGAGCAGGTAATGAAAATGATGAAGCCCAGCGGCTGGTAGAAGATATTCCAGTTCATGCCGTGCTGCTGCGCCACGATTTCGCCCAATGAAAGCGAGCTACTCATCATGAGGATCGCGATGAGCGAAAGGCCCATAGCCACCTCGTAACTGATGTTTTGTGAAGCCGCACGGATCGCTCCGAGAAGCGAGAATTTGTTGTTGGAAGCCCAACCACCGACCATGATACCGTAAACACCCAGCGCCACAACGCCGAATACATAGAGGATACCAATGTTCGACTCAACACCCTGCAGTGCCACTTCGTGGCCTGCAATGCGAAATGTGCTGCCGAAAGGAATTACAGCGCTCGCAAGCAACGCCGTGAGCATCGCCAAACTCGGGCCGGCGATAAAGAGCCATTTGTTGGCCAATGCAGGAATGAAGTCCTCTTTAAAGAACATTTTCCCCGCGTCTGCAAGCGGTTGCAGAAGTCCGCCCCAACCGGCGCGGTTAGGCCCGCTACGGTCCTGGATGAAACCTGCTACCTTTCTTTCCGCCCATGTGGAGTACATGGCAATGAGGAGCGTTAGCCCGAAAACGGCAACGATGGTTACGGTTTTAACAAGAAATTCTACTAAATCCATTTGAAAGCAATTTTATCCGGCTGCTTTGACTACTGATTCTCTTAATTATTGTTGGCGGCCAAAGAACGATGGTTGGCCTTATCGTTATTCTCGATACTCTGGTGACGGATCGTTTCCTCGTCGGTTACGTATGGCCGCGAGTCGTCGATCTGTTTGAATTGCGATGCTGCCAGTTTCAATGCGAAATCCGGTTTTGCAACGAGGTCTTTACGGTATTTGTTGGCAGAAATTACCGAACTGCGTTTCACTTTGGTAGGTCCTTCCAATACCCAGTCACTGGTTTTTTTCTTCTCAAAACGGCAGGTATTGCAAATGAAGTCCGTCACTTCGCCCCAGGTGTTTTTGCGGGCCGTCACGCGGATTATTTCATCGCCTCGATACCAGACAGTTGTTTTGCCGCAGCATTTGTCGCAATCGCGGTGAGCGTCTTCGGGTTTCGAGAACCACACGCGATTTTTGAACCGGAATGTTTTGTCGGTCAAAGCGCCTACCGGACAGACATCGATAATGTTTCCGGAGAAGTCATTATCGATCGCTTTTTCGATGTAGGTGCTGATTTCCGAAGCATCTCCGCGGTTCATGACGCCGTGGACACGTCCGTCGGTGATCTGGTCGGCGGTATACACGCAGCGATAGCAAAGAATGCAGCGCGTCATGTGCAGCTGCACGTGCGGACCGATATCGATCTTCTCGAACGTTCTTCTTTCTTCTTCGTAGCGGGTCTTCACCGAACCGTGTTCAAATGCGAAATCCTGTAAATGACATTCACCAGCCTGGTCGCAAATTGGGCAGTCGAGCGGGTGATTGATCAACAGGAACTCTACAATGCTCTTGCGTGTATCCAGTACCGCCTGATTGGTAGTGTTTTCCACCACCATTCCATCCTGAACCTGTGTAATACAAGATGGTACCAGCTTGGGCATCGGGCGTGGATCCTTTGCAGAACCAGCCGATACTTTCACCAGACACGCACGGCATTTACCCCCGGAAACCGGAAGCGGTTTATAGTAACACATCGCCGGCGGAACGAGGTGGCCCTGGCTTTCATCTGCCTCGGCGATTTTACGCGCCGCCTGCATAATGGTTGTGCCCGGTTCTACTTCGACCTCGATGCCATCGAACGTAATTTTCAACAATTGGGATTTAACTTCTTCCATGCCAGTAATACATTATGCTATCTCTTGTTGGCTTCATAAATATCATAGGAGCCCATTGTGGAGCTATATTTCAGCGTATTCGCAAAATCATAGTCCAGAATGTTTGCAGGAGCTTTGCCTTTTGGTGAAATCACAAAACGAATCCCTTTCTCATCGACGATTCGTCTGAATTCGTCGTAGTTGAATGTCCCGTTCTGGTCTGCAAGGTAAACCAGATCCGAGAAAGGAATCAAATTATTTTTAAATAGAAATAAACTTAAAAACGATCCCTGAAAATTCTCCGAATTACATATATAGACATAGTCTGTCGGTTTCAGGTTTTTCTGCTCGAGCAGGTACGTCGCAACTTTACGGTCTTCAATGTAAAGTGCTTCAAAATTACGGAACATACCCGATTTGTATTTCATAAACACATACAATGAGCAATGCAGAAATGCAAAGGTCATGAAAAGGGCCATTCCTGATTTGACAAAACCGGTTTTCAGCGCAGTGAAATCGCTTTTATATGAAAAAGCGAGCGCGAGCTGAATCACCGCCACGATCAGGTAATCCTGGTAATAGCCCACTCCGGCACCTATCTTGAATGCGGTGGATGTTGCAAATAGGAAAAACAGCACGGAGGCGATCACCAGGAAAAGATGGAATCCTGTGGGCCGGTAGTGGAGTGTGTACGCACTTACCAGTGCATTCAGAACCATCAGGGGAGCGAATTGTAACAACCAGTACTGTAATGTCCAGTCGTAAAACCAACCCCAGCTCGCTGAATTGGCCACGCCGCCCACAATGTTGAGAAAGAAAAGCTCGACGGTATTAATGGGAAGGATCACCAGGTATAAACCGAATGTCAGTATCCCGAACGCGGTGAGTTTCAAAACCATCTTGAAATCCCGCTGAATCAACCAGAATACGCCGACCGAAATCGGAAGGACAGCCCCGCTTTGTTTTACGAAAAATGCGGAAACACCCGTGAAAATGGCGAGAAACCAGAGCTTTTGGTCATTGTTTTCAAAGGCGAAGTAAATTGTGACGATAAAAAGCGTCGTCAGCAGCACCAGGAGGCTGTCGGGGCGGGAGGTTGTCAGAAACCAGAATGACAAAACATGAAAAAGCACCAGCCCGGTGAGGAGGGCGGCGATCTTTTGTTTTGTTACCCGGTAAATGAAATAACCCGCTATGCTCACGGTTGCTAATGTAAAAAGGTTTGATACCAGCCGGCTGGCGAGGTATATTTTGTGAACGTCAATGCCTGTCCAACCAACGATTTTCACCAGGAATGAAACGATCGTAAAATATAGTGGTGTGTACTGGGTCAGTCTGAACGGTGCTTTTTCGGGATCCGTATAAATGTCCTGTCCATCCAGCAGTAGCTGTATAGCGGCGATCCCGCTTGCCTCGCTTCCTGAAATGTCGGGAGAGTAGCTCAAAACCGCCTGCATCTTCACGATCAGCAATGCCAGAGCACTTAGTAGCCCGAACAGCACCGATAGTAACAGAGACCTGTCTTTGATCCAAACAAGGCTGTTCTGAATACTCATTAACCCAATACCATTTCACCCATGTATACCGCACCCGGAGCCGTCGCTTCCTGGGGATGGGTGATATGCCACACAAATTCTTCGCGGAAATGGCGGATCGCGCTGGCCACGGGCCAGGCCGCTGCATCGCCGAGCGGACAAATGGTGTTCCCTTCTATTTTCTTTGAAATATCTACGAGCAAATCGATGTCGTGCATGCTGCCGTGACCGTGCTCGATGCGGTGGAGGACTTTCTCCATCCATCCGGTTCCTTCGCGGCACGGGCTGCATTGGCCGCAGGATTCGTGGTGGTAAAAACGCGAGAAATTCCAGGTGTTGCGAACGATACAGGCTGTTTCATCGAAAACGATAAACCCGCCCGATCCGAGCATGGTACCCGTCGCGAAACCACCGTCAGAAAGCGATTCGTACGTCATCAGACGATCTTCGCCGGCAGCGGTTTTCGTGATGAGGTTGGCAGGAAGAATGGGTACAGACGAACCGCCTGCTACCAATGCTTTCAAATAGTGGCCTTTACGGATACCGCCGCAATATTCATCCGAATTCAAAAACTCATCCACGCTCACACCCAGTTCGATTTCGTAAACGCCAGGTTTCTGAATATGCCCTGATGCGGAGATCAATTTGGTACCGGTACTTCTACCAATCCCGATTTGCGCATAAGCATCACCGCCGTTGTTGATAATCCACGGCATATTGGAAATCGACTCCACGTTGTTCACCACGGTAGGGCTTTGGTAAAGACCTTTCACCGCAGGAAATGGCGGCTTGTTACGCGGGTTACCTCTTTTTCCTTCGAGCGATTCGAGCAATGCAGTTTCCTCGCCGCAAATGTAAGCACCGCCGCCCGGCTGCACGACCAGTTCAAGGTCATAGCCCGAGCCTAGGATATTTTTACCTAAAAACCCTTGCGCTTTCGCCTCCGCAATCGCTTTTTCGAGAATGCGGATCACATACATGAGCTCGCCGCGCACGTAGATGAACGATTTGTTGGCTCCCAATGCGAAGCTGGAAATGATCATACCCTCGATCAAAAGGTGAGGGATGGATTTCATCAGATGGTGGTCCTTGAACGTACCCGGCTCCGATTCGTCGGCATTACACACCAGGTAACGGGGAACGCCCTCGGGCTTGGCCAGGAAGCCCCATTTCATTCCCATCGGGAAGCCCGCACCGCCTCTGCCACGTACGCCTGATTTCTTTGCTTCTTCCACCACCTCTTCCGGGGTCATGGTTTTGATAGCTTTTTCAACGGCAGTATAGCCTCCCTGTTTGCGATAAACATCGAAGGTTTCGATACCGGGTACATTAATATGCTCCGTTAAAATTTTTCTAGCCATTTGAGGATAATATTTTCAGCTTATGAAAGCTTATTTACTTAACTCTTCTATGATTTGGTCGACCTTCTCGTTGGTCAGGTTCATGTAGAATTGCTCGCGGATCTGGAAAACGGGTCCCCAGCCGCATGCTGCGAGGCATTCTACTTCTTTCAATGTAAACTTGCCATCGGCAGTGGTTTCACCCGCTTCGATGCCGAGCTTCTTTTTAAGGTGCCCGTACACATCTTCACCGCCCATCAGGCAGCAAGGCCCTGTACGGCAATATTCGATCACGTGCTTACCAACCGGGTCGAGGTGGTACATGGTATAAAAGGTAGCTACCTCGTAAACCTCTACGGGTTTGATATCTAAAATACCTGCGACGTAATCCATTACCTCGCTGCTCAGCCAGCCCCATTGTTCCTGGGCCACGTGCAAAACGGGTAAGAGAGCCGATTTTTGGCGGCCCTCCGGATAACGTGCGATTATTTCTTTTACTTTTTCAAGTCGTTCGGGTGTGAACGCAACCAGATTAGGTGATTCGGTCATTTCTAAATAGGTCTTTAACAAACTTTAAGCGTCCAGTTCACCTGCAATTACGTTCAGGCTACTCATTGTCAGGATCGCATCCGACAGTGATGAGCCTTTGCACATTTCAGGATATGCCTGATAATAAATAAAGCTTGGCCTGCGGAAATGCAGACGGTACGGAGCCCTGCCGCCATCGCTGATCAGGTAGAAGCCCAGCTCGCCGTTTCCTCCTTCCACAGCATGGTAAACTTCGCCCGCCGGTGCATCGATTTCGCCCATTACAATTTTGAAATGGTAGATGAGCGCCTCCATATTGCGGTATACCTCGTTTTTCGGAGGCAGGTAATATTCGGGAGCATCGGCATAATAGGGTCCTTCGGGAAGATTGTTGATGGCTTGCTCCACGATGCGGAGGCTTTGCCACATTTCCTCATTACGGACCATATAGCGATCGTAAGTATCACCATTCTGTCCGATAGGGACGTCGAATTCAAAATCCTGGTAGGATGAGTACGGGTTCATCACACGCACGTCGTAGTCCACGCCCGCCGCACGCAGGTTGGGCCCCGTGAAGCCGTACGATAATGCTCTTTCAGCCGAAATGGAACCCACATTAATTGTTCGGTCCATGAAGATCCGGTTACGGTTGAGCAGTTTTTCCAGCTCTCTCAATACCGGCGGGAAAGATTTAATGAATTCCTTAATCTTGCGGATAGCCGTGCTCGAAAGGTCACGCTCCATACCGCCGAGACGGCCCATGTTGGTGGTAAGGCGTGCTCCGCAAACTTCCTCGTAGATTTCGTACACTTCCTCGCGCTTCTGCATCACATACAGGAAGCCGGTGAATGCGCCGGTATCTACGCCGAGGATACTGTTACAGATAATATGGTCGGTAATGCGTGCGAGCTCCATCATGAGCACGCGGATGTACTGCGCGCGCTTGGGAACCTCTACGCCCAAAAGCTTCTCTACCGTCATGTGCCATCCCAGGTTGTTGATCGGGGAGGAGCAATAGTTCATGCGGTCGGTCAACGTGGTAATCTGGTAAAAGGGCCTTCTTTCGGCAATTTTCTCAAACGCCCGGTGGATATAACCGATCGTTTGCTCGCCCGAAACGATCTTTTCGCCATCCATTTTCAGGATGTTCTGGAAAATACCGTGGGTAGCAGGGTGTGTCGGGCCGAGGTTGAGGGTGGTCAGTTCTTCTACGAGTTCTGGCAACTCGCCTTGAGAAGGGACATTATGCGGTAATAATTCAATATCTGCCATATCTTACTCAATATAGATCATCGGCCGAAAAGGGCGTCAATTTTATCTTCACGGGTCGCGTCTTCCAGCGGGTATTCCTTACGCATCGGGAAGTAATCCATTTCCTCAATGTTCAGGATGCGTTTAAGGTTCGGGTGCCCGTCAAACAAGATACCAAAAAAATCGTAGGTTTCGCGCTCCATCCAGTTGGCGCAGGCGAAAAGGCCTGTCGCTGTCGGAATGTGAATATCGGCTGCCGAAAGGGCTACTTTAATGCGGATGCGGAAGTTATGCACGAAGCTGTGCATGTGATAAACCACCACGTATTCTTTGCCGGTATTATCAGGATATTGGATACCCGTAATGTCGGTCAGGAATATTACCTGGTAATTTTTGTGGTCTCTCAAGAACTCCATCAACGGAATAATCTCTTCGCGGGTCGTTGAGAGCGTCAACAAACCATACGGCTCCTCGAAGTCGAAAACCTGATCACCGAATTTTTCCAAAAGCCCTTCGGCTACCTCCTGGTTAGTGAGCATAGGGGGTTACTGAATATTATATGATGCCAATAGTTCCTGGTATTCGTCGGTATTGCGGCGGCGAAGCTTTTCGTTCTGTGCCAGATATTGAATCTGCATCAGGCCGTCGATAATCTGCTCGGGGCGTGGCGGGCAGCCGGGTACGTATACATCCACAGGGATGATACGGTCAATACCCTGCAATACGCTGTAAGTATCAAAAATACCACCGCTTGAAGCGCAAGCGCCCACAGCCATTACCCAGCGTGGCTCGGCCATTTGAAGGTAAACCTGCTTCACAACCGGTGCCATTTTTTTGGCGATGGTTCCCATCACCATCAGCAAATCGGCCTGGCGCGGCGAGAAGCTCGGACGTTCGGAACCGAAACGCGAAATATCGTAATGCGCGCCCATGGTGGCCATGAACTCGATCCCGCAGCATGAAGTAGCAAATGGCAACGGCCAGAGCGAGTAACTACGTGCCAGACCTATCGCTTCGTCGAATGAAGTTGCAAAAAAACCGGATCCGCTATGTCCCTGCGGAGCCTCCACTATCTTTACTTCTTTCATAATTCTTTGTATTTCAATGTTCGAAGCCTATTCTTCCCAGTTCAATACGCCCTTGCGGATCACGTAATAGAAACCGGACAACAAAAGGGCCATGAACAATAACATTTCTACGAATCCGAACATTCCCAGGCCTTTGAAATTAACAGCCCAGGGATACATGAAAATTACCTCCACGTCAAACAAAACGAAGAGGATCGCCACCAGAAAGTACTTTACCGAAATGGGCGTCCTGGCGTCACCAACTGACTCGATACCACATTCGAACGGATCGTCTTTCTTTTTGCTTTTGCGGCTCGGACCGATAAGGTGAGTGACAATCATCGTGCCACCAATGAAGCCGGCGGCGAGCAAAAATTGCACAATGATGGGCAAATAATCGGAAGGGAGATACTCGTTTTTCATTATAATGATCCGGTTACAGGGGGGCAGGAATGAGAGAAAACTGTTGCCAGCGGGTTATATTCCTCCCCGTCTCTCAAAATTAGCCTTTGCAAATTTATCAATCAAATTCTTTCCTTTTTGTTTTGTCTAATTAGTATCATACTAAATAAGCCCCGTAGTGGCGGGGCTTATTTAGTACTTATCAAAGAAAGAATATTTATCTTATCACAATTTGCTTGGTAAGGCTCTGTCCCTGGCCGGTTACACGAAGAATATATTTGCCCGTAGGCAAAAGGCTTACATCGATCTGCATCCTGCCGCTGAGCAGTTGCGGACTGGTAGTTTTGATCACGTTACCACGGATGTCGAAAAGCTCAATCGCGGCGTCTTTCACATTATCCCGCGACTCGATGTAGATATAAGCGCCCTGGCTTGGATTGGGATAAATCACCACCTCATTTTGCTCATTGGTTTTGAACTCTCTGGAAGCAGTATCGGAGTAACAAACCAGGTTGTTGTTGCCAATGGTGTACGTAACTTTCGCTTTTGTGGTATAAACACCCGATTTCAGGATTTTGACCAGAGATGCAGTAGTATCGGTTTCGTAACCAGGGCGTCTCCACAGGAATTCTTCATTTACTTCGCCACCTTCGGGGATGCTTGCCGAGACGCTGAAAGGCCCTGACGGCTCGATGGTCGGTTTGGTTATTTTAGCACGGACAATCAAAGTGGAAGCCGCCGAGTTATCGGAAGTACACCCGAAAATGTTCCGGCTTTTGACAAAATAGTTGCCGCTCTCTCCTAATCTGGCAGAGATTCCCGTTGCAATGGCGGTGTTGGAACCCTCTTTATACCAACTATATATTTCGCCGCCATTCTGTACCGAGAATTGGAATGTCGAATCCGCACAAGCTTGTTGCTGGCCTTGCTGAATAATGCTTGGTTGCACCGGCTTAGCATCGTTCTCCAAAACGATAAGCGGCGTCAGGATCGAGTTGCCAGAGGCATCTTTTACGGTGGCACGATATGTACCTGCTTTTGAAACCTTGATTGAGTTGGAAACCTCGTTGGTGTTCCATTTGTAAGAAGCGTAACCTGCAGGGAGCGTTAGGGTAACGCCGTTATTGTCGGTAACGCAAGCTGCAGTCACAGCAGGTACCTCGACGGGGTTAACCGGTGTGACAGTCGAGAAGAATTTGGCATCCAGTGTTCCGAACCATGCATTCGCCAGAATCGTCAAAGCTCTGAGGGTTCCTTCTTTGTCATTCACTCCCTTGCCTACGAAGTGCGTGCCATCGCCACGGTTAGGTACGAGAGGATCTGTTTCGGGACCCGGATAAGTAGGGTTAAAATCCGTGTTGAGTACTGCGTTTTGCGCAGCAACGATTTCTGGATTGATGTCCGATTCAATATTGAATCCCGCTGATGTCCGGGAGGTACGGGCAATTACCCAGGTAAGTCGTTTGCCGGTATCCGCACCGAGGCGGTTCATGATCGACTGAAGGTCACGGCTGTAATTGGCACGTGGTGTCTTATACAATGCGTCGGTTTCGCCTTGCATCCAGAGAATGGCTCTAACCCCATATTGGTTGGCATAGTTGCGCGCAGCAATGCGAAGGTTGGCGTAAGGCATTTCGGGCGCATACACAAAACCGCCGTACATATTTTTAGTCGGGAGGCCTTTTGAACTGCTCGCCCAGTTTTCTATGGATGTACCTTCCCAGGCAGTGTTAATAAATACGACGGGTACGTTCAGTCTCTCAACCAGGAGGTCTCCAAGTATCCCCCAGCACCAGGCAGACTGCCCGCGCGGCGACATGATATTCAGATTCTGGTTGATTTTGCTAAACTCAGGCGGAGTAGGGTCGGTAAGTCTGTCGATGGAATCGTTGCTGTAATTTGAAATATACAGTACCCGGTCGTCGGTAGCGGATGGGCCAGGGTAATTTCTGAGTCCCTGAGCATTCGACTGTCCGGCTATGAGGAACACTTCACCTACACCAAAACGGCTCAATACATCGCGGCCTATTACTTTTCCGTCAGACACACCCCGGACTTCCAGGGAGTACCATCCGCCGATCAGTTTAATCGTCCCTGAAAAAACGCCGCCCTGGGGAGCGTCCTGCAAAGTTAGCCACGGTGTTTCAACGCCCTGTCCCTGAATGACCGGCACTGCCCTCACCTCAATTTTTTCAACAGGCATGGTGAATGTACCTGTCACCTGAATCTCCCGCTGGCCGGCCATGTTACGTTGGTAGACAGACTGAAAAACAGGGGAAGTAATTCTGATGGGGGATTTTTCTTGGGAAAATGCTGCTGATGAAAAAATGCAAATTAACAACAACACCTTGGCCATTACCGGAAGAATAAATCTACTATGCATTTGGGATTCTGATACAGGTAAAGTTTCTGAGCTCTAACGAAGTATAAATCTGTTAAAGTGTTCAATTACAAAACGGTCACAAATGTAACGGAATATTTTCGCTAAAATATCACTATTCCGTTTTTTTGATCAATCGGGTGTTTGCTTTACGTGTTACCGTTCGGCATGCTTACATTTTAAAATACAAGAAAGACGAAGGGAGGAACAGGCAACGCTTCGGCCTCCCGGCAAGGCCGGTAGGTTCATTTGCCTATTTGGCAATTACCAGCTTTTGGGTCTCACTGAACGTCGCAGAAGTCACGCGAATAATATATATACCACTCGACAGGCCCGCCAGGCTGAAGTATTGCGGGCGATCGAACTTCAGCACACGGAAAGTCCGGTGGATAATACCCCGGCTGTCGATGATCTGAACATCGGCGTTCGCCAGATTGGCAAATGTTTCGACA
Organism: Dyadobacter sp. SRI_021; assembly: GCF_057586235.1. NCBI lineage: Bacteria > Pseudomonadati > Bacteroidota > Cytophagia > Cytophagales > Spirosomataceae > Dyadobacter > Dyadobacter sp. SRI_021. The sequence goes on from NZ_JBYCZM010000007.1 coordinate 297,525, forward strand.
GTCACTCTTTCACTGGCATTCGGGTTGGGATAGGCCACGAAACCCGGGTTATTCGTATCAAGGTAAAACTGGAACGGTTCGGAGAAGTCGGAGTAACAGGTAAGCGTCGGACTGTATACAATGGTGTTGTTAACAACATATTTACCTGCCTTCACGGCTTTCAGGGTCGCGCTGGTTTCTGTCAATGGCTCATCGTTATATTTCCATACGTGGTCACCCGCATTGAGATTGTTTTCAGCAAATAGGGTGTAAACGCCTGTTTTACGGATTACCGGCACGCTCGGAGACGGCTTGACATCAATCGCTACCGGTGCGGAGTAAGGAGAGTAGCATCCATGATCATCCTGAATGCGAGCCGAATAATTACCCGTCGCAAAAACCTCTATGCTTTCGCCTTCCAGGCCGTTGTTCCAGAAAAATTCGTTGCCGTTGGCGGCTTTCAGCATAATGGTGTCGCCATCGCAGAATGTTGTTGGCTGCAATGCCGTAACTGCGGGGGCTGGTGGCAGTGCCAGTGTTTCCGTCGTTATCTGGTTACTCGGATCCGAATAGCATTGAAACTCGTTGATTGTTTGTACGGAGTAAGTCCCGGCCGCCGTTACTTTCAAGGTCTGTGAAGAAACGCCGTTGCTCCATAAATACCCGGCAGCGCTGGTTGAAACCAGGTTCACGCTTAGATCTGCGCAGAATGTGGTCGGGCCCTCGGCGGTGATCGTGGGCGTAGGTGGCAATGGATTCATTACTACGACAACTACCGGAGAAACGGGAGAAATGCAGCCGTTTTCGTCTTTGGCCGAAATTGTAAAATTGCCTGATGTCCTTATTTCGATCTCGCGGTCGGTGGAGCCGTTACTCCACAGGTAGGAGAACGCCTCGCTGCTGCGTAGCGTGGTATAGTCGCGTTCACAGAAAGTAGTAGCGCGAAGGGCCGTTATGGTAGGTGTTGCGGGAAGCGGGTTAACCTTTACATTCACTTCATCTGAAGTGGATTCGCACCCGTTTCCATCCCTTTGCTTCAAAGTGAATTTACCGGTCGTGGTTACGGCAATGGACTTCGTGGTAGCGTTGGTGCTCCAGATGTTCCCGGAATCGTAGCTTGAAGTCATCGTTACGTTGCCGCCGTCGCAGAATGTCGTTTCCCCGCTCAGCGAAATTACAGGCTTGGCCGGCAACGGGTTTACTTTCACGGTCACCGGGTCCGACTCAGGAGAGAAGCAGCCGACATCGTCGAGCGCTCTCACGCGGAAATCACCCGAGTTGACAACCGTAATAGTGGCATTATTCGCTCCATTGGACCAAACACTTTTCACTTTTGAGTCCGAGGTCAGGTTCACTTCTCCGCCTTGGCAGAAGGTAAGTGGCCCCGAAGCAGAAATTTTGGGTTTGGCCGGCAATGGTGAATTGAGTACCTGCATGGCTACTTTCTGGGAAGTAGACTCGCAGCCATAAATATTTTTGACCGTTACGAAGTATTCGCCCCCTGTGGTTACTGGGAGGCGGTCGCCGGTGGCGCCTGTGTTCCAGACGGCATTTGTAGAAGTGCTCGATACCAACGTTGCGGTATTACCGATACATACCGGATTACTACCTTCGATCGTCACAGTCGGCTGGTCGGGCTGGATTTGCTCATTTACCCGGATCTCTGGCGAGAAAATGTAGTTGCCTTTATCATCGCGTGCTTTCACATAGTAAGTTCCGTTTCCAACCGTTACGCTGCTGGAAGACTGCCCATTGCTCCAACTGAATTGGGAAAGCCCAACCGGGTCGGCGTTGATCGTTACATTACCATTGCCCGCACAGTCTACCGTTACTCTGAGTGGTCTTTGCGCCGGGTAGGGTTCTGATCTTGCGAAAAAATCATCCGTGAGTGAATTGGACCACGCATCGCCAAGCTGAATTAAGCCATCGCCAAAAAAATGGACGCCGTTAGGAGCACCATTTTCGCGGGGAATCTGAATCAGATCGGTATTAGGCCCTTCGAAAACATTCGGAACATTATTGATAACCTGCCTTTGCCCATTTGTAACGTTTACATCGACGAGGCGTCCGTTGTCATAGGAAGTAATGGAAACCATCCATGAAATATTCTTTCCCGATTCATTCCGGCTGGCTTCAATAACGGCTTTCAGGTTGTTGAAATAAGTATCAGTGCTGGTATCTTTAAAATTGTCGGCCTCGCCTTGGAGCCAGAGAATGCCGCGAAGCCCGGTGATAGGTGTGTATCGCTGAATGACATTTCGCAGGTTGCCATAAGGCATTCCATCCGGTTTGACCCACACGGGCGCGTAGACAGACTGCGTATTGTTGTTAATACTTTCGCGCCAGTTAACGGAAGCCATACCTTCCCAGCCTACATTGAAAAACAGAATAGGAACATTGAGCCGCGATGCCAGGCGATCGCCCAGGCGTCCCCAGCACCATGCGGCAGGTCCACGGGGAGAAATGCGACTTTGAGCATCGATGTGATGGAAAGACGGACGTTCCGGCAATTCAAACGGATAGTCGCCTGTTTCGTAATTATCGATAGAATTGACACGATCGTCTTGTGCGCCCTGATTATTAAAGCTAGGGGCGTCAAATCCCTGTGCATTGGATTGCCCTGCGATTAGAAATACTTCGCCTATCCCGACGTGCTCGACGGTTCTGGAACCCACCAACTGGTCGCCCTTCCAACCGCGGACTTCCAGCCGGTACCAGCCGCCCTGGGCAGTAATATAACCGGAGAAAAAACCTCCTTTAATGCTGGCGTCGCTCAGGTTGGCCCAGTCCTTGTCGATGCCCTGACCTGGCACAAGTGCAGATACTTTGGCTTCCACACGATCGACAGGCTGTGTGTAACTGCCTGCAATGTTGATGTTTGCGTTGTTAGCTTTGTCTCGCTGAAGTACGATACGGTCGGAAGGGAAATCAATGCTGATTTGTCCGTGTGCGGTAAAGGAAATAATACTAAATACTACCAGATAGAAATACGGTAGATAGTGTCTCATGGTGACTAAAAATTCTTTGAAATAACTACTTGGACACACAATTTGCATCGAAAGGTTGCCTCTTTCAAGAAATTATTATTGTACGGGGAACGGTGAGTTAATCATTTCCCATATTTTGTCTTTTAATTGTTCAATACCTTCTTGGGTTATTGCAGAAATTAAAAGCGTTGGGATACCGTTTGGTAGATTTTCTTGTAATGTAACCCGCTCTTCCTCAGAGATTACATCCATTTTGGAAATCGCTAGCAGGCGGTTTTTGTCGAGCAGCTGGGGATTGTATAAGCGTAGCTCTTGCACCAGCGTCTGGTATTCGGCCTGGATATCCTCACTGGTAGCAGGTACGATGAAAAGGAGAATGGAGTTGCGTTCGATGTGCCGCAGAAACCGCAGACCGAGTCCTTTACCCTGCGAAGCGCCTTCGATAATGCCCGGAATATCGGCCATTATGAAAGACTTGTAATCACGGTAGGGTACTACGCCCAGGTTCGGCACGAGGGTTGTGAAGGGGTAATCGGCAATTTCTGGCTTGGCTGCCGAAACAACTGAGAGCAATGTAGATTTGCCTGCGTTCGGGAAGCCCACCAAACCTACGTCGGCTAGTACTTTCAGTTCGAGGATGAACCACTCTTCCTTGCCTGGTTCGCCGGGTTGGGCATATTGGGGAGTCTGATTAGTAGCGGACTTGAAATGGTCGTTACCCATTCCGCCGCGTCCACCGCGCAACAGGATCATTTCCTGTCCGTCTTCGGTGATTTCGAAAAGCTGTTCGCCGGTTTCGGCATTTTTGGCGATCGTGCCGAGCGGTACTTCCAGGATAATGTCCTTTCCAATCGCTCCTGTGCGCCGCCCGCCTTCGCCGCCTTTTCCGTCGAAAGCCTTTACGTGCTTGGTGTATTTTAAATGCAGCAATGTCCAGAGCTGGGCATTGCCTTTCAATATCACGTGACCTCCGCGTCCGCCGTCACCGCCGTCCGGTCCCCCTTTCTCGACGTGCTTTTCACGCCTGAAATGCATAGAGCCGGCACCGCCGTTGCCGGAGCGCGCATTGATTTTTACGTAGTCTATAAAGTTAGAGGAGGCCATGTGAGTATAGTGGGAAAAATAGAAATCAGGCTGCTTCGATCGCGTTCGAGATTTCCCCGAAAATGAAATCGATTTCACCTATTCCGTTGATAGCGACAAACTTTCCTTGTTTCTGGTAATAGTCGGCAACGGGTTTTGTTTTACTGTTGTATTCCTGAATGCGTTTCGCGATCAGTTCTTCGTTCTGATCGTCGGGACGGCCGGAAGTTTTGCCACGGTTCAAAAGGCGGGCCAGTAACTCATCGTCGTCGACCGACAAGGCTACCATCACTGAAATACCTTCGTTGTAGCTCGCAAGCAGATTGTCTAACGCTTCGGCTTGCTTCACCGTTCTCGGGAAACCGTCGAAGATGAAACCAGCCGCGTCGCGGTGCTCTTTCAGCTTGTTATCGATCATCCCGATTACCACTTCGTCCGGCACCAGAATGCCCTGGTCCATCAAAGTTTTAGCTTTCAATCCCAGCTCTGTTCCAGCCTGAATTTCCGAGCGCAGCAGATCTCCTGTGGAAAGGTGGATCAAATTATACTTTGCAATTATTTTTTCACTTTGGGTACCTTTCCCGGCGCCCGGAGGGCCAAACAGTATAAGATTCAGCATAGTTGCTTCAAAAATTGATGTCGCGGTAGATTGGTGAATAAGCGGCAAATTTACAACTCTTACTATATGTGTGCGAAATTGTTGCATAATTTTTACAGGAAAAATCCCCTTTACCGTTTCCGGCAAAGGGGATTCGCTATCGTAAAAGTGGCTCCATTCAGGGAATAACCACCCTTTTCACCGCTCCATCTTCGTTCTGAACCACCGTTACGAACAGCGTCCCTTTTGTATTTTTCTTAAGTTCGACCTGGCCTACATACTCGCCCTCAAACTCGTGGATCTCTTTTTTACCCACTTCTTTGCCTTTGGTGTCGGTGACTGTCACCGTCACATTGCCTTTTTGCGGCACGCTGAAACGCAGGTTAAGGACGTCGTCGGCGGGATTATTGGTGTAGGCATTCAAAGACCGGATTGTTGCTCCTTTCGCATTCTCGCTGTTATCCCAGGCATAGTCAAAGCTTTTGCTGAAATTCCTGCCAAAATCCTCCATGTCCCGCAGCATCATTTTAGCCTTGGGATGGAAGTTTCTGTCGAAATTTTTCTGGATCGATTTCATGCTTTCGTTGAACTTCTCCGAATCCCAGTCGAGGTCGTGTTTGAAATCGCCGTCCCAGTGAAATGCCATCGGCTCGCGCGGATCGCGATGGTCGATAATCACTTTTTTACGTTTTTTGGCCGCTATCACGCCGTCGGCACCATCATCCACCGTAATTGAAATGGTTTGCTTGCCCTTTTTGTCGACATTCAGCGAATCAAGTACTTTATCGATGAACTTTTGCCTTTCGTCATCGCTCAGCGCACCTACCTGATAACTTTTCTCGATGTCGCGGGTCTTGCCGTTTTCCTCCTCGGTTACCCGGATCCTAATGCTTGTCTTTTTGTCGTCATCGTCCTTTTTAGGCTTTTTGTCGGACTGGGCCTGCGCAACGGATAGCAGCGCCGGTGCCGCTACGAGCAGCAGCGACCATGTCAGTTTTTGAATTGAAACAGTTTTCATAAGCAGTTTTTGTTTTGAGTCTGAATGAATTGCAAAACCATGGCTATGTTGCTTGGGGCGTTGTTAAATAATGTTAAAAACACCTTTGGCCGGGGGCGAAACACTAAATTTGTTCTTGGCAAAATGTCGGGTAAAGCACAGCCGGCGTTGCACATGGGAAGCGGAAATTATGACCAAGCGTAAAATACAAATTATCGTAGGGCTGATGTGTCTGGCATTGATCGGGCTCATCGGTTTTCAATGGTACTGGATCAGGGAAGCTATCGCGATCAGGAACGACCAGTTCAATCAGAAGGTCTCCGAGTCGGTACAGCAAGTGGTGCACCGACTGGAAAAGCAGGAAATGATGTATCTCCTGCAACGCCGCATCGAGGCGGAGCAGCAAAAAAGCAAGCTCGACCGCATTGCGCAGCTGCGCGACATGCCCATGAAGCGGACCACTCCGCCGAAGCCTAAGGCGCCTGTTCAGGAAATAGTACCGCGCTTACAGCCGCGAATGGAGATCGCCATTGGCCCGAACGGCGAGGAAATACATTATCAGATCATTACCGAAGCGGCCCCTACCGACGTACTCAGCCCGAATATCAGGGTGATGGTGGATCACCAGCAGCGCATTATAGAGGAATTTTTTCAGGCGCAGCAATATGGCATGGCCGGTATCGACGAGTTTATGCGTCGCCGGCTGGACGACGAGCGTCGTTTGGGAAATGCCATGCGCGGCATGGCCGATCCTGAATTCCGCCGGAAAGGCAGCGATTTCCTGAAAAAGGACTCGATTTCCAGAATGGCTAACCGGAAAGTGGCCTTGCCAGAGAATGCAAAAAGCAGTAAACAGAAGTCGCGGGCGATTCTCAATGCGGAAGAACCCGACCGCGCCGAGTTGCTGAAAGAGGTCATGAAGGATTTTGTTTATACCAAAAGGCCCATCGAGCAGCGTGTGAACCGATTTCTGCTCGACACACTATTGAAAAAACAGCTGATCCAGAATGGTGTCACTTTGCCTTACGAATTTGCCGTGAGGGGGGCCGTGCGCGGCCAGTCGACGGATAGCCTTATTTTCTCGACCGTGAGCATGCGCAGGAGTGAATGGGAGGAGCGGTCGTATAAAGCATCGCTGTTCCCGAACGAAACACTCACCGCGCAGAATGCATTATATGTTTACTTCCCGGATCAGCAGCGCTACATTCTCAGTAATATGGGTGTGATGTTCGGCGGCTCCGGCATTCTGATCATCGTAATTATGGCCTGTTTCTACCTGGCCGTTACGACCATTCTGCGTCAGAAGAAGCTTTCTGACATTAAGAATGACTTCATCAACAATATGACCCATGAGTTCAAAACACCTATTTCTACCATTGCATTGGCAGCGGAAATGGCGCAAGAGAATTCGGCTTCATTGATGGATAGCCCGAAAGGCTCGCGGCTCGACCGCTACCTCGGCATTATCCGCGAGGAAAATAAACGACTCGGGACGCATGTGGAGAAGGTTTTGCAAATGGCACTGCTGGATAAAGGGCATGTCAAACTTAAAATCACGGAAACCAACATCCATGACCTCATCGGCGCTGCACTAAACGGACAGAGCGTGCAGATCGAGCAGAAGGAAGGAGAAGTTGACATGAACTTCGAGGCAGAGGAAGATGTAGTGGCTGCGGATGAGGTGCATATCTCCAATATTCTGAACAACCTCATTGACAATGCGATCAAATATTCGCCGGAGAAGTTGTATTTGAATATCAGTACCAAAAATGAAAATGGCGGTATCGCGATCTCTATTACCGACAGGGGCATAGGCATGAGCCGTGAGCAGCAGCAGCGCGTCTTCGATACTTTCTACCGGGTGCCTACCGGCAATGTGCATGACGTCAAAGGCTTCGGCCTTGGGTTGAGTTATGTTAAAAAGATGGTCGAGGCGCATGAAGGTACTGTCCGGTTGATGAGCAAACCGGGTGAAGGGAGCACATTTACGATCTGGCTGCCGGTCCGCAAAGAGGAGCAAATAGTTTAGAAATATCGCCCGTAACCGCTAACTTGCCGGCTTTTAAGATGACTAACCGACAGCTACGGTAAATTTCTGAACACGCAATGATTTCCAAAACTTATGCCCCTCAGGAGATAGAGGATAAATGGTACTCCTACTGGATCGAGAACAAGTTTTTTCAGTCGAAACCCAATCCTGACAAAGAACCCTACACCATCGTGATCCCTCCGCCGAACGTCACCGGCGTGCTGCACATGGGGCATATGCTTAATAATACCATTCAGGACATTCTGGTTCGCAAGGCGCGGATGGAAGGTAAAGAGGCCTGCTGGGTACCTGGTACCGATCACGCTTCCATTGCTACCGAGGCCAAAGTGGTGGCGATGCTCAAAGAGCGCGGCATTAACAAGCGTGACCTTACCCGCGACGAATTCCTCGAATATTGCTGGGAATGGACGCACAAATACGGCGGCATTATTCTGAAACAGCTTCGCAAACTCGGCGCTTCCTGCGACTGGGACCGTACGCGCTTCACGATGGAGCCGGATTTGTACGATTCGGTGATCGACGTTTTCATTGACCTCTATAATAAAGGAGAAATCTACCGCGGCCACCGCATGGTGAACTGGGACCCTCAGGCGCGCACGACCGTGTCCGACGAGGAGGTGATCATGAAAGAGGTGAATCAGAAGCTAGTTTACCTGCGCTATCCGCTGGTCGGGGAGGATGGAGAAGGGAGCATGGAGGAAGGGGTTACGATCGCGACTACCCGCCCGGAAACGATTATGGCGGATGTGGCGATTTGTGTGAACCCTGCGGATGAGCGTTATCAGCACTTGATTGGTAAAAAAGTGTTGATTCCGTTGATCAACCGGGCTATTCCGATTATCGCGGATGATTATGTGGAGATGGAGTTCGGAACTGGCTGCCTGAAAGTCACTCCGGCACACGACACCAATGACTACGAACTTGGGAAACGTCATAACCTGCCGATTATCGATCTGTTGAATGAAGACGGTACATTGAATGAAAAGGCGCAGATCCTGGTAGGTGAAGACCGTTTCATTGCACGCAAGAAGATCATCAAGTTGCTAGAAGAGTCGGGTAACCTCGTGAAAGTGGAGGAGTACAGGTCGAATGTAGGACATTCGGAACGTACCGATTCGGTGATTGAGCCAAGGCTTTCCGAGCAGTGGTTTTTGAAAATGGAGAAAATCAGCAAGCCGGCATTCGAGAATGTGATGAACGATACGGTGCAGCTAATTCCCGCGAAATTCAAAAATACCTACCGCCACTGGATGGAGAATGTACGTGACTGGAATATCAGCCGCCAGCTATGGTGGGGCCACCGCATCCCGGCTTATTACCTGAATGACGGCACAATGATCGTCGCGAAATCGAAGCGCGAGGCATTGCGCAAGGCGCAGCATGAGTTGCAGCTTTTTGCATTGACAGAAGAAGATATCAAGCAGGATGAGGACGTGCTCGACACATGGTTCTCGTCATGGCTTTGGCCGATCTCCGTTTTCAATGGTATTAAAGAGCCGGAGAATGAGGAAGTAAATTACTATTACCCAACCAATGACCTCGTAACTGCACCGGAGATTCTTTTCTTCTGGGTGGCGCGGATGATCATTGCGGGTTATGAATACCGCGGCCAGTATCCGTTCAAGAATGTGTACCTGACGGGCATCGTTCGGGACAAGCAGGGCCGCAAAATGTCGAAATCGCTGGGTAATTCACCCGATCCAATCGACCTGATCGATAAATATGGCGCGGACAGCATTCGTACCGGCATGCTTTTCAGCTCACAGGCCGGTAACGACTTGCCTTACGACGAAAAGCTGATCGAGCAGGGCCGGAATTTTGGTAATAAAGTATGGAATGCCTTCCGCTTGGTAAAAGGCTGGACCGTCGATAGCGAGCTTCCGGTTCCCGAAGGTTCGAAACTGGCGGTACAGTGGTTTGAAAGCAAATTGAACCAGACATTGGCGGAAGTGCAGGACCACTTCTCGAAATTCCGTATTTCGGACGCATTGGGCTCGATCTATAAACTAATCTGGGACGATTTCTGTGCACAATACCTCGAAATGATCAAGCCGGGCTTCGAGCAGCCGATCGATTTGTCGACTTACGACTCGACGCTCGACTTTTTCGATCGCCTGATGCGTTTGCTGCACCCGTTCATGCCTTTTATTTCGGAGGAAATCTGGCAGAACATCATTGAAAGAGGCGAGAAGGAATCCATTTGCGTCGCACATTTCCCGCAGGCCGGAGAGTTTGACCAGGCGTTGCTGAATGACTTTGATATATTGTTTGAACTCGTTTCGTCGATCCGTAACCTGCGGAATTCGAAAGGCATTAGTCCTAAAACTGCATTACCGCTGGCGATTCGCACAGATTCAAACGAGCGCTACAATGCATTGACGCCGCTGATCGAAAAGCTGGCGAATGTGGAAGGCATCAGTTATGTGTCGGGCGAGGCGGAAGGTACTTCGTTTCGAGTGAAGTCGGATGAGTTTTTTGTAAACCTGGCCGATGAGCTGGATGTTGAGGCAGAGCGCGAGAATCTTCTGCGAGAATTGGAATACACCAGAGGCTTCCTCGAATCGGTGATGAAAAAGCTCTCGAACGAACGCTTCGTGGCTAATGCCAAAGGTGATATCGTCGAAAAAGAAAGAGCAAAGCAAGCGGATGCTGAAGCGAAGATCGCCACATTGACCGAGGCGTTGGCAAGGCTTAAATAAACGTCAGAAAAACAACTCTTTTGTAAAGCACAGGGCATTAGCGCCTTGTGTTTTTTTGTTATGCTGGAATACGGTTTAATGTCTGCATGACATTTAAAAAGTGCAACCTGACGACTACGTAAAAGGCTCACCCTTAGGATTAATCAATGAATTAATGGAGGTAAAATTATATTCATTTTTAAAAAATTTTATTAGTTCGAACTGTTTGGAAATAGGAAAAAACCGGGTGTAAATTTCCCTCCAATCTCATGTAATTCAATTGACTATGGCGACGAAAACAGTACAGGACCTGGTGGTGCCGGTGGGTGTGACACTCGACCGGTTTATCATGCACAGCCAAAGCGCATTTCCCTATGCGACGGGCGAGTTGTCGCAGTTGCTCCGTGACATTGCGCTTGCCGGGAAGATCATCAACCGGGAAATCAACCGCGCAGGGCTGATCGACATTGCCGGCGGAAATGGAACGGAAAATGTGCAGGGTGAAAACCAGCAGAAGCTCGATATCGTCGCCAACGTACGTTTCATCCGTGCATTAAAAAATGGGGGAGAAGTTTGTGCGATCCTTTCCGAGGAAGAGGAGGACATTATCCACACCGGCAACAATCACGGCAAGTATGTCGTGGCCATGGACCCGCTGGATGGTTCTTCCAATATTGACGTGAATGTTTCCATCGGCTCGATTTTTTCTATTTACAGAAGGGTGACGCCTATCAATAGTCCGGCTTCGATGGAGGATTTCCTGCAAGGCGGCCGCAAGCAAGTGGCGGCGGGTTACATTCTTTATGGCTCGTCGACGATGCTCGTGTACTCGACCGGCGATGGCGTGAATGGCTTTACGTTCGATCAGTCACTCGGGGAATTTATTTTATCACACAAAAATATTGGTACACCTGCCGACGGTTCGATCTACTCCGTCAATGAGGGGCACTACCACAGCTACCCGCCATTTGTGCAGCAATATGTGGCGCAATGCAAGTCAAGAAATTTCAGCGCGCGTTACATTGGTTCACTCGTGGGTGACTTCCACCGGAATATGCTCAAAGGCGGCATTTACCTTTATCCATCCACTAAAAAAGATCCCAAAGGCAAGCTGCGCCTGCTTTACGAATGCTACCCGCTGGCGTTCATTGCCGAGAAGTCGGGTGGTAAGGCAAGCGACGGTTTTGGAAGTATTTTGGACATCTTGCCGCAGTCGTTTCACCAGCGTTCGCCGCTTTACATTGGCTCGGCGGGTCTTGTCGACGATGTTGTGAAGGGCTGATAACCGGCTACCGTTTTAGTTTTCGTAACTTTGCCGAATGCAGACTACGCAAAACTTATTCGAGCAGTTTAAGCTCAACCGTCAATTGCTCAACGCGATTGAAGAAGCAGGTTACATCGAACCGACACCCATTCAGGAGCAGGCGATACCCGTGGCGCTGGCCGGGCAAGACATTCTGGGCATTGCTCAAACCGGTACCGGTAAAACAGCCGCTTATACATTACCCCTGTTAATGCGCATTAAATATGCCCAGGGACAGCATCCCCGGGCATTGATTTTGGCTCCTACCCGCGAGCTCGCGATGCAAATCTCGGACGCTATCACGCAGCTCGGCAAGTATACCGACATTCGTACAGTGGTGCTCTACGGCGGCGTGGGTCCGAAAACGCAGATTGAAGCGCTGCGTAAAGGCGTCGACATTATTGTGGCGACACCGGGGCGGTTCATGGACCTGTATTTCCAGGAGGAGATCGTCGTGAAGCATCTGAATGTAATGGTGCTTGATGAAGCGGATAAAATGATGGATATGGGCTTTATGCCGCAAATCCGCAAGCTGCTGGAAGTGATTCCGCGCAAAAGGCAGAATATGCTTTTCTCTGCGACGTTTTCGGGGAAGGTCGAAAACCTTTCCTATGAATTTCTCGAATTTCCTACCCGGATCGAAGTTACCCCGCAGGCTACGGCTGCGGAAATGGTAACACAGACCCTTTACGAAGTGCCGAACTTTCGCACTAAAATCAATCTGTTATCTTATTTATTGGAGGACAAGGAGGTCTTCACGCGCGTGCTCGTGTTCACGCGCAGCCGCGAGGTGGCCGGGTTGGTGCATCAAAATTTATTGAACCGGGTAGTCCCCGAGTCGGAACTCCGCGTAATCCATGCAAATAAAGGCCAGAATACGCGTATCAATGCAATGGAGGCATTCCGGGAAGGGAATATCCGGGTGATGGTGGCGACTGACGTGGTGGCCCGGGGGATCGATATCACCGAGGTGAGCCACGTGGTCAATTTCGATGTGCCTTTGATTTACGAAGACTATGTGCACCGGATCGGCCGAACGGGTCGGGCCAATACAGTGGGCAATGCAATTACTTTCATGACCATTGCCGATGAGTACCATATCCGCAAAATTGAGGCGATGATCCGGATGGAAATTCCGAGGGCGGAGTTTCCGGACGAAGTTTACATTGCCGAAACGCCCTTCCAGGAGCGGCAGGATATGCTGCGGGAGATCGATAACCAGCGACGTAAGGAAGATCCAACATTCAAAGGAGCGTTCCACGAGAAAAAACACAGTTATCCGCAGGTTAAGAAGGGTTCGGGGAATACCAGTAGGGGACGTAGGGCTGCGGGCGGAAGAAGTAAACGCCGGTAATGCAATACAATTCCAATAAAACCGTTTAACTTGGACAATAGAAACCTGTTCTTCTATTAAAGTCAATTATGAAAGAGTCTGTTGTAATTTGGCTTGCCTTTTTGATTCCTGTGCTGGGCTTTGCTCAAAACACGCATCTGGCAAGCGCGGGTCCAAGCACAGATACAAACGTAGCCCCCAAAAAGCCCCTTGATTTAAAGGAAAGGCGTATTCTCCCGCTCTTCGGAGAAGTGAGTAAGACATCGGAGCAGATTGATGAAGAGATCAAATTCCTGAGCGAATGTGACAAATCATTTTCCAGCCGCGCAGAGGCCAGCAGTTTCTTCGCGACCCGTGCCTGGGAGTATTTGCAGGAGGGTTCTCTGGACACAGCCTGCTACCGCTTCAATCTTGCCCAACTGCTGAACGACAAGAATGTGGAAGCTTACTGGGGGCTTGGGGTTGTATCGTATCAGCGCGAAAACTGGGTGGATGCAAAAAGAATGCTGAGCAAGGGCGTGAGCCTGCAAGGAGACAATGTACCGCTGCTGGTGGATTTATCGACGGTTGAACTCAAACTGTACGCGATCACCAGCCGGAAAGAGGAGTTGGACGAGGCAGGCGAATTATTGAAACATGCGGTTTCCCTTGATTCTACCTATGCGCTCGGTCAGTATAACCTGGCGCTGTTGCATTATAATCTCAATGAACTTGACAAGTCGTGGGAGCATTTGCATAAGGGCCGGACGCTGGATTTTAACCAGCTGAACCTCGATTTTGTTGAACTTTTGAAAGCCAAGATGCCCGATCCGCAAGGATTTTTTAAGTGAAGTGGCATGGTTCCGAAATTGAAAAAGTCTCCCAAGCGGGAGACTTTTTCAATTTACGTGTTATTGGAAGAAGAATCCTGCTGGTGCGATGCCTACTTTGACAGAGTCGACCAAACTTCCATCGGCGCGATAACGAACCGCGTAGCCTGCCTGCGTATAGGACGGGCTCACGCCTGCGTAAAGCAGTCCTTGTGACGGATCAACTGCAAGGCCATAGAACGGGCGCGGAATCAATGGGGTAACCATGGCTATCTGCGTATCGGTAATGGAGAATTTGTAAGTGCCTCCTTGCTGTTTACCAGCGCTGTCATACCACGAAAGCACAAAGAAAATGGATTTCAAATCATTGCTGAATGTAAAATTGCCGGGTGTTTTGGTCCCGTCCGTCGCAATCGTCAGCGTTGCTTCGGTAGCGTTGGTTTCTGTATTAATGCGCAACATTTTATTGCCGGCATTCACCCATAGTTTTCCGTTCGCATCAACACCAACCGGATTGGCAGCACCTGATGTCGCAATGGGCGACGATGCTTCATCGGTGTTTGTATTGATGATCGCCAGCTTGTTTCCGGCAGCCCATTGCGTAGTGCCTATGTAAAGCTTCCCACTAGCATAGGCCAGGTTTTCAGGGCCATCGGCTATGTTGATTTTTTTGGTAACCTTTTTGGTGGTCAGGTCAATAACCGCAATATAGCCGGTCGAATATTTGCTGACGTCCGTTCCCCAGCACGAAACATAAGCTTTTCGGCCTGCGATAACCACTTCGCGAGGATTCTCTATATCCGGTGCACCAATGGTACCTTCATCCTTGAAAGTGTACCGTTGTACGAACTGGACTTTATCCTGGCCGGCAGACATATTATCGACAAGAATAATACCTTGCTCTTCGGAAGCAGTATAATCCTGCACGCCGCCCTTCAATGCCGTTCCGTTTGCCACTGCGAAAATATCGGCGGTTGCCGTGTTGTTTTCCCGCGCGAAGTAGGAAATAGCACCGTTATTCTGGGAGAAATTACCCTCATTCATTACAAAAACACCGCTCACATAGTCTCCCTTCGGAGCCGGGTCGCTTTGATTACAGGACCATACCGCGAGGGTTGAAAAAGCTACTGCTAATGAACTGGCTAACTGTCTTTTCATTTTCATTGATTTATTGAGAATCGTAACTAAAGGTTAAACTTAATGCAAAACTTCTTCCCGGCATCGCATTATTTCTGACATTTAAATAAAACGTGTCGGTGAGGTTGCGGACTTGCCCCTGTAAAATGAGCTTGAATTTGTAAAAGGTAAAGCTCGTTTCGGCCAGCAGGTTTACCAGGCCATAACCGTCCAGAAACTGTGAATTGTCGAAGGTTGTATAGCGCTTGCTGGCCGCCTGCAACTGTCCCGTAAGCTTCGTGGACTTGAACTGCACGAATGCATTTGCATTAACCGTATGTTCAGGTACAAATACCAATTGTTTGCCTACAATATCCTGCGAGTAATTGTCGTAGGCCTTCTCCTGGCTGCTTTTGTTGAATGCATAACCCGCGTCCAGTCCTGTTCGCCAGAAACCGGTTTGTCGCTGATAGCCCAGTTGCAATTCAATTCCCCGCGCTAGCACCTGTTGCAGATTTTCGACCCGGTAGCTTCTCGATGGATTCCAGTAAGTCCAGTCTTTAATTCGGTTATGGTAAAAAGTTGCGGTGGTTCTTAGCGTGCCGCCGAAAGCCGCTTTAAATGTCTGTTCAAGGCCGATTTCCTTATTCCAACCCGTTTCCGGACGAACGTTCGGGTTACCGAGGTCCTTCCAGTAGCGTTCATTCAAAGTGGGCACCCGGTAGCTGCGGCCATAGGAGCCTTTCAAGGTAAGGTTGTAAAGCGTTTTCTGAATGAAACTATATTCCACACCAACCGACGGTGTGAACGGTGGATTGAAACCCGTAACGAGGCCCTGCCTAAGGTTAATGGAAGTAGTAATCCGCGCTGTCGGTTGCCAGCGGGTGAGCAGGAAGAAGTCCGTGCGGTTCTCGCTCGCGGGCGAGAGCGCGTATCCGGGCACGCGTGAACGATAATGCGTCCATTCTCCTCCGGTTTTGAGGCGAATAGGATTGATATTGTTGCCAAGATTTAGAAGAAAATCCTTTTCTATTCTCGAAGCGAACTTATCCGTTATTGAATGGTCGGGGTGGGAGAGGTCACCTTTGGCATAATCTATGATGTCGCGTACCCAGGCGGTGCGTAGCGTGAGCGTCCGGACCTGATAGCGGAACATCGTACGATAGGCCGTAGTACGGGTCATTTCACGACCTTGGATATCGTCGGGCGTCAGCGTCAGTTTATTGTCGGTGAGCCAGATGTGTGCGGAAATTTCCTGGTTGTTTTGTCCGTGGAGAAACAGGTCCTGTACAATGCCTTTTTGAAAAGTTTCGGTAGGCAAGAGTGCGTAAGTGTTCCGGGTTGGTTTGGGGTAATCGTTGTTCATCCTGCCATAGTAAAGTGCCGTTTTACCTGAGAAAGCCCATTGGTTGTTTAGTGGCACTAGATAGCGGATATCTGTTCGGCTCTGATGGTTATTGAAGCTATCATATTGTCCGCCATCAGACACATGAAACGGCGTTGCCGATGCGCGGCTGTCAAGCAAAATACTTCCGCCCACGGCATCGGAGCCCACAACACTCGCCGCGGAGCCGTACTGAACCGAAAGCTGGTCGAAACCCGCCACGGGAATGGTGGAAAAGTCCGTTTGTCCAAGTGTAGGCGCATTGATATTGAGCCCGTTCCACAAAACGGCGGTATGGTTGGCGGAGGTGCCCCGGAACGAGGCGGTACTGAGCTGGCCCGGCCCGTAATTTTTAAATGCAATCGGGGTATAAGCGGATAATACGTCACCGATATTCTGATAGCGTACCTGCGCGAGCAAAGCGGAGTCGACGCGCTGGATTTTCAGGCCGCTCATGAATTTTTGCGGGACGAATCCCTTCACGATTACAGGATCGAGGGCGATGGAGTCTTTTTGTGCACAGACTGGCAATGCCAGTGCAAAACTTGCCCATAGCATCCAGTAACCCACAAATCTCCGTTCGCTAAACACTCTAAATCGCAATGATTGGCGGCGATCTTCTGTTTTTCCTCCGAAAACGGTCCGATCAAAATGCTCTGGCAGGTCTCCTGGCTCGTCTTTCGCACCCGGAGCCTTCCCGTCGCAGGACAGTGGCATGAAGAATCGGGCACGTGTTGGCAGACTTACAGTTGCGGGGACAGCTTCCGGTGCTAGCGGAATTCCCTATTAAGCCTAATCGCTGACTAGAAGCAGCTTGTGGCACCAGGCGGGTGCAAAGGTAGGTATTTCCCCCGACTTTCCGTTGTGTACGATAACCGCTATCTTTGCAGCAAATTCTGATTGCTTTTGGCCGCTTCTACTGAAAATTTCCCGACCGCATCCTCCCTGAAAGGCATTTACCTTATGCTCGGCGCCGCATTTTTTTTCTCGCTTACGTCGGCGATCTCGAAATGGCTGGGAAGGGAGTTCCATATTGTACAGCTGGTTTTTTTCAGGAACATTGTTGGGGTGGTTTTTATCATTAGCAGCATCTGGCAACGGCCGCTGAGGCAGGAGGGCGGAAAGTTGGGACTGCTTATTTTCAGAGGTGTAGTAGGAACATTGTCGCTGTACATGCTATTTTATGCAATCCAGACGCTTGGACTCGGCCGGGCTTCTACCTACCAATATACCTACCCAATTTTTCTGGCGCTTTTCTCCTGGCTGCTCATCGGAGAAACACTGAATGGCAAGGAATGGATGGCTATATTCGTTGGTTTTACCGGTATTCTGTTCGTGTTCCGGCCCGATCTTTCGTCGTCGCTGCGGGATAATGCATTAGGTTTGGGCAATGCACTGTTGACGGCCATTTCTTACTTGTCCATCCGCCAGCTTGGTGTCGTGTACGACACACGCGCGATCATCCTTTCATTTATGCTCAGCGGGATTGTAATGCCTATTTTGTCGATGCTGGTCGGTACGTATTATCCTATGGAGCATTTGGATTTTCTGATAGGTACATTCAGATGGCCGGAGAATACCTGGCAATGGCTGGGTTTTCTCGCATTAGGGTTTACGGCGCTTTTGGGACAAAAAATGCTTACGCAATCATTTACTTACGATAAAGCCGGGCGCGTCGCTGTGGTGGGTTATTCCAATATTCTTTTTTCGGTGCTGATCGGCTTTCTGATGGGAGAGGCGATTCCGACGCTTTCTATGCTGACGGGCATGTTGCTAATCATTACAGGAGGCATTCTGGTGTCTCTGGCAAAAACTAAGAAAGCTTAAAGCCGCTCATTGAATGCAAGCCGGTTCATGAACGGATCGACTACCGTTACCGAAATGGCATTCCATGGCTCCTGTTCGAGTCCCGGGCGATTGTATTTGTATTGCTTTTCATTGAGTTCCTTGTGGAAATCACGCACGCCAGTGCATTCGATGAAGACTTTGGCGCCCGGTGTGCAATCGCCATGGTGTTCGGAGAGGTGGAGCGTCAGGCCTCCGCGCGAAACTTGCATGTAGAGCGGTGCATCGTCGGAAAACCGGTGTTCCCAGTCGACTTGGAAGCCGAGCCAGCCGATGTAAAATTCCCGTGCTTTGGTTTCGTCAAAAATGCGTAAAATTGGGATGACTTTGCTGGCTTCCATGTTATTATGCTTTGGCACCTGACGCGCAGTCCGTGCCATGATTTGTGAAAGAGATTTGTTTAAGATAAGAAATCTAAAAAATTACCATGAAACGACTCCTGTCAATACTGATAATATTTCCCGTAATGCTGGTATTCCTTGCCGGTTTCAAAGCCGATACGGGTAAAAGGCGTGCAGCCGCCGAAGGCATTCAGTGGCTGACCATCGAAGAGGCATATGCCAAAATTCAGAAGGAGCCCCGCAAGATCCTGATCGACGTCTACACTGACTGGTGCGGATGGTGTAAAGTGATGGATCGCGAAACGTTTAAAGACAAAGCCGTTACCGAATATATCAACAAGAAATATTACGCCGTAAAGCTCGATGCAGAGCAAAAGGGGACGATCAAACTGGGCGACAAGCAGTTCAAATACCTTGAACAGGGCGGTCGCGGCATCCATGAAATCGCATTGGCATTAACGAATAATCAGCCGAGCTATCCCACAACGGTTTTTCTGGACGATCAATTTAACATGATCCAGCCACTAGCCGGTTACCTGAAAGCGAAAGAATTCCATCAGATCATTACCTTTTTCGGAGAGGATTACCATAAAAAGCAGGACTTCGAAAGCTATAAAGCGAAGACTTACGGCACTTTGTATCCTGCGAAATAGGCGTAAGTAACTCACTCAGCTTCCTTATAAAGAGATGAAAAAGCCCAAAATAGTTCTGGACGTTATAAGGGAAGAGCAAGGTTTTAGCGCTATTGCTGATTGCCGACAAATTTATTGGCACGCAGGGCGATAGTATGGAAGAATTAAAACAAAACATCCTCGAAGTGGTCAATCTGACTTTCTCCGAGGATGTTTTGACTTATAGTATGGATGAGATCGAACTAAGATAACCTATCGAAAAACCTGAAACTTCGCTTCATTAAGTTAAAGGACAACATTCCTAAACGGCTTCTCCTTCCTGCATTCTTTCGGCATTCTCAGCGATGCGCAGTTTTTCGATCAGCTCGGCGATATCTCCTTCCATTACAGCAGGGAGATTATAAACCGTGTAACCAATGCGGTGGTCGGTAATGCGGCTTTGGGGGTAGTTGTAGGTGCGGATTTTATCGGAGCGGTCGCCGCTGCCCACCATGGATTTCCGCTGCGAACTGATCGCGTCATTGTGTTTCTTCAACTCGATCTCGTACAGGCGCGAGCGGAGCACGCTTAATGCGCGTTCCTTGTTTTTGAGCTGCGAGCGTTCGTCCTGGCAGCTTACCACCAGCCCGGACGGAATGTGGGTAAGACGTACCGCGGAATAAGTCGTGTTTACCGATTGCCCACCCGCACCTGACGATTGGAAAGTATCGATACGGACATCATTCATATTGATCTGCACATCCACCTCTTCCGCTTCCGGCAGGACTGCCACTGAAGCCGCAGATGTGTGAATGCGGCCCTGAGATTCTGTCGCGGGGACACGCTGTACGCGGTGTACTCCCGATTCGAACTTCATTTTGCCGTACACATCCTCTCCTTCGACTTTACAGATAATCTCTTTATAACCGCCGTTGGTACCTTCGGTATAATCCATTACGGATGACCGCCAGCCCATTTTCTCGAAAAAGCGCTGATACATTCTGAAAAGGTCGCCGGCAAAAATAGCAGCTTCGTCGCCACCGGTACCGCCGCGAATTTCCAGGATGATGTTCCGGCTGTCGTTAGGATCTTTCGGGATAAGTAGCTCCTTAATGGTCTGTTCGAGCTCTTCCAGTTTGGGAGTCAGTTCATCCAGCTCCTCTTTGGCCATTTCGCGCAGATCTTCGTCTTTTTCAGTCGCTATAAGTTCTTTGGTACCGGCAATATCCTTCTGCAACTTCTGATAAAGTGCATATTGCTCCACGATCTTGCCAAGGTCCTTGTATTCCTTGCTGATCTTGGAATAACGTGCAGAATCGGAGACTACTTCCGGTTGTATGATTTGTTGAGAAACCTCTTCAAACCGTTCTTTTATAGCTTCTAATTTATCGATCATCTTTATTGAATATCTTTGGCATCTCGCATTCGGGGCACAAAGATACGCATTTTAGCTAAATGAATGGTTTCAAGGGACTGGCTGCGTGCTGTGAGAGAAACCGTTTGATGGATTAAACAAATATTTGGAACAATGAAAAGAATCATATGCATTGCCATGTTGGCAGCAGCTTTCACAAGCTGCGATTTTAAAAGCGGCCGCATCGAAAACACAAAAGAGCTAAACAGGGAAATCAAAGCCTCGCAGATCAAACGGGTTACAAATGTGCAGCTGGTATCATCAGCCGACGAATGGGGCAAGAAAATCGCGCAGATCGCAGAGAAATCCTTGAAAGGCGAACTGGAAAAGAACCCGGATGCCGGACTGGCACATTGCCGTGACCTGAGCGGTATTCCGGTGATCGCTGCATTGGAAAAGGAATACGGAGTTAAAGTGGAATTGTTCGGGATCAATGACGTAAAACGCGCCGATTTGCACGCCAAGGAAAGGGAAATACTGGATGCCTACGCTTACAGTGCGAAAAGCAGCACGCAAGCGGGAGATAATTTACAGCAGCTCAACGACAGCCTCCTCGTGTACAACGCGCCTGTTGCGGCGGGAAGCGTCATTTGTAAAAAATGCATGGCTACCCAGGACACGACTTTTGCTGTCTGGCGACTGCTTTTTAATAAAAAGGAGATCATCAGGAAGCTGGATGCGAAGCAGTTGAAGGATTGACCTTCAATCCAGGAACTTAGCTGAATGCAGGGGACACGGTATTTGATATGGGAAGCCCGCAATGTCATAAAAATGAAGGGGACTGTGACAACCAACAGCACCCCCTGCATTTTTTATTTCCCGACAACCTGATAGATATCGTACCAATCTTCCCGGCTCAGCTTGATATCCGAAGCGCTAGCACCATTACGAATGCGGGCTTCGGAGAGCGATCCGATAATGGGTAACGTCCCCAATTTCATGAGCCAGGCTACCGCCGTTTGTTCGATATTGGCATCGTATTTCTTGCCGACCTCATCCAGTTTGGCCCTCAGACGCACTGCTTTTTCGTCGGTACCATTCAGGATTTTTCCTCCCGCGAGGGGCGCCCAGGCGAGCGGTTTGCTGAAACTCTGTTTGATAAAATCGATACGGCCGTCCTCTATTGCGGTCGTATTCATCAGGTTCAATTCAATATGGTTCGTAACGATCGGAATCCTGAGGTACGACGCAAGCAGCTGATGCTGGAAAACCGTAAAGTTGGCGACTCCAATGTGTTTTGCCTTCCCAGAGGTTACGATTTCGGCCAATGCCATGGCGGTCTCTTCCGGATCGGCCAGCAGGTCGCTTTGATGGAGCAGGAAAATATCCAGATAATCGGTTTTGAGCCTTTTGAGTGAGCCGTTAATGCTGTTGATAATGTGCTCGCGCGAATTATCGTAGTAGGTCAGGTATTTATCCTCCGACTTTCTGATACCGCACTTGCTGAACAGCACAATGTCTTCTCGCTTGAAGGATTTGTGGGCAATGATCTTGCCGAAATGTTCTTCAATCGTATGATCGCCGTAAACATCAGCATGGTCGAATGTATTAATGCCCAGATCGAGGCAGAGGTTGACCGTTTTTTCAATTTGCGTGGTGGTAATGGCACCCTCGTCGGTCCATCTCCAAAAACCATAAATTGCTTCCGAAACCTTCGGGCCGGAATCGCTGAGGCTTACTTTTTTCATCGGTGGTAGTTTGAATTCTTGCAAAAATATCTATTTCTCCAATCGTTTATCCCTTACGATCAGATAAAAATCATTGTCCAGTTCAAGGTAGCCATAGTCGTAAACGAAGCGATAAATGCTTCCTTTGAGGGTCGGACGGATGTTGGTAATCAGGTTAAAATCAAAGCCTTTGGCCATTAAAATGTGCTTGGTGGTTTTGGATTTGTCATCGGGACAAAGTTCTTCCAGAATCCGGCGGTTCTTCCGGAGCTGGTTATTAATATTTCTGATAATGTTGTGAGAATCCGAATTGAGCCGGTTATTGAAGCTGTTTCGGCACATATCTGAGCAAAATTTTTTATCGATCCTACCCGTGAGAGGTCTGCCGCATTCCTGACAATTTACCATATACCTTTTGTTTCGCCGGACCGCTTTTATCCGGGCAGTGTGCATATATTTTCCTGGCCTGCAATATAGTAAAATTCATTTGCGACGACGGCCGGCTTGCATTTTTCCGTTTGCAAACGGCTGCAAATGCTTTCATATGACTATAAGCGGTTAAAAACCGACTTCTGTTTTTCACCCATTACATCTTTGCATTGTCGGTTCACTTTATTCAATCCGGCAGCAGTATTCATCATCTAAACATTATCAACAATGAACTCGGTAAAATTAATCGGAAATGTAGGCCGCGAAATCAATGTGAAGGAGTTTGAGGGCGGTAAAATGCTAACCTTTTCACTGGCAACGGACGAAGGTTATGTTAATAAGAACAAGGAAGAGGTCAAGAATACGGTCTGGCATACCGTGGTCGTGTGGCGGGAACTGGCACAGCGCTGCGAGACTTTCCTGACGACAGGTAAAATGGTTTCGATCGAAGGTAGGCTAACCTATCGGCAGTATGTCGACAAAGACAATCGTACCGTAAGGCGCACGGAAGTGACCGCGCATAAGGTGGAAGAAATTCAGAAGAAACAGGAGGCGGCGGTGTGAGCAATTCAAGTGACGCAAGCGTGTTATAACAGGCCTCATGCCTGGGTTCAAGATGAGGCCTGTTTTATGCTTATGAGAGGCTCTTTTCGAGAGTAGTTTTCCAGTTATTGTATGCGTCGCGCGTGGCCTGTACGTGATTTGCATCGGGCTCGATCGTGCGTAGCGCCGTAAGTCCGACAAATGCATCTTCGCGGTTCTTGTAATAGCTTAGTCCGAAACCGGCAGCGCGGGCTGCCCCTTGTGCGCCATCGGTGTTGTAAAGCTCGACGGTGGCGCCAGACACGTTAGCAAAGGTTTCTCGGAAAACAGGGCTCAGGAACATATTGGCTTCTCCGGCACGGATATTCTTGAGAGACACACCTACCGTTTCCATGATTTCCATTCCGTAATAGAGGGCGAAGACAATGCCTTCCTGCGATGCACGCGTGAAATGGCTCAGGCCGTGGCGGCTGAATTGAAGCCCTTTAAATGTACTTCCGGGATCCTGATTTTCGAGCATACGCTCGGCTCCGTTACCGAATGGAAGGCAGAAGAGGCCATCGGAACCCACAGGCGCCTGTGCGGCGAGGTTGTTCATTTCTGGATAAGAGATATTTCCCTGGAACAGCGCATTGCGAAGCCAGCCATTCAGGCTTCCGGTCCCGTTTACGCACAGCAAAACGCCATAACGGGATGCTGAGGAAATCGGGTTCACGTGCAGGAAAGTATTGACACGTGATTTCGGATCGAATTTAATTTGATCGCTAACGCCATACACTACCCCGGAGGTGCCGGCAGTGGCTGCAACCTCACCCGGTTCGAGTACATTTAGGGAAAAGGCGTTGTTAGGCTGGTCTCCGGCACGGTAGGTGACGGGAATGCCCGCGCGCAAGCCGAGTTCGGCAGCGGCAGCGGCGGTTACTTTTCCTTGCTCCGCAAATGTCGGCAGTATCTCGGGAAGGATATTTTGGTTGAACCCGAAATGATCGAACAAGAAATCGGCCGGGCGCTGGTTCACGAAGTCCCAGAATATTCCTTCGGAAAGCCCCGATGGAGTGGTTACAACCTCCCCGGTCATGCGGGCGGCCAGGTAGTCGCCGGGCAGCATGAATTTGTGAACTTTCGCGTAAACATCGGGCTCGTTCTGTTTCACCCAACCCAGTTTCGATGCCGTGAAATTGCCCGGGGAGTTCAGTAAATGAGGCAGTACGTATTCCTCACCCAATGCTTCCATCGCCTGGTTACCCACTTCGACGGCGCGACTATCGCACCAGATAATGGACGGACGGAGAACGTTCAGGTTTTCATCCACCACCACGAGCCCGTGCATTTGGTAGGATATACCAATTGCGCCGACCTCTTCTGGGGATACGTTTGCTTTTTTAATAACAGCCTGAGAAGCAAGACATGCATTTTCCCACCACATCTGAGGCTGCTGTTCAGCGAAGCCAGGTTTGGGAGCTGCAATGGTCATTTCCCTTTCCGGGTAGAATGCGGAGGCGGCAACTGCCCCGGTATCTGCGTGAATCAAACAAGCTTTGACGGACGAACTGCCTAAATCGAATCCAAGGAAATACATTGCGAAATATGATTATTTTGATTTAAAAAGCTTCGATGTTTAAATATAAGCGCTAAAAAGTACAAAAATGTTCAAATAACTTTAAGAAAAGAAACATAATAAGTGTAATTTTTACACTTAAATAAAAATGTGCTGCATCCATGCGGGAAAGTGACGTCAGAACAGTCAGAAATTGGGTATATTAAGGACGCGATGAAACTAAAGGGTTGATTTTAGGGTCTCCTTTGTGTTTATCTTGCAAGAGGTCAAATATCTATGCGATATTTGAGGAAAATTTCAAGTTGCTGACATCCTTTATCGGGAATTATGAAGAAAGTTGTACAAGTTGTTCTCATTGGTGGGCTGTTTTTGTTGTTTTCTGAGTTTCGCCCGGTAGATCGAAAATGGGAAAAGCAGTTCTCCCGCCTTGACCGGGAGATCAGAGAAAATAGCAAAGCCTATGCAACACTGGGCGATGCAACCAAGACCATCGGGCACCGGCTTACCGGAAGTGTCAATGGTGAAAAAGCAGAGGAATATGCATTCAAGCTTTTGAAAAGCTATGGTTTCACCGATGTGGTTTATCAGCCTTTCGAAGTGGAAGCATGGATGCGGGATACTGTGACCCTCTCCATCGCTCCTGGCAGCAGCGACAATTTTCGTGATGTTCCGGTAGTATCCCTGGCACATTCGCCTGTGGAATCCAATCTGCAAGGAGAAATCGTGGATGTCGGCAACGGATTGGAAGAAGACTTTCTGGCTCTTAAAGATAAAGTGAAGGGCAAGATTGCAATGGCAAACATCAACCTCGTGGGTGTAACGGGTAAAAAGAATTTGCACCGGTCGGAAAAGACAGCATTGGCAATCAAATATGGAGCACGGGGAATGATCATGGTCAATGGCGCGCCGGGCAAGATTTTACTTACCGGAACCGCATCGGTCACGGGAGCTATTATCTCTATTCCTGCTGTGTGCATTTCCAATGAAAGCGGCCACGAGATCAGGAAATGGATTAAGGACGAAGGCCCTCTGGAAGCGCATATTGATATGCACAACATTTCGAAGCCTATCAAGGCACGGAATGTAATTGCCACGCTCAAAGGGAAATCGGATGAGAAAGTGATTATCGGTGGTCACCTGGATTCGTGGGACCTGGCTACCGGCGCTATTGACAATGGCATCGGTTCGTTTGCGGTAATTGATGTGGCCAGAGCATTCAAGGCATTGAAAGTGAAACCAGAACGGACCATTCAGTTTGTGTTGTTTATGGGGGAAGAGCAAGGGTTGCTGGGCTCAAAGCATTTTGTAAACGAACTCAAAAAGTCCGGGACGATCGATAAGGTTTCTTACATGATGAACCTCGATATGACCAACGATCCCAATGGTGCCAACACATTCGGACGGGACGAGATGGTAGACTTCTTCGCAACGGTGGGGCAGGCTATCCGTTCGGTGGACAGCGACTATAAGAACGAGACCACAAACAGGGCCGGCCTGCACAGCGATCATCAGCCATTCATGCTGGAAGGCGTACCCATTGCCGGTTTGTCGGGACATCTCGATCCCAATGTTTTGCAATGTTACCATGCGGATTGCGATGATTTCAGTCTGGTGAACAAGGACCAATTGGAAAATACCGTGCGCATCGCTTCCATGTACCTGTATGCACTCTCTAATGCAGAGAATATTGCGGTGAAAAAGTTGTCGGACCAGAAAACCCGTGATTATCTTATATCGCAAGGCTTAAAAGAAGAACTGATTATCGGCCAGGAGTGGCGCTGGGAACAGTAAACTACTGCCGCAATAGAAAGTACAATGCTAGTATTTCCGAATGCCAAGATCAATATCGGTTTAAATATCGTCGAGAAGCGCCCGGATGGGTTTCATAACATCGAATCCTGTTTCTATCCCGTAGGTTGGTCGGATGCGTTGGAAATTACTTTGGCAGAGAAGTTTTCATTTCATTCCGACGGCATCACTATACCGGGCAATGCAGATGAAAACCTTTGCACAAAGGTGTACAAAATGCTCAGGCGTGATTTTGATCTGCCCGCGGTCAAAATACACTTGTTGAAAACGGTGCCTATCGGTGCGGGACTCGGGGGAGGATCGGCAGACGCAGCTTTTACCATCAAAGCGCTGAATCAGCTGTTCGATCTGGGGATTTCCATTGAAGAGCAAGAGAAATACGCCAGACTTATCGGCAGCGATTGTGCTTTTTTCATCCGTAACAAACCGGTGTACTGCTTCGAAAAAGGCGATCAGTTCGAAGCAATCGACATTCATATTTCCGGGAAGTGGATCGTGCTCGTCAACCCCGGAATCCATATTTCAACCGTTGAAGCATATTCCGGTGTAGTCGCGAAACGAAGCACTGAAAATTTACGTAATATACTTCGGGAGCCGATCGCTACATGGAGAGGCCGTGTTATGAACGACTTTGAAGCAACCCTTTTTAAAACACACCCTTCTTTAGAAGAAATAAAGGAAAAGTTATATAGCCTTGGCGCAGAGTATGCAGCCATGAGCGGTTCAGGATCCACGCTGTTCGGCATTTTCGGGCAGGAGCAAAATGTAAAAGAGCATTTTTCTGACTTTCGTCTCTGGCAGGGGTTTCTTAAATAATTTAACCTTCGCGTTATGTATTAAGGTGCAAAATAGTCGTTATATTCACTTTGAATTGCGCTTTTCGAAGATATCAATGATTGGGAGATGAGTCCGAAGCACACAACTAAGCAAACCGAAAATCCTTTCACCAAACGTCGTGAGCCGCTTGGCTTTATGCTTTGGTTAGGGGTTGCAGGCAGCTCCGTGCTATTTACTTCGATCTTCGTCATTTTCCTTCTGCGAGCGCATAAAGAGACGGCACACCTCGTGGCATTGCCGGATATGTTCTGGCTAAGCACGCTGGTTATCCTGTTCAGCAGTATTACGCTTCACGAAGCGAACCTCGCTTTTACAAACGAACGTTTCCTGCATTATAGGGTATTTCTGGGCGCAACCCTCCTGCTTGGCTTCACGTTCATCATGCTGCAAACGGGGGGATGGATGGAAATGGTCAATTCCGGCATTTTTAGCGGTGTCAACACTTCCGAAGGGTTTATTTACCTGTTGACGGGCCTACACCTCCTGCATATGATCGGAGGCGTGCTGTATTTGAGCTATCTGTTTAGAAAAGCAATCAAGAACAGAAGCTATGTGGATTCGTTCGTGTACAGCGTCAATCCTCCAAATCGCCTTCGCATTAAACTTTTTACCCGCTACTGGCATTTCACAGGAGCGCTCTGGCTTGTAGTGTTTATTTTCCTGATCGTCCTTTACTAAGCATTCGGGTCCGAAAAGATACCTTCCCGCAATTGCATTCCCGAATTCGTATATTTGGAATCCGAGATGTAATAACATGATCCCTGCGCCGCCGCCAATCCGTACCGACCTTTTTTCGTTATTCATTCTGCTGGGTTGTGTGCAGGGGCTGATTCTCGCATATGTTTTCCTGTCGCATGCAAGGGGAAGCAACCGAGCGAACCTCTTCCTGGGAATACTTATCCTGGCGATGTCGGTCATTATCAGCGACGTCTGGTTGGGATACACCCATTACATGTTCCGTGTGCTGTGGCTGGTAGATTTCAGCGAACCGCTGAACCTGCTGATGGCCCCGACTGCTTTTCTTTACACCCAGGCAGGCGTGAACCAAAAAATGCCCAAACGTGCGTGGCTCCATTTCTTACCCTCGGTGGTGTACCTCGTGTACATGTGTTTGCTCATATACCCACAAGACCTGACATTCAAGTATAACTCGAACATCGGCTCTTTCCACCCGGAATTGGAGAGGATCGACGCCGTGCGGTACGGCAGCGATTGGATGTTTTACCCGAAATGGCATATCAATGACCTTACATTTGCCAGTATGGTTATTTACAGCATTGCCGGTTTCTGGTTTCTTACCAAGGCGTTCCGGGCACGGGGGATTTCGTTCTTTACGGGTGAAAAGAATTCGCTGACCTGGTTCCGGGACATGTCTTTACAATTGGCATTCCTGATACTGGTTTTCTTTGTCGTCCGAATCTCATTTCGACATGACCTCGGCGACCATATCATCGCTGCATTTATTTCCCTGATCATCTACATTATCAGCTTCACGGTGTTGAGGAAATCACTGTTTTTTCACGAGCCGACAGAACGAACCACGCGGAAATATGAAAAATCGTCGCTGACGGAGGAAATACAATCTGCGACGCTGGGCAAGCTGGAAGCGGTAATGCTGGCGGAAAAGCCGTTTCTTGATCCTGGGTTTTCCTTGCCGGCGCTTTCCAAACGACTCGGCGTATCGACCCACCATTTGTCACAAATACTCAATGAGGAGTTGGAACAAAGCTTTTTCGACTTTTTGGGTGCATACCGCATTCAGGAGGCGCAGCGGCTGCTTGCCGATCAGGACAATGCCCACATCAAAATTGAGGAAATCGGGCAGATGGTAGGGTACAACTCTAAATCCGCATTCAATACGGCTTTCAGGAAGATAACCGGTACCACACCCTCCGAATACCGCAAACAGCACGCTAATCAGAAGTTCTGACTTATCGGGAAGAACTTCGAACGGATCAGAACGGTCGTTTGGGACCGGTTTCAGACACTAGTTTTGGGCATCACTCAAAACCTATTTGTCATGGAAACAAAGCCTGTCCAATCTCATTCATTATCCAACAATATCCGCCGATACGATCTCGATTGGCTTCGTGTGCTCGCCTTCGGAATCCTGATCTTCTTCCATGTCGGAATGTTTTTTAATCACTGGGGTTGGCACATTAAAAACAATGTGATCACGCATGCCGTGGAATGGCCGATGCGGTTCAGCAGTCAGTGGAGGATGTCGCTGCTATTCATGATTTCCGGCGCAGGAGTATATTTTGCACTTGAGACCCGTGGGCCGGGGGCTTTTCTGAAAGAGCGTTTTGTCCGCATTTTCATACCACTCATTTTTGGGATGTTTGTCGTCGTGCCTCCGCAGATTTTTTTCGAGCGGCTCACACAAGGCCAGACTTACAGCTATGGAGATTTTTATAAAACCGTGTTTCAATTCATCCCTTACCCGGAAGGCAGTTTCAGCTGGCACCATTTGTGGTATCTGGTTTACATCTTCTGCTATTCACTATTGGGTTTGCCGTTGCTGCTTTTGCTGCGCCGCCATGCGGGTTTTACGCAGCGGGTCGTGGCATTCTTTGCCAATCCCTGGGCTTTGATTGCCGTGCCGGTAATCTGGCATGTGGGGGGAAGTGTTTTGCTGGAAGAACATTTCCCTACTACACACAATCTGGTCCGCGATTGGAACGAGCACTTTCACGATTTTACGCTTTTTGTGACCGGCTTTATGATTTGCACACAAGCCCGCTTCTGGGAAACGCTTCAGAAATACCGGCAATTGACGCTGGGCATCTGGATTACGCTGACGATCGCCCTTTATGCCTATTACTGGACAGTCGACAAGGATATGGACGCTATGCAATGGCTTGTGTATGATGCGATCAAAACGACGAACGCCTGGTGCATTCTGCTTTCGATCTTTGGATATGGTTATACTTACCTGCAATTCACGAATCCATTCCTGAAATATGCCAACGAGGCGGTGTATCCGTTTTACATCCTGCATCAGACGGTAATCATCTGTCTGGCCTACCCGATTATCCAGGCGCCTGTGCATTGGTTTTTGAAGTTCGTTTACCTGTGCATAGCCACATTCGTGATTTGCCTGGGTATGTACCACTTTCTGATCCGAAAGAGCAGTCTCCTTAGGGTGTTGTTTGGATTGAAAGCGTTGAAGCGAAGTAAAAGCAGTGCGACCGTGACGCCTATTTCTTCAATATCTTGAATTCTACGCGGCGGTTCTGCTGCTGGCCTTCCGGTGTGTCATTTTTGGCAACCGGCTTGGTCTCGCCGTAGCCCTTGCTGGCAATGCGGTCGGGTTCGATGCCTTTTCCGATCAGGTATTCGCGAACGGCGTCGGCCCGTTTCTGTGAAAGATCAATGTTGAATTCGGCGCTACCCGTGTTATCAGTATGCCCGCCGAGTTCGATGGAAAGCGTTTTGTTCTCTTCCATGGAAATGGCAATGCGGTTCAGCTCCCCAAAAGACTCGTCGCGGAGCGTGGCTTTCCCTGTGGCGAAGAAAATATTGTTAAGCCGCACGATCTGCCCTTCTTCAATCGGGATGAGTTTCAGTGATTTGTTGGCAATTTCCTTGAAACCCTTATTACCATTGCTGGTGGAGTCGGTAAGGTCGATATTTTCCCCTTCTGCGATGAAGTTGGGGGCGACTGCCCGCCAGCTGTATTTCTGGCCGTACGGAAGCACGAGTTTATATTCGCCGGTGGTAGGGTTGGTCGTGGCGGTACCTACTTCTTCGCCGGTAGCGAGATCTTCATAAATGATTGTCGCTTCCACCGGCTTCCCGGTTTTGGAATCGATTACTTTTCCGCTGATCATCACCACAGGATCCGAAGGTGGCACTACCGCCACGGGAGCCTCCGCCGCCGAATCGGCCGGAGAAGGTTTGGGTTGCAGGTTATAGCGAACAATGTCGCCTTTGCCTTCCGTGTCTTTGAAAGAGACCATATAGGCGAAATCACCCAACGCGGAAATGGTGTAGTAAGCGTCGTAACCGTCGGTGTTGATGGCAGGACCTAGGTTAACGGGCCTGCTCCATCTTTTCCACGATTTGTCGATCCGCTTGCTGTAATAAATATCGTTGCTGCCTTGGCCGCCTTTCCGGTCACTCGAAAAATAGAGCGTCACGCCGTCAGGCGCGAGGAATGGGGTGGTTTCAGTGAAATCGGCGGTGTTGATTTCAGGACCGAGATTCAAAGGTTTCGACCAGCTACCGTCTTTTTGCTTGAAGCTTACGTACAAATCGTCGACTTTGCTGTTTTTCTTTTCGCTGAAAGACATGACCAACGTTTTACCGTCGTTGGAGAGGTAACCGCAATCGAATTGGCCTTTGCTGAGTTTGGTATAACCAGGAATATCCAGCTTGTTGGGAGCGGACCAGCCTCGCGCCGTTTTTTTACTGGTTGAAAACCCGCGCGTTTCGTAAGTCCCGTTTTTGTATGCTCCCTTGATTAACAGCGTGTTGCCGTCGGGTGTAATGCTGTAAAGGCTATTGTAGTCTTCCTTATTAAGGGGCGGAGGTAGCCGCCTTGCCGGCGTCCATTTATCGCTTTTGAGTTCTGAATACCAGATATCCTGGCTGCCTTTCGGGCCGTGCGTGTTCTGCGGATGGCTTACCCTTGAAAAATAGATCGTTTTACCGTCGGGGGAAATGATCGGACTGATTTCATTGTATTCGGTGTTGACCGATTTTCCGAGGTTTTCCAGCTGCGCATGGGCACAAATGGAAGTGGCGACCGTGATGGCTAATAAGCAGAAAGCACGCATTGTTCTGACAGGATGGCTAGTTTTTATCTACATACAACGACCCGTCCAGCGGCTTATTTTCCGCATTTTGCAAACGGAAGGCTTCCATTTTTTCAAGGAGCGTTGCAGGGTCTTCCCCAACTACCAAAAGTGCACGGTTATCGGGCCTCAGAAAGCCCTCTTCCACCATTTTATCGAGTTGTAGAAGCAAAAGATCGTAAAATCCGTTGACGTTCAAAAGGCCGACAGGGCCGTGGAATATGCGGAGCTGTGCCCAGGTCAGGATCTCGAAAAGCTCATCGAAAGTGCCGTAGCCACCGGGTAATGCAATGACACCGTCGGACATCGATACCATTTTGGCTTTACGCTCGTGCATCGTGTCGACGAAATGGAGTTCCGACAACGTCTTATGCGCCACTTCCAGCTTGGCCAGGAAATTCGGGATAATACCCGTAACAAACCCGGCATTGTCCATTGCGCCATCGGCCACACGGCCCATCAGGCCCATATTGCCGCCGCCGTAGATGAGTTTGATATTTCGCTTTGCCAGTGCTGTGCCCAGTTCGTAGGCGGTTTCGGCATATAGCGCTTTCTTTCCCGGATTTGAACCGCAGTATACAACTATGGATTGCATCGGATGAACGGATAAGTGTTTAAGCGGGATATCCCGGCAGGCTATGCCAGAATATCCGCGGCCAGTTTTTTCAGGTCAATATCGCCGAAGGTGCCGGAGCTCATCAGCAGCAGGTTGGCGTCTTTCCAGGCCAGTGACTTTAAGAATGCTTCCAGTTCGGCCGAATTGGTAAATACTTTCAGGTCATCGCGCTTGAATGCCGCTTTGATATCGTCTTCCGACAGACTTTCCAATCGCTTGTGTTCCAATGTCAGCGGATTGAAATACACGATCGCCACATCGGCCGCTTTTAGTTTGCGGCGATATTGGGATAAAAAACTCTTGTTAAGGCTGCTGAATGTATGAAGCTCCGCGCAGGCTACCAGCGTTCTGTCGGGAAATTGCTCTTTCAGGGCGTTGGTAGTCGCTTCGACTTTGGAAGGCGCATGGGCGAAATCACGGTAGACATTTACTGTTTTATTCGTTCCAAGTAGTTCCAGGCGTTTTGAGGCTCCTTTGAATGTGCGGATCGCGTCGTAGAACTGCTCGTCGGTCACGCCTAGTCGTTCGCAGACTTCGCGTGCGCCGCTGATATTTTTCATATTATGACTTCCGAAAACAAGTACCGGAACCTCGCCCTGCTCGGCGGTGATCAATATGGTCTTATTATCCTCGATCCGGTGCGGATGTACAGCATAAGGTGTGCTGGCCACATCCGGACGTTCCTTCCGGCCGATCACATCGAGCATATCGTCCGTTTGGTCAAAGATGATCGCGCCGGCTTTCGGCAGCGAATCGGCCAGCAGCTCGAATTGCTTCACATACGACTCCCAGGTCGGGAACACATTGAAATGATCCCAGGCAATGCCGCTGATCAATGCGATATGCGGCTGGTAGTGGATAAATTTCGGGGTGGGATCGATCGGTGAAGTAAAGTACTCGTCGCCCTCGATCACGATCAGCGGGGCATTCTCTGAAAGCTTCACCATATTGTCGAAACCTTCAATTTGTGCGCCGACCAGGTAATTGAAATTCCTTTTATTGTATTTCAAAACGTGAAGTATCATGGAGGTAATGGTCGTTTTTCCATGACTGCCCGCGATCACGACGCGTTGTTTGTTCTGGCTTTGCTCAAAAATATACTCGGGATACGAATATACCTTAATCCCCAGCTCTCTTGCTTTTGCGAGCTCGGGGTTGTCCTGCCTGGCGTGCATGCCGAGAATCACGGCTTCCAAATCGGTAGTGATTTTTTCCGGAAACCAACCTGTAACAGGCGGAAGCAAGTCATATTGTGCAAGGCGGCTGGACGATGGCTCATAGATCTCATCATCCGATCCCGTTACAACGAATCCTTTTAAATGTAGTTCGATGGCCAGATTGTGCATGACACTACCGCCGATCGAAATGAAATGTATTTTATGCAAAGATGAAGATTGACTCATTGACAATTCTAAAAAACTGATTCCGTTCGAAAGTTAGCAAGAATTGGCCTTCGGGCAAATCCCGCCCATGCGCTATTTCCCGGCATCTTTCACGAACTTGATATTTTCCTGCGTACCGTTCTCGTGCACAAGGCCGATTACGTAAGCACCCGAAGCCAGGCCCCGTATATCGATTTCACGGCGCGGCTTGTTCGAACTATAAACCACCTGACCCGCAACATTGATGATCCTGACCGTTTTGACATGCTCCCAGTCATCTGCTGCGATCGTTACCCTGTCGCTGGCCGGATTTGGATACGTACTTGCAACCGGGGTGGTTTTGAAATTCAGGTTAACGATTTTGCTGTATGAGAAGGTCTGGTCCCGGTCGACCATTTTCAGGCGGTATAGATTTTCACCGGCCGCGGGGCTGATATCGGTGAAATTGTAACGGGTAACAGCATTCAATACGTCCCCTCCCGCTGGGAGCGACCCAATGCGCGTCCATTTCTTGCCATCGGCACTCCGCTCCACATCAAATTTTTCGCTATTTTCCTCTTCGGATGTCGACCAGGCAAGCAGTGCTTGCTCGCCTTCTTTCATCGCGGTAAAGTTGATCAATTTCACTGGTAATGCGCGCCCGACCGGAACGACCTTCGCCGCGGATTTGGCAACGCACCCGCTTCGGGTCGATCTGGCGGTATAATTGTAATCGCCCGGTGAATCCGGAGCAGTAATCGTAATGATACTGCCCGTCCGGTTGTTGGCACCCTCGCCGCTCCACTGGTAGTTGGCCGTATTGCATTCGGGCCCCTGGCAATTGACGCTGAGTGTCACCGGCATTCCGACAACGGGTTTGGTCGGCGAGGAGCTGACATTCACAGAGTAGGAGCACGGCAGGTAATTGCCGCTATCCCAAACGTTTTCCCAATAGCCCGTATCCGTCATTCTGATGGATTTAGGTTGAAGGTCCGTTTGCCCGAAATTCTGTCCGCCGATCTGATTCCAGGCGTCGAAAAGGAAAGTTCCTGTGAATACGTTCGGAAAAATATTGACAGTCACGGCTTCCGCCCGTGCAGGTGGCTGGTAGGAGGGCGTAATGTATTGCTCACGGCACAATGCGAGCGTGGGTGCGAGCTGCGCCATTTCAATATCATTAAAATGCATGGCAATATGCACATAGTCCGCGCCATGCTTATAGGCACGGGGAAACCATTCGTACGGAATGCCGCCATTGATTCCCGAGCCGCCGTCGGGTTGGCCGAGGTCGGTCGGATCGAATTCGATGCCTGCTATTTTATTGGGATAAGTACCTTTGATGACGTCGACTCCCATTATTTTTCTCCACAGATCCCATTGGTGACTGCCGTCGGTATGGTAAATACCGTCCGAAAGCTCCAATGCGAGTAAGAGGGTGCTGCTGTGCAAATGCCAGTTGTTACCCTGTACCGAGCCAAAGTCGGACACGAAATGCAATACTTTAATGGAAGAATTACGGTTTTTGACGGTTTCGTAAAAACCTTTGAAAAGCTTCAACAAACCCCATGCTGCAAACCGGTGCAGGTCGCGGCCCATTTCAGAATTGTAATTTCCGTCGGTTGGCTGGGGAGCGGTGGCAATAGGATAGGAGGTTCGGCCCCAGGTAGCATTGGTTTGGCCCGGAAATCTTATCGGAAGGAACTTGGTACGCCATGCCTGCAATGCTTTGGCCTCGAACATTCCGGCGTAGTTGACCGAGTTGACGACTTTATTAGGCATGTAAAACTCTTCTGATCCGTTGTTGCCCATCGCGACATATAAAATCCTGGACGAATAACCTTGCACCTGCGCGAGTGCATCGTCCACAAATGCGAGGAAACGGCCGGTCGCATATTCGGAGAAGACAGACGGGACCGTGTGCGAAATGGCCTCGCGCATGAGCGAGCCGTTGGAGAGTTGCGCAACGTCTACGGTAGAAAGAAAGTTGTCGTTCCAGTACCCAGGCCGCAGATAGGAGAAGTGAAGGGCCACCTTCATGTTTGGGTTGATGTCCAGAATGGCTTTGACGGCCTGGGCCATCTTTGCGCGCTGGTAATTACCGAGGGTTGGCTCATAATGTTCCCATTGAATATGCAGCCTGATTGCCGTCGGACTCGCATCCTTCCCGTTATATTTGAGGTTCGCAAATTTCAGAATGTACTGCCATTGCTCGGTATTGATCCCGTTGGGTGCCGTTCGGTCGAATCCGTAGCCGGTGGTATTGAGGATCAGCTCTCTTTGCGCCAGAAGCGCGGTGGGCCGGCCGGATAACACGGCCAGAAAAAGTGCGATGGTTAATAAACGTGAGTAGTTGGGCGGCGACGTCAGACGTTTGAAACGCATAAAATTTTCGTTCGGTGGGCGGTTATAGCTTTTTAGATTCGTTGAGACAGATTTAATTTTATCTATAACTGATATAGAAGTTTATGGAGTTACAAATAGCTGCCTGGCGGGGACGGCCGTTTTGTAAAACCCTGTTGAGTGTCAGGATGGAAATAGAAGAGGAATTTTAGTTTTTAAGCCTGATAGGCGAACAGCTCAATATAATTTGAATTGACAACTTGATAAAGGATGGTATGAATAGGATAGAAAGGTAGAATATTAAAACTAGATTTCAAGAGAAATAGAAAATAAATTCTACAAGCAGTCACAAAAAAACGCTCACCTGTGTAGATGAGCGCTGGGTAACGGGCAGATCCGGGCGGAATTATGCGAGTTTTTTATACTTGATTCGGGTCGGTGTAGCGTCTGTACCGAGTCTCTTACGGCGGTTTTCTTCGTATTCTGAGAAGTTACCTTCAAACCAGTAAACCTGTGAATCGCCCTCGAATGCCAGAATGTGGGTTGCGACGCGGTCGAGGAACCAGCGGTCGTGCGAGATAATCACGGCACAGCCCGCGAAGTTTTCGAGGCCTTCCTCCAATGCGCGAAGCGTGTTTACGTCCAAATCGTTGGTAGGCTCATCCAACAGCAACAGGTTGCCGCCCTCTTTCAGGGTCATGGCAAGGTGTACGCGGTTACGCTCGCCGCCGGAAAGCGTTCCCACTTTCTTTTCCTGGTCGCCGCCGCCGAAATTGAACCGGCTCACGTACGCACGCGCATTCGCCTGCTTGCCCCCGAGCATAATCCAGTCGTTGCCATCGGATATGCTCTGGTATACGGTCTTATTGGGATCGAGGTTATCGTGTTCCTGATCGACGTAAGCGAGTTGCACGGTCTCACCTACTTCGAAATGGCCCGTCAGCGGTTTCAGCTGGCCGGTAATGAGTTTGAACAAAGTGGTTTTACCCGCACCATTTGGCCCGATAATGCCGACAATACCATTCGGCGGCAATGCGAAGCTGAGGTTTTCGTACAGCAACCTGTCGCCGAAGCCCATCGATACATTATGTGCTTCGATAACCTTGTTCCCAAGCCTTGGGCCGGAAGGAATGAAGATTTCCAATTTTTCTTCCTTCTCTTTGCCCTCCTCGCTGAGCAATCTCTCGTAAGCGCCCAACCTCGCCTTGGATTTGGCCTGGCGTGCTTTCGGCGCCAAACGCACCCATTCCAACTCGCGCTGCAATGTTTTCTGACGTTTCGATTCGGTTTTTTCTTCTTTTTTCAGGCGTTCCTGCTTTTGTTCCAGCCAGGATGAGTAGTTGCCTTTCCATGGAATGCCCTCGCCGCGGTCGAGTTCGAGGATCCAGCCGGCTACGTTGTCGAGGAAGTAGCGGTCGTGGGTTACGGCGATAACGGTTCCTTTATATTGTCTCAAATGCTCTTCGAGCCACAGTACCGACTCCGCATCGAGGTGGTTGGTAGGTTCATCCAATAAAAGTACATCCGGCTGGCGCAACAGGAGGCGGCACAACGCAACCCGGCGCTTTTCTCCACCCGAAAGTGTCGATATCAATGCATCCGATGGTGGGCAGCGGAGCGCATCCATCGCGATTTCGAGGCGGTTGTCAAGATTCCATGCATCGGATGCGTCGAGTTTTTCCTGCACTTCGCCCTGTCTTTCCAGCAATTTGTCGAAATCTGCATCTTCTGCACCAAACGCCTCATTGATCTCGTCGAATTCTTTCAATAGATTTACAATTTCTTGTACACCTTCTTCTACAACTTCGCGAACGGTCTTGTTCGGATCGAGTTTCGGCTCCTGTTCGAGCATCCCGACGGAGTAGCCGGGAGAGAAAACTACCTCACCCTGAATGTCTTTGTCGATGCCGGCGATGACGCGCAGGAGCGTCGACTTACCGGAACCGTTCAGACCGAGGACGCCTATTTTAGCGCCGTAGAAAAAGGATAAATAAATGTTTTTAATAATATGTCTGTTGGGAGGAATGATTTTGTTAACCCCCGACATTGAGAAAATAATGGTTTCGTTACTCATTTTTTGTTTAATTTGTGCGTAACAAATATCGTTATATATCCCTACACTTAGCAGATAAAAAAAAATTGAAAGAATGGAAAATGCCACATTGAATGATGAATACGGCTACGTTAAGGACAGCAAAGTATTTTTAAAGGGGTATCTGGATTTCCCCGACCGGCAAATTGGAGAAGTAAAAAGGACTGAGCAGGAAGCGATTGACTATTTCAAGAATCGTTTTAACATTGTCCTGAACAAAGTAGAGCAGCTGGAACGCGAAATTGATGAGGCACTTAATAAGGGCTCCTATCTTACCAAACTGATCCAGTTACAGCGCAAGTTGAAAAGTTTTGATGCATTGGGTGATTTTGTGCCATTGCTCAGAAGGCTCGAAGAAAAAGAAGAATATCTCAAAAGCCTGATCGAGGTTAACCAGCTCAAGAACCTGGAAATCAAACGCGCGCTGATCGAGGACGTGAAAGTTGCCGCCGCCGTGACCGATTATGCTACTGCAACGGACCAGATTCAGGAGATCAAAGCCAAGTGGATCCGCACCGGGCCGGTCGATAAGGAATATCAGGATGAAATCGAGACCACATTCCAGCAGATCCTGGATGATTTCTTCCAACGCCGTCGTGATTATTTCGATGAGCAGAACAAGCTCAACCAGCACCGTATAGAAGAGTACGAAAAGCTGATTAAAATTACGAAGACACTCAGCTACGCTAAAGATCTCGACGAAGCCTATCAGAAGGCGAGAGATGTACGCAATGCATGGAATAATGTAGGGGAAGTTCCGCCGAAGCGCTTTTTCAAAGTCAATAAGGCTTATCGCCACTTCCTCAAACTGTTCTACGATAAATATAATGCGGCTAAAGGTATAGAACCGAAAGTTCGCATTGACCCGCGTATCGTGGAACAACAGAAACTGCTCGCCCAGGCCGAAGCGCTTCTGAAATCTCCGGATATCATCGAGGCGTCGCAGGAAGCAAAGGTTCTGCTTAGTAAATGGAAGGAGATCAAGATTCCGTTCAAACTGGCAGATAAGGAATTGGCAGAGAAATTCCGGATGGTTTGCGACAAGATATTTGAGCTCAGCTACCTGGCGCGCGTGATCAGCCGCAAATACCCGGCTTTCGACCTGAAAAGCCCTGAAGAGCAGCTCCGTACCAAATACCGCGAGCTCGAATGGCTTACCAAGCGTGAGAAGAGCGACCTCGAATTCGCGCAGCTGGAATTTGACCGCACCGCTACCGGCGATCCCGAGCAGGACAAGCAGGCCGTGGGGCGCATCAATATTCAGAAACGTAAGGTTCAGATGAAAGAGCGCATTCTTATTGAATTTGAAAGAAAATTGAAAGCTATAACCGGCTAGTGCCGCATAGACGACTTATTAATCACCAAATTGGATTGCAATACCCTGGTCTCGAATTCGGCCGGGGTATTTTTGCTTTCAATGAGGTCCAAAAGCAATGAAGTAGCCTGCTGGCCCATTTCGAACGACGGCTGGGTGACCGAACTCACCGGCGGATCGAGGAGAGATGACATGGCGATGTCGCAAAAGCCCACTACCGCTACGTCATCGGGCATTTTGTAGCCTAGCTGCCGCAATGCCCAGTGAATACCCATGGTAATGCGGTCGCTGGCGCCGAAGATAGCGTCGGGACGCTCGCGGAGGGCCATGAGTTGGTAGGTGCGCTCGGTACCGCCCGCCTGCGTAATCTCGCTGTGCAACACCCATTCTTCCTGGAATTCGATCCCGTATTTGCGCAATGCATCCTTGTATCCTTCCAAACGGAACCGTGTAATGGATACCGGTTTTGGGCCGGCAATGTGCGCAATGCGCCGGCAACCCCGCTTGATCAAATGCTCCGTAGCATCGAACGCGCCTTTGTAGTCATCCACCCGCACCTTATGTGTATGCATGGCGTCGCTTACGCGGTCGAAAAACACCACGGGAATGCCCTGCTCCTGCAAGGACGCGAAATGGTCGATATTCTCCGACTGGCTGGAAATCGCTACCACCAGACCATCTACCCGGCGCGAGGCAATGTGCCGTGTGGCGGAACGCTCGCGTTCGAGTAGCTCGTGGCTTTGGTAAATCATGGTATGGTATCCGCGGCTGTACGCAATA
The DNA here is from genome assembly GCF_057586235.1 of Dyadobacter sp. SRI_021. NCBI lineage: Bacteria > Pseudomonadati > Bacteroidota > Cytophagia > Cytophagales > Spirosomataceae > Dyadobacter > Dyadobacter sp. SRI_021. Next base: position 338,199 of record NZ_JBYCZM010000007.1, read on the forward strand.
TCCTCCACGCCGCCGATCGCCGAGGAGTAGAACCGGTTGGCAATATCCGGCACGATCACGCCGATGGTTTGCGTGCGGTTTTTGAGCAGGCTGATCGCGATCGGGTTGGGATAATAGTTAAGCTGCTCAGCCAGATCGATCACCTTTTGCTTGGTTTCTTCACTGATCTCGCTGCTGTCGCGTAGCGCCCGCGACACGGTCGATTTGGAAATGCCGAGTTGTCTTGCAATCTCTTTGATGGTGATAGAAACCTTTTTCATTGGAATATATTGAAATAGTACAATCCTCCTAAAAAATCCAGAAAATAGACTAGCGGTCAATGTTGCACAAAGCCGCTGGTGTCCGCACAAAGTTCCGGGAAAAATTGCGGGAATGGGAACGGTTCCGGGAACGGTTGCGTAAATTTATTGCTTTTTTTCAAGATTTATTTTTGTGTATCAGCGAATCAGTATTTAAACTAGGTAAATGATCGACGAAGACAAGGGGCTAAATACCACTACAATTCCAGGAAATTTTCTATAATTAACCTAGCTCAGCTAACATGGAGACAAACTCATTTACCAGTACATTACCATCAGCCTGTTCTCAGAAAAGTATACTGGAAACCCTGTTTGGCAGAGTAGTGACTAACGGTGATTATAATGCCTTCCGCGAGTTGTTCACACGCCATTACAGGTCGCTTTGCAACTACGCCATGCGCGTGGTGGTGACGCGGGAGATCGCAGAGGAAGTGGTGTCCGATGTATTTGTGAAACTTTGGAAAAATCGTGAGCAGATTGAGGTCCATACTTCGTTTCAGGCTTACATTTACAGGGCTGTGCGCAACCAGGCGCTGGATTACCTGAAACTGCGTATCCATCGTCAGAATGAGCGGGATTCGCTGGAATCGGTGCAGTGGAATATGAACCACGCCGACCATTTCTCGCCCGCGGAAGAACTGTCGTACAACGAATTTTACGAGCATATAGAAGATTGCATCCAGGCATTGCCGCGCCAGTGCCAGCTCATTTTCCGCCTCAGCCGCGAGGAAGGCCTCCGCTACCGCGATATCGCAGAGCGTTTGGATATCTCAGTCAAAACGGTAGAAACCCAAATGAGCCGCGCATTGAAAGTACTGCGCGAAAGGGTGCCGGAGCATAGGTTGGTAGCGTAGGGGCTTTAAGCGATAGGCTTTAGGCTGTAAGCAGGTTGCTTTAAGTTCGCAAAAAATAACTGAACTAACAATAAAAATAACAGCGGTGCGTAAGGCTTAAAGCTTATAGCCTAAGGCTTATAGCTTACAGCTTATCGCGCCGCAAGGCATCAAATGGCATTAGAACAAACCTGGCGTTGGTTTGGGCCTAACGATCCTGTTTCGTTGCAGGATATTCGTCAGGCCGGGGCAACCGGAATCGTCACCGCATTACATCACATTCCCAATGGTGAAGTTTGGGAAGTATCAGAAATCCAGGCGCGCAAGCAGTTGATCGAAGACGCCGGCCTTACGTGGTCTGTTGTGGAAAGTGTACCTGTACACGAATCGATCAAGACACGCTCCGGCGATTTTGAGAAACATATATTAAACTACCAGCAGTCGCTCCGTAACCTGGGGCAATGCGGTATCGACACCGTCTGCTACAATTTCATGCCCATTCTCGACTGGACGCGCACCGACCTGGACGCGCCGATGAAGGATGGTTCAACCGGTTTGCGTTTCGATGCAACGCAGTTCGCCGCATTTGATCTCTACCTGTTACAAAGATCAGAGGCCGGAGAGCTGTACACCGAGGAGCAAAAACGTGCTGCAAAAATTTGGCTCGACTCGGCGTCAGAGCAGGAGAAGGAAAAACTCGTCCGTAACATTATAGCCGGTCTGCCAGGTTCGGAAGAGAGCTTCACGGTAGAAGAATTCAGGAAGGTTTTGAAAACCTACGAGCATATCGGCGATTTCGAGCTGCGTACGCATTTGTACCAGTTTATTCAGGCGATCGGGCCGGTAGCGGAGGAAGCGGGGATCAGGTTGGCGATTCACCCGGACGATCCTCCTTATCCCATCCTCGGACTACCACGCGTTGTGAGCACTGAAAATGACGCAGAAATGCTGCTGAAAGCGTATGACAAGCAAGCCAATGGCATTTGCTTTTGTACGGGCTCCTATGGCGTAAGGCCGGATAACGACCTCGCCGGAATGGTGGACAGGCTGGGCAGCAGGATTCATTTCATACATCTGCGCGCCACCAAGCGCGAGCACGACGGCAGCTTTTACGAAGCCGATCACCTCGACGGCGACGTGGATATGTACGGCGTGATGCGGGCATTGGTATTGGAACAGAAAAGGCGGGAAAATGACGGCAGAACCGATTTGAGAATGCCTTTCCGTCCTGATCATGGCCACCGTATGCTTGATGATTTGTCGGCTACGAAGCGGACCAATCCGGGTTATACGGCCATCGGGCGCCTGCGCGGGCTTGCGGAGCTGCGGGGCCTCGAATACGGGATTGAAAGAAGTTTGTGATTGTAATAAGAAAGAGAATGGAAACGATTAGCACCGCTGTACAAAAGACCTTCATTTCCGAAGATTTCCTCCTCCGCTCGGAAACTGCGCGTATCCTTTACCATGATTATGCGAAGGAAATGCCGATCATCGATTACCACTGCCACCTGCCGCCCGATCAGATTGCGGAAGACAAGCAGTTTGAAAACCTGACGCAAATCTGGCTTTACGGGGACCATTACAAATGGCGGGCAATGCGGGCAAATGGTATCAACGAGCGGTATTGTACCGGCGACGCGAGCGATTGGGAAAAGTTCGAACAATGGGCGGCCACAGTACCGTATACAATGCGCAATCCGCTCTATCACTGGACGCACCTCGAATTGCTGCGCTATTTCGACATTGATATACTATTAAACAGAAATACCGCCAGAGAGATTTACGAAGAATGCTCCGCCAAGTTGCGCCAGCCCGATTACTCGGTGAAAAGTCTGCTTACCCGCATGAATGTGAAGGTAATCTGCACGACTGATGATCCAACTGACACTCTGAATTACCACCGCGCAATCAGTGAAAGCGGTTTCGATATCCGCGTGCTGCCGACATACCGCCCGGATAAGGCGATGCTGCTGATCGACTCGCCGGAGGACTTTAAACAATATCTGGCGAAACTGGCGCAATCGGCCGGTATTGGTGAGATTACTTCTTATGAAGCATTGCTGGGCGCATTGCAGAACCGCCACGACTTCTTTGCTTCCATGGGCGGCCGGTTGTCCGATCACGGTTTGGAGCATATTTATGCGGAATTCGATGAAGCTGCGGCGCGTGAGGCATTTGCGACTGCATTGAGGGGCGAGAAGCCTTCGGCCAGTCAGGCGCTGGCGTTCAAGTCTGTGCTGCTGTATGAAATGGCTAAAATGGATCATGCCAAAGGTTGGACGCAGCAGTTCCACCTCGGTGCATTGCGCAACAACAACGAACGTATGCTCCGCGAACTCGGCCCCGATACCGGCTGGGATTCCATCGGCGATTACAGCCAGGCGCAAGCGCTTTCGAAGTTTTTGAACAAACTCGATTCGACCGATCAATTGGCGAAAACCATTTTGTATAACCTTAATCCGGCCGACAATGAAGTACTGGCTACGATGACTGGTAACTACAACGACGGAACGGTTGCCGGTAAAATGCAGTTTGGTTCCGGCTGGTGGTTCCTCGATCAGAAGGATGGTATGGAGCGGCAGATGAACGCATTGTCGAATATGGGCTTGCTGAGCCGTTTCGTGGGCATGCTTACGGATTCGCGCAGCTTCCTGTCGTACCCGCGTCATGAATATTTCCGCCGTATTTTGTGTAACCTCATCGGTCAGGATGTCGAGAATGGCGAGTTACCGAGCGATATTCAGTGGCTGGGTAAGATGGTGCAGGGTATTTCTTACAACAATGCCAACAAATATTTTGGTTTTTGATTAAAGTCCGAATTTAAATACGCTAATAAAAGGAATAGCCCAGACATTTGTTGTGGGCTATTTTAATGTTAATACTTAATTTTGGCGCGTAATCATTTTTCAATGGCCCGTCAGGGAGTTCATTCTTTGGCAAACGGGCAATAGTTTAAAATATGGCTCAGATAGTATCCTTCGGGGAAGTCCTTATGCGGCTTTCCACTCCTGGTTTTTCCCGTTTTGAACAAGCCCGTCAATTGAATGTAACATATGCTGGTGGCGAAGCGAACGTTTCGACGGCGTTGGCATATTGGGGACACAGCACGGCGCACGTTACCCGTTTTCCTGACTCGCCCATCGGGCGTGCGGCGGCTCAGTACCTGCATTTCCATGGCGTCGATACGTCGCACATCCTTTTCGGAGGCCCGAGAATGGCCGTTTATTTCCTGGAAACCGGTGCTGCCATGCGCGGCAGCCAGATCGTGTACGACCGCGCCAATTCATCCCTCGCGACGATCGACCCAAAGGAGCTCGATTGGGATAACATCCTGAAAGACGCGAAATGGTTTCATTGGGCTGGTATTACCCCGGCATTGTCGCAAGAAGCTGCGGACGCATTGCTCGACGGCATTAAAGCGGCCCGCAAACGCAACATTACCGTTTCCGGCGACATTTTCTACCGTGCGAATTTGTGGAAATACGGCAAAAAACCTTCCGATATCCTTCCCGAACTAACTGCTGGAACGGATGTTGTAATCGCCAACAGCATCAATATCAAGGAGATTTTTGATATAGACGGAAACGATTTTGTCGAATCCTGCGTCAATTTACAGAAGGCTTTCCCGCAGGTAAAAACGGTGGTGGATACTAAAAGGACGTCGATCAGCGCGTCACATAACTTGCTGCGGGCATTTTTGTGGAATGGCAAAGAGTTGCTCGAAACGGAAGACATCGAGATCAACCCGATCGTCGACCGCGTAGGCGGCGGCGACGCATTCATCGCCGGCCTTATTCATGGCCTCATTACCTTCGACGACCAGCAAAAAGCGCTGGAATTCGGGGTAGCCGCTTCGGCATTGAAGCATACCATCGAAGGCGATGCTTTGATCTCGACGATTGCCGAAGTGGAAGCCATACGTCAGGGAGAGACCTCAGGAAGAATCAAACGCTAGTAACCTGGCCAACAATCATGGATAAAGAAACAACATTGATATTATTGAACGAAGTCGGCGTACTGCCGCTGTTCTATCATGCGGATATTGAAATCGCCAAGGAGGTAATCAATGCGGCATACCGCGGAGGTGCACGCGCATTCGAATTCACGAATCGTGGCGACAATGCCTTTAATGTATTTACGGAGCTTCTGGCGCATGTAAAGGAAAGCCTGCCCGGCCTGTCAATGGGAATCGGTACGATTTACGATGCTGAAACCGCGCAAAAATTCATCGATGCCGGCACTGATTTTATCGTGACACCTTGCCTCAATCCGGCCGTAGGCGAAGCTTGTTTGAAAGCTGGTATCCCCTGGATTCCGGGCGTTTCTACATTGACTGAAATCTACAACGCACAGCAAGCTGGCGCGGAGGTAGTGAAACTTTTCCCGGGCGAAGTGGTAGGTTCCGCATTCGTGCGCGCAATCCGCGGGCCTATGCCGAATGTGAAAATTATGGTTACCGGCGGCGTACAGCCTACCAAGGAAAGCATTAACGAATGGTTCGGTGCTGGTGCCTACGCTGTCGGCTTAGGCTCAAACCTGTTTCCGAAAGACGTGGTAGCACAAGGTAACTATCCCTGGATCGAGCAAAAAGTAGCTGAAAGCATCGCGCTCGTGAAGGAGTTCCGCGCGAATAGCTGATTAATATTCCAAAATATCGCTTAGGCGGGTGGAGAAGTCCACTAGTACTTCACCGCCTGAAAGCGTTTCTTCAAAATGCACCGCAAGTTGAGGCTTGCCCGGCTCGTAAACGTAGGTCGTCTGACTTTTCGGACACACTAGCCAGGCAAGCCTCACGCCGTTTTCAATCCACTTCACCATTTTTCGTTCCAGGTAACGCAGGCTATCTGTTTTGGATTGTAATTCAATCACAAAATCCGGTGCCATGTATGGGAACGAATTCTTTTCATCGTCTGTCAGCGCATTCCAGCGGTCTATTTGTATCCAGGCAACGTCCGGTACCCGCATGGACCTGTCTTGAAGAAAAAAACCTCCATTTGATTCAATCACCTTTCCTCCCTTTTTCTTGCGGTTCCAAATAGCTATTTCGGCGATTAATTCACTGTTGTTAGAACTGCCAAGGAGAAAGGTGGGTGTCATAGTGATGTGTAGTTGACCGTGTTCATCCCTTTCGACCATTAAATCGGGGTTGGCCACGCAGAATGCGACCAACTCGTCGTCGGTGAAATACGGATGTGCAGGTATGTTCAATGGGAGAATCATAATATGCTTTTTATCAAATATAAGCATTTGTGAAAACGAAAGCCAATTGACTTTCTCCTGCATAAGTTTGTAACTTATAAGGCAATTAGCCGTGACAAAGTTATGCTTACCGTTGCCATCATCATTTCGCTGGTCTTGCTTTCGCTCGGGTTTATCGTGACTCCGGGTAATGCGAAATACCTGTTATCCGGGTACAATACGATGTCCGAAGCCGATCGCGCGAAGATGGACATTGTTTCCTACGTCAAGTTTTTCAATCGTTTCCACATATTCCTCGGTATCAGTGAGCTGGCAGGAGTGTTGATTCTGAATGCTTTTAATCCTAACTGGGCTACGGTGTTTATGGTTGTCTACCCCCTTCTGGCATATGTCTATATGATCGCTGTCGGGAACCGATACTATACGGGCACGAGCGGCCAGCGGGTAGGCACCTACATTGTCATGGCCATTATCCTTGTGGTGGTAGTGGGCGTAGGTTATTTGATGTTTATGGGCATGAGGAACAGCGAGATCTTCCTGACTACCCGTGCATTGGAAATCAAAGGCCTGTCCGGGATGAAAATTGCGCGGGATGATGTGACCGGGTTCACTGTTACCGACAGCCTGCCTGATATTTCGAGCAAAGCGAACGGTTTCGCAGGCGGAGAGTTTGCGAAAGGGGCCTTCAAAACAGAAGACGGCCGGATTGTCAGGTTGTATATCAATAAAAAATCTCACCCGTACCTGCTGATCAAAACAGTAACGGATGAGATCTATTTCAGTTCTGATGCCATCTCGGCCGAGGAACTGTATAATCAGCTCAAAGCGTGGAAGTCCCGGTAAAGACCGGCTCGATCATATAACCTTTCACGGCGTCGGCAAAGCCCGGCAGTAATGTAAGGTCGGTATCCCAAAGCGATACATCGCTCAAAACCTGCTGTGCCAGATCTACCGGCGACGCAGCATTCTTCCACTTTTCATCAAAATAGGCGGCTGCATCGCACCGGATTGGATACTGCTGACCATCGCGCTCGCCGTAGTAAGCATTGTCCTTATGCACGACAGGCCTCATAAAACGGAGGAATGCGGCAAATCCTTTGGCAAATAATACAGGCACATCGTCCGATTTCTGATAATGGTTCAGAAGTGTCGGAATGTTGCGCATCTTCATCTTCGCCGTGTATTGCACGGTAATATCTATCAGCTGGTGGCGAATGAACGGGTTGCGGAAGCGGTCGAGTACCTGGTTGCCGAACTCCTGCGCCCGTGCGGGATCAACAGCGTACGGGATTGCAGGCGCAAGTTCTTTCAGCATTACATCGGCGATAAACTGCGCGGTTTCGGTATTTTCCATCGCTTCACGAACTGTATCGAGGCCGTGGAGATAAGCAAGACCGGAAGCTAACGTATGCGTGCCGTTTAGTAATCTCAATTTCAATTCGCGGAAGAGGTCGATATTAGGTTCGATCACCACCCCCTTGTCGGCTTGTGCGAAGCTTAACACATCGCGCACATGCTGGCTGCCTTCGATTGCCCAGAGGCGGTAAACTTCGGAAACGATCAGCAGATCGTCGCGGAAGCCTTGTTTTTGAGAAAGCACCTCGATCGTTTCGGCATCGGGCTTGCCGGGAACAATGCGGTCTACCAGTGAGCTGCAAAAGTGGTTATAGTTTTCCAGCCAGTAAATAAAAGCCCTATCCAGACCGTGCCGTTGTGCCTGTTCCAGCACGATGGCTTTCAGTTTCGGACCGTTGCCGACGATCAATTCGGTGGGAACGATCACCATTCCCGATTCCGGAGCACCGTTGAACGCTTTGTACCGTTCCAACAAATAGGCCGCCAGTTTCCCCGGAAAGGATACCGGCGGGCTGGCGAAAATGTCATCGTCGACCAGCTGGATACCCACTTCCGTCGTATTTGAAATAACAATATTAAGCTCTGAGCTATGTGCACATTCGAGGATATCGGCCCAGTCGCTGGCAGCGGTCAGGGTGCGGCTAATGCTGCTATTGATAACCGTCTCGTCGATTTGCCGACCGTTTTCAATTCCGCGGATGCTGTGGGAGAAGATATTCTGCTGCTCCGTAAAGGCGTCGGTTCCCCCGGTGCTGGTTGATTTCACGACAACGATCCGGCCATTGAAAATACCCTGCGCATTGGCCTTGTTCACAAAATAGTCGGGCAGGCCGCGCAGCAGTACTCCTGTACCGAACTGGATAATTTTTTCAGGCAATGCAAGAAGTTTCCGGTGATCGGGAAGAAGTTCGGGCTGCTGGTCGAGCAGTTGGGGGGAGAGCTGCGGTAACGACATTTTTAAATAGATAAAAGGTTTAACAATATGACGCCGTTTGGAAAGCATAACCCCTAAACAAAAAGAGGCACCTTTCGGTACCTCTTTTCATATTTTCAAGTCTGGCTTAAACCGTCATCGTAACAAATCCGCTTTCTTCTTTTTCTTTCTTTTCATCGGGGAAAATGAAGTTCATCGGGTTGTTCACTTTTTCGGGAAGGAGCGCAATACTCAGCACTTCATCGACCTGGTCCACGTAATGGAAAGTCAGGTCTTTGATGTAATTGGCAGGTACTTCTTCCACGTCCTTGCGGTTTTTCACACAGAGAATAATCTCTTTTACTCCCGCGCGGCGTGCAGCGAGGATTTTTTCTTTCACACCACCTACCGGAAGTACTTTTCCGCGCAATGTGATCTCACCCGTCATCGCGATATAAGGTTTCACGCGGCGTTGTGTAAATATCGAAGCCATGGAAGTGGCCATCGTCACGCCCGCGCTAGGTCCGTCTTTGGGTACTGCGCCGGCAGGTACGTGTACGTGAAGATCGTAGTGATTGAAAATGCGGTAATCGATACCCAGCCTTTCTGCGTTAGCTTTGAGGTATGACAACGCAGCCACCGCCGACTCTTTCATCACATCGCCCAGCTGGCCGGATAATGTCAGCCCGCCTTTCCCACGACTCAGGCTCGTTTCAATGAACAGGATTTCACCACCTACCGAAGTCCAGGCGAGACCCGTCACAACGCCCGCGAAGTCATTGTCCTGATACAAATCCTTATCAAAAATCTCCGCGCCGAGGTACTTCTCGATTTGGTCGGCTTTAATGGTCTTAGGATAATCCTGCTCCATTGCTACCGATTTTGCGATCTTTCGGATAACAGTGCCTACCTTCTGCTCGAGGTTGCGCACGCCCGACTCGCGGGTGTAGCCTTCAATCACTTTCAGCAATGCGGCATCGTCGATCTTCACATCGGTCGATTTCAAACCATGATCTTTGCGCTGTTTCGGAACGAGATAACGTTTCGCAATCTGCAATTTTTCTTCGATCGTGTAGCCGGTCATTTCGATGATTTCCATCCGGTCGCGCAATGCGGGGTGAATGGTATCGAGCGAGTTGGCGGTGGCTACGAAAAGCACCTTCGAAAGGTCGTATTCTACTTCGAGGTAATTATCGGTGAATGACGAGTTCTGCTCGGGATCGAGTACTTCCAGCAGTGCGGAAGAAGGATCGCCGCGGTAATCGGAACTCACCTTATCGATTTCATCGAGGATGAACACCGGATTGGCAGAACCTGCCTTTTTGATATTCTGGATGATCTTACCCGGCATTGCACCGATGTACGTCTTGCGGTGCCCGCGGATTTCGGCTTCGTCGTGCACGCCACCGAGCGCCATACGGATATATTCCCGGTTCAATGCCTTCGCGATGGACTTGCCGAGTGAAGTTTTGCCGACACCCGGAGGGCCGTACAGGCAAAGGATCGGCGCTTTCAAATTCCCTTTCAGTTTCAACACCGCCAGGTATTCGATAATGCGCTCTTTCACCTTTTCGAGACCGAAATGGTCAGCGTCGAGGATTTTCTGTGCCCTTACCAGGTCGAAATTGTCTTTGGTATATTGTCCCCATGGCAAATCCACCAGCGTTTCCAGGTAATTCATCGTTACCGGGTATTCCGGGGCCATTGGGTTAACGCGCTGCAATTTGCCCAGTTCTTTTTCGAAATGGGCTTTCACCGGCTCCGACCATTTTTTCTGGCTGGCTTTCAGGCGGATTTCGTCGAGGTCGCGCTCGGGGCTGTCCATTCCCAACTCATCATGCAGAACTTTGATCTGCTGGCGAAGGAAATAATCGCGTTGCTGCTGGTCGATATCCGAGCTTGCTTTCGTCTGGATTTCACGTTTCAATTCCAGCATTTCGATTTCGCGCATCATGTATTGCAGCAAAAGCGTAGCCTGCTTGTGACCGTTACGTTCTTCAAGCAATTTTTGCTTATCGGCTATCTCAACATTGATGTTCGACGACAGGAAATGGATCAAAAAGATCGGACTTTCGATGTTGTCCAGCGCAATGCGTGCTTCCTGCGGGATCTCAGGGTTCAGGCGCATGATCTTGTGCGCACCGTCACGAAGCGATTGCAGCAGTGCTTTCGCTTCTTTTTTGGTAGGGCCCACAAAAGAATCTTCGATAGGCCGTACTTCGGCGGTCAGGTAAGGCTCCTCGTTTACAATGGCTTTGATCTCGAAACGCTGGCGGCCCTGTACGATGATTGTCACGTTACCATCCGGCAAGGTGATCATTTTCAGGATTTGAGCGACGGTACCGATATTGTAAAGATCCTCAGCCGTAGGGTCTTCCTTGTTAGGGATGGCCTGGGTGACGGCGCCGAGAATACGCTGATTGATATCGGAGTTGCGGTATATCTTTTTAACAAGCCTGATAGCTTTCTGGCGCACGACTGTCACGGGAATCACCATCCCCGGGAAGAGCACCGTTTGCCTGATCGGAAGTATCGCTAATTCATTGGGAAGTTCAAAAGGCTCGTCAGAGCCGTCGGGGCCACCAAGAGGAACGATTTCAAGGCTATCCATGTCCGAATCGGACATCAGCAGCCGGCTATATAGATCAGAAGGTTCAAATTTCATAGGCATTCTGTCAAATTGACAGATAATCTTTTCCCAATATATAAATAATGACTTTCAAAAGAAAGGCATTATAAAACAAAATAGCCGTGCCACTACACATTATGTCATGCATTTTTATGAGCGGTCACAGACCAGTTACAGCAGGTGAGAAGTCTGTCCTTTTTTAAATAAAAACGTCCTTTTTTCGGACTGGAATTTAAGATTCGTCATATTGACCTGATCGTCAAAAACTTCCATAAGCGTAACATTCAAAAGCTTACAGCCGTTCAAAGCGCCCTGGAAAGGGATTTCGAGATACACCCACGTTGCATCCGCTTCCTGTTCTTTTCCGACATATTTGATAGGGACATTTTTTTTCTGACTATCTGTCAAGACAAATGATTTACGAATGTATTCTTCAACGAAGCGATCATTTTGATCATTGTCCTTGATCACGAATCGTTGTCTGGAGTGGCTTTCCGACAATGCTTTTTCAAGATCATCCGTAAATATCCGGATACTTACTTCGAACGATCGCGACGACGCATTGTATTGCATTTGCGTCACCGAAACGTGGTAGTCGTGCTTCGGTTTGAAGGACGTGAGTAGGAAAAGGGAGGAAAGCAGGAAAGGGAGGAAGGAGGAAAGGGAAGAGGAAAAAGTCAGAAAGTCAGGAAAGCGAAATGACCTTCCTGACCTCCTGACTAATACATTCCTTTCCTCCCCTTCCTCCATTCTCCCTTTCCTCCCTCTTTTTAGAATACCGCTTTCCATACGTCGTTGAAAATGGCGAATGCCATCAGGCCCAACAGGAGTACCATTCCTACTTTCTGGGCGTTTTCGAGGAACTTGTCGGAAGGCTTGCGACCTGAGATGATTTCATAGGACAGGATTACCGCATGGCCGCCGTCCAATGCAGGAATAGGCAATGCATTCATGAATGCGAGCACCATCGATAGCAAGCCGGTCAGCTGCCAGAAACGGCCCCAATCCCAAACGCCACCAAACATACGTGCTATGCCGATCGGTCCGCTCAGTGCTTTGGAGGCAGACACTTCCCCGCGGAATATTTTACCGAAACCTTTGATATTGTTATACACCACACCGAAGGCATTTTCCGTGCCAATGGCCACCGCTTCGCCGAAAGTATATTGAACTACTGTGAAGTCGAGCAGGGTTTCTGGATAGAAACCGAGCGTACCGTCTTCAGTTACGGCCACTTTCAAGGGTTTCTGCTCCGCACCGCGTTGTACTACCAATGTGGTTTCCTTGCCTTTCAGCTTTTCAAGTTGGGTCTGCAATTCATGGAAGAAACGGATAGGCGTGCCGTTGATCGACGTAATTTTGTCTCCGACTTCCATGCCCGCTTTTTCGGCAGGCATTCCCGGAATCAGCTCACCGATTTTGAAAGGTTCGATCGCGCGGATGAAATTGCGTTTCTCATCAGGGTCGGACAGTTTTTCAATGAAATTGTTAGGGATCTCTATCTGCACTTCCTGGCCGTTGCGGTCGACGGTGTAAGAACTGTTGCTTCCCAGGAAAACCTCCGAACTGATCACGTCGCTGAAATCCGTGAAAGGTTTGCCGTTGACGCGCACGATCTTGTCGCCGGTTTTCAAACCGATTTCCTGTGCCAGTTCGCCGGCCACGATACCATATTTATTTACCTCATTAATCGAAAGGAACTGCTTGCCGTCGTGGTACGCGATTGCAATGAAGATGACGATACCCACGACCACGTTCACGATAATACCGCCGAGCATGACGATCAGCCGCTGCCAGGCCGGTTTCGAGCGGAATTCCCACGGCTGCGGCTCCTGGTTCATCGCCTCGGTGTCCATCGACTCGTCGATCATCCCGGAAATTTTCACAAACCCGCCCAGCGGGATAGCGCCTATGCCATATTCTGTTTCGCCTTTCTGAAAACTGAAAATTTTAGGAGGAAAGCCTATAAAGTATTTTTCAACCCTCATTCCGAACAATTTTGCGGCGGCCATGTGCCCCCACTCATGCAACCCCACCAGGATCGACAGGCCCAGGATAAGCTGCCCTGCCATGATCAATATTTCCAATGCTTTCTGTAATTCCATTCAGGTTTTGTAATCGTTACGGGTTAATTGTTAATCAAAAAAGTTCGACTTCCGCTACCGGATCAGTGTTTTAAACGTAAATGTAAACAGTAAAGTTACGCAAATCCGCAAACAACCGTACAAATGCCCGGTATCAGTGTGCAAGCGGGGTTTTGTCGGGTCCAATAGCGATGCCCATCATCCGCATCAGTTCCGAGGCATTGAAACTCCGGCAGATCCCTTCGTGCAAACGGTAATCAAAATGCAGCTGGCCGTTTTCCACATCCGACCGGAAATGGAAGTTGTGAATGTAAGGCTCGGTAGCGCCCCACTCGCCTAGTTCGAGGTCGTGGGTGGATACCATACCTGATGCTTTTTTGGCATGCAGCTGCCGAATCAGCGCCTCCGCACCCCGGTGGCGGTCGGCGGAGTTGGTACCTTTGAGAATTTCATCCAGTAAATAGAAAACAGGTGCTTGAGCCTGCTCGTCGGCCAGTTCAAGGAGTTTCCGGAGCCTTTTTAATTCTGCATAAAAAGAAGAAGTGCTTTCTTCCAGCGAGTCCTGCGTGCGCATGCTGCTGAATACCCGCACAGGCGAGCAAGCGAATGCGCCGGCGCTCACAACCGCGCCCATTTGCGCGAGTACGAGATTTAAACCAATTGTCCTTAAAAAAGTACTTTTCCCAGACATATTCGAGCCTGTAACCAGTATTGTCTTGCCCGTTCCCTGCATGGCAAAATCGTTACTAATCCGCTTTGCCGCGGGAATCAGCGGATGGCCGAGCGAAGCGGCGGCGATGGTAACTTCAGAGACATGATTGACAGCGGGAATAATGTACTCCGGATGGGCAAATGCGTGACCTGCCAGACTGTTCATTGCTTCGGTGTCGGCCAATACGTCCAGCCAGTGGTCGAGGTGCTGGTGATGCACAGCCTTCCAATCTTCGAGGCTTGCGAGGCAATGCATATCCCAGAGTGTGGGAATGCCGATGAACACGGCGAAGTAAGGATTGTTGCGGTAATCCAGTTTTTCGAAGAGGTTGCCCACTTTCGCCAATGCGGCCGAAGAGCCGGTAATCTTCGCCTTTCTTGTTTGCCACCACTTCGACTCATACGGTGCATGTTCCGCTTTTTTCAACAAATCCGAATAAGCGGTGAGCGTTTGTCCCATTGATGTCGTGCGGTTGGCGAGTAGTTTCACAAATTCGGCGTAGCGGCCCAATATGAAAAGATGGATTCCGAGGCTGACGAACACAACAATGCCTGGCAGGATGCCTGCGAAATACAATATCGCGATCAAAAGTGTCAGCAATGGGTACCAGCGCAATGGCAATGCATTTCTCAATGGCGCGGGAAATGGTTCAACGATCCATTCCTGAAATTCGCCCACGTGCTTGGCTGCGTGCGCGTGAAGCAAGGCGGTCGCTTCCCATTGCTGGATGTGCTCGGGGTGATGGCTGAAATCGGTGGCGGCTGTTTGCCGGAGCCCTACCTCGGTTGCGTTGGCTGGATTTTTGAGCCAATTGGCAAGCCGGCGGCTTCCTTCGGCGGTGCGGCTGCGATTGAGGAGTTTGAAAAGGGAAAATTCGCCGAAGATGTCCAGATCATCGGAATAATTATGGTCTTTTTCGCGGAATTCCGAGCCGGTTTCGGGCCTTTTGAAACGGAGATCGAGGCGAGCAAGTTCATCGTCATTAATGGCGATAAGGTTTCGCTGAAAGTTCCGGTTGGTACGGGCTTCCTGCTGCTTCCGCATCAGGATAAGGAAGATTATGAGCAATACCAATATCCCTATTCCCCAATAGGCGACGCCCGTTTTGTTCCAGACCACCGCCAGCACCACCATGCCTGCAAATGCAGCCAGTCGCAGCAGGGCTATATTTTTAAATCTTTCATGTTCCCTTTGTTCCGCTATGGCCGCTTTTTCTTTTTGGGCTTGAAAAAATGTGCGTGATTCGAAGCGGGATGTTTCAGTGCTTTTCATGAAAGGGTTTCAACGTTTTCAAATTGGAGTTTGATGAGGTTGGCGTACAGGCCATCAGGAATAGTGCTCAATGCCTGGTGCGTTCCCGACTCGGCGATCCGGCCTTCGCGAAGGACATAGATCATATCGACTTTCCGAATGGTCGCCAGGCGGTGGGCGATCACGATCGTCGTGCGGTTTTTCATCAGCTCGTCCAATGCGATTTGTACAAGCTTTTCGGATTCCGCGTCGAGCGAACTGGTCGCTTCATCGAGAATGAGGATTTTGGGGTCTTTTAAAATAGCCCTTGCAATGGCAATGCGCTGTCGCTGGCCGCCGGAAAGCTTAATGCCCCGCTCGCCGACGATGGTCTCAAATCCTTCGGGAAAGGACTCGATAAATTCCAGCGCATGGGCGCGTCTGGCGGCGTCAATAATGGCTTCACGGGAGGCGGAAGGTTTTCCGTAGGCAATGTTTTCATAGATCGTCCCGCCAAAAAGCATTACCTCCTGCGGCACGATCGCGATATTTTTCCTTAAAGCCGAAAGGCCATATTCCCTTACCGGCTTGCCGTCGACGAGTATTTCACCCGACTGATATTCGTAAAAGCGCATCAGGAGTTGTACAATGGTCGATTTACCGGCACCGCTGTATCCTACCAAAGCGATTTTCTCGCCTGCCTGAATGTCCAGTGAAACGCCTTTCAAAACTGGCAAATCGGGACGCGAGGGATAGGCAAAATGAATGTCCTCGTAAGTCACGCGGCCTTCCACATGACTTGCCACTGCATTTTGTGCCTCATCCACCGAAACCTCGGGCGTTTCTCCCAGGATCTCGAAGATGCGTTCGGACGCACCCACCGTGCGGCTGATTTGGGCATATAAATCACCCATTCCGCTGATCGACGCGCCGATAAAAGTGGTGTAAAGAATAAATGTGAATAAATCCGAAAGACCGAACTCGCCAGCTTGCACTAATGCGGCTCCGTACCACACTACACCCACGATCCCGCCGAATGTGGCGAAAATGATAAATGATACGAACCCACCCCGAAACCGCGCCGCATACAATGTAAGGTCCACCACCCGATCCAGAATCGTCCGGTAGCGGTTGATTTCCAGTGGCTCATTGGTAAATGCCTTTACGACGTTCACCGATTGCAAGGTTTCCTCCACCACGACATTTGCTGCTGCAAGCTGGTCCTGCGCCTTGCGGGAGAGCCTGCGTGTGTGACGCCCGAAGAATACCGAAGCCACGCCCAGTATGGGTACCGTCGCGAGCATGAAAAGCGTCAGCTTCCAGGAAGTATAAAACAAAATGGACATTCCGACGATCAGCGTAGCCAGCTGCCGGAAGAGTTCTGCGAGCGTGAACGACAGCAAACCTTGCAGTTGTGAAACATCGGAAGTAATGCGGCTGGTGAGCTCGCCCACGCGACGTTCTTCCAGGAATGGGACAGGCAATGTGATAATCTTGCTGAAAACGTCGAGCCGGATGTTGTTGACAGCCTTTTCACTGACTTTGGAAAAGAGATAGATCCGGAAGAACGAAAATATGGCCTGACCAAACAGGACTACGAAAAGCAGCACGGTGATTTGATTGATCGTAAACCGCGATTTGCCCTCAATGACCTCGATAATGCTTCCCACCAGTTTCGGAAATGCAAGGGACGTGCCGGTCGACAATGCAAGGAACAGCATCCCCGCCACGAACATCAAGCGATAGGGCCGCAGGTAACGCAAAAGCCGGAGCGTGATTTTTAATCCTTCCCACCTGATTTTTTTTACGGCAAATGGAGAGGGAGTTTCCTTGCCGGGCAAGGTTTTGCCAGTTTCATTATTGGCCATTGGATATAGGGTACACCGGAAACCAGTTTTAATCCGGCTTTGATTAACATTCGATAGTTAGCCTGCAAAAGTACGCATTATTTCAAAGCCATCCGGGCGGGACTACCCGGGCAGGACCACCCGCGCAGGGCGGGTTCCGGGAGGCATTAACGCCAAGTTTACGTGCGATTGTCGTTAAAAATTCCTAATTTTTCAATGAACGGACGATGTGTCTTTTTGCCGGCGTAAAAATGTTGTAAAAAACTTGCAAACCCCAGGCAACCCTGTGCCGGATTCCCTCGTATAGGTTAAAAAAGCAAATAGCATGCCCGAGTATAACTCCGCCGTTCTTCAAGAACTACTCGACGGCTGTTTACAGAAAAACCGCCGCAGTCAGGAGCTGTTGTACAAGCAGTTCTACGGCTATGCTATGAGCATTTGCTTGCGCTATACACGCAGCCGGGAAGAGGCGAAAGAAATACTCAACGATGGATTCATGAAGGTTTTCACGAAGCTCGAAAGTTTCGATGCAAGCCGACCATTTAAAACCTGGTTGAGCAGAATCATGATTAATACAGCCCTCGATCATTACAGACAGGAAGTTCGCAGAGATGTTTTCGACGACGTGGAAGTCGCGGAACAGGTGTCCGTAGACGAAACGGTTATCAGCAAGCTTTCACATGACGAGCTGGTCGGACTGATCCAGCGCCTGACACCGGCGTACCGGCTGGCATTCAGTTTGTCGGTCATTGATGGCTACACACACGAAGAAATTGCAGAACAGCTGAATATTTCAGTTGGGGCGTCAAAGTCCAATTTGTCGCGTGCAAGGGAAAAGTTGAGAGACATGTTATCCAAGATTAAAATTGACGACTATGATAGAGTTGCCAGATGACGAACTGGACAAGCTCTTCAGAAAGTCATCAGAAGAGCTTGATCCGACATACGAACCCGATGACTGGAATGACCTGCGGAAGCGACTCGACAAGCAGGATGGAAGAACTCCGGCCGGATGGTGGCGGAAATGGTGGCCGCTGGGCGTACTGGCGCTGCTGATACCGGCGGGGATTGCGCTTTATTCCCTGGAAGGGGAGAAGGGAGGAAAGGAGGAAGGAGGAAGGAATGTTACGTTGAAACGGGAAAATAGAGTAGCTCAGGAGGATGGTGGAAGTGAGAGAGGGGTAGTGGAGGAAGGAGGCGTGAAGGACGGTAGCGGCGAGTCAGATATTGTCAGTGAGTCAGGTGTTGTCAGTGAGTCAGGTGTTGTCAGGAAGTCGGGAGATTTGGAAGAGGAAGCCTTAAAAACGGCTGCGGGTGTTGATAAAGGAAAGCTGACTGTGGATAATGCAAAAGAATTGGTTGCTGAGAGAAATAAAGTTGCTGGTAATGGCAAAAAAGGTATTGGTAGTAAACTAAAAGCCAGTGCAAAAGAAGCTGGTAAATCTTCCTCAAAATCAGAGTTGAATGCTGCTGTTGGTAAAAACGGCAGAAAACCATTGCCCCGGAGCCAATCTAAGGCAGGCGGAGTGTTCTTAGAGCCTAACCGCTCAAGAGTGGAAGGAGGCGACGGGGCTCTTTCTATTCAAAACAATGCAAAAGCGGAAGGCAGGGAGACGTCCTTGTCGCAAGCAACGGGCCGGCAGGACGGCAATGCGGCTTCGACGGAGATACAGCCGGCACATGCTAGCGAATCGTTGACAAAAGCAGATGTACGGGACCGCGCATTGATTCCTGCAGCCGCATTGGATAGTAAGGCGTTGAAATGGAATGTGTTGCCACTGCCCGGGGTTTCCGCGCCAGAGCAGCAGGTTGCGGCCGGGCCTGCGCCCAGGCAATCGTCCATGTCCGCAGATGACCGGCCGCTGATGGCGTTCAGATTTGGCTATTCGCCGGACCTGAGCACGGTAGGATTGAAGGATTTTTCAAAGCCCGGAACGTCGGTGTCGCTGTTGGTGGAGTATTCGGTTTTACCAAGATTGTATTTGCAAAGCGGCGCGGTTTGGAGCAGGAAGGATTACTATGCACCCGCGGAGGCTTATCAGTTACCCAAGCATGGTTATTACCCGCCGCTGGCATTGAGCGGAATAGACGGTGTGTGTAAAGTGTTGGAAATACCCCTGAATGTGCGCTATGATATTGCGCTGGGTGAAAGGTCGCGTTGGTTTGCAACAGGTGGTTTTTCATCCTACCATATGAATAGTGAGAAATATAAATACTATTACATCGACCCTAACGACCCTAATGCGCAGACAAGACGGGGTTGGAATGGGGAAACCGGCTGGTATTGGCTGAGTCATGCCAATATTTCAGCAGGCTACGAATACAGAATATCCCGTAAACTATCGCTCCTCGCAGAGCCTTCTATCCGGATGCCGCTCAAACGCGTCGGCTATGGAAAAGTGAACCTCATTACTACGGGCCTCTGGCTATCGGTGCGCTACACCCCTGTTTTCAAGTGAGCACTATGCCCACATTATCGCTGAATTGTATCTTCTAATTAATTTATTATTACTATGAACTCAATTGAAAAAGGAAGCATGAAAAGAGGCGAATTCCTAAGAAGTCTTGGGCTCAGTACCTCAACGTTAATGGCATTCTATTGCCTCGGCACCACTATGACGGCATGCGGATCGAAAGACGATGATCCGAATCCTAATCCGAATCCAGATCCGGGTACCGGCGGCAGCGGAATAACAGGCACTACAAGCGGCACGGCTATCAATTTCACGGTTGACATGACCAAATCTCCCTACGACGAGCTGAAAACGGCTGGTATCGGTAAGGTAATCGGGGATGTGCTCGTAGCCAAAACGAGCGGAGGCAGCTATGTGGCTTTGAGCAAAATTTGCACTCACGAGGGAAATCCGGTGGCATACAGGTCATCGTCCAACGACGTTTTCTGCCAGACTCATGGTTCTACATTCAGCACTGCCGGGGCGGTGACGAATGGTCCTGCCACGACTCCGCTTAAAACGTATAATGTAACCGTTTCTTCCGACGGCAACACTTTAACAGTGAAAGCTTAATCAGAACTGACTATGAAAGTACTCCGCCTACTCGTGATGTTGATGGGTTCATCAACAGTATTATATGCGCAAGACGACTTGCTGAACGAGTTGTCGAAACAGGACAGTGCGCAAACCGTTCCGGTCAGCGCCACTTTCAAATCGACCCGCGTGGTGAATGGCCAATCGGTGGAAACGATGAAAAAGAAGCATCTCGATTTCCGCATTTCGCACCGTTTCGGGAAGTTGAACTCGGGCGCTTACCAGTTTTTCGGGCTCGATCAGGCTACGATGCGGCTGGGCTTCGAATACGGGTTGACGGACGATCTGATGATCGGAGTGGGCCGCAGCACGTCGCAGAAGGTGTATGATTTTTTTGGTAAATATAAATTACTGAAACAAACCACCGGAGCACGCAATATCCCGGTTTCGGTGACATTGTTCGGTGGAACAGGCGTAGCCACGGTGGATAAGGAGCGCGATTTTCAGGATAAACTGTATTACTCCGCCCAGGTACTGGTAGCGCGGAAATTCGGGGAGCGCTTGTCGCTGCAACTGTCGCCAACCTATCTGTACCGCACTATGCCGGACGTGACAGGTGACGAAAAAGTACTCTTTGCCGTAGGTATCGGCGGCCGTTTCAAGCTCTCGAAACGCGTCTCATTGAACGGTGAATATTTCTATACCGCTCGGGAAAAGAATACTTTGACAGCCCCTTACCACGATTCCATGTCGTTCGGCGTCGATATCGAAACCGGCGGGCACGTTTTCCAACTGCATTTTACCAACTCCCTCGGCATGATCGAGAAACAGTTCATCGGCGAAACCACCGGCAGCTGGGGCAAAGGGGATATCCATTACGGGTTCAACATTTCCCGTACATTCAGCTTTGACAAGAAGAACAAGAAGCAGCCAAACTGATCCAGACTATGAAACTGCATTTTTTTCGCGTGGCCTGCCTGGCCATGTTCAGTACCGCTTTGCTTTCCGGGACCGCATTTGCACAAATGTTTGCCACTTCGGGCGGTAACACGCAATTCTCAGCGTCGACTCCTTTGGAGAATATTGAAGCGGAGAATAAAAAGTCACAAGTGATCCTGAATACAGCCAACAACGAGATAGCGATCCGGATGAACATGCGGGACTTTTCTTTTCCCAATAAGCTGATGCAGGAGCATTTCAATGAAAACTATATTGAATCGGAGAAATATCCGACAGCTACGTTTTCAGGAAAGGTAGATAAGGCCCCGGATTACGCCAAAAATGGCGATTACGATGTGTCGGCGACCGGGAAATTCACGGTTCACGGCGTTACCAGGGAGCGGACGATCAAAGGGAAAATGAAGATCGAGGGCGGAAAGATCACGATCAGTTCCGATTTCGAAGTAGCGCTGGTGGACCACAAGATCGAAGTGCCGAGTGTGGTTTTCGTCAAAATCGCGCAGGTAATCAAAGTGAAGGCGCAATATGTACTGTCGCCTAAAAAATGATAAAGACCCGGCAACATTTAAGCATTCGCCGGGTCTTTATTAAAACTGTGGGGTGTTACAGACTTGGTAAGCCTTTCTTGAACTTGCCAAGTCTTTTTCATTATCTCCGGCGACGCCGGCGGGCAGGTTTTCTTTTGCGTACTACCTTTTTTCGCACAGGCGCTTTTTTGACGGTCGTCTTGCGAACCGGGGCCGCTACGGCTTCTTCTTCCTCGTCTTCGCTTACAGCTTCTTCGGTGGGAACAGCCGTTTCGGTTATGGATACGGTCTCGCTGGTCTCCTTTTGATCCACGTAAGGTAAGCGCACCGCTGCGATCTGCTCGATATTTGAAGTGCTTTCGATCGGTCTCAGTCTGAATGAGTAGGAATACGGTTTTGCGGGCAGCAGATATGCCTCGTGGACGCGTGGGGACCAGCTATCGTCACCGCCCAATCCCATTTGCGCGAGGTCTATGTTTACTACCGTCGAAATGCCGCGGCTCAGTATCGCTGCCCGGCGTTTGGCGGCGAGCAGGTCTTTGTCCGTATAATCATGGACGTTGAAATTGAATGCGGTATCGCTCAGCACCAGCAATCCGGCTCCTTCGGCATTGGTCACCGCAGCCCAGCGAACGCCGGTCTTATTTCCATTTTCCTGCGGAGTAATGTACGGGAAATGCTGTTCAGCTACTGTACCGGCGTAAATGCCTGTTTTTCCACTCGTTTTGCGGTCGGCATAAGTCTCGTGGGGGCCGTTGCCATACCATTGGGTTTTGGTAAATGTAGCGGGCATTCTCAGTTGCATTCCCACTTTGGCCAGCGGCGGCCATTCGCCTCGCGGTGTAAATGTGTTTTGTATATGAATGTCGCCCGAGGCATAAACCATGTATACCGATTGCATATCCATTTCACCTTTGGGCTGTTTCAATGTCTGGCTGAGCGTCACCTTGTAGATTTGGGCGGTCAATCGCTGGGTTTTCATCTCTGAAGAAATGCGCTCCAATGTATCGAGGCCGAAGTTACGCCATTGGGCAGCGTAGCTTTTCGCACCGCCGCCTTCGTCATTATCGGTTGGTACGCGCCAGAAATTGGCATACGGACCGCTTTCGAGCATTTCTTCCCGTTTGTTTTTAAAAGAAATCATCCGGCCTTCGTTTTTGTCGAAAACCACGGTGAAATCCTGTCCCGAAATCTGTACGCGGGCGGCGGTAATCTGCGCAATGCGGAGGGGGCGCTCGCCATACAGGCTGAGGTTCGGGCGCGGGGCAGCTGGTTTCACCACGGGTACCTGATGCCAGGCGACTTCGTGGCCTTTCGGAGCCCAGAGTGTCGCTTCTTTTAATCTTAAACTAAGGTTTAGAAAATACTCGGCATTGGGTTTTGTCGAAGCCTGGAGTTCGTAAGGAATGGTGATCTGCTGTTTCTGGTGTGCCAATGCATTCAGGTTGGCAATGCTTCCACCTTTGCCCACAGGCTTCCCATTTTCCGTCAGCGACCATACTAGTTCATAACCGTGCAGCGATTGAAAATCGTAGGCATTGTGCAAAATGATAGTCTTTACACCAGCTTTCAGCGTGTCCGGCGTTTCAAACTTCACATATTGATATACTTTCTTCACCTCATTCAGCTCGGGCTGGGGCGTACGATCAGGGTTCACGAGGCCGTCGCCGGCATTGGCGCCGTCGATGTAGTTGAAATAATCCCAGTATTCGGTGCCATCAGCACGTTTCAGTTTTAGACCCTGGTCGACCCAATCCCAGATGAAGCCGCCCTGCATGGTTGGGTATTTTTCGATCAGGTCCCAATATTCTTTCAGGTTACCGATGCTGTTGCCCATCCCGTGCGCGTATTCGCATACGATGAGCGGGCGGGTTTTGTCCTTTTTGACCAACTCGATCATGTCCTGCGTGGAAGGGTACATGACTGAAACAATATCGAAATTGCTGAGTGTCGTCGGTTTGTAATCCTTTCTTCCCTCATAATGAATTGGCCGGGTAGGGTCGGCGAGTTTGATGAAGTCGCCCATATCCAGGAAATTCTGCCCCATTCCGGACTCATTCCCCAGCGACCAGATAATCACCGACGGGTGGTTCTTGTCCCTTTCGACCATTGCATTGCCTCTCGCCAGAAACGCCGCGCGCCATTGCGGGTTATCGGCCAGGATCATGTTTTTGCTCCATAGCTCATGGCTTTCGATATTCGCCTCGTCCATCACGTACAGGCCGTATTGGTCGCAGAGGTCGTACCATTCGGAGTTATTGGGGTAATGCGAAGTTCGCACAGCATTGATATTGTGCTGCTTCATTAAGGTAATGTCTTTGATCATCGACTCACGGCTGATCACGCGGCCGGTTTCCGGGTCGAATTCGTGGCGGTTGACCCCCTTAATCGTTATCGCCTTGCCATTTACCAATAGCTGGCCGCCTTTAATCTTCACATCCCTGAATCCCACGCGCTGGCTAGTCGCTTCGAGGACCTTACCGTCGGAATTCATGAGCTGGACCGTCAACGTGTACAGGTTCGGCATTTCGGCGCTCCATTTGGCGGGGTTAGGAACCGGCATTTCGGCACGTACTGCCCCCTCTTTGCCCATTTCGAGCGTGCCGATCATCTGGCTCACCGGCGTGGTAACGACGTTTTTGGAAGCATCATATAATGTAAAAAGCACCTGATGCGCGTGAATGGACTGCTGTCCGAAGTTCTTGACATAGGCGCTCAATTTCAGCGTTGCATTTTCATGATTGGCGTCCAGAATCGTCCTGACTGAGTAATCGGTTAATACCACTTTAGGTAAAAGCAGCAGGTTTACATCGCGGAAAATGCCTGAGAGCCGCCAGTAGTCCTGATCCTCCAAATAACTGCCGTCTGACCAGTTGATCACTTCGACGGCCAGATTGTTTACTCCGACTTTCACATCTTCCGTCACATCGAATTCGAATGGCGTCATGCCATCCTCATGGTAACCGATGGCGACGCCATTCAGCCATACATAGCAAGCCGATTGTACGCCGCCGAAATGGAGAAATATCTGCTTATCCTTTACATCTGCGACCGTAAATGTAGTGCGATACATGCCCACCGCATTGGTATCAGCCGTAATCCGCGGCGGGGTGGCTTTGAACGGGTGTTTGATATTGCTGAAAATCGGACGGTCGTATTTACGGCCCTCGCGCGCGCCCACGACCTGCCAGTTGGATGGAACCGGTATATTATCCCAGCCTGCGTCGGAAATTTTAGGATCGAAAAAATTAAGTTGCGCTTTCGAAGGATGCTGCGCCCATTTGAATTTCCAGGTGCCATTCAGCGACTGCACGAACGGGCCTTTTTTGTCCATGGCTAACGCCGCTTTTTCCGTGGTATAGGGGAAGAAATCGGCACGGGGCTTTTCGGTATTGATGCTGATTACCTGCGGATCCTGCCATTCAGGAATGGCCTGGGCCTGAGTCGTGTGATTCAGAATTTGTATTAGAAAAAGCAGTATGGGTAATCCGCGGCGTATAGAAAATTGCATATCACTTCCTGTGGTAACATTCGTGCGGTGCTTTGTTTGAAAGGGTGAAAGCACGCGCTTTTATTTTGGAGGTTAAAATTAGGGATAATCAAAAAGAAACGGACGCAAAACCGGGGCAGCATGAAGTTTTATTTGAAGAATGCCTTTATTTTGCTTCCACATGTAAATTCTCTTTTATGTTGTTAGCCGTCGACCTTGGCAATACCGATACTGTTTTCGGGCTTCATGATTCCGGTAACTGGGAGCACATCTGGCGGATGCGCTCGCTGGTGCAGGAAAACGAGGCGCATTACGAGTCGAAACTCCGGCTGCATTTCCTGGAAGCCGGGTTGTGGTTCGGGGATGTGGAAACCGTGGTATTGAGCAGCGTCGTGCCTGCACTTACACCCGTGATACTGAGAATGCTCCGCTCGCTATTCGGCGAAGGTGTGATTGTGGTAGGGCCGGAAATTTACCCTGCATTATCTATCGAAATAGACCATCCGCACGAAATCGGAGCCGACCTGATTGCCAATGCGGTAGCGGTTTCTTCACGCTATAAAGAAAATTGCGTGGTCGTCGATTTTGGTACTGCATTGACATTCACAACTGTGTCCAAAGACAGCAAAATTCTCGGCGTAGCTATATTGCCGGGTTTAATCACCGCTGTGAAGGCATTGTTTGCCAATACCGCGCAACTGCCGGAAGTGCCACTGCAACTTCCGCCTTCGGCCATTGGTAAAAACACGGTCGAGGCCATTCAGGCGGGCATTCTGCTGGGGTATGAAGGGTTGGTCAAATCGCTGCTGGGCCGCATTCGCACCGAGCTGGGCGGCGAATGCATTGCCGTAGCTACCGGCGGACTATCTTCCATTATCGATACTCTGCGCGACGAGTTTACAGAAATTGACAGAAAGTTAACATTGGACGGCCTCCGCATTATCGGCGAGAGTCTCAAGACTTAGTTTTGAAATAACCATCTTCAATTAACGGCAAGTCCGAAACCGGCTGATTGTACAAATACACCCAACAATCAATCACTACTTCCTGACAATCCCTGACCACCTCTTGGCCACACCTGACAGGCACCACTTTCCTGACGTACAAACTCGCTGCCTCATCTTCCAGAATGTCCTCATATTCATCCAGTTCTTTCAGTATCTCGGGGAAGTGAAGCTGGTAAATTTCCCCGTGCACGCGCGTAGGTGCATCAGGCTCGTATAATGCGCCCGGGTACCAATCCACGCGGAACAGTTTTCCATTGAAATATCCTTTTCCTATATAGTTTGAAGACAACCTGAGCTTCTGTGCATAGGGATTTTCAAAACCCTGCATCAAAGTGCCGTAAGTGAATAAATTATATAACTTTTCCATTCTAGTGCCAGAAGATCAGAAATTCCGCTAAATGCAGAACTGTATTTTTCTTATATTTACATGTAAGCTTCTTCATTATACTAATATACCGTTATGTACGAAAAGAATCTTGGTACAAAACAAAAAGCACTAAGGATCAACCTCGATCGCCGGATCTACGGATCGTTCGCGGAGATCGGGGCAGGTCAGGAAACGGCGGCTTACTTTTTCAAAGCCGGCGGCGCATCCGGAACCATCGCTAAAACGATGTCGGCCTACGACATGACGTTCAGCGACGCGATATACGGGACAGAAGAGGGCGGGCGATACGTGGTGGAGTCCCGATTGATGAAAATGCTCAACCGCGAATATAACCTTGTGGAAAAGCGGCTCTCGGAAAAACGCGGTGTCGATAGCACTTTCTTTGCATTTGCTAATACCGTTGTAGCCCTCAATTTCCAAAAAACGAACGAATCACACGGCTGGATCGGGCTGCAATTCCAGCTCACGCCCATGGGGCCGACGAACTACGTCGTAATCCATGTGCGTATGCGCGATGATGAGAACATTCTGCAACAACAGGCACTCGGCATTATCGGTGTAAACCTGATTTACGGTTGCTATTACTATTACAAATCACCCGAAATTCTGCTCATGTCGCTCATGGACGATCTTACGACCGACCGGATCGAGATTGATATGGTGCGTTTCAGCGGGCCCGATTTTGCCAAGGTAGATAACCGCCTCATGAGCCTGCGCCTCGTGAAGAACGGCTTTACCGATGCCGCATTGTTCGGCAGCGACGGCGGCGTATTGCAGCCTTCCGAAGCATTGTACAAAAAGCACATTCTCATGATGCGCGGCCGCCTGCGCCCGATCACGAACGTGCATATCGACCTGATCAGCAATGGTCAGCGGCAGTTTTTGGCAGAGGAAGATGTGGATGAATCTAAAGTGGTGCTCATTTCGGAGCTCACGCTGCATAATCTGAAAGCCGGCGACCGCGATATCGACGAAAAGGACTTCCTCGACCGCGTGGACATTCTCTGCTCGCTGGGGCATATGGTAATGATTTCCAACCACCATGAATATTACCGGTTGGTGGCCTATCTGTCGCGATTGACGAAACTGAAATCCGGCCTGCTGCTCGGTAGCCCGAACTTGCAGGACATTTTCGAGGAAAAGCATTACCAGTTCCTGCAAGGCGGCATTCTGGAATCGTTCGCGACGCTATTCAGCCGAAAGGTGAAATTATACATTTACCCTACGTTGCAACCCGACGGTTCGGTTTACAGCTGCGAGAACTTCCGCGTGCCGGATCATTTGCGGCCGTTGTTCCAATATCTGATCGTGAATGACAAGATCGAGGATATCAAGAACTATAATATCGAGCATATGCACATTACCACCGACTCGGTACTTGAAATGATCAAGCGCGGGGAGCCGGGGTGGGAGAAGCTCGTGCCGGAGAATGTGGCTCAGATTATTAAGGAGAAAGCGTTGTTCGGGCTTCCTAGTGAGAATAACTATGTGGATACGGTGAAGCAGATTCACCAGGCTGTGGGGAATTTGTAGCGGCATTTTTTATGCCACGAAGGCACGAATATTCACGAATGCTCTTCGTGAATATTCGTGCCTTCGTGGCAATTAAATAATAATCATTCTTAGCTTTTGGATATAAAATCCCCCTTATGTCCAAAATCCTAACTCCGCCAACCACGTTTGTGGGCAGGCTCAAATATCTCGGTCCCGGTTTCATCCTTTCCGCTGCTATCGTCGGCTCCGGCGAACTAATTGCCACCACCGCATTAGGTGCCAAAGCAGGCTTCGTCATGTTCTGGTTAATTGTCCTGAGTTGTCTCGTCAAAGTCGCATTGCAGCTGGAATTTGGCAAGAATGCCATTTACACCGGCACATTCATCATGCACAATTTCAACAATTTGCCCGGGCTGCGGCTCGGCAAGGCGCATTGGAGTATTTGGCTGTGGCTTTCATTACAGGGATTGAAACTGCTGCAAGTAGGCGGTATTGTCGGAGGGGTTGCGATTGTGCTGAACATGGCATTTCCTCTTGTTTCAGTCAATTTGTGGGCAATTATCTCGGTGCTGATCACGTCTTTCTGGGTTTATAAGGGTAACTATGGTCCGGTAGAGAAAAGCTCCCTCGTGATGATCATTCTTTTTACGGCCATTATTCTTATATCCGTCATTTTGCTTCAATGGACGCCCTATGCCATCACCTGGCCTCAATTTGAAAGTGGGTTACAGTTTTCACTTCCTACCGCATTGGTTGCGACGGCATTCGGGGCATTTGGGATAACCGGCGTCGGTGGCGATGAAATCATGTATTACAATTACTGGTGTATCGAAAAAGGGTACGCCGCCTACACCGGCCCGAACGACGGGACGAAAGAATGGTCCGATCGTGCCAAAGGCTGGTTTCAGGTAATGTACCTGGATGCGGTGTTGTCGATGATGGTCTATACGATTGTGACGGCCGCGTTTTACCTCCTCGGCGCCGCTGTGCTGCATACAGGGGGCCATGTGCCGGAAGGTTACCAGATGATCGACACCCTTTCCCGCATCTTCACAGAAACACTTGGCCCGTGGGCAAAGAATATATTCCTGATCGGCGCATTTTTTGTGCTTTATTCTACATTGTTTACGGCCGCGGCGAGCTGGGCGCGGGTTTGGAGCGATGCCTTCGGGCAGATCGGCTGGATGAAGTTTGGCTCGGAACACGAGCAAAAGTGGAGTATCGGCATTATGTCCTGGATATTGCCCATAGCCTGGTGCCTCTTGTTCCTCTTTTTCCAGGCACCGGTAAAAATGGTCATACTCGGGGGGATCGCAACTTCAGTGTTGCTTTTACTGGTCGTGTATGTGTCACTCGTGTTCCGTTATCGCAGCCTACCGGCCGCATTGAAACCATCGACCTTGTATGACGTATTTTTCTGGATAAGCGTGCTCTCGATCCTGTTTGTAAGCGGATATGGCGTTGTTCAAATTATTTAGGAAAGAGTAGTACTTAATTTTAAATGAGTAGTATTTTTTGATAGTGAGCGAATAGGGGAGTTACTTCTCGTTTTCGTCTAACTGATTGCCGGTCAGACAGGATGCATTCATTCCGAAATCCTAAATTCTTTCATATGGACAAACCAAACGAAGTATCGAGAAGAAACTTTATCAAGAACACCACGGGAGTTGCGGTAGCGCTTTCCATTCCGACCATCATCCCGACAAGCGCATTTGGGGCGAACGATCGCGTACGCGTGGCCGTACTGGGCGTGAACGGCCGCGGGCAGAGCCATATTTCCGGTTTCAATGCGCTGAGCAATGTAGAAGTCGCTACCCTCTGCGACCCCGACAACAACATTTTGCAGAAGCGCGCGCAGGAATTTGAGCAGAAGACCGGGAAGAAGGTCAAAACTGAAAATGATCTCCGTAAAGTTTTCGACGACAAAACGATCGATGCCGTTAGTATCGCTACACCGAACCATTGGCACGCATTGGCGGCGATCTGGGCTTGCCAGGCCGGAAAAGATGTGTATGTTGAAAAGCCGGGTTCACATAACCTCCACGAAGGCCGGAAGCTGGTGGAAGCAGCCCATAAATACAAAAGAGTAGTGCAGCACGGCGTCCAACTTCGCAGCTCGGAGGCATTGAAAGAAGCTGTGAAACATCTCCGCGATGGGTTGATCGGCAACGTCTATATGGCAAGAGGCCTGGTCTACAAATGGCGCCCGGACATCGGTGACAAAGGTACTGAGCCCATACCAGCGGGCCTGAATTACGACCTCTGGACCGGTCCTGCCGAAATGAGGCCGTTTTCCCGCAACTACGTGCATTACGACTGGCACTGGCATTGGAACTACGGTAACGGCGACATAGGGAACCAAGGTATCCACGAAACCGACATGTGTATGTGGGGCCTCGGCGTGGAAAGCTTCCCGGACAAGATCACGTCCTCAGGTGGCAAATTCCTCTGGAACGACGCAAAAGAAACCCCGGAAGTGCTCAGCTCTTCATTTATATATACCAAAGAAAAGAAGATCATCGAATTCGAAGTGCGGCCCTGGATGACAAACGACGAAGGCGGGGTGGGTATTGGCAATATCTTCTATGGTTCGGAAGGTTACATGGTGGTGAAGGGTTATGATTATTACGAAACCTTCCTGGGTAAAGATAAAAAGGCGGGCCCATCGCGAAAAGCGGGTGGCGACCATTATAAAAACTTCATCGACGCTGTGATAGCCAAAGACCCGAATTTGCTCAATGGTCCCGTTGAAACAGCGCATTTGTCTTCCGGTCTGGCGCATTTAGGAAATATCGCTTACCGCGTCGGTCGAGCCCTTACTTTTGATAACAAGACGGAGAAATTTGTGGGAGATGAAGAGGCTAACAAACTGCTAACGAGGAAGTACCGATCGCCTTATGCATTGCCGCAGGTAGTGTAGGCGTGGCATTGGAGTGATTTAATAATTGTTCATTGGAAAGTTCCCTTTGGTTCAGTAGCACCCGAGACTATTGGGTACTAACGATAGATGATACAAAAAAACGGCCGACAGTAGAACTGCCGGCCGTTTGTATATCTATTACCGTTCTCTTCAGAGAACGGACTATAAAACAGAGAAATCAAACGATTCCAAATATTTCGTGGTGAAATTCCCAGATTTAAACCCAGGATCATCCATCAGTTTAATATGGAACGGAATCGTGGTCTTAATCCCTTCAATCACAAACTCTTGCAAGGCACGCTTCATGCGTGTAAGCACCTCCTCGCGTGACTGGCCGCTGACGATCAGTTTTGCGATCATCGAGTCGTAGTTGGGCGGAATGGTGTAGCCGCTGTAAACGTGGCTATCGATGCGTACACCGTGACCGCCAGGGAAATGCAGGTTGGTGATTTTACCCGGCGCAGGACGGAATCCGTTAGCAGGATCTTCCGCATTGATACGGCACTCCATCGCGTAAAGCTTTGGCGTGTAGTTCTTTCCGGAGATGGGCTCGCCTGCCGCTACTTTGATTTGCTCCTTAATGAGGTCAAAATCCGTGACTTCTTCGGTGATAGGGTGCTCCACCTGGATACGGGTGTTCATCTCCATGAAGTAGAAATCACCGTGTTTGTCGACGAGGAACTCGATCGTACCGGCACCTTCGTAACCGATGGCCTGAGCACCTTTGATGGCCGCTGCACCCATTTTCTCACGCAATTCGGGCGTGATAATAGGGGATGGCGTTTCTTCTACCAGTTTCTGGTGACGACGCTGGATCGAGCAGTCGCGTTCCGAAAGGTGGCATACTTTCCCGAACTGGTCACCGATGATCTGGATTTCGATGTGACGAGGCTCTTCCACGAATTTTTCGAGGTACAGACCGTCGTTTCCGAATGCGGCCGCAGACTCGGTACGGGCGTCGTTCCACGCTTTTTCGAACTCTTCCGGCTTGTTGATGATCCGCATACCACGGCCACCGCCACCAGCAGTTGCCTTGATAATGACCGGATAACCGATACCTTCGGCCAGTTCCTTACCTTGTTCAACGGATTCGAGCAGACCTTCCGAACCGGGCACAACCGGTACACCGGCTGCGATCATGGTTGCTTTCGCAGTAGCCTTATCGCCCATCCCATTGATCTGAGCGGCGGTGGCTCCGATGAATTTAATACCGTAATCCGCGCAAATTTGCGAGAATTCGGCGTTTTCAGACAAGAATCCGTAACCCGGGTGGATCGCATCCGCGCCCGTTACTTCCGCTGCCGAGATGATATTCTGGATGCTCAGGTACGATTGCCTGCTGGGAGGGGGACCGATACAAACGGCCTCGTCGGCAAACCGTACGTGAAGGCTGTCGCGATCGGCTGTCGAGTATACCGCGACAGTCTTAATGCCCATTTCACGACAGGTCCTGATTACACGCAGGGCGATTTCGCCCCGGTTAGCAATGAGTATCTTTTTAAACATGTAATTCAGTGAGTTTTCGTTCGCTGCGGTTATGCAGGTTCAACCAGGAATAATGGCTGGTCGAATTCTACCGGAGTTGCGTTTTCAACCAGGATCTTCACGATTTTACCTGATACTTCGGATTCGATTTCGTTGAATAATTTCATCGCTTCGATCACGCAAACTACTTTTCCGGGTTTGATCTCATCACCGATGTTAACGAATGCCGGTGTTTCCGGGCTGGATGCGCGGTAGAATGTACCGATCATCGGGGACTTAATCGTAATAAGGTTCGAAGAAGCTGGTTCTTTGGAAACCGCTGGCTCGGCCGGAGCGGCCGGTGCAGCTGCTGCGGGAGCCGCAGGAGCGATTGCTGGCGCAGGCGCCGCAACTTGTGCCGGAGTATAGGCTACTACCGGTGCCGTGGCAAAGCGTTTTACCTTGATTTTCAGGTCTGCCGTTTCAATATTCACTTCATCAAGTCCCGACTGGGCAATGAAGTCAATCAGTTTTTGGATTTCTCTGGTTTCCATTTAATTAAGATTTAACTCTTTCTACGTATTCGTATGTGCGTGTGTCAACTTTGATTTTTTCACCTTCGTCGATGAAAAGCGGTACCATAATGCGTGCACCGGTTTCTACTTCGATGGCCTTTTTAGGAGAGTTGGCAGTGTCGCCTTTCAGCCCCGGCTCCGAATAAGTTACCACCAATTCCACGAAAGGAGGAAGTTCGCAAGTCAGCGCTGCATCGTTTTCAGTATTGATCAGGATCTCGACTTCCTGTCCTTCCTTCATCAGGTCGGCGTTGGTCACCAGTTTTTCGTCGATCAGTACCTGGTCGAATGTTTCGGAGTTCATGAAGTTGTAGCCAACTTCATCTTTATATAGGAACTGGAATTTGTGACGCTCCACGCGCACGGGCGTAATGCCTGCGCCTGATGAGAACGTGTTGTCCAGCACTTTGCCGCTAGTAAGGCTTTTCAGTTTGGTACGTACGAACGCGTTGCCTTTTCCGGGTTTCACGTGTTGGAATTCAATCACCTGAAAAAGATCATGGTTGAAATGGATCACCAAACCGTTACGCAAATCTGCAGTAGTTGCCATTTTTATGCTAATGAATTGTATGATAATGCTTTAATGAAAATCACATGCCTACGCTTCGATACCCCATTTGAGGTACATAGCGCCCCAGGTAAAGCCTCCGCCGAATGCGGCAAGAATCAGGTTGTCGCCTTTTTTAAGTTGTGATTCGTAGTCCCACAAGCATAGCGGAATTGTCGCCGCCGTGGTATTTCCGTATTTGTGTATGTTCATCATCACCTTGTCCATGCCTACGCCCATGCGGTTGGCGGTGGCTTCGATGATCCGGCGGTTGGCCTGGTGAGGGACCAGCCATGCGACGTTATCGCTGTTCAGGCCGTTGCGCTCCATAATATCGGCGGCGATGTCGGCCATGTTGGTTACCGCAAATTTGAAAACCTGCGCACCATCCTGATAAACGTAATGCAGCCTGTTTTCCACCGTTTCGTGGGTAGGCGGGTAGCGGCTTCCTCCGGCTTTCTGGTTGAGATAAGGATAACCCGCCCCGTCAGACTTGATGATCGAATCCAGGATGCCGTTTCCGGACGTGTCCGGTTCGAGAAGTACCGCGCCGGCCCCATCGCCGAAGAGGATACAGGTCTTGCGGTCGGTGTAATCGACGATCGCGGACATTTTATCCGCACCTACGACGATGACCTTTTTATATTTTCCGGTCTCAATAAATTGTGAGCCGAGCGTCAATGCATAAATAAAACCCGAGCAGGCAGCCTGGATATCGAAGCTTCCGATATTACGGATGCCGACCATGTCGCAGATGAGGTTGGCTGTGCAAGGGAAAACAAAATCAGGTGTGGTAGTAGCGCAGATGAGCAGGTCGATTTCTCCGGGACTTGTATTGGTTTTGGCCAGCAAACCCTTTACAGCCTCCGCACCCATATGTGAACTTCCTAAACCTTCGCCTTTCAGGATACGCCTTTCCTTGATGCCTGTGCGGCTAACGATCCATTCGTCGTTTGTCGCAACCATTGTTTCCAACTCTGCATTAGTCAACACATAATCAGGCACATAACCTTGTATTCCTGTTATAGAGGCTTTAATATGGGTCATGATAAATCAACTATTCAAAATCCGAATAGATTTGGTAAAAAGGGACAGTTTCAGTTTTTTCATAGTCATGTGGTTGTCAGCATCCGTCGTTAGCTCAATGCCTGGGCGATGTGCAGGTACGCTTTGGATTTCACCTGCTTGTAAGCCCAGTCAACCATATTTTTGATGGCCAGAGGTGTCGACACCCCGTGCGCGATCATCACATTTCCATTCACCCCGATAATGGGACTGCCTCCGATGGACTCGTAGTTCGTTTGGTCGATAAAATCGTCCTGGAAACCTCTTTTCTTCGAAATCTCATACAGAGACTCTCCGAGTTTGAACAAAATATTGCCGGTAAAGCCGTCGGTAACGATCACGTCGGCCTTGTTAATGAAGAGATCTTTCCCTTCTATATTTCCGATAAAATTGATGCGCTTGTTTTGTTTCAGCAGGGGATAGGTGGCCTGCGAAGTGAGGGAGCCTTTTTGCTCTTCTTCCCCGATATTCATCAGTGCAACCCTTGGCTTGTCGATCTGG
This sequence comes from Dyadobacter sp. SRI_021, assembly GCF_057586235.1. Taxonomy (NCBI): domain Bacteria; kingdom Pseudomonadati; phylum Bacteroidota; class Cytophagia; order Cytophagales; family Spirosomataceae; genus Dyadobacter; species Dyadobacter sp. SRI_021. The sequence goes on from NZ_JBYCZM010000007.1 coordinate 373,226, forward strand.
AAAGTGTGCTGGGCGAAAATCGAGCCGATTTCGCCGAACTGCGAAAGGACCTCCGGTTTGCAATCGGCATTGGCACCGATGTCGAGCATTACGGCATAGCCGCCTCCTACCTGCGGCACGAGGCCCGCAATGGCCGGACGGAGAATACCTTCAATGGCTTTGATGCTGAAAAGGGCGCCCACGTGCATGGCACCTGTGTTTCCTGCACTGCAGAATATATCTACCTCTTTTTCTTTCAGAAGCTTGAAACCCACGCCAATGCTGGAATTGGGCTTTTGAGAAAGGGCTTTGGTAGGATGTTCCCCCATCTCGATTACATCTTCTGCGTGAACGACGTCAACATTAGTAGGAGTGAAATTGTGCTGGTTGAAAATCTCCCAGATCACGTTTTCACGGCCAATTAAAACGATTCTCGCCTCGGATGGTAGCTCAGAAGAGGCTTGAATGACCCCTTCAACAATTGCTTGCGGAGCTAAATCTCCCCCCATAGCATCTACCGCAATTTTCATTTACACGCTGTTATTTTGACAAATAAGTTAGAAACCGAAGGTGTAAATTTAGCAGATGTGCCGCAGTAAAAAAGAATTTCGCAACAACTTTTATAGGGCTGCTGCGAAATTGAATTGCTCATCGACTGAAACTAAACCGTTTTAGTATAGTTCTCAACTACAACTTTACCTCTGTAAACCAGGTTGCCTTCGTGTACGTGTGCACGGTGCAATTGGTGGATTTCTCCGGTTGTAGCATCAGTTCCCAACTGCTTTCCGGTAAGGAAATCGTGCGCTCTGCGTGAATCGCGACGGGTGCTGGAATGTCTCCGCTTAGGATGTGCCATGATATTTTTGGTCTATTGTTATTTACTTTTTATACTCATTTCCGTCGATTGAAATCGACGGCCAAAGATTCTTTTTCTTTTTCAATCCCGCCAGCTAAAACGACGGTAGTTGATTTGTCCCTTCTTTAATCCCCTTACCGTCGGTCTTAACCGACGGATCGAAAGAGAAGGCTTTTATTTTTTCAAGTTTTTTAAGGCTTCCCAGCGAGGATCGATCTTTTCTTCATCCTCTCCTTCTTCCCCTTCCTCCGATTCTCCGCCGGAAGTGTACACTAATGTGCCTTCTTCCTCATCATCCTCCAAATCGAACTCGTCTTCCTCTGTCCGCAGGCTCGGGTGGAGCTTTTTTACCGGTAACGACAACGCGATGAAATCGAAAATATAACGCGCTACGTTGATCCTGTTGGTGTTACGGCTGATGATCTCGATCTCTTCCGTGAGCTCCTCATTGTGATCGCCGAATTTCAGTATAATGCGTTCGTCGGAATCAATCGGTTCTTCGAACGTTTCGAGGCTGCGGTCGCAAGTCAGGGTTACGCTTCCTGTTGTGTGAAAACGAAGCTGGATCATCGTCGCCGATTTGCTGAGGATCACGTGCGTTTTAAAGTGCCCGTGCTCAATCAGATCTTGCTCCATTTCCTCAAAAAAAGCGTCGCCAGACTCCATATCATAGTCATACTGTTTGTCTTCCAAACCGTAAATGTCTATGTTGTATTTACTTAGCTCTTTCACTTTTTCTGTCAAAAGGAGTGCAAAGGTAATGTGTTTCAGTTTAATAAAAAACATTGGGCCGGAAAATTGTTGCCATCCCGCCGCTAATCTGTGTGCTATCAGATTTTCCGCGCCGGATTTCCGAAATAGGTCGCGCCCGCCGGTACATTCTCCACCACCACTGATCCCGCGCCGATCCGCGCATTCTTTCCAACTTGGATGCCGGCCACGATCACTGCGCCCGAACCGATAAACACGCCATCGGCCAATGTCACGCGGTCGTTTACGATCGCGCCCGCGCCGATGGTCACGAAATCGCCCACAATGGCCGATGTGTCGATAATAGCGCCCGTTTGCACCAGGCAATGATGGCCAACCACCGTGCGTGCACCGATGGTCGCACGGGCTGCAATGAGGTTGCCGTGCCCGATCGACGCCATGCCGGAGATCACCGCGCTATCGTGGATTGCATTCACGGGCATATTCTTGTGTTCCTCGTTCAGCGATTCTACGAGGCGTTCCCGCACCGAGCGCTCGCCGATGGCGATGAATGCCTCGCATTTGGAACCTATTATATTAAGGTAGCTGGTATCGTCGGTATTGCCGAGTACGCTCACTTCTCCGAACTCCTTACCGTGCAGCTCTGCATGGTCGTCGAGGAAGCCGTAGACGATTACATTGTTCCTTCTGAAAATATCGAGCGCCTGCATACCAAGGTCGCCGGCGCCAAAAATTAATACGGGGTTTTCCATAATTGATGTTGGTATTGAATAAAAAGTCTTCATCCGAATGGTTAGTTCAAATGAAGACTTAAAAATTGAGCTTAAATATAATGTTTACAGGAATGTTACCCTGAAAACGAATGGACTGCCGTAGGGCGACAGGTTCTGTCCGCTGTATTTATCGATCTGGCTGTCATAACTGAAATTGTACAGCGCCGTTAAATGCACGGCTTTGATAAACTTCCCGCCGATGGGTTGCGAATAGGAGGCGCCGGCCATCGGCGAACCCAGCCATTGCCGCTTCTGATAGGATCCTTCCACATTCAGCGCTTCAAATTCACCGATAATATTAACCGGCGGGATCACATTGTACATCATGAATGCGCGGCCGCCGTAATAAGCGGTGTTGATATCATAATACTTATACCGGAAATACATGATCGTCGCGCCTACACCGCCCACGAGCTTTTCGGTCAGCTCATAGCCTGCCATGGGCGACACGTTAATATTTGTAACCGTTCCGAGGCTCAGTCCAAAGCTGCCTCCAAGGCGCAGCCTTTCGATGAACTTTCTGTCTTCGAAATCGGCTAGTTTCTTCTTCTCTGCCAGCACCGGCTTCTGGTCCTGGGGTTTTCTCTCAACAGGAGGTATTTCCTTTCTTTCCGGCTGGTCCTTCCGAAGCGAATCGGGGCGGTAGTATTCATCGTTCTGCGCCATCAGCGAAGAACTTGTCAAAACCGCCAGGAGAAACAGGAATGGCAGGAGAATTTTACTTTTCATCTTAAAATCGTTTATTTTATAATGTTGTAACTGGTAACGTAGGACTATCTGATTTTTGTCTACCGATACTGCGCTTCCGGCTCCTCTTAACACCACGCGTTTCGTCTATGCTTTATCACATTTCGGTTCCTGACCCACAATCCCGTTTTCTCGACATTACCTACACCATCCCCGAAATCAATAGCGAACAGATCGAAATTCAGCTGCCGGCATGGCGCCCGGGGCGGTACGAGCTTCAAAACTTCGCCAAAAATATTCAATTTATCGAAGCGATCTCATCCGCTGGTCACAAACTGCCCCTTCATAAAGTAACCAAAGACCGGTGGCGGGTTGGAACGGCCGGTCAAAACGAGATACGCATTCATTATACCTACTACGCGTCTATTCAAAATGCGGGCAGCAGCTATGTAGATGAGGAATTGTGGTATCTCAATTTCATCAACTTCTGTATGTACACCGAGGGGCGGATTACTGAGCCTTACCGCGTAGAACTCGATTTGCCCGATGGTTACCAGATTGCCTGCGGATTGCCACCGGCAGGTAAGAATGCATTATCGGCGAGAGACTTTTACCAACTGGTGGACAGCCCGATGTTGGCTTCCGAGACCTTGCAGAAATGCGAATATGAGGTTCGTGGTGTTCAATTTAAAATATGGATGCATGGAAATCTTAAACCCAACTGGCGGCGTATCGAGCGTGATTTCCGGCGCTTTTCGCGCGAGCAGATCGCGATGATGGGAGAGTTCCCGGAAAAGAATTACCATTTCCTGAACCTGATTTTACCCAACGCATTCTACCATGGCGTGGAGCATCAGAACTCGACGATGATCGTGCTCGGCCCCGACGACGAGGGTGAAGGCCTCTATTCCGACCTCCTGGGCGTGAGCTCGCATGAACTTTTTCATGCCTGGAATATCATCCGCATTCGCCCGGCGGAGCTTTTGCCTTATGATTTTACCAAAGAGAACTACTTCCAAACCTGCTTCGTGGCCGAAGGCTGCACGACTTACTACGGCGACCTTTTTCTGAGGCGCGCCGGCGTTTTCAACGACGATGCTTATGTAAAGGAGTTGCAGGTATATATGAAACGCCATTTCGAGAGCAGCGCCCACGCCGCACAGTCGCTTGCGGAGTCGTCGTTCGACCTTTGGTTGGATGGTTACGAAAAAGGCATTCCGAACCGGAAAGTGTCGGTTTACCACAAAGGCGCATTGGTAGCGCTTATTCTGGATTTGTATTTAAGGAAGAAAACCAATCACGCCCAGTCGCTGGACGATGTGATGAGGCTGCTATGGGTGCGTTTTGGCAAGCCATTTATCGGGTACACGCTTGAAGACTACATCGGCATTGTAGAAGAAGTTGCCGGCGAATCGCTGGAATGGTATTGGGAAGAGTGCATTTTCAGCGCAACGCCGCTCGAAGACCGCCTGAACGAAGCCCTCGCATTTGTAGGACTGCAAATGTCGGTTTTCAGCAATGGTAATGTGCAGCTGAACGTGCTCGATGATTTTAAGGCACAAGTGCAGCGGGAGAAATGGCTGGAAACGGCGCAGGTATTGACGGTTGAAGAGGAGGAGTTGGAGGACGAGGAGGAAGAGTGAGCGAGACTTCGGCTGTCGGCAATCGGCCGTCGGCTTTTTATGGAATGTATCGTGCGAATGCAGGGATTTTATAATTTCGATAGCCGACTGCCAATAGCCGAAGTTCATCCCAATTCCGCCTTCAGGGCTTCTTCGAGCTTCCTATACCGGTATTCAAATCCCGTTTCGTGCGCAATTCGCTCGTTCACTACATAATTTCCTCCTAACACTACCGCTGCCATTTCTCCGAAAGCCAGTTTTAATGCTAATGCAGGGACATTAGGAAGCCATTGAGGGCGGTTTAGGGTTTTGCAAATGGCTTTTGTAAGTGCTTCATTGGTCACCGGCGGAGCTGCGACGGCATTGTAAGCTCCATGCCAGCTTTCGTTTTCCAGCGCTTCGATATACATTCTGCACATATCATCAAGGTGGATCCAGGACATCCACTGTTTTCCCGAGCCGAGTGGTGCACCAAAGCCGAAACGCGCGGGGAAAGTCATTTTGGGGATTGCTCCGCCGTCTTTGCTGATCACAATGCCGGTCCGGAGTTTCACGGTCCGGATACCCAATGCGGCGATTTCATCGGCTGCTTTTTCCCATTCAACACTTACATGAGAAAGGAAGTCGTTGCCTGCGGGTGTATTTTCCGTATTTCTGGTATCGCCGGTATCCTGGCCGTAGTAGCTGATGCCCGAGGCCGACGCGAATGCGACTGGTTTTAGCAGCTTTTCGGCGAGCTTTCGGGCGATGAGGCGGATTGATTCAGTTCGGCTTTCGAGGATGGATTTTTTGCGTTCTTCTGTCCAGCGGCCCTCGCTGACATTGGTACCGGCCAAATGCACGAGGAAATGTAGGTTGTCCAATGTGCCTTCTTCAATGTAACCCTTTTTAATATCCCACTCAAAAACCTGGACAGACGGGATACTGGCCTTTTCACGGCTCAGGAATGCCACTTCGTAGCCCTTTTCGAGCAACATTTGCGTCAGCCGCCTGCCGATAAGGCCGGTACCGCCGGTAATCAGTACTTTCTTTCCCATAAATGCTGGTTTGAAAAAAGCATACCACCCTAGATTTCAGCGTGCTGCGAACCGTCGCCCGGCGAGGCGTCGCCCGGCAAATCGTTGCCCGGCGAACCGTCGCGCGGCGGCTCCTGCTCGATCGCCTGTGTTACGCGCGCAACCATTTCTTCTACCGTTTCATCGGGGTGGAAATGCATAGGTGGTTTGAACTGTACCGTCAGTCGGGTGTTCCTTTTTTTGAAACGCAATCCTTTCTTATCAAAAGCCCTTCTGAAACCGTTAATCACGACCGGGATCACGATCGGGTGATGGTCGTTGATCAAATGCGCGGTGCCTTTGCGTACAGGGGCATACGGTTTGGTGGTTCCTTGCGGGAAGCTCACCACCCAGCCATGCTGTAAACCCATGCCGATGCGGTCCTGCGCGGAGGTGTCGAGCTGGCGTTTTACATCTTCGCCATTGGCCCGCCACGATCGTTCGATGGTAATAGCGCCACCCATACTGAACACTTTGGGTAAAAAACCACCTTTCATAGTTTCGGCGGCGGCCACGTAGTACATTCTGGCACGGGGCGAAAGGAGGTAAAATGGCGGGGATATCGTGTCTTTATAGCCCCATTTAACGGCACAAAAAATATGGAAGAATGCAATAACGTCGGCGAAATAGGTCTGATGGTTGGAGAGGAACAACACGCCCTGGTCGGGCAGGTCCATCAGGTTTTCGGTGCCGGTAATGCGGATTTTATTAACGGCCGTGTAGCGGTAATAGGTAAACCAGCCCAATATGAAAATGAGTAACCTTTTAACAGCGAGGTAGTTGCCAAACGGGTCTTTTTCGAATAAACCCAAAAAGTCCAGCCGGGCGAGCCAGGAGGGAAGCGTGCTATATGTGATTTTTCTAAAACTCATAGTGCAGTAGAGAATGCATCATGCAATGAAAGTCAGGGTTCTTGTTTTAAAAGTTTTTTACCACCCGGGTTGCGGACGAAGACGTAATTTAGATAATATGCGAGCCGAATGGAAAATATTTTTCTTTGACCGCCGAATAGCGTTTCGCTGTCGGGCATTGTCATGTATTGTCATGTATGGCCAGGTGTTGTCATTGGTTGTTCACTGACTACAAATGACAACACCTGACTATGCATGACAACACCTGGCCATAAATGACTTTCATGCACAACCATTCAAAATCATACCATCGGAGGTCGGTCAGCATCCGAAGTCACTATTTGGCATGATTCTTTGCATATAAATCAAGAGAACATTTAATTTTGACCATCTCCTTCATTCAAGTCATTTTTCAAATTTTATGAAAATGAAATACGCATTTCGCATTCTGCCGGCTTTTGTGGCGGCTGGAATGCTCGCAGGTTGTTCCAAAAATCCGGTGACGGGCAAAAAAGAGATCGTCTTCATGTCGCAAGAGAAAGAGATCGCCCTCGGAGCCGAATCGCACCCGTCTATTGTAGCCACAATGGGCATTTACGACGATAAAAACCTGCAATCCTTCATCAACGAAAAGGGTATGGCTATGGCGAAAATTTCGCACCGGCCCGATTTACCTTATAAGTTCTTCATCGTGGACTCTCCGGTCGTCAACGCATTTGCAGTGCCCGGCGGTTACGTATATTTTACCAGGGGAATTATGGCGCATTTCAACAATGAAGCCGAATTTGCCGGCGTACTCGGGCACGAGATCGGGCACATCACCGCTCGTCACTCAGCGCGGCAGCAGACTTCACAGATCTTTGGTCAGGTAGGCCTTGCGGCAGGGATGATCCTCTCCCCGCAGGTACGCGCGATGGGCGAGCAGGCGCAGCAGGCGCTGGGCTTGCTCTTTTTGAGTTACAGCCGTGACCACGAGACCGAATCTGACAAAATAGGGGTTGATTATTCGAGTAAAATCGGGTATGATGCCAAAGAAATGGCCGATTTCTTTGGTACACTCAAAAGGATTTCTGAAAAAGCAGGCCAGGCCATTCCTACGTTCCAGTCAACGCACCCCGATCCGGGCGACAGGATGCAGAAGGTGGGCAAGCTGGCAGCCGAGTACCAGACTGCACATCCGGGCAAGTACACTGTCAACCGGGATGTTTATCTGCGTAAGATCGATGGCATTATTTACGGCAACGACCCGCAGCAGGGATTTGTGGAAAATAACACTTTCTATCATCCGTCGCTGAAATTCCAGTTCCCGGTGCCCAGCGGGTGGCAATATGAAAACTCGCCGATACAGTTTCAGATGGCGGCGAAGGACGGTAAATCCATGATGCTGTTCACGCTGGCGCAGGGTAAGACATTGGAGGAAGCGGCTCAGGCAGTGGTGAAGAATTATGGCTTGAAAGTCATCGAGAACAATAAGGCTAGCATTAACGGTAACCCGGCGATCGCGATGGTGTCGCAGCAGGCGGAGCAGGATGCGAACGGCCAGGCAGCGGCTGCAACAGCCAACACGATACAAGTTGCTACCTGGCTGATCCAGTATGGCGGCAACATTTACGCCATTCACGGCGTGGCTTCAGCGGGCAATTTTGCGGCGAATGCGGGCCAGTTCCGCTCGGTGGCGCAGGGTTTCAAATCGGTTTCGGATCAGAATATCCTCAACCGCCAGCCGGAACGCATTCGCATTAAAACCGCTCAGCGCGAAGCTACACTCCGGGACTTGCTGAAAGACAACAACCAGCCTGACGGCAAACTCGACGAACTCGCGATCCTGAACGGAATGGCGCTGACCGACAAGGTGACAAAGGGTACTTTGTTCAAGACATTAGGAAGGTAAAATATACTTTCAAAATAATGAGAGCGGTGGCACGATCGATGTCGCCGCTCTTTTTGTTCACCGTTCATCCTGACCATTCTACCACTAGTCCAGAGACCAGAAACTTTTCACTTTAAAATTTGGTTGACATATCAACACAATATACCTTTGTATCATCATGAGCGCAAATATAGATAGCTGGCAGAACCTTAGAGAAGAATTGAAGAACTCCTTGCAGTTTAAATTGGGAGCCGTGACGAAGACGGTTTTCAAGAAAATGAATGCGGAGCTCGTCAATGAAGGAATACCCGTGCTGGCTGAGCAGCTGCCTATCCTGATGGTTGTATATTTCCAGGAACAGGCGCGCACGCAGCAGGACATTGCCAATATTTTGCAAAAAGATAAAGCGGGAATCCAGCGCTCTGTGCAGACTTTGCACAAGGATGGTTTCCTGAAAATTGAAAGTGATATTGAGGATAAAAGAAAGAACCTGATATCGCTTACACCAAGCGGCAAGTTTGTCTGCGAGCGCATTCAGTCATTGGCGATCGCTTTCAATAGCCAGATTATGGCGCATTTTACAGAGCAGGAATGGACGACGTTCCTGGGTTATTTGGACCGCGTCGTCAAAGTAGTAGACAAATAATATTTTTTTAATTTAATAGTTGATATATCACCAGTAGAGGCGTCAACTATCTATCATTAGCCACAATAATTAACAACAGGTCAAATGAAAAGTAAATGGATAGCCGCAATCATCGCAGTCGCCGCCTCAGTGGCGCCGGGCTGGGCGCAGACGCGCCTGACGCTCAAAGATTGCATTGCCTATGGAATCAAGAATAACGGGAATGTTAAAATAGCTCAGTATAAGGAAAGTACGGCTGTGCAGCAGGGACGGGAAGCGCTGGCGGGTTACCTGCCGCAAGTGGCAGGTAACGCGTCGCTCGACGATAACCTGAAACTGCAATCCACCGTATTGCCGGGCGCGCTTTTCGGAGGAGAGGACCGCCGCGTGGCGCTGGGTACCAAATACCAGAGCAATGCGTCGGCGCAGGTGGACCAGGTGATTTTCGACCAATCGCTGCTGGTGGGCATTCAGGCCAACAAGCCGAACCAGGAGAATGCCGCATTGAACTCGCGTAAGACGAAAGAGACCATCATATATAATGTGGCCAATGCCTATTACCAGGTATTTGTGACCTCGCAGCAGATCGCGCTTTTGAAGGATAACCTGGATAAAACCAGCCAGATCCTGAGCACATTGAAACTGCAACTCGACAATGGTGTAATCAAGAAAGTGGATTACGACCGCACCCAGGTGAATTTGAACAATATCAAATCACAGCTCACACTGGCAGAAAGTAACCTTACACTGGCCGAAAACCAGCTGAAATTCCAGATGGGTATGCCGCTGAGCGACCAGCTCGTGCTGGCAGACAATCCGCTCGACCAGCCTTTCAAAATTGTGGAGCCGACTCCATTCGATGCTTCCAATCTGACGGATTTCAAGATCCAGAACCTGAATATGGATTTGCAGCAACTGGAAAAAGCCCGCATTAAGGCAGGTTATTTACCCAAAGTGTCGGTTTATGGCCGCTATGGCGTGCAGGCGCTGGGTAACGACCTCGGTGCCTCATGGGGCAATTGGTTCAGCTACGGCGCCATTGGTTTGAAAGTGAGTATCCCGATTTTCGACAGCTTCCGCCGCGACGCGCAATACAAACAAGCCGATTTGAATTTGCTGACGCAGAAAGAGCAGTTGAAACTCAACGTACAGAACTACGAACTGCAAAACAGCAACGCATTGACCCAGCTTCAAAAAGCGAAGTCGAACCTGGCCAGCGACGAAAACAACGTGACTCTTGCAAAAGAAGTGTACGACGTGACCACGCTCCAATACCGCGAAGGCACCGTCCCGCTGACCGATTTGCTCAATGCGGAAACTTCATATAAAGAGTCGCAAAGCAACTATATCAATTCCATGTTGAGCTACTACCAGGCGAAACTCGGATTGGAGCAGTCAACCGGCAGTCTCAACGAGTTTTATACCGCATTACCATAAATACACTTCATCAACAAACATTCACTCACTGGCTCATTCAGTCATTCACTCATTCAGTCATTCAGTCATTCAAAATTATGAAGCGAAAACTCATCATCATAGGCTCTATTGCCATCATCGGCGTTCTGATCGGCTTGCGACTTGTTGCCAACAAGGCGAAGATCGACGAGAAAAAGAAAATGCCCGATAATAAAAATGTGACTATTCCGGTAACGGCCGTTGCCGTGCAGGAGGGGAGCGCCGATCAGCAGCTGATTCGTACGGGTAGTTTGATTCCTTTTAAAGAAGCTGAAATTATGGCTACCGCAGCGGGGAAAGTACTGGCTGTGAAATACGAACTCGGCTCGCACGTGGCGCAAGGCGCGACCATCGTGAAAGTGGATAGCCGCCTGAAAGAGCTGTCTCTTGAAGCTACCGAGTTGAATATCAATAAACTGAAAAAGGATACCGACCGATATTCCAAATTGCTGGCAGGTAATGCGGCCACCGAAATTCAGGTAAACGATACCAAATACAACTACGAAAACGCCTTGAACCAGGCCGAGCAAATCAAACAGCAGATCAGCGACGCGTCCATTCAGGCACCGATCAGTGGCCGCATTGTAAAGAAGAACATCGAGCCGGGAGAATTTGTGAACGTGGGTACTTCGCTGGGAACGATCCTCGACGTGTCTCGCCTGAAAGTGCAGGTGATGATCAATGAGAATGATGTTTACAAGCTCAAAGAAGGACAGCATGTGCAGGTGAGCACCAGCATTTTCCCGGGCAAGAAAATCGACGGCGTGATTTCCTACATTGCTCCGCAAGGCGACGAATCGCATAACTACCCGGTAGAAATTACCGTGAAAAACTCGACAGAACTCAAAGCCGGTACATTCGTAACGGTTGAATTTCAGCAAAAAAGCAGCACACAATCACTCCTGATCCCACGTAGCGCGCTCGTGGAGAGCGTGCGTAACCCGTATGTGTACGTGGTGGAAGGCGGTGTGGCGAAGCAACGTAAAATCGAGGTGGGCCGCGAAGTAGGCGATAACGTGGAAGTATTGAGCGGCCTGAAATCCGGCGAGACAGTGGTTACAACCGGACAGATCAACCTGAGCGAAGGCGCTGCGGTTACCGTTACAAAATAATCTTCATCAGCAAACTGAAAGAATTATGTCAATTACCGAAGTAGCCGTAAAGAGACCGCTCTTCATAACCGTAGTATTCGTAGTACTGATACTGTTTGGTTTGATTAGCTACAACCAATTGTCTTACAACTTGTTGCCTAAATTTGAGGCCAATGTTGTGAGCGTGATGACGACCTACCGCGGAGCTTCTGCCGACGAGGTCGAAACGAACGTCACGAAGCATATCGAGGACGCGGTATCGGCCATTGAAGGGCTGGACCAGATCAACTCGACTTCGCAGGAAGGCGTTTCATCTGTAATTATCCAGTTGAAACAAGGCGTTAGCGTCGATCTGGCGCAGCAAGAGGCGCAACGGAAAGTGGAGCAGGTGATTTCGCTCCTGCCCGACGATGCCGATCGCCCTGTAATCAACAAGTTCTCGACCGACGAAATTCCGGTTTTGAGAATGGGTGTGACTGCGAACCTATCGCCGTCTGCATTGTACGATTTGATCGACGACAAGCTGAAACCGCAGCTTTCGAACGTGACCGGCGTGGGCCAGGTTACCATTATCGGTGGTACCGAGCGCCAGATCCAGGTGAATATCAGTCAGGATAAGTTGAAGGCCTATCATTTGTCGATCAGCCAGGTTTCGGCTGCGATCAACAATGCGAACACTTCCTACCCGGCTGGTCAGGTGAAAACGCAGGAAGACCAGTTGTCTATCCGTTTCGATGCCAAGCTCACTACTGTTGCCAATCTTAGAAATGTGATTGTAGGTAAATCCTCGAACGGTGGGCAGATCTTCCTGCGTGACATTGCCGAGGTGTACGACGGCGTGGCCGATGCTACGGCTGTGAACCACATCAATGGCCGTCCGTCGGTTGCATTGCAAATCCAGAAACAATCTGATGCGAATGCAGTGGACGTGAGCAAGTTCACCCGCGAGCGCCTGACGAGTCTTGAAAAACAATATGAAGCACAAGGGTTGAAGTTCAATATTGCTTCCGACCAATCCATTTATACGTTAGCTTCGGCCAATGCGGTGGTGTTTGACTTGGGCCTCGCGGTACTGATCGTGTCCGTGGTGATGCTTTTGTTCCTTCATAGTTTCCGTAGCTCGATGTTTATCCTGGTGGCGCTGCCGTCGTCGATGATCCCGACATTCATATTGATGAGCCTGATGGGCTTCTCGCTGAACCTGATGACGCTCATGGCACTCTCGCTCGTGGTCGGTATTCTCGTCGATGACTCTATTGTGGTGTTGGAAAACATCAACCGTCATATGGAAATGGGCAAGAGCCGTTGGCAAGCCGCATTGGATGGTCGGGCGGAGATTGGCTTTACGGCCTTAGCGATTACCCTTGTGGACGTGGTGGTATTCGTGCCGCTCGCATTGACGCAGGGTCTTATCGGTAACATTCTCCGTGAGTTCTCGCTGGTGGTGGTATTCTCGACATTGATGAGTTTGCTCGTGTCATTTACATTGACCCCATTACTCGCCTCACGTTTCGGCAAGCTGGAAGTTTTGGATAAAAACAGCCTTTGGGGCCGTTTGAACCTCGGCTTTGAAAGATTCCTGGATAATGTAAAAGATGAATACGGTCGGATTCTGACATGGGTACTGGGGCACAAACGCTATATTTTCCTGCTTTCGATCTTCCTGATCGTTGGTTCCATCGCATTGGTGCCGGGGGGATTCGTGGGAGCAGCATTTATGCAGCAAAGCGACCGCGGGGAGTTGAATGTGTCGATTGAACTGGCGCCTACCGCGTCCGTTTATCAGACCAACCAGGTTGCTCAGCGCGTAGAGAAACTTCTTTTGGCGAAACCAGAGGTAACCAAAGTATTTACCAACCTAGGTTACAGCAGTACCGGTTTGGGAACCACTTCCAACAGCAACATCGCCGATTTGACGGTTCAGCTAGTAGATAAAAAAGAGCGTACTGTTTCGTCTGAGGAATTTGGTCAGAGTATTCAAAAAGAAATCCTGCAAATACCGGGCGTAAAAGTGACCGTAGCCCCGACCTCGATCACCGGTAATGCCAACCAGGCGCCGATCCAGGTAGCCGTGAAAGGTACCGACATGGCCGTGATCCGTAAAACTGCCGCGCAAGTGAAAGATATCGTTTCTTCTGTGCCGGGTACTTCCAACGTGGATTACTCGGTGGACGACCCGAAACCGGAAGTAGGCGTGACCCTCGACCGTGAGAAAATGGCGCAGCTCGGCATCAATGCCGCCGAAGTAGGGGCTACATTGCAAACCGCATTCCGCGGCGATGACCGTTCGAAGTTCAAGCAAAATGGCAAGGAGTACGATATTATGGTTAATCTCGACCAGTTCGACCGCTCGAAGGCCGACGACATTCGTCAGCTAACTTTCGTGAACAATCAGGGCCAGACCTTCGAGCTCTCGCAATTCGCAACCGTGAAGGAAGGAATGGGAGAAAGTGTACTGCAACGCATCGACCGTCTGTCGTCGATCACCATCAATTCGCAGGTAGTAGGCCGCCCATCGGGTTCCATCGGTGCCGATATTCAGGCCAAAATGGCGAAAGTGAAGCTCCCCGAAGGCATTAGCATCGAATACCGCGGTGACCTGAAAAACCAGGCCGATGCATTCGGCAGCCTCGGAGTGGCATTGTTACTTGGTATAGTTCTGATCTACCTTATTATGGTAGCGCTCTACGAAAGTACCATTTACCCATTTGTGGTACTCTTCTCGATCCCGGTTGCACTCGTAGGCGCATTGACCGCCCTCGCATTGACCATGGAAAGCTTGACCATCTTCTCGATCGTCGGTATGATCATGCTCCTCGGTCTGGTTGCTAAAAACGCGATCCTGATCGTCGACTTTGCCAACCAGTTGAAAGAAGAAGGATATGCGTTGAAAGAAGCGCTTATCGAAGCAGGCAAGGAACGTCTCCGCCCGATTTTGATGACCACCATCGCGATGATCGCAGGTATGTTGCCTATCGCATTGGCCTCCGGCGACGGTGCCGAGGTGAAGAATGGTATGGCCTGGGTGATTATCGGTGGTTTGACCAGCTCACTATTGCTGACGCTGTTCCTGGTTCCTAGTGCATATTACGTGGTAGATAAGATTAAGGAGCGGTTTGCAGGGCGAAAGAAGCGGAAAGTGAAAGAGGAGATGGTTTTGGAGGCGTAGTATTCGCTTTGCGGCATACCGTGACCCAATGTTACGGTGCGCTGCACCTATAAATATCTTGGGTGCTCTGCACCTGCTACAATTATTACGGCGCTCTGCGCCTGGACCATAAAGCCAGGCGCAGAGCGCCGTAATAATTATAGAT
>NZ_JBYCZM010000008.1:0-267251 GCF_057586235.1 Dyadobacter sp. SRI_021
TTCCTGACCTTACCTGACTACACATGACAATACCTGACCATTAATAACAAAATATGACCGCCATGACCACATCTGACCTTATCATTCACTCATTCACTTTTATCAATGCCATATATCGAATTTGAGAAAGGTTTTCCGGGTATTTTGGGCCCGATGCGGTTCAGTCCGCATACCGCGGAGCCGATGAATGCACTGGCCAACGCGCTGATGTGTTCGGACGAAGGATTGAGCCGCGGCGAACGCGAGTTGATCGGGACGTATGTTTCGTCCCAAAATGATTGCTTCTTCTGTCAGACCATCCACGGTGCCATTGCCAGCGCCTACCTGGAAGACGAGGACTGGTCGTTTGTCAAAAGTGTCAAGGAGAATTTTGGCGAAACCGCACTCTCCGACAGGATGAAAGCCCTGCTGTCGATCGCAGGCAGCGTCCAGCGCGGGGGCAAGCATGTTACGCCCAAGCAAATCGCCCGCGCCCGCGAGTACGGCGCCGATGACCGCCAGATCCACGACACCGTACTCATCGCCGCAGCATTCTGCATGTTCAATCGCTACGTCGACGGGCTCGCCACCACTGCGCCGACCGACCCGGATGTGTACCGGGCCAGGGCAGTGAATGTGATGAAGAACGGGTATTCGGCGGTTAGGGGGTATGAGTGAAGGGTAAGTAGAAATAGGTGTTCGAAAAACAAAAATGGAGTTGACCATCAGGACAACCCCATTATTGTTTATTTAATTTTTAAACTATGGGACCTCGACAATGGCGTTTTCGCCGACAAATGCATGCATGTAAGTAAGATACTTATTGTGAGTCGAATAAAATTGCAAATCCATGTTTACATATTGTGAAAAAACAGCTGTTTCTTCAGTTCCTTGTGCTACAAAAGTGATAGTTTTAGTTACCCACTCCGCTTGCTTTCCTCCTAGGTCAAAAGGGGTTATGCCACTTCCCGAATTCGGACTAATCGTCCCTGGAATTTGAACACGGGCGCCAGGCGAGTATACAGTCGGTTCTCCATTTTTAATACAGATGCTGCTAGCAACAGATATGGTCAGAGCGTATTTTTTACCAGGCGTAAGATGCTTGATTTTTGCTGAGGCAAAAGAGGTAGTTATTTTATTATCATTAGCGAGGACATTCTTCTGCGACATGATGGTGACAAAATTGTTTGCGCTGTTATTATTAGCACCTGGGGGATTGAGGAAAGGTTTAGTCCAGGGAAAATTCGGGTCACCCCACAAGTGTGTTTTCGTCGAAGTCCCTACCTCTATGGGATTGCCTAACTGAGAAAAACTCCAATCAGCTACAAGCATGTTAATGCCCGCTGTGCCGTCTGTGGTAGGGATTGTCGGGAGGCCTTGCAAACCGCCGCCACGTTCGTTGTTAAAACCGCTTGCTACTTTCTCTGGCTGCGCCACCTGTGCATCATCTTTTGAGCAGCTACTCATTATCATACAAGCAGCCAGCGCCAATCCTAATGGTAATTTTTGAATTAAAGTCATTTTTGAAAATTGATTTACGTGTAAAAAAGTGATTTTAAGTGGCTGCAAATAATGCTGTTTAAGTGACAGTGACCGCACGGAATGAATGGGCGGTGTAGTATGGTTATTGAGCGGAAAGTGGTCGAGCTTTGTAGGTATTACAATCCTAATTACTTCTGTGACCTGTTTGGAAAGATGTTTAGTATGCTTTGATTTTCGTATCTTTTACCTATGTCGTCGTTCCTCGAACTCAAATCATTTTACAAGCATATCAACCGTGCGCCGGAAAGCGGGGGGCATTTTAATAGCTTCAAAGTGGAGGACCTGATCATTTCCGGGACAGGCCGGCCACCTACAGCAGAAGGAATTTCTTCAAAGTCAGTCTCGTCAATGGGCATAGTAAGATCCATTATGCCGATCAATGCATCGAGGCGAAAGGCGCGGCATTGGTATTTACCAATCCGATGATCTCTTACCATTGGGAGCGGGTCGATGAGCAGCAGAGCGGGTTATGTGTGCATTTTTACGGAAGCTTTTTTGGGCCGGAAGACTACTTCACAGCTCATCAGCGAGTGCATTGCACGGGACGCGGAGGCACGCCTGCGTAAGTAAGGCGGAAAAGGAAGTCTTGAAATCGCGGTTCTGAACCTTGCTAAGCTCGATGCTGTGCGCGATTTTGCCTATTCATTTATTCAAAAACATCATCGACTCGATATTCTGATCAACAATGCGGGCGTAATGACGCAGCCTCCTTCCATGACCGACGATGGTTTCGAGCTGCAATTCGGGGTGAATTTCCTGGGACATTATGCGATCGCCCGCATCGGCGAGCTGATGGATCCCTGGCAGGGGCATTGCCGTCGCTGTACGCGGCTGTGGCAATGGGCTGGGGAGGCTACAAAAGTCGTTTACCCGGCCGGCAATAGGTGAATGTTATGAAAATAGCCGGTTTTTATAGATTTTGGAAGGTTCAATTGGTATTTACATCAGGACTCTTAACATTTTCAGCCAGTTATGAAAAGACATTTCTCTGTATTACTTCTTGCCGCTTCGATGTTGGCAGCCTGTGGAAACCCGGAAGCCAGACAGGACGCAAAAGAAGCTCCCAACGAACTCGAAGGCACCTGGAAACTCCTGAGCGGCACATTGATCGAGAAGGGCGACACGACGGTAACGGATTACACACAGAAGCTTTCCTTTATCAAAGTCATTAACGATAGCCATTTTGCCTTTTTGCAGCACGATCTGAACAAAGGCAAGGATTCCACTGCAAGTTTTTCGGCTGGCGGCGGAGCCTACACATTGAAAGACAGCGCCTACACCGAAAAGCTGGAATATTGTACCGCCCGCGACTGGGAAGGAAACGAGTTCCACTTCACGATTTCGATTCACAACGATACGCTGGTGCAGCGTGGCGTCGAGAAAGTAGAGTCGGCGGGTGTGGAGCGATTGAATATTGAAAAGTACGTGCGGGTGAAGTAATATGCAAAGAAAAAGCCAGAAGCAGCGCTGCTTCCGGCTTTTTTGTTTGATTTGCAAAACCTTATTTCGCGGGCTCCTTGGTTGCCGTGATCGGGAATTCGCCGTCTTGTGAAACGATTGTGCCACTCAGCTTCTCGCCGTCCTGCGTCATGGTCACGGTGAGGATGCCGCCCTGGAAGTCGAGTTTGAAGGTAACTTTGCCCTGGTCGATGGTCAGTTCCTTCATTTCCATACGTTCCTGCTGACCTAGGTAGCCCGTGGTTTTGTCGTCCTTTTGTTCGAACGTCATGAAGCCGGTTTCATATTCGGGTGGCACGTTGGAAACGGTATATTTCCAGGTTCCGATAAGATCGTTGGCTGTTTTGAGGTTTTTGGCAGTTACAGCGAACACCGTAACGGCCAGGATCATGGTTAGCAAATACTTTACTTTCATTGTGTTGATGGTTTATGCGATTGGTTACTAAATGGAATGGCATCAAATTTAGAAAAAAGCAAATAGGTTGCGATCCCGGCAATGTTATATTTTCAGTAACTAAATTACTATCGGTGTTAATGGCTGATTAACGGCAATGCACTGCTTACTTGCCGCGAATTTGTTTTTGCCTACCTGTTGCATTCGCATTTCCCCTACTTTTGAGGCATGAAGGTCATCGTTGCATATCTGCTGGCGTTTTGCGTGCTCGCGCTCTCCTGCATTCCCTGCCAGGACGAGGCGCTGCCGTTGCCTGATAGCAACGGAACTGAAGCCACGGCGCTCGCTACGGCCGCCGGAGGCTCCCACCGGGAAGCAATTGACCTGTGTTCTCCCTTTTGCATTTGCGCCTGCTGCGCAAGCGTGACGATCAGTGCAAACGTCGCCGCTCTGCCCGAAAACGCTGTTTCCCAACTGATACCACCAGCAGGTTTCTCCTACCTCCAAATTCTGTACGGCGGCGATATGGCCGGCATCTGGCAGCCGCCGCAGGAAAGGGTATAATCCGTGCCCCAATGGGCAATTTATCGGACAAGTCGTTCGCCTGTTGCATTCGAGCATCCGGCGTGACGCGGTATATCCATTCTTTTTAAATCAGAAATGTTAGATAAAATCATTCATTTTTCGATCCACAATAAGTTGGTGATCGGAATATTCACGCTTGCCCTGGTGGCCTGGGGGGCCTACTCGCTTACCCGGTTGCCCATTGATGCCGTACCTGATATTACCAACAACCAGGTGCAGATCATCACCACAAGCCCGTCGCTGGCGGCCCAGGAAGTGGAGCGGCTGGTTACTTTTCCCGTCGAGACGGTGATGGCGACCATCCCACGTACCGAAGAAATCCGTTCGATCTCGCGCTTCGGATTGTCGGTGGTAACCATTGTTTTTGAAGACGACGTCGATGTTTACTGGGCACGCGCGCAGGTATCGGAGCGGCTGCACAGTGCCGTGGAGCAGATTCCGCCTGGTTCGGGAACGCCGAGTCTGGCGCCGGTTACCACGGGTTTGGGGGAAATCTACCAATATGTTTTACATACCAAACCGGGTTTTGAAAACAAATACTCACCGATGGAGCTGCGCAGCATTCAGGACTGGATCGTGCGACGGCAACTGCTGGGTACCTCCGGAGTGGCAGATGTGAGCAGTTTTGGCGGCTTTTTGAAACAATATGAAATCGCTGTCGATCCGCTGAGGATCCGGAGCGCGGGAATTTCCATCGCACGTATTTTTGAAGCATTGGAACAAAATAACCAGAATACCGGCGGAGCTTATATTGATAAGAAGCCCAATGCCTATTTCATCCGCAGCGAAGGCTTGATAGGTTCGCTGGATGACATTCGTAAAATCCAGGTAGGAGAAACCGGAACCGGTCTGCCGGTGCTCATACGCGACATTGCGGAGGTCGGTTTCGGCAACGCCGTGCGGTATGGGGCCATGACGCGCAACGACGAGGGGGAAGTGGTAGGAGGGCTGGTACTGATGCTGAAAGGCGCTAATTCTTCGGAGGTAATCGGCAATGTGAAAGAGCGCATTGCGCAGATCCGTAAGAGCCTGCCCGACGGCGTCGTGATCGAGCCGTTCCTGGATCGTACCAAGCTGGTCAACAATGCGATAGGTACTGTTTCGAAAAACCTGGTCGAAGGAGCGCTGATCGTCATTTTTGTGCTGATACTATTGCTCGGTAACATGCGTGCCGGGCTGGTAGTGGCCTCGGTGATCCCGCTGGCAATGCTTTTCGCGGTCAGTATGATGAACCTTTTCGGTGTTTCAGGGAATCTGATGAGCCTAGGAGCGATCGATTTCGGGCTGATCGTCGATGGTGCGGTCATTATCGTGGAGGCCACCTTGCACCACATTGTTTCTAAACGTTACACGCATCGCCTCACCCAGGACGAAATGGACCGGGAGGTGTACGAATCGGCCTCCAAAATCCGGAATTCGGCGGCATTTGGCGAGATCATCATCCTGATCGTATACCTGCCGATATTGGCGCTGGTGGGAATCGAAGGCAAGATGTTCAGGCCGATGGCGCAGACGGTGAGTTTTGCAATCCTTGGTGCATTTATCCTGTCATTAACCTATGTTCCTATGATGTCGGCCTTGTTTTTGAGCAAGAAAAACGAATATAAGCCAGGCATATCCGATCGGATCGTCGGTTTTTTCCGGCGCATTTACCTACCCGCGCTGGATTTTTCGCTACGAAAAAAGTGGTTGGTCTCGTTCGTAGCCGTTGTGCTGCTCGGCGGGAGCTTCTGGCTCTTTTCGCGGATGGGGGGCGAATTTATCCCGCAGCTGGATGAAGGCGATTTCGCGGTGGAAATGCGCGTGCTTACCGGCAGCTCACTTTCCGAAACGATCGACGCTACACGCAAAGGTGCAGCCGTGCTGCAAAAGAACTTCCCCGACGAGGTGCTGGAAGTCGTCGGTAAAATCGGCTCCGGCGAAATCCCAACCGACCCGATGCCCGTGGAAGCCGGTGATATGATGGTGATCCTGAAAGAAAAATCGCTTTGGAAAAAAGCTGGAAACAGGGAGGAGTTGGCTGAGAAAATGCAGGCGGTACTGACCGAATCCATTGCCGGGGTAACATTCGGGTTCCAGCAGCCTATCCAGATGCGTTTCAATGAGTTGATGACGGGCGTAAAGCAGGATGTGGCAGTCAAAATCTTCGGGGAAGACCTCGACGAGCTCGCACGCCAGGCTGCACGGATAGGCAAGCTCGCGGGCGCGGTGCGCGGCGCGGAAGATGTTTATGTAGAGTCCGTGACCGGCTTGCCGCAGATCGTCGTTCGCTTCGACCGTGATAAACTGGCGCAGTTTCACATTCCGGTCGCCGAAGCGAACCGAACGCTCAATGCCGCATTCGCCGGTGCCGGCGCAGGGCTGGTTAACGAAGGCGAGAAGCGCTTCGACCTCGTGGTACGCCTGCAAAAAGCCGATCGCCGGAGCATTGACGACGTTCGGGGCCTGTTCGTTGCTAACGCGGAAGGCCAGCAGGTACCACTCGGTCAGATAGCAACCATCGAAATGCTGGTCGGTGCCAACCAGATCCAGCACGAGGATGCCAAGCGTCGCATTACCGTCGCATTCAACGTGCGTGGCCGGGATGTGGAAAGTATTGTGAATGAACTGCGCGGGCGCATCGACCGGGAGATCAAATTGCAGCCGGGGTATTTTGTGACTTATGGCGGACAGTTCCAGAACTTGCAGGAGGCTAACAGCCGCCTGGCCGTAGCGGTGCCGGTGGCATTGTTGTTGATTTTCGTACTACTCTATTTTACATTTCACTCCCTGCGGCAGAGTCTGCTGGTGCTCACGGCCATTCCTTTTTCGGCGGTTGGCGGCGTGTTGGCGCTCTGGGTACGAGACATGCCATTCAGTATTTCGGCCGGGATAGGCTTTATCGCATTGTTCGGGGTGGCGGTATTGAACGGGATTGTGCTGATCGCGGAGTTTAATATGCTTCGCAAATCGGGCGAGGCGGATCTGCGCAAAGTGATTTTTGAGGGGACCGAAACGCGCCTGAGGCCGGTGCTGATGACGGCCCTCGTGGCATCGCTCGGTTTTTTGCCGATGGCGCTGTCGTCGAGCGCGGGAGCGGAGGTACAGCGCCCGCTTGCGACCGTGGTGATCGGCGGGCTGGTGTCGGCTACTTTGCTTACGTTGCTGGTCCTTCCGGTTTGGTATGGGATCGTAGAAAGGCGGTGGGGATCAGGGCGTGGCAGCAAAGTGGCGGTGGCGGGTACCGTCGTCATGCTGGCAATGCTATTGTCTGATCATGCCAGCGCTCAACAGATGGCGCCGACCCGGAAAATCTCACTCCGCCAGGCTGTGGATGAGGCATTGGAACGCAATATGCTGATTAAAGGAGATTTGTACCGCATTGGCTATCAGCAGGCGCTGATGAAAACCGCCGGCGATCCGGGCAAAACGGATTTGGCCTGGATGGGGGGGCAGTACAATAGTGTCAAGTTTGACAATCATTTTCTTTTATCCCAAAACCTGCCGAACCCTGTGGCAGTGAAAAAACGTAAATCGCTGCTGTCCGAAGAAGTGAATGGCGTGAAGGCAGCTATGGAAGTCACCAAAGCGGAACTCGTGAAGGAGGTCAAAATCAACTATCAGCAGCAGGTTTTACTCAAATCCCGCCAAAAACTGCTGGATGCCGAGCTCCTTCGTGCGGAGCGTTTCGTAAAGGCGGCTGAAATGCGATTCAAAACCGGAGAAACGAATCAGCTGGAATATGCTACGGCGCAAAGCCAGTTGGGGGATGTCCGTGCGCAGCGCATCCGGAATGAGGGCGATCTGCGCAATTTGCAACGGGCGTTGCAGACTTTGCTGAACAGCAACGCGCCTGCCGAAGCCGAAACGGACTCGCTTACATGCAGGAGCTTAGCCGCACCTGCGCCCGACACCGCCGCACTGAGCGCCAATCCCTACCTGCGCTTCCTCGCGCAGCAGGTGGCAGTGGGAAGCAGGCAAACCGCCTTGCAAAAGGCGGCCCTATTACCTGAGTTTAATATCGGGTATTTCAACCAGTCGCTCACGGGCTTTCAGAACACGGGCAGCGGAGAAGTTTTCTACGGCTCAGGCAAGCGTTTTCAGGGCGTGCAAATAGGTGTGCAGTTGCCGATTTTCAATGCTGCTTCCAAAGCCAGAATCAAAGCCGCTCAGATAGGAGAACAAGTCGCAAGAAACGAAGTCGAGACGGCGCGTATGCGGCTCGGAAGTGATCTGGAACAGGCGATCCGAAGCCTGGAAACAGCCCGGCAAAATCTCGATCTGTATGAAACCGGTACGCTCGTGCTGGCAGGCACCATTCAAAACAACGCTACCAAAGCTTATGAATCGGGCGAGATCGGGTATATCGAGTACGGACAGGCGTGGAACCGGGCACTGAGCATCCGCCTCAACTGGCTCGATTTGCTGAGTGTTTACAATCAATCGGTTATCCAAATAGAATACCTTTTAAATGAGCAGTAATCCGAATATCTCAATGAAAAATATAGTATCAGGTCTGGTACTTTTCCTGGTAATAGCTGCCTGCAAGCCGGGGAGCGAAAAGGAGGCCGCGGAGGCAAGGGGCGAGCATGCTGCGGAGGAAACCAATCATGTTGAACTCACAGCAGCCCAATACGAAACTGCAGGTATTGAAACGGGCGGGTTTTCCGTCCGGAAACTGAGCGGAACGGTAGCGGCGAACGGGGTCATCGATATTCCGCCGCAGAACCTGGTAAGTATTTCAGCACCGCTGGGCGGGTTTGTACGCAAATCGGAGCTTTTGCAGGGAATGAAGGTGCAAAAAGGCGAAGTGCTCGCGGTGATCGAAAACCCCGATTTTATTCCCATTCAACAGGATTACCTCGAAACACGCAGCAAGCTGGAGTTCGCAGAGCAGGAATACCAGCGCCAGAGCGACCTCAGCAAGGAAAATGTGAATGCGCAGAAGGCATTGCAGCAATCTGCGTCGGAACTGAAAATGTTGCGCGCGCGGCTGGCAGGCTTGAAGGAGCGCGTCCGTACGGCGGGTGTGGATCTGGCCGGGCTGGAAAAGGGGAATATTACGAGTGTTGCCTCTATTCGTTCTCCGATTGCGGGTTCGGTGACGGTCGTGAATGTGAACCTGGGCAAATACGTCAACCCGACGGATGTGATGTTCGAGATTGTGGATACCGATCACTTGCATGTGGAACTGTCTGTTTTTGAGCAGGATATTCCAAAAGTGAAGCTGGGACAACTGGTGCGGTTCCGTGTGAGCAACAACCCGGGGCAGGAAGATCTGGCCAAAGTTTACCTCATCAATCAGAAAATCAACGACGATCGTACCGTACGGGTGCACTGCCACCTTGAAAAAGAGGATAATGCTTTGCTGCCGCAGAATTTCGTCAAAGCGATTATTGAAACAGGCGCCAATCCGGTGAATGCATTACCAGATGAAGCCGTGGTCGATTTTGAAGGGAAATCTTATGTTTTTGTAAAAGACCCCAAAGGCGAAAGGAGTTTCGATATGGTGGAGGTTACAAAAGGTATCTCGGAAAATGGTTTCACAGAAGTAAAAATGCCGGCCGGCGCCGCTGAAAGCCCTCAGTTTGTGTTGAAGGGAGCCTATACATTGCTTTCGAAGCTGAAAAACTCGGAAGAGGAGGAAGGACACTAAATTGTTGATCAATCGGTAGCCGCGCTAGGGCAGCCGCACCGCGACTAACCCAGCGCGGCTACCGATTGATTATGCTTTGATGACCCTTACAAGTGTCTGTACCGTTGCCAGCACGTGGTCCATATTGCGGTAATCATTGGTAGCCTTTGAAAACATTACTCCGCCTTCGATCAATGCGATAATGGAAACGGCCATTTGTTCAGCATTGACGCCCTGGCGGAATTCGCCGGCTTCGGTCCCTTTTTCGATAATCTCAACAATGTTCTTTTTCCAGCTGAACAATGCCTTGGCGGCACTCAGCTGCAACGGGACATTGGTATCGTCGGCCTCCACTGCCGTGTTCAGGATGGGGCACCCCCCGCGATCGCCTACACTGGAGATCACATCCCTGTACACGCGGCCGTAAACCATCAGTTTTTCGAAATAAGTCTCCGCTTTTTTTAGCTGCGCCTGTACGGTGTTGAATACCAGCGACCGGTTATATTCAAATACAGCCAGCGCTACTTCCTCCTTGTTCTCGAAATTTCCATAAATGCTGCCCTTCGTGAGGCCGGTTGCTTCGGTAATGTCCGACATGGAGGTGCCCGCATAGCCTTTCCGGTTGAAAATCTCGGCGGTTTTCTCAATGATGAAATTCCGGGTGCGCTCGGCTTTGGTTGTTCCTATGTTCATATAACAAATATACCAATTGGTATTTATTTTTACAAATAGGCGGGATGTCGATTTTACTTTTAAAATCGACTGGTAAAAAGTTAGCGGAGCGCCGGGAATACTTTTCCTCTTAATTCCCCGAATCCGATCCGGATATCACCCTTTTGTCCAAAACCGCGCATGATCACTTCATCGTGATCTTCCAGAAATCGCCGCTCGATGCCTTCACGGAGTTTTACAGGTTGAGTGCCGTTACGGGTGGATTCCAGCAAGCAGCCTTTTTGGGTAATACTGCTGCCGCTGATGGTCCCGGTGGCGAGCAGATCGCCCGTTTGAAGGTTGCAACCCGTGACAGTGTGATGAGCGATTTGTTGCGCGGCAGTCCAGTAAATGCCGGCCGCATTGTTTTGGCATACTAAAAATTCCCCCGAACCTTCGGGTTTAATACTGACCGAAAGGGAAAGATCGAAGTTCTGACGCGGGTGGTGCGTAAGGTAGGGAAAGGGCTCGGGCCGCTGTGCGGGCGCGGATGTGCGAAAATGCTGCAATGCTTCCCAGGTAACGATCCATGGCGAGATGCCCGAAGCGAAGTTCTTGCTCGTAAATGGTCCCAGCGGCTGGTATTCCCATCGCTGAATATCGCGCGCCGACCAGTCATTTAAAAGCAGCACACCGAAAATGTAGTCTTCTGCCTCGTCGGCGGGAATAGGCTCGCCCATAACCGAGTCTTTACCGATTACAAACGCCAGTTCGAGCTCATAGTCGAGTGCATTGGTCGGCTTGAAGGCAGGCGTGCCGTTTGACTGGCCGATTTGCCCCCAGGGCCGTGGTACCGGCGTGCCCGAAACGACGATGGAGGAAGCGCGACCATGGTAGGCGACCGGCAGATGCTTCCAGTTGGGAAACAGCGGGTTGTCGGGCCGGAAAAGCTGCCCGACGCTGAATGCATGCTCCTCGCTCGAATAAAAATCCGTGTAGTTACCGACTTTGAGGGGCATATGCATTTGCACTTTTTTCTGTGGGATCAGCAGGTGCTCGGCAAACTGTTTCAGATCCGACTGGTGATCACACAATGCTGTTTGGATGATTTTACGCACGTATTCGGAAAAACCACGACCGAGTGCCATCACATCATTCAGCACCGGCTTCCTGAATGCACTTCCTGCCTCGGGATATTGCGGAAACATATTCAATGCATAGGCAGCCGCCAGGTCCACGACCCAGTGGCCAATGGCCAGCCCCGCGCGGGCAGGACGTTCGTCGCTGAATATGCCGAAGGGCAGGTTATGGATCGAAAAATCGGAATCGGGTGCGACCGGAAGCCAGGATTGTAACATTATGGCGGAGATTTAGGCTTGTTGTGCCAGATAGGCTTCCAGTAACGGCTCAATACCTGTCACAGACTCATAAAGCTGGTCGTAGGACTGAATCACAAAATAGTGGTCCTGGTACCGGTCGATATGGTAGGGCGTGTCGAGCACGAGGGCAAGGTCGAAATCGATTTTCGGTACATCGTGGCCCAGGCAATAGCGGCTTTCGCCGGAGGAGGAAATGATACCTCCGCCATAGATTTTCAACGCGCTATTTTCGCGGATCAGCCCGAATTCGACAGTGTACCAATACAGCCTCGAAATGCGCTGCAGAATTTCCTCCTGATCGATATGTTTCAATGCGACCTCGCTCAAATGCGCCATGAAGTCGCAGAACGCCTGGTTGCTCAGCAGCGGTACGTGCCCGAATGTGTCATGGAACATGTCCGGTTCTTCGAGGTAATCGATTTGCTCCGGTTTTCGGAGCCAGCTTGTCGCGGGGAACTGTCGGTTGTATAAATGCGTGTAAAACTCGCGGTGGGGGATAAGCCCCGGTACCACGTATACTTCCCAGCCTGTCAATGCGCGCAGTGCCGGATTGGTTTCATCTTCGAAATGCGGGATATGGTCGGCCACGAACCGTACCTTGTCAATCCCGTCGAGATAAGCCCGGCTGGCAATGTGCGGAAGCTGCTCCATCTGCCGTTTGAAAAGCTGTTTCCACATCCGGTGGTCAGCTTCGGTATATTGTTCATACGCCTGGTTCATGATTGAAAAGGGTTTGCATTAAAGTGTACCACGCAGCATCTGCTCGCGCTCGATCGCTTCGAACAATGCTTTAAAATTGCCTTTCCCGAATGACTGCGCGCCTTTTCTTTGAATAATCTCAAAAAACAGGGTAGGGCGCGGCATGACCGGCTTGGTAAAAATCTGTAAAAGGTATCCCTCATCGTCGCGGTCGACGAGGATGCCGAGTTCGCGGAGGCTTTCAATGTCTTCGTCGATATGTCCTACGCGGGCGAGCAAATTATCGTAATAGGCAGCGGGAACGCGAAGGAACTCCACACCGCGGTCGCGCAATGCGCGTACGGTATCGACAATGTGGTCTGTGGCTACGGCGATGTGCTGCACGCCGGGGCCACCGTAAAAATCAAGGTATTCCTCCACCTGTGATTTCTTTTTCCCTTCGGCCGGCTCGTTGATCGGGAACTTGATACGCCCGTTGCCGTTGCTCATGACCTTGCTCATCAGCGCCGAATATTCAGTCGAAATGTCTTTATCATCGAAGGAAACCATCATTTTGAACCCCATCACATCCTCGTAAAACTTCACCCACCGGTTCATTTCGTTCCATCCCACGTTTCCGACCATATGATCGATATACCGCAGCCCGACCGGCTCCGGCGAATGTTCAGGTTGCCAGGGCACGAATCCGGGGAGGAAAACGCCGTCGTAATGCTTCCTTTCTACGAATATGTGCACGGTATCGCCATAAGTACATATCCCGGATCTGACCGTCTCGCCATCGTGATCTTTTTCCGCCACGGGTTCGAGAAACGGTCGCGCGCCCCGGCTGACGGTTTCCCGGTAAGCGGCTTTGGCGTCATCAACCCATAATGCAATGGCTTTTACGCCGTCACCATGTCGGTCTATATGCGCGCCGATAGACGTGCCGCCGTGCAATGGCGAGGTAAAAACGAGCCGGATCTTATCCTGCACTACCACATAGGATTCACGGTCGGTAAGCCCGGTTTCAAGCCCGGCCATGGCCAGCGGCTGAAATCCGAATGCATTCCGGAAATAATGTGCCGATTGCAGTGCATTGCCTACGTAGAGTTCTACATAATCCGTACCGTTAATCGGCAGGAAGTCGGTCGATACGGGCGGGGCGGATGGTGCTGTTAGGGTGGACATGTTGATGAATTTTGAATGACTGAATGATTGAATGATTGAATGATTGAATGAGTGAATAAGTGGATGAGGTTAATCCCCGAATAGATTGTTGAAAAGACATTCAAATGACAACACCTGACAACACTGCCAATACCTGACCATTCTTGACTATTCCTGACTATTCCTGACAAAGTTGCTACGTCACGATTCTGCCCAGCTGCCAAAATACCGCCCGTCGTCGATGGTCATTGCCTGTTCGGTCAGCATCAGGGGCCGGAAGGTATCGACCATCACGGCAAGCTCCTGGGTCTCTTTTTTGCCGATGCTCCGTTCGTATGCACCCGGGTGCGGGCCGTGCGGGATACCGCCCGGGTGCAGCGTAATATGTCCCTGCGCGATGTCGTTGCGGCTCATGAAATCACCGTCGACGTAATACAGTACCTCGTCGGAGTCGATGTTGCTGTGGTTGTAGGGCGCTGGGATGGCCAACGGATGGTAGTCGTAGAGCCTCGGACAAAACGAGCACACTACGAATGCGTCGGTCTGAAATGTCTGGTGCACCGGCGGCGGCTGGTGAATGCGGCCGGTAATGGGTTCGAAATTGTGGATCGAAAACGCCCAGGGATAATTGTACCCGTCCCAGCCAATCACATCGAACGGATGGGTTTCGTAGGTTACAGGGTGGATATGGCTTTGCTTTTTGATCTTAACCAGAAAATCACCGTGCTCATCGTAAGTCTCCAAATCCCGGGGGAGAATGTAGTCCCGTTCGCAGTATGGCGAATGCTCGGTGAGCTGTCCGAAATGGTTTCGATACCGCTTGGGTGTATAAATCGGCGTATGCGATTCGAGGTAGAGCAGGCGGTTGTCGGGCCCGTCGAATTCGATCCGGTAAATGGTACCCCTGGGAATCAATACATAATCACCATAGGTAAACGGTACCTGCCCGAAAGGTGTCCGCAGCTTGCCGGAGCCCCGGTGGACGAAAAGCAGCTCGTCGGCGTCCGCATTTTTATAAAAATAGGACATAGGCGCGCCGGTAGGAGCAGCGAGGCCCAGAATGAGGTCGCGGTTCACGAGCAGGGGCGTGCGGCTGTCGAGGTAGTCGGCGGCAGGTTTTACATCGAAGCCTATCAGCTTCCGCATGGTCATATTGTTGGCTACCGCAATGCGCGGCGCCACATCGTAAGGTTCGCCGAGCGATTTCACTTGAGTGGGCCGCCAGGTGTGATAGAGGAGGGAAGACATGCCTTCGAAACCGATGGTTCCGAAGAGCTCTTCATAGTAAAGCCCGCCGTCAGTTTTGCGAAACTGCGTGTGCCGTTTGGGCGGGATGGTTCCTAGTTGTTGATAGATCGGCATGTGCTTCGCGATTGTAAGTTAGCCAATAGTTGTTTATGCAATTATAGGAAAAACAAATCAATATTTAAATAAATTTTTGTATTATTTTAAAATAGCAAAAAGTACTCCCGGTTAATAATTTCTATGGTATATGCTTATTTGTTCTATAAAATATTAAGAATAAATTTGAATGCATTTCAGTCCTCCAAAGGACTGAAAACGACTCCCATCCTAGTTGAAAAAGGCATTTGCCGCTTCTGTTGTTGTTCCTGACGCAGTATTTTCATTCAAATCAAACCATTCAGCCATGAGGAAACACTACCTCCATTTACCTGGGAAGGGTATTCTTGCATTTTTACTATGCCTGACGCTGTCGGCGCCGGGAGTCGCGCAGATCAGCCCGTTTATTCACGTCGACCAGTTCGGGTACGCGCCCGCGGCCGAAAAGGTGGCGGTACTCAGCAACCCGATCGTGGGATACAATGCCGCATTGAGTTACACACCGCCGGGTACAATGGAAGTGCGCAACAGTGTCACCAATGCGGTGGCGTTCAGCGGTCCGGTTACCGTTTGGAATAGCGGCAGTACCCAGGCCAATTCGGGTGACCAGGGCTGGTGGTTCGATTTTTCGGCACTGACGGCCACAGGCAGCTATTATGTGTTTGATCCGGTCGGTAACCAGCGTTCGGCGGTTTTTGAAATTTCGCCCAATCCTTACGGCAATGTGATGCTGGCGGCTGTGAAAATGTTCTATTACAACCGCTGCAACATGGCGAAAACGGCCCCGTACGCGCAAAGCAAGTGGACCGACGGGGATAATTTCATGCATGCATTGCAGGACCAGCAATGTCGCTACGTGTATGACCAGGGCAATGCGGCGCTGGAAAAGAACCTGACAGGCGGCTGGTTCGATGCCGGTGACTATAATAAATATGTGTCGTTCACGCATAGTCCTTTGCACGACTTGCTGTATGCCTATGAGGAGAACCCGACTGTTTTTACAGACAATTTCAATATTCCCGAAAGTAAAAACGGCATTCCCGATCTGCTCGACGAAGTGAAATGGGAGCTCGACTGGCTTTTCAAAATGACGAATGCTGATGGCAGCACGCACAACAAAATGGGCAGCCGGAATTACAGCGAGAACATTTCTTCACCTCCGAGCGTGAATGTGGATGGCCGCTACTACGGCCCCATTTGCACCTCAGCGTCGGCCACCATTGCCTCGGTGTTCTCGCACGCAGCCCTCGTCTACGCGGGTATCCCCGCGCTCGCGGCCTACGCGGGGCAGTTGGAAGCCAAGGCTGTGAGTTGCTTCAATTATGTATTGCCGTTCTTCAATGCAAATACCTTGCAAACCGATTGCGACGACGGAAGCATCGTTTCGGGTGATGCCGATGTGGGTGTAGGACCGCAGCGGAGCATGATGGTGATTGCCGCGATTTACCTTTTCGAGCGGACCGGCAATGCGGTTTACAATCAGTTTGTGGTTAATAATTACGCGGGTACTGATGTCATGACCTCCGGTTACTGGGGTGTGGATGCTACCGAATTGCAGGATGCATTGCTGCGCTATGCGAAGCTTCCCGGCGCCAACCCGACTGTCGCCTCGGCAATCCTGAACTCGGCGGGAACAGCTGTGGACGGTAACTGGAACGATTTCTTCGGCTGGACGACGGCCGATCTCTACCGTGCATTCATGCCCGACTGGTCGTACCACTGGGGTAGTAATATGCCCAAGGCCGATTATGCCAATGTGAACCGCAGCATGCTTAAAGCCGGGCTGGGCAATGCGGCCAGCCTCACGCGCAAGGCTGCGGAACAAATCCACTATTTTCACGGCGTTAACCCGCAAGGGATGGTGTATTTGTCGAATATGTACGGGGTGGGCGGCGACCGTTGTGCCAATGAAATTTACCACACGTGGTTCAACGACGGCACTGTTTACGACAATGCGCTGACGTCGCCGAACGGTCCGGCGCCGGGTTATGTGGTGGGTGGGCCCAATGCCGACTACACGATCAGCGGCCAGTCGCCGCCGTTTGGTCAGCCGCGCCAGAAAAGTTACCTGGATTTCAATACCGGTTGGCCGACCAACAGTTGGGAAATCACCGAGCCGGCTATTTATTACCAGGCCGCCTACATTCGCTTACTTGCTCACTCGACGCTGCCCGTGGAGGACCCGCTGCCTGTGGAACTCGCTGATTTTCACTTGAACGACATAGGAAAAAGCCAGGTGCAGCTTTACTGGAAAACTGTTTCGGAAACAGACAATGAGCATTTCGAGATCGAGCGTTCTACGGACGGTGTCGATTTCCGGATGATAGGGGAGTTAAAGGGGCAAAACACCACCGCTACGACACATTATTATACATTTACCGACACCGAGGCACCGGCGGTTACGACCTATTACCGATTGAAACAGGTCGATTTCGACGGAAAGTTCGAGTATTCCAAAATCATCGCATTATATCGCAACGGCGATGCCGCATTCCGCATCGGCCCGAATCCGTTGAGTGATTACGTGGATTTGCAAATGCCGCCTCGCACTGGTAAGACCACGGTGAGGCTCATCAATATGGCCGGGGTGGAGGTAATGCGCCGCGATATGGACGGCAGTGGCCGTATGCGGATACCTGACGTAGCCAGGGGGATTTATCTCCTGCATGTGGAGCAGGGAAATGAAAGGCTTTTTACACAGAGGATTTTCAAAAATTAAACCGGTAACGGGCAGCGGCAAACGAATGCGCAGCTGCCCGTTGCTTTTGAATGGGATCAGTGCTGTCCTGGTTCGGGCTTTCTTTTCGGCATGATCAGGCTGTCGGCCGGGTATTTCGCTTTCAGCGTATCCATTTGGGCCTTTGCCCATTGAATAAGGCGCTCGCGCTGAGCGGTGCTGAGCTTGGCCTCCGGGTGCATACCCAATGCGGTGTATGATTTGAGGGGCATGGCGTCGTCTTCTACCATTTCCACCGTCTCTTCCAGCTTGTGGTTCTGCCGGGCGATGGACAGGCTTGTGAACGTCGAGAAGTTCAGGTGCCGTTTGCCGTCCTCGACATGCTCGTTCATCCACCATGCCAAAGGCTGGATATTGGAATACCATGGATAAACGGTTTTATTGCTGTGGCAGTCGTTACAAGCCACTTCCAGGATGTTCTTCACATCGGCAGGGACGTCATATTTCGTCGCGATGTTCATGGACTGGTCGTCAGAGAGGTTTTTTTCGGGGCGGATAAATTGAATGATGATAAAAACGGCCAGGAGGGCAAGCAGGATTTTTTTTAACATGTCCGGTGGTGATTTAGATTAGGTCTTAATATGTACAATAATTCCGATATGACCACTTTTTACTGCCGCTCTATACCCTTATTTTTTCGGTAATGGGCCGGCGACAGGCCCATTTGCTGTTTGAAGAGCCTCGAAAAATAGAACGGGTCGTCGATCCCGATGGCGGAGGCTACCTCATTGATCCGCCACGAGCTGAAATGCAGCAGTTGGCAGGCCCTCTGGATGCGTAGGTAATTGAAGTACTCGATCGGCGCGTAGCCTGTATCCTTTTTGAATTTCCGGGAAAAGAAAGAGACCGATAAATTTACCGAACGGGCAATATTATCCAGTGAAAGGGAATTTGACAGGTTGTCCTGCATATATAGGATCGCCTTTTCGGTAGGACTTGCATCCGATGCCGACGGTTTCTGCGAGCCGAAATGCTCGGGACCGATGAACGACGAGAGGTAATACGGCAGCGCGAGATTGGCTTGCAGCAAGTTGGAAGCGCTGTATCCTTTCAGCAGGGTACGGGCAATGTGGGTGAAGAGTGCGTTACGCTCGTCCGAAAACCCCACCTGAATAGCTTTGAACGGCTGGCCGTCGCGTTCCATGACCGTCGTAGTAACCGCGCCGCAATGGGTACCGTGGATATGAATCCAGTAAATGCTCCAGGGATTTTGCGGATCAGCCCCATATGAATGCGGTACGTCGACGGGCAGAATAAACACCTCGCCCGCATGCATCCGCGACGTGTTCCCATTCAGTTCGATCCATCCTTGACCGTCAGTACAATACAGCAGAATGGCCTGAGAAATGCCATTAGGGCGCTGGTAGTAGTGGTGCAATGCCTTGGGATAATAACCCATTCGGGAGATGAACAACTGGCTGATCAGTGGCAGCTGTTCGCAGTGGGATGTGGCCACTTTGGGTATTTCGATGATAAGCTCGCCTTCGAAGCCTCTGCTTTTGCGCATAATGTGTGTTTTAAAGAGCTATAACGGATATGATAAAGGTAGAATAATCCATGTTTTGGACAAAATCGTTCATTCGTTTATTTCATGGAATAGCTGAATTTTGAAATGTTAAAGTACTATTCCTAATCCCATTCTCATGGCTAAGCAACTTTTGACCCACGCACAAATTCAGCAGTATCATACGGACGGTTATCTGATCGTTCGCGGGTTTTATGATAACGAGGAGGTTTCGAAACTTTACCGCATTGCGCTCGACGATGCGATGATCAGTAAGCATGCCATCAATGTCAACGACAGTACCGGTAAGCGGAGCAAGCTTTCGCTGTGGTACAAGCCGGGCGATGATGTGTACGGGTTGCTGACGAGGGGCAAAACACTCGTGGGGTCGGTGGATCAGCTGTTGGATCGCCGGCCCGGCGACGAGGGCCATTCGGTTTGTCATTACCATTCTAAACTCATGCAAAAAGAACCCCGTGTAGGCGGAGCTTGGGAATGGCACCAGGATTATGGATATTGGTATAAAAACGAATTTCTCTTTCCTGAACAGCTTATGTCGGTCATGATTGCCATAACGGATGCCAATGTTGAAAACGGCTGCCTGCAAGTGATCAAAGGTTCCCACAAAATGGGCCGGGTAGAGCATGGTTTCTCCGGTGAGCAGGTAGGTGCGTCGCAGCGTTATGTGGATTTGGCGCTGAAAACAATGGAGCATGTGTTTGTGGAGCTCGATGCGGGTGATGCTCTTTTCTTTCACAGCAATATCCTGCACCGTTCCGAGGCTAACCTGTCGGATCATCCGCGCTGGTCGCTGATTTCGTGCTACAATCGGTCGACGAATATAGGTTATCACGAGTCGTCCTCATCGGCGTCGAGCATTACACCCATCGATATCGTCCCGGATGAAGCGTTGCTTACCTGGGACGCCGCTGGTCTCACGGAGTCAGAGGCTGATTTTCTGAGTAAGGAAGCAGACGTTTCATTAAAATAGATTTAAAAGTTGATTACCCATCCCATGACCATTCAATTTTACGCGCCGGAGTGGGGAAATACCCTTCCGTTTGATACTTTTTGCCAAAATGTAAAAACTGCCGGTTATGATGGCGTTGAAATGGCATTGCCTTTCAATCCGAATGAAAAGCGGACTGTTCTGGACACGCTGGCGGCTTATGACCTCCGGCTGATCGGCCAGTACTGGCAATCCTTTGAAAAAGATATCGACGAGCATGCCGCGAATTACGAAAAGTACCTTCTCAACTTGATTGAAGCCCGGCCTGTGCTGATTAACTGTCAAACCGGCAAGGACTACTTCAATACAGCACAAAATCAGAGGCTTTTTGCGTTGGCAGCCAGGCTTTCGACCGAATCCGGCATTCCTATTATTCACGAAACGCACCGTGGTAAAAGTCTCTTTGCTGCCCATATCACGATGGGCTACCTGCAATCCGATCCCGGCCTCCGCATTGCGCTCGATATCTCGCACTGGTGCACCGTCCACGAATCGCTGCTCGCCGACCTCCCCGACGAGGTGGCGCTCGCTGTCGCACGTACCGATCACATCCACAGCCGGGTGGGCCACCCCGAAGGCCCGCAAGTGAACGATCCGCGCGCGCCCGAGTGGGAGGAGGTGCTGGATGCACACCTCGGCTGGTGGGATCGCGTGGCGGCGCTTCACGCGCAAAACGGTACTACGCTCACCGTCACCACCGAGTTTGGTCCCGCGCCTTACATGCCGGCGATGCCCTACACGCAAATGCCGCTCGTTAGCCAATGGGATGTGAACGTACACATGATGAACCTTCTCAAAGATCGTTACCAACGGATTTGAGCGGCAGCGCTAATTTTTTCTAACATTTTAATTGAAATAAATTTTACCGTTAAATAAATTTTTTACCATTAAAATGCTGACAATGAGCTGGTTTTCATTACCAGGGTGCGAAATGTGATATCTTTGGGAATTTGACAGAGCCTTCGGTTGTTTTATGCGGTCCGGGATTTTGTTCCGGATAATGAGTTAATTCATAAATTTGCTTTGTAGTAACCCCCGATCGATCTAATAACTATGAGCATCCTTTATGTTGACCATGAAATTAATAATCTGAATTCCTTTAAAGCGACCTTCCGGAGAGACGCCCAGATTTATCTGGCCAACTCAACGGAAGAAGCGCTGAAAATCCTAGGCGAGCACAAAATCGACGTCATTTTCGCTGACCACCAGATGCCCGAAATGACTGGCCTCGAATTTCTCAAACTGGCTTCCAATCAGTATCCTTCCAGTATGCGCGTGTTGCTCACGGGCAATGCCTATACGGATGAATTTCGCTGGGCCGCCGGAAAGGGATATTTTCACAGCTATGTCAACAAACCCTGGGATGAACAACAGCTGCGGACGCTGATGATATCGCGTTTGTATTAGGTTAAGGTTATCAAAATACCATGCAGGGCGTGGTATTTTACTAGCATCGAAAGTACTGCGGCGGCCGGCCGCACCAGAAGAGCGCCGAAGTTTCAATAACTTCCGGCGCTTTTTGTTTGGTACAAAAAAAATTGCCACACGAATATTTGTTGAGGATATATTGATTACATTGGAGATTCAATATCCGACCTTTTAACCAAATGAAAAGAAGACACTTCATGCAGATGTCGGGCCTTGGCTTGGGCGCTATGATGCTCTCCGAGGTCCCGGTCGTCGGGAGTCCCGTGGCCGAAGCGCAACTGCTCAGTCCGTGGCTCGATGCCGCTACCAAGAAAAAACTCGCGGAAACCGCGCTGAATGCCGCCCGCGACAAGGGGGCAACTTACACTGACGTCCGCATCGGCCGCTATTTGCAGCAATACCTGTTTACACGGGAAAAGCAGGTGCAGAATATCGTCAATGCCGAATCTTACGGCATCGGTATCCGGGTGATCGCCAATGGTACCTGGGGCTTTTCGGCTACGAGCGATGTCACGCCGGATGGCATTGCCCAATGCGCCGCCACGGCCGTGGCAATTGCCAAGGCAAATTCGAAATTTCAGAAGGAGCCGGTGGTGCTTGCGGCACAGAAAGGCGTTGGCGACAAGACCTGGAAAACGCCGATCATCAAAAATGCTTTTGAAATACCGGTGAAGGAAAAGATCGACCTCATGATGAAGGTCAATAGCGCCGCAATGGATAATGGGGCCAACTTTGTAACCTCGAACCTATTTTTCATCAACGAGCAGAAATATTTCGCCTCCACTGACGGCTCCTTTATTGATCAGGATGTCCACAGGATTTGGCCGACATTCACGGTCACGGTAACCGACAAGGCTTCCGGTAAATTCAAAACGCGCGACGCGATCAGTTCCCCAATGGGCATGGGATACGAGTATCTCGACGGACTGGCCAGCGAGAAAA
Organism: Dyadobacter sp. SRI_021; assembly: GCF_057586235.1. NCBI lineage: Bacteria > Pseudomonadati > Bacteroidota > Cytophagia > Cytophagales > Spirosomataceae > Dyadobacter > Dyadobacter sp. SRI_021. The sequence continues at coordinate 22,409 of NZ_JBYCZM010000008.1, forward strand.
TCGCCGGCCCGAATGGCCTGGTGGGGTACCGCAATTCGTACGATATGGTGGAGGATGCCATTGTGGCCGCCAGGCAGGCAAAAGAAAAGGTAACAGCCAAATCCGTGGAGCCGGGTAAATATGATCTTGTTTTGGACCCCAACCATTTGGGACTCACCATTCACGAGTCGGTAGGGCATCCCACGGAGCTCGACCGTGTGCTGGGTTATGAGGCCAACTATGCCGGTACCAGCTTTGCGACGCTGGATAAGTGGAAGTCCAGGAACTTCAACTATGGCAGCAAGCTTGTCAATATAGTGGCGGACAAAACGCAGCCGCATACGCTCGGCGCGGTGGGCTACGACGATGAAGGCGTACCTTGCAAGGAATGGGATATTATTAAGGACGGTATCCTGGTCAATTACCAGGCCATTCGCGATCAGGTGCAGATTTTGGGCGAAAAAGAGTCACACGGCTGCTGCTATGCCGATGATTGGAGTTCCGTTCAGTTTCAGCGTATGCCAAACATCAGCCTCAAACCCGGAACCGAGAAACGGAGCGTGATGGATATGATCAAAGGTGTTGAAAAAGGTATTTACATTATCGGAAGAGGTTCTTATTCGATCGACCAGCAGCGCTATAACTTCCAGTTTGGGGGCCAGGTTTTCTATGAGATCAAAAATGGCGAAATCACCGGCATGCTCGATGACGTAGCCTATCAGTCGAACACCCAGGAGTTCTGGAATTCGTGTGTGCAGCTTTGCGATCGGGACGATTACCGGACATTCGGCTCGTTTTTCGACGGAAAGGGGCAGCCCTCCCAGATCAGCGCCGTTTCTCATGGCAGCTCGACCACGCGGTTTAATGGGGTGAATGTTATTAATACAGGGAGGAAGATTTAATGAGTGACCGGGTCGCCGGAGCGATGACCGAATGGTCAGGTTTAGTCGAGAGTTGTCAGGTATTGTTTTGATTGTTTGGATACATCAATGACTATTCCTGACTATCAATGACTACACACGATCATTTACTTATTCAATCATTCAAAATTAAATCTTCCTGCCACCTCCAAACTCTTAACAACATGGCTATTTTAACAAAAGAAGAAGCTAAAAAAATCATAGATAAAGTGCTGGCGTTTTCGAAGGCAGACGAGATCAGCGCGTCGCTTTCGGGGAACCGGACAGGTAATATCCGCTATGCGCGCAATTCGGTGTCGACCAGCGGAGAAACCACCGACCTGTCGCTTTCTGTCACAGCTGTTTTTGGTAAGAAATCGGGAACGGCTACGATTAACGAATTCGACGATGCGTCACTCGAAAAGACCGTGCGCCGTGCGGAGGAAATCGCGAAGCTCGCACCCGACAATCCTGAATACATGCCCATGCTCGGGGCCCAGCCATATGTGAACACTAATGCATTTGTAGACAGCACCGCAGGCATTAACCCTGAACATCGGGCAAAGGCAGCTTTCGGCAGCATTGAACCTTGTTCCAAGAAGAACCTGACCGCCGCTGGCTATATGGAAGACACTAGCGGTTTTACGGCATTAGGCAACAACAAGGGCCTTTTTGGTTATAACAAATCCACCTCTGTGGATTTTTCCGTAACTGTAAGAACAGCGGATGGTACGGGCTCTGGCTTTGTACAGCGCGATTACAACGATGTTTCCAAGTTGAATACCCAAACCGCGACGGAAATCGCGATGCAAAAGGCAATGGCATCGGTGAATGCGAAGGCCTTGGAGCCGGGTAAATACACGGTCATCCTGGAACCTACCGCCGCGCATGACCTCATTCTCAATATGATGCGGAATATGGACGGACGCAGCGCGGACGAAGGCCGGAGTTTTCTCGGGAAGAAAGGCGGACAAACGCGTCTGGGCGAGAAGCTTCTGGATGAGCGCGTTACCATTTATTCCGACCCCACGAATACCGAAATCCCTGGTTCGCCATTTGCCGCCGATGGCCGCCCGCAGGAGAAAGTAACCTGGTTTGAAAAAGGTGTCGTGAAAAACATGTACTATTCGCGTTTCTGGGCGGATAAAAAGGGCGTGAAGGCGGTTCCATCACCGGATGGCATTATTTTTCAAGGCGGTAACGAATCGCTTGCAGACCTGATCAAAGGCACTGAAAAAGGTATTCTTGTAACACGCTTCTGGTACATCCGCACCGTTGATCCGCAAACGCTGCTCTACACGGGCCTTACGCGCGACGGTACTTTTTACATCGAAAAAGGGCAGATCAAATATCCGGTCAAGAACTTCCGGTTCAATGAAAGCCCGGTGATCATGCTCAACAACGTGGAGGCGATCGGGAAACCGGTACGCACCAACGGCAGCCTGATACCGCCGCTGAAAATCCGTGATTTTACGTTCACAAGCCTTTCAGACGCTGTCTAGCGGCAAACGTAATCCATTTAAACCGCTATCCTGCCATCCATAACAGGTGAGTTGAAACAAGGACGGCCATTCATTAACTTATGAATTGCACTTTTTTAACTCACCCAATCAAACACTATTCGCTAAACATCTACACTTTGAAACGACGAGATTTTATTCAAATGGCCGGGCTCGGAACGGGAGCGTTTATGTTGCCGGGCTTTGCAATGAGCCGTCCCGTGTCGCCGGAGGTATTTCTGGCACCCGGCGACGATGTTGCCGTTAAAAAACGCTTGGCCGACGCAGCCCTCAATGCTGCGAAATCGAAAGGAGCTTCCTATGCCGATGTGCGCATTGGCCGGTACCTCAACCAATATGTGACGACCCGGGAAGACAAGGTCGAAAATATCGTCAATACCGAATCCTATGGCGTCGGGGTGCGTGTGATCGCCAACGGCTGCTGGGGCTTTGCTGCGGTGGTCGATGCTAAAAGTGAAGCCCAACTGGCGAAAGCGGCGGAAGAAGCGGTCGCCATTGCCAAAGCCAATGCAAAACTCATGAAAGAGCCTGTGCAGCTTGCTCCGCAAAAAGGCTTTGGCGAAGTGAGCTGGAAAGCGCCGTTCAAAAAGAATGCGTTTGAAGTACCCATTAAGGAAAAGGTGGATCTCCTGCTCTCAGTGAACGACGCAGCGATGAAAAACGGAGCTAATTATGTGAACTCGATCCTTTTTCAGGTGAATGAGCAGAAATATTTTGCTTCAACCGACGGCTCCTACATCGATCAGGACATTCACCGCATATGGCCGCTCTTCAATGTCACGGCCATTGACCCCAAAACAGGTAAGTTTGAAACGCGCCGTTCTTTGAGCGCACCGATGGGCATGGGGTACGACTATTTACAGTCGAACCCGGCCGATAAAGTGACCGGCGTAACGACCCGCTACAACAAAGGTTATGATATGCTCGAAGATGCCGTCGCCGCATCCAAACAGGCAAGGGAAAAGCTGACGGCCAAATCTGTGGAGGCAGGAAAATATGACCTCGTGCTGGACCCTTCGCATTTGTGGCTCACGATCCATGAGTCGGTCGGTCACCCCCTGGAACTCGACCGGGTACTGGGTTATGAAGCCAATTTCGCGGGAACATCTTTCGCGACGCTCGATAAATGGCAGTCCAAGAACTTCCAGTACGGCAGCAAGCAGGTGACCCTCGTGGCCGACAAGCTGCAGCCTGGCTCGCTCGGCGCCGTAGGCTGGGACGATGAAGGGGTTAATACCAAACAATGGGACCTCGTGAAGGACGGTATACTGGTGAACTACCAGGCCATCCGTGACCAGGCGCATATCATAGGCGCGAAGGAATCGCATGGCTGCTGCTATGCCGACAGTTGGAGCTCAGTGCAGTTTCAGCGCATGCCGAACGTGTCGCTGGCGGCGGGCAAAACGCCATTGTCGGTGGAGGAGATGATCAAGGATGTTAAAAAAGGTATTTATATTATCGGCGACGGCTCATTCTCAATCGACCAGCAGCGGTATAACTTCCAGTTCGGGGGACAGCTGTACTACGAAATCAAAGATGGAAAGATTGCCGGTATGCTGAAAGATGTGGCTTACCAGTCGAACACCCAGGAATTCTGGAACTCGTGCGTGCAGGTATGCGACGAGCGTGACTACCGCCTGGGCGGATCGTTCTTCGACGGCAAGGGGCAACCCATGCAATCCAGCGCCGTATCACACGGCAGTTCGACAGCACGGTTTAACGGGGTGAACGTCATCAATACCGCACGGAAGATATAGTGAGTCAATGAGTGAATTATGGATGATTAAATAATCGTCATTGAGTCAGATGTGGTCATGAAATTGTCAAAAATTCAACCCTTGACCACTCTTGACCACACTTGACTTTCTATTCACTCATTCGGTCACAGCTCCGGCGACCCGGTCAATCATTCAATCATTCAAAATTAACATGGCCATCATACTAACAGAAACAGAAGCAAAGGCGCTGTTGCAAAAAGTGCTGAGCTATTCCAAAGCAGATGAATGCGAGGTGAATATATTGGGCGAGGAGCGCGGCAACCTGCGCTATGCCCGCAACGAAGTGTCGACGAGCGGGGCGCTTATCAACCAGAATTTGCAGGTGCAATCCGCATTCGGCAAGAAAGTTGGCGTTGCCACGATCGACGAATTCAGCGACGAGTCGATTGAAAAAGTCGTCAGAAGATCGGAAGAGTTGGCCCGGCTGGCGCCGGAAAACCCCGAGTATGTTGGCGTGCTGGAACCGCAGACCTATCTGAAATCCAACGGTTTCTTCGAATCCACGGCAGGCATTAACCCTGCTTATCGCGCTGACGCCGTCGCCAAAAGCCTCGACTTGACGCGTACACAAAATATGACCGCAGCCGGTTTTCTGGAAAATCAGAAGGGCTATTCGGCCATGATGAATTCCAAAGGGCTTTTTGCCTACTACCCAAGTACGAGCGTGAATTTCTCGCTTACCGTACGCACGCCGGACGGCAAGGGCTCGGGCTATGTGGCTAAGGGTTATAGCGATGTAACCAAACTGGATACGGCCGCTGCCACGAAGGTTGCCATTCAAAAGTCCAAAGGTTCTGTCGATGCCAAAGCACTGGAACCCGGCAAATACACGGTGATCCTCGAACCGACCGCCGCCGCCGTGCTTTTGGAAAATATATTTTTCAATCTCGATGCCCGGAGCGCCGACGAAGGCCGTTCGTTCCTGAGCAAAGCGGGGGGTAAGAGCAAGTTGAACGAAAAGATCGTCGATGAGCGGGTTCATATTTACTCGGATCCGACGCACCCGGACTTACCAGCCTCGCCCTGGGCAGGGGACGGGCAAGCGGCCAACAAGATCAGCTGGATCGAGAACGGGGTCGTTAAAAACCTCGTCTATTCGCGTTATTGGGCACAAAAGAACAATATGAAGCCAGTGCCATTCCCGACGAACGTGATTATGGCGGGAGGGACGGCGAGTATGGAGGAGTTGATCAAATCCACGCAGCGCGGGATATTGGTTACCAAGCTCTGGTATATCCGTGAGGTGGATCCGCAAACGCTCCTGCTTACGGGCCTTACGCGCGACGGTACTTTTTACATCGAAAACGGGGTGATCAAACATCCGATCAAAAACTTCCGTTTTAATGAAAGTCCGGTGATTATGCTCAATAACCTCGAAGCGCTAGGCAAGCCCGAACGCGTGGTGAGCACCGAAAGCAATAGCAATTACCTGATCCCGCCGATGAAAATCCGGGAATTCACATTCTCATCGTTATCCGACGCAGTTTAGTATTGAAACCTTTTTTCTTCACCAGAATCCAATACACTTCCGGTAACTGGGATACCGACCAGCGAATGCCGTCCAATTTGCTGCATTCGCTGGTTGAGTACACCACCATACCGGTCGACGAGAAGGAAAAAGTAGTGCCATTGAGCAGTAACGAGATATTCAAAAGCCCATTCTGTTACCTGAGCGGGCATAAGCTGGTTGAATTTTCAACGCAAGAGCGCGACCATTTCAAACGGTACGTGCAGAATGGCGGGTTCGTATTCGTCGATGACTGCAACCACGATATCGACGGACTTTTTGCCAAATCGTTCGAGCAGGAAATGGCCCGGACGTTCGGCCCGAAAGCCTTGCAGAAAATCCCGAACAACCATCCTATCTACCACAGTTTTTTCAAATTCGACGACGGCCCGCCGACCACCTCCTTCGAGCTGAACGGCTGGGGCGACGACCTCGTGCACGATTACCTCAAAGCGATCACAATCAACGGCAGGATCGGCGTCCTGTACAGCAACAAGGACTATGGTTGCGAATGGGATTACGATTTTCGGAACAAACGGTTCCTGGCGGTTGACAATACGCGGTTTGGGGTGAATATTGTAGTGTATGCGTTGACGGGGTAGGGAAGGGAGAATGGAGGAAGGAAGAAGGGGGAAAGGGAGGATGGAGTGAATGGAAGGTAGAAACCGAAGAAATAGCCACCGAGTGGCTCCCTGTTTATAGAAACCCGACGGAACCATTTTCCGATGGACTCCGGCGGAGTCGCCTTGTATGAACGACGGTTTTACGAAAAGGAGGCCCCGCCGGGGCCAGGGAAATGATTGTGATCGGTTGTACTATAAACAGGATGGTCCTCCGGACCTATTTGTTAGATATGGTAACTATTTAATTATCAAAACTTGGAAAACTCGACGACAACCTCCCATTACCGGGCGTTGGTAGCGAAACTGCCATTACTTAAAGCCGAGATTGCGAAAGTGATCGTCGGGCAGCAGGATGCTATTGAAGAAATATTGATTGCTTTGCTGGCATCGGGACATTGCCTGCTCGAAGGTGTTCCGGGCCTGGCGAAAACACTGATGGTCAAAACAATGTCCGAAGCATTGCATATGAGCTTCCGGCGGATCCAGTTCACGCCCGATTTAATGCCGGGCGATATTGTGGGCACCGAGATATTGGAGGAGGACCACGAAACCGGCAAGAAGTTTTTCAAATTTAATCGAGGGCCGCTATTTGCCAATGTGGTACTGGCCGACGAGATCAACCGGACACCGCCGAAAACGCAGGCTGCATTGCTGGAGGCCATGCAAGAAAAAAGTGTAACCTACGGCGGCGAGAACTATCCGTTGCCCAACCCGTTCCTGATCATCGCCACACAGAATCCGATCGAACAGGCGGGTACTTACCCGCTGCCAGAAGCGCAGCTCGACCGGTTTTTGTTGTATATCAAACTGAGTTATCCCAGCGAGCAGGAGGAGCTGGATGTTTTGCGTACTACGACTGGTACAGCAAGGCCGGAAATCGGGCGAATATTGTCGGATATGGAAATGGCCGATCTGCAAAAGCTCACGCGTCAGGTGCATATTGCGGATGAATTATTAGTGAGAATCAATGCATTGGTGCGCTCTACGAGGCCCGAGACGACTACTTCCGACTTCGTGAAGGAATGGTGTGACTGGGGCGCTGGCCCTCGCGCGGGACAGGCGCTCGTGTTGTGTGCGAAGGCGCGCGCAGTGTTGCATGAGCGATTTTCTGTCGTGCCGGAGGATATCCGCGCATTAGCCTTTCCGGTGTTGCGCCATCGCATGGCCATGAATTTCCGGGCGGAAGCCGAAGGCATTACCAGCGACCACGCGATTCAGGAGTTATTGAATGGGTTATAATGTTCGGCAACGGATTTGTTGTTACATCCCTGACGGGATTTGGGAGCCGGTTGTCATGGTTATTACTACCAATATTACATCGCTAACGCGATTTGTATCGCAAGCCACGGAGTGGCTGCCTTCTGGTAGCAGCAAAATGGAAGCATTTCGGGAGAGACTCCGGAAGAGTCGCCTGAATGTCGACGATCGTATGCCAGGACGTTGCTCATATTAGTTGACTAATGCCGTCAGGCATGTAACAACAAAACAATGGCGAACTTTCGTCAGAAACAACCCTAACAGACAATGCAAAAAACAACCGGCCTCTTGGCGTCCAGCCTGATCAAGCTCAAAAACCTGCAACTGACCGGAAAACTGGTGAGCGAGGAGCTGATGCTGGGCATCCATTCCAGTAAGCGGTCGGGGATAGGCATTGAATTTGAGCAATACCGGCATTATGAACCCGGCGATGACCCGAAACGGATCGACTGGAAACTATTCGCGCGAACCGACAAACACCTCGTGCGTGAGTCGTCGACAGAAAGTGACCGGCAAATCAGGTTTGTACTGGATTTGTCGGGATCGATGAATTATACCGAAAACGGCGTCAGCCGGCTGCAATATGCGCAAATTCTGCTGGCTTCGCTGGCCTACCTGTGCTACATCCAGAACGACCAGATGAGTTTGTATGGATTGACGGAAGGACGCGTGGAAACGATCAGCGGCACGGGCTCGGTTTCATCGGCGCGGCAGGCTTTCCAGAAGATATTGGTAGGCTTGGAGAAAGCTACCGCAGCGGGAGCATGGGGACTTTCGGGGCTGCGGCATTCAGAATTTCAGTCGAAAAAGAAAGAGCAGCTCGTTTTTGTGAGCGATTTGCTGCAAACGAACGATGAATGGCTGTCGTGGATACGATCACTGGCGGGGCCTTACCGCGAAATTGCGATTTTCCAGATACTCGGTAACCAGGAAATGGAATTTGATTTGAAAGGGTTTTACAGGTTCAAAGACCTGGAAAGCAGCAGGGAAATGGAGCTGGATGCGGAAGCCGTGGGTACGCAGTTCAGGGCATCGATGCAAACTTACCTGACCGATTTAAAAACCGCGTTGCAAATCCCGCACGTGCGTCTCATAAGGGCGCGCATGAGCGAGCCGGTCGGGATGGTATTGAAAGCATTTTTAACAAGAAGAAAAGGCTGATGGCATTCTTGCAACCATACATGCTTTGGGGGATGCTGGCCGTGGCGGTACCAGTGGCTATTCATTTCTGGTATCAAAAACGGGGTAAAACGATTGAATGGGCGGCCATGCGCTGGCTTGGCGAGCAAACCACGCTGCCACACCGCGGTCTTCGGCTGAATGAGGTGTGGCTGATGATTCTTCGGTGCCTTTTGGTTATACTTCTTGCATTAATATTGAGCAAACCCGTCGCCAACTGGTTTGCGAATGAGGGCAAACCGAAGGTGGTCCATTTGGTTCAGGCCGACCGGTTTGTCACGGAGACTTACCGCTTCGAGCTCGAAAATGCCCTGCGGGACGGAGAACCCGTTTACTGGCTCGGTAGTTCGCCGGAAAAGGTCGTTAATCTCGTCGACATAAAGAGAAGTGCTTCTTCCGTAGCGTATTTGCAGCAGAATATCAATGTATTAGCAGATGGTAATGCATTGGATTTCAGGTTGTATTTTCTGAATGATGGCAGTCTTAAATCCCGGGTGTATGTGCCGGGGGCATACCGGCTTTTCCCTGCCACTGATTCGTCGAAAACAAAGCAGATCGATCTTTTGAAAAACAAGCCGGTGTATAAGGGTGCTATCAGAGTATTGCTGGATTACCAGAATGCGGCGGAATTACAAACCGTCCGGGCCGCGCTTGCCGCGCTGACCGAAGTTTATGGTTTTTCATTTGAAATACAACAGGAAATGAGCCCTGCAAGCCGGTATGACTGGGTTTTTGCCGATCACCCGTGGGCTAATCCGCAGCCCGGGACAATCTATGTGATTTCAGGCAATGCGCCGCAATGGAATGCCCCCGCTCAGGTAGTCCAGCTGCGCGACACGCTGCGGATGGCCGACTCGGAATTGGTCGAGAGCGGCAGGCTGCCCGAATGGCTGGGCGATTTGCTGGTGAAGCAGCTGGGTCTACAAACCCATACTGCGCCTTCGAGCAAAAGCCAGCTGAACGCATTGTTTAAAAAGGTAACTGCGTCGCGTGTACAGGAGCAGGCGGCACTGCGTCCCTGGTTGGTGTTGGTTTTGATATTGTTAATGGCCGCGGAACGTTGGTTGGCGCTGCGCAAAACAGTAAGGAATCATGGCTGATGTGAGAAAACTGGTCAAATCGGTAAATACGCATTTGCAATGGATTGCGATTTTGAAGTGCTTTCTGCTGGGCCTGGCTACGCATGTGCTGGCGGATACTTTTTTGGAAGATAGCCCATGGCTGAGTTCGTCGCTGGGGTCTATCGGCTCGTTGATTGGGATATGGAGAACCAGGGCATTTACCGATAAGCGAAAGATTGCTATTTCATGGATTCACAGTTATGACCAGGGTTCGGAATACAGCCTCGACCTCTTTGATCGGACTGACCTGAACATCGCCGAACAAATGCAGCTCGAACGCGTTGCAGCGCGGAACATCACCCTTCCAAGGCACATATTGTACCGCGGCATCTGGAAATATTTCGTAGCGGTGGTTCTGGCGACGTTCATTTACCACGGTGTGTTGAATGTCCGTGAGCGGAAGGGTGAACAAGACAAGCCTGTGTCGGCGGCGAGGGCAGCTACAAGCGTTGCTGAGGAGATTATTCCAAAGTTCGAATCTTCGGCGGTGAAAATAGTGCCTCCCGGCTATACGGGCTTGCCGCAAAGGAAATCGGGCGACCTGAGCATCAGCGCGATCGTCGGCTCGGTGATTGAATGGTCGGTGTGGTTTGATCGTGCGGAGCAGTTATCCGTCCGCCTTGCCAACAGTCGTGGTGACGAAGTGAGTTTGCGTGAAGTCAATGGCGTGTTTGTGCATCAGGACCGCCTTACGGGTTCGGGTTTGTATTCAATTAAAGGTTACTGGAAGGATTCGCTGATATACCAGTCCGATTTTTACAAGCTTGAAGCATTGCCTGATCTCGCGCCGCGCATTGAACCTGGTTCGAAAGAGTTGTACCGCTATCATTTCCTCAAAGACCCGAAAAGTATCAGGGTGTCGGCCAAAATATCGGACGATTTCCGGGTGAAGCAGGCATTCATTGTGGCTACCGTGGCGCGTGGCTCGGGCGAAAATGTCAAGTTCCGTGAGGTGCGCATGCCGCTCAGTCCATCCGATTTTAAAGAAGCAAATATTCAAAAAACGATTGACCTGAATGCCTTGAATTTCACACCGGGCGATGAGCTTTACTACTATTGGGCAGCGGTCGACAACCGCCAGCCGGAAGCGAATTTCAGCAAGTCGGATACTTATTTTATTGTGTATAAGGATACTGCGAAAATTGAAGAGGCAGAGCTTGCGACCATGGCGGTGAACATTATGCCCGAATATTTCCGTAGCCAACGGCAAATTATCATCGATACCGAGAAGCTGATTGCGAAACGCAAAAGGCTTAATACCCGAGATTTTAATGCGACATCCAACGAGATAGGTTTCGATCAGAAAGTGCTCAGGTTGCGTTACGGGCAATATTTGGGCGAGGAATTTGAAACGACCATTGGCGGGGCGCCCCCTAGCGGAGAAGCCCATGGCATTGACAATCCCGCGGCGGATAATGGCAATATCATCGACGCATTCACACACCATTCTGACGGACAGGGCGAGGGAGCGGAGGCGCGCACCGGCGAGCCTGTACATGAACACGCGCATGAACATGAACCTGCGGGAGAGAAAGATCCGCTTGCCGCGCTCATGGAACAATACACACATGCGCACGACGATGCCGAGACTAATACTTTTTACGAGCAATCCACACGCAGCCTTTTGAAAATGGCTTTGGAACAAATGTGGCAATCGGAGCTGCATTTGCGCACTTATGAGCCCGAAAAAGCACTTCCATTCGAGCATAAGGCACTGGAATATCTCAAAACTGCCCAGCAAAAAGCGCGAACGTACGTGAAGAAAAGCGGCTACGACCCGCCGCCTATCAAGGAAAAGGAGAAGCGGCTTACCGGGGAGCTTAAAGACCTTTCGACGAAATGGGAGTTTGAAAAGGAGTTTAACGAGAAACAAACAGCTACGCTTGCCGCCGCATTGCTGGGCTACCTGGAAAAGGATAGGTTACCCCAAAACGAGCAAGCCAAACGGGCAGCATTAAGCTCGGAAATGGCGGAGCGGTTGGCGGAAAGCGGGCCATTCAATGGCGGTTTGCAAAACTGGAATATGCTCGCTGCATTGCAGAAACTCGCGGCGGGCAGGATATTGAGCAACAGCGAAACAACTAGCTTGAAGCGCGATTTGTACCGGCGAACGAATGCTGCATTGCAAAGCCGGTCATCATGGTCGGGGGACAAAAAGTTGGAGGCGGCGTTCCGGAAGGCATTGCGCCAGCCTCTTTGAGATTTTAGCAAGAATAAAACACCTGAATGATCCGTACCGATTTCAACTGGACCGAACCTTTAAACGTAACCCTGCTTACGGCGGCATTGGCGCTGCTCGTATTGCAATGCGGTTTGCTTTATACGCGCCATCGTCATTCGGGAAGGGTAGGCATCAGGTTGATTTTGAATGCTTTGTTTTGGGTGAGTTTGGTGGCGTGGCTGTTCGATCCCTATTTTCAATCTAATGCCAGGTCGAAAACCGGGCTGCTGATTGCCGCAAATGTACCTTCCGGGGTTGCCGGGCGCATTCGGGATAGTCTGGCGGGCGCGGAATCGATACGTGTGGATGAAACTGCCGACGGCGCGGTAGACACACTGGTAATAGTGGGCCAGGAGTTCGAAGAAAGCCTTTTTACCTCTATAAGGCAGTGGAAGAATATGCCCCATTTGCGTTGGAAGCCCTGGTTTGCCCCGGACGCACTCCGCGATCTCCAATGGAAGGGAATATTGTGCAAAGGCGAAATGCAACGGATTGAAGGCAGTATTGAGTTGTCCGATAAAAAGATATTACAGGTGCGGTACGCCGGCAGAACGCTCGACAGCGTCATGCTGAATGCCGGTAAAAACCGGTTCAGACTGGCATTCCCCACATTTTCTGAGGGTCGTACTACCACGACCCTTGACCTCGACGGGCAAACCATCGATACGCTCCGCTTTTTCACCCGGCCAGAGCAAAAACTGACCGTCCGTTTTCTACTCGATAACCCCGATTTTGAAACACGCACCCTGGCGACCTGGCTCGGAAAGCAGGGACATTCCGTGTTGTATGAATCGTTATTGTCGAGGGATATCCGGAGCAAGTTGAATATCAACCGTGCCGCTGAGCCGGACTTGATTGTGACGAGTGTTTCAAATGCTGCCACCACAGATGTAAGAAAGGCTGTGAATAGAGGCAGAAGTGTACTCTTCCTTCAATTGGGCGATCCGGTTACCGACCTCCGGGCAATCAATAATGCACTGGGTACGCGTTTTCAATCAGTGAAAATTTCCAATGGGGAATCGATTACTGTATCCGCTTCACTGACTGCATTACCTTTCCGCTTCGAACCGAATGATTTTCAGGTACGGGTACCGCATTACCCTGTGGCAATCGAAAAAACGACCGGGAAAATTGCGGTAAGTTTATTGAATGAGACGTTTCCGATGCAGCTGTCGGGAGATAGCATTGCTTATGGCAAGATTTGGAACGAAATCCTCACATACGTGCGTCCTGTGGTGGCGCCCGTGATTGAATGGGACGCCCCGGTTTTTCAAAATGTGCCAGTTATGATGCATTTGAATAATTTTCAGCCCATGCCGCAGTTTTTGACGGTCGGTAAGGATACTGTTTCAACCATTACCTCCGTAATGAATGACCGGTCGGCTGCTGCTCGTTTTTTGCCGGATAAAGCCGGTTGGTCACCCGTGCATGATTCTTTGCAAACCGAGCTGCATGTGCAGGATTATTCCCCGTTGCGATATGCTTCGCGCATGCAGCATTTTATTCGATCTACGCAAGAACTAAATACAGCAACCGCTATAAAGGGCAACGAAATATCGACCCGGAAACTTCCCGGCTGGGCCTGGTTTACCTGGCTGATACTCTGCCTGGCTGCACTTTGGATTGAACCGAAACTATGAAAATGCTATTCCGCGATAGCGACTGCGACGAGCGCCAGAAACCCGGTTTTTTGAAATCATATCATGGCTAACTACGCATTATTCAGACCGCAGACTGCGGATAGGGTTCATCATGGCCGCTTTGATGGCCTGGAAGCTTACTGTCAGCAAGGTAATCAGCAGCGTGCCGAGGCCGGTAAGTGCGAATATCCACCATGAGATCGTTGTGTGGTATTCGTATTTTTGCAACCACCCATTCAGGAAATAGTATGCGCCGGGTGTGGCAATCAGGAACGCGATGCATACCAGCATGACAAAATCGCGGGAAAGCAAGCCCCAGACATTGATCACTGTCGCGCCCAACACTTTCCGCACGCCGATTTCCTTGGTCCGCTGTTCGGCGATGAATGAAGCTACTCCAAACAGCCCCAGACAGCTGATCAGTACAGCCAGTATAGAAAAGAAGGTCGTCAGCTTGCCGATGCGGACCTCATCAAAGAATTTCCGGGCGTATGCAACGTCGTTGAATTCATATTCGAAAGGGGAGCCCGGATCGTATTTCTCAAAAACGGATTTGATTTTTTCGAGCGAAGCAGATGAGCCTATCGCAGGATTGAGCCGGATATTAATCACATTACCCTGGCCAGACGAAAGGCAGAAAAATTGGGGTCTGGCGGGAGCATAGGGCGAGTTCACGACGATGTCCCTGATCACCCCGATGATTTTATACGGTTTTTTGAACCAGGTCATCGGCTCGTCCACGGGGTGTTGCAGGCCCATGAATTTCACGGCTGTTTCGTTCACGACCAGCGCTACCGAGTCCGTCGCAAACTCGCGCGAGAAATCCCGGCCTTGCACAAATTGCCAGCCGACGGTTTTGCCGTAGTCATGCGAAACCTCGTCGAATGAGAAATCAACCGATTGCTCGGGGTCCTTGCCTTTCCATTCAAAACCGCTCGTAGATGACCAGGTTTCGGTAGTAGGACTGCCCGACTCGGCCATTTCCGCAATGGCGCCATCGCTTTTCAGTTCCTGACGAACTGCTTCAAAATGTTTGTGAATGTCGCCCGTGGCCATGAAAATGGAGAGCAGTCCGTCGCGGCTGTAACCCACCGGCCGGTTTTTGGCGTGCTGGATCTGCCGGAACACCACGGCAGTTCCGATGATGAGAATGATCGACACCGCGAACTGCACTACTACCAGCACTTTCCTCGGCACCGCTGCGAAGCGGCCCGCCCGGAAAGTTCCTTTCAGCACTTTCACAGGCTGGAAGGAAGACAGGTACAATGCTGGATAGCTGCCCGCAATAATGGCCGTAATGATGCTGAAACCAATGCCCGCCAGCCAGAATTCAGGCTGGGACCAGGGCATGGCGATTTTCTTGTCGGCGACCTCGTTGAAGAACGGCAGGCACAGTATTACCAGCACGATCGAAAGCACAAATGCACAGCCGACCACCAGAAATGATTCGGAAAAGAACTGCGTAATGAGCTGTTTGCGCACCGAACCGACGGCTTTGCGGATACCTACCTCCTTAGCACGTTTTTCGGAACGAGCCGTACTGAGGTTCATGAAATTGATGCAGGCGAGTAGCAATACGAATACGCCGATGGTGCCGAAGAGCCACACGAATTCGATGCGCCCGCCCACGCGATGACCTTCTTTGAACTCCGAGTAAAGGTGCCATTTGCTCATCGGGTTCAGGAACACATCGGGCTTGTATTTCAATTGCTCCTTATTGATATTTCTCTTTTTAATGTCTTTGATGCGTGCAGTAGCCTGGTCGATGTCAGCATTGTCGATCAGCTGTACGAAGGTATGGTAGGAATTGGGGCGCCACGGATCTTCCATGGTTTTGAGCCATGGATTGGCGATGATCATCAGTTGCCAGGGCATCAGGAACGAGACTTCGCGGAAAGTGGTATTATTAGGAAAATCTTCATACACACCTGTAACCTTTACATTAAGGTTGTTATCGACCTTTATTGTTTTGTCGAGGGGGTCGGTATCACCAAAGTACGCCTTCGCGACCGATTCGGAAAGCATGATGGAGTAGGGATCTTTCAGACCTGCCCTCGTGCCGTGGATCATCCGCAGGGTCAGCATCTCGGGTGCGTCGGGTTCGATATACGTTCCGTTTTTATTGAATTTCCGGTCGCCGACGGCCAGAATATGCTTGCTGTTCCAGGAAGCCATGACCACATATTTGAAATCTGCCCCGTAGTTGCGCCTGATTTCATCACCGATGGGGAAGGGGAGGGAAGTCTGCGTGCCGACCTGCCCGTTGAATGTCTGGTGCTGCCAGACCTGGGCAATGCGGTCGTGGTTTTCGAAATACCGGTCGAACGATAGCTCGTCGTAGATCCAGAGGCCTATCAGGATGGCTACGGCCATACCCATGGCCAGTCCGGAGATGTTAATGAAGCTGTAAGCCTTGTTTTTACCTAATGTTCGGAGCGAGATTTTGAGATAGTTTCTGATCATGGCGGGACTGAAAATATAAGTGGGGGAATAGGTGCGGGGTTTGCGTTTCATGAAATACGGGCGTATGTAGCGCAGGCAGGCGAGTAGGTATCGCAGGCGCGCCGTTCGGGCGCCTCCCTGGCTCGCGTACAGCGCATATACCTCGTGCAGGTCGCCCAGGATATCTTCCAGGAAATGCGGCGCGATAACGATCGTCAGCAGCCGGTCGACCCAGCGGGGTGGGCTGCAGTGTTTTGGGACCTTTTCCATATCATGAAAAGCTGAGTTTGGGTTGCAGCTTCTCTGCCGGAATGGCTTGCCATAGCTGCCGGCGGATCTCGTTGATTTCCTGCAAAGCGCGGTTACCGTAATTAGTAATGCTGAAAAAACGCTTCCGCCGACCGCCGCGCTCGGCTGTGGCACCGCCCATTTCAGAAGTAAGGAAGCCTTTTTCTTCCAGACGGTATAAAGTTGCATGTATCGCGCTCAGCGAAACCGACCGGCCTGTGTATTCCTGGACGCGTTCCCAGATGGTGACGCCGTACGCTTCTTCGGTGCAGCCAGCCACTACCAGCAGGACGATTTCTTCAAATTCTCCAAGAAAAGTTCTTTTCATAACCCGCGCAGCTTATTAGTTATAATAATGCAAAACAAATACTTTGCCAGCGCTCAAAAATGGCTTTTTAGGCTATTGCGCCGGGTTTCAACCCGGCCACCCTTGTCCGATACCGGACAGCAATGTTCGGAAATAAAAATTTTTTCGTAAATCCTGTAACGTTTCCGGAAGCCGGTCGTCTATGCCATTGAATATGGATTTACAAGCCTTCAACCAACGCATTCTTCCCGTTCAGGGTCGCCTGTTCCGACTGGCGCAGATGTTTCTTCGCAACCGCGAGGAGGCAGAGGATGCCATTCAGGACGTGTTCCTGAGGCTTTGGACGAACCGGCAGCAGCTGGAAAGTTACCAGAGCGTGGAGGCGCTGGCGGTGCAGATGACGAAAAACCTCTGTCTGGATCGGCTGAAATCGCATCATAAACAGAAAACGAGCAACGAAACGGATATGGTAGCCATGCAGGCCGCGGACGTATCGCCTTATCGGCAAGTCGAGAACAGCGACAGCGCTGGCCTGATGCACCGCCTCATCGGCGAGCTGCCCGAGCAACAGAAACTGGTACTGCACCTCCGCGACGTGGAGGAGTATACTTTGGAGGAGATCGAGGAGGTAACCGGGCTGAGCAATGCGAATATCCGTACGATCCTTTCGCGGGCAAGGCAGAAGTTGCGTGAGAATTATTTAAAAGCGGAGAATTATGGCACTGGATATTGAAAAGTTATTAGAAAAATATTACGACGGTGAAACGTCGCTGGAAGAGGAACGTGCCTTGAAGCAGTTTTTTCAGCATGGCGAGGTGCCGGAGCATTTGCAGAGCCATGCGGTGCAATTCGGCTATTTTGCGAATGCACGCAAGGAGCAGCCTTCGCTGACTTTCCATCATGAGCTGGCGCTGATGCTCGATCCGCCCAGGCAGGGGCCAATGCGGCGGCTGGGAAGCTGGCTGATCCGCATTGCGGCGGGACTGACGTTGCTGATCGTCGGTTTTGGAGCAGGCTGGATGTTTCAGTCGAAGTCGGAGAAGGGGGCGCTGGCTGTTCTCGGAGGGCAGGAAGCTACGGAAGTGGCCGAAATGAAAAAAGTTCTCGCATTCGAACAAATGAACAATACGTCGGCGAGCGAACGTATTCAGGCGGTGAACCATAGCTATGAAATCACCGATGCCGACCGCGACATTACGCAGCTGCTGATTAACACGCTCAATTTCGATCCGAATGTGAATGTACGGCTGGCGGCCTGCCAGGCATTGACGCACTTTGCCGATGAAGCGGAGGTAAAGGACGCGCTGATCCAGTCGCTGGCAATCCAGACGGACCCTAACATCCAGATTTCGCTCATCGAAACGTTGGTGGCGATCAAGGAAAAACGGGCGGTGGATCAGTTTCAGCAACTTGCGCGGAACCAGGAGGTACTCGACGTGGTACGGTTGAAAGCAACCGAAGGCATGAACCGTCTCAACACTGACGTCTGACAATGCCTTTTACCAGGGAATAAATTCCCTGGCCGGATATGGGCCGGGCCTCTGGCCCTCTGTGCAAAAGCGATATTTTAACCAGGGGTTTTCAACCCCTGGACCAAACAAGCAAATAAATCCTAATAATAAACAACCATGAAAAAAGTACTGTTAATCAGTGCGGGCTTCCTTTGGAGCCTCGGCATTGCGTGTGCCCAAACGCCCGAATACAAGACCAAACTAGCCAATTCGAAGGATAAAAAAGTCGTGTTCGAACTTTCGGCCAGCACGGTGAAGATCGAAGGGTATAATGGCGACGAGGTCATTATCCAGGCATCGTCCGGCTTCGAGGCGCCGCCCGATCGCGCGAAAGGACTGAAACCGTTGTATTATACGGCCGTCGATAACTCTGGTATAGGCTTATCGGTAACTCCCGACGCTTCGGGACTGAAAATCGAGAAAGCGACGCGCAAGTCGATCAAGTACACGATCAAACTGCCCCGGCAGGTAGCGGTGAAGTTCGTGGAAACCAACTGGCAGGGAGGATCAGGCTTGTCGATCTCGAATATGGACGGCGACCTGGAAATTAAAACGAACAACACCAACATTATCCTCAATAATATTACCGGGCCTGTGGTAGCCAATACCACCAGCGGCGAGGTAACGGCGACCTTCTCGACACTCGCGCAAGGTAAGCCGACGGCCATTTCATCAATCAGCGGGGATGTGGACATTACTTTGCCCGCGACGGCAAAATCGAACCTGAAATTGCGGTCGATCAATGGCGAAATGTACACGGATTTCGATCTCGGCGTGAAAAGTACCAAAGATGGCATGTCGAAAGTCGGCGGTATGGCCAACGTCGACGGCGCGATCAACGGCGGAGGCGTAGAAATGACCCTCAACACCATTAGCAGCAACATTTATATCCGCAAGCAGAAATAACACCTAAACCTGCATCTGTTACCATGAAAAAGATTTTGTTATCAGCCATTCTGGGCGTGGTATGCGCGTCCGCATTTGCCCAGAAAATCATCGATAAAAGCCTGCCGTACCAATCAGGCAAGACAGTAAACCTCAATTTGCGCTTCGGTGACAGTATTCGCGTGCGCTACTGGGATAAGCAGGAAGTTTCGGTGCACATGTCCGTCAAAATCAATCAGAACAAACTGAATGACGCATTTCGGGTCACCGACATGACTACTGCCGACGAAATTGTCCTGAAAACCGACATCGACAAGGAAAAGATAAAGGAAGGCAAAGGCGAGGATTGCCCGGGAGAGAAAAGCACGTGGAGCAGCGACGATGGCAAGAACCGCTATTACGTTTGCAGCGAGATCAACTATCAGGTAACCCTGCCGCGCGAGGCCAAGCTGAAACTCGAAACCATCAACGGGAACATCGATATTCAGGGAGCTACTGCGGCCGTGGCCGCCAAAACGATCAGTGGATTCGTGGATATGAGCTGGCCGAAATCCAAAGGTGCTAATGTAGCGGTGAAAACTGTTACGGGCGAAGTGTACTCAGATCTGGATATTGATTTCGGAAACAAAAAAGAGAAAAACCCGATCGTAGGCTATTTGCTCGAAGGGAAATTCAAGGGTGGCGGGCCGGATGTGAAGCTGGAATCGATCAGTAATAATGTGTACCTGCGCAAGAAGGACTAATCAGGAGTGTTTTGCAGTAAAGGGGCGTCGCCGGATTCAGGTGGCGTCTTTTTTTTTTGTGGTCAGGTGTTGTCAAGAGTAGTCAGGTTTTGTCAGGAGTGGTCAGGCGTTGTCATGTTTAGTCCGTGTGGTCAGGTTTTGTCATGTGTGGTCATGTTTAGTCTCGCGCTGTCATTTTGTGTTCGATATATTATTTCAACTATTTTATAAAAATCATAATTATACTAATCTATTTGATGAAATGACGAAATTAATGGTGTATCAAATTTTGAAACCTTGAAATTTTAATGATTATGTGCCTAAATTAGGGAAACGATATTTGGCGGTATAAAAGACAACCTCAACGATGGACGCGTTCGACGAAACTGTTTTGCTGAAAGACCTCGCTTCGGGAGACAGCAAGGCTTTCGACGCGGTGTATCGTCATTATAAGGGGGAAATCAGCCGTTATGTTTTCAAATTTGTCAAATCCACCGAGCATACCGAAGACTTGTGTCAGGAGATTTTCCTGAAAGTGTGGGAAAAGCGGGAGACGCTCGCCAATCTGCAATCATTCAGAGCCTATATTTTTACGGTTTCCAAAAACCGTGTCCTTGATTTCCTGCGCCACGCGGCTACCGAGCGATCGGTGCGGGAGGAGGTGATCCGAGCATCGCTGCAACATGCCAGCGATGTGGAAGAGGCATTGCAATCGGAAGAATATCAGCATTATCTGCAAAAAATACTTCATCAGCTTTCCCCGCGCGACCAGGAGGTGTTCCGCCTTTGCCGGGAAATGGAGCATTCCTACGACGAAGCCGCCGAAGTACTGGGTGTGTCACGCAATGCGATCAAAAAACACATGGTCAAAGCCATCAAATTCATTAAATATTCCGCGCACAAGAGCTTTGGGTTGTCGTTCAACTCGCTGGTAATTTGCGTTATGGTGGTTTGGTGAACGTTGGTATGGTCATGTATAGTCAGGTGTGGTCATGTTTAGTCATGAGTGGCGAAATGGTGCGAAGGTTCCCTTCGTGACTCTTTATTCGCAGGCCTCTGGCCGATTGATATCGCATGGTTGCCCTTGCCGTATGGGCCGGCCGGAGGCCTGCGAATAGTGTGTGCAAATCAAGAGATTTACACGAAACGGGCAACAAATGACAGCACCTGACCAAAATGACAAAAAATTTTTGACCGAGGGGGTACCCTAGAACCCGTATCGCCCGTCTTCACTATAAATAGCCGGAAAAATGGAGGACAAGAGATTCCTGGAAGAACTCGTCAAACGTTACGTTGCCAATGCGTTGAGCAGGGACGAACTGGATATTTTCTTCCGTTTGCTGGCCGAAGGCCAACTCGACGAACCGCTTGACAGGCAACTTGACGAGAAGGCCGCACCGGAACCGGAAATTACCAGGCCATTGCGAGAAGGACCATGGATAATTGTTTCCCGGACATTCCGTGTCGCGGCATCGGTATTGCTGGTACTCACGCTGTCGTTCTTTGTTTGGAAACATAATGCCTTTCAGCTCTTTGGAAATACGATTTCAGTAGCTACTGGCAAAGGCGAGCGCAAGGAAATAAAGCTGCCGGATGGCTCGACGGTCTGGCTCAACGAATCGAGCAAAATGAAATATCCCCGGCATTTCGCGGAACACCAGCGGAAGGTGGTGCTGCTCGACGGCGAAGCATACTTTGATATCAAACGGGATGAGTCGAAGCCCTTCTTTGTGGCGGCTTCCGGTACCACGACCCGCGTTTTGGGGACAGCATTCAATATCCGGTCCTACCATTTTCTGAAAAGTATATTGGTTACCGTTACTCGTGGGAAAGTGGAGGTGGAACGGGCGGGCGGCACGGCCGGGCCGGAACGGAAGCTATTGCTGCCGAATGAGCAGGTGTCTTACGATGTGACGACCCGTGAGATCAAAAAAGTGAATGTAAACAGCGCCAATGCGGTGGCTTGGAAGGAAGGCAGGCTACTGTTCGATAATGAGAGCTTTGCCAACGTGATCGCCATTTTGGAAAATAAATTCGATGTAAAGATCCAGGCAGAGGAATCGATACGGGAATACCACATGTCTGCCGAATTTGCCTCAACCGACTCCCTCCCTCACATACTCGATCTACTATCGCTTGCCAACAATCTGGAATACCGCCTGGAAGACAATCAGATAACACTCAGCAAAAAAAGAAGACCCATTTGAACCCCGCGCCTATGGAATGAACGATTGCCCTTCAATGCAAAAAATCCGGCAAGCCTGAGCCTGCCGGACCGAGTGATAGTGAAAATCAGAACGTAACGCCAATCACTGACTGATCTTGCTATCCGGAAGCTGGAATTAATGTTTTACGATTAACCCCAACTCATTCAAAGGTATGAAAAATTGTACCAGAAGTTTACTGTCCATACACAAATGGACACGCCTGACCACGTTCTTCTTACTTTTCGCGCTGCTGATAGGATTTCCCTCCGTCGGGGCGGGAGTGGATGCCAGGCAGAGTCTTCAGGAAGTGACGATCGACCTTACGCTCCGCGACCGGAGCCTTAAAGAGGCGTTCAATCTGATCAAGAAAAAAACCGGTTTCAAATTTGTGTACAATGAAGAGCTCGTGGCACCGTACCGCGTCAATATTGCGGTGAGCCACAAGCCGGTGGACGAGGTGCTCGACGAACTGCTCGGCCCGACACGCCTCGATTATCGGGAGCAAAGAGGCACGGTGGTGATTGTGGAAAAAGAAGCGAAGACAACCGGCCAGATTCAGAAAACGGAAATCCTGCTGGCGTCGCTCGTTCGCCCTGCCGATCGCGAGATAGCAGGCGTGGTGACCGACAACGACAATGGCGAGGCATTACCGGGGGTGGCGGTGCTTGTGAAAGGCACTTCCACGGGCACGATTACCGACATGAACGGCAAGTACCTCATCAAGGTGTCGGACTCCGGCGCGCCGGTGCTTGTGTTCTCGTACGTGGGGTACGTGGCACAGGAAGTGGCCGTAGGAGGGCAGTCGGCGATCGATATCAAGCTGGCGAGCAGCACAAAGCAGTTGAATGAACTGATGGTCGTGGGGTACGGCACGCAATCGAAGGAGGAATTTACAGGATCCGCGGCGCGGGTTTCCGGGGATAAATTGAAGGATATGCCGGTGCAAAGTTTCGACCAGGGGCTGGCCGGCCGGGCTACCGGTGTGAGCATCGGCCAGCCGAACGGCGTGCTGAATAACCCGCCGGTAATCCGTATCCGCGGGATCAACTCCATTTCGCTTAGCTCTTTTCCGCTGGTCGTGGTGGATGGTATCCCTATTAATACCGGCGACGTTTCGGCCAACTCTACCGTGGCTAACAACCCGCTGGGTGATATTAATCCTGCGGACATCGAGTCGATTGACGTGCTGAAAGATGCCGCCTCGACATCCATTTACGGGTCGCGTGCGGCGGCGGGCGTGCTCCTGATCACGACCAAAAGCGGTAAAACCGGCAAGGCAAAAGTGACTTACGAAGGCTGGACAGGTATGACCAAAGCGACCCGCTTGCCCACGATGCTGAATGCGCAGCAGTTTATGGATATTAAAAATGAAGGCGTGATGAATGCCAAAATCCTCGGCGGCAATGCGAATAACGATGCCGTGGCGTCGGCGCTGTTCTTTCCGATCATTCAGGAGGACGGCTCCATCGTGAATACCAATTGGTACGACAAAGTATATCAGACCGGCGTTTCGCAAAACCACAGCATCAGTGTTTCCGGCGGTTCGGAATCGACGAAATATTACTTTTCCACGAATTACAGCAACCAGAAAGGTATTCTGAAAACCAACCAGTTTACGCGGAAAGCGGCCCGCTTCAATATCGATCACAAGCTGAACTCCTGGTTATCGTTTTCAGGGAATATCAACTACAATACCAGCCTGAATGCCTCGCCCAATACCGGGTCGCTGAGCGGTAATGCGTTTGGATTGGTGGGATCTGCCCGCCTCGCCTGGCTTTCGGCGCCGAACGTGTACGCCGTGAATCCCGATGGCTCTTACAACCTCAGTTCGTCCAATACGCTGGGTATGGGAAATAACAAGGTAGCGAGCAACTTTTACAACCCGGTTCCTTTGCTGGATTTGAATAAATATACCTCTGAAAACGATCGCATTATTGCCAATTTTGGGACTACCGTCAAGATTTTCAAAGGCTTGCAGTATAAAATGAGCTATGCGATGGATCGCTTGAAAGTCGAGAATGTGAGCTTCAACAGCCCCGTGCACGGCCCGGGAAACTCGTCCAACGGCAGCGCTACCAATAGCAGCAGGTTGATCAGCAACTGGAACTGGACCAATACATTAAACTACCAGACCACCATTGCCACTAATCACAACATTTCCCTGCTGGCCGGTTATGATGTGCAGAAATTCGGAACATCGAGTTGGGGGGCGACCCGGACCCAGCTTTCAGATCCGTTCTTCGACGAGTTCCAGGGCAGCTACGGGCAAATCTCGCCGGCTGCGAACGTGCTGACGGAGAGTGCATTGGTTTCGGTGTTCTCCCGGTTTACCTATGATTTTAGCAAGAAATACTTCTTCACCCTCAATTACCGCCGCGACGGCAATTCTGCGCTCGGAAGCGGTAAGAAATACGGAAATTTCGGCGGCGTATCGGCCGGATGGAGCATTTCGGAGGAGGATTTTTACAAACATTCCAAGCTGGCCGACATCATGAGCAGCGTGAAACTCCGCGCAAGCTGGGGGCGCGTGGGTAACTCGGGCGTAAGCGCGTACGGCTCGCTCGCATTGTATGAATCAAACCTGTATGCCGCCGTACCTACCTGGAATTTCAGTCAGGGTGGTAACCCCGATCTGGGCTGGGAGACGAGCAACCAGACCAACGTGGGAGCCGACGTGAGCTTCCTGAACGACCGCATTACCCTCGAAGCTACTTACTACGCCAACAGCGTCAACGGGTTGATCCTCAATGTGCCGCAGTCGCCTTCCAAAGGTATTCCGGGCGATGCCATATTCATGAATATTGGTGCGATGTACAATCATGGTATCGAGCTGGGCGTGAATGCCAACCTTATCCGTAAAGGCAAGCTGAGCTGGAATGCGAGTCTCAATTTTACCCATAATAAAAACAAGGTCACCGAGCTGTACGGGCAGGGAACCGAACTGGTGGGAACCACTTCCACGGCCGCGGAGGCGACCAATATCACGCGCGTCGGCTATTCGGTAGGCAGCTTGTATGGGGCGAAAACGGATGGGGTGAACCCCGAAAACGGCCAGCGCATCTTCATCAACAAAGCGGGCGAACGTGTGCAGTACAGCCACGTGGTACCTGCGGGAGGCAGCCGCTGGACTTATCTGGACGGCACTCCCGCTCCTGCAATCGCGGTGGACGACTACTACCTGCTCGGCAATGCGCTGCCGACGTATTACGGCGGTTTTATCAATAATGTCAAATATGGGCAATGGGACCTGGGCGTGAATTTCACGTATTCGGGGGGCAACCTGGTGATGAACGGTACCAAGGCTACCTGGCGCGACCAGCGCTTCTGGAACAACACCACGGAGGTGCTCGACCGGTGGACTACACCGGGGCAGGTAACCAAGATACCGCGCGTCGTATATGGCGATCTGCTTTCGAACGGCTCGTCGTGGCCCATCTCTGAGAATGCTGAAAAGGGCGATTTCCTGCGGTTGCAGTCGGTTTCGCTAGGGTACCGCGTGCCGGGGCCGGTTCTGAGCAAGCTGGGGTTGAGTTCGGTGCGGTTGTATGCACAGGTTTTCAATGCATTCATTCTCACGAAATACACCGGTACCGATCCCGAGATTTCGGTCAATGGTAATTCCAACACGACCCCTGGTGTGGAGAAGAATTCCATTCCGCAAGGCCGCACATTCACATTTGGTTTAAACCTCGGTTTCTGATTATGAAAAAGATATTTAAAAACACTCCTATGTTGCCTGTGAATAACCTGGTGTTCCGGGTGGCCTGCATGGCATTGCCGCTGACACCGCTCATGACCTCGTGTGATGAAAAGGAACTGCTGAACCCGGTGCCTAACATTGCTTTGCAGGATGCTTACATTTTCGATACGCCGGCCCGTGTGCTGGGGCAGGTGAATGGCTTGTATGGTGCGATGAAAAACGGCAGCTTGTATGGCGGGCGCTATCTCATGCTGGCGGATATCCGCGGCGAGGAGTTTATCAACCGAACCCAGAACGTGTTTACCGGCTACGACGCGTGGAGCCACACCGTTACCTCCGGTTCGAACGACGCTTCTTCCGCTTGGGGCACTTCCTACACGGCCATTAACTCGGCCAACCTGCTGATCGATGGCTTGCCGCTGCACCCCGATGTGGTGGACGCTGCTACTGCCACCCAGTACCTCGCCGAGGCCAGGTTTGTGCGGGCATTCTGCTATTTTGGATTGATCACCCGCTATGCACAGCCGTATGTGAAAGACAAAGGCGCCTCGCCGGGGATTCCTTTGCGGCTGAAAGGCGAGAGTACCCCTGCCAATAACGACCTGGCGCGGAGCACGGTAGCCGAAGTGTATGCACAAATCCTGAAAGACCTGGAAGAGGCGGAAGCGGGGTTGCCTGCCAGCTACTCAACGGCCCTGTTGAATACCACCCGCGCCCATAAAAACACGGCCATTGCCTTGAAAACAAGGGTGTATCTGACCATGGGTGATTATGCCAAAACAATCACCGAAGCGAAGAAAATCGTGTCAGATGCAGCGCCATTCGTGGCTCCTTCGGGCGTGAAACACCAGCTGCAATCGAACATTACCACGGTGTTTTTTACGGATTACACGACTACGGAATCGATTTTCTCAATGCCTATGACGGCTCTGAACCTCGTGAGTGGCCAGAATTCGCTGGCCTACGAGTACAATCTCAATTTGGAATACAACCTGAATCCGACCGGCATCCTGGGCGAACCAACCTGGCCAAATACCGATGTCCGGAAAACCGCATTCACACGTGTTGCAGGTGGATTGACCTATTTGAAAAAATACAATCAGACCAACCCGACGATCGATTACGTGCCCTTGCTCCGCTATTCGGAAGTATTGCTGAATTACGCCGAGGCGCTTGCCAAAACCGGCGACTTCGCCAAGTCGGTGGAGTTGCTGAAAGCAGTCCGTACGCGCTCGGATGCTGCCTACGCATTTCCTGCTGCCGACATTGCCACGGCCGATGCGTTGGTGAAAACGATATGGCTCGAACGCCGTATCGAGTTTCTCGGAGAAGGCCTGCGTTCCAATGACCTGCTGCGCAACCTGCTTACGATCCCGGCCAAAGGCAGCGGCGGACTTTCGGCACCGTCCATTGCTCCTTCCCAGCCCGAGTACATTTTCCCGATCCCGAATGCGGAATTATCAACGAATAAACTAATCTAGTGCTGTCCTTCGACTCCGCTCAGGACGACAATGCTTTAAGTCATGCTGAGCGCAGTCGAAGCACGGTACCTAAACCGAAGATCCCATGAAAACACTCAAGTACATACTCAATTCGGTAGCAGCTTTTACCTTGCTACCCGGGCTCGCGAGCGCTCAGGCAAAACTTACCGCCGCCAAAATCGACGCGCTCAAAACTGAACTCGCCAAAGACATCGACGGCCGGAAAAAGTTCACCCAGGAGATGGTGGACATGATTTTCAGCTTCGGCGAGCTGGGTTTTCAGGAGGTGGAAACTTCTAAATACCTGACGGATATTCTTCAAAAGAATGGATTTACAATCGAGCAGGGCATTTCGGGTATTCCGACTGCCTGGACGGCCAAATGGGGATCGGGGAAACCGGTGATCGCTGTCGGCAGCGATATCGATTGTATCCCCAAGGCGTCACAGAAACCCGGCGTGGCCTATCACGACCCGATCATTGAAGGAGCACCCGGCCATGGCGAGGGGCATAACTCCGGTCAGCCGCTGAACGTGACAGCTGTATTGGCATTGCAAAAGATCATGGAACGTGAGAAAATCCCCGGTACCATTATGCTCTGGCCGGGCGTGGCCGAGGAACAGTTGGCTACCAAGGCGTATTTTGTCCGTGACGGTTATTTCAAAGATGTCGATGCATGCATTTTCACGCACGTGAGCAGCAACTTGGGCACCTCATATGGCGATGGCGGCGGCAATGGCATGATCTCGGTCCGCTTCGATTTCGAAGGGCAGGCCTCACACGCAGGCGGCGCACCCTGGCGCGGGAAAAGCGCATTGGATGCCGTGGAACTCATGAATATCGGCTGGAACTACCACCGCGAACACATGGAAACCACCCAGCGATCGCACTATGTGATCACCGACGGCGGCGACCAACCCAATGTGGTGCCTTCCAAGGCATCGGTATGGTACTATTTCCGCGAGCGGAGCTATCCGAAAATCACGCAGATGTACAAGGACGGTATCCGCATTGCCGAGGCGGCGGCGAAAATGACCGAAACCAAAATGACCTACGAAGTGCTCGGAAGCGCATGGCCGGGGCATATGAACCAGCCCATTGCCGAGGCGATGTATGAGAATATCAAAAGCGTAGGCTTGCCGCAATGGAGCGAAGAGGACCAGAAACTCGCCCGTGCATTACAAAAAGAAGTGGGAAGTCCTGCTGTCGGTTTCGGCGGCGAGCGGGCGAACGATGGTTTGAGTACTTCGCTCAGCCAGTTGAGAAAACCGATGGCAACAGCGTCGTCGGGCGGGGGAGGATCGGATGATATCGCCGATATTTCCTGGAATTTGCCGACAATTGTCCTCGGGTATCCGGCCAACATTCCGGGATTACCCGGTCATCACTGGGCCAATGCTATTGCCATGGCCACACCCATCGCGCACAAGGGGGTTACCGCAGGCGCCAAAGCCGAGGCTATGACATTGCTCGACCTTTTTGTAAAGCCTGAAATCCTGACCAATGCATGGAAGTATTTCAATGAGGTACAAACCAAGGACACCAAGTACACGGCCCTGATTTCCAAAACCGACAAGCCGGCTGTTCATCTGAATAAGAAGATCATGGAGGAGTTCCGGCCGGAAATGAAGAAGTATTATTACGATCCTGCCAAATATCCGACCTACCTCGAACAGTTGGGTATTAAGTATCCTACTGTCCGCGCTGTGGCGCCAGGCGAGGAAAAGAGTTCAGGTTCAGGTAAATAGGTCAATATTTAAACGGTTTTAAAGATGCTTTTAAAAACAAATGGTTTGTTCCGGAGAATGCGGCATTGGGGAATAGGCTGTGCGGCAGGTACGATGCTGGCTTTGCCGTTGAAAACAACGGCGCAAGTGAAAATGAGCCCCGCCAAAATCGACGCGCTGAAAACAGAAATGGCCAAAGAGATCGACAGCCAGGCGAAGTTCACGCAGGAAATGGTGGACATGGTGTTCAGCTTCGGCGAGCTGGGCTTTCAGGAGATCGAGACTTCGAGATACCTGACGGATATTTTGAAGAAAAATGGCTTTACCATCGAGCAGGGCATCGCCGGTATCCCAACCGCCTGGACGGCCAAATGGGGCTCCGGAAAGCCGCTTATTGCTGTCGGTAGCGATATTGATTGTATTCCCAAAGCTTCCCAGAAGCCCGGTGTCGCTTACCACGACCCGATCATCGAAGGTGCGCCGGGCCACGGCGAGGGGCACAACTCGGGCCAGCCGCTGAATATTACCGCTGTGCTGGCATTGAAAAAAATCATGGAACGGGAGAAGATACCCGGTACGATTATGCTCTGGCCGGGCGTGGCCGAGGAGCAGCTGGGAACCAAGGCCTATTACGTCCGCGATGGTTTTTTCAAGGGCGTGGATGCCTGCATTTTCACACACGTAGCCAATAATCTCTCGGTTTCGTATGGCGACGGCGGCAATAACGGAATGGTATCGGTGCAGTTCAACTTCGAAGGCCAGGCTTCTCACGCGGGCGCGGCGCCCTGGCGCGGAAAGAGCGCGCTCGATGCCGTGGAACTGATGAATATCGGTTGGAATTTCCACCGCGAGCATATGGAAACCACCCAGCGGTCACATTACGTGATCAAGGACGGCGGCGACCAGCCGAATGTGGTGCCCTCCAAAGCGTCGGTATGGTATTATTTCCGCGAACGCACTTACCCGAAGATCACGCAGATGTTTAAGGATGGGATCCGGATTGCGGAGGGCGCGGCGCAAATGACCGAGACCAAAATGACCTACGAGGTACTGGGCAGCGCCTGGCCGGGGCATTTCAACCAGGCCATTGCCGAAACGATGTATGAGAACATCAAGCGCGTGGGCTTGCCGAAATGGTCGGAAGATGACCAGATACTCGCGAGGGCGGCCCAGAAGGAAATGCAAAACCCGGAAGGCGGCGCGCTCGAAACCAATGGGCTGGCGACCACATTGAGCCAGCTTTCCAAGCCATCGGCGACGCCTAACAGCGGCGGCGGCGGCTCAGACGACATCGCCGACATTTCCTGGAACCTGCCGACGGTGGTATTGCGCTATCCAGCCAATATCCCCGGCCTGCCGGGCCACCACTGGGCGAATTCGATTGCCATGGCGACGCCCATTGCACACAAGGGAGTTACCGCCGGTGCCAAAGTGGAGGCCATGACCTTGCTGGATCTGCTCGTGAAACCCGAAGTGCTGCGCTATGCCTGGGATTATTTCAATAATGTCCAGACCAAAGACGTCAAATACAAAGCCCTCATTTCCGACACCGACAAACCGGCGATCCACCTGAACGAAAAGATTATGTCCGAATTCCGTCCGGAAATGAAGAAGTACTATTATGATCCGGCGAAGTACCCGACGTATCTTGAACAACTGGGGATTAAATATCCCACCGTACGGGAGAGCGCGGGGGCTGGGAAGTAGGTCAGGTGTTGTCAGGTGTTGTAATTCCCTGGCCTCCTTAGAATTTCCCGGAGCAGACAGCGCGAGACAATAAATGACCACACCTGACAAACCCTGACCACACCTGACTAAACTTACCCATGCTGCGAACATCCCTTTTGACGAAAACCTTTCCCAATGGCACTTCGCTACACTTCCCCGACTGGAAAGTCGGACGTGGTGAGCAATGGCTGCTACTCGGAGAATCGGGCAGCGGGAAAACAACGCTGTTGCATATGCTCGGCGGATTGTTACGACCTTCATCGGGGCGAGTAGTAGTGAATGGAGCTGATTTGTATACCCTTCCCGCACGTGCCCTCGACCGCTTCCGCGGGCAACATATCGGCATCGTTTTCCAGCAGCCGCATTTGATCCGCAGCATGACGGTGGAGGAGAATTTGCTTCTCGCCCAAAGTTTTGCGGGAATCGGAAGAGACGTTTTCAGGATCAGGGAGGTGCTCCATGCATTGGAAATGGAGCACAAGCGACATGCCTATCCGCAGGAGCTTAGCCAGGGGCAGGCGCAGCGCGCAGGCATTGCGAGGGCGCTCGTGAACCGGCCGGCATTGCTGTTGGCGGATGAACCCACGAGTAGCCTCGACAACCGGAACGCCGACGCCGTGGTCCGCCTGCTGTCGGATCTGGCCACATCGCAAGGCTCCACGCTCATTATTTCCACGCACGACGATCGGGTGAAAGAGTCTTTTTTCAAGGATTTTGTATTTGAACTCCGCCATGAACGCATTTCAGATCAGTTGGAAAAATCTTAAAGCCAACCCGCTGACGCTCGCGTTGAATCTGCTGCTGATCGCATTTGGTACGGGTATGCTGGCGATGCTCTTGCTGGGAATGAACCAGGTAGGAGAGCGGCTGCGTAATAATGCCCGGGGCGTGGATCTCGTAGCAGGGGCGAAGGGCAGTCCGTTACAGCTGATACTGAGCAGTATTTATTTTATTGATTTTCCCACCGGCAATATCAGCGAGGAAAACGCGCATTCGTTGGCCGTGCATCCGATGGTGAAAAAGGCAGTACCACTTGCATTGGGCGATAACTACGCGGGTTTTCGCATTGTCGGGACTGATACGGGCTATGTGAGCCTCTATGGACTGCAACTGGCAGCGGGGCGTTTCTGGGCGAAACCATTTGAAATTGTAATCGGAGCGGATGTAGCGCATGCACAGGGACTGAAAGCCGGCGACCGCATTTACGGTTCGCACGGGTTGACATCGGAGGAGGATCTGCACGACGATCATTCTTACGTGATTACCGGGGTATTGAAAAAGAGAGGAAATGTAGCGGACAATCTGGTGCTTACCAGTCTCGAAAGCATCTGGGAAATGCACGGTAAGGACGGAACACGCGAAATCACGTCGATGCTTCTGCAATACCGGTCAAGGATGGCGATGGTGACATTACCGGCGACGATCAACCGTTCAACGGCCATGCAGGCAGCCTCTCCGGCCAAGGAAAGTGCGCGGCTGTTTGCATTGATTGGCGTGGGTGTGGATGCGGTACGCTGGTTCGCCGTGGCATTGATGCTGCTGGCGGGTGTGAGCGTTTTTGTGAGCCTATACAACTCCCTGCGCGAGCGCGTGTATGATCTGGCAGTCATGCGGGTCATGGGCGCGTCGCGAGAGGTGATTTTTACCATGATTATACTGGAAGGGACGCTGCTGACGACCCTTGGCTCGCTTGTAGGGATATTACTGGGCCACGGTGCATTGCATGCGATTGGCTATTGGCAAGGGTCGCCGCAGGCGCGGATGGATGGCCTCACGTTCTTGCCGGAAGAAGGCTGGCTGTTTGCTATGGGCCTGCTCATTGGGTTGGTGGCTGCATTGTTGCCGGCCATCCAAGCCTACCGGACCGATATTTCTGAAACCATGTCGAAAATTTAAAATGATGTTTACCCAAAAATGGCTTTTGCTGATTTTACTGCTGGCGGGCTATGCCGGTATGGCCCAGCCACCGACGCATATTCCGCTGATGAACGATACCTGGAAGCTTATCGCGCAACGTACCTACAAGAAGAACGCCGATTTTAAGATGGTCCCTGCGTTTCCGGCCCGGCTGGAAGCGTTGCAGAACAAGGCTGTCGAACTGCCCGGCTACATGATCCCGATCAATGCCGACCTGAACCATAAGGAGTTTATGCTCGCGGTGGTACCGATGGACCAATGCCCCTATTGCGGCCAGGGGGATATTCCTTCAATGGTGGAGGTCAAAATGGTGAAAGAACTCGGCTATACCGACAAGCCGGTGAAGATCAGGGGTAAGCTGATGCTGAACAAAACGGGCGATTACCGGTCGGAAGTGTTCCTGCTTCAAGCGGAGCAGGTGAAATAGTATTTAAATCATTCATCCATAACCCGATTCCTATGAAGTTGAGATTCTATGCATTGGCTGTTTTACTGGCAGCCGGAACCCTCAGTTTTGCGCAAAATCAGGGCGGAACAGGTCAGCGAACGGCTGCCACCATTGCTTCCGCCACGCAGGGCATGAAGAAGTACGAGGGCTTTTTCAATTTTTATTATGATGAAAAAACAGGGAAGGTGCTGCTCGAAGTGGATAAGCTCGACAAAGAGTTTCTCTATTTTGCCTCGCTTTCCGAGGGGGTAGGAAATGGTGGCCCCGAACGCGGGCAGGCGTCTTCGGCGCTGGCTAAATTCATCAAAGTGGGCCCGAAGGTCCTGCTCGTGGAACCCGTAACCAACTACCGGGCCATTACGCAGAACGCCGACGAGCAAAAAGCGGTGAATAATGCATTTGCCAAATCGGTGATTTGGGGCTTTGCGCCGGTAGCGATGGAAGGCGAGAAAGTACTTGTGGACCTTACGCCGTTCATTATCCGCGACAGCCAGAACATCGCGGCACGCCTGGGCGTACGTCGCGTGAGCGGGCCCGTGAGCGTTCCGCAGCCGAGCAGCGGCGGAGGCGGTACCTACCGGCTCGACGAATCCCGCTCGGTGGTATACCTCGACAACACCAAAAACTTCCCCAAGAACACCGAATTCGAAGCGATGATCACGTTCACGGGCGGCTCGCCGAATGTGAACCGTTTTGGAGGCGGTGGCAGCAGTCTGGCGCCCGATCCCGGGGCGGTGACGATCAATATGCACCAGTCCTTTGTGGAGCTGCCCGATGGTAATTATAAACCCCGGCGTTTTGATCCGCGCTCTGCATTCGGGATGTTCAGCTACATGGATTTCTCGGCGCCGATGACCGAGCCGATTGTCAAACGCTTCATCCGCCGGCACCGTTTGGAAAAGAAAAACCCCGGTAACGCGCCGAGCGAGGCGGTCGAACCCATTGTGTATTACATCGATCGCGGTGCGCCGGAGCCGGTGAAAACCGCATTGATCGAAGGTGGGGCTTACTGGAACGAGGCGTTCGAAGCGGCCGGTTTCAAGAATGCATTTCAGGTGAAGGAATTGCCGGCGGGTGCCGATCCGATGGATATCCGGTATAATGTAGTGAACTGGATCAACCGCACCGGCTCGCCGCGCGGGTTTTCGTCCGGTGCCTCGTATATCGACCCCCGGACGGGTGAAATCATCAAAGGTGTGGTGACGCTCGGGTCGGATCGCCATCGTCAGGACTATCTCATCGCCGAAGGCCTTTTGCAACCCTACGAAGATGGGAAGAAAACGACCAATGCCATGCAGGAGCTTGCCCTGGCGCGCGTAAGGCAGCTTTCGGCCCACGAAATAGGGCATACGCTCGGTTTTAACCATAATTTTGCCGCTAGTCCGAAAGACCGGGGCTCGGTGATGGACTACCCATTCCCGAGATTTTCCCTCAAAGCGGACGGCACTGTCGATATCTCGGATTCTTACGCAAAAGGTATCGGTGCCTGGGACAAGCGCGCCGTGATGTGGGGGTACACCGAGTTCTCCAAGGGCGCTGACGAAGAGGCAGGACTCGAAAAAATCATGCAGGAAACACTGAGACAAGGCTTTTTGTACATCCCGGATATCGGCGGTAATGCCCACCCGACCTCGCATCAGTGGGACGACGGCGCCAACCCGATCGACCAGATGGCGAACATCATGAAGGTCCGCAGAAAGGTTCTGGATAACTTCTCTGAAAAGGCGATTCAGAAAGGGGAGCCAATGGCGACCATCGAAGAAGTGCTTGTGCCAATCTATCTCCTGCACCGTTATCAGATCGAAGCCGTGGCAAAGTCGGTAGGCGGGTTGTATTTTACCCACGCCGTGAAAAACGATGGCCAGGTGACAACGAGGATGGTAGAGCCCGGGGAGCAATGGCGCGCATTGGAGTCGCTGCTGGGCACGATTACGCCGGAAGCCCTGGCACTGCCGGAGGCGCTGATCAGCAAAATCCCACCGCGCCCGAGCGGCTATCCGGCCAGCCTTGAGACGTTCACCGGCCACACGGGCCCGACATTCGATCCCATTGCAGCTGCCGAAACCGCCGCCGGTACCACGCTTTCGTACCTGCTCAATCCCGAGCGCGCCGCGCGCCTGATCGAGTACAATGCACGCGACGCGAAGCAACCCGGACTCATGCCGGTGATCGACAGGCTATTTGAAAAAAGCTGGAAATCGTCCCCGCTGGATGGCTACAAGGGCGAATTGCAAACACTGGTCAATAATCTTTCACTGAAATACCTGCTCATGCTCGCCGCGGATTCAAAAGCCCCCGAAAATGTGCGTGGCGAGGCATTGCTGAAAGTGGGGGAACTGAGCGACTGGCTGAAAGGACAACTCGCTGGCGCCGCCCCCAAGCGGAAGGCCAATATGCTGTTCGCATTGGCGCAGATCGACGAGTTTGGCAAGAACCCGATCAAGTTCGAACCAGGCTCCGTGCTGGACATGCCGCCGGGCGCGCCGATTATGGGACATATGGATTTCATGGGTTGCTCGCAGACGCATTCCGGGGATCTTCTGGAGTGAAAAATTGGTAGTCGGGCAATGCTGGTTGTATTGCCCGACTGACCACCTTTTTGAATCTTCAGCGACCCTTCCGGACCACTTTCCGACGGCCAAATTGGCGTGCCTTAACTCAGCTACAAGCCGGTATCGTAAATGCTATAAGTTTTTGGTAGCGGGCCTTGGGTAGGGCTTTGTAGTAAAAATTTAGTGGCCACTGAAGGGATTTGATAGTCCCCTTTCGTCCCCCCACCGAGGGCTTGTTACACCCTAGAATTCAGCGTTCTCACCCCAAAACCCCAAACAGAATAGAGGGAAAGGATTATGTTTGCACAGTGATACGAAAATCGCGCACTTGATTGAGTATCAGAATAGTTCTTTATTTGTAAAACACAAAATCCTCTTATGAAGACGCAAAGTAAATATTTGGAAGAGATCAACAGGCTTCTGGCTGATTATCTTCTCGAAATCGAAAATTCAGATTTGAAACCTCTGTCAGCCCAGGTCTATCAGGTACAATCTAAAAATTTTGTAAGATGGATTAACGGGGAGTTTACACCGGGTGAAGTGAAGAAATCCAAAAAGCAAACGCAGGACAAACCGGGTAAGTAAAGCCAGGTACACGCACTCACAAATCGTTATTTACCACGTTCCTCTTTTCGTCATCATTCAGGCCATTGGCCAGCCAGAATACCCCATTAAAACATTGATAAACAAAACACCTTCTCGGCAGGACCGGAAGGTGTAAGTTATACTCAACGTTTATTAACGTACTTCATACGTTCGAGTCCCAAGGGCCTGCATACAATTCCGCAGCCAGTCATTTGCAGGATTTTACAAATGTAGCATCAGCCTTAAATAGCCATTGTAGATTGCTATTGTTTTACTTGTGGCAATTTCTCTACATTATCTGTTGCGTATTTTAGGTAGATTTGGATCTTATCGCATCGTCCGACCCCGAAGACGAACGGCGGTTTAGAAAACGTGAATACATGATCCGATCGATTCTGGAATGGCCTGTCCGAAAACAGTTAGAAGCTGAAACGAGTATCCTTAACCGGGCGCGCATCAAAGTACTTTCTTACGCACTTAATCTGAAAATTGTTACCACCACGCTGCTGCTGATTTTCTACCAGTTAGAGCATTACCGTTTGCAGGCGATACGGGCCGCCGTTTTGCTGGGTATTGTGGTGATCTATTATATCGCAGTGGCGAATGGCTTTCAATGGCGCAAAGCCGCACACGCTGCTATGCTGATCTTCATGGTCATTATATGGACTAACTTGTATTACTTTCAGAAAGGGTTCGACCTGGTGACGCTGCAATACCTTGTCGTGGTCACTGTGGCTGCCTTCTATGGTCTCGGCAACCGCTGGGGCGTTATTTATTCGACAATGGCCGTGATACCGTTCATTGCGTATGTGTTATTGGGGCATCATTTTGGGGAATATATCTCCTGGGGGCCGCAGGGCTCGGGAAGGATCACGATTGTGATACAGCTGTTGCAGAATTTTACACTGATCGTACTAATCAACTACTTCTTTTTCAGTTCATTCTACGATACGATCAGCGACCTTGACGCCAAGACGGTCGAGCTGCGGTCAAGCCTCGAATACCTCGAAGATTCCCGCATGAAGCTTGAAAGGGAATATTCCCATCAGAAGCATCTTATTGCGAGTATATCCCACGATATCAAAAGCCCGCTGCGCTTTCTGATGACAACCACCGGTCGCCTGGCCCGCAATCACCCCGATTTGGCGACCGTGCGGGCGATCAGCCAGTCGAGCTACCGATTGTATCATTTCATGAAAAACCTGCTGGAATACACGGAGTTCCGTTATAAAAATACCAACGTGCATTTTACGTATCTCGATATGAATGAAATGGTTGAACAGAAGTTCGCCATTTTTATGCAGGATGCGGAGGTGAACGCCAACCGGTTTGTGAACGGGGTTACGCCGGGTGTGATCATCAAAAACAACGCGCAGTTGGTGAGCATTATCCTGCACAATCTGATCGACAATGCGAACAAAGCAACCAATGGCGGCACGATCAGCGTTACTTATCAGGATTTCCGGGAAGAATTGCACCTGATTGTGAATGATACCGGGCCGGGTATGGAAAGCACAGTGCGCGACTGGATCAACAGCGAAGCCAAGCAGCTTCCTGCTAACGAAAACGCATCCCAGAACTTCGGAATGGGGCTACTGATCGTCAAAGAAATCAGTACCCTCATTCGCGCCCGTCTGGAGGTGAAGCCTAACCGGCCCATCGGGACTTCTGTTCACATTATTTTTTCGAAATAATTTAAGTGTAGTCGATTTTCTACATAAAATTTCATTTATATTAAACTACTTTTAAAACTGATTTGAAGTAAAGGTATTATTAATGAAAACAGTTTTGCTGGTAGAGGACCATTCCATTGTGCGAATGGGCGTTAAAATGTTGATTGAAGATTTTTTACCCTCGGTAACGGTTATCGAGGCGGCTACTTTTAGTGAAACACTCAAACTTCTGCAATCAAGATTCTTTGATCTTGTGATCCTGGATATCAAAATTCCGGGCGGCGAAGCATTTAATATGATCGGGAAAATCCGCGACATTCAAAGCAAGGTGAAAATCCTGATATTTTCGTCGCAGGATGAAGAATTGTACGCCATTCACTACGTAAAGGCTGGTGCGAACGGTTATCTGCCCAAAGATACCTCCAACGAAGAACTGGAAAAAGCAATTACTTCGGTGCTCGCAGGCGGAACTTATATCAGTAATGTAATCCAGGACCAGCTCGTCAATAACACGCTCCTTGAACGCGAAAGCAAAGAAAGCCCGCTCGAAATCCTCTCGAATCGCGAGCTGGAAATCATGGACATGCTGCTCACGGGCAAGTGGACGAAAGACATTGCGATCGACCTTAATATCAAGCAGAGCACGGTTTCGACCTATAAAGCGAGGATCTTCGAAAAACTCGAAGTGACGAACATTCTGGAGTTGTTCAAGAAGGTTGAAATCTATAAGCGACGTAAGACGGGGTTCAACTGATGAATTGGTTAATTGAAGTTGTACTATAAAAGTGTAGAAGTGCTACTAAATGCTGTCGATATATTAGTAAACTACAATTAAAGTCGGGCTACTTACTATTTCATTTTGAATATTTACTTTTACTGATGAAACTGCAACGGGTATGTTGCAGGACTTAGACCTCTATCATAAAAAGTTGTTATTTTAGAATGGAAAGATCGGTAAACCTTTCAAAATCAGCTGAATTGCCGTTTCTGTGTGGTGTTGTCATTACCATTACCGCGGGTTCGCTACTCTGGAGCTCTCTTATTTATTGCATTTCCCTGCTTTTCTGATGGAAACCGGCTGGTGAACCGTATGTGATGTTAAATAAAGTTAAGGCTTCATTATCAGCTGGTTTTATTAACTTTTTTTAAGAGCGACGGTGTAGTGCCAGCGTGTCGTGTTGAATAGTTTTGGTCCTTCATCCAAAACACCTTCAAACATGATATCCTTCAAGAAATGGAACGATCTGGCGGGGTGGGCCGTGTTGGCCGTAAGCCTGATTACCTACGTCCTGACGATGGAGCGGACCGCCAGTTTCTGGGACTGCGGGGAGTTCATCGCGTGCGCATTCAAATTGCAGGTGCCACATCCGCCGGGCGCACCACTTTTCCTGCTTATCGGACGGTTATTTGCTTTGCTGGCCCTCGGCGATGTTATGAAAGTGGCCTATTGGGTTAATATGGTCTCCGTGCTGAGCAGCGCATTTACCATCTTTTTCCTCTTCAAAACCATTAGTTTGATTGCATGGAAACTGGTAGGAAAGAATCCAGAGAACGGCAGCAAAGCGGACGTATTACTCGTGACAGGCGCGGCAGTTGTGGGTTCGCTTGCGTATGCGTGGTCGGATTCGTTCTGGTTCTCGGCGGTGGAAGCCGAGGTTTATGGCTTGTCGTCGTTTTTTACCGCCATTGTGGCCTGGGCGGTGTTTAAATGGGAGTCGATCGGGGACCCCGCCACAGGAAATCGCTGGTTGATCCTGACCGCCTATCTGGTAGGCCTTTCTATCGGTGTTCATTTGCTGAACCTTGTGACCATACCGGCATTGGCATTGGTATATTATTTCAAAAAGTACCCGAAACCCGGCTTTCCGGGTGCGTCAATTGCTGTTCTGTCTGGTCTTTTAATTCTGGGTATTATCAATGTCGGCATCATTCCGGGGCTACCCGGGCTGGCTGGGAAATTCGAGATCTTCTTTGTCAACTCGCTGGGGCTGCCTTACAACACGGGCATTACATTTTTTACAACGCTCTTTCTGGGCGGGCTCGTTTGGGGGATACGGTATTCGCACCGTACCCAGCGTGCGTTACTGAACACCGGCCTGCTTTCGCTTGCGTTTATCCTCATAGGTTATGCTTCCTATTCGCTGGTACTGGTGCGATCGGGCTACAATACGCCTATTAATGAGAACAATCCCAGCGATCTCCTCCGGTTTGTGTATTATCTCAAAAGGGAACAGTACGAAAGCCGACCGTTACTATACGGACCTTCATTCGTTTCCAGGCCGGTCAGCCAAAAGCGTGGGGCGCCTGTTTATGCAAAAAAGGACGGTAAATATGTCTTGATCGACTATAAGCCCGAGTACGAATACGAGCCGGGCAGCAAAATGCTGTTGCCGAGGATGTATAGCTCCAACCCGGGACATCCGCAGCTGTATCAACAAATGACGGGTGTGGCTGAGGGACAGAAACCCACGATGCTGCACAACCTCTCATACCTGTTTTCGCACCAGCTCGGGCATATGTACTGGCGTTACTTCCTCTGGAATTTCGTCGGGCGCGAAAGCGATCTGGAGGGGGCAGGTATTTTAATGCCCTGGCAAGCCAGCCAATCGTTCCCAAAAAGCATCAGGCAGAACCGCGGGCATAACAACTTTCTTATGCTGCCGTTTTTACTGGGCATTGCGGGTATCGTATATATGTACTATTACCGGCGGAAGGATCTGCTGGTTCTGGGCTTTTTGTTCATTCTTACGGGGGTCGCGCTGGTGATTTACCTCAATTCACCGCCCAGCGAGCCTCGCGAGCGTGACTACATTTACGTGGGTTCGTTCTATGTTTTCTGCATGTGGATCGGCTTCGGCGTGATGGCAGCGGCAAAGTTGCTCGAAAAGGTCGTTCAGAAGCCGGTATTGCGTGCCGGAATCGCGGGGCTGGCCTGCTTTTTGGTACCGGCGATCATGGTGGCGCGAGGCTGGGACAACCACGACAGGGCCGACCGGTACCATTCGGTGGATTTTGCCCGTAACCTGCTCAATTCCTGCGCACCGAATGCGATCCTGTTCACCGGTGGGGATAACGACACTTTTCCGTTGTGGTACGTGCAGGAAGTGGAGGGATTCCGGACCGACGTGCGCGTATGTGTGCAGACGTTCCTGGGCGCGGACTGGTACATCGAACAATTGAAGCGGAAGATCAACCGATCCGATGCATTGCCGCTGTCGCTGGATTCGGGGAATTACCAGTTGGGCAAAAATGAATACCTGCCTTTTTACGAGATTCCATCTGTGAAAGAAGGCATTAACCTGAAAGAATACCTCGATCTGATCCGCCAGGATAACAAGGCGATCCAGGTACCGCTTACCAGCGGCGATATGACCTCGATCCTGCCATCGGCGACGCTGTTCCTGCCAGTGGATACGGAGGAAGTCATGAAGATGAATATCATCAAAAGCGACCTGACGCCTTATCTTAGTGACTCCATGAGCTGGAAAATCGGGGAAACCGACCTGCTGAAAGGTGATCTGGTAATGCTCGACATAATTTCGACCAACAACTGGAAACGGCCGGTGTATTTCTCGTCCACGATGGGGGCGTCCCACAATCTGGGTTTGCAGGAATACCTTCAACTAGAAGGTTATGCTTACCGCCTGCTGCCGGTGCGGGTCGCCGGCGCAACAGACGGCTACGTTAATTCCGACATCATGTACGACAACATGATGAACAAAATGCAATGGCGGGAAACGAACAACCCCCAGGTGTATTACGACGATACCTACCGCGGGGCGCCGGTGATTACGGCGAGGCTTTCGTTCCTGCGGTTAGCGCAGCAGCTTATCGCGGAAAACAGGATCGACAAGGCGCGCAAAGTCGTGGACAAGGGCATGGCCGTCATACACGACGATACCATTCCGTACGATCAGATTTCAGCGGGTTTCGTCGGGGCGCTATTCGATGTGGGTGAGAACGAAAAGGCACTGGATTCCGCGCGCGCGATGGCGATTCGTTCGGACGAAAACCTTTCGTGGATCAAGGAGAAGGATAACCGCGGCCGCGATGTGAATACCGATCTTTTTATCCTGCAAACAATCGTCCGCGAATGCAGGAGGGCAAAGCAGGACAAGGAGGCCGACCGCCTCGAGGCGATTTTCAAGAAGCACCTGATCGCGTTTAATATTTACGGAGGATGAATTTCTTTGGGCAAGGCCTGGTGTTCGAAGTGACCGCTTAGTAGAAACTTTACTGCCTCAATGTGAAGCGGTTATTAACTTTTTATATTTATATATTAATAAATTATAAAGTTAATCAACGTTCGTTTATGGCCTCAATTCTACACTCCCTCCGGATTTGCTGCACCGGTTGTTTAATGCTGATACTTTACGGTGTCACCAGCCTTGCCCAAACCTCTATCACGTCTAACTTGCCCATTGTGGTGATCAATACGAATGGTGCGGTTATCGAGAACGACAATAAGATTACTGCGTCATTCAAGATCACCGCACCGAACGGCAGCGGAATTCATTCGTACGACATTAACTCCGGCTCGAATGTGTTCCAGTTTGAAAGTAATATCGGCATTGAGATCCGCGGGAACACGTCTATTTTTTGGGATAAGAAATCTTACAGCGTCGAAATCAGGGACATCGGCGGCAACAGCGTAGACGCTTCGCTGCTGGGCATGCCGGCGGAGTCGGACTGGGTGTTGAATGCCTGCTATGGCGACAAGTCGTTCATCCGGGACGTGTTTGCACATGAAATGTACACGCGTACGGGCCGATATTCGCCAAGGACGCGTTATGTGGAGGTGTTCAAGAACGAAATCGGCGGTATGTCTTACCACGGAGTGTATATCCTGATGGAGAAGATCAAACGGAATTCCAACCGTATCAGCATTAAAAAGCTTTCGGAAACAGACACCGATCCTGCGAAAATCAATGGCGGTTACCTCTTGCAGGTTGCAGAGGATGAGGATATGAAATGGACGTCCGGTTTCGCGGGCAATAACGCGCCTGCGCAGCCGCATCCTATTTTCCATGTCGAATATCCCAAGCTGCACAATTATACCAATATTGCCAACCGGGATTTGCAGTTCAATTACATCAAAAACCATATTGACAATTTCGAGCAGATCCTGGCAGGCCCGAATTACAAGGATGCCGTATCCGGTTACCGTCCGCTACTCGATGAAGATGCGGCCATCGACTACCTGCTGTTGCAGGAAATTACGAAGAATTCCGACAACTGGCGGGCGAGTACGTTCCTGTACAAACAACGGGACGACGAGGGCGGTCAGATCGTCATGGGGGCTCCCTGGGATTTTGACAAGTCGATGGGGAACCAACAGTGGTGCTACGAGCTTTCGGTGCTTCCGACCGGCTCATGGGCGTGGGAGTTCAATATCTATTGCCCGGACCGTCCGCCGATGACTATTTTCTGGCCGGCGCGGCTGCTTACCGATTGTTATTTCAAGGGTAAGTTGATGGGGCGTTATCAGTACCTTCGGCAGACACAGTGGAGTGATGCGTCGATCTCAGCCTTCATCGACCAGAAACAGGCAGAATTGACGGCGCAGAATGCCATGCAACGCAATTTTTCGAAGTGGAATATCCTCGAAACGGCTGTGATGTTCAACGAGCATTATACACTACCCGGCAATACCTACGCCAAGGAGGTCCAATACTTGAAAACCTGGCTGCTCGACCATTTGGCCTGGATGGACGCCAACATTACCTCCATTTCAACGGAAGATTGTGCGGTACTTCCCGTGACGTTCAAAGAACTGGAATTGAAAGAGGTGGAGCAATCCGCAGTCCGCGTGAGCTGGGCCACTTCTGAGGAGGTACGGAACGATTATTTTGAAATCGAACGGAGCGCCGACGCACGTCATTTCAGAGCGCTGGGCAAGGTGAAAGGAAAAGGCGATACATCTGTCAAACAGCACTACGACTTCCTGGATACTGCTCCGCTTCCGGGTATTTCCTATTACCGGATCCGCCAGGTAGACACCGACGGTACGGTCAGTTTTTCGTCCATGAAGTCCATCACGAGAGCGGGGAACGAGGCTGCCATTGTATTTCCTAACCCGGCACGTGAGCGCGTCGTACTTAAAAACATTCAGCCAGGCGCGATTATCCTGATCCGGGACAATAGCGGACGAACTATAAAGCGCAGCACCGCAACCGGGAAGCAGATGGAAGTGGCGACGAACGCGTTGCCGCTCGGCAATTATGTGCTCACCGTCACTGGTCCTGACGGGAAAGTTGAGATACAAAAACACCTCACTGTGGACCGGTAAGCCGCACCCAAATCGTCGTCGGTGATTCGGGAATCAGGCAGTGACAAAGACAATACGAAAAGGTACTGGTTCATTTAAGAGACCGGTGCCTTTTCTGATTTCGGATACCTGGAAGAAATGCGGATACGGTCAATAACCTGATTTTGTATTTCATTCAAAAACATACTAATTGTCTTATGTTTCAGCCGCTACCAAACCGAACCTATGAACACGACCGATATCATCCCTCTCACTACCGATCCGGCCCCGGACTATTACGAAAAACAAGCTGCCGCACTGGCAGACGCCTGCCGGTCTGTCCATAAGGATTCGGTTAAATATGTTCGAAAATAC
This sequence comes from Dyadobacter sp. SRI_021, assembly GCF_057586235.1. Classification (NCBI taxonomy): domain Bacteria; kingdom Pseudomonadati; phylum Bacteroidota; class Cytophagia; order Cytophagales; family Spirosomataceae; genus Dyadobacter; species Dyadobacter sp. SRI_021. Next base: position 66,927 of record NZ_JBYCZM010000008.1, read on the forward strand.
CACCCTGAACCCGGGCGCCTTACGCAGCTGAACCGCCCGGATACCAATTTCAGTCTGGACGATGCCCGCGTCGTGATAGCCAGGGAGCACGGTTTTGTGGATTGGCCGGCATTTCTGCAGCACATGGCCGATCTGAAAGAGCCCGGATCGCAGGTTGCGAAATTCGAACAGGCGGTGGACGCTGTTGTGCAGGGCGATTTGCCGACGTTGAGATCCCTTTTGGAGGAAAATCCCGGCATCGTGCATGAGCGCTCGTCGCGCGGGCATAGGGCAACATTACTGCATTATATTGCCGCCAACGGGACCGAGAATTTCAGGCAGGTAACCCCGCATAATGGGCTCGAAGTTGCTGAAACGCTACTTGCAGCAGGCGCCGCGCCCGACGCTCTGGCGGATACTTATGATACCAAATGGGGTACGACACTGGAATTGCTGGTGTCGAGCGTGCATCCATCGCGGGCCGGTCTGCAAACGGCACTGGCGGAAAAACTGCTTGACTATGGTGCGGCGATCAATGGTGTCCGCGACGACTGCGGGCCGCTGGTCACGGCCATCTATTTTCATTATCCTCAATCGGCGGAGGTACTGGTAGAGAGAGGCGCCAGGGTCGATAACGTGGTGACTGCGGCCGCGATGGGGAAAACGGCCCAACTCGCAGGTTATCTCGGAGACGACGGTAAGCTGAAAGCCGACGCGCCGCTGGCGCGCGTAGAGTGGCTCAAAATTGCCCCGACGCCCGAGGCCAATCTGGCACTTGCATTTGTATGGGCTGCTATGCTCAACCGGGTGGAAACAGTCCGTTTCCTGCTCGAAAAGGGCATAAGCCCTGCTTCAAAAGACCACCGCGACTGGACTGCATTACATTGGGCCGGCTATTTCGGTTATCCCGAAGTGGTAGACCTGCTGCTCTCGCGTAAAGCCCCGCTCGAGGCGCGCAATGAATTCGGCGGCACTGTGCTTGATCAGACGCTTTGGGCCACTGCGCACGAGGGTGTGCGAGAACACCATCTCGAAGTAGTCCGAAGGCTTGTTGACGCCGGAGCCAAAATACACACCTGGTGGTTGTTGGCCGATTTACACCCGCCTTTACAGGAAAGCGTGGTGAAGATTTTGCAGGAGAAAGTGTTATAAAACGCGGAAAACCGTTGCTTGGTAATCCATCCCGGTTACTTGATCATCGGTAGCCTCTTCCCAATTGATTTGAGAAAAATATCCATTTAATTCGAAACACCATGGCCGGCGTACAGCCGGTCGCCCCTAGCCGGGCACCCCTAGCCGGGCACCCCTGGCCGGGCACCTACCTACTCCGTTCCTCCCGTGGCTTGCCGCGGGTCCATTTCGATCAGTTTTTTCAGGAACTTAAACAGGTATGCCTATGGACTTTTTTCGGATTAATGGTAGTGTATTGCGTTCCCGCTTTTTTGCGGTTTGCCTGGCCTGCCTGGCCATTGCGGGCACTTCATTCACACGCGCCCACGCACAGGGAGCACGCGAAGATCTTCTTTTGCCGGATACGCCGGATTACGCGAGTCTTTCTGAAAACGGTAAGCATTTATTTGACGGCCTGACCAACAACGGCCAGTACCACGGCGAAACGGTCATCGTGCGGATGCGGCCCATTGCCGAAGTATTGTCCAACAATCGCTTGCAAATCACGATTCCGGGCCGTGCCGAAGCGTATGACGTACACATCAAAACCATCGAGTACTCGGATGATCGTAATTACAAACTCTATGGAACGGTAGGGGAAAGTCTGCTGTCGGTGCTGCTCACCTCCCGCAATGGCATGAAGGGCGGGATCATCCAGGGGCCGGAGCGATCATACGAAATCTGCGACCTGGGCGAAGATGGCCAGCTTTTGCTGGGGCACGGGAACGATGCCGGGAAAGAGCGTTTCTGCGCCTCGGGAATTGGTTCGGCGATGCAGAAAACCCAGCCAGAGCCTGACTTTGACAAAACCGGAAGAAAGCCGGCTGATAATGCGAAGATTGAGCCGTGTACTAGTAGTATTAGAGTGCTGTTCTTGTACGGAAATAATGTGAACCCGGTTTCGGCGACTAACCATGCATATAATACCCTGGACATTTTCAATCAGACGGTAACGAATAGCGGGGTGGCAAATACTGCCTATGTACAAATGGCGGGGGTAGTGCAGACGACTTTTACAAAAAAGAGCCATTATATCAAAGAAGATGCACTTGCTTTGAGTAATACAGCGTCTGTTCAAAATCTATGCAATCAGAATAAGGCAGACCTTGTACTGTTGTTTTCCTGGGACGGTCATGATGCCGCGGGCGGAGTTCCGGACCCACCAATTTATAAGCATCCTAATAGCAGCCGGAGTTTCGCAATTGTAGATTTAAACTACCCCATTGTTCCGGTTGTTGGTGCGCATGAGCTAAGTCATTTGTTCGGATGTAACCATGAGAATGAAAACTTCGGAATACCATACGCACAAGGATATATATTCCTGGGTTTCAATACACTTGTAGCGAATGGAAATGCGCCGGGCAGTAAAATCTTCTATTATTCTAATCCGAACAAAATTTTTGCAGGTTCACCGATGGGCAATGCCACCCATAATAACGCGAAAGTGATGACCGATAAATCGCCGATCGTGAAGGCGTTTCGCCCTGAACCTAATGTTTTGAGCGGCGTGATTTCCGGACCGACCAGCGGATATGCATATCAGGTTTATACCTACGAGGCCATCGCCAAATGTGGTAGTCCCCCTTATTCGTACCAGTGGAAAGAGTCTTCGGATGGAATAAACTATTCAGGTAACGGCACCGGGGAATTTTACAATGTTGGACTGTACCATAACGGTAATCATCTGTTTTACCTGAAATTGAAGATCACATCCGCGGACGGGCAGATGATCGAGTATTGGATGCAGATATGGGTGGATGACGACCCTAATGGTGGATATCGAAAGGGACAGAAGGATGGCGATTCACTTCAAATTGAAGGCGGGGAAGCTGTTTTGCAGCCCAATCCGGCTTCCGGTCGTGTGGAACTCGTTTTCAGTGCTGAAAAGGCTATGGAGGTCGGAATTGGCCTGATAGACCTTAATGGACGGGTGCACATTCAAAGGCAGGTTTTTAAATGCTCCGCCGGTCGAAACGTGATTGCGTTTGATTTGGCAGGAAAGGGGCTGGCGCCGGGAACGTACATCCTAATCGCACGCGGTGGGAATCAGGTTATACGGAAAAAAATCATCTACCAGCCCGCATTAAAACCATGAAACGATACAGCCACATATTCATATTATTATTCTCGGGCCTGATGTCCTGCGATAAGCAGCCGCCCATGGATCCAAGAATGACAAACCAGCTTATCACTGGCGATATAAATGGCGTGCCTTTTAAGTCGGCCATCACGGTAGAAATGGGGGCCGTTGTAAAAAAGGATTGGTGCGACAAAATAGTGGTCGCAATGAGCTTGGTTAGAAAGATCAGCGAGAAGGAATATCAGATGGTAATACTGAATTATTTCCATGCTAAACAGGGGGAATTTGCACCTACCGACAGTGTTGTTTTACATCGGCAAAATTCAATGTGCTTTCAGGATTCAATCAATATCAGTTCATATTTCAAGTCCTTTCCAGGAAACGATATGAAAATGGACAGTTATCGCTTATTAGAAGGTCCGTGGAACCACTTTAAGATTTTGTACTACGACCCTGAGAAGAACGAGATCCAGGGGCAATTCGCGGCAAAATTTGTGCGGATTAATAAACACCAGCTGGCGAAAGAAGCGGTGGATACGATCACTTATACCAATGGCAAGTTCATCGTCTCGAACGTCTATGTACAGGAAGTTTTCACCGAGCCGCGGTAACCTATTTGTTTGAAAGTCAGCAGTCGCCTGTTTTGTTTGGGGCGACTGTTAATTCCATTTTTCAAAAACATTGTAAATCCAATTCGGCAGCAAGGTCTTAAATCGACAGCTGCACGTAAGTAACCCTATTAAACTATGAAACGATACAGCTATATAGTTATACTATTGCTTTCTGGCCTGCTGTCCTGTGAAAAACAACCACCTGTGAATCCACATATGGTAAATCAGGTGCTTATGGGTGAGGTAAATGGCGTACCGTTCAAATCCGGGATGACGGTTTGGAATGGAGCTATAGTGAGCGAGACTCTTTGCAAGAGTGATGTAATAGGTATGGGTTTGGTCAGAAAAATTGAGGAAGATGAATATCAGATTGTATATCTGAATTTTTTTCACGCCGAGCCGGGTGATTATACGCTGACTGATAGTGCGGTTAGCCACCGTAAAAATACCTTATGCACCTTGGATTCGATTAGTGCTCACTCGCGTTTTACTACCTTCCCCGGAAATGATGACTCCATGGATAGTTACCGGCTCCTCGAAGGTCCGTGGAACTACTTCAAAATTTTGTACTATGACCCTGAAAGGAACGAGATCCAGGGGCAATTTGCGGCAAAATTTGTGCGGATCAACAAACACCAGCGCGCGAAAGAAGCGATGGACACGATCGCCTACACCAATGGCAAGTTCATCGTCTCGAACATGTACGTGCAGGAAGTTTTCACGGAACCCCGGTAGCATCCAGTCGCCACAATAATCGCCGCGCGGGCGCTTCTGCGCGGCGGTTACTTATGTTCTCGAAATATCATAAATCAAATCCGACCGCAAAGCCTTAAACGGCAAGCCGGATAGAAACAGCCGCTGAAATCATGAAACAACACAGCTATATACTTATACTATTGCTTTTCGGCTTGTTGTCTTGCGATAAGCAGCCATCTATGGATCCAAGAAAGACAAACCAGCTTATCACTGGCGAAGTAAACGGCGTACCTTTTAAGTCGGCAATCACGGTAGAAATGGGCGCGTTTGTGAAAAAAGATTGGTGCGATAAAATCGTGGTAGCGATGAGCCTGGTCCGGAAAATCAGTGAAGACGAATATCAGACAATCATTTTGAATTATTTCCATGCCAAGCCGGGCAACTATGTGCCAACCGATTCTCTTGTCATCCATCAGAGAAATGCTGTATGCTCGTTGGATTCAATTAATATCAGTTCATACTTTAAGTTGTTTCCACAAGACGATATAACGACGGACAATTACCGGCTCCTCGAAGGTCCGTGGAATTACTTCAGAATTTTGTACTACGACCCGAAGAAGAACGAGATTCAGGGACAATTTGCCGCAAAATTTGTGCGGATCAACAAACACCAGCGCGCGAAAGAAGCGGTGGACACGATCGCCTACACCAATGGCAAGTTCATCGTCTCGAACATGTACGTGCAGGAAGTTTTCACGGAACCCCGGTAGCATCCAGTCGCCACAATAATCGCCGCGCGGGCGCTTCTGCGCGGCGGTTACTTATGCGCTCACAACATCATAATTCAAATCGTACTTGCTTAACGGCTATGCCTTTAAAAAATCGGCACCTGCCTTTGGTTTTACGGCATAGGGAAAATAATACTGGCATTACATTTAATTAATAATCAATTACTTAGTTTGCGATTGGAGGCTTTTGATAGGCTGTGTGGTAGGATATAAAGATAAATTTGAACTATCCTGCTAAAATGAGAACGACGTGCCCGGACCAGTGGGAGCCTTCATCCATAAATGATATATTGCCAGCACTTGTCTCAACGATTTTAATTTCCTACACATGCTAACATGCTCATTATCATCAATAAGGTCGGTGCTTATATACATGATCATCGCCGGTTTGGCCAGCACTTCTTTCGCTCAGGGGCCGAACGTTCTGAGTACTTATGAACTGGTTCAGGACGGTGTCAATAACAGTTATAAGCTACCCGTCCCCAAAGGGCCCACTTCGATCCCTCAGACCATGTCTTTCTTTTACAATAAAAACGGAAGCACCGACGAGGGGATTTATTTTCAGAAACTGAAATCGGAATTGTCGGTGACATTCAGTTTTGACGATCAGCCCTACATCAATGTGCCTCAGCATGTAACAGGCATGACCTTTGGCGCGGCCTCCGGCGCAAGTAGTACGCACGTACGCTCGGTGCCGGTGATCAATACCAACTATTATTATGCCGATACGGCCCGGAAGATCTTCACGGCGCATCCACAAGGACCGGTGGGGAAGGGGATCAATCTGTTTATGAACGCGGGACTGCAGGTATTTCTCTCAGCTAAGCCGCTGCTCGCTGCCAATGCACCTAAAACCGATACCAGCCGCTACTATTACGGAAAGCTGCGGTTACAGTTTAGCAAGCCGGTGACTGATCCCGTGATTTCGTTCATTGGCCTAGGGGCAACCACTAATTTCAGTGATAAACGCCTCGGTTTCGCCACGGAGCTTGAATTGCAAACGCCATCACTGACATTGACGAAGCTTTCCGGCAATGAGGAAATGCAGATCGACATGACGAAAACGAAAATATTGCACTCCAAAACACCGATAACCGGCAATTGTGACAATGGCGCTGCTTGTGGAAGTGTGCTCATTAAAGGTTCGCAGATCAGTACGCTGGTGTTCAACGTCTACCTGCGGCCTGATGGCGGCCCGGGCGCGTGGGGGACCGAAAAGGTAAGCAATTCGGGCGATATGTGGCACATCACAGTATCTCTGCCAGAACAGTAGCGTCTTTTTCTTCCGTTTTTCCCGAATGCATGATGCGCTGGCGGTGCATTTCCCCCCAATTGATCAGCGACTCGATTACCGGGGATAATGTATCGCTGTAAGGTGTCAGCTCGTACTCGATCGAAACCGGGAAGTCGGTATACACTTTTCGGGTGACGAATCCATTGATTTCCAGTTCTTTTAGTTCGTTGGAGAGGACCCTTGCCGATATGCCGCTAATAGCACGCTGAATTTCATTGAACCGTTTATGCCCTTCGGAAAGGGCGATGATGATCCGTAACCTCCATTTGCCCCCGATAACATACAATGCATCTCCTGCCGCATTGAGTTTGTTGTAGCATTGTGCCGGACTGGGTCTTTCGCCGTTGTGATGAGTGAATGCCATGTTGATTTCTTGCTAACTAAAAGGTTATTACTAACCTTTTGTATATTACTATCATTTGTATAGTAAAGGTAGCTAGTTTTGGCAAAAAATCAAAAGAGACATGAAAGCAAAGAAAATCGCTACCATCACCCTGACAGTCCTGGCATCGGCAATGCCGGTGTTGAGCGGAATAATGAAGCTAAGCCAAAGCCCCGAGATAGTTGAAACGCTCTCGAAAGTTGGGGTAGGGAAGTATCTCGTTCCCCTTGGCCTGATGGAAATCGGATTCACGGCACTTTTCATTTACCCGAAAACCATGAAAATCGGTTTCATCCTCCTGACCTGTTATTTCGCCGGCGCTCTCGCTACCGAACTTTCACACGGCACCGCATTCAATGCAGCCCTCCCGCTGGCTCTGATCTGGATCGCCGCCTTCCTGCGCGACTCGTCGATTTTTCTTCCTGGGAAGACGGGCGTTCAGGCAAACGCGTGACTTCAAGGCAACGCAAACGCCATTACAGATCCCGAAGGATTTTCTTTCGTGCCGCCGACGGATAGCGCCACGAATTGCTTGCCGCCGCTCATATAGGTGCAGGCGGTTGCATTGGCGACGCCCGGGAGGGTGGTTTGCCAGACGAGCTTTCCGGTTTTCTTATCGAGTGCACGCAGCTTGCGGTCCTGGGTGCCGCTGATGAAGATCAGGCCGCCGGCCGTGACGATCGGCCCGGCCGAACCTTCCTGACCGGTTTCAGGGCCTCCGTTTTCCCAGCGTTTTTCGTCGTTACCGAGCGGTATTTGCCATTCGTAGTCGCCTGTGCTGAGGTTAATCGCATTGAGCGTCCCCCATGGCGGGCGCAGTGCCGGGTTCCCCTGCGGATCACGGAAATGGCCATAGGCGGTCAGATTGAGATATTTGTCGGCGCCTTTTTGAGTCTGGCCGGTTTCTTGCTTGGTTACTTTGGCCGAATTCTGGGGGCGGTCGTAAAGGAATGCGATGATGCCCTTTTCTTTACCTTTAATCGCCGAGGCGAATGCTGGCATCTTGCCTCCTCCTTTTTTGATCTTGTCGAGCGCCGCCTCACGTGTCATGCGGTTGCGCAGACCGATCAGCGACGGGTAATTCGGTTCGTCGCCGTTTTTGTCTTTGCCATGGCAGGCCACACAATAGGTCATGTACAATGTCTTGCCCTGGTCGTAAATTGTTTGGTCTTTGGCTTCCTGTTCCAGGTCCACCTTTTTCATTGACTGGATTTCAGGGGAGTCATTGGATTTGACAAAAAGTACTGTCGAAGCCGGATCGTAAGCGGCTCCGCCCCACTCAGCCCCGCCGCGGGAGCCCGGTAACATCAATGTACCTTTGAGATCAGGTGGGGTGAACAGCCCTTCGTAGCGCATCGAGCGGAATTTTTTAACAATCGAATCGTGTCCCGCATCGGTGTAGTGTGTCAGGTCGGCTTCGGTCATCCATTGTCGGGCAAATGGCCTGGGTTTTAAAGGAAATGGCTGGGTAGGGGAGGCAACTTCTCCCGGAATGCGGGATGCCGGCACTTTCCGTTCCTCGATCGGGAACAACGGCTCGCCGGTTTCGCGGTTAAAAACGAATACAAACCCATGCTTGGTGACCTGTGCCACGGCATCGATCTGTTTCCCGTCGCGGCGGATGGTGACCAGGTTCGGCGGGGCAGGGAGATCGTAGTCCCACAAATCGTGGTGGACAAGTTGGTAGTGCCAGATATATTTGCCTGTCGCGGCATCGAGGGCCACCACACTGTTACCGTAGAGGTTATCACCTTTGCGGTCGGCCCCATAAAAGTCGTATGAAGGAGAGCCCAATGCCAGAAATACAATCCCGCGGCGGGTATCCAGACTCATCCCGGCCCAATCGTTGACACCCCCTGCATATTTATAAGCATCTTTTGGCCAGGTTTCGTAGCCGGGCTCACCGGGAAGCGGGATTGTGTGGAATGTCCATTCCAGTTTCCCCGTTTTGCAATTGTAGGCACGAATATAGCCTGGCTGTGCGCCGTACAGTTCGGAAACTTCGGCCCCCATAATCAGCAAATCTTTGTAGATGATACCGGGTGAGGTCGGTATTACCGAAATCGTGGCAGGGTCATCGCGAAGGCCGACATTCATGCTTACGCGGCCATTGTCGCCGAAAGTCATAATGGGTTTGCCCGTATGCGCGTCGAGTGCAAAAAGGTTATCGCCACCGGTAAAGAAGATACGTTTGTCCGGTGCGCCGGACCGCTTCCCATCCTCCCAATAGGTAACCCCACGGCTTACCCCGCCGCCCTCCGCCCCGTCAAACGGGTCGAAGGCCCAGAGTTGCTCGCCGGTTTGGGCGTTAATGGCGTAGGCCCAATGCTTTGCGGATGTAGTGTACATGATGCCGTCGACGATAATCGGGTTGCATTCGCTGCTCCCCGCACGGCTGCCATCTTTCATATCTGCGTAGGAATGCGTCCAGGCTAGTTGCAGCCGGTCTACATTCGAGGTGTTGATCTGGTTTAGGGCCGAATAGCTGGTACTCGCGGCGTCGGCTTTGTAGATACCCCAGGAGCGGTCGGTTTGCTGCCGGTTCTGGTAAGCGACTAGTCCTACAAATGCAGCGATAGCAGGAAGAACGAGCAGATTTTTTCTGTGTTTTTGAATTTGCTTAATTCCAGACATAAAAGGTGAAGCAACGCTTCTTCGTGTGGTTTAGGATGTATGAGATATCATTGATACTCATGCTGTAAAGGCGTTTCACGTTGTGTTTTACTATGAGGAGGGAAGGAGAAAGGAGAGCATAGGAAACTATGGCGCTTCCGTTAGTTTCAGGAGCGCCTCGAGTGTTTTGATCATTACGTACCGAAACAGGCGCGGGAGACTGCTATTAATGGCAGCAGCTGCCCTGATCGCCTTTGAAATCTTCATATTTGTCGTGGTGGCGCATCCAGTCCATGATACCATCCTCATTTCTTCCTTTGGGTGTGAGATCAAGATAGTTATGTGCGCCGATGAGAATGTCTCCGCCGCGGGAATAGCTGGAATAGGTGTGGAAAATGTTGCCTGTCCGGTCCTTGTAAAACACGCTGGTTCCGGGCGATTCTGTGCCTTCGTCATGTTTGGCATATTCGAAATTGTAATAAATCGTGCCATTTTTGAGTTGCTCGTTGGTGAACGATACATGGTAGTCGTAATTGAAGTCGCTGCCGTAAGACGATACCCAGTTGAATTTCCACCCCATTCGCTTCTTGAATGCGAGGAGCTTTTCCAATGGAGCGCGGGAAACGACCACCACTGAGACGTCGTGGTGTTGCAAATGGAGATTGGCACCGTCGATATGATCGGACAGGAACGAGCAGCCCGGACAGCCTTCTTCCCATTCCGGGGCGAACATGAAATGGTAAACGATCAGCTGGCTCTTACCGTAAAAAAGATCTGATAACCAGAGTTTTCCCTCCGTGCTGTCGAAAATATAGGATTTGTCGACCTTGACCCAGGGCAACGCCCTGCGCTGGCGACTAAGCTCATCGTTGAGCCGGGTAAGTTCCTTTTCTTTTTTGAGCAGATCCTTCCGCGCTTTGGTCCATTCTTCCTGGGATACGATCCGGTGCGTTGCAAGACTTTCCTCCAAGCGGCCGGCCATAGTGTCCAATTGTTTTTCCATTGGTTTCTGGATTTAGTTTTATACAAAATTCACGAATAAATCGTGGAAAGAACGAGTGTAAAAACGTCTATTTCGGGGGGTGTTTGAGACAAACTGAACCATCCACACCGCGCTGGGCACTGTGCGAAATTTAATGCCCGCTAGGATTACTTCTGGTACGATTCTTTTTCTTCAGGGTCACATTATAGAAAAAGATTCATCAACTAAATATATATCGTCATGAAAGCTTTGAAGTTGAATATCATTGCATTGGCTATTGCCGGCGGAGCTGCCTTCGGTAACGCTGCTGCCTTTGCACAGATTACCACACCGTCCAGTACACCGCCGTCCACGGTGCCAAGTACAACGCAGCCATCGACTTATCCGTCCAATACTACGCAGCCTAAAACGGTACCCGGCGCCATCGTGCAGCCGTCCGACTTGCCCGGGGCGGTGAAGCCCGGCAGCACGGTGACACAGCCGTCACCAACCACGGTACCGAGCTCCACCACGCAGCCATCGACTGTACCGTCGAGCACCGTACCCAGCAGCGTGACTACGCCGTCAACTAGTACGCAGCCTTCGACAGTCCCCGTAACGCCGACCGATCCGAATGCCGTGCCGCGCACGAACGTGCCGGGAAACTTGCCACAAAGCCCGAATCCAAACAACAGCAACGTGCCAAGAAGTACCATTCCGAGCACAACCGCCGATCCGGCGCAGGTTCCTCAAAGCACAACCATCCCGTCGTCGACTGTACCCGGCAGTTCCACAACACCAGGTAAAATCCCGTGAAGTAGGCGTGCAAGCATTCCCGTTTAAATGGAAGCAATTAATAAAGCCGGGCATTTTGGTGTCCGGCTTTATTAATTGACTGGCACAGTTTTAAAACCTCTTTCAAACAAAAAAACATTAACCATGCCAAGCGTAATAAATCGTGATGAGACAGGGCGGCTGGAACCGGGAGTGGTTCTGGAAGTGTCGGGGGCGGAGTCGGAGAATGACGCAGTACTTGCCATTGAAAATTACCTGCGGGTGAACCAAAAGGAGCACCTTGAATTGGCTGTGCCTGAGAAATGTGCGAATGGGAATTATGAAATCAGGCTGGAATAGTGAGCTATTATTTGGAATTGTCCCTGAAAGCGGATTCCATCTGCTCTTTTTCCATATCCATTGCCCCGAATTCCTTGGTAGGGTTGAACCAGTTGTCGCCGGAAATGTCGGCGATGGCCACGACCTTACCGTGTTGAATTTCTACGAGTACTTTCGAGCTTTTCAGCTGATCCCAGTTGTCGACCCTGCATACTTGCATACACCTGAATAAAAATCTTCCCAAATAAGGTGGATCCGAGGATTCACCACCATGCATGCCTGATAAGAAGACTTCGTGCCCACCAAACGTATGTCTTACTCCTTTCAGGTTCAACTCCAGTTCGGCGGTAACATATAATCGTCGGTGGGTAAATATATGTACCGCCTTGATTGTTCCGATTTCCATCATGCGTTTCCTTTGATGTAGGCCAAAACGGGCACCAAAACCATGCCGTTGACCCCGTTTTAATAGTTAAATAACGTTGGCTAGCAGTATCAGGCTATTTGAACGGCAATATATACGTTTGGTAAATGATTTGTAGTACTAATATTACTAAAAATTTGGAATTTTACTGGATATTCTAACAATATGTTGTAGAAAAATTCTTCAAAATGTCACTGGACAAGACTGTATAAGTCACTGTGGTGAACTTACTGAGAAAAAATTATAAGCTTTTAAGGGTATGGAAATGAGCGGATAACGTCTTATATGCAGGTTGTATCACGAATGGCTAACCTGGAATTGCGATGAAAACTGTACTGCTTGTTTCCCTTTTAATTCAAAGTCTGTCTATGAACGCGCCGTTAAACGCCGGCTGCCAGATGAGCGCCCCGCCGAATGAAAATGCGCGGGAAAAAAAGTTCGCTGATTATTTGTATCCCGCATTCATCAAGGGGGTGGTTCATTTCCGGAATGGCACAAAACAGGAAGCACTACTGAACTACCATTGCCAGGACGGCCAGATGCAGTTTCTGAACCCGAGGGCGGATACCTTGCTGTTTACCGGCAAATATCTGATAGACTATATCGAAATAGGGGAGCGCCGCTTTGTCCTTACCGAGGCCCATTCGGATATGGAGGTGATTGGCGTGGCAGGAAAAGCCCTTCTGGCTTCCCGGACACAACCCGAAACGGTGGGGAACGGCCTTAGTTATTCGGGACAGCATTATTCTGCTTCGGAAGGAAACGCTGCGCACGTGCAAATGGTAAGCAACCAGGGTGGGCATATCCAATGGGAAAACAATGCGTCGAGCCACCGGCGCCGGATCAAAACCACCTATTTTCTGATCGATCGGAACCGGATCGTACACCCGGCGTCCAGGCGTGCGTTCCTGCATGTGTACGGGCGTAACAAGCGCCAGCTTACACACTACCTGCGCGGGAACCGTGTCGATTTCGGTGGAGCGGACGATTTGCGGAAGCTGCTCGGATTTTGCGACAGCCTCACCGCTCTTTGACAGAAACCTTCCGTTTGAACATTCGGTACGAAAACAGGCGGGAATTGTTTTCAATTGGTTAAGTTAGCGTATTGATAGTGATGTGCTTACGTGTAACTGCGCGCTATGAAAACACTTTTTCTGTTATTCTTTTGGCTGTTCGCTGTGCGGGCAATGGGGCAGGAATCTCCCGCGGATTTCTCCACTTCCGATATTGCTGTGCTCGAAAGCCGTAGCGCAGGGTTGCGACTGAATGCGCCCGGGCTGCGTGTCATGGCATCCAACAATTTCGATGTGAAGTATTACCGTTGCGAATGGGAAGTTGATCCTGCGGTGAACTACATTACAGGCGTCGTGACGCCACATTTTGTAATGACCGCCGCGGGAAGCAGCATTACCCTCGACCTGTCGAGTGCTTTGACTGTGTCATCCGTGCAGCAGCATGGAAGTAACGTCGCCTTTACCCATGCCGCGGACGCGCTGACGATCACGCTGCAGAATCCACTGGGGAGTGGGACGAAAGATTCGGTCACGATCAGCTACGAAGGTACCCCACCGCCAGCGAATGCCGCTTTTGTGGTAGCTACGCATGGGCCGTCGGCAACGCCGGTAGTTTGGACATTAAGTGAGCCTTACGGAAGCCGCGACTGGTGGCCCTGCAAAAATGGCCTGGACGACAAGGCTGATTCACTGGATATTTACATTACGCACCCTGCAACGTATAAAGCGGCCTCGAACGGCTTACTGAAAAGCGAGACGGCAGTTGCGGGTTCCAAAACCCGGACGCACTGGAAACACCGCTACGCAATCGCGAGTTACCTGGTGGCTATGGCGGTCACAAACTATAATGTGCTCGATAATAGTGTGTTGATAGGAAGCACGGATGTGCCATTCAAAACTTATTGCTATCCGGAAAGCCAGGCTACTTTTCAAGGAGGTGTGCAGAATGCGCTCGACGCCATGGTGCAGTTCAGTAACCTGTTTGGCGATTACCCTTTTAACAATGAGAAGTATGGACATGTGCAATTCGGCTGGGGCGGCGGAATGGAACATCAGACCTGCTCGTTCATGGTCAATATGGGCGAGACGCTCATCGCACACGAATTGGGGCACCAATGGTTCGGCGACAAGGTGACCTGCGGAAGCTGGCAGGATATCTGGCTGAATGAGGGTTTCGCAACGCACCTCGCCAGCATTTATACGGAGGCAAAATACCCGGCCAATACCAAAACGGCCCGTACCAACGAAATCAATACGATTACCTCGCAGCCCGGCGGTTCTGTATGGGTGGATAATGTAAACGACGTGAACCGGATTTTCAGCAACCGCCTGAGTTACCTAAAAGGTTCGCATTTGCTGTACATGCTGCGCTGGATACTGGGCGACGCCACGTTTTTTACGGCAGTCAATAATTACATCAACGACCCTGCGCTGGCTTATGGTTACGTCACCACGGCCAACCTGAAAAGCCATCTGGAAGCGGCCAGCGGGAAGGATCTGACCTATTTTTTCGATCAGTGGTTTACCGGCCAGGGGTATCCTTCCTACCAGGTTGAATGGTACCCGGTGGGCAACACGGTTCAGGTGAAGCTGAACCAGACGCAATCACATGCGTCCGTCAGCTTTTTTCAGTTGCCGGTCCCGCTGCTTTTTCGTAATGCGAATACCAACCAGCAAAAACTGGTGGTGCTGAATAACACCACCAACGGGCAGTTTTTTACCGATAATCTTGGTTTTGAAGCCACTGAAGTAGTTTTCGACCCGGACGTATGGCTAATCACGCGGAACAACACGCTTACCAAGAGCCTGGCGCCCTTGCCCGTGACATTCGGCAAATTCAATGCAGAATGCCGCGGTAGCAATGCACGGCTAAGCTGGCAAACGACCGAAGAAGTGAATGCAGATTATTTTGAAATCCTCGCAAGCAACGATGCACGGAGTTGGGAGGCGATCGGGCATGTACTGGCAGTGGGAAATTCAAAGCAAGTGAATTCGTACATCTTTGATGTGGGACAAGTATTAAACCATGGTTATTTCCGCATTAGGGAATACGATGCGGATGGTAGCACACAGGAAACGCGGATTGTAGTGGCCGATTGCGCGGATGAAAGGGCCTGGAAAATTTATCCGAATCCGGTTACTGATTTTTTTACACTTGAAGATTTGGGAAACGGCGTATTCTCTGACAAAGCGTCTCCGCAAATGCTATGGATGTACAATGTAAAAGGAGACCGATTTTTGCTTGAAACCAAAATTGAAAATGGTAAGACGCGCACATTCGATGCGCAACATTTACCGCCCGGATTGTATTACGTCGCAACCGGTAAAGGGCAAGTCATCCAGAAGTTATTAAAGAACTAGATTGGCGAATCTGAATTGACGCACACTATAAACAAATGAACAATGCAAGTTTTATTACTGTCTGCATTCTTTGCGGTGTATTTCATCCCCGGACTTTTAAGAGGTCCTTATCTTCAATCAGCCACATCGACCAGCATTGTAATCCGCTGGCGTACCGATGTGCCCACGGACAGTCGTGTAGCGTTCGGCCCTGCGACCGGTTCACTTATAATGCATGTCGATAGCCTGACATTGGTTACGGAACATGAAGTGAAATTAACCGGACTTCAACCGTTGACGCGATATTACTATTCGATAGGTACCTCCCAGCAAGTATTACAGGGCGATTCCGATAATTATTTTGAAACTGCTCCGCCGCCGGGCCAGTCGGGGAAATACCGTATCGGGGTGTTTGGTGACTGCGGCAACAATTCTGTAAACCAAATCAACGTACGTGACAACCTGACTGGTTTTCTGGGAAATGAGTATATGAACGCCTGGCTTTTACTCGGCGACAATGCCTATCAGGCAGGTACGGATGCTGAGTATCAAAGTGGTTTTTTTAATGTTTATAAACAGAAATTTTTAAAGCAATCGCCGCTGTATCCGTGTCCGGGAAATCATGACTATGCCAATAATGTCCAGCGTCAGGTAGATCATGCAGTGCCGTACTACGGGATTTTTACTGTCCCGGCGGCCGGGGAAGCGGGAGGGGTTGCGTCAGGAACGGAGGCTTTTTATTCATTTGACTATGGTAATATCCATTTTCTCTCCCTCGACTCTTATGGCAAAGAGGACGGCACGACCCGGTTGTACGACACGCTGGGTACTCAGGTTCAATGGATCAAGGCGGATTTGGCAGCTAATACGAATAAAGAATGGATAGTGGCTTACTGGCACCATCCACCGTTCACAAAAGGCTCCCATAACTCAGACACCGAAGCAGAATTGGTGAAAATCCGCGAGAATTTTATCCGGATTCTGGAAAGAAATGGTGTTGACCTGGTGCTATGCGGTCACAGCCACGACTACGAGCGTTCGAAGCTGATGAAGGGGCACTATGGCATGGAAAGTTCGTTTGATGCTGCGATTCACAATATCAGTCAATCGTCAGGAAGGTACGACGGTTCGATCGGCTCATGTCCCTATCTGAAAAAATCATCTGACAATGAAGGGACCGTATATATAGTCACTGGTTCGGCGGGTCAGTTGGGTGCTACGCAGGCGGGTTACCCGCATGACGCATTGCCGACGGCAGATAATCAGCACGGCGGCGCCCTGCTGCTGGAAGTGGAGGGGAAGCGGCTGGATGCGAAATGGATTGCCTCCGACGGGCTCGTTCGTGACCAGTTTACGATTGTGAAAGATGCTAATGCCAAAACGTCGATCGAGATCGAGAAAGGTCAAAGCATCAATTTGTCGGCTTCCTATCTGGGTGATTACTTGTGGAGTACTGGCGAAACCACCCGTGAAATTACTGTAAGCCCGGCAGCTACAACCGATTACTACGTTCATGATGCGTACGCCTGCCTTGCCGATAGCATCACAGTGGAAGTTACCAACCCACTGCCAGTACGATTGATCAGTTTCTCAGGCTCATCCGAGCGTGGCATTGTAACCCTGCGTTGGCAAACGAGCGAGGAAACCAACGCAGGCCATTTTGTCATCGAGCGGTCGATGGACGGGCGCCATTTCGAACCCATTGGCGAGGTAGCCGCGGCAGGCGACTCGCGTGAAATGAAGAGCTACTCATACCGGGATGCCGGAATCTCGGCAAGCCTGGAAAAAGCATATTACCGGCTGGTAGAGGTGGATTTGGATGGCCGGCAGCAGACTTCAAGAATCATTGCGATATCAATAATCAATGCAAATGACAATTGGCTTCGTGTGCAGCCCAATCCATCAAAAGGAAAGGAAATAGTTATTCAAATTACTGAATTGCTAGGTAATTGTGAATTGACTATATCAGATATTAGCGGGCATTTTTTGGAAAGACGGAATGTGTTTTCAGGCAAAAATCCTCTTAATATTTCTTTTGGGATGAGAAATGCGGGGACATACGTTGTTACTTTGGTTATTAACAGCGAAAGTATTTCGCGGAAAGTAATTGTTGAATAAATTCAAGTATTCAGTCATATAATTCCACAAAATCAATTTCATTAGCGTAAAATGGTTTGAAACTATCTAGTAAACTAAATTCAAATCCAATGCGCTATCCACTCTATTCTTTTTTATGCCTTTGTTTTGCTCTTTCCCTAATGTCAGGTTGCGATCAAAAGAAGAAGAATTTAGTCAAAATATCCATTAATCACTTGAAAGCGGCTGGGGATACGGTATTGGTCGCCAGGACGAACATGATTAATTTTGATGATGTGGAGCTAGGTAAAGTGATATTGGATAGCGCGGGAAAAGGAACTGCTGAATTTGAACTCGATGCGCCAGTCTTTGCTCATGTAGCTGCTGCACACCTTGCGGCAGCATTTTTCGTCTCAACGGGTGACGAGCTGGCGATAGTGCCGGCAAAAGCAGGAGCGAAAGTTTCGATTAGTTTTGAAGGGGACGGAGCGGCGGTCAATCAGTTTATCATGGAATCATGCCAGATATGGAATGGCTTGGAGAAATGGGACGGAACTCATGCCATTCATTTGAACAAAGAGGAATTTTTAAAAGCGAAAGATTCGTTGCAGAGAGGATATGGACAGCTATTTGCAAAACTGAAATCAAACAAACAGGTGTCGGCGGAAATGCTCAGCTTAATGAAAAGTTACACTGAAATGAGCGTTGTGTTTTATCAGCAGAATTTCTCTATTGGGAAAGACTCCACCGAAATTCCCGCAACTGTCGCAGAAGCAATCAAAAGAATACCAATTGTACAATTGCGCTCAAAACAGGTATGTTTGACTATGCTTTAATTGCTTCTAATTTTTATCAGCATAAAATCTACAATGCTGTTTACGATGAACATGAATCGGCGGATTGGGACTCACTGGAACCTATTTTCCCGACGTTGGTGGAAGAAAAGATTAAATCCGGTAAATATCCCAGGTTAATAGAAGACTTTTTTCGTGTGAAGGCTGCGGACCACCAGTGGGGTATCCCACGCTATCTGTTGATCGACGCGCAGGGCCGGATGGTAGCAACACACGCGCCGCGGCCTTCGTCAGAAGATGTTCAGGCTGAATTGCGCAGGCTTCTGACTGTTAATCGCGTCGCGCAGAAATAAACATAAGTACCTAAGCCTAGCAAGCCGCGGCCAATCCAAATTCCGCCAGCGCCCTTGGGAAATTCCGCCCCTCGTGCCCCGAACGGCTGAGTTTCACCAATGCAAACCGCTCAAGGACGTCGAGCTGCATCCATTGGCTGGTAGAAATGAGCGGACAGTTCCATCCCCGCGTACGCTCATGCACCTCCTCTGGTACATGTTCGTATATCCACGCAGGGTCGAGGTTTTTGAGCAAGCCTGGAACCGTTTTAGTGTATTTCCAAACCAGTTCATTCACGTAATCCGTATAGATTTCGATTTCCAGCTCCGTGTGACACGGCATTTCGGCCAGCAGGTCCTTTTCATCGTAATTGAATTTGGCCCAGTCGGCAAGTTGCAGCTTCACGCGGCAGGCGTCAAGCTTGTAACGGACGATCATCGGAATGCAGCGTAGGCTATCTACAAAATCACTTTCGAATGCAAAAAATCGGGTTTCGATAACGGATATGGTTGTCATGGTCAGGCTGGTTCGAGGTTGGATGATCGGGTAAGTTCGACGGCCAGGAAAACGGCCTTGCCGTTGTCGCAGGTAGGGCAGCAATAGCCGGCCGGAAGATCTTCGAAGGCGGTCCCGGGTGGGATATCACCGAGCATGTCGCCATACTCGGGATCATAAATGGTCAGACAATCGGGGCATTGGTGCACTGTCTTTGCCATTTTGACGGCCGTTTTGGCTTCGTCGGGCTCGGACAGCATAGTTTTCAGAGTATCCCTCGATCGCTGATTGTTAAACCGCCTGCAAAGACGTTCCAGCTGGGCAGGCAAATGTATTTTAAACAAACCCCTTTCGAACAGCACTTGCGCGCGGCTGTTGGGGTTGAAATTTTCGGTATAGTAAAGGTCGTAGACGCTGAACAGCGGCAGCTGCCCGATTTTTAGCAGCGGACGTTTCCGGATGAGCACCGATCCGAAAACTTCGGATTTCGGGCGTGTTTGAATACCAAAACAAAGCCCGAAAGTGCGGGTATCGTTTTTGGAAAAATACCGGATCAGTTCGTTTTTAAGTTCTGCGCCGTCTGCATTGTGATCTTCCGTTTGCCAGGCCAGCTCGTTAGCTGCATGGCGGACATTGATGTTGTGTTTTCCCAGGATGTTACTCCAAGCTTCGCGGTACTGGTCTTCAATTCCTTTGATAACCAGTGATTTCCATGGTGTGGAGCAGATTTCGCCTACGCGCGTTTTGAGGCATAATGCACACACATCGAGCAGGAATTCAATCGAAAACTCTTCGTCGCGACGGTAAAGCCCCAGCCAGGTACGCGACTCGTAGCGGTTGAAGCCTTCGTAATAGGGCAGGGAAAACGACGGCAATTCGAGTTCCTGCTGCGACGGCAGGAAAACATAGCTGATACGGTCGGCCACAGCTGCTTTCAAGGCATTTTCTTCATTCAAGCCTTCGTCCAGCATGCATTCTTCCACCACTTTCGAAAGCCGGCCGATTTCGTTGGTATAAATCAGCCCATCCCATTTGAAAACCGTGTTGGTTTGCTTCAAACGCACATATAAATACCAGAAATGGGGCTCTGGCGAAGAGATGAAATTGAGATTGCCTGTAAAAAAAGGCGTAAAACTCTGATTGGAATCCGAGATATTGATTTTTAGCCCAGGCACAAAGTCAAAACTATCGAGCACGGAATGGTATTCGCTGGCATTGAGCCACTGCCCGGTCCGGAAAACCTCCTCGCCGCAATACGAGCTAACCATATTGGGCCGGCGGTCGGTATTGATCTCATAGAAAATGCCCAGTTTTTTGAAATCACTTTCCAGAAACCGCATATCCTCGTAATGCACGGTCATGAGCAGCTGCTGCCTCGATCCGAACCGCACCTTGCGGACGTTCGCATTCCACGCCGCCGAAAGAATGTCTTTCAGGTACCCCGGTGAAGCAATGCCGCCCGGCAGGTTGATTTTTATGTGGTAATAGTCGCGCATCGTGTGTTACGGTTTTGTGGTCAGAAGTGGTCAGATGTTGTCAAGTGTTGTCAAGTGTTGTCAGGTGTTGTCAGGTGTTGTCAGGATTTGTCACGTGTTGTCAAGTATGGTTTTTAAATCAGGAGAGAACGATCATTTGACTATTGATGACCATTCATGACTATTCCTGACAACACCTAGCATAAGTTCAATTGGCCGCCAAATTCGCGTCCAGCGCTTTTTCAAGTATCGACCTCACCTCCGGCCGACACGAGCCGCAACCGGTTCCGGCGCCAGTCGTCTGGCAGAGCTTCTGGAAATCGCCGCAGCCACTTGCAATGGCTTTTTCGAGGTTTCCTTGTCCTACATTGTTGCAGGAACATACCAGTTTGCCCATCATCGGTTCGGCTTTCTGGCTGGCGCGCAGGAGCTGAAGGCGTTTTTCAGAGAGCTCCACACCGCCTGCGATCAGGTCGCGGAATTCGAGGAATTCGTTCTTGTCGCCGATCAGGATAGCGCCTACGAGCTTGTCGCGGTGCACGATGCACTTTTTATAGTAACGCTTTGATTTATCGATAAATACAATCTGCTCGTAGGCTGGATCGTTGGCCGGGGCGTCGGTCATGCCGATGCTGCAAAGCTGCAACCCTTCCATTTTCAGGATGTTCATCGACGTGCTGCCTTTGTAAGGCTGCGAAATGTCGCCTGCGAGATGGTTGGCGATCACCTCGGCCTGCTGCTCGGCGGCGAGGGTAATGCCCCACATCTGGCCATTCCATTCGGCAATTTCCCCGGCGGAATAAATGTCCGGATCGGAGGTTTGCATGTAATCGTTTACCACCACGCCGCGCTTGCATTCGAGGGAGGCTTGCTGCGCGAGGTCGATGGTCGGGACGGTGCCTATTGCCAGTACAACCACCTGGCAGTCGATCTTCCGCCCCGATTTCAGCCTGATTCCTTCTACGGTATCCGAACCCGAGAAGGTAGCCACCTCATCATTGAAATAACATTCTATTCCACGGTCGAGCAGCTCCTGGTAGAGCAATTCGCTCCCTAGCGGGTCGAGCTGGCGCTCCATAAAACGGCCGCTTCGCTGGATCACAGTCACTTTTACATCCATTTCCCGGAACGATGCCGCCAGTTCCAGGCCCAGAATTCCCCCGCCGACGATTACCGCATGAGGATCGGGCTGTTTCAGAAACGGTAGAAGCGAGTCCGCGTCGAGGCGCGAGCGCATGTTGAAAATCCCGGGCAGATTAGGCACACCCTTCGGCATGAATGCCTTGCTGCCCATGCCGAGGATGAGCTTGTCGTAACGGTGTTCCAGCCCGTTACTATCGATCACGGTCTTGTGTTTCCGGTCGATGTGCATGATACTCACACCTTTGTGTACGGTAATGCGGTTTTCGGCAAACTGGTCTTCACGAAGCTTCACGAGCTGTTCCCAGGTTTGCGAGCCGCTGATATAGTCGGGCAGCATGACCCGGTTATAGAACGGATATATTTCTTTGGAAAAAACATGGATCTCATCGTCGGTATTCAGTTGGCGGTAGGAATTGATAAAGCCCAGCCCGGCCGACCCGGCGCCGATGATGATGATTTTTTCAAATGGCTTTTTGTATAAGGCGACCTGGACAGCCGAGAACTTGAAATCAGGCTCTTTGGATTTTGGGTCTACCAGCGAGCTGGTCAGGTTATTGGCCCGTAGCAGATTGCTTCCTAATATTTTCCCCCAATGCATAGGGAGGAAGCAAAGCCCCTTGCGGACGTCCGTGGTAATTTGAGCCTTCACGCGCACTTCGCCCCGGCGGCTGCTGACCGTCACTAAGCTGCCTTCCAAAATGCCGCGTTCATACGCGTCTTCCGGGTGTATTTGCAAGAAAGGTTGGGGGATGTGTTTGTTTAATTTCGCAACGCGACCCGTTTTTGTCATCGTGTGCCACTGGTCACGAACCCTTCCGTTGGTTAAAACCAATGGGAATTGACTGTCTGTCGGCTCGGAATGGTTTTCGT
Organism: Dyadobacter sp. SRI_021; assembly: GCF_057586235.1. Lineage (NCBI taxonomy): Bacteria > Pseudomonadati > Bacteroidota > Cytophagia > Cytophagales > Spirosomataceae > Dyadobacter > Dyadobacter sp. SRI_021. Next base: position 89,577 of record NZ_JBYCZM010000008.1, read on the forward strand.
CGGGGACGGCGTGTATTTGGGCTCTTTTATTTTTGGTGTAGAATTGATGATCTGTGAACAGACGTTTGGTGCCTGGCTGTCGCACGTCTGCCGAACGCTCACCATCAAGCGACGACAACGGCCATTGAACGCTGCGTTTCTCTTTCAGCAATTGGTGGCTTACCCCGGTCACGTCGATGGTTGTTCCTTTGGTAACCTTCACGTATTCGTCGTAAACCTCGGAGGTAGTTTTGTAATTAAATGCTTTTTCAAAACCCATTTTCTGCGCAAAACGCCAGAGGATTTCGGAGTCGGGCAGCGCTTCTCCCGGTGCATCGAGCACTTTGGGGAGATAGGTAATGCGGCGTTCGGCGTTGGTCATGCTGCCGTCTTTTTCGAGCCACGCGGCTGCGGGGAGCACCACATCGGCGAAATGCACGGTATCCGCGCGGTTGGAAACGTCCTGAACTACCACGAAACGCGATTTTTTCAATGCGGTTTCCACGGTATTCATGTCCGGCATACTTACCAATGGGTTGGTATTGATGATCCAGATCGCTTTCAGTTTGTCGTTAGCAAGTGCCTCGAACATTTCGGTGGCGGTGAGGCCGGGCTTGTCGGCAATGCGGACGGGCGTGTTCCAGAATTTCTCTATTTCTTCGCGGTGTTCGGCATTCAGTACCTCGCGATGGCCCGGGAGAATGTTGGCAAGGCCACCTGTTTCCCGGCCGCCCATGGCATTCGGCTGGCCGGTTAAGGAGAATGGCCCATTACCGGGTTTCCCAATTTTACCGGTAATTAAATGCAGGTTGATGAGCGAAAGGTTTTTGTTTACACCGATTACCGACTGGTTCAGACCCATTGTCCAAAAGGAAAGAAAGCCTTTCGAACGGCCGATCCATTCGGCGGCTAAGGCAATGTCGGCGGAAGGGACACCACAAATGTCGGCCGCTTCCGCCAAAGTGCGCTGCATTACTTGTAGCCGGAATAATTCGAAACCATCGGTGTGGTCTGCAATAAACCGCTCATCGAGATAATCGTTTTCGATCAGCAAACGGCCGATCGCATTGTTAAGAACAATGTCGGTGCCAGGGCGGATCTGCAAATGCAGGTCGGCCGAGCGGGCGGTGTCGGTCACGCGCGGGTCCACGCAGATAATTTTGGTATCCGGTCTCGCCGTTTTGTGGGCTTCCACGCGCCGCCAGATAATGGGATGGCACCAGGCCGGGTTAGCGCCGGTTACGTACATGACATCGGCCGCCTCAATGTCGTCGTAGCAAACAGGAACGCTATCCTCGCCCAGTGACAATTTGTAACCCACCACCGCCGAACTCATGCACAGGCGGGAGTTGGTGTCGATATTGTTGGACCCGATGAAACCTTTGATCAGCTTGTTTACCAGGTAGTACTCCTCCGTAAGGCATTGACCGGAGACGTAAAATGCTACCGAATCGGGGCCAAATTTTTTGATTAATGTTTTAAAAACCGTCGCTGAGCGTTCCATGGCCTCATCCCAGGTTGCGCGCTGCAAGGGCATCGAGCGGTTCAGGCGCATCTGCGGGTAGAGCAGGCGGTCGGACTGGTCCATGACCGTGTAATGCAGGTTCATACCTTTGGAACACAGCATTCCCTTGTTCGAAGGGTGCTCTTTATCTCCTTCAAGGCTTAGTTGGCCGTTACTTTCTTTCGTCACCACGACCCCGCAGCCTACGCCGCAGTAACAGCAGGTCGATTTGTAGGAATTGGGGGCTGGTTTCATTTTAAATGAATGATTGAATGATCGAATGATTGAATGATTGAATGACTAGAACTGGTATTAATATCAATCTTTCTTTTTTTCTTTTGCTTTGGATCCCCGGGTTAAAACCCGGGGCAAGGGGATTCTTTATTTGCTGACAGCAGCCATCTATTGCAGTTGACTTTAGTCAACTGAGATTGAATTGAAATTGAATTGAGATTGAATTGAAATTGAATTTCATCTTGCAGATCCATCAAGCCTCTGCTGGTTCCAATTTTCCAGTTTCTGCTGTGATGGTCTGTGCTTTCTCAAAATTGATCAATGCGACAATGGCAGCCACACAAGCAATAGCGACACCGATATACATAAATGCTTGCGAATAAGTAATAGAGCTCGATTTGAACAGGAAGCCCGCGAGTACCGCGCCCACGTTACCGCCTGCACCTACGATGCCACTCACCGAGCCGATCGCTTTTTGATTAATGAAAGGAACAATCGCGTAAGTAGCGCCGTTCGCCATTTTCAAAAACATTGCGAAGCAAAGCATCGTGATTACCGCGCCCACAATGCTGCCGCTCTGTGCGAACAATGCAATGCCGATTCCTTCGAGGGCAAGCAGGAGCGCCAGCAAACGACCTTTGCCCAGCATACCCCATTTGTTACCGACTTTATCCGCGACGATCCCCCCCACTGCCCGAGCGAAAATGTTCATAAAACCGAACGTGCCGGCCAGGATACCTGCCGTGGCCAGGGAGGTATTGAAGTTTTCCGAGAAATACAATGCTGCTACATTATCGAAAGTAATTTCAATTCCAAAACACGCTCCATATGCCAGGAACAGCGCCCAAGTACGCGGATCGCGCATCGCGATGCCGAGGGTACCCTTCGCTTTGGCTGCTTTCGGATTAGCGATGGCAAGGTCTTCAAAGTTGCCTGCCGGCGTATCTTTGGTGAAGAAGTAATACACGAATGCAAAGATGAGCAATGCAGCACCAGGGATCACCATCGCGATTCTCCATGCCGATTCCGGCACGTAACCTGCGCCCACGAATGCAGCGAAAATGAGCGGCATAACCATGTTGGTGATACCGCCGCCGAGGTTCCCCCAGCCACCGGCTACCGCGTTGGCCGTTCCGACGATCTTCTTGTCGAACATCACCGAGGTGTGGTACTGGGTCACCACAAAAGAAGCACCGATCACGCCGATTGCCAGGCGGAAAAGCAGAAAGCCTTCGTATGAGTTGACCAAACCGACCGTCATGACCGGAATCGAGCCAAGGCCTAGCAATGCAGCATAGGTTTTGCGCGGGCCCCACGAATCGCAAAGTTTCCCGATCGCGATGCGGGCGATGACCGTTGCGGCTACGGAAGCGATGATAATGTTACCGATCTGAGGCTTGGTCAATCCGAGGTCGGTTTTGATGACGGTCATCAATGGAGCCAGTCCGAACCATCCGAAGAAACAAAGGAAGAACGCCATCCAGGTCAGGTGGAAGGTGCGCATTTGCACGCCTTTGAAACTGAAAATGTTGAGTTTTTCAAGCGGCTTATTGGTCGTTTCCATAGTAATAAGAGGTTGAAAGTGATGGTTATGACAGACTTATTTCAAAAATTCAGGTTTGATGTTGATCATCAGGTAAGCCCAGTTGGACATTTTTTGCGGATTTTTCACACCTTTTACCTGCGCGAGGCTCTTGGTCGAGAAAAAGGTGCAGTAGCCGCCCTGGAAGCTGATGGTCTTCGTGAGATTGTAGTTGGCGATAATATCGAGCTCTTCGCCGAAGCTGGATGAAAGTTTCTGATTGTCAGCTACACGCACTACGGCGGCGCTGGCGAAATGATGCAGGTCGGTATTGATGGACAGCTTTTCGGAAGCTTTGATGGTGGTATTGATGTAAAGGTCCGAAAGCCCGCCCTTGCCGAAGCCGTTGGCCGCGTAGAAGTAATCCATTTGTCCCCAAAACTTGTGCGGCGTGCCGTAAAGCGGGTCGAAAGTGTGGTTCCTGGCTGAGCCGGTAGCTGTGCCGGAGGTGTAGTCAAAGCCGGGACCAATGGAAAATGCACGGCTCATCGCATACAACCCCCGGACAGAATACATATATGCGCTCAATGTCGCGCCATCTTTGTCCTTGCCGGTTTGATAAAAAGCATTGGCAGTCAGCGTCCAGTTTTTACCGATTTTGGTTTGCAGATAAGGCCCTAACGTAACCCTGCTCCGCACGCCGTTCGTCAGCTTCTTCACGCCCGCCGTATCCAGTGTATATTTCTGAAAATCGTCCTTCACAACGAGGAAAGAGGTATTTCCCTGTTTTAATTTTTTACCCAAATACAGGAATTGCAGCGACTTGTACATCGTCCCGATGCCGTTCGTTCCGGCTGTGTAGCCCACGGGCACGCCGTCGTACAATGTACCGGTTTTGAGCTCACGGTTTTGGTTATACGCAACTCCCAGATGGGCGGTAAAGCCATTGAAACCGTACTTGATCAAAGCCGCATCGTGCCGCCGTGCCTGTTGCAGCCAGTCGAGGTTGCCCAGCACGCGGCTGTCGTCGTAGAGCAATTCCTGCCGCCCGATCTTCAATGCAAACTCTTTACCGAGCTTGGTCTGGTTGGTATCCAGCAAGCTGATCTCCCCCCACGCTTCGTGCAGCATCAGCCCATTCAGCGACGAATTGGTAATGCGGTTGTTTGTAGAAGCATCCTGCCCCCAAACGCGCACATCCTGCACGGCAACGAAAAACTGCGTTCGGTAACCCTTGTAGCCCGCATTCAGCCGGGTACGCTGGGAAGTGAAAAAGGCAGGCTTTTCGCTTTTGGAAAGCATTGTGCCTTGTCCGTCAAGCAACTCCGTCCGAGTCCGTAGTTGACCCGAAAGGCTGAACTGCGCCATCGTCCGCGTCGGGGCCAACAGGCCGGCCGCGGTAATGCCCAGCAAAAGGAGGTAAACAGCTTTTCTCATTGTGATTATGTTTAGGTTGGAGTGAAAGCTAAGCAGGTCAAAATGCCATCTGCATATTTTGCAGGTATTCGAATGCGTAGGCGGGACTGAGGGCCACAACTTCGCCCATTACCATGATCGCCGGCGTGCCGATACCGCTCTCGCGTACGAGGCGGGGCATCTCCCAGACCTGTCCCACCACACTCTTCTCATCCGGCCGGGTGCCGTTCTGAATCACGGCCATTGGCAAATGTCCGCGTCCGAAGTGTTTGTATAGCGCGCAAATCTCTTCCAGTTTATTCAAACCCATTAAGACAATGACCGTCGCTTTCGACTGCGCCGCCAGCCGGAGATCGTCCGAAAGTTCGCCGTTCTGCGTCGTGCCGGTGATCACCCAGAAGCTCTCGCTTAACCCGCGGCGTGTTACCGGTACGCCCAGCGAAGCCGGAACAGCGATGCTGCTGGAAATGCCCGGCACAATTTCGCAAACGATGTCGTGGTCCTGCGCATATTCGATCTCCTCATGCCCGCGGCCGAACACGAACGGGTCGCCGCCTTTGAGCCGTACCACATGGCCGCGCTTGCGGGCGAGGCGTACGATCAAGCCGTTGATCTCGTCCTGCGAGAAGGAAGGGTTTCCCACTTTCTTGCCTACATACATCTTCAATGCGTGGGCTGGCGCAAATTCCAGGAAAGCCGCGTTGGCGAGCTCGTCATACAGTACCACATCTGCCGTTTGCAATGCACGCATGCCTTTGAGTGTGATCAGTTCGCTGTCGCCAGGGCCGGCTCCTACCAGTGTCAGTTTCGCTTCCATCTCTTATATATAATAGGGTGAATATTAGAAATGTACTATATATAGTATTTTGTAACTATATCAATTATTGGTTCAAATTTACTAGTCAAATTTTATAAAACAATCATTTTGCCAAAATTTATGTTTATTTTTAACCATAAATACGAATTAAAAGTTAGGAATTTAAGAAAACGCGATTTACTTTTGACTTATCGAAAAAGTAATGATGCGCCTGCAATATTAGAATAGTTCAATAAAATAATCGTGTTTTCACAAATAAATAGTTATTAATTACTATGAAAGCTGTTTCAAACACCCGGATCGTCGTAGTTGGCAATGGTATGGTGGGCTACAAATTCTGTGAAAAGCTCCTCTCGAGAAAAAAAGACGGACAGGACTTTGCCATCACTGTATTTGGTGAAGAACCGCGTGCCGCCTATGACAGAGTACATTTAAGCGAGTTTTTTGCAGGCAAGACGGCAGACGACCTTTCGATGGCCGGTGTCGACTGGTATGCCGAAAACGGGATACGGCTGTTTTTGTCCGACCCGATAGTAGATATCGACCGGGAGAAGAAACTGGTACGTTCGCACCATGGACATATAGTATATTATGACTACCTCATAATGGCCACGGGTTCCGGAGCATTCGTTCCCTCGATCCCGGGCGTCGAAAAGGATGGGGTGTTTGTATACCGCACCATCGAGGACCTGGAACTGATCCAGTCGTATGCTAAAAAAGCCAGAAAAGGTGCTGTGCTCGGTGGCGGCCTGCTCGGTCTCGAAGCGGCGAAAGCATTGCTGGACCTGGGATTGGAAGAAGCGCACGTAGTAGAATTCGCCCCGCGCCTCATGCCGCGGCAGATCGACGACGCCGGCTCACGCATGCTGCAAAGCCAGCTCGAATCGCTCGGTTTACAAATACATTTATCGAAGAGTACACAGGAAATTAAAGGCGACGACCGCATTGAAGGAATGCAATTCGCTGATAATAGCTTCCTGGATGTGGATATGCTCGTGATTTCCGCAGGTATCCGTCCGCGTGATGAGGTTGCCAAAGTTGCGGGACTCGAAACCCACCCACGTGGCGGTATCGTCGTAAACAACCAGCTGCAAACTTCCGATCCGTCCATTTTCGCAATCGGCGAATGCGCATTGGCACACCATATGATCTACGGTCTCATCGCGCCAGGCTATGAAATGGCCGATGTGGTAGCGACGATGCTGACCGGCGGCGAGAAGGAGTTCTTGCCTTATGACATGTCGACCAAGCTGAAACTCATCGGTACCGACGTGGCGAGCTTCGGCGATCCGTTCGTGGAAGAGCCTGCTTGCCGTACAATCCGTTACGAAAACAAGGCCAAAGGCATTTATAAACGTATTAATGTAAGCACCGACGGCAAAACTTTGCTGGGTGGGATCCTGGTTGGGGAGGCAGAGCAATATAATATGCTATTGCAAACCTGCAAGAACAAAACCGTTCTCCCGCCCGACTCCGAAGACCTGATCCTGGGCTCCCGCGGGGGCGAGGAAGCGGGCGCAGGCGTAATGAGCCTGCCCGACGATGCGCTCATATGCTCGTGCGAGGCTGTTACCAAAGGCATGATTTGCCATGAAGTAGGCGAAAATGGCCACCACACCGTGGATGCGTTGAAGAAATGCTGCAAAGCGGGTACAGGCTGCGGCGGCTGCATCCCGATGGTGAAAGATCTGATCGCCGGTGTGATGAAGGAAAAGGGCGTTTATGTTCGCAATGTGATCTGCGAGCACTTCGATTACTCACGGCAGGAACTCCTCGACCTGGTGAAAATGAATGGTTTGAAAACTTATGGCGCGGTACTTGACCATCACGGCAAAGGCGATGGCTGCGAAGTATGCAAGCCGCTCGTAGCCTCGGTGCTGGCCAGCCTTTGGAATGAGAATATCCTCGAAAAAGACCGTGCTGTGGCGCAAGATTCGAACGATCGTTATCTGGCCAATATCCAGAAAGGCGGTACGTATTCGGTGGTTCCGCGGATTCCCGGTGGTGAAATCACGCCCGAGAAACTGATCGTGATCGGCCAGGTGGCGCAGAAATACGGTTTGTATACTAAAATCACCGGCGGCCAGCGCATTGACCTCTTCGGCGCGCACTTGGGCGACTTGCCGGATATCTGGGAAGAACTGATTGGCGCCGGCTTTGAAAGCGGCCACGCTTACGGGAAATCGCTGCGGACCGTAAAAAGCTGTGTGGGCTCGACCTGGTGCCGTTTCGGAGTGCAGGATTCCGTATCCTTCGCAATCGAAGTGGAGGAGCGCTACAAAGGCCTGCGCTCGCCGCATAAGCTGAAATCGGCGGTATCGGGTTGCGTGCGTGAATGTGCGGAAGCGCAAAGCAAAGACTTCGGCATTATCGCTACCGACAAGGGCTGGAACCTGTTTGTCTGCGGCAATGGCGGCGCCAAACCGCAGCACGCGCAATTGCTCGCCAGCGATGTGGATAAGGAAACTTGTCTCCGTCTTATCGACCGCTTTTTAATGTTTTATATCAAGACGGCTGATCCTTTGACGCGTACCGCTACCTGGCTCAACAAAATGGAGGGTGGTATGAATTATCTCAAGGCCGTGGTCGTGGACGATGTACTGGGCATTGCCGAAGAACTTGAACGCGATATGCAGAACCTGGTCGACGTCTACAAATGCGAGTGGCGCGAAGTGGTGGAAAATCCAGAGCTCCGCAAACGTTTCACGCATTTCGTGAACACGCCGATGAAAGACCCGAGCGTCACATTCGCGGATATGCGCGACCAGAAGCGCGCTACCGAATGGGCGTAGGGACCGGGATCCATGGCGCATTGCCGGCTCCCCGGGGCGCTGCCGTCGGCTGAGGCCATCGGAAATGGAATAAAATCGAAAATCCATTGCATGCGCTGCCCGTCGGCTGAAGCCAACGGAAATGGATTGAAGATAAAACCATTGCATACGCCACCCGTCGGCTAAAGCCAACGGAAATGGATTAAAATGAAAAATCCATTGCCCCGGGTTTTAACCCGGGGGATCAATAGCAAAAGAATAGCAAATCAATAGCAAAAAGATTTTTTAACCAGGGGTTTCAACCCCTGGCCTTGACGATCAACCTTACAGCAAAATGGAAACAATCACCGACACAATTAATGCAGTAACCTGGCACATGGCATGCTACGTCGACGATATCCCGGAGGACGGCGGAGGCTGCGCGTTTATCAGCGGCAAGCAAATTGCCATTTACAATTTTGCGAGAAGGGGAGAGTGGTATGCCACCGACAACCAATGCCCGCATCGCCAGCAGATGGCCCTTTCGCGCGGAATGATCGGCAGCCACGCAGAAGAACCGAAGGTGGCTTGTCCTTTTCATAAAAAAACCTTTTCATTGCAAACCGGACAGTGCCTGAACGACGATGAATACCGGATCAACACCTTTCCGGTGATGGTGAAGGAGAACCGCGTATACATCGGCCTGTAAGCCTTAGGTAGCCAGGCTAGCTTACAACAGGCGGCCAAAGGAGCCCTCGCAAGACGGAAGCGCCGTCCGGTCGCAGACCTAAATCATCCAGGAGGTCGCCCCCTGGTCTATGACCCCTGGTAGTTAACAAATGGAGAGACTCGACAAGCGCGTAGCGGGCAGCCTGACGCGGTTTTATGTGGTGGCATTGTGTGTGGTAGCTTTGCTCACCGTGAGTGGCCTGTTTCTAATCAGGCGTACGATCCGTAGCCTCAACCACGACAGCCGACTGGTAAACGTGGCAGGGCGCCAACGGATGCTCAGCCAGCGCCTAACCAAGTTGGCCGTGTTGAAAATCAATGAGTTCGAGCATCGCGACTCCGTGAATTTCGGCTCGTTGCTCAAATTGTGGAAGGATAGCCACGAGAACCTCGTATCCAGAAAATTGCCTGTCGAGAAAGGTTTTGTCACCTGGAAGAGCCAGCCTCTGGACACTATGTTCCACGAACTGGCTCCCGTTTTTGACAATATTTACGAGAATTTATTGATCATCAGCCGCGATGACGCCGATGTAGCCGCAAAGCAGCGGGCATTGGCGCAGGTCCTTGACAACGAGCCGAGGTTTCTGTCGCAGATGAACCGTATTGTGTTCCAGTTCGATAAGGAAAGTTTTGAACGGCTTCAAAACCTGGAACGCATTGAATGGATACTGGATTTGATGACGATCCTCGTACTTGTGGCGGAGGGGTTGCTGATTTTCAGGCCGGTAGTGAATACAACGCGTCGAGTTGTGCGGATGCTGACAGAATCGGAAGATGCATTACAACTTTCCAATCAGCGATTGAAAGAGGCTAATAGCCAGCTTGTCGAAACGCAGAAAGAGCTGCTGCGTCTTGAAGAGGAAAAATACGAACTGCAATTAGCCGAAGACCGCGTCAGGGCAGGTGCGTTGATAGAAGGGCAGGAAGAGGAGCGGAAGCGCTTTGCGTTGGAGCTGCACGACGGAATAGGCCAGATGCTGACCGGGTTGAAACTTCACGCGGAAAAATTGAAAGCTGTGCAGTTTCACGATGAGAAACACCAGAAGCGTTTCGACCAACTGGTGACGTTGATCCAGGACATCATTCAGACAACCAGGCAGGTATCATTTAATCTGATGCCTTCGGTACTGAGCGATTTCGGGCTGGCGTCGGCATTGAAACTGCTCTGTCAACAGACGGCCGATGTGTCGGGGATCAAAATTTTGTTCGAGGGCGAGACCAGCGAACGCATTCCGATGAGCCGGCCGATGGAAATCGGCTTGTACCGAATTGCCCAGGAAGCATTAAACAACGCAGTGAAACATGCGAATGCGGATCTGATCAAGATAAAATTGGAACAAAATAAGAATCGCATCGTTTTGGAAATTGCGGATGACGGAAAAGGATTTTTAATTAGTAATTTAAAGTCAGAAGGACAGTTCCTGACCCGTAACGGAATGGAGAATATCCGTACGCGCACCCGACTTCTGAATGGAGAAATAGAGATTAGTTCCAAAGTGGATAGCGGCACGAGATTGGTCGTTCGGGTTGATTTATAATGACTTATTGCTGACTAGCTAACCATATATGCCTATTCGGATTTTAGTTGTAGACGATCATTCGGTAGTGAGGCAGGGCATTATCACCCTGCTCGAAGATGAAGAAGACCTGATCATTGCCGGCGAAGCCTCGGACGGAGACGAAGTGTGGGATATGGTCGAAAAAGTGAAGCCCGACGTGATCTTGCTCGATCTGACGATGCCCCGTATGCCGGGCCTGGAAGTGATCAAGCAGATCGTACCGGTATTCCCGTCTGCGAAGATCCTCGTATTCAGTATGCACAATAATACCGATTATATGCTTTCGTCGGCGTTAAACGGCGCTTCGGGATATCTGGAAAAGGATACCGGGCGTGATGAAATGCTTAGGGCGATCCGCGCTATTGCCAGAGGCGAACTCTATTTTCCACCGTTCGCGTCGTCGGTGATTATCAAAAACCTACTCAAGCAGCTCGCCCGCGTAAGCGACGCACGGCCCGTGCAGGAAGAAGTCCAGGAAAAATCGATCTGGAAAATTATAACCCCACGAGAACAGCAGATCCTCAAATGCCTTACCGAAGGAATGAGTAGTAAGGATATTGCCGAAAAGTTCGACATCAGCTCCAATACCGTCGCCAATCAGCGCGCGAGTATCATGAAAAAGGCCAACGTGAAGAACACGGCCGAGCTGATCAGCCTTGCAATGAAGTAACTTATGGCCTGATTTTTATGCTGTTCAAGCCCAGTTACCGGTTTCGGAAGCGAACCGTCAATCAAACTGGGATACAATGGACAGGATATGCACCTTCATTTTGAGTTTTATATTGCTCTTTGCAATTGCAAATGCACAGGTTAAATCAGCCGTCAATAAAACGGTACCCAAGAAGAGGATCGTCTTTATCGCTGGTCCCGATAGCCACGGCAAAGGAGAGCACGAACACAATGGCGGTTGCACATTACTCGCAAAAGCCCTCAACGACAGTCTGCCGGGCGTGGAAGCCGTGATTGTACGCAATGGCTGGCCGCAGGACGAATCGGTATTGGACAACGCGGCTGCCATTGTTTTCTACCTTGATGGCGGGGGGGCTGACCATCTGGAGTTGGTGCATGCTGCTACAATGGAAAAACTCGTTGCGAGGGGGACGGGTATTGTTAACCTGCATTTTTCCCTCGAAGTGGACGCCCAGGCTGGCGGCGACCGTTTTTTGAAATGGATAGGAGGATATTTTGAAATCAACTGGTCGGTAAACCCAGTCTGGGAAGCCAGTTTCGCGCGCTTTCCCGACCATCCCGTTGCGCGTGGCGTAAAACCTTTCAGCATTCTCGACGAATGGTACTACCATATGCGTTTCGCGCCCGGTATGAAAGGTGTGACGCCCATTTTGCAGGCATTACCGCCGGAATCCACACTGGACAAGCCCGATGGCACCCATTCCAACAACCCCGCAGTACGCGAGGCGGTCATCACCAGAAAAGAACTACAAACCCTCGCCTGGGCCTTCGAGCGGCCCGATGGCGGCCGGGGATTTGGTTTTACCGGCGGGCATATGCATAAGAACTGGCAAAACGACAACTTCCGAAAACTCGTACTGAATGCCATCGCATGGGCGGCAAAAATCGACGTTCCGGCTGATGGCATCCCTTCTGCAACTCCTACTGATAATGAGTTGAATGCGCTCACGAAGCGAGTGAATTGAGCAGTCAGGATTAAATTTTTTTAATCCGTAAATTTCTTTCACGGGTTTTGCGTTACTTGCTGTAATAACCCGGTGGTCCTCACGCGACGGAAACGAAGCAGGCCCATTGCTGTTTGTGTTGAAGTCAAGATGAAATACGGTTTCCAAGAACCGCGTAAGCGCCCTAACAATACTATTTTTTTGTGGCTCACCCTGCTCTTTGCCGGACAATGGCCTGTCTATGCCCAAACCGATTCCACAGTCGCAGTACCGTCTCGTATTCCTACGCAATCCACAATTATTTTACCAAAAATTGAGGCTATACCGGACACAATGGGCACTTTAAGCCGGGTTTCCGCACAAAACAAGGTCAAGCTCTTTTTCAATTTTGATGCGCGGGGGACATTTATCCAGCATAAGCATATCAACGTTTTCGGAGTCAATGCAGGGATTACTTTCGGCGAGAAACGCAACCGCCTGACGGCGGGCTACTATTGGCTGGGGTATAATGCAGCGCGGCGGCTGGTTAACTGGCGGAAAATGTTTCCGAATCCTCTCAATCTCTCTTACTACACCGCCACCGACGTCCGTTTCGCCAACTTTGCCTACTGGCACACCGCGATCCGCAACAAACGCTGGGTGTTATCTACTCCGCTGGAAATTGGCATCGGTAACGAAAGCACCCGTTTCCGCGACCTGTTCGACAGCGTTATATCCGGCTCGCGAAAAGACTATTTTATTCCCTTGCAAGTAGGCGTATACGCCGAATACCGCGCATTGCGCTGGGCGGGCATCAATTCCCAGATCGGCTACCGCAACGCCCTCTCTTCCGGCGAATTCCGCGAACGTTTCAGCGGGTTTTATTACAGTTACGGAATTAACCTTTATCCTGAGGCGATCTGGCAGGATTTCAAGAAGTGGAGCAAGCGAAAATCAAAATCGCAGGCGCTCGATAATGCGTCCCAGCCGGTTGGACATTAGGCGTGGGTTTGCTGGTGGTGTGTCAAACCCAAATTTCCACGAATTTCAACCAATCCCTTGCGTTTTCAAATTCTTTAAATTTACTTTGTCTATCAAATTAGTAGATTTTGTCTGTTAACCACCAGCAGACGAGATCAATACCACAATCTTTTTCAAACATGAAATCGATGGATCGTTATTCTTCGCGCAGTATTGGTATGCCTATGGTGGGCCCTTTCGGTTATTCCTTCGCTCTTGCAACCTGTTGCTGTTGTTGAGCTGCTTCTGACGGTTGTTTGTGCCGTAGTTCTGATTTTTACTCTGTTATGCATCATCCATTAAGCTGTGGGCCGGCTGGTCCATACTCCCAACCATTTTTTATAGTATGAAGAATTTTAAAACAATCTTTCTGGCGGCAGGCCTGGCGCTGGCTGCTTTCCCAAATGCAATTGCACAGGAAGCGAACGATAACAAGGTGATCATCACCGGCGTGCGGTTTGCTTATCCGCTGGTTGACAAATGGATCAAAGAATATACCGCTGCCAATCCCAAGGCACAGATCGTGATCGAAACGCGCACGATCACGGATCCGGCGAAATATGACTTGCTGATCGAGGCTTATGATCAGGACAAGGAAGTGAAGGACACCCGCGAATATATTTCGATCGGTCGCTATGCATTGTTGCCGGTAGCGAATGTGAAATCCGCTTTCGCGAAAGAATATGCAGATAAAGGACTGAATGAGAAAACATACAAGCAAATCTTCTTCCACGATATTTACGCAGAAAAAGACAAGTCGCTGACGACGCAATACACTATTTACACACGCTTGCAGAAGGCCGGGGCACCGCTCACTTTCGCGAAATATTTCGGTTACGAGCAGCAGAATATCAAAGGCAAAGCCATTGCCGGCGCCGATGAGCATTTGATCAAGGCGCTCCTGAAAGACGAGACGGGCATTACGTACACTACGCCGGGCCTCGCTTATGATCTGCAAAGCCGCAAGCCGCTAGACGGGCTGACGATCATTCCTGTCGACCTGGATGGCAACGGCCGGGTCTCCAAAGAGGAAAAAGCATTGGAAAACCTGGACCAGGTGATTGCGACGCTGGAAGCCGAAAAAGTGAAGAATGTACCGGTTGAAAACATCCATTTTTCGATCGCAAAAAATAACTCCAATCCTGAGGCCAAGAAATTCCTGCTTTGGGTAGCGGCGAATGCCGACAAGGACCTCCACCAATTCGGTTATCTGAAAGCCGATGCCAAACGCCTGGCCGACGAAAAAGAGAAACTGGAAAGATTTCAGGCTGTAAAATAAGGTTTGCAAGCCCGCGGGCACGACGTACGTCGTGCCCGCTTCTTCTACTCCATTCATTCCAAAACCTTTATGACAAAACGACTATTATCCGCCCTGACCAGGCAGCGGCTGAGCCTCTTTGTGCTCGGCACTGCCGTTTTTGGCCATGCATCGGCCCAACACGACCCCGTTCAACCATTCAGGGGGAAAATCGGAAAGACGATCGAAGAGACCGAACAATGGTGGCAGGAGCAGCCTAAGGCGCCCAAAGGTGCCCCAAATGTAGTATGGATACTGCTCGATGACGTCGGTTTCGGTGCCACCTCCGCATTCGGCGGGTTGATCGATACCCCTAATTTTGAAAAGCTGGCCCGGGGAGGCTTGCGTTACACCAACTTCCACACCACCGGCATTTGCAGCCCTACGCGCGCATCCCTGCTCACGGGCAGGAACCCGCACGCGGTAGCGATGGGGCATCACGCCGAATTGGGAATTGGCGCACCCGGGTATAATGGCAATATTCCGTTCGAAGCGGGGACCGTGGCCGAGATTTTCAAGGAAAATGGCTACAACACCTTTGCATTAGGTAAATGGCATGGAAACCAGCCGCGTGACCTCACGATCGCCGGGCCGTACAATCGCTATCCGACCGGTCGGGGCTTTGAGCATTTCTACGGCTTCCTCGGCGGCGCTACCGATCAGTGGCACCCGCAGTTGGTGGAAGAAACTTCACCGATCGATATCGAGCCTAATACGAAGCATTTGAACCAGCTTCTTTCTGACAAGGCCATTTCCTATATCGCGAACCAGAAGTCGGCCGACCCGGAAAAACCTTTCTTTCTATACCTGGCTACCGGCGCCGCCCATGCACCGCATCACGTTGCACGTGAGTGGAGCGACAAGTACAAAGGCAAGTTCGACGGAGGCTGGGATGAGTATCGCGAAAAAGTCTTCCAGCGGCAACTTGCAGGCGGCTTGGCGCCCAAAGGTACGCAATTACCTCCGCGGCAGACGGGTATCAAACCATGGGACTCACTTTCTGCCGATGAGAAGAAGATTTACGCCCGTTTTATGGAAGTGTACGCAGGCTTTCTTTCCTATACCGACTACGAAGTGGGCCGGGTAGTGAATTACCTGCAACAAATTGGCCAGTTGGATAACACGCTGATTTTCCTCGTCGTGGGAGATAATGGCGGTAGCAAGGAAGGAACCTACACAGGTACCACGGGCACGGCCGAGAAGTCGGCCGGAGACGATATCAAGTTTCTGTTAGCTCAATACGACAAACTGGGCACCGAATACAGCTATCCCAATTATCCCCTGGGCTGGTCGCAGGCTACCAACACGCCATTCCGTTACTGGAAAAGTGATGTGAATGCCGAAGGCGCGTCGCATACCACGCTCATTGTACATTATCCGAAAGGCATTACCGATAAAGGGGGGCTTCGTGCGCAATACACGCATGTAACCGACATTTTGCCCACGACCATCGAACTCACCGGTGTGAAGGTTCCGACCGAAATCAACGGATACAAACAATGGCCATTCCACGGCACGTCGCTGGCCTATTCGCTGAATGACGCAAAGGCCGCGGCGCGGCATACACAGCAGTATTACGAGCTGCACGGCGGTCGGGCCATCTACAAGGATGGCTGGAAAGCAAGCGTTTATCACCCGAGGAATACATTCGGGGAGGAAACGACGGATGTCAATTTCATCACGGATTTCAAGCGTGACAAATGGGAGCTTTATAATATCAATGAAGACTGGAACGAGATCAACGACCTCGCCGCCCGATATCCCGAAAAACTGGAAGCATTGAAAAAGTTGTTCGACGAGGAGGCAGAGAAATATAATGTGTACCCGCTTAAAAATTTCCGCGCAGGGCTTACCCCGCCTCCCGTTCGGCTCAAAACCGTGATCTATGAAGGTACGACCATTAAGACACGGGTTTATATTGGAAAAGGGCCGGTGGATATCACCGCGGAAATAGAGACGGGCAGTAATGCGGAGGGGGTGATTTTCGCTAATGGCGGCTTGCTGGGCGGAAGCAGCCTTTATATAAAAGAGAACAAACTACATTACCTGCTCAACAACGGTCTGAAAGAGATAGTACTGACATCCACCAAACCCTTGAAAGAAGGCCCGAACACTGTTCGCATTGAATTTGCCGCCGATCAAAAACTGACCTTGCTTGTAAACGGCGAAAAGGCGGCAGAGCAGGCGGGTATCGGTATCAAATACCTCGCTTCGGCTTCCTCCGACGGGTTTAGCGTTGGGAAGGACCTCAATTCCCCGGTTACCAAAGATTATCCCGGAACTTTTGCCTTCAATGGTCGGGTGAAGGAGCTGGTCATCGAACAACACAAGGAGAATCAGGAGAAAGTGGGTTTATTACAAAAGGAAAAGTAACATTTTGATGATCCTTCCATGAGAAAATTACTGATAGCTGCCGCGCTGCTGGTGGCCGCCCTGACGACCCAGGCGCAACGTAGGCCCAACATCGTCGTAATCCTCGCCGATGACCTTGGGTATGGTGATATCGGCACATTCGGTGCGACGGATATCCGCACGCCGAATATCGACGGGCTGGCCGTGAACGGTATCAAATTGACATCGTTTTACTCCACTTCGCCTGTGTGCAGCCCTACGCGTGCTGCGCTCATCACGGGCCGGTACCCGCGCAGGATGGGGATCGATCATGTGTTTTTCCCCGAAAGCTTTACCGGCATTCCTTCCGACGAGGTCACCATCGCCGAGGCATTGAAAGGCAACGGCTACCGCACGGCGATCTTCGGGAAATGGCACCTGGGCCATCACAGGCAGTTTCTGCCTTTACAGAATGGGTTCGATGAATATTATGGAATTCCGTACAGCAACGACATGATGGGCGTAGTGTACCTGCGTGGAAACGATGTGGACAGCATTAAGGTTAATCAGAAATACATCACCCAGACCTACACCAAAGAGGCGGTACGCTTCATCGACCAGAATAAGGATAAGCCGTTCTTTCTCTATATTACCCATAACATGCCCCACGTGCCGATTTACGCTTCGCCTAAATTTGAGGGAAAATCGAAAAGAGGCTTGTATGGTGACGTGATCGAGGAGCTGGATTGGAGCGTGGGAGAGGTGGTGAACGCATTGAAAAAGAACGGGCTGGAAGAAAATACGCTGGTTGTATTCACAAGTGACAACGGTCCCTGGCTGATATTCGATGTGGAAGGCGGCTCGGCCGGGCCGTTGCGGCAGGGGAAAGGAACCACTTTCGAAGGCGGGCAACGGGTACCGGCCGTAGCTTACTGGCCGGGTAAAATCAAGCCGGGAACGGTTTATGACGATCTGGCATCGCAACTCGATCTTTATCCGACGATTATCAGCCTCACAGGCAGTCAGAAAACGCAAACCAAAAAGCCGCTTGACGGAGAGGACATCAGCCCGGTGCTGTTTGATATAGGGAAGCGGAAGGGCGATGAATTTGCCTACTATTCCAACGGCATTATCGAAGCATATCGCAAGGGCGACTGGAAGATCCGGCTGCCGCAGAAGGATGTGAAAGCCGGCAATACGGTGATCGTTGCCGCTGCGGATACATTGCTGTTTAACCTCAAAAACGACATCGGGGAGCAGCATAATCTTTTGAAATCCAATCCGGCGAAAGCAAAGGAACTGCTGGCCTCGCTGGAAGCCTACAAAAAGAAGATAGGCGATACCCCGCCGCCGCTCGTGCAGCGGATGCCATCGGACGATAGCCACATCAAAAAAAGAGCTGAGCGGGCCGCTGGAAAAAATACTGGCAAATAAGTAGTTTTGGAATGGTTATGCATTTTGATAGCCATTCCAATTTTAATTTAAACAGCCATGAAAAAAATCACAACCACCGCCCTGGGGCTTTCATTTGCCCTGTTTTCTCTGCTCACCTCTGCCCAGGCGCAGGACATTGCGCTCAAACCTTCATTGCTTACACCCTTTCAGGTGACCGTCACTGCCACCGATTACAAAGGGAAATCCGCCGTCGCATTGGAAATGCCCAAAATGGCTACGAACGAAAAGACGCTGGCCGTGTTGAAAGACATAGATTTTCATAACGGTACTATCGAAGCAACAATTTCGGGCCAGCCGCAGGCGAATGCGGGCGAAGGCGCGCGCGGGTTTGTGGGGATCGCGTTCAGGGTAGCTGCGGACACTTCCAAAATGGAGCTTTTCTACATCCGCCCTACCAACGGCCGTGCCAACGACCAGGTGCGCCGCAACCATTCCACGCAATACGTTTCCATGCCCGGGTTCCCCTGGGAGAAGCTGCGCAAGGAAACCCCGGAAAAATACGAAGCCTATGCCGACATGGTACCCGCTGAGTGGACCAGGGTGAAAATTGAGGTGAAGGACGAGACTGCTAAATTCTACATCAATGGTGCCCCTCAACCGGCATTGATCGTCAACGACCTCAAACAGGGCAAAGACTTGCGCGGAGGCGTGGGTTTATGGATCGGGCCGGGTACACTCGGGCACTTTACCGATTTGAAAGTAACCAAACTGGATTAATCGGTTCCTATTGAAAGTAACCGTTCAAAATATCTCAATAATGCGGGATTATGCTTGCATTATTGAGATATGTAAGTTTACTTTGCCGATCAAATTTATAGAGTAACTATTTTATTGAAATCCAGTCGACCGGAAATAACCACCATTTCCAGACGGTACATCTACAAATGCCTGTAATGCTTTAAACACAGGGGCAGGGTTTCGCATGTACGTTGAATTGCGTATATGAATTAGCGTTATGTTTCTGCGCCGGTACCCGCAATTGGGGTAGCTCCGTGCCATGCCTTTGAGTATTTACTAAACCCGCTTAACACTAATCAATGAGAAAGTACCTTTACGTGGTTCTGTTCCTGACAGGCTTTTTGCATTATTCCTACGCCCAGGAAACGGTTACCGGTGTGGTGAAGGACGCCTCCGGGCAGACGATACCCGGGGCGACGGTCGTCCTCAAGGGCACAGCCCGCTATACCGCTACCGATCTCGACGGCAAGTTTTCCATTCCTGCACCCGACGATTTTCCCTTCACGCTGCAAGTAAACCTGACCGGTTACCAGCAGCAGGAAATCGACATTTATGAATTGACCGGCGAGCCCGCGGAAGTTGTTCTGAAAACAGCCAATGTACTCGACGAAGTAGTCGTGATTGGCTACGGGACACAGAAAAAGGGCGATATTACCGGTTCGGTAGCGTCGGTGCCGCAGCTGGCTTTGAAACAGCCGATCAGCTCTTTCGATCGTGCATTGCAGGGCGCAGCGGCGGGCGTGCAGGTAACGCAAACGTCGGGGCAGCCGGGCGCGGCCGTGAGCATACGCATACGCGGGGGCAACTCCATTACCGGTGGGAACGAACCATTGTACGTGGTCGACGGCTTTCCGGTGTACAATAGCAATGCCGACGCGAGTGCAGGTGTGACCGCCGGGCCGAGTATCAATGCGCTTTCCAGCCTGAACCCCAGCGATATTGAATCCATTGAAGTGCTGAAAGACGCGTCCGCCACAGCGATTTACGGTTCGCGCGGCGCTAACGGCGTGGTGATTATTACCACCAAAAAGGGAAAAGCAGGGCAAAATACCCTGACGTACGATGCGTACTATGGTACCCAAAAGGTATTGAAAAAAGTGGATGTGCTTACCAGCGCCAGGGACTGGGCATTGCTCAAAAACGATGCGCGTGCCAATTCGGGAAAGGCACCGTATTATACCCAGGCGCAGATCGATGCATTAGGCGAGGGGACCGACTGGCAAAGCGAAGCATTCCGCCCGGCACCGATCCAGAACCACCAGCTGTCGTTAACCGGTGGGGATGACCGTACGCGCTACTCGATTTCCGGGAATTACTTCAAACAGAACGGCGTGCTGCGCAATACCGATTTTGAGCGGTATTCGGGGAGGATCAACCTCGACCGCGATTTTTCTTCCAAATTGAAAGTAGGTGTAAACCTCACGGCCAGTAAAATCACCGCGCAGGTGGCTAACAACGGTGTCGTAAATGCATTGCTCGCCATGCCGCCGACGGTGAATGTGTATGATGCCAGCGGAAAATATACCTATCAAAGCGAGTTCGAGACGCCGCTGGGTAACCCGGTCGCCACTTTGGAAAGAGAAGTGAACCGGACCAAAACCTATCGTGTGCTTGGCAATGTGTATGGGGAGTATACCTTTCTGGAAGGTCTGGTGGGAAAGGTGTCGTTTGGCGCCGATGTGATCAACAACAAGCAGAACCGCTATGTACCGTCGGATATTTACCAGGGAGCAAACTCCAACCCGACGGGCAAGGCTTCGGTGGGAACCAAGTTTTCGTCGACCTGGCTGAACGAGAATACATTAAGTTATTCCAAAACTTTTAACCGGAAGCATTCACTGAACATTGTAGTCGGGTACACACAGCAGGCATTTGAAACCGAAAGCGCCATAGCTGCGTCCGAGGCGTTTGTGACCGACCAGTTGGAATACAACGACCTCGGAAGTGGCTCCGTGTACAGCCAGCCGTCGTCAGGCTCGTCGGCCTGGGCACTGAACTCCTGGCTAGGGCGTATCAACTATTCCATCGATCAGAAATATATTTTTACCGTGAGTGGTCGTGCCGATGGATCTTCCCGCTTTGGGAAGGATAAGAAATGGGGCTATTTCCCTTCCGCGGCATTTGCGTGGAATATTTCGAGAGAGGATTTCCTTTCAAACTATAAAACCATCAGCAATCTGAAACTCCGCCTGAGCGCCGGGGTGACGGGTAACCAGGAGATAGGGCAGTACCTTTCGCTGGCGACTTTGAATTCCAACACCTATTTCTTCGGTGGGCAGACCTACACTGGTTTCGCGCCGAACCGCATTGCCAATCCCGATCTCGGATGGGAAACCACCGCACAATACGATGCCGGTATTGATCTTTCATTGTACAAAAACCGCGTCAATTTTGTGTTTGATGCCTATTACAAAAAGACGACAAACTTGCTTCTGAATGTACCGATCCCTTACACGACCGGGCAGTCGACCGCATTGCAGAACTACGGTTCGGTAGAGAACAAAGGGATTGAGCTGGGAATTAATACCGAGAACTTCACCGGTGCATTTACCTGGAATACCAACTTTGTATTTTCCATTAACCGTAATAAAGTGCTAGCCCTCGGTGACGGGGCCAATTACATCATTTCCGGTGCCAATATCGCCAAGGTGGGCCAGCCACTCGGGTCATTTTACGGGTACCAAACCAACGGCCTGTTCCAGATTGGCGACGATATCGCCAACCTGCCGACCATTAACCCGGCGACTACCAAACCGGGCGACCGCCGCTACGTCGATATCAATGGCGACGGTAAAATCACACAGGCCGACGACCGGACGCTCATTGGTAATGCACAGCCGAAATTTCAGGGAGGGATTACCAACACCTTGTCCTATCTCAACTTCGATTTCAGCTTTTTCTTCCAAGGGACCTATGGTAACAAACTTTTCAACCAGAACAGGCAGCAGCTCGAACTCCTGACCGGCCAGCAGAATGCTTCTATAACCGCATTGGAGCGCTGGACGCCGACCAATCCGACCAATGTAATCCAGCGGGCATTCGAAGACCCCGCGGCTGTGAATACCAGCCGGTACGTGGAGGACGCGTCGTTCCTGCGCCTGAAAAACGTGACGCTAGGCTACAATTTGCCCAAAGCCATCGCTTCCAAAATTCACGCGAGCCAGATCAAGTTGTACGTATCGGCGGCCAACCTGCTTACCTGGACCAAATACACCGGTTTCGACCCCGAAGTGAGCCGCAACGAGCAGAGTACGCTCACGCAGGGAATCGATTACAGCGTGTATCCCGGCAGCAAGTCGTTTCTCGGCGGTCTCAGTATTTCGTTCTAAACATTTTTGTGAAGTGTCGGACCCTGTCATTTGTAGTCATTCATAGTCATGTATTGTCATTGAAGTACAATACTTGACAACAAATGACAGTCCTGACCATCCCTGACCACATCTGACCATCCCTGACTACATCTGACTATCCCTGACCACATCTGACATTCCATGACCACATCTGACCATATATGAAAAAGATACTATTACTGATAATGGGCATTTCCAGCTTCACGGCCTGCACGGACCTGAACGAGGATCCAGCCTCCCTCATTACCACCGAACAATTTTACAAGACCGAAAGCGACGCGCTCGCCGCCGTGACTGCCGTGTACAATGCGGCGCTAAATAACGGCGGGC
Source organism: Dyadobacter sp. SRI_021 (assembly GCF_057586235.1). Lineage (NCBI taxonomy): Bacteria > Pseudomonadati > Bacteroidota > Cytophagia > Cytophagales > Spirosomataceae > Dyadobacter > Dyadobacter sp. SRI_021. The sequence continues at coordinate 112,221 of NZ_JBYCZM010000008.1, forward strand.
TTACGATGTACAACCGGCTGTTTCACCTCGCATTCGAAATTATGTCCGACGATGCCATCGCGGGCCTGCGTGTGACGAATGCCGACGTGCGCACGATTTCTGTACTGGCGCATTCCACGACCAACGACCGCGTGGATGAATTGTGGAGAGAAAGTTATTTGGCTATTAATAGGGCCAATATCGCCATAGCGCGCATTCCACACATTGAAATGGACGCCGCATTGCGCACCAGGCTCGTGAACGAAGCGAAATTTTTGCGCGGGCTACTGTATTTCAATATGGTACGGCTTTGGGGCGACGTCCCGCTCATCCTTGAAGAAAATGGCTCATTGGGTAATGAGGCGATTCAGGTGGCGCGCACACCGAAAGAGGATGTGTACAAGCAGATTATCCAGGATCTGACCGATGCGGAGGCATTGCCTAACTCCTTCACTGGTGCCAATGCCGGACGGGCTACCGGTGGCGCTGCCAAATCGATCCTGGCGAAGGTTTACCTGACGCGCCAGGAATGGGACAAGGCTGCTGCAAAAAGCCTCGAAGTGATCGATGGGCCTTATGGCTACGATTTGTTCGAGAACTTTGCGGATGTTTTCAATGTGGCCACCAAGAACGGGAAAGAGCATATCTTCTCGGTACAATGTAAATCCAATGTCAACGGGCAGGGTAACCGTCTCGCTTCGTCGGCCACGCCGGTAGGGATACCCGGGGTGGCTTCGGCGGGGACGGACGAGCCTCATGCCGATGTATACAAGCTGTTCAGCGAGAAGGACAAGCGCCGGGATGTGACGTTTTTTACCTCGCTTGTAAGCCCTACCACCGGAAAGGAGATCACATTCCCGCCGCGCTTTTTCAAGTATTTCGACCCGGCGCAGATCGCTAATCCGACGGAATCGGCCAGGAACATACCGGTAATCCGATTTGCCGAGATACTGCTGATTTACGCAGAAGCATTGAACGAGGGTAACGGCCCCACTTCCGATGCCTATGCCGCCGTGAACCGCGTCCGCAAGCGCGCGGGACTCGATGCATTGTCCGGTTTGAGCAAAGACGCGTTTCGCGAAGCGATCTATCTGGAGCGCCGCCTGGAACTGATGTTCGAATTCCAGCGGTGGTTCGACCTGATCCGCACGAAACGGATGATCACCGCATTGCACGCGGCCGGCAAAACCAATGCCGCCGAGAAGCATTACCTGCACCCGATCCCGCAGCGTGAAATGGATTTGAACCCGAAACTCGTGCAGAACCCGGGCTGGGAATAACGGTCTTAAACATTTGAAATATGCAAAAGATCATTCTGAAAATCGTGGTTTTGCTGAGCCTGTTACCCGCCTGTGCCTTCGCGCAGGCGAAAGACCAGCCCAACATCCTCTTCATCCTGGTCGACGACTGGGGCTGGACCGACCTGAGCTCGGCAGGGAGCAAATACTACGAAACCCCGAACATCGACCGGCTCCGGAAAGAGGGAATGTGGTTTTCACAGGCCTATTCCGTCGGTCCGAACTGTGCGCCGAGCCGTGCGTCGCTGATGACGGGCAAGTACACGCCGCGCCACGGTATTTACACCGTGGGTAATGCCGATCGCGGCAATTCGGCGGACCGCAAGCTGATCCCTGTCGAAAACAATACTGTGTTAAACCCCGCATTCGTGACCATCGCCGAGGAGCTTAAAAATGCCGGGTACAGTACCGGGCTGATCGGCAAATGGCAGCTGGGTGGGAAAGCCAAAGGCGCCGATGCACATGCACAGGGATTTGAGCACGTGATAGGCGGAACCGGCGGTACGAGTGCCTATTTTTATCCTTATAATAGAGATGGTAAAGCGTCGCCGCACGAAGGCATTACCAGCGGCCAGGAAGGCGAATACCTCACCGACCGGCTGACCGATGAGGCGGTGAAATTCCTGGATGCCAACAAGCAGAAGCCGTTTTTTCTATACCTGTCGTACTTCGCCGTGCATACGCCCATTGAGGCCAAGGCGGATATCATTTCCAAATACAAATCCAAAAAAGGAAACGCGTACCATCATAACCCCGTCTATGCGGCGATGATCCAGAGTGCCGATGAGGGAATAGGCCGTGTTTTGAAACAGCTCGACGCTTTAAACCTGGCAAAGAATACACTCGTCGTGTTTTTCTCGGACAATGGCGGGATGGGTGCCGTGACCGCCCAGCATCCGTTGCGCGGCTCCAAAGGAATGCTTTATGAGGGGGGCGTACGCGTGCCGCTGATCGTGAAATGGCCGGGCAAAACCAAGGCAGGCTCACAGACTGACTCGCCCGTGATCGGCATTGATTTTTACCCGACGTTGCTGGAAGTGGCTCATATTCAAAAACCGTTGAATGCGGATGTGGACGGACAAAGTTTCGCCCCGCTTTTGGCAGGCAAAACGGCCGCACAGCGTGACATTTTCTGGCATTTCCCGGCCTATCTCGAAGCTTATAAGGGCGACAAGCGCAATAAGGACGCATTCCGCACGAGGCCGGCAAGTACCATTCGTTCCGGCGATTTTAAGCTGCACCAGTTTTATGAAGACGGGCATGTGGAACTGTATAATATCCGCGCGGACATCGGTGAAACGAAAGATTTGGCCAAAACCAATCCGGCCAAAACCAAAGAGTTGAAAGACAAGCTCGAAGCCTGGAAGCAAAAGACCAACGCGCCGATCCCCACTCAATTGAATCCGGAATACGCACCCGGAAAGCCTGGAAACGCTTCAAGTAACGTGGATACACCCGGCGTCCGAGGCGAGGAGTAATCAGTTTTTAATATCGCAATAAGATGAAGAACCTGTTTAAAATCAGTACAGTAATACTGGCGGTGGGCCTGACCGTTCACTCGGTGACGGCGCAGCATAGCCCTCAGCAACCCTGGCATGGAAAGGTCGGCAAGACATTGCAGGAATCGACGCCATTTCATATTCAATACAATAAAAAGGCCGCGAAAGGTGCGCCCAATGTGGTGTGGATTCTCATTGACGACGCGGGTTTCGGCGCCACGACGGCATTCGGCGGGCTGGTAGAAACCCCGAACATCGAAAAGTTGGCGAATAATGGGCTGCGGTTTACCAACTTCCATACCACGGCCATTTGCTCGCCTACACGCGCGGCCCTGCTCACTGGCAGGAACCATCATTCGGTACACGTCGGCTTGCTGACGCCGGCTGCGGTTGATTTTCCTGGGTATGATACCTACATTCCTTTCGAGAAAGGTACTGCCGCGGAGGTGTTGCGGGAGAATGGTTATGCCACATTCGCGTTGGGTAAATGGCACCTTGTTCCAGTAACCGAAAACTCACAGGCCGGGCCGTTTAACCGCTGGCCCACCGGTCGCGGTTTCGACCATTACTATGGGTTCCTGCCCGGTGCCACCGATCAATGGCACCCCGAGCTTTGGGAGGATGTGACGAAGCTCGATATCGAGCCGAACACCAAACATCTGAACGAACTCCTGGCCGATAAGGCGATCAAATACATTGCCAACCAGAAATCCGTAGATGCGGACCGGCCGTTTTTCCTGTACCTCGCGACGGGCGCCACGCATTCACCGCACCAGGTAGCGAAAGAGTGGATTGACCAGTACAAAGGCAAGTTCGATATGGGCTGGGACAAGTACCGCGAGATCGTGATTGAAAAACAGAAGAAACTCGGTATTATCCCGCAAAATGCGGTGCTGCCCGAACGTAACCCGGGCGTCAAGGAATGGGCTGCATTGACGGAGAAGGAAAAGAAAGCCTATGCGCATTTCATGGAAGTGTATGCGGCATTTTACACATACACCGACTACGAGATCGGCCGTATTGTGAACTACCTGGAACAGATCGACCAGCTCGATAACACGGTCATTGCGGTGATTTTGGGTGACAACGGGGCGAGCAAGGGCGGTACCCAGCACGGTACGATCAGTCCGCAGATTAACCGTTTGCAAGGCGAGGCCCGGATCGATGCCATTCTGAATGCCCGCGATCTTATCGGTACCGACGAGTCGAGCACGGATTACCCTATCGGATGGGCGGCGGCAGCCAACACGCCATTCCGTTACTGGAAAGGCGATGCCAACACCGAGGGGGGCACGCGTAACCCTATGGTGCTGTATTATCCCAAAGGCATTAAGGAGAAAGGAGGCATCCGTAATCAGTACGGGCATGTGAACGATATTTTGCCTACGACACTCGAACTGGCAAAAGCCGAGGCGCCGAAGGTGATCAACGGCTATAAGCAGGAGCCTTTCGAGGGTACGAGCCTTGCCTATGCCGTGGATCAGAAGAACGCTCCTTCGCAGCATACGGTACAGTATTATGAGATCGCCGGCGCATTGTCCATTTACAAAGACGGCTGGAAGGCTTCGAAAGGGCATTCGGTTTGGGAAGGTTTCGACGCGGGCAGCAAGGCAGATCCGTCGGGCAAGTCGGTGGATTTCAGTAAAGATGTGTGGGAATTGTATAACCTGAATGAGGATTTCAATGAGCGCGTCAATCTGGCCGCTGAAAACCCGGAGAAGCTGAAAGAATTGCAAGCTGTTTTCGATCAGGAGGCGAAGAAGTACAACGTGTACCCGCTGAAAGATTTCACCGCGCATGATATGCCTGCGGGGCGGACAGTCTATGGGAAAATGCCTGAAATCACCCTTTTCCCCGGGGTCGATAACCTTGTAGGCGTAAGCAGCCCGCTGTATGACGGACGGTCGTTCACGGTGGATGCAGAAGCGGATATTGCTACGGGTAAAGAGGAGGGCGTACTTTTTGCGGTAGGAGGGGAGAAGAGCGGTATCAGCTTGTTCGTGAAGGACGGGAAGTTGCATTATGCGCACAAAACTGCCCGGGATTCGTACCGTTTGGCTTCAATCGGTGCCATCCCGACAGGCCGCGTGCATTTCAAACTGATTTATGAATTTACCGGTCCCTCGGAAGGCAGCAAGTCGGTGGGTAAAGAGACGGTTTATATCAACGACGAAAAGATAGGCGAGCGCAGCTTCGCGGCTACGCAGGCACAGGTGCAGGGACCACGCCAGATCGATGGCACGGACGTTGGGCGCGACCAGAAGTTTCCGGTTTCGGACCAGTACCAATCGCCATTTGCATTTACAGGAAAGTTGAAGAAGGTCACAATCCGGTATCAATAGATTTTTGAAATAATCATTTATAACATGTTTAAAAAACGAATCGGCCGGCTCTTGCTGGCGGCTGCGCTCACTGCGACGACCGCTGCCGCGCAAACTGTTTTTGCCCAAAAGAAACCCAATGTGATCGTAATCCTGGCCGACGACCTGGGCTATGCGGATCTGGGATGTTACGGCAGCGAAATCCCGACGCCTAACCTCGACGAGTTAGCCCGGAATGGCGTAAGGCTCACCAATTTTTACAACACCGCCCGCTGCTGCCCCACGCGGGCAGCCCTGCTGACGGGGGTGTACAGCCATCAGGCGGGTATCGGCCACATGATGGACGACAAGGGGGCAGACCATCCCGCCTACCGCGGGCAACTCAACCATAACAGCGTGACCATCGCCGAGGTCATGAAAAGCGCCGGCTATTTTACAGCCATGACCGGTAAATGGCACGTCGGGCACCAACATGGTGTGTATCCGTCGAACCGCGGCTTCGACCGCTCGCTGCACGCGCCTGCGGGAGGATTTTATTATGGAAATGGCAATAATGCCAAGCTTTTTCTGAACGGACAGGAAATTCCCAACGACTCGGACAAGCTGCCGAAAGACTGGTACTCGACCGACCTTTGGACGGATTATGGCCTGCGCTTCATCGACGAGGCTGTGGCTGATAAAAAGCCGTTTATGCTCTACCTCGCCCACAATGCGCCGCATTTTCCCTTGCAGGCACCCGAAGCGGACATCGCCCGATTTCGCGGCAAATACCTGAAAGGCTGGGAAAAGCTGCGCCAGGAACGGTATGAAAAGCAGATCAAGCTGGGGCTGGTGGACCCATCGTGGAAGCTGCCGCCTATTAACCCGAATGTGAAGAAATGGGATAGCCTGAGCGATGCGGAGAAGAAACGTTACGACGACATGATGGCGATCTACGCCGCGGTGATTTACCGGCTCGACAAAAGCATCGGCGACCTCGTGGCAGGGCTCAAAAAGCGCGGTGTTTTTGACGATACCGTCATTCTTTTCGTGTCCGACAATGGCGGTAATGCCGAGCCGGGGATCGAAGGCCGTTACGAGGGCGATCAGCCGGGTACCGCTAAATCCACGGTATTCCTGGGCCAGGGCTGGGCGGAAGCCGCTTGCACACCGTTCTGGGCCTACAAGCACCACACGCACGAGGGTGGTATTTCTTCGCCGGGTATTATCTCGTGGCCCGCGGGTATCCCTGCCGCACGCAATGGCAAGTTGGAACGTCAGCCGGCGCACATCATCGACATTATGGCGACCCTGGTGGATCTTGGTAATGCGAAATACCCTTCTACTTATGCAGGCAATACGATCCAACCGCTGGAAGGCGCCAGTCTGAAACCTGCTTTCACCGGCAAGCCTGTCAATCGCAGGAACCCGATTTTCTGGGAACACGAAGGCAACCGCGCTATCCGTGACGGTAAATGGAAACTGGTAGCAGAAAAAACCGAGAAATGGCAATTGTACGACGTGGAAAAAGACCGCACGGAATTGCACGACCAGTTCGACAAACAGCCTGAAATTTCCCAAAAACTGGTGGCCAAATATGAAGAATGGTACAAACGCGTCGGCGCGGAAGATTATGACAAGACCTTCAAATGGTTTTATGACTACGACAAAGCCAAACAAGAAACCGGCGCAGGAGGCGGGAAGTAGCATTTCACTATTCATGACAATATCTGACCACAAATGACCACACCTGACTATTTCACGACAACACCTGACCACAAATGACCACAAAAAAACACCTGACCGTGCTGCTGACGCTCCTCGCTTTCATACCGGCGCTGGCGCAGAAGCAAACGCCCAACATCGTCCTGATCCTGGCGGATGACATGGGCAAAGAATGCATTGGGACCTACGGAAGTACCTATCAGACCCCGAATATCGACCGGCTCGCCAAAGAGGGTTTGAAATTCAACTATGGCTTTTCGCAGCCGCTTTGTACGCCGTCGCGTGTGCAAATCATGACCGGGAAGTACAACTACAAGAATTACTCCGAGTTCGGCTTTCTGAACCAGGACCAGAAGACTTTCGCGCATCTGGCGAAGGAAGCCGGTTATACCACGGCCATTGCCGGCAAATGGCAGCTCGGCGCGAACCAGAAGTTGCCGAAACACTTTGGTTTTGACCAGTATTGTTTGTGGCAGCTCAGCAAGCCGCGCCGTGAGGGCGAGCGTTACGCCAAACCGCTCATCGACCGCGACGGGGAGCTATTGAAAACGGACGCCGACGATTACGGCCCGGATATTTTCACGGACTACATGCTCGACTTCATCGAAAAGAACAAGGACCGCAAGTTCCTGGCGTATTTCCCGATGGCGCTTGTGCACGATCCTTTTCTGCCTACTCCCGATAGTAAAAGCTGGAAACCGGACGTGGAAGGGCGTTTTAAAAAGGACACGGCCAATTTCAGGGATATGGTTTCTTATCTGGATAAAAATGTCGGGAAGATTGTGCAGAAACTGAAAGACCTCGGACTGTATGAGAATACCATCATCATTTTTACCGGCGATAACGGCACCGGCCGGCCTATCGTGACACAATTGAAAGACGGCAGTAGGCTGCAAGGCGGCAAAGGGCTGACGATCGATCGCGGCCATCACGTGCCGCTGATCGTCAATTGGGGGACCGGTCGCTACAAAACTCACGAAACGAATGATCTCGTCGATTTTACCGATATCCTTCCGACCATCGCACAGGCCGCAAATGTAAAAGTGCCTGCCGCCTGGAATACCGATGGTGTCAGCATTCTTCCGCAGATCAAAGGCGAAAAAGGTGTTCCGCGGAAGTGGATTTTCTCGCATTACCAGCCCATCCATTCGGAAGCGGCTAACAGGCAATCGGCCCGTTTTTTCAGGGACCGCCATTACAAGCTCTATTCCGACGGTCGTTTTTACGATTTGCAGAAGGATATTGAGGAGAAAAATCCGATTGCGTTGGGTAAGGCGGGAACGGAAGGAGAAAAAATCAGAAAGGTGTTTCAGGCTGAAATGGATAAGCTGCCGGCCTGGAAATTCGGCGATCCGGGCGTAGCGAAAGTGATATTACCCGGCCTGGAACCCGATCCGGCATTTGCAGACAAAGGGGAATAATATATTTATGACGATTAACATGATCGGGAATTTGAAAAGAATTATTTGGTTACTGGCCCTGGCGGTGTTACCAGGCCTGGACGCAATCGCCCAAAACGCGAAATACAACGTTCTCTTCATCGCCGTCGACGATATGAACGACTGGGTCGGGCCATTTGGCGGGTACCCGGGTATCAAAACGCCGAATATCGAAAGGCTGGCGAAGAAAGGCGTTGTTTTCAAGAGGGCCTATTGCTCCGCGCCCGCGTGTAACCCGTCGCGTGCGAGCCTGCTTACGGGTGTGAGGCCGTCGAGTTCGGGGGTGTACCATAACAACCAGCCCTGGCGACCGGTCTTGAAGGATGCCGTGACCATTCCGCAATACTTCACTGCCAACGGGTACGAAGTGAAGGGGGCCGGTAAGATTTTTCATAATGCGTTCAACGATGAGGCTTCGTGGCCTTCCTATTTTGATGTTCCCAAATCGCCCGGGCCGCCCAAGGCCCCGGTTAATGGCTTCGCGCATTTCGATTGGAGCCCTGTGAATGTGCAGGATGAGGATATGGGTGATTACAAGGTGGTGAATGAGGGCATCGGCTTCCTGAATGACCGGCATGACAAGCCGTTTTTCCTGGCCGTTGGTTTTACGCGGCCGCATTTGCCGTGGTATGTTCCGCAAAAGTATTTCGACCAATATCCATTGTCTTCCATTCGGTTACCGAAAACCATTGCCAACGATTTGCAGGATGTACCGGATGCCGGCGTGAAGATCGCCAAGCCGAAGGGTGATCACAAGTTTATCGTCGAGCATAAGCAATGGGAGAAGGCGGTACAGGGTTATCTGGCGAGCATTACGTTTGCCGACGGGCAGATTGGCCGCTTGCTGGATGCGTTGGAGAAAAGCGCATATGCCCAAAATACGGTCATTGTTTTCTTTGGTGACCACGGCTGGCACCTGGGCGAAAAGGAACATTGGCGGAAGTTTGCATTGTGGGAAGAGGCTTCGCGCGTGCCGTTCATTGTTTATGCGCCGGGTTTGTCGAAAGCTAATGGCATTTCGGAACGCACGGTGAACCTGATGGATATTTATCCGACGCTCACCGAGTTGTGTAAATTACCTGCTAAGAAAGGGGTGGAAGGCAACAGTATCGTGCCGCTGCTGAAAAATCCCGCGGCGGTATGGAACCACCCTTCCGTTACCACGCACGGATTGGGTAATCACGCGGTGCGGTCTGAAAAATACCGCTATATCCGTTACAACGACGGTTCGGAGGAACTTTACGATCATGATACCGACCCACAGGAATGGAAAAACCTGGCTGCTGATGCGAAATATGCGTCGGTGAAGGCAGCGTTGGCAAAGTCTTTGCCCAAAACCGATGCAAAGGATGCCCCGACCGTGAAAGAGGGCAAGGAATAATTCAAACCAAAATCTATGATGAGAAAATACGCATTGCTGGCGCTGGCGGCGCTTTCACTTGTTCCTTTTGCTGCGTCGGCAGCCGCGGATGGCGACGATAAGGCTAAACCGAAATACAACGTCCTGTTCATTGCCGTCGACGACCTGAATAATGACCTGGGCACGTACGGAAATACATTTGTGAAATCACCGAACATCGACCGCCTGGCGAAGCGGGGTGTTCGGTTCGATAAGGCTTATACGCAGTTCCCGCTTTGCAGTCCGAGCCGTTCGTCACTGCTCACCGGCCAGCGGCCGGACGTGACGAAGATCTATGAGTTGCAGACGCATTTTCGCAAAAACCTGCCGGATGTCGTTACGCTGCCGCAGCTTTTTAAGAACAATGACTATTATAGTGCTCGGGTTGGCAAAATATACCATTACGGCGTACCGGGCCAGATTGGTACCGACGGCCTGGACGACCCGGATTCGTGGCATTACCGCGTAAATCCCAAAGGGCGTGACAAAACCGAGGAGCCATTGATCAAAAACCTCACACCAGACCGCGGGCTGGGGAGCGCATTAGCGTGGCGCGCTACCGAGGGCACTGACGAGGAGCAGACCGACGGGATGATCGCCAGCGAGGCAATCAAGATCATGACTGAGAAAAAGAACGAGCCGTTTTTCCTTGCCGTGGGCTTTTTCAGGCCGCATACGCCTTATGTGGCACCTCAAAAGTACTTTGATATGTACCCGGTAGACCAGGTGCCGCTTCCCAAAGAGATCCCGAACGACCTCGACGACGTACCCGAAGCCGCATTATTTACCAAACCGCCGCACTGGGGCCTGGATGAGGCTAAGCGCCGGGAGGCATTACGGGCCTATTATGCTACGATCACATTCATGGACGCGCAGGTGGGCAAGCTGATCGACGCCGTCGACAAACTTAAATTGACCGATAAGACCATCATCGTGCTTTGGAGCGATCACGGTTACAACGTGGGTCAGCACGGGCAGTGGATGAAGCAGAGCCTTTTTGAAAACTCGGCACGCGTGCCGCTCATTATCTCGGTTCCGGGTGGTACCAAAGGGAAGGCATCCGGCCGCACCGTGGAGCTGGTCGACATTTATCCGACGCTGGCCGAGCTGTGCGGACTCGATCCGAAGCAGAATTTGCAGGGTAAAAGCCTGACGCCATTGCTGAAAAATCCGGCTGCTCCCTGGAACAAGCCGGCTTACACCCAGGTGCGGCGAGGTCAGATTTTCGGCCGCAGCGTACGCACAGAGCGGTTCCGTTACACCGAATGGGACGGCGGGAAAGCAGGGTCGGAATTATATGACCACCAGAAAGATCCGGGAGAATTTACAAATCTGGTGAAGGATAAGAATTTCGTGATTACGGTGAATGAACTGGCTGTTTTGCTGAAAAAAGGTTACCCGGAACGAGCGCAGGAAGCAGGAAGATGAGTTCAAAACATCAGTATGTGATCCGGTTGTCGGTCGTCGGCATTGTGCTGGCGGTGGCAACCGGTTTTGCGTGGAAAGCCAACAGGCCGCAGACGTCGCGCAAGCCTAATATCGTGATCGTGCTCGCCGATCAATGGAATGCGCAGTCGCTCGGGTATGCAGGTAATGTGGATGTGAAAACGCCAAATCTGGACAAGCTGGCGCAGCGGAGCGTGATTTTTACAACCGCCGTGTCGGTCATGCCGGTGTGCAGCCCGGCGCGGGCGAGCCTGCTCACGGGCCAGTACCCGCTCACGCACGGGGTTTTTTACAACGACCGTCCCCTGCGGAACGAGGCGCTCACATTGGCAGAAATTTACAAGGAGGCAGGTTATGCGACCGGGTACATTGGGAAATGGCACATCAACGGACAAGCCAACTATGAAAAGCAGTTCGCCGCCCGTAACCGCGCCGTTCCGCGCGACCGTCGTCAGGGGTTCGATTACTGGAAAGCCCGCGAAGTGACGCACGATTACAATAGCTCCTTCTATTTCGACGAAAATGATGTGCGCCACGAATGGCCGGGCTATGATGTATTTCCCCAGACCGACAGTGCGATCAGCTTCATTGACAAAAATAAGAACAACCCGTTCCTGCTGGTATTATCCTGGGGACCGCCGCACGATCCTTACCAGACCGCACCCGAGGCGTACCGTAAAATGTACGATCCCGCAAGGCTGAAACTCCGCCCGAACGTGCCCGATTCGCTGCAAGCCAAAGCCCGGAAGGACCTGGCTGGCTACTATGCCCATTGCACGGCACTGGATAAATCGGCAGGCGATCTTTTGAATGCATTGAAAAGAGCAGATATTGAAGAGAATACGATCCTGCTTTTTACTTCTGACCACGGTGATATGCTTTACTCGCAAGGCAAAGTCAGGAAGCAGAAACCCTGGGACGAATCGGTATTGGTGCCGTTGCTGGTGCATTATCCGGCGGGGTTAGGAGTTGCGAAGCGGGAGCTCGCATTGCCTTTTTCTAATGTTGATATATTGCCTACTTTGTTGGGAATCAGTAATATGAAAATTCCGGAAACCGTAGAGGGGAACAACTATGCCGCTATTCTGACTGGCAGGCAAAAACCGACAGGTAATGAAGCTGCGTTGATCCAGGTACCTGTGCCGTTCCATGAAAACAATTTCCTGAATGGCGGTAAGGAGTATCGGGGTATCCGCACGAAAAGATACACCTATGTAAGAGATTTGAAAGGTCCATGGCTTTTGTATGATAATGCAAAGGATCCTTTTCAACTGAAAAACCTCATCGGCTCACCGGCGTACGCTGATGTGCAGGCAAAACTTGAAAGAACACTTAGGGCGAAACTGGCTGATGCAAAGGATCAGTTCCTGACCGCCGACGAATATATGCGGCAATGGAATTACCGGTATGACGGCAAGGATAGTCTCCGCGCGAGTGGTTTGTAATATGCAAAAGACATTGATCATTATCATGCTGGCGCTGGTGTGTACCGGTGCCGCGCTCGCGCAGCAGGGAAGAAGACCGAATATCATCTTCCTCCTCACCGACGACCATCGCTGGGATGCGCTCGGCGCAATGGGTAACAGGATCATCCAAACCCCGCACCTTGATGCGCTGGCGAAACGGGGCATTCTGTTCCGGAATGCGCATGTCACCACGGCGATATGCATGGTGAGTCGGGCCAGCTTGCTGAGCGGGCAATATATGTCCAGACACGGGATCAATGATTTTGGTACTGATTTCAAACCGGAAGCCCTTGCTCAAACCTACCCCGCATTGCTGAAAAAGGCGGGGTACAAGATCGGATTCATAGGGAAATTCGGCATCGGGGTGAAGAATCAGCCCGACACGCTGTTTGACTACTGGGCAGCCAAAAAGGAAGGCCAGCCTCAATATGAGTTAGCCAATGAGAGCGGTCACACCATTCACCACACCGACAGCGTAGGAAAGGATATTGCGCAATTTCTCGGGCGTTTTGCAGGTAACGAGGCTCCTTTCTGCCTTTCCGTGAGCTTCAAAGCACCACACGAACTCGATGGTAATCCGCCCCAATACCCTGTTCAGGAGCGCTTTAAGCCTTTATACGAAAATGTGAAAATCCCGGATCCCCTCACTGCCGCGCCGCAATATTGGGATAGTCTTCCAGCGTTCTTCCGCACCGATCAGAACATTGGCCGTGACAGGTGGAAGCCGCTCCTTTCGACCCCGGAGCTTCGCCAGCAAACCACCCGCGACTATTACCGCCTCATTACCGGCGTCGACGAAGTGGTGGGTAATATGGTGGCGCAGCTTAAAAACCTGAAAATCGATCAGAATACGCTCATTATTTTTATGGGTGACAACGGTTTTTCACTCGGCGAGCATGGTTTGGAGGGGAAATGGTTTGGTTTTGAAGAATCCATCCGCGTTCCGCTGATTATTTCCGGCGGAGCACTGCCCAAGAGTCTCCAGGGCAAGTCATCATCCCAGCTCGCATTGAATATCGACATTGCGCCTACCATTCTTTCTTTCGCGGGAATACTTGTGCCATCTGCAGTCCAGGGTTACGATCTTCTCGCAGTCGAGCAAAAGAAGCGAGCTGCCCGCAAGGACTTCTTCTATGAACACACCTATCTGGGAAGCCCGCGTTTGCCAAAAGTGGAGGGCGTTGTGAGCGGTGATTGGAAATATATGCTTTACACCGAGCACGGGTATGAGGAGCTCTATGATACTGTTAAAGATCCGCACGAGACGGTGAACCTGGCGAAGCGTTCTTCGGAAAAACCCACGCTGGAAAAGCTACGGAAGCGGTATAAAGAGTTGAAGAAGGAGGTGAAATGACAAAGGGAAAAGTTACCTCGGTACTCGGACGAGGGTGAAAAACGTCAAAAAACGCCTCGTTTGGAGGGCATTTAATCGACTGGATATAATAGGGGCAATTTTCGTTGAATGCCGGCGTAACCTTCGTATGGGTAATCTGCAAAGTCGTTGTATTTATGGTCATCGAGGTCTTCTTTATTATTAAATACTCTGACCCGGTTAATCATCCTTCGTTGTTCTGGTGTTACACGTTGCCACAGTAATTTTAGGATGATCTCCATACTTTCATACTCATGTACTTCCGAGAGTGATGGCGCACTGACGCCGAGCACGTAGCTGTCTTTTACCATTCCGTGAAAGGCGGGTGCCAGGCCGATTGCATCTATGATCAGACCATCTTTTTTTGCTTCCCGAAACACTTTTTGCAGTGTTTCTACCAATGCTGTTGCAACCATTGCATGACAATTTTTAGAGAAATAACAAATATTTCGGCTTTTGTAGCCGAACAGCCTGCTTCATATCTGCGTTGTTCCGACCATATCGCTATCCGGGTCCAGCTTACCTGAAAGACATAGTCATCTATACAGGCGTTTTCCAAATCGTTCGTCAGGCCAGATAGAATTAAAAGGTCGAGGAGGTCATGAATCATAAATGACTTGGCAATATGCCGCGGCACCACCTCTTTTTCAAATATTTCGATGTTCAGTCTTTTGCAAACCACGGCTTTGAGGGCTAATTCAATCGCATACCCACCGATGTAATACGCCGCGCCAGCATGACCGTTTGCAATGAGGCATTCCGCGTCGCGCAGCCGTTCGAGCGCTAGTGATTTCAATGTTGCAGCATTTGCCAAGGTTTGATTGATTTTAGTTTGCAGATGAATGATTTTGGCAAACTAACCCCTGTTACGGTTCGAAAGTCAATCAGATGTGCAAAGTCACTTGATGGGTGTGCAACCGGCTGTATTGAGGAACCTGGGTTAACTTTTCAACACATTCATAAGCCGGAAGTTCAGATAGAGCTTTTCCTTTCCCACCGTCACGCTTTGAAGGAAATTGTTCTCTTCAAGGGTTTTCAGATAGTTGCCAACCGTTTTGATATTTCCCAGTCCGGCGTGTTCCAATGAACTTCTTTTAGTGTAAGGCAGCTTGAAAATGACTTCCAGCAGATCTTTGGAATAAATTTTCGGAAGCGTCCTTTGGATTTCTTCGCCCATTTCTTTCATCAAAGCTGCAATACGCTCGATCCGGATTTGGCTCTCACGCGAAGTAACTTCGATCATATCCAACATGTACAGGATCCAGTTTTCCCATTTGCCTTGTTCTGTCACATGGCGAAGATTGAGGTAGTATGCATTCTTGTTTTTCAGAATATAGCTACTCAGATAGAGCGCGGGTAAATCGAGCAGGCCGCATTGTTTCAGATAAAGAAGCAGTATAATCCGTCCTGTACGGCCGTTACCATCAAAAAACGGGTGAATGGCTTCGAACTGATAGTGTATCAGTGCAAGTTTGATCAGCGGATCCAGATCGTCGTCGATATTGATAAAGTTTTCAAGTGCAGCCAGCTTTTTCCGGATAATTTCTTCGCTGTCAGGCGGCGTGTAAATAACTTGTCCTGTCGCCGGGTTTTTTAGTTGAGTCCCCGGAATGTTTCTGATGCCTGATTGATTTTCCTTAATGATCTGCATGATCGCGATAAAAAGGTTGGTCGTCAGGACTGGCTTTTTCCTTATTTCCTCTAACCCATACCATAATGCATCTTTATAGTGGATTACTTCCTTCGTGGGAGCGTCATCGATATTCTTTTCGACAATGGATGCCTGAAAAAGAGCATCCTGCGTAGTGATGATATTCTCAATGGCGGAACTGGCCTGCGCTTCCTGTAAGTTGATCGTGTCGATAAACAGCAGCGGATTAGGGAGATTCGTAATGGCACCTTTTAGTTCCGAGAGTGCCCTACTGGCCGAAATCACCTTTTTGAGAACGGTTATATTTTCTATTTTGCCCTTTGGAGGCAAATCAGGTAGATTATTATAAGGTATTAACGGGCTGTATTTCATAAAAAGAACGACGGTGAAAATTACCTGCGTTTTTAGAACGAGGGTAAAAATATCAAAAAAACGCCCTCGTTCAAATTTCGATGGTAAAAAACGCCCTCGTTTTTTTGCATTCTTAAAATCTTTTATCAATCTTTGTCTATCGAATTTATAGATTTATTAAGAACGAAGGGAGAGGTTAGGCTCTGTGATCTTCTGGCAACCTGTGACACGTCAAGGTGCCCCAACCTAATTCTATTGATAAATCTGAAAATCCAACCACAGTAATAAACTGGTACCGTGCAGTAAATCAGGCTGGTTAGGCCTTGAAAAACCTGTGCCTTGCCGCTAACAAACTTTGATCAACGACAAACCAGAAACACATGGAAATTTATCTGGATAATGCGGCTACTACCGCGCTGGACCCTGAAGTGATTGAGGCAATCCTGCCGTTTTTGACCAACCATTATGCGAATCCCTCGTCGGCGCACGGCGCGGGCAGAAGGGTAAAAGAGGCCGTTGATCGGGCACGGCGTACGGTAGCGCATTTACTGGGCGCTGCGCCGGAGGAGATATACTTTACGGCCGGGGCGACGGAGGGAATCAACCTTGCATTGTCGGGGGCAATTCAGGCCTATGACCTTAGCCACGTTATTACCAGCCGCATTGAGCATAAGGCGGTGTTGCAGACATTGAAGCGCCACGAGAAAGAGGGAGACATTGAAACAAGCTTCGTGAAGCTCGACGAACGCGGTAATGTAGATCTCTACCACCTCGAAAACCTACTGCGGGCGAACCCGCGCACACTCATCGCGCTCATGCATGGGAACAATGAGATCGGGAATCTGACCGACATCCACGCGATCGGCGTGTTGGCACGGCGGTACAATGCGGTGTTTTTTACTGATACGACCCAAACGATGGGTAAGGCACATTTCGATTTGCAAGAGGCCGATATCGATTTCCTTGTGGGCTCGGCACACAAGTTTCACGGTCCGAAGGGAGCGGGTTTTGTTTACATTAATCAAAAGCACCACCTGAAACCGCTGATTTACGGCGGAGGGCAGGAGCGTGGTCAGCGCGGCGGGACGGAGAATGTCGTGGGCATCGTGGGGCTGGCGAAAGCGCTGGATGTAGCTTACCGCAACCTGGAAGCCAGCCGGAGCAAGGTTTCCAAGCTGAAACAATACCTGATATCGAAGCTGGCAATCAGCGGGATCGAGGGAATTTGTTATAACGGCGAGAGCAAATCGACGGAAAATAGCGTCGCCAATGTGCTGAGCGTTTCGTTTCCCTGTTTAAGCACGGGGAGCCTGGTGGCCAAGCTCGACCAGGTCGGCATTCAGGTTTCGGGCGGTAGCGCGTGCCAGGGTGGTGGCGCGTCGCATGTGATACAGGCGCTGGCGTGCGAGGCCGACAAGGAGAATGTAAGGTTCTCGTTCAGCAAGTTCAACACATTCGAAGAGCTGGATCTCGTAGTGGACGCCATTACGCGGATCTACGAATCCGACCCAGTGGTTTCGACACAAGCGGGTTGGAAAAAGATCGCCAGCTGGGCGTAGTAGCTAATTTAACCGAAAAATAGTAGCCTGAGTATTGGAAATAATGCCGCTGTATTATATTTGTATATTTAATCTATAAAATAAGTAGAATATAAACTGAGTCCCAAACATTTAAGCTGTCCCTAACTTCCAATCCACATCATGAGAAGAAATTTAGTACTGATTTTCCTCCTGTTCAGTGTCGCCTGGCTGCAACCGGCAAAGGCGCAAACGATCCCGGTGACCGGTAAGGTCACTTCCACCAGCGGCGAAACGCTGCCCGGCGTAACCGTTCTTATCAAAGGTACTTCCAAAGGCACCTCCACCAACGGCGACGGCAGCTACGCCATCGAGGCCGACGCCGGTTCGATATTGAAATTTTCGTTTATCGGTTTAAAATCCATTGAATTACCCGTTCCGCGGGACGGAAAGCTCGACGTTCGGCTCGAAAGCGACGAAACGATCTTGCAGGAAGTGGTGGTAACGGCGCTCGGCATTGCGAAAGAGAAGAAGTCGCTCGGATATGCGGTGCAGGAGTTGCAAACGAAGGACGTTGCAGAGGCGCGCGAAGGCAACCTGGTGAATGCATTATCGGGTAAAGTTGCTGGTGTGAACATTACCAACAGCCAGGGCGGGATGGGCTCATCGCGGATCGTGATACGGGGCGAAACGTCGATCGCGGGCAATAACCAGCCGCTTTTCGTGGTGGATGGTATCCCTGTCGACAACTCGCAGCTAGGTGCCGGCGCCAATGGTTCGCGCGATTTTGCGAATGCGATTGCGGACATTAACCCGAACGACATCGAGTCGATCAGCGTGCTGAAAGGGCCGAATGCGGCTGCATTGTACGGCTCCCGCGCTTCCAACGGGGTGATTTTAATTAAAACCAAAAGCGGCAAAGGCACGCAGCGCGGCCTGGGCGTGAATGTGAATTTTGGCTATTCTTCGGAGAAGCTATTGGTGCTGCCTGAATATCAGAATGTTTTCGGTCAGGGAACGGGTGGCGCATTCTCTTATGTGAATGGTAAGGGTGGCGGTGTCAATGACGCTACCGACGAAAGCTGGGGCCCAAGAATGGACGGACGGCTGATACCCCAGTTCTTTTCGAATGGAGAGGCAGTACCGTTTGTGGCGCACCCGGATAACGTAAAGAACTTCTTCGTAACGGGGCATACGCGAACCACGGGCGTGTCGGTGGCAGGCTCGAACGACAAGGTGGATTACCGCTTCTCCTTCAACAACAGCAAGCAAACCGGTGTGATCCCGAATACGGATATTTCCAAAAATTCATTCGGGGTAAATACGACTTACCGTTTGAACGACAAGCTGACTTTGTCGACGAGCGCGAATTTTGCCAGAAACAGCTCCGATAACCTGCCCGGTACGTCTGGGCGCGGCAGCAGCGTAATGCTTCAATTCCTGTGGTTTGGGCGTCAGGTGGATACCGAGTTGCTGAAAGACTACAATAAAGGCGGTTTCGATTACAACTGGAACCACAGCTATTACAGCAATCCTTACCTGCTGCAATACGAAAATACCGCCCAGCAACGCCGCGACCGCTTTTTCGGTAATGTGAATTTGAACTATAAAATTACCGACTGGCTCACAGCCAATGTGCGCACGGGTAACGACTACTATAACGACAAGCGCAAGTTCAAAGTCGCTTACGGCACCAATGGTACGCCTTATGGCTCTTATACCGAGGACAGTTATGTCGTGAATGAGAACAATACAGACTTCAATTTCAATTTTCACAAGAATGTAAGTGCTGATTTTGAACTTGACTGGCTGGTGGGTGGAAACATTCGAAGCAATTTCAACGAGCAGAACTACCAGCAGGCACCCCGCCTGGCCGTAGCTGACCTGTACACGCTGAATAACTCGCGCGACCCGCTGGTATCCTATAATGTGTTGCGCAAACAGAAGGTTTACAGCGCATTCAGCTCCGCGCAGGTGGGCTTCCGCAACTACGCGTTTTTGAACCTCACGGCGCGTAACGACTGGTCGTCGACCTTGCCTGCCGGTAACAATTCGTACTTTTACCCTTCGGTGAATGCGAGTCTGGTACTGACCGACGCATTCGATATCAAATCCAATGTACTTACCTATGCCAAACTCCGCGGCGGCTGGGCCGAAGTCGGTAAAGACACCGATCCATATCAATTGGTAAATACCTATCCATTCAATCAGCCATTCGGCGCAGCCCCTTTGCTGACGGTTTCGGATGTGTTTTTGAGCAAGGACTTGAAGCCGGAAATCACACAGTCGACGGAAATCGGTGCCGATATCGCATTGTTCCGCAACCGTGTGCGATTGGATGTGAGTTATTATAATACCGATAGTTATAACCAGATTTTACGTGCGGACGTGAGCCCTTCGACAGGCTACAAACAGAAACTCCTGAATGCAGGGCGTATTAATAACCGTGGTATTGAGGCGATGCTGAATGTGAAGCCGATCGAAACCGAATCGGGTTTTAAATGGGACATCGGCATCAACTTTTCAAGAAACCGCAGCAAGGTAGTGGAACTCGACGACGAGGGTTTTCTGAACGATTATAAACTGGGTACCAATGGAGTAACGGTTTATGCCAGCAAAGGACTGGGCTACGGCGCGATATTCGGCTCGGCATTTGCACGGGATGGAAACGGCGAGCAGATCATCGGTGCCAACGGCTTGCCTACCAAGAATCCGAGCCTGCAAGTGTTGGGGCATTACACCCCGAAATGGATGGGCGGGATGAACAATTCGTTCTCTTTCAAAGGTTTTAACCTGAGCGTGCTCATTGATACCAAACAAGGCGGCTCCATTTACTCGGCTACGAATGCGACCGGCCGCTATACCGGCGTGCTGAAATCGACTTTGCCCGGCCGCGACGCGGAACATGGCGGGCTGACCTACTATTATCCTGGCAACAACAAAGCCGGTGTGGCTGTGCAAGTGGCTAATGCGGCAGCGGCACCTTCGGGCGCGATCGTGTACGACGATGGTATCATTGCGAAAGGCGTAACCACCGATGGCAAGCCGAATACCGTGATCGTTCCGGCGGAGCGCTATTACAAAGGTGTTTACAGCAACAGCGCGGGTATCAACGAGGCGAGCGTGTTCGATGCGTCGTTCATCAAGCTGCGTGAGGTAAAACTCGGCTACACCGTTCCGCAGGCATTTATTTCCAAATTCAAACTGCAAAGCCTGATCCTCTCTCTGTATGGACGCAACCTGGCATTTCTGCAAAAGAAAGCGGACAACATCGATCCTGAAACGGCTTTCAACACCGGCAATACCGGCCAGGGGCTCGAATCGTTGCAGCTGCCGACGACAGCTTCTTACGGTTTTAACATTTCATTAGGCTTTTAAATTGACCCATATTCATGCGTACCAATAACATTACCAAAGGATTTGTGATCGCTGCCGCCGGCCTGCTCTTGACGGCTTGCCAGGATCAGCTCGAAGAAACGAATATCAACCCGAACGAGGCGATCAAAGCCCAGCCGGAATATTTGCTGGCCAATGCCATCAAGTCGAATGCAGACCTGACGCTAGGCTCGGATGCTTCGATGGAAACGACCACATTGTTCATTCAGCATTGGGCTAAAATTCAATATACAGACCCGGACAAGTATACAGTAAGCATTGCCAACGTGCAGAACGTCTGGACGAACCTTTACTCGCAGGGACTCACCGATTTTGCTACCATTATCAAACTCGGGGAGGAGAGTGGCAATACCAATTACCAGGCGGTAGGGCTGATCCTGAAATCGTGGTCTTTTCAGCTGTTGACCGATTTGTACGGTAACATTCCGTACAGCCAGGCGCTGCAATTGAACGAGACGCTCACGCCGAAATATGACGCGCAAAAGGACGTTTACATTGGTCTTTTGAATGACCTCAAAAAAGCGGCCGAACTGATCAATACCAGCGGTTCACCGATCAGCGGGGACCTTGTTTACAATGGTAACCTCACCAAATGGAAGAAGTTCGCGAACTCCCTGCGCCTCCGCATTGCATTGCGCATTGCCGACAAGGAACCTGAGGCCGCCAAAGCTGTGGTGACGGAGCTTGCCAGGGACAAAAGTGCTCTCATTGCTTCCAACGACGAAATTGCCCAGCTCATTTACCTCGCATCGCCCAACCAGAACCCCGTTTCGCGCGACCGCGAAACGCGTGACGACTACCGCGTCAGCAAATCGATCATCGATAAGTTGCAGGAGCTGAAAGATCCGCGCCTGGCCGTTTTCGCCAATAAAACCGTCGACGCGACGCCTACCGGCTACATCGGCGTAACCAATGGCCTTCCTGCGGATTCAGCGGCGAAGTTGGGTTTTACTAAAACTTCCAAACTGGGCGATTACTTCACCGCACCGGCTTCACCGGCGGTTTTTGTGAGCTATGCCGAAGTTTTGTTCAACCTTGCGGAAGCGGCGCAACGCGGATTTATTACTGAAAGCGCAGCCGATCTTTACAAGCAGGCAGTGACGGCTTCGTTGCAGCAATTCAAGGTGGGTAATGCGGATATTGCCGCCTACCTGGCCCAACCTTCGGTTGCATACGATGCCGCGAACTATAAAAAGTCGATCGGAGAACAGAAATGGCTGGCCTTGTTCAGCCAGGGACTGGAAGCATTCGCAGAATGGCGCCGGCTGGATTACCCGCAGTTAAAACCGGCCTATGCCGGCGTTTTGAATGGAAAATTACCGCTTCGCCTCACATACCCGACCGGTGAACAGGCACTCAACGCGTCCAACTACAAAGCAGCCGTGGCAGCCCAGGGGGAAGACCGTCTGACGACCAGGCTTTGGTTCGATGCATTCTAATTTTAACAAAATTTAATGTGCCCTTTTGGCACCAAATGGAGGCCGGAGGCGTAAAGGTAATAGGGACGGTCGATTGCGGCCGTCCCGATATTCTCAACAAACCACATAAACATCAAGACCAATGAGCAAAACCTTTTTTCTCCGGATCATTTACCGGAATGCCGGGAATCTGCACAAAATCACTTCCAGTGTGGAATCTGTAAACGGGGCGAAGATCAAGCATTTGAATTTTATCAGCAGGGGCAAGAATTTCGTGGGCGTGATCGCTTTCGAAGCTTCCCAACTGATCGACTTCGAAAAAATCATGACGCTGATCCGCCGTAACCGCGACATTTCAGAAGTTGAACGGATTATGGACAGCTCACTTTGTTGTTGATTGTGATCAGAATGTGATCCCGAACTGAAATCCTATCGTGACCGATGCCGGGTGCCCGTTCCCGAAGCGGAATGGCACCGGTACCGCCACAAAATAGCCGCTGTTCTTGTTTTTCTTCACGATCTTATTCAAAACCGGCGTAAAGCCGTACCTTCCGGCCGTTTCAAAAGCGGCGCGGCCGGCGAAGGTAAGCCCGGGTGCTAATGTCACGAGGATGCCTGGGTGGAATAGAAAATTGGCCATCTTGCTTGTACCTTTCTCAGCCCTTACCAGCGGTACAAACTCCGCAGAGAAGCCGATTTTTGGGCTCTTCCAGATATTAATGCCGGTAGGTAATCCAACTACATAATAACTATCGAAATTGGTGGTAGTTCCCTCGTCGCTGAATGTCACGATGGGGTGCAGAATGCCTACATAACCGGCTACGCGCAGGTATGTGGGGGATAGGGGCGCAACTGTGCTTGCGGATGCCGACGCGGGCTGTGTCTGCTGCTGCGCGCGCGAGACGTTGGCAAGCGTAATGAGGATACAAAACGTAATAAGGAGTTTTCCGGTAAAACGACGGAGCATAATATGAGATTTTAGATGAAAGCGGGTAAACCGCCATGCAATTCTAAAAACCAATGCGCCGGCAGGATAGAACGGTTTTAACGTTTTGTATTTCCTTTACTTTTTCGGACAAATTTTCTGTATCCCGAAGGCGTTTGCCCGGTGTGCGCCTTGAAAACGCGGTTGAAATGGCTCTGGTCGGAGAAACCGGTGAGGTAGGCGATCTCGGCAAGCGTGTCGTCCGTAGCTTCAAGCAATTGGATCGCCTTTTCGATCCGCTGTTTGCGGATGTACTCGCCGAAGGAAAGGTTATCGAAGTACCGTGAAAACTCCCGCGAAAGGTACGCGGGGTTGACGTCCAGCTCTTCCGAAGCAATTTTAAGATTCAGGTTGAGGTTGGTATCGATATGGTCCTGGATCATATTTTTCAGATCCTTGGTCCAGGCGGGCACCTTTTGTTTCTTCTCGCTCTTTCGGTCAAGATAGGTTTTATAAATCTGCAAAAGCAAATGCTCCGTAGGGCTTTGTGTGTGTTTTTCGTTCTGTAAATGACAGGCCCAACTGTACAATGCATCGTAAATGACCATGCCTTTTTCGAGCAGCGCCTGGTCGTCCTTTGTATTGTAAGCCAATCCGGCCGAAATCGCCCAGAGACCGGACGACTGCAATGCCAGCGTATGATCATCGGTGTCGGCCCCGCGCACGATGGGTGCCATGACGCTCAGCGCAGGGTCTTTCAATTCGTATTTTTTGATGAAATAGTCGAATGTGCACTGGTCATCGTAATGCGTAAACTCCACGCCGGGAATATCGAAAGGTGTTGCGCCCAGCGCTTTTGCCTGGCCCAACACCTCAGTTTCGGGTACATATATAATTTCCGCTTGCGGATCGATGAAGCGTCGTATGAGCCACGGACAGGCCAGTCGGTCAATTTTCGGGCGCTCACGGGTGATCCATTTCATATTAGTAAGTTGCGACTACCTGTTTAGGTTTTCTGTATTTGTGCAAATTAATTAAAAGAACACTTCCCAAAATCACGATCAAACCGGAAATCTGCAAGGGCGTGATGGATTCGTGGGCGAAGAGAACACCTAGCAGTACTGCTACGACGGGATTAACATATGCATAAGTACTTACCTTGGTGGCGGGCTGCACCTTCAAAAGCCATACATAAGCACTGAAAGCCGCAATCGAGCCGAATATGATCAGGTAACCGGTAGCAAGCCAGGCATTGACGGGGATCGTTGACAGTCCAACGGATGCGAATTCACCGGAAAAGAATGCGCCGGGAATGAATGCGATGCCGGCGGCGAGCATTTGCCAGGTGGAATTGACTGTTGCCGAGTTCGATACCGAGTTGTATTTGGAATATAAAGAACCACCCGCCCAGGCCATGGAGCCTAGGACGACGAGCACCATCGCAAAAAGGTCACGGCCGCTGTTCAGTGAAGACATAGTTGCCATGATTTTTTCATAAAACAGCAATATCACACCAGCGAAACCTACCACGAGGCCCAGAATAGTTGACTTGTTGCTCAAATTCTCCGACCATTTTGGTTTATCGAGCAACACAAACCACAGCGGCGACGATGATACCATAATAGCCACCATTGCGCTGGGCAGGAATTGTTCCACCCAAATCACTACCCCATTGCCCACAAACAGCAACAATAAACCCGTCACAATGGCGGGTTTCATTACTTTCCAGGAAAAAACCTTTTCTCCTTGCATCAGGCTCCAGCCGAGCATCAGCAAGCCGGCGATAAGGAAACGAAATGATCCAAGGAAAAACGGTGGAAAACCTTCCAGCGCCCGCTGGATAAAAAAATAGGTAGATCCCCAAACGATGTAAACGGTGGCGAATGCCAGTACCACCATTAATGTTGACGGAGTTTTTGTTGATGTTTGCATGGCGATTTCATTTTTCTGGTATAACTAATTGTTGCTCTTCCTTGACCGTTTCGAGGACGATCGTAGTGCGTGTGGATGTGATACTCTGTATTTTGCTGAATTTGTTGCGCATCAGGTCCATGAGCGATGCCGAATCGGCTGTGCGGACTTTCACCATGTAACAATCCTCGCCTGCAATGTGGTGAACTTCCTGTACTTCCGGTATTTTGGCGAGCTCCCTGGCGGTATGGTTGCTGCCCATACCTTCCGACGATTTCATGGTGATGAATGCGAGCAGCGTCTGCCCCAACGCCACCGGACTGATCCGTGTCGTGTATTTGACGATCACCTGCTTCTGTTCCAGCTTCTTAACCCTTTCGAGCACCGCCGACGGCGCCATTTCCAGCTCGCGCGCCAGGTCGGCATTGGTCATGCGCGCATTCTCCTGCATAAGACGCAGAATGCTGAGGTCGGTTTTATCGAGAACAATGTCAGTTCCGTTCATGAGTCTGTCGAGTGGAATACGAATAGAATAATATTCAAAAAAATGCGTTGTATCTTGAATATAGTTCACCTATTACAAAGAGTGGATTGTAAAAGTTCGTCAGAGTTGATGAATTTTCGAATTTTATTCGAAATAATCGTAAAATAAATGACGATCATGTGGAAAGCGATTATTCGCCATCTTTACACGATCTCAAATCCTGAACCATACACGCATGAAAAGACTTGTAATGAGCCTGTTAAGTGCATTGCTCTATACCGCAGCCGCAAATGCACAAATCGATACCCAAGCGACGCCGGAGACTGCCGCGCTTTACCGAAACCTCAAAAAACTTTCTGAACAGTACATTCTTTTCGGGCACCAGCACGCGACGGAGTATGGCCACGGGTGGTCGGGTGACGAGGAGCGCTCAGACGTGAAATCGGTGACGGGCTCGCACCCGGCGGTCATCGGCGTGGATTTCATGGGACTTTCGGGTCGGCCTGCTGAGGAGATCGCCAAAACGGCCGAGGCATTGCGGAAGAATGTGGTAGCAACTTATAATCGCGGCGGCATTACCACCGTGGCCTGGCATTTCTCCAATCCGGCTTCGGAGGGCGGTTTTTACTGGAAAGATGGCGTTTCCAAACCGGCCATGGCGCTCATCAAGCCGGGCGGCTCGCATCATGAGCAATACAAATTGATCCTCAAAACAATCGCCGACTTCGCACACTCCGTCAAAGGTAAAGACGGTACACTGGCGCCGATGATTTTCAGGCCATTCCACGAGTTCGACGGCGACTGGTTCTGGTGGGGTAAGGGGCATACCTCGAAGGAAGATTTTATCGCCGTCTGGCGGTTTACCGTTTCTTATCTGCGCGATCAGCTCGGCGTACACAACTTTCTTTACGCATTCTCCCCGGACAATAAATTCAGCTCCGAATATGAATTCCTCGAACGCTACCCCGGTAACGAATGGGTGGATATGGTAGGAATGGACAACTACGGCGATTTCGGCCGCGACGGAAAATACAACCTCGAAGCCGGTTTAAAGAAGCTTGAAATCGTGTCCGACTACGCACAGAAAGCCGGTAAGCTAGCGGCGTTCACGGAAACGGGCCTGGAAAGCATTCCAAACCCGACCTGGTGGACCGAAACGCTACTCAAAACCTTGAAAGCGGAGCGGTTGCAGCTCGCGTACGTGCTCGTTTGGCGGAACGACACCAAAAGCCCTACTCATTTTTACGCACCCTTTCACGGTCAAGTCAGCGAGGCTGATTTTGTGAAGTTTTACCATGATCCTTACACATTGTTTGAAAAGGATTTGAAGGAAGTGTATAAATAAAAGTGTCTTAGGAATGAGAATTTGTATAAAATTGCTGAAAAAAAGATGATGACCTTCATTCACAAACTTACCGACCGTAAAAACCTTTTTTTCCTGACTGGCTTGCTTACGATATTCGTTGCGGCCTGTGCTCCGAAGTACAGCCCTCCTCCCATGCCGGACAGGTTACTCCCGGAAATACAGACTGGTACGGCCACTTTTAATGCCTCGCGCGGGGTGGTAGAAAATTTTTACCTCAATTTTGTTAGCCTTGGCAATGTACCGATCGAGGAATACGGCGTTGTATACACATTTTTGCCCGATACTACTGCTGTGAACCTTGTCATCGGCGGAGCCTATCCCACGGCAAAGTTCAAAAACGCCCCGCGAATAGGTGCCAATACAGAAACTTTCAACATCGCCCTTCCTTCCGGCATGCACGCATTATCCTACCGCGCTTACGCAAAAGTGGTCGGCGGCGAAGTGCGCTATGCGACCAATCGGATGAATACGACTTACTGAATTTATCAATAAGCCGTTTGCTAATCGAACGGTTGCCGCTTGGTGGATGAGCTAGGAAAACGGTGGCCGGGGACGCTATAATTGTGAAAAAAGACACAGTTATGGTTATCACTCGAAAACACATCAGTGCTACAAGACCACTTTCATGGCTGACTGCTATGCTAGTTGCGATCGTCATGCTCGCGTGCACGAATCACACGCATAAAAATGATCCCAAACCTCAGGAGCAGACTTACCCGGAAATACATACCGGCCCGGCTACCTTCCATGTGCTGGGCGGCGTGATCGAGACTTTCACCGTGAATTTTGAAAAGTTCGGGAATATTCCCGTGGAGGAGTATGGGGTCGTGTACGCGTTTTTGCCCGAAATAACGTCGGTAGAGCTCGTAGTGGATGGTCCGTATCCCGTTGCAAAGTTCAAAGGAACAGCGAAATTAGGACTCAATACGGAGACTTTTAAAATCGGTTTCCCTACCAATATGCATGCGTTGTCGTATCGCGCCTATGTAAAAGTGAAAGGCGGCGAAGTACGGTATGCCGACAATGACTTTACTAAAACCTACTAATCATGCATCGCCCGCTCCTGAAATTTCCGGTTGACCAAATGGTAATTGAACAGCTCCACCAAATCGATCAGCACGGTGTTTGGATCGTTGGCGTTTAGATACGTCCGCACTTTCCGGACGAAGTCGTAAAGTGGTTCGTAGTATTTATGACCGGTTTCTTCCTGGAAATCCTGGATCGTAAAGGTGTTGCCTTTTTTCAGGATCATATACACTGCAATAAAAAAGTAGGAGATCGGCAGCTTGCTGCCTTCGAGCACGGTGCCGCTCTGTAACGTCGTACGGAACCGGCATTGCTTGCATTGAAACTGCTGCTTCGGCGCGAGCCAGTAATGATGGGTGCCGCCACATTTCTTGCACACGATGCCACGCCGCAACCTGAAATCCTTAAATGCCTCGGTCGCGACGGTTTCGTTCTTATAAATATCGATCAGATTACCCGCTTGCATAATAAAATGATAGAATGAGAAGTCCAAAGCTACAAAAAAGTAAATATAATATATAGTCTATGGAATTAATATAGAATATTTTTAGTGGTAAGCTTTCGAATCGATCAATCCATGAATTCTATAAAAACGATAGGAGGATGAGCCAAATTTTAGTCGGTAGTCAGCTGGTTTTTGAGCATATTATTTCTAGTGTTTGATCAATGAAAACAGTATCTTGGTATAATCTATGGAAGCTGGCCGATTTGAGAAATGAGGTGGCAAACGGCTGGTGGCAGGTTATGGGGTTCATTAAAAGCCTGATTTATAGTTCACGTATGTTTGTGATCGTTAATCCGGCCGCGCTCTGGCGATATCTGGTGGCGCAATGCAGTTCGTTTCTCATTAATAATCAAATACAGAATGGCCAAGTTAAACCCAAATCAAACCGCGCTAGGTGACGTGGCAGCACGGCAGTTGGCGATCGCAACCCGTACGGTGCCTCAATTCGAGGCGATCACGCCGCGTTGGCTGACGCATTTGCTAAACTGGATCCCCGTAGAGTCCGGCGTATACCGCCTGAACAAGGTAAAAGAAGGCAGCACCGCGGAAGTGGATTGTTCCCGCCGCGACGAGCGCGAGTTGCCGCATACTTTTATCGATTACGTTGAGAATCCGCGCGAGTATAACCTCACAGCCGTGAACACGGTGCTCGACGTGCATACCCGCGTGTCGGATTTGTACAGCAAACCTTACAATCAGATCAGCGAGCAGCTGCGCCTGACCATCGAGAGCATTAAGGAACGCCAGGAAAGCGAGCTGATCAATAATGGCGAGTACGGGCTGCTTTCGAGCATTGCCGATAAACAGAAGATTTCTACGCGCCTCGGCCCGCCAACGCCGGATGATCTGGACGAGTTGCTGACCAAAGTATGGAAAGAGCCCGGCTTTTTCCTACTGCACCCTAAAGCCATCGCTGCATTTGGGCGCGAGTGTACACGTAAGGGCGTTCCGCCTCCGACGATCTCGCTTTTTGGCTCCCAATTCATTACCTGGCGGGGTATTCCACTGATTCCGTCCGATAAAGTGCCCATCGAAAACGGCAAAACTAAGATCCTTTTGCTCCGCACCGGAGAAAGCCGCCAGGGAGTAGTAGGGCTGTATCAACCGGGGTTGCCGGGTGAGCAGTCGCCGGGGCTTTCTGTCCGCTTTATGGGCATCAATGATAAGGCCATTGCCTCGTACCTGGTGTCGCTTTACTGCTCGCTGGCCGTGCTGGTCGACGACGCGATTGCGGTTTTGGAGGATGTAGAAATCGGAAACTACCATGAATACAAATATTGACGGCCTGCCTGATGGCATTCCAACGGGGTTTCCGGGCGGTTCTTCGGGCAACTTGCCCGACGCCGGAGTACTGGAACGGCTCGCTAATGAGCTTTTCAAGGCATTGCCGGGCGAAATGCCGTCCCCTGTATTCTCGCCGCATCTCGAAGACCATCCCAAAGCGCAAAAGATGCTGGGGATCATTCAGCAGGAATTTGGAGGAGCACAATCGCCCTCGAACTCATATTCGCAATCGCATCAGGATTTTGATCTGAGCGAGCCGCAAACGAGCCTGCCCGATCCCCATTTTACCGACGGCCATGTTCCGCCGTCGGCCGCCGGAGTAGGCATTTCACCGGCCGGCCAGACGCCCGTCGGCCAGACGCCTGTCGGCAAGACGAATCCTGCATTACCGCATCAGTTCGATACGCAACATGACCTGACGGACGTTTTTAGCCGCATTCCGAATTTCGGCAGTTCGGCTCATTTGCCCTATTCCGGTACATCGCCGTCGCTGCCGTCCTATTATTTTTTGAACGAGAATTTTACCGAAAAGGCGCATATCCCGGGCGCCGCCAACTTTTTACCGCATAGTTTTTCGCCTTTTTCGTTCGGCAATATCCATGTAGGTAATGACCGCGATCAACTGGGGCGTGCCGTGCAGAGTCCGATTGGCAAGATCCCTTTCGATGTAAACCGCATTCGTAATGATTTCCCGGTTTTTAAGGAGCGCGTAAATGGCAAGCCGCTCATTTGGTTCGACAATGCGGCAACTACCCAGAAGCCGAAACAGGTGATCGACCGGATCAGTTATTTTTATGAACATGAAAATTCCAATATTCACCGCGCTGCGCACGAGCTCGCCGCCCGTGCGACGGACGCTTACGAATCCGCGCGCGAGAAGGTAAGGGCGTTTGTGAATGCGAGGTCGGTGAATGAGATCGTGTTTGTGCGTGGTACCACGGAGGCGATTAACCTCGTAGCCAAAACCTGGGGCGATCAGAACCTGAATGCAGGCGACGAAATCATCGTAAGCCATCTCGAACACCATGCGAACATTGTTCCCTGGAAGCAGTTGGCTGATAAGAAGGGATTGGTACTGCGCGTAATCCCGGTCGACGACGACGGACAGATTTTATTGGATGCCTATGCCGGACTATTGAATCCGAAAACGAAACTCGTGTCCTTTACTCAGGTTTCAAATGCGTTGGGGACTGTAACACCCGCCAAACAGATTATCGAGATGGCGCATTCGGTCGGAGCAAAAGTGCTGCTCGACGGCGCACAATCCGTTTCGCACCTGCGTACGGATGTCACCGCGCTCAACTGCGACTGGTTTGTATTCTCCGGGCACAAGGTTTTCGGTCCGACAGGCATTGGTGCTCTGTACGGAAAAGAGGAAATCCTGAATGCGACGCAGCCCTGGCAGGGTGGAGGCAATATGATTGTGGACGTGACATTCGAGCATATTCGATACCATAGTGCGCCCTCGCGTTTCGAAGCGGGCACCGGTAACATCGCCGATGCGGTGGGCCTCGGTGCGGCATTGGATTATGTGAATCAGCTCGGCATCGAAAATATTCATCAATACGAACATTTTCTGCTCGAATATGCGATAGGTTTTATGAAAAATGTGCCGGGTCTGCGCCTGATCGGAACGGCGAAAGAAAAAGCATCGGTGCTATCGTTTGTTCTGGACGGTTATAAAACCGAGGAAGTAGGCGCGGCGCTCAATAAAGAAGGCATTGCCGTGCGCTCGGGCCACCACTGCGCGCAACCCATTCTGAGAAGATTCGGTCTCGAAACCACCGTGCGCCCTTCTTTGGCATTTTATAATACCTGTGAGGAGATAGACGTGCTCGTGGCAACACTGCACCGGCTCGCAGCAAGCGGCAGAGGGCGCAGAGCATAGATTTTCCAATATCGCATATCATCAAGAGTAGTCAAGTGTGGTCATCTGTAGTCAGGAGTTGTCATGTGTAGTCATCTGTATGCAGGCGTAGTCAAGTGTTGTTGTTTTAGGATTGTTGCCTGTTCCTGACCACCCTAACAATACTTGACCATTTCTGACTATAAATGACAACACCTGACTATACCGGACCGCAAACGGCCGCCTTACGTCGAGATATCGCTTTTTTGCATAAATTGGCCTCATGCCGATCACCCGCAACACTATTAAACTCCTGAGGATACCGTTCTCCTTTTTCCTCGCACCGCTGTTCCTGTTTGCATACAGCCAGGCGGAACAGGTGGTGCACAGGCAGGCGTTGTGGAGCTTTTTGATTATTCATTTCCTCGTTTACCCGGCCAGTAATGGGTATAACAGCTACGTTGACCGCGACGAGGGCAGCATTGGCGGGCTCGAAAAGCCGCCGCCTCCTACCAGAGACCTCTTCTACCTCACTATTTTTTTGGATGTCGCCGCAACCGTACTGGCGCTTGCTTTCGTAAATACGTTGTTCGCGTTTTGTCTGGTGCTTTACATCGGAGCGTCGCGGGCGTATAGTTCCCGGCAGGTCAGGCTGAAAAGGTACCCGTTCGCCGGTTTTCTGACCGTTGTGATTTTTCAGGGGGCATTTACCTATTATATGTCGATGGCCGGCATTTCGGGCGGTGCACTGCGGCTGGATACGGCGAATATCTTTGTATTGCTGGGCTGCTCTTTCCAGATCGCGGGCGCGTATCCGCTCACGCAGGTGTACCAGCACGAGCAGGACCTGCGCGACGGCGTGGTAACATTGAGCTACAAACTGGGCTATATCGGCACTTTTGCCTTCACAGCAGCTATGTTTGTGCTCTGCAATGTGTTTTATTATTTGTACTTTACGACCAGGGAACTTGGAATGATTTTTTACATTGTCCAGGTGTTTTTCATCCCTATTGTAATCTGGTTCGGGATCTGGTTCTCGCTGGTTTGGAGAGACCGCAGGCAGGCCAATTTCCGGAATACGATGCGGATGAACTGGGTGGCGGCCATTTGTATGAATAGTTGTTTCATCGTTTTAATTATTATCAACAGAATTCCATTGAGTTATCTATCCTCTATTGAAACAGCCGTTCCCGATTATGGTTATGCACAGGAAACGCTCACCGATTTCTACCTGCGGTCGACCGACGACTTGAATACGCGCCGGAAAATCAAGATCGTGGCAAGCAAAACCGGCATTGAAAAGCGGTATTCAGTAATCCCCGATTTCGACAAAACGCCTGAGGAATTCACGTTTTTCAACCGCAATACCGCATTAATGCCCGAGCCGACGCTTTCCGAGCGTATGCAGCTTTACCAGCGACATGCGACGACGCTATCCAAAAGGGCGATCGAACAGATTCCGGATTTTCAAAATATTAAAAAGGGCATTACCCATTTGATTACCGTTACCTGCACGGGGCTGTTTGCGCCCGGGCTGGATGTGGAGTTGATGCGTGAATTGAAGTTAAATCCATCTATTGAACGCAGCAGTATCAATTTTATGGGTTGCAATGCGGCCATTCTGGCATTGAAGAGTGCGGATGCCATTTGCAAAAGCAATGCAAATGCAAAGGTGCTGGTGGTATGCACAGAACTTTGCACGATCCATTTTCAGAAGCGGTATAATGACGATTACCTGCTTTCGAATATGATTTTCGGTGACGGTGCTGCCGCATTGCTGGTATCATCGCAACCGGACGATCGTTATATGCATCCGGTGAAAATCGACGCTTTCAATTCGATGGTATTGCACAATGGTTATTCGGATATGGCCTGGCAACTTTCGGAAACCGGTTTTATCATGAACCTTTCATCGTACGTCCCCGATCTGATCCGCGAAAATATCGGCCCTATGCTCAAATCTGTGCAGCTCAAACCGGAAGATTACCGGCATTGGGCGGTGCATCCAGGTGGAAAACGCATTGTGGATGATTTCGCGACGGCATTGGATCTGGATAAATGCCTGCTCGAACCTACCTACGATGTGCTTAGGAAATATGGAAATATGTCGTCGCCGACGGTGCTTTTTGTCCTGAAAGAGGTGCTCGAAAAAGCCAGGCCCGAAGATTTGGGTAACCGCATTTTCGCCGCTGCATTCGGCCCGGGGCTGAGCATTGAAACCATGCAATTGCGCTATGTTCAGGCATAGGAGTTCGCAGAAAGAGCTGCTCGATGGGGACGATATTCCCCCGGCCGATCTTTTTCAGAACCTCCGTGAGCTGGATTTTATTAACCACTGGCTTGGTGGCTATGACATCTCATTTGCTGCATTGAAACGTGTTTTGCAAAAAGGCAGGCACTACACGCTCGTGGATATAGGCTGCGGGGGCGGTGATACGCTCAAACGC
Source organism: Dyadobacter sp. SRI_021 (assembly GCF_057586235.1). Classification (NCBI taxonomy): domain Bacteria; kingdom Pseudomonadati; phylum Bacteroidota; class Cytophagia; order Cytophagales; family Spirosomataceae; genus Dyadobacter; species Dyadobacter sp. SRI_021. Next base: position 146,271 of record NZ_JBYCZM010000008.1, read on the forward strand.
ATTGCCCATTGGAACCAGAGAGCAGGTTTCGCGCTCGACCTCTACGGCATTGATCTCAAACCCGATTGCATTGCCTATGCCGAAGAAAACCTTCAAGGCAGTGGTGTAAGGCTTATTTGCGATGATTATAGGAACACTTACCGGCATTTGCAAAAGGTCGATATTATCCACGCGTGCCTGTTCTGTCACCATCTGACGGAAATTGACCTTATCGAACTCGTGCAGTTTGCATTGAGCAACGGGGCCATACTCGTTATCAATGACCTCGAACGAAACCCCGTGGCCCATTATTCGATTAAGCTTCTGACGCGTCTTTTTTCGAAATCATATCTTGTAAAGAATGATGCGCCATTGTCGGTTTTAAGGGGTTTCAAAAGGAAAGAATGGCTGGAAATATTGAAACAGTCCGGCGCCACCCGTTTTTCTGTGCACAACAAATGGGCGTTCCGGCATGAAGTGATTGTCTATGGGAACGCGGATTGAACATTTCGAATGCGCGATCGTTGGCGGCGGTCTGGCCGGACTTTGTCTGGCCATTCAGCTGGCTGATCGGGACGTTTCGGTGGTCGTGTTCGAGAGGGGTAACTATCCTTTTCATAAGGTTTGCGGGGAATACATTTCTATGGAAAGCTGGCCATTTCTGGAAAGCCTGGGATTACCACTTGCTGAACTCTCGTTGCCTAAAATCGATAGACTGGGCATTAGTTCTGATCGCGGATTTATATTAAACCACAGCCTTGGAATGGGCGGCTTCGGTATCAGCCGGTACAGCCTGGATCATTACCTTTTCGAAATCGCCTCGCGCAAGGGCGCCCACGTGATACAGGAGTGCCGCGTTATGGATGTGCAGGGGAACCCTGCGGATGGTTTTCAAGTTCGTACTTCTGCCGGGGATTTCACTTCCAAAGTGGTTTGCGGAAGCTATGGCAAATACACGCCGCAATTTGTTCACCTGCACGAAAACAATATCTCAAATACCGATAACCAGAATTATATCGGCATCAAGTACCATATTCAAACTGATTTTCCGGCTAACCGAATTGAACTACACAATTTCAGCGACGGCTATTGCGGTGTTTCCAAAGTGGACCGCGACTGGTATTGCCTCTGCTACCTCACTACCGCGCGGAATCTCATCGAAAATGGAAAGGATGTAAAGCAGATGGAAGAAGCAGTTCTGTTTCAAAATCCTTTCTTGAAAAACTATTTTCAAAATTCAAAGTTTATAAATCCCCAGCCGTTGATCATCAGCAACGTTCAGTTCAATAAGAAACAAACTGATTCGAATGGTATCTTTCTGCTCGGCGACGCGGCCGGTTCCATTACACCGCTTTGCGGCAATGGCATGAGCATGGGGATCAGGGCTTCCAAGCTGCTCGCGGAACAACTACTGTTTCTTTTTAGCGGAAAACAAACGTATGGCCAGGCGTCGCAGAATTACCGTCGGGAATGGGATGCCGCATTCGGGACGCGAATCAGGGCGGGGTATCATTTGCAAAAGCTTTTCGGGAAAAGCCGCACGACTGATTTTGCATTGAGAACGCTGGACAAATTTCCTTGGCTTACTTCAAAGCTGGTGGCCCTTACGCATGGGGACGTGTTTTAGAGGTGGCTCTTTTTTCGGCTTTTTGAAGAAAATATTCAAACAAAAACGCGTTGAGCGACAGCAGTAACATCCCGTAAAAAATATCCTCGATCGGGATTGTGAAAATGCGTACGCCCAGGTTTTCAGCATTGTTATACCATACAACCGGTTTTTTCAGGCCGGAGCCCGTGAGAATGCCGTTGACAATGAAGAAAGGAATAAGCAGGAACTGGTGTGAGTAATAGAACAAGCCGAGCCATTGCGGTTTCGCCTGCCATTTTAGATAGATAAGAAAAATAGCCAGCGAGCTCATCGCAGAGGAAGTGTAATACCGACCCGCGCCTGTCAGCCCGAGTACCAGACAAAGGCCGATACATACCCAGGTAACCCTTTGCTCCGACTTTAAACTCAGCTGTCCTTTCCATTGCCGAAAACAGAAATAGGTAAACATGCAGGCATACGGGATGCAGAGAAAAAACAGAATCTCCTCGATAGGCAAGCCGAATAGCCCGAAACCAGTGAGATATTCCGGCGTAAAACCCCAAACGCCGATTTTGGTAAAGTAGCTGTCCCAGATAATAAACGGCACCGCGGCAATCAATATCGCCGGCCACAAAGCCTTCCAATGCTTGTGGAGCCGTATTTTCGGGTGAAACGAGGCTAGCAGCGGCACGGAGATCGCACCCAGGTCGACCAGCAGATAAAGCAGTTTCATTTCGCGGCAGCTTTTTGGGCCTCACGGAAATATTTCAGCGGTACCCACAGCATTCCGAAGCATTCGCCGCCATGCTTGCCAAGGTGTTTATGGTGCATTTTATGGGCGCGCCGGATGGCTTTCAGGTAAACGGAATCGGTGCTCCTGAAAGCCCGGAACCGCTGATGGATAAATACGTCGTGCACCAGGAAATAGGTGAACCCGTAAATGGTGATGCCTAGTCCGATCCAGAAGAAAGAGTTGAAACCTGCATCGAGCCCCAGCCAGAGGCAGACAATGCCGGGCGTCGCGAAAATGACGAAGAAGTAATCATTCTTTTCGAAAAAATCGCCGTCATCGCGCTGGTGGTGATCGTGATGCAATGACCACAATAGTCCGTGCATTAGATATTTATGAGCCAGCCAGGCCACACATTCCATCGCCACGAATGCGGCCAGGGTAATCAACGCGTTTAGTATCCAGTGTGGCATCAGGCTGGTTTCGGGATTCTTGGGTGGATCAATGGCCGATCCTGCGCGCTATTACCGGCATGCATATTTTGAACCATTCGGTGTAAGCATGCGGGTTTTGTGCAATATCGGCTTGTATTTCAGGTACGGTCAGGTACTTATAATCGCTGGCTTCCGCTGGGTCGATAGCCGGAATGGCATCGGTTACTCCATAAAATACGTGGTCCAGTTCATTCTCGGTAAGGCCGTTTTCCAGATCGGCCCGGTATTGAAAAGTGTAAAGGAATTCCAGATCCGCTTCGATACCCATTTCCTCGCGCAGGCGCCGCATGGCCCCATCGTGCACAGCCTCGCCCGGGAGCGGGTGGCTGCAACAGGTATTGGACCACAGACCCTCGGAATGGTACTTCCCGAATGCCCGTCGTTGCAGCAGCATTTCATTTTTTGTATTAAAAATAAACACCGAAAATGCGCGGTGCAGTACGCCTTTTTCGTGCGCTTCCAGCTTGGGCATCAGGCCAATGGCTTCATCGTCTTCCGTTACAAGCACAACTTGGTCGTTCATAGGATGGTGGGTTTCAGGTTTTGTGTCGTGGGCATATTCTCCCTGTACAACACAAAAACGTCATAAAAGATCAAACTGGTGCCTCAGTAGTGACCGAAACATCAATCCGAACTTATCAATATCGGGAATCCGGATCCGCGCATTCATTACTTTTTCCGGCGGCGTTTCCTTGATCCTAAGAAACAGTTTTTTGTAATAATAATAGGCCAGGTAAACCCCTCTGCGCGAACTGGCTGGCAGGCGACGAATACCCGTGAGGGCCTCTTCGAAATCTGCCTCGATCTCCTGCTGGATTCGTGCCTTGTCGGCATCGGAGAACAGGTTGAAATTTACGCCGGGAAAATAGGTGCGGCCTAACGTCTGGTAATCGGCTTTCAGGTCGCGCAGAAAGTTGACTTTCTGAAAGGCTGCGCCGAGTTTCATCGCATACGGCTTCAAAGCATCATACAATGTGGTATCATTTTCTGAAAAAACACGCAGGCACATCAGCCCCACCACCTCCGCAGAGCCCAGTACATATTCCTGGTAGGTGTCCTGCGTATGTTCCTTTTGAAGCAAATCCGTTTCCATGCTTTTCAAAAACGTGTCGATAAGTTCCCATTCGATCTGGTAGCTGTGCACTACGTGCTGGAAACTGTTCAATATCGGGTTAATGCTGATCCGTTCGCGGATAGCCTCCTGGGTCTCCTTGCGGATTCGCGCCATCATCACGGTCTGGTCGTAGCCCAGAAAGCTGTCCACGATCTCGTCGGCGAGCCGCACAAATCCGTAAATCCCGTAAATGGCCCTGTGCAATGCAGGTTTCAGGAAATAAATGCCCAGTGAAAACGAGGTGCTGTAGAGCTGTGTGGTTTTCTTGCTGCACGACGCCGACAATTCGTCAAAAATGCTTTTCATAAGCTAGCTGTTTAGGTATTTGAGAACTTCGTGAGCGGCAATGGTGCCGGAAATGATCGCGGGAGGTACGCCGGGCCCCGGGACGGTAAGCTGGCCGGCGAAAAACAGATTTTGCACTTTCGGGCTTTTCAGTTTGGGTTTGAAAACCGCAGTCTGCCGTAGCGTATTGGCGAGTCCGTACGCATTGCCCTGATATGCGTTGTAATCGTTTTTGAAATCGGAAACGCAATAGCTTTTCTTTAATACCACGTGGTCGCGGATCGTCTCGCCGGCGAACTTTTCGAGCCGGTCCATTAACAACTGGTAATAATGCTCGCGGATCGGTTCGGGGTCAGGCAGACCGTTGGCAATAGGCATGAGTATGAACAGGTTTTCATGGCCTTCGGGCGCTACCGACGGATCAGTGACCGACGGGCAGCACACATAGAATAGCGGTGCGGTAGGCCACATTTTGCGTTGGTAAATTTCCTCGGCATGCAGCCCGAAATCCTGGTCGAAGAACAGATTATGGTGTCGCAGCCGGGTAATGCGCTTGCTGACACCGAGGTAAAACAGCAGGCAGGAAGGCGCAAAGGTGCGATCAGCCCAATACCTTTCCTTGTAATGTCGGTCCGGTGCGGATAGTAAAGCGTGCTCGATATGCCGGTAATCGGCGCTGCCAATCACCGCGTCTGCTGCTATCGACCGGCTGATGGTATGAATATGCCGGACGCACCCATTGGAGGTTTCCAGTTTTTCAACGGCCTCGGAGGTGCGGAACTGCACGCCAGCTTGCCGGGCAATGTCGTGAAACACGTCGGCCACCTTTCCAAATCCGCCCATCGGGTAAAAGGTGCCCTGTTTGAGGCCGGAGTAGTTCATCAGGCTGTACAAGGCGGGCGTGTCTTTGGGCATCGCGCCCAGGAAGAGTACCGGGAACTCGATCAGTGCGAGCAGTCTCGGATCTTTGAAAAACCGGCGCGCATGTTTGCTGAATGAGCTGAAAAGCTGCAAACGCACCGTCTGGCCGAAAAGGCGTAAGCTGATGAATTCGGTAATGGAATGGCTCGGCTTGTATACCATCTCATCCATTCCTACGCGGTATTTATACTCCCCATCGGCGATGAAACGACGCAGTTTGTCGCCTGCGCCAGTTTCTATTTGCTCGAATAACCGGCACAGCTCGTCGAAATCGGCCGGAATGTCAATTATGGTATTGTCGGGAAAGGCAACTGCAAAGCCCGGGTCGAGCTGTCGGAGTTGGTATAAATCGGCGACGTTCCGGTCGAATCGCCCGAAAAAGCGTTCGTACACGTCCGGCATCCAGTACCAGCTTGGCCCCATATCGAAGGTGAAACCCATTTCGGAGAACGTCCGAGCCCGGCCGCCGATGGCATCGTTTTTCTCAAAAACCGTCACTTCATGGCCGGCGTTTGCGAGAATGGCACTGGCGGCCATCCCGGCAAACCCGGCGCCGATCACGCCGATGCTTTTGCGGGCTCCATTATGGCTTGGCAGGTTTTGCATCCTTTCCGATTGTTTCATGTAGTTCTTCAATGGATTTGATATGACGCACGGCTGGTTCGTTTTGAAGGCCTTCGACGTCGCCTGAAAAGCAGATCCGGCAATCCGGAAAGTCGTGAACAAGTTGGCCGAGTAGCTGCGGCGTCAGATTTTCGGTCTGGTTGCCTACGAAAAAAGTATAGATATGAGTAGGAGCAATGTCGTTCGCTACGGCTTGAAGGTCGGGATACGGCACGCGTGCGCCCAGGTACACCGCGTGCTGGCCCGCACGCAAGAGCAGGTAGTAGGCAAAAAGCAACCCGATTTCATGCTCTTCTCCCTCGTGCAGGAAAAGCAGCCATTTCTGGTGGCCCGATTCGGGCTCCGGCAGCGCGTCGATGGCGGCAAATAGTTTTTGCCGGATCAGGTTTGATAAAAAATGCTCCTGGGCCGGTAGTAACGCATCTTTGGTCCACATCAGCCCGGTTCGTACAAGCAGCGGATAGAGGACCTTTTCATAGGTAGCGACCATCCCAAGCCGTTGCAAGGCGTCGGTGAACAATCGATGGAATGAGGGCGCATCATAGGCCGCAATAGCGATCACTGCCTGGTTGATCCACGCCTCGATTTGCTGATCCGTTTGCAACGACTCCGCGATAATGCGGTCGATCTCCTCGCATATTTCGGCATTACTCAGCTGGCTGATGCGAGAAATTTTCATGCCCCGGTTCAACAACGTGCAGACATTGAGTAGTTTCTTCACGTGTTCATCGTTGTAGAATCGGATGTTGGTGTCTGTTCGTTCCGGTTCGAGCAGGCCGTAGCGCTGCTCCCAGATGCGGATTGTGTGTGCCCTGGTGCTGGTAATGCGTTCGAGATCCCGTATCGAATAGGTAGACATATATTGTTTAATGTTTTTCAAAAATAGTTAAACAAAATAAATTGTTTACTTTTTTGTAGGAAAAATAAAAATTGCTGCTACTTTTGATATTGATAATATCTTATGTCTGATTTTAAAAATATCAACTCATGGGTGCGCAGGATACATTCTGGTCGGTCAATATCAAATTCCTACGTTTGCGTCAGAAATTGAGCCAGGAAGCGCTGGCGGAAAAGCTCGGGATCAGCAGGGTGAAGCTCAATGCAATCGAAAGTGGCAGGACGGCCAATCCGACTGTCGATGACCTGATCAATTTCTCTGAGTATTTCCGGATGAGCATTGATAGCCTCCTGAAAATGGACCTGGGTAAGCTTTCCGATCAGAAACTGAAAGACCTGGAAGAGGGGAGCGAGCTGTTTATGAAAGGTAGCCAGATCCGCGTGTTGGCTATTACGGTTGATAAAGAAGACAAGGAGAATATCGAATATGTGCCGGTACAGGCGCGGGCGGGTTACCGTTCCGGTTACGCCGATCCGGAGTTCCTGGCTTCATTACCTCGTTTTAACTTGCCTACGGTGCCCAAAAACGGGACGTTCAGGATGTTCCCGACCGTCGGAGACTCCATGTTGCCGGTGCCCGAAGGGGCGGATATTATCACGAGGTATGTTCAGGACTGGACGACCGTGAAACCCGAAACTCCTTGTATTGTTATTTTGAAGGGTGACCAGGACTTTGTCTTCAAGCAAGTGACGATTAACCAGGAGGCTGGTACCATGCTGCTGCAATCGTTCAACAAACAGTATTTTGCTTATACGGTGCCGATTGGCGAAGTGATTGAGCTTTGGGAATATTATAGTTTCCATAGCAAGGCATTGCCTGAGCCGCAAACCGACATGCAACAGCTCATGCGGATGTTACAGGAAATGCAAAATGAACTGCGGGAATTGAAGAAGCGGTCGAGTTTTAAATAAGTAAGTCGAATACTTTACAAATAATTAGACAAGCCGGGGTAATACCCGGCTTTTATTGTTTTTGTATGTTAAAGCGTATTGGAAATGTTATAATGTAAGAAATGGAGTTAGAATGTGTGGATCGAACGTTTTATATTTAATAAAATACGAAATTCTAGAAATATTGCGTGATTTTTAAGTGTTTGTGTAGAATAAATATCATTCTCTAAGTATTAGAACGTCTGTGTTAAGCTAATGTTTTTTGATATAATGATGTATATTATATTCGATTAGTGCAATTTTTTGAAAACTTGTCACCCCTTAAAAAGTTGGTGTCACCCCAAGCTACTCCTGACTGGTCACAAAAAGAATAATGGTTCGAAACGGGCGGTCTACTTTCGTTGAGCAAGAAAATAAAACGACTCAACTGAATGTCTGCCAAACCTCTCCTCATAAGTCTATTAGCGCTCTTCTCGTTAGATGTAAACCAAGCCTTAGCTCAAAGCCCTACATCTGCCGCGCAGCGGTTTAATATATTCATTAAGGGCAACGCTACTTTGCAATCCAGCGAAACGGAAGGCCCTATCGCCGTAGGTGGAAACGTGACCACCGATCAATATCAGATCAGTTTCAACAAGCAGCACGGTGTACTTTTTGTTAATAATGCATCGGTCGGCCTGGCGGTACGGGGGGCGGTGAAATTGAATAACGGCTCGCTCATCGTCAACGGCGACAACTACGTAAAAATAGGGAACTGTACTCCTTCCGATGCTTCGGGTACCAATCTGAAAGTCTGGTACAAAGACAACAACAATGCAGCGTCCGCGATCCGCATCACCGAAAACAACAAACAATACTGGGATACACCGAATATCACGATCAATGCGAATATTAATACCTGGTCGCCAAGTGTGAGCGAATCGGTGAACCCGGTTTGCGAAAATGTCTTCGGAACCGGCGCGAATCAGATCGATATCGATGGCGCATTCATCACATTTATTAAGCGGTCAAACCAACTGAGAGATATGGCGGACAACCTGCCTATCCGCGATCAGAACGGTGACATCATGGCATCGGCCCCCATCGGGCCATACCTTGATCCCAACGCGATTGGCGACAACCCTAAAATTGTCGTTGATCCGAACAAAATTAACGTATTGACAGTCTCTGCGGCTGTTTGGAACAAGATTGGAAATTCAAACATCGAAGGTATCCCGCAAGGCCCTCAGCTGGGACAAACATCTCCCAGCAATAACTTTGGGCTGATCATCAACATCGTAGATTTCCCTACATTCTGCGGGGTGACCGGTAGCAACCGCATTAATTTTCCCAGCTTCGGTGGTATGTCCGACTCACAAGGCGGCTATGTGATCTACAATTTCCCGGATGCGACCAAAGGCATTACGCTGGGCGGTAATGCACAGATCAGCGGCACCATTTTCGCCCCGCAGGCTGATTTGGTGAAAGAGAACAATGGAAATATCAACGGACAGATCATCGCCAAAAGTTTTGTACACAAGAGCGACGAAGTGCATTTCTGGCCATTCCTGCCCACGATCCCCGAGCCGGTTGAAAAGAAAATCGACGTTACGGCTTCTTCGAAATGCATAAAAAATGCTCCCTGGCTGGATTATAGCGTAACACCGAATTACGACGCGACCGGAAAGACAGCGAAAATTGAGTGGATCAATTCTGACGGAAAAGTGATTCAGGAAGATAATGATTTGCCCCTGACAGGTAGTCTTCTGTTTCCGGGTGCTGCTGTGGATATCAATGGAAATGGCATTGCATGGCCAGGATACAAGCAGGAAAACAGCAAGTGGGTGGAGGCCCCGGAAGACCGCTACGGCTCGTTGCGTACGGATGGAGCGAGCATCCGTGTGACCGTCGATCCATCGACAGTGCTGAACATTACCTTCCCGAGGTCGACCACAGCATGTTATACTTCACCGCCGCCTTCAACAGCTTTACCGGTAACATTAGCATTTTTTAATGTACAAAATGTAAATTGCAATGCGGAACTGAAATGGAAGGTAACCGAGGCCAAAAATTTCTCACATTTTGAAGTCGAGCGCTCGTCAGATGCAAAGACTTACAGTGCTGTTGCGCGGATCGGTTACGACGCCACCAAGGCCACATATAGTTTCAACGACACACCATTTTCATCAGAGTCTGTACCTGTAAAGAGCTACTATTATCGTCTGAAGCAGGTAGATAACGACGAGACATTCGAATACAGCGCAGTTCGCAGCGTACAAGCCGGAACCTGCGACGCCCGGTTGGCGGTGGATTTCTTCCCGAACCCTACCCAGGACGAAATGAATGTCAGAAGTTTCTCACCGGTGAAAAAAATCGAAATCTACACACTAGCAGGAAAACAGGTTTATCAGGCAATGCCGGTGACCGGTCAAACAGAAATCAAAGTTAATGTTCAGGCTTTTGCACAGGGAATGTATATTGTGGACGTTGTAAATGCGGAAGGGAAGTATTCCTCGAAAGTGCTCAAAAAGTAGAATGAATTGATCTTATATAGCGTTATGTGAAACTTAAAGCTGCCGGCATTTTGCTGGCAGCTTTTTTATATGCCTGACCGGCCGCGCCTGTCTGATCTAAGAAAGTTTCCTTCCTTTCCACTCGTACTCGCCTTTCTGAGCGGCCAATCCGAAAAAGCAAACGTATAGAGGATAGAAGAGTTGAGTTACAGGGATGAATGCAAGAGACCTTCTTTTTTGTAGAAAACTGAGTACGGAGCCCAGGAAGAACCATTCGGGAATGCATTTTAACGCGAGCATTCCCCCAAAGGTAGCCGTGGTAATGCCTCCGAGGCACGCAAGTCCTCCTGCGAGCAGGATCGAAAAATTACTCGCGAAGATGTAAACGGCAAGCACCAGTGGGGTTTTGCTTTGGTAATGCTTCCATTTGCTGGCCCAGCGTTTTCGCTGCCTGTAAAAGCTGGCCCAGTTGCGGTGCGGTGCGGTGCGGATGATGGCGTCGCGGTGGCGGAGGAAATGTACCGAACCGGGGAACCGTGCGGCGATTTTGTGCATCAGGAATTCGTCGTCGCCCGAGGCAATGTGCCGGACGCCGTCATAACCGCTTACTTCCAGGAAAGTGGCTTTCTCATAGGAAAGGTTTGCCCCATTACACATCGACGGATAGCCGGCCGCCATCGAAGCCGCACCACTGCCGATCAGGCTGGCAAATTCAACGGTCTGCAAATGGTCGGTGAGGCTGGTTTCGTCCGTAAAAGTGACGGGCGAGCTAATCAGCTTCGCGCCAGTGCGCAGGTAGCACGATGCGATCGCGTGCAACCAGCCCGCCTGAGCGCGGCAGTCACCGTCGGTGGTTACGACCAGTTTGCCTCGCGCGTGCCCGATTGCCGTTTCAATTGCCCGTTTTTTAGGTGCCGAAGTGCGCACATCGGGTAGGGGGATCAGTTTTATCTGTGCCTTTGAATTTTGGGCGAATGCATGGACTATTGCAGCTGTGTTGTCCGTGGAGCTGTCGTCCATGATTAAGACCTCGAAATGATTAACCGACAGGGTTTGTCGTTCCAGGTCTTCGAGCAGGAAGAGAATGTTGCCGGCCTCATTCCGTACCGGTATGATGACCGTAATAAAAAGGTCAGCGGGAATGCTGGCGGGCGCCGCAGGCTTGGGGATCCCGGACCATAGAAAAGTTAATGCCAGAGTGAAGACCGCATAGCTGCCCAGTAATATCCAGATGGCCGTTGCTGTCCAGGAAATGAATGCGATGCTGTTCATCGGGATTTCTTCCATTTGTATTTCCAGATCAGGAATATGCCTACGAGTATCGGGCCGAGGACGTTCAATATCCAGATCAGGAACGTGGCGGCGACGACCTGCTCGGCAGGCAGCTTGAATGGTGCGAACACTACCAGGGCTGTAAATTCGCGTAAGCCCAGGTCGCCCAGCACATTAATTGCCGGGATCAGTGTTTTAGCTAAAAAAATCAACGTAACGCACGCTGCCAGCTGTCCGGCACTTACTTGAAAATGAAACAGCGACAATGCAAGTACGAACTGGGTGAGGAACACTAGGTAACGCAGCAGGCCATAGCCGGTACCGGTTGCCAGTTCGGCAGGTGTGTAACGGCCTATTACATTTAAATACGTCTTTATTTTGACAAAAATCTTTCTCGAAGGTGCCCAGGCACCGATCTGTTTTCTGAATGGTACCAGCGCTGGCCCCAGGCAAATGATCAGGAATAAAACGCCATTCACAATTAGTCGCACCGTTTGGGGAATAGGAAGCTGGTTGTTCAGGTAAACCCAGCCACAGGCACCGGCGAATACCGACACATAAAACTGGATCCCGTTGGAAACCAGGGCAGCGCCGATCGCTTCGAGTCGCCGGTCGGATTTCAGGGCTGCCACGCGCCCGAGCGTATCGCCCAGCTGCGCAGGCACGGCCACACCCACAGCCAGGCCCGTGAGCGTTCCCCGCATGGCTTCACGGAACGAAAGCGGTATGATGCGGGAAGTGAGTTTCCGCCATTTGAGGCTTTCCAGTGCCCAGTTCACGGGCACAAGTAGCGCCATCAGCACGAATACCGGGGCGTTCGGCACGGTCCATATCTCCCCGAACACGTTTCCAATATCGCCGATGCCATTTTGCTCATTTCGGAAAGTGCGGTAAATGTAACTCAGTATCAACGCCGTCACCACGAGCTTGATCATCCAGAGCAGGTTTGCCTGGTTGCTTTTTGGCTTTGGAGGGGAGAGTTCCTTATCTTGCACCATGTTAAAAACGGAGGTTTCGGAAAAGGTCATTATTGGGGTTGATCCCGGCACGCAGGTGATGGGTTACGGGGTGATCTCGGTCAAAGGACAGCAGATTTCGCTGGTTCAATATGGTGTGATTCATTTGAGCAAATATAGTACGCACGAGTTGAAGTTGAAGAAAATCTTTGAACGCCTAACCCAGCTAATCGAAGATTACCTGCCCGATGAAATGGCAATTGAAGACCCGTTTTACGGTAAAAATGCACAATCCATGCTCAAACTTGGCCGCGCGCAGGGCGTGGCTATGGCTGCGGCGCTCGCCCGCAATATCCCGATCGTCGAGTATTCCCCCAAAAAAGTGAAGCAATCCGTGACCGGCAGCGGAAATGCATCTAAAGAGCAGGTAGCCTACATGCTCGAAAAGATTCTGAAAATGGAGCTTAGCCGTGAATTTATGGATGCTACCGACGGTATTGCCATCGCGATTTGCCATCAGTACCATGCCAATTCGCCCGCCTCGGCGGCTTCCGGCGGTTCGAGGAAGGCCAAAAAGGGCGGTTGGGACGCCTTTGTGAGCGAAAATCCCGGACGTGTAAAGTAAAATCGCGAGCTTTTAATATAATAATACCGGTCGCATTATGAGGCGGGTGGTATTGCTATGTAATTATCTTTCTGATAATCAGCTATTAATGTGTTTTTAATTCTCAGATTAAAAAATTTTAATGGTACTAATCCAACATTTGCTTTTACTAATCAAACGTTTGTTTAATTAAATCAAACGATCGTTTGATTTTTGTTTAACAGCCGGTTACCTTTGTAGCGCCCTTAGCAAAAAGCAAAAAAAATCCCTGCTAATGAGCTACTTAAATGGAATACAACGCGAAACAATTGCAGATAATAGAAGTGGCGGAGCGGCTGTTTTCACAGAAAGGTTTTGCCGGGACTTCGGTCAGGGATATTGCCCAGGAAGCGGATGTGAACGTCTCGATGATATCCTACTATTTCGGTTCGAAGGAAAAGTTGATCGAGGCACTTTTCCAGCTACGTATGACAGAGTCGAGCTCCCGGTTGGAAACCCTGATGATGCTCAGCGAGCTTTCGGCACTCCAAAAGTTCAATGTTTTCATCGACAGCGTGATCGATCGGTTGATCGGCAACCAATGCTTTCATAACATCATGCTGCGTGAGCAACTATCCTCGGAGCGGACGCCCGTGATTTCCGAATATATCCGCGGGCTGAAAATGCGTAACGTAGCGCTGATCAAACGCATGATCCGCGAGGGGCAGGAGACCGGCGATTTCCGGAAGGATATCAATGTGAGCCTGGTAACTACTACACTTTACGGCACAATCAATTATGCCATTGCCACGCAGGATTTTTATAAAATTCTCAATGGTCTCGAACATCTGTCAGATGAAGAATTCAAGAAGCATTTGCGGAATGAACTGAGCCAGCATCTTAAGAACCTATTTAAATCAACAATAACCAATGAACACCACATCCAGAATTAAAAGAATGGTTTATCTGGCAATCGGGATCATCTGGATTGTCGCGGTCGGCCATTCGTACGGACAAAGCGCACGCACGATCAAGCTGGAAGAGGCGATAACCATGAGCCTGCAAAACAGCAAGCAGTTGAAACTGAGCCAAAGCAACATCGATCTCGCCGGGCTGGGAATCCGTCAGGTGAAAGAAAATCAGTTGCCGAGTTTCAGTGTATCGGGTTCCTATTTGCGGGTGAACTCGCCGAATGTGAACCTGAAAATCAAGCAGGAAGGCAACGACAGCACCGGTAACTCAGGAGGTATGCCGAATGTGCACCAGGCGATGTACGGAATGGCGAGCGCGTCGATGCCACTGTTTTCGGGTTTTCGTTTCAAATATGGCCTCGAATCGGCCCGGTATGTAGAGCAAGCCGCAAAACTGGATGCGGACAATGATCGCGAGGCTGTAATCCAGAACACCGTCGCTGCCTATGGTAACCTTTACAAAGCCCAGAAAGCGGTAGACCTCGTAACCGAAAACCTCGCAAGCGAGCGTGAGCGGGTGCAGGAGTTTACCAACCGGGAAAAGAACGGAATGCTGGCCCGCAACGACCTGATGAAAGCCAAATTACAGGAATCTAATGTTGAGCTGGCATTGCTGAATGCGCAAAACGATTTAAAAATCACTACCATTAATATGAACCTGTTGCTGGGTTTGCCCGAAGAAACGGTGCTTGAAGCTGATTCCAACAGTTTTGCCGTCCTAAAAGAAGAAGGCAATGCAGCAGCATGGGAGCAGACGGCGCTCGAACACCGTAAAGATTTCGCAGCGAACGGTATCCGTCAGAAAGCGGCAGATAGCGATATCAAGGTAGCGAAAGCGGATTTGTATCCAAGCGTAGCCCTCTCGGCCGGTTATGTGGCATTGAGTATCCCGGGTGTTGTGACCGTTCCCAACGCGGTAAATGCGGGCATTGGTTTTAAATATGATGTCGCATCGCTCTGGAAATCAGGTGCCAAGATCGCGCAGGCCCGTACGAAGGCTTATCAATTGAAAACCAATGAACAGATCATTCTTGACAAAATTCACCTGGAAGTGAACACGGCCTATTACAACTACGTGCTGAGTAAAAAGAAGATCGATGTTTATGCCAAAGCGGTGGAACAAGCCAATGAGAACTATCGCATCACCAAAAACAAATACGACAACAGCCTCGTGACTACGACCGAACTGCTGGATGCAGATGTGGCGCAGGTACAATCGCGCATCGATTACGAAGCAGCGAAGGCCGATGCCGTTGTCGCATACAAAAAACTCGAACAGACAGCGGGAGTCATTAATTAAGGAGGAAAGGGAGGAGGGAGGAAGTGTTAAAATTTTGAAAAAATAAGCAAACCCCATCCTCCCTTTCCTCCCGCATTCAAACATTCACTCATTCAGTCATTCAATCATTCAAAATTGATATGGAAACCAAAAACATCACCGAAGAAGCACCTAAAAAGAAAAATACCCGCTTCCTCATTATCCTGGCTGCGCTGATTATCGGCGGCGGTACCTGGGGTTTTACCAAATACAACCACGGCCTGCACCATGAAGAAACCGACGACGCACAGATCGACTCGGATATCAGCCCGGTAATTCCCAGAATATCAGGATATGTGACCGAAATCCGCGTGAAGGATAACCAGACTGTAAAAAAAGGCGATACACTGATCGTGCTCGATAACCGCGACCAGATCATCAAACTTGAACAAGCCAAAGCCGGCCTCCTGGGTTCCGAAGGCAGCCTGACCGTGGCGCATGAAACGACCAACGCGTCGGCTGCCAGCGGCATTACTTACGAAGCGAATATCGCCGTAGTGGCCGCGCAGATCGAGGAAGCGAAGGTAAATCTCTGGAGAGCTAATCAGGATTACGCACGTTACGAAAACCTGATCAAGGACCACTCGATCACCCAACAGGAATTTGAGCAGGCACAGGCGACCAAACAAAAAGCAGAACGTGCACTGGCAGTGTTGGAGGCTCAGAAAGCAGCCGCCGAACGTCAGGCAAAGGCTGCCGGTCGTCAAACCAAAGCTACGTCGGTACAATCGGCCGTAGCGAATGCGAACATCAAGGCTCGTCAGGCGGAGATTGCGAATGCGGAACTGAACCTGTCGTATACCGTCATTACGGCGCCTACTGATGGCCGCGTGTCCAAAGTGAATGCGCAGCTTGGCCAATACCTGCAGGCAGGACAATCGCTGTTCAGCATTATTTCAACCCATAAGCCATGGGTAACTGCGAACTTCAAGGAGACGCAATTGACCAAAATGAAGATCGGCCAGCATGTGAAAATCCATGTGGACGCTTATCCTGAACACGAGTTCGACGCCCGGGTGGCATCTTTCTCGCCTGCAACCGGCGCCCGTTTCGCGCTGCTGCCTCCTGACAACGCGAGTGGTAACTTCGTGAAAGTGGTACAACGCCTGCCGGTACGCATCGAGTTTACCAAAGCCGACGACGAAAAAATCGCGCAGCTGCGCCCGGGCATGAACGTGTTCGTGGACGTGGAACTGAACTAAGGTGTCCGAACCGAATTTTTGATTCTAAAAACCAATAACGAATGGAATTACAGGAATCACTCGTCGAATACGGCTACCGCAGGGTAATCATTACCATCACGGCTGTATTGTGTGCGCTGTTGGAAATCGTGGATACCACGATCGTGAACGTGGCGCTCAACGACATGCGCGGAAACCTCGGCGGTACATTGTCGGAGGTGAGCTGGGTGATTACCGCTTACGCAATCGGTAATGTGATCATCGTGCCAATGACCAGTTGGCTCTCGCAGCAGTTTGGCCGTCGCAACTACTTTGCCGCTTCGATCATCATATTTACAGTGGCCTCTTTTCTGTGCGGTAATGCCGATAATATATGGGAGCTGGTATTTTTCAGATTGATACAGGGGTTCGGTGGCGGTGCATTGCTCGTAACCGCGCAAACGCTGATCACCGAAAGTTACCCGCCCGAAAAACGTGGGATTGCGCAGGCCATTTATGGTCTGGGTGTGATTGTAGGCCCTACTTTGGGCCCGCCGCTGGGTGGCTATATAGTAGATAATTACAGCTGGCCGTACATTTTCTATATCAACATTCCACTGGGTATCATCGCAGCGATGCTGACTATGGAATTTGTAAGGAGCCCGAAATTCGCTGCTAAAAAAGCGGCTAATGAAATCGACTGGTGGGGTATTATCCTCCTGGCCGTCGCCGTAGGTTCGTTGCAATATGTCCTCGAAAAAGGGCAGGAAGAAGACTGGTTTAATGACGAGATTATTCTGATTCTCACCGTCGTATCCGTTTTTGCATTCTTCTTCTTCATTTGGAGAGAATGGACCTACAAAAACCCCATTGTGAACCTGCGCGTGCTCGCCAACGGTAACCTGAGGGTGGGAACGGTTCTATCCTTCATCCTGGGCTTCGGCTTGTATGGCTCGACATTCATTATCCCGCTTTACACCCAGGCGACGCTGGGCTGGACGGCCACGCAATCGGGTATGCTCATGGTACCCGCGGCAATCGTGACAGCGATGATGATGCCTGTTGTAGGCCAGTTGCTGCAACGCGGCGTGAAACAACAGTATCTCGTCGCCATCGGAATGATATTCTTTTTTGTGTATAGCTACTGGGGCTACCTCATATTGACGCCCGACACCGGTAAAGATGCGTTTTTCAGCATGCTCATCGTTCGCGGTATTGGCTTGGGACTCCTTTTTGTACCCATTACTACCCTGGCATTATCGACGCTGAAAGGCCGCGAAATCGGGGAGGGGGCTGCATTCACCGGTATGATGCGGCAACTGGGCGGCTCGTTCGGTGTGGCGGTAATCACCACGTTTATTGCACGACAGAACATGGCCCACCGCAACGACCTGGTGAGTAAGCTGGATGTGAACAACCCTGTTGTACAGCAGCGTGTCGAAGGCTTGCAACATAGCTTCATGGCCAAAGGGATGACGCCCGACGTCGCGCTGAACAGCGGATATAAAATGTTGGACTATACGGTGTCCAAGCAAGCACAGGTAATGTCGTACATGGATGTGTTCCTGTACCTGGGCGTGATGTTTTTGATTTGTGTTCCCTTTGTGTTATGGACGCGGAGCGGCAAAACAAAAGTCGATCCTTCGTCCGTGCACTAGTGTTTTTTAAGTGTAGTAGTATTGCAGAAGAAGCCTTCCAACACTGGGAGGCTTCTCTTGTTTAAAAGGAGAAAAGGGAGGGGGATGGATCATTCGAAGCTCCCGCTTCGAAAACTATTCGCAGGCCTCCGGCCGGTCGGGTATGCACGAAGCCCCGCCCTCTGTTGCTTTGATACCGCTACAGATGTGCCGTTTTTTCAATTATTCACTCCTCCCTTTCTCCTTCCTCCATTCCTCCCTACATTTGCCCGAATACAATCCCGATTAATAAGTGCATCAGAACTACCATTTCCTCAAACAACTCGCGCCGCGCCTGCATTCTGAATTGGCCGGAAAACATTTCGTGGAAGCATTCAGCCAGCAAAGGGATGAACTCATTATTGTATTCGCGGAGCAGGAGAGCGGGGAGGAGCTTGTAAAGCCATTCTTCATCAAAGCGACGCTAACAAACAGTTTTTCCTGCCTCAGTTTTCCCGAGCGGTTTGATCGTGCGCGGCGGAATAGTGTCAATCTGTTTAATGATTTCGGAGGAGATACGGTCGAGTTTGTGAAGGTCTGCAGCAATGAGCGAGCGATTCAGGTGCATTTTGAAAGCGGCAGGGATTTGATATTCAAACTCTTCGGGAACCGATCCAATTTCATTTCGTTGAATGCGGAAGGCGAGGTTACGCAGCTTTTTAATAACAAACTGTCAACAGACCGCGGCCTCACCGTAGCGTCGCTGAATAGGGAGATCGATCAGTCGTGGGAGGCGTTTGTGGCGAATGGTGGGCGCTTCGAGCCATTGTTTCCGACATTTGGAAAGGTTGCTAACAAATACCTTTCCGATAAGCTCGCCGGGAAGGAGGATCTGACTGAACGCTGGGCCATTGTGCAGGGAGTGTTGAAGGAGCTGGAATCGTCGGTTTTTTACGTTACCAAAATTGAAAATATCCCCGCGCTCACACTTTTCGAAACGGGTGAGGTTGTGCAGGTGCTGCATGATCCTATTGAGGCATTGAATGCGTTTTACCTGGCTTATATCCGGCTAAGCGGGCTGGACAAGGAGAAGGCCGACATCGTAAGATTGTTGAAAAAGCGCATTCAGCAGACGGATAATTATCTTGAAAATACTTTTCAGAAACTCGTAGACCTGGAAAATGCGACGAAAAACGATGAGCTCGCTAATATTATCATGGCCAACCTGCACATTATTCCCGAGCGGGCCGAAAAAGTGGAACTCTACGACTTTTATCGGGATCAGCCCATTACCATTAAATTGAAAAAAGATCTGTCCGCGCAGAAGAATGCGGAAGGTTATTACCGGAAGGCCAAGAACGAAAAGATCGAAATAGACAGGCTGAATGATAGTATCGCCGCGCGCGAGGCAGACCGGAGGAGATTGCGGGGGCACTTGGAGCATATTGAAGGTATTGAACTACTGCGCGATCTGCGGGCTTATATCAAGGCCAACAAGTTGGAACAAGGGAACGCAGCCCCGGCCATGGATGACCTTTTCAAACGCGTCGATTTTATGGGCTACACCATTCTGATCGGGCGGAATGCCAAGAACAGCGATTTGCTGACGAAGCAGGCGCATAAGGAGGATTTGTGGCTCCACGCGAAGGATGTAACAGGTTCGCATGTAGTAGTGAAAAACCAGCCCGGACGCAAATTTCCCGCGCCGGTAATCGAGCGGGCTGCGGAGTTGGCGGCATTTTATTCGAAACGTAAGAACGATTCGTTATGTCCTGTGATCGTCACACCGAAGAAATTTATCCGCAAACCGAAAGGCCTTCCCGATGGTCTCGTGCTGATAGACAAGGAGGATATCGTGATGGTAGTGGCTAAGGGAGAATAGAAGGGAGCAAATGTCCTAAAAATGAAGTTTTTATTATTTATTAACCGAAATCTCCCTTTGAATAATCTTTTGCTATTGCGAACTTCGTGTGAAAATTGAGAACCGGAATTTTTAGTGCAGAATGCTCGAAAGTCGTCGATTTGTTATCATAGGATTCTTTGCTTTAGTAGGTGTTATATACTTATTACGACTTTTCTACCTCCAGGTGCTGGATGAGAGCTATTCTATAGAGTCTTCCAGCAACTCCATCAAACGTGTTACCGAAATCCCGTTCCGCGGTCAGATCTACGACCGTTATGGGAAGTTAATCGTATATAATACACCCGTTTATGACCTGCTCGTGACGCCCTACAAGGTAAAAATGGACGATACGTTGCGTTTTTGCCAGGTTTTGGGTATTGAAAGGCACGATTTCGATAGCCTCATGGCCGCAGCAAGCGCTTACAGCCGCGTGAAGCCGTCGTTGTTCTTACGACAGCTTTCAAAAGAGGATTTTGCATCGATCCAGGACATTATGGTCGATTACTCAGGTTTTGAGTTTGCCAAAAGCTCCCTGCGTACCTACACCGCGCCCACGCTCGCGAATACGCTCGGGTATGTGAGCGAGATCACCAAAGGTCAGCTCGAAAAACAGGAGGAACCCTACTACCGGCAAGGCGATTACATTGGTCAGAGCGGCATCGAGCGCATTTATGAAAACGAGCTGAGGGGGAAAAGGGGAACGAAGTTTGTAATGCAAAACGTAGCCGGGGTATACAAGGGCTCCTGGAAAAACGGGGAGCTCGATACGATGGCGGTGGCCGGTGAAAACCTTTATACCGGCCTGGACCTCGAAGTGCAGCAGTATGCCGATAGCCTGATGGTGAACAAGGTAGGGAGTGTGGTGGCGATAGAGCCGAAAACCGGGCAGATCATTTCCATGGTTTCGGCTCCGACTTACGATCCGAACATTCTTGCGAGCCGCTACTTTTCCAAGAACTTCGCTGCACTGGCCCGCAACCCGTACAAGCCGTTGTTCAACAGGCCGGTCATGGCCAGCTACCGGCCGGGCTCCACATTCAAGCTGATCCAGGCGCTGATCGGTTTACAGGAAGGCGTGATCACGCCCAGCAGCGGTTTTACGCACGCCAACTGCCCGGTAGGATGCCACAACCACCCCGCGACGAGTACAGTGGCGCTCGGGGTGACGCATTCCTGCAACCCTTATTTCTACAATGTATTCAGGAGGCTGATTTATAAAAATAATATCAAAAACACCTTCAAGGCCTCGGCCGTGGGGCTGGATGCCTGGCACGACGACATTGCGAAGTTCGGGATCGGGCAGCGGCTCGGGATCGATTTGCCGAGTGAGTACAAGGGTAATTTGCCTGACAAGAAATACTACGACCGCTTTTACGGCGAGTATCGGTGGAAGTTCTCGAACATCTACTCGCTGAGTATCGGCGAGGGCGAGTTGCTGATCACGCCCTTGAAAATGGCGAATGTGGCGGCTATTATCGCCAACCGCGGTTATTACTACACGCCGCACGTTATCCATGGTATTGGCGACAAGAAAACCGTGAAGCCGGAGTTTCTCGAAAGGCACGAAACCGGCGTAGATGCGCATAATTTCGAGCCGGTGATCGAAGGGATGATCGGAGCGGTGGAGGCAGGTACGGCACGTCGCTCCAAGGTCGAAGGTATTACGATCGCAGGTAAAACAGGTACTTCACAGAATAAGCGGGGGGACGACCATTCGATTTTTATTGCATTTGCGCCCGTAGATGACCCCAAAATCGCCATAGCCGTGTTCGTGGAGAATGCGGGAGCGGGTGGTTCGGCGGCGGCGCCTATTGCCAACCTGATCATCGAAAAATACCTGTCGCGGAAAGTGACCAACAAGGCGCTGGAAGAGCGTATGATGAAGCTCGACCTGATGAGCAAAGTGGTGCTGCCGACGACGAAAAAGCCGGGCGAATCTGAAACGAAGAAGAAAGAAGAGGTGAAAAAGCCGACCGGCGACCCGAACGATCCGGCCAACCGCCTGCCGGGCGCACCGCATCCGGCCAACCCGGCTGCGATGAGGGGACCGGTAACCCTGCCAAAGCAGAGCCAGCAAAAAGCACTTTAAGAACTTACAAACCGATACTGAAATGGCTGAAAGCAAGCCGATTACCAAGAACGTAGACTGGATGGTGGTGCTGATTTACATCGCTTGCCTGATGATTGGCTGGTTGAATATCTATGCCGCCGTTTACAATCCGGAAGCGCACACGAATATGTTCGATTTGTCGAACAATGCCGGAAAACAGCTGATGTGGATCGGGACGGCTGCGTTGCTGATTATTTGCATTCTTGTGATAGATTACAAGTTTTACGAGACGTTTTCTTTCGTGATATATGCGGTGGTGATATTCCTGCTCGTGGTCGTGCTATTCGCGGGTTCTAACATCAATGGATCGCGCTCGTGGATCAAACTGGGTAGTTTTTCGTTACAGCCGGCCGAGTTTTCGAAGCTGGCGGTGAGCCTGGCCATTTCCAAATACCTGAGCGATCCCGCGATCAGTCTCAATCGGAAGTTAAAGGACTATTACCCGATCATGGGGATTATCGCATTACCTGCATTTCTGATCCTTTTATCGAATGAAACGGGCTCCATGCTGGTTTTTGCCTCGTTCGCGATCGTACTTTACCGCGAAGGAATGCCCGGTTTCATTCCCGCGATCGGGATGATCGGTGCGGCTTTGCTAATCATTACCTTGCTATTTGTCAAATGGTATATTGCCGGAGCCATTATCGTGATCGCCGGGTTGGTGATCTGGCTGATGCCGGTCATGACACGGCGGCGCGGCGGACTCTGGGCTACGATCATCGTTGCTTTGGTGATGATCGGGATCGTGTTCGGGGTGGATTTCTTTATGAATAATGTGCTTCAAAAACACCAGAGAGGTCGCATTATGGTCTTGCTAGACCCTGATTCGGATCCTCGCGGTATCGGCTGGAACGTGATCCAGTCCAAAATCGCCATCGGTTCCGGCGGGCTTTGGGGTAAGGGCTTTTTGCAGGGTACCCAAACCAAATTCGACTTCGTGCCTGAGCAGAGCACCGACTTTATTTTCTGTACAGTGGGAGAGGAGCACGGTTTCCTGGGGACGACTGTCGTAGTATTGCTTTTTGTAGCACTGATTTCCAGGCTGGTAGTGCTCGCCGAGCGACAGCGAAGTCGCTTCGCCAGGGTATATGGCTATTGTGTGGCCGGGATTATTTTCTTCCACTTTCTGGTCAACGTTGGGATGACCATCGGGCTGATGCCCGTTATTGGTATCCCGTTACCGTTTTTCAGCTACGGAGGTTCGTCGTTGTGGTCCTTTTCGGTACTCCTCTTTATCTTCCTGAAAATCGACGCGCAGCGGCCGTTTACGCTATCCAGAGGTTAATGATTGAATGACCGAATGATTGAATGACTGAATGCGTCAGGTATTGTCATGATAGTCATTTATTGTTTCAATATTCACAATGAATGACCTCCTGACTATTAATTTCCTTCATTCAGTCATTCAATCATTCGAAATTCAATCATTCAATCATTCGGTCATTCGAAATTCAGTCATTCATAACTTGCCAGCAGCCACAATCAGCAGCACCCAGCCTGCGATCAGTGCGAGTCCGCCGATTGGTGCCGTGGCGCCGAATTTGGTAATGCCGGTGAAGCAGATCGCATACAATGAGCCGGAGAAAATGATCACGCCTACCGCGAATGCATTGCCCGACCAGCCCAGCAACTTCACGGCATCTTCGCCCGCGCGTTGCATGAGTATGCCTACGAGCACCATCGCGAGGGCGTGGTAAAACTGGTATTTTACGGCTGTTTCAAACGTTTCGGTGCGGCCGGAAGCTTCCAGCATTCCTTTTAATGCATGCGCGCCGAACGCGCCGAGGGAAACGGCCAGTGCACCGAGGATGCCGCCTGCCTGTATCATGAATTTCATATCGTAAACTGGTATCAAGGTATTGGTTAAATTGTACAAAAGCCATTTGCCGCTTTCTGTATTCCGGGCAAATCGGTCCGGTAAAGTTAGGTCCGGGCGGAGGCGCGACCAACTCTTTATCCCAATTTTATTAACTTGCGCGCTTCGGAAAGGCATTCCCATATGCCGATCACAGGGGAAACGATTTGACCAATGACCATAGAACGCTTCATACAGCTGTGGACACACCGCTATCATAAATATACACACATTGCCAAGGCGCATTTGAAAGGCCGGCAGGCCCGCACATACTTCCGGAGCGTGAAAAGAAGGCTGAAAAATGGGCGGGAATTGATCGGGATCATTCGTACGGAGCATTTCGGGGATATTGTCGCGGCGGAGCCGATCTCGCGTTACGTGCGCGAACAATATCCGGATGCGCACATCGTCTGGTTTGTAAAGCCCGGTTTTGCAGAGCTGGTGAACCATAATCCGGATATCGATGAGGTTTTTAAAGAGTTTTGTGTAACCGAGCGGCGGGTATTGCTGGAAGGAAATGTATTCGATAAGGTTTTTGAACTACAATTCCGGAATAATAATCATTGCCCTAAATGTCAGGTATTTACCGAAAATCCAGTGGCATTGAAGCGCGACATTAATGTGCACAATTACTTCGATTACGGCAATTTGCTTGAAGTTTTCGCGCAGACAGGTGATCTCATTCCTCCTAAAACAGCATTTCCGGCCGACGACCAGCCGCGTTTATACCTGCAACCGTCGCACAAAGCGAAAGTCGATAAGCTCGGTTTGCCCGAAAAGTACATCGTCATGCATTGCCGCTCTAATTACGAGCCCAAAGACTGGCCGGCCGAACGCTGGAACCAGTTGGTGCATTGGCTGGCGGAACGATATGACTACCAGCTGGTGGAAATCGGTTTGGAAAGTAATTTGAATGTGAAAACACCTGCATATCGGAACCTCTGCGGGCAGCTGAGCATTCTGGAAACCGCGGAAGTGATCCGTCGGGCGTCGTTCTTCATCGGACTCGACAGCGGGCCTTCGCACTTGGGCAATGCAACGGGTACTTTCGGCATTATCCTGATGGGCGCGCTTAATAACTTCCTGAATTACAATCCATATTCGGGTCGATACGGCCGGGAGGAGAATGCGTTGCTGGTAAGGCAGGCAGGCTTGCCTTGTGCACAGCTTCCGTTTGAGTTTGTGCGGGAGCGGGTACGATCGGTGCTTGAAAAGAGCGCGGATAGTGCGCCTAAGGTATTATCGTGAGCCGAAAATCGCGCTTCCTACGCGCACGAGCGTGCTGCCCTCTTCCTGGGCGATGAGGTAGTCGCCGCTCATGCCCATGGACAGTTCGCGCATCGTAACCTGGCCATTTTCGTGGCTTTTGAAGGATTCAAAGGTGTTTTTCAATCCGCGGAATTCAGCTCTTACCACATCGAGGTCGTCGGTATTGGAAGCCATGCCCATTAATCCGACAATCCTTACATGGGTTAATGAGGAGAGTTCAGGGGAGGTGATGATGGCCAATGCCTCTTCTTCGGAGAGGCCGAATTTGGTTTCTTCCTTTGCAATATAGATCTGCAAGAGGCAATCAATTACCCGGTCGTTCTTTTTAGCTTCCTTATTGATTTCTTTCAGTAATTTGAAACTGTCGACCGAATGCACCAGGCTTACAAACGGCGCCATGTATTTCACCTTGTTGGTCTGTAAATGCCCGATCATGTGCCATTCGATGTCTTTGGGGAGTTCCTCGTATTTGGCGACCATTTCCTGTACCTTGTTTTCCCCGAAAAGCCTTGCGCCGGCCTCATAAGCTTTGGTTAATAAGCTGGTTGGTTTGGTTTTTGTAACCGCTACCAGGCGCGTTTCCGGGCGTAATCCTTGTTGTATCTGGGCCAGATTGTCGGCTATGAAAGGCATGTGGAGATACTAAAAAATTGATAATTAACCGGTTAAATCAGGAATTTATTGACCGGACACTACAAATCGCGGTCGGCGTGTTTCAAAATTGAAAAAAACATACTTCTTTTACCAACTAAATTCAAAATTTAACCTTCTGTATGGACTACAACCAGGAACAAAAGCAAGACAGAAAAACTCTCCTATGGGCCGCATTGGCCGTTTTGCTGTTGCTTAATTTGGTGCTTGTGTACTTTATATACCACGAGAAACAGGAAAACCTCGCGAAGGACGAGATTATCACCGCCAAAACCGAAGAGGTACTTTCCATTAAAACCAAACTGGATTCCATTTCCACAGAGCTTGACATTAAAATCGCGGAAATCCAGAAACTGGGTGGAAGTGTGGATTCGCTGGTAGCATTGAAGGCTCAACTTGAGAAGGATAAAAAGGAGCTCAAAAATGCCAACACGTATTCGGCTGCCAGCTATAACCAGAAGATCAAGAACTACGAGTCGGTATTGTCCGAAAAAGATGGCGAGATTGCCCGTCTGAAACAGGAACTGGGGATCGCTACCACGAAAAACGAAGAGCTGAATCAAAAGGTGACCGGCCTGGAATCGGAGAAGCAGTTGCTTGCGGATTCGGTATCGACGTATTCGGCTCAAAATAAGGAGCTTGCCGAGAAAGTAACGCTGGCTTCCGCGCTGCACGCTGAAAACGTGACTGTCAATGCGGTTTCTTCCAAAGGAAAGGAACGCGAAGGCGGCAAATACAAGGCGAAACGCATCGACAAGCTGAGAGTCAACTTCAAGCTGGCGGAAAATGCGGTTGCGAAGCAGAACGAGAAAGACATTTATCTGCGCATACTTGATCCGGACGGGGCAGTGCTTTCAGACATGGCTACGGGTTCAGGTTCGTTCATGTACAATGGTAAGGAGTTGATTTATAGTTCTAAACAGACTGTAAGCTTCACTAATACAGGCCAGTCAGTGGACATTTTCTATGGCCGCGGCGGCATTCCGATGAAAGACGGAAAATATGTGATCGAGCTGTATAGCGAAGGTTTCAAAATCGGCCAGGGCGATTTTACGGTGAGATAATAGGACCGTAGTTTTCGTTAAGTCATTGCAGGGCTTGGAATTTTAAATTTCAAGCCCTATTTTTGCACCCTCATTTTGATGATTCCGTCAGAATGAGGTTTTTAATTTATCATACAATAACCAATTACCGTATGTCTAAGCAATATGAAACGGTGTTCATTCTAACTCCCATTTTGTCTGAGGCCCAGGCAAAGGACGCCGTTGAAAAATTCACGACAATCATCACTTCAAACGGTGCTAAGATTGTACATGAAGAAAACTGGGGATTGCGTAAGCTGGCCTACCCCATCCAAAAGAAAAACTCTGGTTTCTATCACGTAGTAGAATATACTGCGAACGAAGGAAACGTGGTGGATGTTTTGGAAACCGAATTCCGTCGTGACGAGCGCGTTTTGCGTTTTATGACCATCGCCCTGGATAAGCATTCCATTGCTTACAACGAAAAGAAACGTAAGGGTCTGGTAGGTAAGAAAAAAGAAGAAGCAACTGAGTCAAAAACCGAAAACGCATAAGCTATGTCACTCGTAAACGAGCCGGTTGAAAAAAACATTAACCGCAAAAAATACTGCCGTTTCAAAAAAGCAGGCATCAAATACATCGATTACAAGAACCCGGATTTCCTTCTGAAACTTGTAAACGAGCAAGGTAAAATCCTTCCGCGCCGCCTTACCGGTACCAGCCTGAAATATCAGCGCAAAGTATCACAGGCAATCAAAAGAGCACGTCACCTGGCCCTGTTGCCGTTTGTTGCTGACCAATTGAAATAATACAGTAAAGAGCTATCATAATGGAAATCATACTTTTAACGGATATTGCTGGGGTAGGTTACAAGAACGATATCGTGACTGTGAAAGCAGGTTACGGTCGTAACTACCTCATCCCGCAAGGTTTTGCGTTGCTCGCGAATGAGTCGAACCGCAAAATCGTTGCTGAAAACGTGCGTCAGGCAGCGCACAAAGCTGAAAAGCTGAAAAAGGACGCGGAAGATATCGCAGCAGCGATCGGCGATCTGACTATCGATATCAAAACTGTGGTAGGTGAAAGCGGCCGTATCTTCGGACGTGTTACCAATACACAAGTTGCTGACAGCCTGAAAGCAAAAGGCTTCGATATCGACCGTAAGAAAATCACTGTGGATGACGTGAAATCAATCGGTACATACGCCGCATTGATCGACCTTCACAAAGAAGTGAAACACAAAGTGACGTTGAACGTTGTTGCAGCGGAAGACTAGTTGTTTCGAGAATTCATAAAAAAAGGCAACCCGAAAGGTTGCCTTTTTTTATGAATTCTCGAAAACTTCGGCTGTCGGCTGTCGGCTGTCAAACTTTTTAAAAAAGGTCGATAGCCGATAGCCGACAGCCGAAGTCATTTTTTTAAAAAAGCCGACAGCCGACAGCTGATAGCCGAAGTCATTTCAACGCCGGAATCCGCAATACCTGTCCCGGATAAATCAGATCGGGATCCTTCAACATAGGCTTGTTGGCTTCGAAGATGATCGGGTATTTCATCATGTCGCCGTATACGGTCTGGGCGATTTTGGAGAGCGTGTCTCCTTTTTCGACGGTGTGATAGGTCGCCTCCGGTTCAGGAGTGGCGACTGTGAGGCGGTTGTCGACTACGCCTACACCTTCCACATTTCCTACCGCCAAAGCAATTTTTTCGGCGTCCTGCTGCTTCGCAACCTCGCCTTCGAGGGTGACGGTGTCACCCGATGTTTTCACTGTCAGGCTGTTGTAGGCAAGTCCTAGCGACTTCACATGCGCGAGCAATGCGCTGGCACGCAACGGTTCGGCTTCGGGGGTGGGAGCTGCTGCGGGAGCATCTTTACCACCGAATACTTTTTCTCCAACGCCTTTGATAAAAGAGATTAAGCCCATGTTTTGTTGGTTTTGGTTAGATAATAGATTTGAGTTTGTGAATGAAAGGTAGCGGTAATGTTAACTTTCTTGCCGGTAAGATGCAATTATTATACCAAAATTGCCAATGCATATTGATTTGATAATATGGGTTTTTCCGGGCGCAACTTTGTACTTTTGCAACTGGTCACAACTACGCTGAATCTGCATTACGTCTCAATGAACCGCACCACATCGCTTGCCAGGTTACAAAATGAATTGTTCGATATCTGTATCATAGGCGCAGGTGCCAGCGGGGCAGGGTGTGCCCTGGATGCGGTTTTAAGGGGATATAAGGTCGCCCTGGTCGATAAAAAGGACTTCGCTTCCGAAACATCTTCGCGTTCCACCAAGCTGATCCATGGCGGTGTCCGCTATCTGGAACAGGCATTTAAAAAGCTCGATTTCGCTCAGCTCAAACAGGTCAGGCACGGCCTGGAAGAACGACACATTGTGTTGAAAAATGCACCGCATCTTGCCCGGCCGCTAGCATTGATGACGCCGGTCAATTCCTGGTTCGAAGGGTTGTATTTCAAAATCGGCTTATCGCTGTACGACACGTTCGCTACGAGTGACACGCTGCCGAAAAGCAAATGGCTTAACAAGCAGGAGGTACTGGACAAGATCCCAACGCTCGACAGGAAAAAGCTGCATAGCGGCGTACTCTATTATGATGGCCAGCTCGATGATGCGCGCTACTGCCTCGCATTGGCGCAATCGGCCTCGGAAAATGGTGCGGCGGTGGCCAATTATGTGGAAGTAAATGGATTTGAAAAAGATACTAACGGCAAATTGAACGCCGTGCAAGCTACTGACTCTTTGAGCGGCGGGAAGTTGACGATCCGTGCGAAGCTGGTTATCAATTGTACCGGCCCGTTTTCAGACCATGTCCGGCTCATGGCGAATGCGACGCTCAACGAACGCATCCGCCCGAGCAAAGGCGTACACCTGGCATTGCCCCACAATACGCTGAACAGCGAGTATGCGATGCTGATCCCAAAGACCTCCGACGGACGGGTGGTATTTGCCATTCCGTTTGAAGGCTCGACGATGATCGGCACGACCGATACGGAATGCGACGAGATTGACGTGGAACCGACGCTGAACCGCACGGAAAGGGAATACCTCGCTGCTACATTGAATCCCTATCTGGCAAAGCCCATCGACCCGAGCGAACTACGGGCCGGTTTCGGAGGATTAAGGCCATTGCTGGCTGCCGACCCGTCCAAATCAACCAAGAGTCTGGTACGGGATCATGAAGTGGAACTCGATGAAACCTCCGGACTGATCAGCCTGTTAGGCGGTAAATGGACGACCTACCGCCTCATGGCCAAAGACACGATCGATGAGGTCGACCGGGTGCTGGGTGACTCACGGCCATGTAAAACAGCCGATTACGTTTTGGCAGGGGGTGAAAACTACAATGCCAAAAGCTGGCAGGACATTGCGGCGCAATATGCACTGCCCGAAGATGTTGCAAAGCATCTGGTTCGCAAATACGGCTCGCGCGCACACCTGGTAGCGTCGCTTGCACGCGAGGATGCACAGCTGGGAGAAAGGCTTAGTCAATCCTATCCGTATATCCGCGCCGAAGTGGTACACGCTGTTCGGAACGAGATGGTGGTAACACCCCGCGATTTCCTGGCGCGCCGTATCCGCCTCGAAATTACCGATTGGGATGAAACCTTAAACTCCCTGCCGGTTGTTGCTGATCTGATGGCGAGCGAACTGGGTTGGACCGAAGCGGAAAAGACGCGGTATGCTGACGCATATGCCAGTGAAATCGGGAAGTTCATCGCCGACGCGAGATAAACGCACGGCCTTAGCCGCAAATCGCTTGCCGCAAATCGTTTGCCGCAACCACCAGAGTTAATTTTCAAGAATGTATATTACCGATTCTGCCTGTATATCGCCCCAGCGCACTTTTGACGATGCTTTTTTTGAAGGCGAAATCAAGGTGCATGAAGGCGACAGGTATATTGCGATTGAACCTGACTACGGTCAGCTTATTCCTGCCGGTCTGCTCCGGAGAATGGGCAAGGCAGTACGAATGGGGGTAGGAGCGGGGCTTCCGCTCATCCAGCGTGCCCAGATCGAAGGCATTGTGCTTGGTACCGCAAACGGCGGTCTCGAAGATTGTCTTAAATTCCTGAACCAGATCGTCGATTACAACGAGGGGACGTTAACCCCAACCAATTTTGTGCAAAGTACGCCCAACGCCGTGGCGGGCAACCTTGCATTGATGAGTAAAACGACCGGCTATAACACTACCCATGTGCACAGGGGACTGGCATTTGAGGCGGCACTGCTGGACACGATGCTGTTGCTGGAAGAAAAACGTGGTAAAGCGTTTCTGGTGGGCAGTATCGAGGAAATCTCAGACTATAACCATAACATCGACCTGCTCGCGGGCTCTTTTAAAACCGGGTATTTTACGTCGGAAAGCCTGTTTACGCTCGACTCCCCGGGTTCGGCAAATGGAGAAGGGGCCGCCATGTTTATCGTGAATGCAGAACCTTCGGACAATGCCCTTGCACAGATCAGGGATGTTTTTCAAAGCAATAACCTGGCCGAAAATGAGCTGGCTCCGGTTGTCAATGCCTTTTTGCGCAGAAATGGCCTACAAGCGGGCGACGTCGATACCGTGATCATGGGCATCAGTGGTGACAACCGCACCGATCACTGGTATTTCAATCTGCAAAAGGAATTGTTTGAAGGAACCAACATCCATACCTACAAAAATATGGTGGGCGATTATCCCACGGGTTCCGCGTTCGCGACCTGGATGGGCGCGCATGTGCTTACGGGGAAGCGCGTACCTGACGCGTGCGTGTGGGCACAAAAAAATACCCGCACTCCGAAGCATATCCTGATTTACAATCATTACAAAGCTTCGCAGCACGGGTTTATATTACTGGGGGCGTAAATCAGTTCTGACCCGCCTCTTCCGCTTTTTCCTTCATTTTAATCACTTTCGCGAGCGTAGGCAGGATGGTATCGTGCTTTTTCACGAACGGGTTGGTATTGTCCCAAACATAGCCGGCGAGCACGGAGCAGATCTGCCGCTTAATATCCTCGTCGATATGCTTTGCAAATACAATGGTTTGGAAATCACCGGTATACCAGCCGCTCACGTAACTGCGGAACACGTCGATACCTTTCTGAATCACTTCTTCGTAGTCTTTTTTCCAATCGACAACCTCGCCTTGTAAATGCTTGTGAGTCATTTTGGCGGAAAGCAAACCGGAAGCGGTTGCGAATGTCACGCCCGATGAGAAAATAGGGTCGAGGAATTCGGTACTGTTGCCTGAAAGCACAAAACCTTCACCGGACATTTTCGTTACGCCGATCGAATAGCCCAAAATCGCCCGAGGTTCAAATTTGAAATCCGACTCCCTGAAGCGGCCGTTAAGATCTTCGAAATTGCGGATGAACTCCTTGTATTTCTCCCCATTGTTTTCGGCCAGTGCCTCGATCCTTTCGCGGTCGCCCACAATACCAACGGATGTCGAACCGTCGGAGAACGGGATGGCCCAGATCCACGACCTATTATTGTCGAAAGAATGCACGAAAATGTTGTTACTGGCTTCCTCTGAGCGGTTTTTATCTTCTAAATGCGAGAAAACAGCGCCCCGCGGCGTGAATGCAGAAGGCTTGCTCAAATTGAAAAGTCTTGGTAAAACCCGGCCATAACCGCTCGAATCGATGATAAACCGGGCTTCGATCCGGTGCGCTTTGCCTTCGGCGTCTTTGTAATCAACGACCTGCTTTTCGGGACCGCATTGTACGGCGGTAACCTCGCATTCGAAGTTCACATCCACGCCTTTTTCACGGGTAGCTTCCGCCAGTTTGCTGTCGAAATCGGCCCGTTTGACCTGCCAGGTCCACGTCCAGCCCTTAGTGAACTGGTCTTCAAACAGGAACTCGCAGCGTTTTTCCCCGCGCATGAATGCGGCGCCCGTCTTTTTCTGGAAATTCAATGGCTCGATGGCTTCCCGCAGCCCGGCTTCCGTTAAATGCTCCATACAGCACGGGAGCAGGCTTTCCCCGATCTGGAAACGGGGGAATTTCTCTTTTTCCAGGATCGTGACGTCGTATCCTTGCTTTTTCAGGTAAGAAGCCGCGACAGTTCCGGCAGGGCCGGCCCCAATAACCAGCACATCGACAGTTTGCATATTCAGGCGTTTTTTACTTTTTGGATGAGTTTTTCTTTATCTACAAATGAGAAGCACGTTACAAATGCGCTGACGGTCACCCCTAAAATCCCGTGCAAGGAAACATTCTGTCCCGTCAGGTGCAAGTTCGGAATTTTGGTGCGGGTATTAATCCGCGTCTTCATCGGAGAAGTAGAATCTTTGAGAATGCCGTACATCGTACCATTGCCATTACCGATGTAATCCCGGAAGGTAAGCGGCGACGCGCTGTGAATGGCTTTGATATTCGCCGAAATACTCGGGAAAACGGTTTCCAGCCGCGCAATCACCTGTGCCTCCTTCTTCCTTTTGAATTGCGCATAGTCCGCATCCCGCTTGCCCGGTTCAGCCACGGTACTGAAAGTCCCGGCCCATTGCGCGGTTTCAGAAGCGTCCATGTAGCACATCACCGACATAGAATCGGCATATTCCCCCTTTTTCGAAATGCAGGGTGTGCAAATGAAATACGTCTGCGGCCAGGTAGCCTGGTCATATTCAACCCCGTTCCAAACGTCGTCGATATGATGCTGATAAATGTTGTAATTCAGGTATTTAAAACTGTTTTCCCGAAACGAAATGTGTACCAGGAACGTGGAAATAGTGTTTTCGAGCGTCTGAACCCGGTTTTTATAAACACTCAGGAACCGCTCCTGACCGAAAATGTCAATGGTAACGGCCGGGTGCACATTGGAAATAAATTCTTTTCCCCGGAAAATCTCTCCGTTGTCACAAACGACCCCTGTAATGTGGCCTCTTTCATCATAATGTGCCGACACTACTTTTTTATGCTTGTAAATCTCCCCGCCATGCTTCCGTACTGCGCGGCTAAGCTGAATAGCAATTTGCGAGCCGCCGTCCACGAACTTGTAGGCGCCCGTCAGGTAGCTTTTCATGATGAGCGCGTGCACGTAAAACGGCGTTTTGTGCTTCACTCCGGCATACAGCAGGTTGCTGCCCGCGAGTACATTCCGCAGCCGGATGTTGTCGGTGAGCGAAGCGATGAAGTCGTATGCGTTCAGGGAGAGCACGCCTTCGTCGGTGAGGTAGCTATCGCCGGCTGTTTCAAGGTTGTAAAGCGGGAATTTCTCACAGATTTCGGTCAGTTTCTGACAATAGGTGCGAATGGCCGTCTCTTCTTCGGGGAAGTAGGAGATCAGTTTTTGTTCAAAATGCGCCATTCCCTGCGCATATCCATATTCGCAGCCGTCTTCAAACCGGATGAGATCGAACTGGTCGTCGTCGAGCCGTTTCAGTTTCAGTTTGTCCAGAATGCCGAAGTATTTGAAAAACTGGTGCAGGTTTTCGCCTTCGTCGAGCCCGCCCACATAATGCACGCCTGTATCAAAAATGCTTTTATCACGGCTGTAAACTTGCAAATGCCCGCCGATCTGATGGTTTTTTTCCAATACCACCACGCTATAACCCTCCATTGCGAGAATAGTAGCACAAGCCAGACCGCCGAGTCCGCTTCCAACAATCACAAAATCGTATTCTTTTTGCACGGCGGAAGTTTGCATTTAAATAGCTATTGGGAAAATCCTAGTTAGTAATCGGCGTAGTTACAGGGGCTGAAAGTTTGCGCAGCACGAAAAGCACATTGGAAGTGTTCGCCGAATGCTCCTGCATCTGATAACTAAAACCATACCGCGCGGCGAAGTCTCGAATGTCCCGGGACGAAAAGAAATGGAAATCATCGGTTTTTCGGTTGAAAGCGAACAGGCCTGTCGACAATGCTTCTGTTTTTTGCGTATTCTGGTGTTTCGCGGCGAGGTCGGTGATGCCGTCGCGGATAAAGAGCAACCCGCCGGGCGCCAGGGTCGCGGCACATCGATCGAGCAAAATACGCTGTTTTTCTTCCAATAAATAATGCAGTACGTCATTCAGGAATATGACATCCTGCGTACCGAGGTCGGCGGCCATGATATCCTGGTACACAAACCGCAGATTGCCGGTTTTGTTGTAGCTGTTTTCCGCGATTTCGATTTTATCCTCGTCGTAGTCAATGCCTGTGATCACCCGCTCTTCATTTTTATAATGCAGGAAAAACGACAGGTACCCATACCCGCAACCCACGTCCAGAATGCGCTTCCGGTCGCCGATCAGCTCATTATAGTAGGTAAAATTCGCACTTTCCAGTCGCCATTTTACTTTGAAATACCATTCGAGTACCGGCCCTTTGAAAACATAATTGGTGAAAATTTTGTGTTTCAAATAGCTGGTATCCTCCATTTCATATTTAAATGCGGCGAATTCCTGCTTGTAGAATGCAGCGATAGCCTTCGTTTTGTCGCGCAGCGTCGCGCCCCAGCGTGCGTCCGCGTACGTAATGCGGGGAAGCACGCGTACATTGAGCGCGCCCGGGCGTATGAGGAAGTCGTTTTTGGGCAGCACATCGTGCGCGCCGTGGAGTAATAGGGGTTGAATGTCGAGGTTCAATTGCTCGGCGAGGTAGAATGCACCCTTGTGGAAGCGCGCGATGTTACCGTCCTCAGAACGCGTCCCTTCCGGGAAAATGAGGATGGAATAGCCGTCTGCGACCAATGCGCGCACTTTTTCAATGTTCTCCTCCGGACCATCCTCGCTGTACACATAACCCGCATACCGGATAATAGGCCCGAAAAACGGCGATTTGTATACCCAGCCTTTCACCATCAGCACGATTTTAGGGTGCAGCATAATGGCCAGCAGGATGTCCAGGAACGAGGTATGGTTGGCGATGAAGATCACCGGCTTGTTCATATCCAGGTTTTCGCGGCCGGAGATATTCTTCTTCACGTGCGGGCCGGAGTAGATCACCGTTTTGGCGTAAAAAGAAAGCGAATTGTTGATCGCCGCCTTCTTTTTCTTTTTCGACATGGGCAGCAAAAGAATCGTCACCAATTTGGAATGCAAAAACAGGCAGCCCGAAAGGAAATAGGTGAAGCTCGAAACACTGATCAAAAACGGCAGCATTGTGACCGGTGCTTTCTTTTTGGCAATGCGTTTTTGAACAAATAAATCGAAGAAAACCGGCTGGAAAACGAAGGATATGAACAGAATGCACACAATTCCCAGGACGCTGATCAGCGAAATCGAATGGATAGCGGGGTGTTTGGCAAAAATCAATACACCGGTACCTATTAATGTGGTTGTTGCAGACAGCGCGATCGCGGCCTGGTAGGAGCGCAGCGTGTCCTTGCCGGATTTGTACTTGCTCAGAAGCCCGTCTGTCACGAAAATACTGAAATCGTCGCCCAACCCGAATATGAATGTGGTCACGATCACGTTCACGAAGTTGAACTTGATGCCGAGAATGGCTGCAATGCCCAGAATCCAGATCCAGCTGACCACCATCGGGAGGAACGAAAGCAATGTGAGCTCGATACGGCCGTACACGATTAATAATGTAAAGAATACGATGGAAGCGGAAATCAGAAGCAGGTAATTGAAATCGTCTTTAACCATCGTAAGCAGTTCACCCGCCAGCTCGCCGCGGTCGAAAAGCTCGACGCCCGGAATGGCCCTCAACTCTTTTTTGACGTCGGTCAGTTTGACCTGATCTACGACCACGGTGGAAATGAATGTGGTGCCCGAAGCTTTGATGTCGATCAGGTTATCGACGCCCAGCTCGGTGAAAAGCGTGTCGAGCGAGATATTGGAAGTGCTCCGCCCGGCAATCCAGCCTTTGAAATCATTGAATGCATAGGCATTGAACCCGTTTTGGGCCGCAGCCCGGTTGAATACACGGAACGTGGAATCGGTACGGGCGGGCGTCCAGAAATCCTGCCAGCGGCGCATCCGCTCACGTTTAACGTCCTGCGGGATGAGCAGCGAACCAGAGGAGACGAAACTGACAATGCGGCCCTCGCTGCGTAATGCCGCAAGTTTTTGCCAGGCATTATGATTGACCTTTTCGGCCACATCGCGGCGCGGGTTCGACGCAAAGACGTAAATCCGTTTCTGCTTCCGGGGATTGATGCCCGTGAGCGCTTCCTCCCGACCGCTCAGTTCGGGGTCCTGAATGCTGAGGTTTTCAAAACCCGCATCGAATTCGGTACCGCCGGCAAAAAAGAGGAACACGATCGTCAGCGCGCCAATGCCCGCGAGTGTGATACCGCGCCATTTATCCGGGATAGTGGGAATGCGGAAAGAGCGGTTCTCGCCGGGAATTTTCTGAATGTCGAAAGCCGTCGAAGAAAGCACGACCGGCAATGCAGTGAGTGTGAAAACAGCCGCACCGAAGAGGGCGAGTGACGAAAACAGCCCGAAGTCCTGCAAGACCGTCGAATTGGCGAAATGCAATGCACTGAACGCCATGACGGTGGTGAAGCTGCCGGTCAGCAGCGGCCCGCTTACTTCTTTAATCGCGACAGGAATGGAATGCGTGTGCCTGAGGTGTGTGAAAAAATGGAATGCGTAATCGAGCAGAATGCCGAAGATTACCGCACCGGTTGCCAGGGATATGCCCGAAATCTCCGGGCGGACGTATCCGACGGTCCCTAATGCGAACAGGGCCCCGAAAATTCCGGGCATCGTAATATAGATAGGTATCAGCAGCTTGCGGTAATAGGCGATTAGCAGCGCCAGAATGCCTGCCAGTGCCAGAAACGACGTGAAGTAGGAGTCCTGCTTGACCTGAATCGCGTTACGTGCGGCGATTTCGAATGTGCCGAAATAGGAAAACTTGTTATAGCGGTGCTGCCGGTTCCACTTGGTTTTGAATGCCTCCATCAATTCGAAAAGCGCCACATTCTTGTCGGAGCTGCCGGAATCGAAGCTGGTGGAAGCGAAAATGAGGATGCTCTTGCGGTCGGCGGTGAACATAATGCCGTCGTCCACGACCATTGCATTGGAGTTGTTGGCGGCATTGAGTTCTTTGAAATACTTACCGGTAATGCCGAGCGGGTCGTTGAGCACAAATTGTTTCAGAAACGAGCCGCCGGGAGTAAGTAACTGGTTGTAAGCCGAGGCAACGGAGGCGCGGATCGAGTCGGGGACAATCCGGGCCTGGATGTGCGTGTAATAGGACGGCTCGATCAGCAGCGGAAAGTGGCTGTATACATATTTATATACATCCTCCTGTACATTCGGCCGCTCTGCCTGGATATTCCGCACGTAGCCGTTGGTATAGCGGCCGAGCGAATCGGTGAAGTTCTCGGCGATTTCCCGCGCGGCGTCGGTGTCCGTGTCAGCCGGGATTTCGAGAGAAAACACGATCTGGTTGATGATGTTTTTACTTTCGACCAAACGGTTGAACTCTTCGAAGCTTTTACCCTTCGGTAGCGTTGCGAAAATACTTTCGGTTACTTTTAGCCGCGCAATACCGGCCACAAGGATACTGACAATGACGAGCAGGCTAAGGAAAAACGCGGCTTTGTGACTGGAAAGGAATTTGTTTAGCCTTAATAGTAAATCTCCTAGCATTGACAGGGGAACGTGAATGTCCGACAAAATTAATGAATTGTATCACTCAGGCAACTTCCATGCCTGTTGCCGCTTACCGGGTCGTGTTTGCCAAAGCCGCAAAAAAAGATTTATTTTACACCATATTCAATTACGCCATCATTAAATGAATCGTATTTCATTAGCTCAGATCGAGCAATATGCTTTTGAAAAGAAGGAATTTATCTTAGCCGAAGACGCCCTCCATCAAGTATCCCAATCATTTGCCTTTTTAACGAATTTCTCCAAAGACAAAATCATATATGGTATCAATACCGGTTTTGGCCCGATGGCGCAATACCGTATTGAAACCGACCAGCTTAATAATCTGCAATACAACCTCATCCGCAGCCATTCGAGCGGGGTGGGAAAGCCGCTGAACGAAATATATGCACGGGCCGTCATGCTCGCACGCCTGAATTCCTTTTTGCAGGCCAACTCCGGTGTGAGCACCGCGGTGATCAAGCAGTTGGTAGCGTTTCTGAACAATGGCGTGGTGCCCGAAATCTTCGAGCACGGCAGCGTAGGTGCAAGCGGTGACCTCGTGCAGCTCTCGCATCTGGGCCTGAACCTGATCGGCGAGGGGTATGTGTATGAAAATGGCCTGCGCCGCAAAACTGCGGAAGTACTGGCGGAAAAAGGCATTAAACCCCTTAAAATGGAGCTCCGCGACGGCCTCGGGCTGATCAACGGCACTTCCTGCATGACGGGTATGGCGGCTATCAACATTATTTATGCCAAAAGGCTGGTGCAATGGGCCATTACCGCGTCGTCGATGATCAACGAGGCGATCGAATCGTTCGATGACTCGTTCTCGAAACAGCTCAATGCGGTGAAGCACCATAAAGGTCAGCAGGTAGTAGCACAGCACATGCGCGATTTCGTAGCCGGTAGCGGGTTGATCCGGAGTCGTGAGGAGCTTTTCCGCGATGATACGGCGATGCAGAAGACTGAATTTGAACGAAAAATACAGGAATACTACTCGATCCGCTGCGTGCCGCAGATCCTCGGCCCGGTGCTGGATACGATCCAATATGCGCAGGAAGTGGTTGAAAATGAGTTGAATTCCACCAACGACAACCCGATCGTGCGGCCGGAAGATGATAACGTTTTCCACGGCGGTAATTTCCACGGCGATTACATTTCGCTGGAAATGGACAAAGTGAAACTGGTGCTCACCAAGCTCACCATGCTCATGGAACGCCAGCTCAACTTCCTGATGAACAGCAAGCTGAACGGTAAATTCCCGCCATTCCTCAATGCAGGAACCTGGGGCCTGAACTTCGGTTTCCAGGGGGTGCAGTTTACAGCCACGTCCACCACAGCTGAAAGCCAGGCGCTATCGACTTCGGTTTACATTCATAGTATTCCAAACAATAACGACAACCAGGATATTGTGAGCATGGGTACCAACTCGGCTGTAATCGCGAAGCAGGTACTTGAAAATGCATTCCAGGTGATGTCGATCCATATTATGGCGATTTGCCAGGCGATTGACCTGCTGCATCCGGAAGAGAAGGAGAAGCTTTCGCCGAATGCGAAATCGGTTTATGCGCAAATCCGGGAGCGCGCGAAATTTGTTACAGACGACGTGCCGCAGTTCGAAAGCATTGCAGCCGTTTTTGAATATATCAAAGAAACCCCATTTCACTTATGAATTGCGCATTGGTAACCGGTGCATCCAGGGGACTCGGCAGGGCCATTGCGGTTCAGCTTGTCAAGGACCATGGTTTACATATATTAGTCAATTACGCGTCCAATCAGGCAGCAGCGGAAGAAACGCTGGCAGAAATCCAAGCCAACGGCGGCAGCGGCGAGCTGCTGCATTTCAATGTGCAGAACAAGGCCGAGGTGGACGAAGCATTGAACGGCTGGCGCGAGAAGAACGAAGATAAGTTCATCGGTGTTTTGGTGAATAATGCAGGCATTACCCGCGACGGGCTCTTTATGTGGATGCCTGAAAAGGATTGGGATGATGTGTTGAACATTTCGGTGAAAGGCCTTTATAATGTAACCCAGAATGCAATCCAGCAAATGCTGCGCAAGCGCTCCGGCCGGATCGTAAACGTAGCGTCGGTGTCAGGGATGAAGGGTGTGGCGGGCCAAACCAACTATTCGGCGGCAAAAGGGGCGATTATTGCCGCTACAAAGTCGCTGGCGCAGGAGGTAGCCAAACGGAAAATTACGGTAAATGCCGTGGCGCCGGGTTTTATCACGAGCGACATGACCAAAGACCTCAACGAGGACGAATTGAAGCAAATGATCCCGATGAACCGTTTCGGCCAGGCCGACGAAGTGGCGCACCTGGTAAGCTTCCTGGCTTCCGACAAGGCTGCGTATATTACGGGAGAGGTAATCAATATTAACGGAGGAATTTACTCATAGTCGATGAGCCACAGGGTTGTCATTACCGGTATCGGCATTTATTCCTGTCTGGGCCAGAACCTGGACGAGGTCACGAAATCGTTGTATGCCGGTAAAAGCGGGATCGTGTTCGATAAGGTTAGGAAAGATTTCGGTTTCCGCTCGGCCCTTACGGGGATGGTGCAGGAACCCGACCTGAAAAACTATCTCTCGCGCCGCCAACGCATGGGTATGCACCAGCCCGCTATGTACGCCTACATGGCCACGCACGAGGCCTTGGCATTGTCAGGCCTGGACGTCGACTTCCTCGAACAGACCGAGACCGGCATTATCTACGGCAACGACAGCACTGCGGCGTCGGTGATGGAGGCTATTGATAAAGTCCGCGAAAAGCACGATACGACGCTGATCGGTTCCGGCGCCATTTTCCAGAACATGAACAGCACCGTGAACATGAACCTTTCGACGATTTTCAAGTTGAAAGGCATCAATTTCACATTGAGCGCGGCTTGCGCGTCGGGTTCGCATTCCATTGGGATGGGTTACCTGATGATTAGCCAGGGCTTGCAGGAGCGCGTGATATGCGGGGGCGCACAAGAGATTAACGCGTCCGCGATGGCGAGTTTCGATGGTCTTGGTACTTTTTCAGTGCGGGAATCCGAGCCGACAAAGGCTTCCCGCCCATTCGACCGCGACCGCGACGGGCTGATCCCGAGCGGCGGTGCGGCTACCGTTATCCTTGAATCTTACGAAGCCGCCGTGAAAAGAGGCGCACCGATATTGGCCGAGTTGATCGGCTACGGTTTCTCTTCCAACGGCGACCATATTTCCAATCCCAGCATCGACGGTCAGACGCGTTCGCTGCAAATGGCATTGAAACAGGCCGGCATTACCACCGCCGAAGTTGACTATATCAATGCACACGCTACCTCCACGCCCGTGGGTGACGGCAGCGAGGCCCGTGCGATTTACGAGGTGTTCGGCGGCGATGTGCCTGTGAGTTCCACAAAGTCGATGACGGGGCATGAATGCTGGATGGCGGGTGCGAGCGAGATCGTGTACTCGTTGCTCATGATGCAGAATTCGTTCATTGCTCCAAATATTAACTTCGAAAATCCCGATGAGGATTCGGCGAAAATCAACATTATCCCCGAAACTAAGGAGCAGACAATCAATTGTTTTCTTTCCAATTCATTTGGTTTCGGCGGTACCAACTCTACGCTGATCGTCAGGAAAATCTGAATGCGGGGGCGGGTAGGGAGCCCGTCACATTACTACTACAACTTCGTGAACGGCGATAGGCTGCCGGTCGAAATTCTGTATTTTTGTTAACCTCCAATATTCCATCCGCCAACTGCAATGATTTCCAGTGGATTTTATTGTATGACGTGGGGCTTTTATTTGAAAATTTGGGAATATTTTTAAACTATCGGCAAGAATAAACTAATTTTGTAGCTATGTATGCTAACGACGTAAAAATGAGTTTGGAAGAAGTTATTGAAGAGACCAGAGATTTTTTATCTGAAGAATTTGAGGTGGACCGGGATTTGATTCTTCCTGAAAACAGTCTGAAAGACACTTTGGATCTGGACAGTCTCGACTACGTCGATCTGGTTGTGCTCATAGATGAAAACCTCAATATCAAGCTCACTGGGGAGGATTTTAAAGGAATTGAAACCTTCGGCGATTTCTATCAGCTTGTCGGTAAGAAACTTGCATTGTAAGAATGAGCCGTTGGGACGGTAAGACCAAAGGATCGTTAACGGGTTACAAAATTTTCCTGTTTTTTATCAATACCCTGGGGCTCGGGTTTGCCTACGGGCTCCTCCGGGTGGTTACTTACTACTATTATCTTTTTGCGGCAAAGCCCCGGAAGGCCTTGCTGGATTTTTACCAGAACATCCTTCACATTGCCGCCCCCGATGCCCGGAAAATGGCACGGAAGAACTTCTATATTTTCGGGCAGACGCTCGTGGACCGTGCAGCGTTCCTATTGGGGAAAGACCGGCAATTCTCTCACGTTTTTGAAAACGAACAATACCTGATCGACATCCGGGATGCAGGAAAAGGAGGAATTTTGCTGAGCGCACACGTAGGCAACTGGGAAACGGCCGGGAACCTGCTGAAAGGCCGCATTACTCCGACCATCAACATCGTGATGCTCGATGCCGAGGTTGAGAATATCAAGAAATACATGGATTTGTCCACCGGTGGCTCACGTTTTAAAGTGATCGCCATCAAGGACGACCTTTCACATATTATATCCATTCGCAATGCATTGGTGAACAATGAGTTTGTAGCCATTCACGCCGATCGCTACCTCGAAGGCGCCCGATACATCGAAATGGATTTCCTGGGACGCAAAGCAAAGTTCCCGTACGGCCCGTTTGTGATCGCCTCGAAGTTCAATGCACCGGTTACCTTTGTATTTGCAGCCAAGGACGGCAAATACAGCTACCATTTAAGTTCCACCAAGCCGATTGAGGAGAAAATGAAGCCCGAGGAAATCGCGCAGCTGTATGTGGAAGAGCTGGAACGGAAGGTGAAAGCATTCCCGGAACAATGGTTTAACTATTTCAATTTCTTTCAATAAAATGATCGTCGCGAAAGACGCCATAACCGATTATATCCCGCACCGCCCGCCGTTTGTGATGGTCGATAGCCTTGTGAATGCCACGCGTGAGCTATTCGAATCGGATTTTACGGTTACGGACGATAACATGCTGGTGCAGGACGGCTTTTTTCAGGAAACGGGGCTGATCGAGCATATTGCGCAGACCTGCGCTGCGTCTTTTGGTTACCTGGATAGCGAGGATGGCGGTGAGCCGAAAATCGGCTTTATCGGCGCGGTCAGCAAAGTGCTTGTAACTGAGCTGCCCCCCGTCGGTGCTATGATCCGCACGGTGGTTACCCCCTTGCACCAGTTGGGAAATATTTACCTTGTAAAGGGCGAAAGTTTCCTGGATGGGCGTATATTGCTGGGATGTGAACTA
Organism: Dyadobacter sp. SRI_021; assembly: GCF_057586235.1. Lineage (NCBI taxonomy): Bacteria > Pseudomonadati > Bacteroidota > Cytophagia > Cytophagales > Spirosomataceae > Dyadobacter > Dyadobacter sp. SRI_021. Next base: position 189,883 of record NZ_JBYCZM010000008.1, read on the forward strand.
AAAATCGTGGTAAGCGAGTAACCCCTAACAATTGATTGATGATTGCTTCCGAAATAGATATTGATATCCGATTCAGCGAAACCGATGCCATGGGCGTGGTATGGCACGGCAACTATCTGAAATTTTTCGAGGACGGCAGGGAGGCTTTTGGGAAAAAATATGGATTGGAATACCTGGACATCTACGCCAAAGGCTATGTGACGCCCATCGTGAAATCGGAGATCGACCATAAAGCGCCGGTTTACTATGGACAGGTTATCCGGGTCATTACCCGGTATATTCCCACAAAATCGGCGAAAATACAGTTTGAATACGAGGTGATCAATGTTACCACCGGCCAGCTTTGTGCTACGGGTAAAACCATGCAGGTATTTCTGGACCGCGACTCCCGTGAGCTGGAATTGATCTCGCCGGATTTTTACAAGGAATGGAAAGCGCAGTACGACCTATGATCTACATTGGTGCGGAGGTCATTGTGAGCCCGCTGGGCGAGACTGCGGAGGATAACTGGGAGGCGCTCCGTGAAAACCGCAGCGGCATAGCGCTTGTTCCGGCGACCGGATTCAACAACGAAGACATTCATTTGTCCAGAATAGCCGGCCTGAATGGCCCTTTGCGCTTTCAGCAGTTGGTAATCAAAGCACTAACCCAACTGAAAGAGCGCATCGACGCCTCGATTCTCGCATCCGACCGTACGCTCGTTTTGATCAGTTCCACGAAGGGAGCGCTGGACGATAATCTGCAAGACCCGTTCGGCGAAACCAATGCAGCTGTAAAGCAGCACTTCGGTCTGTTTCATATGCCCATTGTGATTTCCAATGCTTGCATTTCGGGCGTACTGGCGCTGAACGTGGCCGGGAATATGGTCGAAGCGAGGCAGTATGATCACGTCATTGTGGTGGGTTGTGATGTAGCATCCGACTTTGTCCTATATGGTTTTCAATCCCTATTTGCCGTAAGCGATAAGCCCTGTGCACCATTCGACGCGGCACGAAACGGCATTACGCTGGGAGAAGGCTGTGGGGCGGCATTGGTTTCGGGCACAAAATCGGTTTTTAACAATACACCCCTGGAATTGCTCACAGGCACTAGCGCCAATGACGCGAACCACATTTCGGGGCCGTCGCGGACGGGCGAGGGGTTGGTGAGAAGTGTCAGCCGCACGATGCTGAAACATGGAACCGGAATTGAAGAGATCGATTTCGTCTGCGCCCACGGCACGGGAACAGTTTTCAACGATGAAATGGAAGCCATTGCATTTGACAGACTTGCATTGTCGGACAAACCGCTGAATAGTCTAAAAGGCTATTTCGGGCATACGCTCGGCGCGGCGGGAGTGATTGAAACGGTCGTTTGTATGCAAATGATGCGGAATGATATATTGATCAAAAGTTTGGGCTACCGCGATGCGGGTACGTCCATGCCTTTGAATATCATTCTTGAAAACGAGCCGAAAAAGCTGCGGACAGTCCTCAAAACGGCCTCAGGCTTCGGCGGGGGCAATGCTTCATTGATGATCAGGGATTTATGAAAGTGATTACGGCATATTGTAACCTGCGGGCAGATGAATGCTTCGTGAACGGCGAAATAGTCGCGCGGCGCGATACCGGCTCGGAGGATTTCTGGTTCAAGCAGATTTACAGGCAGCAGGGGTTGGCATACCCTAAATTTTACAAAATGGACGTGCTGTCACAGGCCGGTTACCTGGCCTCGGAGCTCATCAAGCGGGCCAATCCGGGCATTTCGGAGGCATACGCGGACGATGAGATTGCATTGGTGTTTGCCAATGCGTCGTCGAGCGCGGAGACCGACCGGCGGTTTATTCGGTCTTATGAAAGTGGCGGCTCCCCGAGCCCGTCGCTTTTCGTATACACATTGCCCAACATTGTGCTGGGTGAAATCGCCATTCTCAACAAATGGTACGGTGAAAATATGTTTGCTGTTTTGCCTAAATTCGTCCCCGGTTTTTACCTCGATTACAGCCGGATACTACTCGCCTCGGACAGCCGCGCGCTGTTGGGCGGATGGCTGGAAGTGACGGCAGGCAGCACGGATGTTTTCCTTTTTATGGTGGAAGAACAGGCAAGCGGTATCGAATTCAACGAAGAAAACCTCCTCCACCTGTCGCAGACAGCTGCGGCATATTAACAGACGCTCAATTAATCAGCAATATGGATAGTTTAAAAGAAGATCTTAAAAAACAAATTATCGAACAGCTTAACCTGGAAGACCTGACGGTGGCGGATATCGCAGACGATGCGCTGCTTTTCAATGATCAGGGCCTGGGTCTCGATTCGATTGACGCGCTCGAACTGATCGTGCTGCTCGAAAAATACCACGGTATCCAGCTGACGAACCCGGAAGAGGGTAAGGAGGCATTCAAGTCCATCGACACGATGGCGGCATATATCCGTAAAAGAAAAGCAGCTTAACCACCACACCGAATGGGCGTTTGCATTACCGGGATCGGCGTCGTGTCGGCCATTGGCATGTCGGTGGACGAGAACCTGAACGCATTGCGTGGGGGCAAAACGGGCATCGGGCCGCTGCATTATCTGCAAGGCACGAAGGCCCAACTGGCCGGCGAGGTGAAGGCTTCCAACGACGCACTGCGCGCCGCATTGGGGGTGGATACCGAATACGTTTCAAGGACTTCGCTCCTTGGCTTACAGGCAGCACGTGAAGCGTGGGGCCACAACAAGCGTTCGGGCGTGATCCGTACCGGCATTATTTCGGCCACGTCGGTAGGCGGTATGGACCGTAGTGAAATTTTTTACAAAGATTATCTGGCCCAAAATAACCCCGATTACCGTTTGCTTACTACCCACGACAGCGGCAGCACGACTGAGCGCATTGCGAAGGAACTGGGCATTACGGGTTATATCAATACGCTTTCAACCGCCTGTTCCTCGGGTGTGAACGCCATTATGCTCGGAGCCCGGCTGATCCTGCAAGGTACGCTCGACCGCGTGCTCGTCGGCGGTTCCGATGCATTGAGTGGTTTCACGATCGATGGTTTCCGGTCGCTGATGATCTACGACGATCAGTGGTGCAGGCCATTCGACGAGTCGAGGGCGGGACTGAATCTCGGCGAAGGAGCAGGGTTTCTGTTGCTGGAAGGTGAGAAAAGCCTTGAACTGACGGGTAACAACCCTATTTGTAAGGTGAGCGGCTGGGCCAACGCAGCCGATGCGTATCACCAGACGGCTTCCTCGCCGGACGGTAAGGGCGCAACTTTGGCGATTGAAAATGCCATCCGCCGCGCGGGCATCGGGCCCGCCCAGATCTCGTACGTGAATGCGCACGGTACGGGTACGAAGAACAACGACCATTCCGAATCGGTAGCATTGCAAAACATTTTTGGCGACCGCGTTCCGCCATTCAGTTCTACCAAAGCATTTACGGGGCATACCCTTGCTGCGGCTGGTGCTATCGAAGCGATATTCTCAGTACTGGCCATTCAGCATAACCTCATTTTCCCAAACCTGAATTACCGTACTCCGATCGCCGAAACCGGCCTCGTACCGGCGACACAGTTGGAAACCGGCGTGGAAGTGAATGCAGTGCTTTCCAATTCGTTCGGTTTCGGGGGAAATAATTCATCATTGGTTTTGACGAAATATGAATAAACCGGCATTATTCCTATCGGCGGCGTCCACGATTTCGCACCAGCCTACATTCGGCAATCCGGGCTTTTCCGGGGTATTGGAGCCGGTTGGGGCGTCTTCCGCATTGATCAGCCCTGATTATAAGGCCTACATCGACGCCGGCTTGTTGCGACGCATGAGCAAGATTCTCAGGATGTCGGTTACGTGTGCCAAAGATTGCATTGAGCAAGCCGGTACCGGCCAACCCGACGCAATCGTAGTAGGGACGGGGCTGGGCTGTTTGCAGGATACCGAGAAGTTTCTCAACACCTCACTGACCGTCGAGGGATTGCTGCCGCCTACGTCGTTCATCCAGTCGACGCATAACACCATGGCGGGGCAGATTTCGCTGAGCCTGGGCAACCATGGCTACAATATGACCCACACGCAGAATACGCTTTCCTTCGAACACGCGCTGCTCGACGCGGCCATGCTCCTGTGTGAGGGCGACCGCAACGTGCTCGTAGGCGCGGCGGATGAGCATATCGATATCCTGGAAGATATTGCAGTACAACTGGCATTCGAAGCCGGCGCTCCGCTTACTTCCGCTGCTTCCTTTTTTGTGCTTTCCGCTGAAAACATGGGTGCAAAAGCGGTATTGACCGATGTTTACACCAGCGGTGGAGCGAAATACGAGCAGGAAGACATCGGCGCATTTCTGGATCGCAACGGCTTGCAGGCGAGCGATATTGACTTCGTATTGTATGCCGGCACGCCCGTGCAGGGAGCAGCGCGAAACGTCGATTACCTGTCGCTGGCGGGTGTTTATCCAACTGCTTCGGCATTTGCATTGCATTATGCGATGGATTTGCTCGGTACGAGTAATGGAATAAGAAATGTGTTGATTTGTAATGGATTAAGAAAAAGTAATTTGGGATTAATCCTTCTGAAAGCCGTTGAAGCATAATCTTCTCATATTCTTCTGCATTACCGCGGCGGCGCTCAGCTCCATCATCTTTTGGGAGACGGATTACTTGTGGCTGGTGCTGGGGGGCATTGCACTGCTGTTTGTCGGCATGACGGCTTACGGCTCTGCGCAGATTCAGGCCAATTATTTTGTTAAATCAATTAATAAAGGCCGCACAAAGGCTGTTGCACTCACATTCGACGACGGCCCGGACCCGGATTCGACACCCCGCATTCTCGACATTTTGCTTGAAAACGACTTGAAAGCAACCTTTTTCGTAATCGGAAGAAAAGCGGTGAACCACCCGGAGCTATTACGCCGCATTCTGGACGAAGGCCATACTATTGCCAACCATTCGTACAGCCATCATTACCTCATAGCATTGTTTTCGACGCAGAAATTGCGGACGGACATTCAGCGGTGCAATGAGGCAATACGCGACATTACTGGTCGTGTTCCGGTGTTTTTCAGACCGCCATTCGGGGTGACTAATCCACGATACGCCGCCGTTTTGAAGGATTTGCAAATGCAGTCCATCGGCTGGTCGCTCAGGAGCATGGATACGCGTGCGAAGAATAAGTACCAGCTTATCAACACCATCATTTCAAAATTAAAGCCTAAGGATATCGTTCTGTTGCATGATCACTTGTCGCTGACGGCCGATACGCTACCGGACATCATCGGGCATTGTCGTGAAATGGGTATTAAAATAGAACCGCTTCCCCGGCTGATCGGGAAGGAACCTTATGAAAAGCATTAGAATACTCATCATAGTGGCCGTTTTAATGGCGGCGCATGGCTCAATGGCGCAGTCTTTCAAGCCGTCGGGCAGCCCTGAAAAGGTGCTGGCCGAGCTGCGAAAAACTTCGCAGGCGACGACGTCAATTCAGGCATTATTTACCGAAGAAAAGCACCTGGCCGTCCTCAAAGAGCCTGAAAAGTCGTCGGGATTGTTTTACTACCAGCAGAAGGATAAGATGCGTTGGGAACAACGGACGCCTTCAAAATATATTATCCTGATCAATGGAGACAAGCTACGCGTGCAGGAGGGCACCAAGGAGAAGAATATGGGGCAGGCGGGACGTATGGCGGCGCAGATCAAAGAGCTGATGATCGGGTTGGTCAATGGTGATTTTCAGCAGAATAAAGGCTTTTCATCGGCTGTTCTGGAAGATAGCGATGAGTACCAGATCGTGCTGACGCCGGTGAACCGCCGTTTAAAGAATATTTATTCCAAAATCGTGATGAACTTCTCCCGGAGTTCGCTGCGGTTGAAAGAGCTCTCTTTTTTTGAGAAGAGCGGGGACAAAAGCATTATGAAGTTTCAGCAGGAAAAATTCAACCAGCCCATCGCTGAAAACCTATTCAAAGATCTCTGATGACCATGCCACTGAGCAGTTTATATACGATTACAGCGTTGGAACGGAGCGAGAATCAGATCACCGGAACCTTGCGGATCGACGCCGCGCATCCCGTATTTCAGGGACATTTTCCCGGCTCGCCGGTACTTCCCGGTGTGGTGCAGATGGAAATGGTGAAAACGGTTTTATCCAAAGCATTTGGAAAACCGTTTGCATTAAAAGAAATGAGCACGTGCAAGTTTCTCGAAGTGCTTAATCCGGTCGAAACGCCCGAACTGACGATTCACATTCAATACAAAAGCGAAGCATTGCTGGATGTGAACGCCTCAGGCAGACATGGTGAAAAGACCTATTTCAGGGCGCGCGCCAGTTTCCATTCAATCGTTTAAACCCACATTCAATAGCCCTAATGACCCTCTCGGACATTCAATGCTGTGTGATCATTCCTACCTACAACAATCGCAAGACATTGCGGCGGGTGATCGACGGTGTTTTACAATATGCGTCCGGACAAGAGGTGATTGTCGTGAATGATGGCTCCACGGACGACACGACGGCCATTTTGGTCGGTTACGGCGCAAAAATCCGTGTGCTGGATAACGCTGTAAACAAAGGGAAGGGATTTTCGCTTAGAAAAGCATTTGCGGAGGCTATTCGGCTCGGTTTTGCAAATGCGATCACCATCGATTCGGACGGCCAGCATTTACCCTCCGATATTCCGCTTTTTATTCAAGCCGCCATCGAAAACCCGGGCGCATTGCTCATGGGATCGCGGAACATGCAGCAGGAAGGCGTACCGGGGAAAAGCTCTTTCGGGAATAAGTTCTCCAATTTCTGGTTCAAATTCGAAACCGGGCTCACGTTGCCCGATACGCAGACCGGCTTTCGCCTGTACCCGCTCGGACCGCTAAGGAGGATGTCGCTTTTCACGACAAAATTCGAAACGGAGATCGAAGTGATCGTCAAAATGGCCTGGCAAGAGGTGCCTATTGTGCCGATTAATATTCAGGTGATTTACGATAAAGACGAGCGCGTGACGCATTTCAGGCCGTTCCGCGATTTTACCCGCATTAGTATCCTTAACACCTGGCTGGTCACGCTCACGCTGGTATACTACCTTCCGAAGCGGCTGTTTCGCTACATTCAAAAAAAGGGACTCTGGAAAATCATCCGCGACGAGGCAGTGAAGTCCGACGAAAGCAATTTCAGTAAAGCCAAGTCGGTGGGCTTCGGTTTTTTCATGGGTATTGTGCCCATTTGGGGTTTCCAGCTGATGGTGGGCATTCCGCTGTCGATCGTTTTCCGGATGAACAAGGTGCTATTCCTCACGGCCGCGCACATCAGCATTCCCCCGGCGATACCTTTCATTATCTACGCTAGTTACAAATTCGGCGGATTGTTTTACCGCAATGGCGTGCAGATTACTTCCCTGGAAAACCTGACGTTGGAGTCAATTCATGTCAACTTTGTACAATATTTTTTGGGTGGCACGCTACTTGCTGCAGCGGTGGGCGTGGTCGGTTTTGTGGGTAGTTTTTTACTGCTGGCCCTGCTTCGTCCAAAGCGCTGAAACAGCCCTTTCGGGGCTTTATTTTCATTGATTATCCCAAATAATTCATTTTATTATTCAATTAAGTGCGTATGAGAGTGCTTTCGTTAAGTGCTCTTGTTATTCCTTGAGAGCCAGTTTGTTATCGAAACATTACTTCGAAATGGAGTCAAAAACTCTCAGAATTTTAATAAAATCTATACGAATTGGCCAAAAATAGCGGTTTCGTGATTTTGTTATGAGGTGCCTTTCTCTATATTTACGAGAATTATAAAAAACCATTTAACCAAATCATTGATCATCGCATGAGTAACATTACCTATTTAGTGCCGGCGTTAGGCCTTGTTGGCTTGCTGGTTATGTTCTTCAAAAGAGGCTGGGTTGTCCGGCAGGATGGGGGAAGTCCTGAAATGAAAACCATAGCGGACGCAATTGCAGATGGTGCCCTGGCCTTCCTGAAAGCCGAATGGCGTGTACTCATTGTTTTTGGTTTGATTGTAAGTGTGATACTGGGTTACTCAGGCACACTGGTTGAAAATTCCAGCGCGTTTATTGGTGTATCGTTCCTGGTAGGGGCCTTTATTTCCGCATTTGCCGGATATATCGGGATGAACATCGCTACCAAGTCGAACGTACGCACCACGCAAGCGGCGCGTACGAGCCTTAGAAAAGCACTCGAAGTGTCGTTTACGGGCGGTTCCGTGATGGGAATCGGCGTAGCGAGCCTTGCGGTGCTGGGATTGGGTGGTTTGTTTATCATTTTGTATTCCATTTTTGTCGGCGATAGCACCGATGTGAATGGCCTCCCGATGGAACGTGTGCTGGAAGTCCTTGCGGGTTTCTCGCTGGGTGCCGAGTCGATCGCCCTTTTTGCACGGGTAGGCGGCGGTATTTACACCAAAGCAGCCGACGTGGGCGCCGACCTCGTGGGTAAAGTGGAGGCCGGTATCCCGGAGGACGATCCGCGTAACCCCGCCACCATCGCCGACAACGTAGGGGATAATGTGGGCGACGTGGCTGGTATGGGTGCCGACCTTTTTGGATCTTATGTGGCCACCATCCTGGCTACGATGGTACTGGGCCGTGAAATCGTGGCGCAGGGAACCGATAACTTCGGTGGCATTGCGCCGATCCTTTTGCCGATGGTGATCGCCGGAGTAGGCCTCATTTCGTCGATTATCGGTATGCTCCTCGTGCGCGTGAGCGACGATCACGGTAACGTACAGGCAGCATTGAACCGCGGTAACTGGGGCTCGATCATACTGGTACTCGTCGTAAGCTATCCGCTCACGATGTGGATGCTGCCGGAAGGTAACTTAAATATCCGTGGCGTCGATTTTACGGCAATGGATGTGTACTGGGCTATCCTTTTAGGTTCCATTGTGGGGGCAATCATGTCGATGGTTACGGAGTTTTATACTGCTATGGGCAAGCGCCCGGTTCAATCGATTGTAAATCAATCTTCTACCGGCCATGCTACCAACATTATCGGCGGGCTGTCGGTAGGGATGGAATCCACAGTTATCCCTACTCTGGTATTGGCTGCCGGTATTTTCCTGAGCTATGAAGTGGCTGGTTTGTATGGTGTGGCTATCGCTGCGGCGGGTATGATGGCCACTACGGCCATGCAGCTGGCGATCGACGCATTCGGCCCGATTGCCGATAATGCAGGTGGTATCGCCGAAATGGCGCATTTACCCGAAGAAGTACGCGGTCGTACCGACATTCTGGACGCAGTAGGGAATACTACCGCAGCAACTGGTAAAGGCTTTGCGATCGCCTCCGCTGCATTGACGTCTCTCGCGCTGTTTGCAGCATTCTGCGGTGTAGCAGGGATCAACTCCATTGATATTTATAAAGCCAATGTACTGGCGGGCCTCTTCGTCGGGGCCATGATACCGTTTATTTTCTCTTCACTTGCCATTGCTGCGGTAGGACGTGCCGCCATGAAAATGGTGGAAGAGGTACGCCGTCAGTTCCGCGAACTGCCGGGCATCATGGAAGGCAAAACGAAGCCTGAATATGATAAATGCGTCGCGATTTCGACACAGGCATCCATCAAGGAAATGGTCGCGCCTGGTCTCATCGCACTCATTGTACCCGTGCTGGTAGGTTTCTTCTTTGGTCCGGAAGTACTGGGAGGAACGCTGGCAGGGGTTACGGTTTCCGGAGTATTGATGGGAATATTCCAGAACAATGCCGGCGGCGCGTGGGATAATGCTAAAAAGTCGTTTGAGAAAGGGGTGGTGATCAATGGCGAAACCTATTACAAAAAGTCGGACCCGCACAAAGCTGCGGTAACCGGCGATACCGTTGGGGACCCATTCAAAGATACCTCAGGACCATCGATGAACATCCTCATTAAGCTGATGTCGATCGTGTCACTCGTAATCGCCCCGCATATCGGAACGGGTTCGCACGATGCGGCAAGTGTAAAGCTTGACGAGAATGCCCAGGCTGTAATAGTTGCTGCAAAAGCGGCAGAAAATGCCGATACTGCTGCACCGGTGTTGCGTCTCGAAAGAAAAGGAGAGTAGTTTTCTCTTTTGGGAAGATATAGCAAAGCCCGGCGATGAGCCGGGCTTTGTTGCTTTATGGCGTTAGGACATTCGATTTGGTTTTAGGTGTTGAAATTCATATTTTAGATTAAAACTGAATATCATGGAAACGCTAACTATTGAAATAAACAATCCAAAAGCCAGACGCTTGATTTACGATCTGGTAGACCTAGGGTTGATATCGGTAAAGGAGGAGAAACTTTCTTGGAACGAGCGTTGGGAGGAGTTGTCCAAAACACTTCCGGACATTGATTCAATAACAGAAGAGGATATTTTCGAAGAAATAAAGGCGGTTCGGGAAGGCCGCGAATCAAATTGATTCGGGTAGTTCTTGACACGAATTTATATGTCAGTGCGTTGATTAATGAAAACTCACGGCGCGCCGACTCAACCTTGTCCTTAATAACCGGCGGTTTGAAGTCATTACGGATAAAGTATTATTGAGTGAGCTTAGCGTCGTGATTTTTCGCCCCAAATTTATTCGTTTCGTGTCGACATCGCAGATCCAAGACTTTCTGAAACTCCTATCTGAAAAGAGCCTGCATTTCGAAACAACTTCGGTTGTAAGGCATAGTCCGGATCCAAAGGACGACTTTTTGTTGGCGCTCTGCAAGGACAGCTCTTCGGATTACCTGATTACGGGAAACAAGAGAGACTTGTTAGACTTGAAGCGATTCGGGAAGACAGAAATAGTTACTTTAAGCCAATTCCTTGATTTGCATGAACTTTAAAGCCCGGCGATGAGCCGGGCTTTGTTTGTTCTGTGCCGATTAAAAGACGGATTTAGTAACGAGATAAGATGGATCTTTTTTGCTGCAATACGAGGAAAATGGAGCGTATAACCACCGGATTGATCAATCCCATTGCGCAAATTTGGTAGAACGCTCGTAGACCTAACGCCGTTAGGCATGTAACATTGGTAGCAGATCATCACCAGGCAGGTCAGTAAAATGCCCTTGGGCATGCAACAACAAGTACATCGTCACAACGGCGTTCCGATTGTTGTTACATCCCTGACCGGGATTTTGTCGGTTACGTTTCGACAAATGTTTGCTATCAATATTACATCGCTAACGCGATTTATTCTGTGCAGATGTTACACCGATTCCCCCTCACAAGCATCGCTTTGCAAACGCGATTTTCTAGCCCAACTTCCTTTTCAAATACGCTAACGACAACTTATATGCATCCGCAGCGGCATCAGCGTCGTATTTTGGGTTGCTGGGGTTGGCGAAGGCATGGACGGCGTCGTACATTTTGATGGTCACTTTCTTGCCCGCGGCTTTCATGTCTTCTTCGAATTTGGCAACGGTGGCCGGCGGAATCCCCTGATCCTGGCTACCGAAAATGCCTAGGACGTCGGTGTTGAGCTTTTTCAGTTTGTCCACATCGCTTTCCGGACGACCGTAGTACATCACGCAACCTACTACCTGATTGCCCCCGGCAATGGCATTCTGCAAAGACAGCATTCCACCAAAGCACCAGCCGATGCTGGCGATTTTTGCGTTGGTACCGGCATATTGAATACCGCCTTTCGTAATGGCGGCCAGGCGCTCAGCGGGTGTGCTTTGCATAAGTCGGCCGGCTTCTTCGCGCGTGGTGCCTATCTTGCCGTCGTACATATCCAATGCCAGTACGTTCACGTCGCCCAGGTCTTTGTGCAGTTTGGCGGCTTCCTGCTTGACGTAGTCGTTTAGTCCCCACCATTCCTGGTATACAAAAAGCCATTTGTCGGACTTTTTCGGTGATTTAAGCAAAAAACCGGAAGCGGTTTTCCCGTCGGACGTTGGGAAAGTGACGGTTTCGCCGGCACCTTGGTAGCTGAACGGCAGCGGTGTTTCGTGCAGCATCCGGAAATCCGGGTTGGCAGCCAACTCCGACATCGCATTGGCAGGCGTGTGACAAAGCGGTATAGCCGTTGGGGTAACTTCCGGGGCGGGCAGGTTCATTTTGACCAGAAAAATGGTTACCAGGATAAAAATAGCTCTCATGTGTACAGATTTGAAATGAACAGTTAGGATTGTGATATTAAATATATACAAAATACGGACCAATGGAAACATCGGCTACGCTGCCCTTTTTGTTGCAGATTGATGAAATTCTTGCACTTATCAAAATACAGGAACTTAATGTGCTTACCTGCCCGTTAACTTTGCATTGAGTGAATGTAAGTCCATGAGCCGTAAGCAATACTTCTTTATTATCCTGATCCTCGGATCGCTGGCGACCGTCAGTCCTTTCTCCATCGACATGTACCTGCCGGGTTTCCCCAGGATTGCGTCGGATCTGAAAACCACTATCGACAAAGTACAACTTTCGCTAACGAGCTATCTCATTGGTATTTGTATCGGACAGCTGCTTTACGGCCCGCTGCTCGACCGCTTCGGCCGTAAGAAACCGCTGTACGCCGGGCTGATATTGTACGTAATCGCCTCGTTCGGCTGTGCGATGACCTCGTCGGTGGATGCGCTGATCGCCATGCGTTTTTTCCAGGCGATGGGAGGATGTGTGGGCCTCGTTGCGTCACAGGCACTTGTGAGCGACCTTTTTCCTGCCGATAAGCGCGCGGAAGTTTTCTCGCTCATTACGCTGGTTATTGCAGTTTCCCCTATGATCGCTCCCACGGTGGGCGGTTATGTGACAGCCTCCATCGCCTGGTACTGGATTTTCGTGATCCTGGCGGGTATCGTGAGCCTGATTATCACGGCTATTTACTTCTTCCTGCCGACAGGCCGTAGCGCCGATGCCACCGTTTCACTTCGTCCGGAGGCGGTGTTAGGAGGATATATGACGGTGATTTCGCAACCACAGTTTTTGATTTATACACTCGCAGGTGGTTTGGCAACGGCCGCGCCATTCGCTTATATTTCAGGCTCCTCGGATGTGTTTATGAACATCTATAAAGTCTCTGAGCAGCAATACGGCTGGATTTTCGCATTCCTGGCCGTTGCGATGATCGGCTCCACCCAGTTGAATCACTTTTTACTTAAAAAATACACCAGCGAGCAGATCATCCGTTTCACGCTCATCTACCAGAGCATTGTAGGGTTGTTCCTGATCGTCGGCGTGTACAACAACTGGTTCGGGCTCTTTTCACTGATCGGAACGATGTTTGTTTTCCTGACCGGACAGGGCCTTACCGGCCCGAACGCCTCGGCGCTTTCGCTCGCACCTTTCCGCAAGCATACAGGTAGTGCGTCTGCGCTCATGGGCAGCTGGCGTATGGGCGCCGGCGCCGTTATCTCAGCCATAGTGAGCTTCCTGCATAACAATACGGCCATGCCGATGGTGGGCATGATGGCCTTCTGCGCTTTCGGCGGCCTGGTAATCCTTCACGCAGGTAACGTGGCAGTACGCCATCGCGCCGCGCGCCGGGATGTCGAAGACGAGGTTTCCGTGCTGCTTTAAGGCAATACCTTGATCGCGTTGAAAAGCAAATCCATGAACGCGTCACGGTCGATATCATACGCTACGGTCGCGTTGGGCTCCATTTGCAGGGTATTATAAAAATCCACAACTGTTGCGCCGCGGGTCAGCTCGCCTTTTGTTTCTACATCGACATAACAGGACTTTGTCTTGAAAATGCCCGGGTTAATCAACCAAGCAATGGCGCAGGGGTCGTGCAGGGCGGCACCGCCGTTGAGCTCGGCCCGGTTTTCGCGGTAGAAAATCGAAAAGAAATCCATGAGATCGGCGGCTGCTCTGCCGGCCTGGTTCCCCAATGCGCGTAAAAGTTCGATATCCTTTTGAAATACGAGGGCTTTGTGGGTCACATCAAGTCCGCACATGGTAATGGGGACACCGGCTTTGAATACAATGGCGGCTGCCTCGGGATCGGCGTAAATGTTAAACTCGGCGAGGGGCGTCATGTTGCCCCGGAATATCCCGCCTCCCATGAGCGAAATGCGTTCGATTTTACTTTTGAGATGCGGGTAAGCAAGTAGAAACGTCGCAATGTTGGTCAGCGGGCCGGTGGGCACGATAGTGACGGGCGTCTCCGAGGCAGTCAGTATTGCGGCGATCCCTTCCAATGCGCTCACCGACTGGGCTTGCATTACCGGTGCAGGCAGGGATGGGCCGTCGAGGCCGGTTTCGCCGTGCACATAATCCGCGATGACCAGTTCTCTGAACAGCGGCTTATCGGCACCGTGGTACACGGGAATGTCGGTTGCCCCAATGAGCGTCAATACTTTCAGTGCATTCTGCAAAGTTTTCGCCTGTGTCTGGTTACCGGCCGAAATGGTGACGGCTTTAATGTCAAAACGTCCGCTTCCGTGCGCGAGCATGAGCATCAGCGCATCGTCGTGGCCAGGATCGCAGTCTATGATAACAGGGATTTTAGTCATGATTAAAAAAGGAATCTAGTTCATGTTGAAAAGGAGCAGAGCTTTGCGCGCCCATACGCGTAACGGAAACTGCGGCGGCCCGGCACGCGAAACGACAGGCCTGTTCGAGCGTTTCGCCATCGGCAAGTGCTTTCAGTAATGCGCCATTGAAAACATCCCCTGCCGCGGTGGAATCCACCGCTTCCACGACGGGAGTCGGGATAATGCCCGTGAAACTGTCGCTGGCAAGGTAAACGCCTTTGCTGCCCAGCGTAATGATGACGTTCTGCACACCTTGCTCAAACAGGTGTCGCGCCGCCTTGCGAAGTGATTCTTCGCTTTCTATGGCGATACCGGTAATGAGTTCAGTCTCGGTTTCATTGGGGGTGATCAGATATAAGCCGCTGAGGAACCCGGGGCCAAGCGGCGCGGCGGGAGCGGGATTGAGGATTGCCCGGATTTGCTTTTCCGCACATTTCGTCAATGCCCAATGCACTGTTTCTGCCGGGATTTCCAGTTGAAAAAGGGCCAGAGTCACGTCTTTAAATACATCGTCGGGGATATCGGCGGGATACAGGTCCATATTCGCACCGGAAGCGACTACAATCTCGTTTTGCCCCTGCGCATTGACGGTAATCAATGCAATGCCCGATGCCATGCCGCCCGATTCGGTCATGAACCGGGTATCGATACCTTCCTTTCCGAATCCTTCAAGCGCCTGCTTTCCGAAAATATCATTTCCGGTTTTAGCTACAAAACGCACATCGGCGCCGAGCCTTGCCGCGGCTACGGCCTGGTTTGCCCCCTTACCTCCCGGGTTCGTCAGGAATGTCCCTCCCAGCACGGTTTCGCCCGGTTTGGGAAAATGTTCCGTCTTGACCACCATGTCGGTATTGGAACTCCCGATAATCAGCACGCTCTGTTTCATTTCCGTTTTCGCGATTCATTTTGTATCGACCAGGATCCCCGGTCCATAGGGATGAGAGTAATTAAATATAGCTGTTCACAATGTTGCCCTGCGCAAATTAGTGTCCCCTCATTTCTATTCATAGTGTGGAATGAAATAAAACTAAACGAATAGTTTCGAGGGGTGTCTAAATTCCTTAGCTAGCGTGTAGAAGAATTTTAAATATTTTTTTGAATAAAAAAAGTGCTTTTGTAGTGTTCTTAGCGGCTATTTACCTGATAATTACTGTACTTTTACCAGACACTAAATAATTTGTAGTATTAATTGGTATGATTTTGTCACACATTATGTGACGGATTTATTTTATATTTGATGTAGTATTGAAGAACCTTATAACTATGTCTAGAATTTGTTCTATAACTCTATCTGTGTTGTTTTTCTGGGGAGGTAGTCGGGGTGTGAGTGCGCAAGACAACAGTGCGATCTTTACCAAAAGAGATTCTCCCATTGGTATTGTAAGTTTCGGAGCAGCAGTCACTTCCGGTGTGCTGGGCGATGGCAAATTTATCGACGGCTATGTCAAAAAATCAGGTTCGGAACCATTCATTTTTCCGGTAGGCGATAATGGCGCGTTGCGCCCGTTCTCCCTCGGTTCCGATCAGGCGGTTGGGGCGTACTACGGCGTCAACCCGGGGGTGGCTATTACAAGCAACCCTGCCGGCGGTGACTATGGCGTTTTGCCGGAAGGGGGTCCATTCAGTACCAGTTCCATGGGCGAGGGACTAGCTGCTATCAGTACCAGTGAATATTGGGATATCAATGGCGCTTCTCCGAGTCGCATTACGCTTTCGTG
This sequence comes from Dyadobacter sp. SRI_021, assembly GCF_057586235.1. NCBI lineage: Bacteria > Pseudomonadati > Bacteroidota > Cytophagia > Cytophagales > Spirosomataceae > Dyadobacter > Dyadobacter sp. SRI_021. Next base: position 205,990 of record NZ_JBYCZM010000008.1, read on the forward strand.
GAATAGCAGCAGCGCGGTGAATGCGCTGGTTACCAACCGGGGGCTTTCCAAACTGACTATTGCCGGCTGGGACGGTACCAAATGGGTGAATTTGCCTGCTACCGTGGACGATACGTCCCTGTTCGGGCAGCCTAGTACGGAAACGTCCGGATCGCTGACCACTATTCTTGACATTGCACCCAATACTTACAATGTGTACACGCTGGCCGCATTGCGCGATGGGGCATTGCCGGTTGTACTAGTGAGCTTTACGGCCGTCGCGCGTGAGCATGCGAGCTATCTGCAATGGTCTACCTCCGAGGAGGTTAACAGCAGCCACTTTGATATCGAACGCAGCGATGACGCGAAATCCTGGCGCCAGATAGGCCGTGTGGCTGCCCGGGGAGATGGTATCACAACGCCTTTAGCGCCGTCGCAATATGAATTTGTGGATGAAAATCCCCTGGGTGGCAATAATTTCTACCGGCTGAAAATGGTGGACCGCGGGGATGAGACTTTCGCATATAGCCGCATCGTGAAAGTGGCGATGGATGGCCAGCCTGACTGGGCCGTTTACCCTAACCCAGTTGCCGAAAAGCTGTTTTTTTCTTCGAATATCAGGCAAAATCTGGCTTCTGCCCGGCTTACGGACACTGGCGGGCGGACCGTGTATGCGTCGCGTGAAGTTTCAGGCGACGGAATTGACGTAAGCCGTATCCCCGCTGGCATTTACCTGTTGAAATTCTCCTTTACCGATGGGTTGTCAAAATCATATAAAGTATTGGTCAGCAGATGATCATGTGCTCAACCGAACGGAAAATATTAATTCAATGACTTATGGCTTATCTTGATCCTTATACAGTACCGCTTACAGCCAACAAGGCGGCTCACCTGCTTAGAAGAGCTACAATGGGCCCCACACGCGCGGAGATTGCCGCATTTACCGGTCTGAACCCCGGCACGGCGGTTGACCAGCTATTCGCGAATGTTTCCTACACGGCATCGCCCCCGCCTCCGGTTGATTATGCGCCTACCAGCCCTTACTATATGCAGCCGTTTACGGCCTTTCCGTTCGTCTCGTCACGAAGCGGCGAACTTAGCGTGTATTTGCGCTATTGGTGGGTAGGGCTGATGATGTTGCAGAATAATAAACCGTCGGTGCTTGAAAAATTGACGGCCTTCTGGCAGAACCATTTCGTGGTGTCGCAGAACGTCATGGCCGACTACCGCTACATGTACCGGTACCTGAAATTCCTGCGCGACAACAGCCTCGGAAATTTCAAAACAATGACCATCGGGATTACGAAAGATCCTGCCATGCTCATTTTTCAGAACGGGCACGGCAATAATAAAGACCATCCCAACGAGAACTACGCCAGAGAATTGCAAGAGCTTTTTACCGTAGGGCAGCTTGATTATTACGGTAATCCGAACTATACCGAAGAGGATGTAAAGGCGGCGTCGAAAGTGCTGACAGGGTGGATGGTTACCAACTATTATGTCAACGGAACGACCGATTTTACTTCGAATTTCCATAGGAACTACCACGATACGTCCAATAAAACGTTTTCGGCGAAGTACGGCGGCATTACCATTCAGGGCCGCAGCGACGACACTGCCGGTGACGTGGAGATGAATGAACTGGTAGATATGCTGCTGCGGCATCCCGAGACACCGAAGCACATTTGTCGCAAGCTTTACCGCTGGTATGTTAACCAGAATGTAACCCAGGACATCGAAAACAATGTGATCGTTCCGTTAGCTGCATTCTTCGCGAGCCCTGAGAACAATTATAATATCAAGCCGGTGCTTGAAAAGCTGCTCAAAAGCGAGATATTTTTCAGTGACCAGAATATTGGCGCGATCATCAAATCGCCGATGGAATACCTGGTGGGCATGGGGCGTTATTTTGAATTGCCTTGCCCGGATATGATGACGGACACTGCGGCATATATCAATTACATCCGTTTTTTCCTTTGGGGAATGGGCGGTATGAACCTCGAAATCCTCACGCAGCCGCTGGTGTTTGGGTATCCGCCTTATTACCAGGTAGGTTACTCCAAAAACTGGATCAACGGCTCGACGATCACTGCGCGAAGGGGGAATAGTGACTCGATCATCTATCCGAATGTGGTAGTAAAGCCTGGCTATACTTTAGGGATCGATTTCCTCGCCTGGATTCAGAAGCTCCAGCCCAACTTTACCGACACGAACACCGCGGCCATCACCCCGGATGTGGTATTGGCCGCATTTTCCAAAAATCTTTTTGCGATCGACCTTTCGGAGACGCAGAAAACCTATCTCATCGATGTGGTATTTATGAATAACCTGCCGCGGATCGAATGGCGCTACGAATTGAATGCCTATCGTACCAACCCGACGAGTACCACCGCTGCCAATGCCGTTAGAAACAGATGTTCCAACCTGATGCGGTATATGATCAGGATGGCTGAGTATGAGGTGTTTTAATTAGAAATCGTATGAAAAGAAGAGACTTTCTGGCATCAGCCTCAGCCATGGCGTTACCTGTAATGGTAAACGGATTTGGCATAAGCAGCCTCAGCAACCGCTCATCGCTTGTGCGATCGCTCATGGGAACTGCTGCTGCGGCTACGGACCGCATTTTGGTGATCATCTATCTGAATGGAGGGAATGACGGGCTGAACACGGTCATCCCGCTTCAATATTATTCCAAATACCAGAGTATCCGGAGTAACATCGCTATCCCGCAAAGCAAAGTACTCACGCTGTCGGGTATGGCGGAGGCGGGGTTGCACCCTTCGATGACCGGTATGCGGGACATGTACAACCAGGGGCGGCTCGCGATTATCAATTCGGTTTCATATCCGAACCCGAACCAGTCGCACCACCGGTCGTCGGACATCTGGATGACGGCCACGGATGCCAACCAATATTCCAACAGTGGATGGGCCGGTCGTTACCTCGACAACCGTTTTCCGGGTTATCCCCAGAATTACCCGAACGACACCATGAAGGACCCGCTGGCTTTGCAGATCGGGGTACTGAATTCGACAAGCTTGCTCGGGCCGCAAAGCCCGATGAATATCTCTGTGGAAAACGTAAATAACTTTTATGCGTTGCTGAATGGTGGCGCTGGATTGGCCTCCAACGATCTGCCCTGCTGCGACGCCGGGGAGATGATCAAGCATGTGCGGCAGCAGCAGCTCCTTTCTACGGGTTATTCGGGGCAGATCAAGCGGGCTTACGATGCCGGCAGAACTCTGGCGACATATCCTACGGCGGGTACCACCACCGAACTTTCGGAACAGCTTAAAATCGTAGCGAGACTGATCCACGGAGGTTTGCAGACGAAGATATATTTTGTGGAGCAAGGCGGATTTGACACACATGGTGATCAGGTCACAGCAAGCGACACGACCTTGGGAACTCACGCCAACTTGCTCAAAAGGCTTTCCGACGCGGTGTCTTCGTTCCAAAACGACTTGGTCCTTCAGGGGACTGCCGACAGGGTGGTGGGTATGACCTTCTCGGATTTCGGACGGCGCGCCAACTCCAACGCTTCGCGGGGGACCGATCATGGCGTTGCAGCGCCGATGTTTGTCTTTGGAACAGGTATCAAGCGCCAAATGGTAGGCGTCGTGCCGGACCTGAACAATGATCTCGAACCGCCTACCACCAGCCCGACCAATGAGAATCAGGAGATCAAAATGCAGGTGGATTTCAGGCGGATTTATTCCGATATCCTGCGGGATTGGTTCGGGGCGCAAGGTACTGTTACCGACTCACTATTGTTCAGGAACTTCAAAACGACTTCCCTCTTTTCGAATGTGATCGAAACAACCGCCTCAGGCGCGTGGCTCGACCGCTCGATCTGGTCGGCGGGACGACCTCCGGGCGTAGGCGACTATGTGCGTGTTAATCCGGGGCACGTGGTGGCGGTTGGCCAGAATATCACTGTCCGGAACATCGAAGTAGAGGGCGGAGGAGAGTTGAATATCCTCGGAAATTATACGATTAACACCACAGGCTAAGCACTGGACTTCCCTGTTGCCATATTGAAAGTGCCGGAGAACGTTGATTTCTTCCGGCACTTTTTGTTTACTTTACGCTGTTCCAAACGATATTATTCATGAAAAAACTGGTTTGTCACGTGTTTATCGCCACGGTCGTGCTCATGCAGGCGTGTCAGAAAAAATCAGAAAAAGCAGAAAGTACTATGCCACCGATTAGTGAAGTATTTGCCCGATACTATGAAGAGAGGCTTCCACTCTACCCGTTGGAAGCAACCATGAACGGTGATAACCGCTACAACGACAAAATGTCGGATGATCTCTCGCAGGCAGGAAAAGCACGTATGATCGCCTTTCACCGAAAGTACCAGGATGAGCTTGCCAAGTACGATCACGGGAAGCTGACACCGGAGGAAAAGGTAAGCTGGGACCTGATCGAATGGGAGTGCAGCATTAACCTGGAAGGCTTAAAATACCCGGTCGAGCTGATGCCGATCAACCAGATTTTCTCTACACACCTGATGATCGGGCAAATGGCGAGCGGCAGCAGTTTGCAGCCGTTTAAGACTGTGAAAGATTACGATAATTGGCTGAAACGGGTGGATGGCTTCGTGGTGTGGTGCGATACAGCTGTGGTGAATATGCGTAATGGGATCAAGCAGGGCTATGTTTTGCCGGCACCGCTGATCAAAAAGGTGATCCCGCAGTTGGCAGACATGGACCACGGGCCGGTGAAAGACCATCTGTTTTATTCGCCTGTCAAGAACTTCCCCAAGGATTTTTCGGATGAAGACAAGGCAAGGCTTGAAAAGGAATATGCGGCAATGGTTGAATCGAAAATTATTCCGACGTTTCAGAAAATGCATATTTTCATGGAAAAGGAATACCTTCCGGCCGGTCGGATGACCGATGGCTTCGCGGCGCTTCCGAACGGTAAGGCTTTATACAACCACTACATTAAATACTATACCACCACCGATCTGACGGCAGAAGAAATTCATCAGATCGGGTTGAAAGAAGTAGCGCGTATTTCAGCTGAAATGGAGAAAGTGAAGGCCCAGGTTGGTTACCAGGGTGATCTCAAATCTTTCTTCAATGCAGTCCGGGCGAATAAGAAGCTCATGCCTTTTACCAAAGCAGAACAGGTAATCGCGCATTTCAATGAGATTCACGAGCGGATGAAGCCGAACCTGACCAAGCTCTTTGAGCTTACCCCGAAAACGCCGTTCGAGGTACGCAGGACGGAGGCATTCCGGGAAGCATCGGCTTCTGCTGAATATAATCCTGGGCTGCCCGACGGTTCGCGTCCCGGGATTTTCTATGTTCCTGTGCCGGACGCCAAAGAATACAATATTGTTTCGGATGAAAGTCTTTTCCTGCACGAAGCCATTCCGGGACACCATTATCAGATTTCGTTACAGCAGGAGAATACCGCCTTGCCGGAGTTTCGGAAAAATCTTTGGTATAGTGCCTATGGCGAAGGCTGGGCGCTGTATACCGAGTCGCTGGGCAAAGAACTGGGGCTCTATACCGACCCTTATCAGTATTTCGGTATGCTGAGCGCGGAAATGCACCGCGCGATTCGCCTCGTGGTGGATACCGGCCTGCATTCGAAAGGCTGGACACGCGATCAGGCGATCAAATATTCCCTGGATCACGAAGCAGAATCGGAGGAAAGCATTACGGCGGAAGTCGAGCGCTATATGGCGGGTGCCGGGCAGGCATTGTCGTATAAGATAGGCCAGCTGAAAATCCGGGAATTGCGTTCGAAGGCGGAAAAAGAAATGGGGACGAAATTCGATATCCGCGCATTTCACAAGCTGGTACTGGAATCGGGTTGCGTGCCGCTCAAACTGCTCGAGGACAAAGCCAATGCATGGATAGCGGCAGGTAAGTAGTTTTTTCGGATAGCGACCGGCGAAAGAGCAATGTCTGTACGGCATTGCTCTTTTTGTTTGGTTAAAAGTAAATAATTGGACAAGAGCAGTATAGAACAGGACAGTTCTTTGATCTCAAATTGGTATTATCGCTTCATTAAATGTGCATTTTTTTAGTTAAATTTATATACTGGGTAAAAAAATGTCACAGAACCTGAACCCAAAATGATGTATTTAAGGACTCGTTTTTTGCTGCTGACCGGAGCGGTTGTGGTTGCTTTGGGCGTCCAATCGTGCAACGACAGGCAGGGGAATGCTGTCGAGGAAAAACTGCCCGAGCAGGTAAGTTACAACTTCGATATCCGGCCCATTCTTTCCGACAAATGTCTGGCCTGCCATGGTCCCGATGCGAATAAGCGGGAAGCAGGCCTGCGTCTAGACGATCCTGCGAGCGCATTCGCCGCATTGAAAGACAATCCCAAAGCACATGCACTGGTGGCAGGCAAACCCGATCATTCCGCCGTTTACCTGCGCATTACGACGGAGGATACGACTCTCCGTATGCCGCCGCCTGCCTCCAACCTCAAACTATCCCAGCGGGAAATCGACCTGATCGGCAAATGGATCAAGCAAGGTGCGAAATATGAAAAGCACTGGGCATTTGTGGCACCCAAAAAGCCAAAACGGCCTGAGGTGCATCACGAGGACTGGGTCAAAAACGATATCGACTATTTCATTCTGGAAAAACAGGAGCAGAAAGGGCTCGAACCCAGCGCCGAAGCGGATAAGGAGCGCTTGCTCAAACGCCTGAGCCTAGATCTGAACGGTCTGCCGCCGAGCTTGGAGCTGATGGACGAGTTCCTGGCAGACAAAAGCCCGAATGCTTACGAGAAAATGGTCGATAAGCTGCTTGCCAACCCCACTTACGGTGAAAAAATGGCTATTCACTGGCTCGACCTCGCCCGCTATGCCGATTCGCACGGCTACCAGGACGATGGCTACCGTACTCAATGGCCGTGGCGTGACTGGGTGATCCACGCCTTCAACAAGAACATGCATTACAATGATTTTGTGACGTGGCAATTGGCCGGCGATCTTCTTCCCAACTCTTCAAAGGAACAGCTCCTGGCAACGGGCTTCAACCGCAACCACAAGATTACCGAAGAGGGCGGGGTGATACCCGAGGAATACCGCATTATGTACGTTACCGACCGTAACGACCTTTTCGGCAAAGGGTTACTAGGCGTTACGCTCGAATGTGCGCATTGTCACGACCACAAATACGACCCGTTTTCGCAAAAGGAATATTACCAGATGTTCGCGTTCTTTAATAATGTGAATGAAGTCGGCATCGAATCGGTGATCGGCGGACCGGAGACTTACGCGAAAAAGCCGCTGATGGAGATCAGTAACGAGGATGTCAGGAACATTCTGACATTCATTAACAAGCCCGACACCAACCGGCTGATCGTGTCGGTTATGGGGGATCTGGATACGTTACGCAAGACTTACGTCCTCAAACGCGGGGCCTATGACGCGCCGGGCGAGGAAGTGCAGGCTGGTACACCTGCGGCTATCCTTCCATTTGATCAAAAATATCCTAAAAATCGGCTCGGACTTTCGCAATGGCTGTTCGATAAGCGGAACCCGTTGACAGCGAGGGTGTATGTGAATATCCTCTGGCAGGAGTTCTTTGGAAAAGGTATCGTCAAAACCTCCGGTGATTTCGGGATGCAGGGCGAGCTGCCGACGCACCCGAAACTCCTCGACTGGCTGGCGGTGGATTTCATGGAGCATAACTGGGATATTAAACGGTTTGTAAAGCAAATGGTGATGTCGGCTACTTATCGTCAATCGGCCGTGGTCACGCAGGAACACCTCGCGCGCGACCCGGATAATGTGTACCTCGCGCGCGGACCGCGCTACCGCATACACGCGGAGTTTGTGAAAGACCTCGTGCTTGCCAGCAGCGGGCTGCTCAACCGCACCATCGGCGGGCCGAGCGTGAAGCCTTACCAGCCTGCGGGTTTGTGGGAAGGCGCTACTTCGGGACGCGGGTTGCTGTCGGTCTATAACCAGGATCATGGGGCAAGTCTTTACCGGCGCGGCATGTACACGCTCATCAAGCGCACCGTTCCACCTCCCACGATGGCGATTTTCGATGCCAGCAACAGGGATTTGTGCGAAGTAAGGCGCCTCAAAACGAATACCCCGTTACAGGCATTGGTAATGATGAACGACCCGACGGTGCTGGAAGCCTCACGCGTGCTCGCCGCGAAGTTGTTGCAGGAAAAGACCACGACCGAAGAGAAAATAACGAGGGCGTTCAGGCAGATCGTTTGCCGGAAACCAAGCCAGAAAGAATTGGAAGTGCTTACAGGCTACTATGCAAAGGAACTGAAAGAAATTCAGCCTCAAAAGGCCGAAAAGATGATCTCGGTAGGAGAGTACCCGATCACCAAAAATGTGGACAAAAGGGCACAGGCCGCACTGATGCGCGTCATTTCCACGATTTACAATTTGGAAGAAACTATCACGAAGTCTTGACGGCTTTCGGCTTTCGGCTTTCGGATATGGTGATCTTGTAAATATATGTGTAGTATTTAAAAAAAGGCCGACGGCCGACAGCCGAAAGCCGAAGTTCAAATAAAATGGAAAAGGAAATCATTGAACACGGATTTAGTTTCAACAGAAGGCGCTTCCTGTCCACGGTGAGCCTCGGCATCGGGAGTGTAGCATTGGGCTCGTTGCTCATGCCCGATCTGTTGAAAGGGGGCGGACTCGAGGAGGAGGGGCTCGCGCCAGGTATCCCGCATTTCGCGCCTAAAGCGAAGCGGGTAATCTACTTGTTCCAAAATGGCGCCCCCTCGCAGCAGGAGCTTTTTGACTATAAACCGAAGCTTCGCGAAATGTTCGGGCAGGAAATACCGCCTTCCGTCCGTGGTACGCAGCGACTCACGGGCATGACGGCCAACCAGGCGTCGTTTCCGCTGGTCGGATCTTTCGTGGATTTCAAACAATATGGCCAGTCGCGGGCGTGGGTGAGCAACCTTATGCCTTATACTTCCAAAATCGTGGACGATCTGTGCATTATCCGTTCGATGTACACCGAGGCCATCAACCACGATCCGGCATTGACGTTCCTCCAAACGGGCTCGCAGCAGGGAAACCGGCCGAGTATGGGCTCGTGGTTGAGTTATGGATTGGGGAATGAGAATAAAAACCTGCCGAATTTTACGGTATTGCTGTCGCGCGGTGTCGGAAACGGGCAGGGCGTGTATTCGAAATTATGGTCCAACGGCTTCCTCGATTCGGTACACCAGGGCGTGCAGTTCAGTAAAGGGGAAGATCCGGTGCTTTACCTGCGTGACCCCGAAGGAATGGACCGCAAAGAGCGCCGCGATATGCTCGACAAGCTTTCGGAACTAAATGAATTGTCGTACCAGGAATTTGGTGACCCGGAAATTACAGCGAAGATTAAACAATATGAAATGGCCTACCGCATGCAAACCGCGGTACCGGAAGTCATGGATTTGTCCAAAGAATCCGATGATATTATCAAGCTGTACGGGCCCGAATGCCTGGTGCCGGGTACGTACGCGGCCAACTGCCTGCTCGCACGCAAACTGTCAGAGAACGGTGTGCGGTTTGTGCAGCTCTATCACCAGGGGTGGGACCAGCACGGTAACCTGCCATTTGAAATAACCAAACAAGCTATGGACGTCGACCAGGCATCCGCTGCCTTGGTCACCGATTTGAAACAAAGGGGGCTACTCGACGAAACGCTCGTAATCTGGGGCGGGGAATTCGGCCGTACCAGTTACACCCAGGGCAAGCTCACACCCGAAAACTATGGCCGGGATCACCACCCGCGCTGTTTTACGATCTGGATGGCCGGCGGAGGTATCAAGCCCGGGATTGTCTACGGCGAAACCGACGAACTTGGCTACAACATTGCCAAAGACCCTGTGCATGTGCACGATTTTCAGGCGACGATCCTGCATCAGCTCGGGCTGAACCACGAAAAGCTGATATTCAAACACCTTGGGCGCCGCTACCGGCTCACCGACGTATCGGGCAAGGTAGTCAGGGACATTATCAGCTGATTTTTTCAGAATTGTTTATCATTGGTCATTTTTTGGTGAATTATAAATGCATTTGAAACTCAGGGTTTTCGCGGAACAGTTACTGGTTGCTTCCAATATTTTTATACTGTTTTTACTGCTCTTCGAAAGCAAACTCGTGATCCCGGCGTGGCTGCAAACCATCGGCCGGATGCACCCGCTCATTCTGCATTTCCCGATCGTGATCCTGTTGCTGGCCATGCTGCTCGAGTTCTTCCGCTTCAGACCGGAATATGCAGGCAATGCATTCTACCGTAACTTTTTACAGGGTCTGCTGCTGATCGGGGCACTCTTTGCGGCGGTAACGGTGATTATGGGCCTGTTTTTGTCGAGAGAGGAAGGTTATGAAGGCGCTACGCTGACCTACCACAAGTGGACTGGAGCAGGTATCTTCTTTTTTGCATCTGTCATTTATTGGGTAAGGAATGCCCGGTGGTACAAATCGATAGCGGCCAGAGCAGGTGCATTGATGGCTGTCGTGGCCCTCGTACTGACGGGCCACTATGGCGCTGCACTCACGCATGGCAGTAACTTCATTTGGGAGCCCATTTCCAATAAAAAGGAAATTACGGAAGTGCCGTTGGATCAGGCGGTTGTTTATACCAACGTCATCAAGCCTATTCTCGAACAAAAATGTACAAGCTGCCATAATCCCGATAAACTCAAAGGCGAACTGATCCTGACCGATCCGCAATCGATTATGAGAGGAGGAAAATCGGGTAAGCTGCTTGTCCCCGGTAACCCGCAAATGAGTCTTTTGCTGCAACGCGTGCATTTACCGATGGAAGAAAAAAAGCACATGCCGCCATCGGGAAAGGCACAGCTTACTTTGCAGGAAATCTCCCTGCTGACATTGTGGGTCAAACAAAAAGCCGATTTCCAAAAAAAACTGACTGCTTTGCCTGCCTCCGATTCATTGCGAATGCTCGCTACCGCGTTCCTGCAACCGCATACACAAGAAGCGGAATACGATTTCCCGGCTGCTGATGAAGACAAGGTGAAGGCGCTCAATACCGATTACCGGACGATATTGCCTCTCGCGCGCGAGTCTCCCGCATTGGCGGTGAATATTTACAATGCAGCGGCATATAACGTCAGCCAGCTCGAGGAACTGAGTGATATCCGTAAACAGATCATCTCTCTGAACCTGAACAAAATGCCGGTCAAAGACGCCGATCTGAAAAGCATTGCGAAATTTGAAAATCTCCGCAAACTCGACCTCAATTTTACGGACGTCAGTGCAGCGGGCTTGAAGGAACTTTCGGGCTTGAAGCATTTGCAAAACCTTACGTTATCCGGCACAAAACTGGATCTGAAGGATTTGAAGGGGCTGTTGCCTCAACTGAAAAGTGTCAAAACGGTCGCTGTTTGGGATACAAAACTGTCGGCTGCCGATGTTACGCAATTGCAGCAGGCCAATAAGGGTATAAACATTATCGGAGGTTTCAAAGACGATGGCAAGAACCCATTGAAACTCAATCCACCGCAAATGAAGAACCCCTCGCCGATTTTCGCGCAGACGCTGGTTGTGGACATTCAGCACCCGATCAAGGGCGTGGATGTGCGGTTTACGATGGACGGTTCGGAGCCGGATAGCATAAAATCTCCATTGTTCGACCACAAAACGGTCATTAACAGTAACACAACCATTCGTGCCAAGGCCTACAAAGATGGCTGGTATGGCAGCGATATGATTACATTCGACTATTATAAAAGTGCCTACCAACCCGACAGCGGTATATTACTTGCCCCGTTGAACCGCGTACACCAGGCCGATGGCGTGAAAACATTCTTCGATCATAAACTGGGAGTGATCGGGGCCAATAATCCCGCCTGGGCCAACAACTGGGCGGGCGTTAAGGACAACGATATGGCTTTTGTGTCGGAGTTTAAAAAGCCTGTGACGCTGTCGTCGCTCGGCGTACGTTACATGGTGGAAGAAGATACGGGTATTTTCCCCCCCGAATTGGTTGAAATATGGGGCGGTACCACGCGTGAGAATATGAAGCTGCTCACGAAGTTCAAGGCACCTATGCCTGTGAAAGGCGAGCGGCCGTCGCTGCGCAGCGTAGCGGGGTCGTTTAAGCCGCAGCAGGTGTCTTACATTAAAATCGTAGCTAAACCGCTCAGCAAAATACCCGCGTGGCACCGTAACAAAGACAAGCGCGCATTGCTGCTCGTCGATGAAATGTTTCTCAATTGATTATGCTTTGCCGAGCCTGCGCCACATTTCCGCGCAGGCGCGTGCATTGTGGTACGGGCATTTCCAGAAGCTGATCTTGTCGCCTTTCACCGGTGTGCCGTCCTCTTTGACGGTGCCAAACCATTCACCCCTTTCGTGGTCGACGAACTCGTTGACGATGTAATCCCAGCTTTTTTCGGCTTTTGTTTTAAACTGTGGATCCTTGGTAAGCTGGTAGGCATTGTAAAACCCCACAAGCTGTTCAGCCGCTACCCACCAGCTGCGGTCGGTTTGGGTATGCTTCGTTTCGGGATCATATTCGTAGTTTAATGCACCGTCCAATCCGAGCCCCTTGGAGGCCGCCGTGGCCATGGCGATAGATTTTTTCTTCATCCGGGCAATCAGCTTTTCATCGTGCAGTATTTCCGCCGTTTCAAAAAGCAGCCAGGAGGCTTCGATATCGTGACCAAACGAAACGATATGGTCTTTGGCTTTCCATTGCTCGTCGAAGAACAGCTGCATTGTTTCGGTTTTTGGATTCACGATGTGTGTAATGATCGTGCCGAGCAGGCCGGCCGTCTGCTTTTTGAGCTTTGCATCGGGCCACACACTGTACAGGTTGGTATATGCTTCTACCAAATGCAAATGTGTGTTCATACTCTTGTTCCATGGGCTTTTACTCAGGATGTAATCGTCCGTCGCCGACCAGTCGCGGGCGAATGCCTCGCGGTAACCGCCATTTACGGGGTCGAACGCATGCTTTTCAATCACTTCAAAAAGGGACTGCGCTTTTTCCAATGCCGGTTTGAAATGCGTAACACGGTAATATTCGGCCAGTCCGTAGATCGCAAATGCGTTGCCGTAGATCTGTTTTTTGGTTTCCAGCGGCGAGCCATCCGCATTCACCGACCAGTATACGCCACCATGTCCGGCGTCAAAGAAATTTTTGATCAGCTGCTGGTAGGCCCGGTCGGCCAGGGTCAGGTATTTGGCCTCTTTTAACAACCGGTGCGCGAGTGAAAACGTCCATAGAAGTCGCCCGGTAAGTACCACCGACCTTGCGGAATCCTTCACCGGCTGGTTATCATAATTCACCCGCCCGTAAAATCCGCCCTTCTCTGGATCCGGCCCGTATTTTTCCCAATAATCGAGAATCGCAACAAACTCTTTTTTAAATGCTTCGGGCGTAAATGCGGCCATGGTTCCGGGTTGGTTTTTAGGGAAAAGCAACCTCAGGTTGGTTCATACTTACAATGAAACTCCTTACCCGCATTCCGTACGTAACTGTTCTTTTACAAGAAATGCACTTAGCAAATTATCCGAGGTCTTCGGACAGCGAGCTTTTAAGGTTTTTATATCCCGGCCCGTAAATGGCTGGTATCGATTCCGTTACATGTGTGCAGTAAGCAGAGGAGGAAAGACGTTAAGATAGGTAGTAGCGACCGGAGTCCCCCGAAGTGCTTTTGCATGGGTATAGGAATAAATTGAAGAGCGTTGCCTGACGATATTCTAAGCTACAATTCTTCAAAATATTCCTATAACAAGTTGATATATCGGTACTAATGCTTGTTTGCTCGTGCCTCAGTCGCCCTGGTTTTCTTCCTGCCACTCGTGGTTATCGCCACCTAGACTGTAATAGTTGTTTTCTTCATCTTCCCTCCCGATTTCCTCGTCCTCATCGTCGTATTCTGAGCCTGGAACGTCGAGATCGTCGCCGGTCAGGTCGTCGTCAAACGATTTTTCGTTCCATTCGTCGGCGTCCAGGTCGAGTGCACGCTTGACGCGGGAAATGTCTTCGGGATCAATATCCGGGTCAATAAGTCCCTGGCGGTAAATGTCTTCACCCGCTGGATAATTTCCGGGAAGATCATCATCATATAGTTCGTCGTCTTCATCGTATGGACCCATAGTTGTAATGGTTAAATGTACTAAAATCGGTTACTCGTTTTGGGATTGGTTAAAAAAGCGTTCCTGTACGCTTTTACCTAAAATTAGTGTTTTCACCCAATTTTACGATTGCATGCAAAGAAAATTAATCCGGTCGACCGGGGCCCTGGCAGTACTGGCCGCTACGGCTGCCGCACTGTTCGGTTACCGAAACGAGTCTCCCCAGAAATCCTCCCTCTACGCGCCTGTTGATGCCAAAGAACTGAAACTACCCGCCGGCTTCTCGGCGACCGTGCTCGCTACCGACCTGGGGGCTACCCGGCATATGGTGGTGGGTAAAAACGGCGACATGTATGTAAAGCTTTCCAAACTGAAAGACGGTAAAGGTATTTACCTGTTGCGCGACACTAACGGCGACGGCGCGATCGATGAGCAGAAGCTTTTCGGCGACTACCCCGGCACAGGCATCGCGATCAAGGACGGCTTTTTATATAGTTCTTCCAACAAAGGTGTTTTCAGGTATAAGTTGAATGAAAAGGATGAAATCATTGATTTTGACAAACCGGAAAGCATTATCAGCGGGCTAACCGACCACGGGCGCGACAATGCAAAGCCTATTACCCTGGATAATAATGGCAATATCTACGTGACCGTAGGCTCCTACAACGACAACTGCCGCGCGGCAGGCTCGGCGAAAGGCATGTCGCCCTGCTCGATCCTGGATTCGGCGGGCGGGATCTGGCGCTTCAAGGCCGGGCAGCTGAATCAGCAATTCTCCGACGGTACGCGTTATGCGACAGGCGTAAAAAATGCGGTGGGGATCGACTGGGACAATAAGACCAACGCCCTGTATGCAACTACGCACGGGCGCGGGAAGTTCGACGATATGTACCCGCAGTATTATACCCCCAAGCACAGTGCCGAGCTGCCAGCCGAAACGCTCTATCGCCTGAAAGAAGGCGACGACGCGGGTTGGCCTTACATTTATTACGATCATTTCCAGAACAAGAAAATGCTTGCACCTGAGTACGGCGGCGATGGGAAGAAAACGGGCGGGGAGAAGGCCATCAATCCGCTGGTAGCGTTTCCTGCACATTTGGGACCGAATGCATTGATGTTCTATACGGGCAATATGTTCCCGGCGCGGTATCGTAACGGGGCTTTCATTGCCTTTCACAGCCAGTCGTCGGAGCTGAAAAAAGGTTATCTCGTGGCGTTTGTGCCCTTCGTCAATGGCAAGCCGGGCAAATGGGAGATTTTTGCCGATAATTTTGCGGGTACCGACCTCGCCAAACCGACGGGCCCTATTCAGCATCGCCCGTGCGGGCTTGCACAAGGGCCCGACGGCGCATTGTACGTGACGGACGATCTCAACGGAACCATTTTTAAGATTGCTTACAAAAAGAAGTAATAAGGATGCGTAAAAAAACGGGATTGTCACATTGACAATCCCGTTTTTTTGGGAACTGCTGGTAAGAACTATGCTTTTGGTAATGTGGCAAATGCCCTCACCGGGAATGTACCTACGCCTTTAAACTTCGGTGGTACTGCACTGAACAAATAGCCTGAGGCCGGCAGTTTATCCAGGTTGCAGAGGTGCTCAACGATCAGGATTCCGGCACCCAGCAAAATCGTGTGTACCGGCCGGCTGTTGCCGCGGGTGTCGTCGATGTTGTGGCTGTCGATTCCTACGAGTTTTACACCGCAGTCGCGCAGGTATTCGGCCGCCTCGCGCGTGAGGAACGGGTGGTCTTCAAAATAGGCTTCAGTATTCCAGTTTTTCGACCAGCCCGTGTTTACAATGACCGCCTTGTTCCGGATTTCGAGGTTTTGGAAAAATTCAATCCCGATTTCCAGCGCTCCGATTGCGTAGACAGTAACGGCATCCAGGTTCGCAAAAGCCTCCAATTCGACCTCCGAAAGGTCTTTCCCATGTGCGTAACGGTGAAATGGGCAGTCGATGTAGGTGCCTGTGTTGCTCACCATTTCGATTTTACCGATCTGGAATTCGGTACCTTCTTCATATTTACCGATTGAATCTTTCCGACTGAGAAAATCGCAGATTACCGGTGCCGGAAGGCCTTTATACGTAACTAATCCATCAAAAATTGTATGACTCAGATCTACGAGCAATTCCGGCGACGGTTCGTTGACAGGCCGCCGTTTATGTTTTTCCTGAATATAAAACTTATTGATGATGCGGACCTTCCCAACCATCAGCAGACGGAGGTCTTTGATGATATAATCGGCCAGCGCGGCGTCGGAGATTGTTTCGCTGGCAATATCCAGCCGGAAATCCTGGCCCTGAATACCTCCGCCGTTGGTAAACTCAATTTCAAAATCAAAAACTACTCGGTGATCCATAGGGGATTGCAATGCTGTTAGAAATTGGTATCCGGCTTTGCCAGTTCCACTTCTTTGATCCAGATATTACGGTAATACACATCGTGACCTTCGGATTGCAGTTTCAAACCGCCGGGAGTATCGGTAATACCTTTGCCTCCGTCGTTACCGCCATCGATGCCCGAGTTTTTACCACCCCAAACCTGGCTGATTTTCTGATTAGTATGTACTTTTTTGCCATTAAAATAGACAGTGACCATCGGCTGCTCCACCAGTTTCCCGTCTTTGAAGCGCGCCGCACGGAACAAAATATCATACGAATTCCACTTGCCAATACCGTTGTATGCGTAATAGGGCGATTTGGATTCGTTGATCACCGCGCCCATCCCGTGTGATGTGGTGTCGCCGTCGAGCACCTGGATTTCATACCGGTTTTGAAGGTAAACACCGCTGTTCCCGCCGGGCTTTGTGATCAGAAATTCTACATGTGCGCGGAAATCCTTGAATTGCTTTTTGGTGACAATATCCGCCGAACCATACAACCCGCCCGCAGACGCCGGATCGTTACAGTTGATCACCGTGCCCTTATCGACCGGGTCGTTCACCACCGTCCATTTGATCGGCGGCTTGGCCGCAAACCGCGGGCCTTCCCAGTAAATCCATTTTTCATCCAGCATTTTGCGGCTGCCGTCCAGGTACACTTCTGCACCTTTGGGAGCTTTCACACCCACGCCTACCTGTGCGTATGCGAGACCGGCAAATGCAATGGCGAGCGCCTGGCCGAGGAAGATGCTTTTCAGCTTCGAGAAATTTCGGTTCATGTTGTTTTCGTTTTTTATGCTGGATATAAGGGTTGGAAATTTTAGAATTTACTCACCGGTCGGCTACAACTTCTCTTCGAACAGTTTCAAAATGCGCTTGTACTCGTCCGTCCAGGACGACGCTTCCACAAACCCATGGTCTTCCATCGGATAGGAAGCGAGCTCCCAGTTGTTTTTGCCCAGCTCGATCAGCCGTTGCGAGAGGCGTACCACGTCCTGGTAATGCACATTCACATCCACCATTCCGTGGCAGATCAGCAGGTTGTTTTTCAATCCGGCCGCGTGGTAAATGGGCGAGCTTTTGCGGTAAGCCAGGCTGTCGGCCTGCGGTTCGTTAAGGATATTGGCGGTATACGACTGGTTGTAAGCAGCCCAGTCGGTCACGGGGCGCAACGCGGCACCCGCCGTAAATACATCGGGCGTCGTGAAAAGCGCCATCAAAGTAATAAAGCCGCCATACGAGCCGCCGTAAATGCCGATCTTCCTGGGATCGACGCCGTAGGTCTTCACGAGCCATTTTGCACCATCGGTGTGGTCGGTGAGGTCCTTACCACCCATGAAGCGGTAAATGCCCGTGCGCCAGTCGCGACCGTAGCCTGAACTCGCACGGTAATCCATGTCGAGCACGGTGTAACCTTTGTCGGTGAGCAGGTTGTGAAACATATATTCCCGGAAATACTGGCTCCACCATTTGTGGGCATTCTGCAAGTAGCCTGCTCCGTGGACGAAAATTACGGCTTTCCCATTCGATTGTTTCGGTTCGTAAACACGCGCATAAATATCCTGGCCGTCACCGGCTTTGATGGTTACGACCTTGGCCTCGCGCCATGGATAGGACAGGAATTCGGTGGAGACGGAGCGGGTAATCTGAACGGGTTGCCCGTTTTTCCCGGTCGCATTATCCAGCAGATACAGCTCCCACGGAGCAGTGCTTTTCGAAAAGCGGATCGCCAGGGTCTTCTCGTCAGGTGAAAGCGTCATTTCATGCGCGCCGGGCGCGTGTGTGAGGCGTATGCGAGCGCCTCCCGTCACGGGCATACGGTAAACGTGCTGTTCGCCGGGGTGCACTTCGTTGGTGATGAGGTAAAAAGTCTTTTTGTCTTTCGAAAGCACCACATTCTGTACCTCGAATTTGCCCGAGGTTAATGCAGTTTTCTTGCCGGAAACGATATTGAATGTGTACAAATGCGAGTAGCCGGTGGCTTCGCTCTGGAAGTAGATCGTCTGGTCGTCGAGCCAGCCTATTTCCCCCGCGCTTTGCGGGTAGCCGCCCACGCCCGGCCCGCCGATCCACGCTTCGTCGCGCTGGCGGTCGAGGAGTTTAAGTGAAAGCGTCGCCGGGTCAAACGACATGATCCAGCGGTCTTTGCTGTCGAGCGACCGGATTACTATCACGGCATGCTGCCCATTAACCGACCAGAATGGCCCGTGGAAGATCACTTTCCGCTCCTTTTTTTTCCAGGTAGTATCCAGTTTGGGATAATCTTTGAGGTAGTCGGGTTTGTCGTAGATGCCGGGGATATCCGTCGTCGAAACCTTCCTGGCCGTATCTTTCTTTACGTCATATACCCAAAACTCGCTTTCCGAAGCCGGTGCTCCCACCTTTGTCCGCGCCGGAATCTCCTCCGTGAACCCGCTCTCGGTCACATAATTGGGTACAATAGTCGATTTGGCGCTTTTATCGGTTTGTACCAGCTCGTAGGTCACGAACCGGCCGTCCGGGCTCGCTTGCTGATTCGTCACGTTTTTGTCGCCGAGGTAAATTTCCTTCGGCCTGGCCGGTTTGTCTGCTTCGGTAACCTTTTTGCCCGCATCTTTTTTTGCCTTTCTTTCCTTCAAAACCTCGAACATCGCAAGTTGATCGGCTTTCAGGAACTTTTCCTGCTCACCGGGCTTGTTGTCAGTTTTTTTAGTGCCTGTTTTAAAATCGGTCAACTGGTTGATCAGCCCGGAAGTCAATGCAATGCTGAAAAGGTTGTTACCTCGTTCGAAAACGACTGCCGATTCATCACCGCTGAAAACCGGATCAGACTCACGCTCGGTCGTATTGGTGAGCTGGCGGATCGCGAAATCCTTGTAATTGATCATGTAAATGTCGCCGTTCTTCTCGTAGAGCCGCATCGTACGGGCGCGGTTATAGATACCGTTCTTGCCAGGCATACGCCTGCGGTCGGCAGGGGCTACCTTGCCGATTTTCTTACCTGCTAGTGAATATGCATAGAGTGAGTCGGAAGGATTTTTGTCAGGATTCCAATTGAAATACACCGTTTTAGAGTCATCCGCCCAGGTAATATCGCTCGGTGAAGTCCCGATCCACATTTTCGGGTCCCGCATGATTTTCTCGACGGTGAGGGGGGCGAGGGATTGGGCTTTAAGATTGCTGATGTAAAAAACTAAGATGAAAAGGGAAAGCTTGTAAAAGTGGTTCATGTTTGAGCTGTTGAAAATGCAATGTAATCAGTTGCCTGGGGCAACTTTCTCTTCCTGATATGGAATCGCTTTAATGAGACGGGTGTTGTTGAGTTCTTCAATAACAATTGTATCCTCTGCGGGAATAATGCCCCGTTTGAGCCAGTTGCTTACGGTTTGTGTGTTAGGAATGTTAAAGCGTCTGCAATATTCGGCGACGGTCACCCAATCGTGCAGTTCGTAAATTTTGCCGTCTTTCGAAAGATAGTTTTGCGCTTTGGCCAAAGTTTTTCGTGCCGCTTCCAGCAGCTCATCGAGCTGATCAGGGGCTGATTCTGTGATTGTTTTCATATGCATTGTTCTACCTTTTCCGCTTTTCTAACTCAGCGAGCACCTGCATTACTTTGCGAAGCGATGCGAATCTCCATTTCTTCATAGTGTGCGAATTTTTTGAAGCAATATACAAAATGTTACGTTTCGTAACGGAATACGGAGCGAGTTTTGTCTAGTATTAAAATGGATATGCTATTTTTGAGCGTATCCTTAATCCCATGACTTTCATACGCCCTCTCATTTTCCTTGCGACCACAATTTTCGTGGCCTTCGCCTGCACGCACCAGCAAAGCTCTACCCCCGAAAAAGGTGTTTCATTCGCCCTGAACCAATACCGCAAGCAGCATATCGACAGCATTCGGTACGATATCGAGCTGGACATTCCTGCGGGCAAGGCGGGGAAGATCATGGGGAAAGAGACTGTTATATTTCATCTGGATGCTCTCGACTCGGCGCTGATGCTGGATTTCAATGTGGATACCAGCCATTTACAAGAGGTCCGCGTGGGAGGTGAAAAAGTAGATTATCAGTTTGTAAACGAGCATATTGTTATTGATGCAAAGTATTTGAATAAAGGCAAAAATGAAGTTGGAATCGATTTTATCGCGGGGGATCAGTCACTGAATAGGAGCGAGGATTATCTGTACACACTATTCGTCCCCGACCGCGCTTCCACTTGCTTTCCGCTGTTCGATCAGCCGAACCTGAAAGCCTCGTATCTGCTCACTTTAAAAACACCGGAAGGGTGGGAGGCTGTCTCAAACGGCAAGCTGCATGCTAAAACGGCCGAAAATGGTAAAAGTGTGTACCATTTCGGAGCAACGAAGCCGGTGAGCTCATACCTCTTTGCATTTGCTGCGGGCAAATTTTTCAAGGAAACACGCACGATGGATGGCCGCGAAATGACGATGTACTACCGCGAGACCGACACCACGAAAGTAAACCGCAACCGCGACGAGGTTTTTCAGCTCCACGCGAAGTCGCTGGCATGGTTGGAAGATTACACAAATATTGACTATCCATTCGGGAAATTCGATTTCGTACTGCTGCCATCGTTCCAATATGGCGGAATGGAGCATCCGGGCACTATTTTTTACAATGAACCGGCCCTTTTTCTGGATGAAAATGCCTCAGTGAACCGTCTTATGGCCCGTGCGAGCGTGATTGCGCACGAGTCGGCGCATATGTGGTTCGGCGATCTGGTGACGATGGACTGGTTCAACGACGTATGGCTGAAAGAGGTGTTCGCGAACTTCATGGCCGCCAAGATCGTCCATCCCAGTTTTCCGGAGATCAATCACGAACTCCGCTTTTTGCTGGCGCATTATCCCAATGCTTACGAAGTAGACCGGACCGCGGGTACCAACCCGATTTTGCAGGAGTTGGGTAACCTCAAAAATGCCGGGACGCTCTATGGGGCCATCATTTATATGAAAGCACCCATTGTGATGCGGCAGTTGGAAAGAAAGATTGGGGAGGAACTCATGCGAGAGAGCTTGCGCGAATATTTGAAAACCTACTCATTTAGTAATGCCCGCTGGGACGATCTGATCGGTATTATCGACAAACGCTTGCCGGAAGACATTACTACATGGAGCAATGTGTGGGTGAAAACGCCGGGAATGCCGGAGTACCATATCAAAGCAGGCAAACTGGTGCAGTTGAAAGATTCGGTTTCGGGGCGCGTGTGGGAACAGCCGCTGGTTTTGAAAACAATGCAAAACGGGCAGCTTGTTTTTCCCAATAATGACGGGACGGGTTATGGGTATTTTAAAATGGATACCATTTCCAAAGCGTGGTTTTTTGCACATTACGGCAATGCGGAAGTGTCCGATCCGGTTTTCAAGGGCGCTATGCTGGTGAATTGCTGGGAAGGGTTGCTGCGCGGCGACGGTCCCGGGCCGGAGAAGCTGGTGAATGATATTTTGAATGTATTACCCAAAGAGCAAAACCCGCTTCTGGTGGATTATTTGCTGGGCAACCTGCAAAGCGATTGGTGGGTGTTCCTGAATGCAGCTCAAAGGGGTGCCTATCAGGCGCGCGTTGAAACTGAAATCTGGCAGCTTTTGAACACTACCCGTGACAAAGGCATTCAAACCTCCTATTTCCGGGCATTTAAGTCGCTGGCCCTGACAGACGACGGCTGGCAGAAAATGTACGGACTCTGGACGGGCAAACTGGAAGTGAAGGGTCTCGTACTTTCGGAAGAGGACAAAATTTCCCTGGCTTACGAGCTGGCATTGAAAGGAAAGGAGGATGGAAAAGCTATCCTGAACAGCCAGTTGAATGCGACGAAGAACCCCGACCGTAGGGCAAGAATGCAGTTTGTGATACCCGCGCTGAGCGCCAGCGAAGCGGAGCGCGACGCGTTTTTTGAGACATTAAAGCAGGAAGCAAACCGTGAAAAAGAGGCCTGGGTACTCGATGCGCTGGCCTACCTGCACCATCCGCTGCGGGCACAAAGTGCATTGAAATACCTGCGCCCGTCGCTCGACCTCTTGCAGGAAATCCAGCTTACCGGTGATATTTTCTTTCCAACGCGCTGGCTGCATAACACATTTGCCGGGCATTCGTCGCCCGAAGCCGCGCAGATCGCGCAGACTTTTTTAAAGGAACATCCTGATTATCCGTATTTCCTGAAAAACAAAATATTGCAAGCCACCGATTTGCTCGATCGCTCGGTAAAACTGTCGACTATTTATGCCCAGAAGGAGTATTCCCCTGCATTATCTCAGCAATGAGTCGGGCCTGGGCATTTCCCTGCACCGCATCGACCGGATGAACCGGGTGAATGCGCCGCATATGGATGCGCACCGGGATGATCACGGAAATTTCTTTTTCCAGGAAGACGGCCATGCGAGGATGATGGTCGATTTCCGGGAGGTTGAGCTGAGGGGCAGCGGGGTATTCTGCATCATGCCGGGCCAGGTGCATTGCCCGCTGGAAACGGAAGGCTCATATGGCTGGTTCCTGGGTGTCGATATGAGCTTGCTCGACGATCACCACCGCGCCGTAGTGGACGAATATGCCTTACACGGCTTCCCAATCGGCCTCGATCCCGAGCAGGCGGACCTACTGACGCGCAGCCTCCGCTTGCTGTTGGAATTTTACGAGGCGCCTTCGCAATACGGACATCCTGTGATGCAATCGATGCTGAAAACGTGCCTGGGCATTTTTACTTCACTTTTTGAAAAGGAGATTTTGCAGCGGACGGCGCAAACAAGGCCGTCCGCCATTACTTCGCAGTTTCGCAAACTTTTATCACAGCATTTTAAAACTGTGAAAAGTCCCTCGGAATATGCGGGAATGCTGAGCATTACCTCATCCTATCTGAATGAGGTTGTGAAAGAAACTTCGGGGCAACCGGTAAGCCACTGGATTCAAAACGAAGTGATAATGGAGGCTAAAAGGCTGCTTTATTATACTGATTTGAGCATTAAAGAGATCGCATTTGGATTGGGCTACGAAGATCATACTTATTTTTCAAGGCTGTTCCGGAAAGTCGCAGGTAAATCGGCCGGGCAGTTCCGGGAGGAGCTTCGGAAGTTATAAAACCGCGATTTGTCCAATCATTACCCCTCTTTTGCCCTTTAATTTCGTCGCGCGGGCGTGTTGTTTTGTAAAGTAAAATTTCGGCTGGACCGTCAGCCATGAAACAACACCAATCCAATTGCACGAAAAATGAACATCATCAAACAGAAAGCGCTGCACTTGCTTGAAAATGCCTTTGGAAAGACTGGAACCGTACTTGCGATACGGGCCTGGGAACCTGCTACCTTTTTTGAAGTGGACGTCCATTTCCCGGAAATGGATATGAGTGGCTGGAAACGTGTCCAGCATATTAAAGTACGGGTCGGAGAGGGGATATACCGCGATTACACCCCCGCCGGCTGGGATGAGGATATCCGTACCTGCACCCTGTATATCAATGCCGAACAGGACGGCCCGGGCGCGCAATGGATACGGTCGCTACGCACAGGCGACCGCATTACGTACGTGGGCGTAGGCGCGACCATGCACAGGCCCACATATGCAGGAGAAATGGTCGTTTTCGGCGACATGAGCAGTATCGGGCATTACCTGGCTTTGCAGCAGCTGGCCGGCACACGTAAAATCAGCGGCGCCATTACGATCGCCCACGAAAATCACCGCGAGGAATTCAAAGAGTATTTCAACTGGAATATCCAACCGGTGAAAAAAAACGGTGACGGCGGGCTGCATTCGATGCTCAAATGGACCAGCGACAGGCAGCTGGCCAATTCGAACGTCTATATTTCGGGGCATATCCCCACCTGCATCCGTTTGCGGAAGGAGCTCAAAAAGCGGGATGATTCCCCGCTAGGGATCCAGGTGCAGGGATTTTGGTCATAATCCATCGAAAATGCCGTTCATGGCCGTGAGGATTACGGGTTTGCGGTCCGTAACGATGATCGTGTGCTCGTGCTGCGCTACATATCCGCCGCGCGAGCCAACGAGCGTCCAGCCGTCGCGTTCAGTAGCGGCGTTTGTGGAAGCGGTTGAAATGAACGTTTCGATAGCGACTACGCTATTTTTGCGGAAGCGGGTCGTGTTGTAACGATCGTAGAAGTTAGCAATTTCGTGCGGTTCCTCGTGGAGACTGCGCCCTACGCCATGGCCGGCCAGGTTTCTGATGACTTTGTAGCCTGACCGTTTGGCTTCCGTCTCGATCAGCCGCCCAATGTCGGCAATCCTTACGCCGCCCTTGATCTGGCTAAGTGCTTTGCCCAGGATCCGTTTCGACGCATTCACCAGTTTGTTGTGCCCGTGAATATCTTCACCCAGCACGAAGGAGCCTCCGTTATCGGACCAGAATCCATTCAGTTCGGCAGAAACGTCGATATTGACCAGATCTCCCTCCTGCAAAATTTTTGTTTCAGAAGGTACTCCGTGTGCGACTTCATTGTTGACACTAATGCAGGTCCAGCCCGGGAAGCCATACGTGAGCTTCGGTGCCGATTTCGCGCCGAAACTATTGAGCAGTTCGCCTCCGAAATCGTCGAGTTCCTTTGCCGTCATACCCGGCTTCGCATGCTCGCGCATCGCGCGTAAAGTAGTAGCTACTACACGGCTGGCTTCCTGCATGCCAGCCAGTTCCGATTCTTTATTGATAGACATTTATTTATAGTCTTGATTAATACGACCCACTTACATGTAAAGTAATCTCCTCGAAAGCGCCGTTCCACAATGCAATACGCTTTTCGAGGGATGCGATGGTGGCCTGTTCGGCTTCCTGCCAGAATGCCTCGTTCTGTTCGCAGAGATTGGCGGTCATGCGAAGCGCGAGGTGGCTGTGGTGGTCGCCGTCGACTTCGATGTGGCGTTCAAGGTAGTATTTAAAAATGGAAATACTGTCCGGGAAATTGCGGTGTATGTCCTCGATGATCGACATAAACATGCCCGGAATGAGGTCCTCGCGCCCGAAGGTAAAAATGGCGGCTTGCAAATGGTCTTTCCTGGTGCCGATGGTGTCGAATGTAAAGCGGACAAATTCACGGGCTTTTTCGGGTGTGCCGGCTGCGTCGAATGCCTTTTCGAAATCACGCGTCTCCCGCAGCGAATAAATAAACCGGCCAATTTCCGTGGTATCGGCGCCGCATTGTGCCATGGCATCGAGGTACAGTTCGAAATGGCTTTTGAAATTCCCTTCACTATCCACATCTGACTCTTCGCCCGCCACGATCTCGTTGATGAGGTTGCGCGTTTCACCGTCACCGGTCGGAAACCAGGGTACAGACGTGCAGGTAAGGCTGTTTTGAAGTGATTTGAGCAGCGACATAAAGTCCCAGACCGCGTAAACATGGTATTTCATGAATACTTTCAGGTCCTCGATGTCATTGATAACCGAATAAACTTTGTGCTGGATAATCTGCTGCCGGAGGGGCTCGATGTTCTGCTGGATTCTGGTAATGTGATCGTTCATTATTTGCGTAGTTCTTTCTTCTAAACTGCCTTTTGAGAATGTTTGTTCGAATTTTCAGCAAATAAAGGGAATCTGGTAAAGCGCTTCGCCGGGGTTTACAGAAAATACCATGCAAGTGCATGAAGGGTACCTGCATGGTATCGGGTCTGCTATTTCTCCTGCGAAGGTGAATATTTCACGAGATCGATCCCGATACCGTTCGGGTCCTGGATCGCAAAATGCCTGTCGCCCCAGGGCTCATCACGGATATCAATTTTGATGGGTATTCCCTTGTTTTGAAGTTCTTTGTAAAGTTCATCGACGTCGTCTACCTCGATGGTCAGGTACATGCCTTGTCCCTGGAATGCTTTGTGAAACAAGGGTTGCTGTGAAGGATGCCCGGGTAGCAGGAAGCTAAGTTCCGACGCGCCGCCCGGCGTGTGGAGCAGCAAGTAAAACTCATTTTCAAATGTAACGCCGAAGCCGAGTATCTGGGTGTAAAATGCTTTGGTTTCAGCGAGTTTGGAAGTGACAATGCCTGCGTTCAGTTTCATTTGGCTTTTAGTTTGAGTGGATGGATTGGTTTGAGAGAATGCATTGGCGCAGATGCCGACCAATGCCAGTAGTAGGATGAGCCGTTTCATGATGCCGTCCGTTTTGTTGGTGACACAAATTACGGCTTGGCTGGCGGAGCAGGATTGTAAAAAACGGACAAAATCACCTCCCGAATGCTTTCCCCGGCGTCACGCCGTAGAGGTTCTTGAATTCCTTGATGAAATGGGCCTGGTCGTAGTAGCCGTTGTCATAAAATAGCTTATTCTCGCGGAGGCTCTGCTGCGAGGGTTTGGCACGGAGGATGTTCTGGAAACGTACGATCTGGCTGAACGTTTTGGCCGAGTCGCCGATGTAATATTCGAAAAGCCGGCGGAGTTGCCGGGGACTGAGACCGGTGTCCAGGTCTTTTTCGATATTCAGCACACCGAAATTTTGAAGGATCATGGCCAACGCCCCGTACAAACGGGGATCGTGGTTGAAATCAATACTGGCTATCCAATGCAGGAAGTAGTCGTCCAGCCTGCGCTTGATCCCCGCCGGAGACAGTCCCGGCCCGAAGGCTGAGGCGATAAATTTCGCTGTGTCAGGTATGACCACATCCAGATTCTCAAAGCGATTACTCAGTTCCGAAGCATTGATTTTGAAGAGTTGCGGAAACATGGTAGGTAAAAATCGCACGCCCACGTAATTGAAACTGTTTTCGAGCGGAAACTCCGTATACTTTTTACAGAAACCCATCACAAAGTTTTCGGAGGGGTTATGCAGGTCGAAGAAGATGTCGATGCAGCCATCGGCGACTACGCGATAGAGAAATGGCTCATCCAGCGGAATAGTGGTGCGCAATTGCCAATAACAATAAATAAAGCCCTGCAAGGCGCTATCTGGAAGAAATTCCTGGTACGTTACCCGCTCAGCCGACTGCTTGACCGTCGGCTGAACTGGCATATACAGCCCGCGAATATCTGGGGTTTTATACATCCGGTCCGGAGGTTTTATTTATTGATCCGCCGTATCTGGTCCAACGAATGCTAACGTACGTCTCCTAGCGTTTCGCAAGAAGAAGATCCCGCGTTTCCATCAATGAAAAGCCGAGCAGATTGAGTCCCTCCCACCGCGCGGGATCATGTGCGCGAGGGTCGTCAGCGGAGAGCCCAATTCCCCAAACGGGATCAACTGGGCTGGCTTCCACCAGGATCCTGTCGGATGTATTTATAAGGTAGGAGCCAAGCTCGGGATTTTGTGAGAATTTTTGAATACTGCCTTCCACGACAATCAGTTGGCGATTTGCTTGCCAGATCTTTTCATCAAAATTCTCAACCATCCGACCCAGGGCTTTTGCTTCACCGGGTGAGGAACTGGCAATGATCCGTTCCCTCAATGCGTCGTTTTCAAACAGACGCGCTTTTTCAGCCATCATCCAGTGTTCAGCCGTTGGATAGGTCACACCACCAACCACGAAAGCCGATTGCCACCATTGGCTCAGGCATGATTGGGTAACCTGGCCGCTACGGGCCGGCTGATGTCCCCAGAAATGGAGAAATTTCATCTTGGGTTGCGTTTCGTATTGGTGCAGCAGCCAGTGGAGGTCATACTTCATTTTACAATATAGCTGGTAGAAGAGATTTTTGTCTGATTTCTTATCGGCATTGTTTTTTAGGGTTTGTTCAAAAAAACGAACAATACCATGAGCAACAGGACCTTAGTAGATGCTTACATCAAAGAGCTGGAAGCTGAGTATACTTCGACCCGCAAATGCCTGGAAAGGTTTCCGGTGGCATTATTTGGCTATAAACCGCATCCTACCTCCATGGAGATGGGCTACCTCGCTCTTCTGGTAGCCGAAATTCCCCTTTGGATCACTTTTATGGTGGAGCAGGGCGAAGTTGATTTTGCGACTTACAAACGCTTCGAGTTCTCTGCCAGCGAGGAATTGCTTGACCATTATGAGGAAGTTTTCAAAGGTGCCCAAAAATCGCTGGCGGGCATTACCGACGACGACCTGGATGCTCCGTTCTATTTGAAACGGCAGGGCCAGGTATTGTTTACCCAGCCCAAACGCGAGGGCGTCGGCTCGACGATCAATCACTGGGTGCATCACCGGGGTCAGCTCACCGTGTACATGCGACTGAACGAAATTCCCGTTCCCTCGATTTACGGGCCTTCTGCCGACGACCGTACATTCTGATCAGCGCGGAGGACCGAAGCGGTCGAACTGCTCCTTTTTCAGTTCTTCGAGTATTTCCTTCGTGGATTCGAAACTCGTGTGCTGGTACGCACGCAGGCCTAGGGTTTTAGCCATGTTGGCAAACATAATGCGGTCGTCGAAATACACGCACTGGCTGGGTGTTGCCTGCGCGATGCCCATAGCAAGCTCGAATATCCGTGGATCTGGTTTGCGCATTTTTACTTCGCAGGAAGAGATAAAAGCATCGAAGCAGGTGTGCAGTTTGAACTTTTGAATGCGGTAGTCGTTCAGCTCTTTCCCTTCGTTGTTGATGGAAATGATGCGGAAACCGCAATCCTTTTTCCACTCTTTGAGCCACGCGAGCATGCCAGGAAGCTCTATCGACTGCGAATACATGAATTCCTTGAAATCCTCCCGGACGAAGTCGCGTGGGTGGTTGAAGATCACCGTGTCCAGATACTGATCGAGATTCACGCTCCCGATTTCATAGACATTGAAAATGAAATTATGGAGCTGATCCATCTCCTTATAATTGAGGCCGAATTTCTCCGCCGCCAGAAGACGGGATTCGTGGCCCCACCCATTACTTAAAAGGACGCCGCCAATGTCGAAAAAGAGGATTTTGAGATCGCTGATCTGCATGATAATTGTTGTGTATATTGGTAAAAAGGATGGCCACTAAGTTAGTTATAATCATGTAAACGCCGAATGGCGCGAACGTCTACGTTCGTGCCAACTATTCGCAGGCCTCCGGCCGGTCAGTACATCATTGCGGTACCGACCGGGTGGAAGCCTGCGAATAGTGTGTTTGAAGGTGAGACCTTCAAACCAGCATTATTATTTACCGTCTTCTCCCACGGAAACCCCCACCACTAAATCCCCCGCGGCTAAATCCACCACCGCCGCCATTAAAACTTCTACCCCCAAATGATCCGTATGGCCGGGAAGGAGCGCTGAATGTGTTACTGCGTGGCATCGACCGGTACCCTTGGGCATTGACCGAGCGCGGTGCGGTACGGAATGACTGGCTTCTGTCGAACAGGTAGGAACGTGAGCCGACCGAAGGATTAAAGTGTCTCGCTGCCGAACCGATAAATGCCGTTCTTGGCGAATACATATAATTCCTGGGGGCAATGGTGTGATAATAATGGTCGTACTGGCGGTACAGGTGCGGATAATACCGGTAGGCACCGCTGAAGAACCATCTCGAAAAGCCGAGGGAAGGCATTGCGTAAACCATTGGATAACCACCCAGGCCAAAGTAGAAGCCGGAACCATAGCCGTACAAGCCAGGGTACCACATCGGCGAGCCATACCAGTAAGGATAACCAAACCAGTAAGAATAAGGGCTGCCATAGTTCACCACTTTATCGCCGGTTGGGGCAGGGTAGCTGTAACCGCCCTGGGCCGCATATTCTTGCGAAGCCTGGCTGAGCTCCTGCATGGCCTGCGGATTTTGTTTCAGCTCATCCTGATAAGCAGCGAGTTCTTGCTTGTTTTGCGCTTCAATCTGATCGTGAATATCCGCAAGGTCGTTGCGTACAGCGGCCGGATTGTCTTTGAAACGTTCGCCGAGCCGTATTACGAGGTCGGAGTGGTCGTTCAGCAGGGACAATACGTCCGGCATCTCTTCCAGGGTTTTGAATGCCTGCTGCACATCGGGATCCAGCAGGGCGATCATGCCCTGGAAGGAAGAGCTGGCCTCCTCGTTGAGGTTGTCGACTGCCACCAGGTCGCTATGGTGATTGTTGTACAACTTCCAGGCGGCTTCTTTCAATTCAGAAGAAGGATCCACATTGGCTACCATTCCGTCGACCGCTTCGTGGGAAGTTTTACGCGGAAGTGTCGCAAGTTTATGCATCAACTCGGGGTACCGGCTGACTTCATAAAACCAGGCTTGTTTCTTTTGAGCGTAGTTTTGAATGATTTGCTGAAAGCCTGAGCTGCTTCTCTCGCGTATCCCGGCCAGTTTGCCGAGCACGTCGGGGTATTGGGCAGCTATGAGAATGTCATTGCGGACGGCGTCATTGTAAGGTGCGATGGCTTTGAGCAGACTTTGGTCAGTGGCAATGTTTTGTTGCGCATTGCTAGCCATTTGATCATCCTGGCCGTAGCCTGTCAGGCTGGCGGCGGAGAGCAGAATAGCGGCGAAATATTGAAGCGTTTTCATGACACAGGGAAGCTTTTCATTAACTTCTTAACACCCTTATTGATTTGTTTTTCAAGCCGGTTCGGATTGCTCACGTCACCGGAAATCGCTTTTTGCCAGATAATATCCCCGGTTTTGGTATCCACCACATCGAGTATGAGCGTACCGTCGGTGCTGGTGGTCGAATAGGGGTAGCCGCCGTATCCGTAGCCGCCAAAACCTCCGTAGTAGGGATATCCCCAGCCAAACCGGCCCCAGCCCATCATCGGATAAGCTCCGAACGGATAGCCACCATAATAATTCCTGCGTACGCGTTGCGTGTACGTGTGGAATTGCAGGAGCAGGTCGGGGTGCTGGGTGTTGCGTGTGAGTCCCCGGCTTTCCAGTGCCTTGTCGAAGGCACTCTGAATGCGGTGACGTGCAAGCGAACTGGCGTACATGGGATTCTGGTTGGTTTTCATGTCGGGGACAATCCAGTTATAAGTCAATGCCTTGCCGGAAGTTGGCAGTTGGGGACTTTGCGCGAGCACCACACTGCCCAGCACAGTCAGCATTCCCAACAAAATCAGGTTCTTTTTCATTTTAATGGGTCATTTTAAAAGGCTTTCCAGGGGCTGGCTCCGGGAGATAACCCCGGAAAGCCTGGGGTACTACAATCCAATTGCGAAATATTGGGTTTCATCGTTGCCGGGATAAAGCCCTTCGATCATCACTCCGCCTTTTTTGCCTTGGAGCATTTTCACGGCTTCACGGGCATTGGCAACCGGTGTTTTATCAATCCTGGTAATCACAAAACCCTCCTCCATATCGGTATTCTGACGAATTTTGCCGGCGTTGATCGCCGTTACCTGCGCACCCGCGCCGATTCCGTATTCTTTTTTCTGTTGATTGGTCAGGTCTTTCAGCTCGATACCCAGTTGCTCCATTACCGCCGACGAGGATCGGTCTGCTACGGAAGGTTCTGAAATGCCTTTCAATGTCACGGAAACCACTTTGTCGACGCCATCGCGATTCACATTCACGGTTACTTTGTCGGATGGTTTATGCTGGGCGATGGCTTCCTGCAATTGCGGTACGCTGGTAATATCGTGGCCGTCGATTTTGGTAATCACATCACCGATTTTGATGCCGGCTTCTTTTGCAGCGCTTTCATCGGCGAAATTCTCGACGCGCACACCTTCATCCACTTTCAGGTCGAATGATTTGACTTTCGCTGCATCCACTTCGCTGATCCCCACGCCGAGGTATCCGCGCTGCACGGAACCGAATTTGGAAATATCTTCCACCACTTTGTGCGCAATGCTCGAAGGGACGGCGAACGAATAGCCTGCAAACGAGCCTGTCTGGCTGGCAATGGCGGTGTTGATGCCGATGAGGTTACCATTCAAATCTACCAACGCACCACCGGAGTTGCCCGGGTTTACAGCCGCGTCGGTCTGGATGAACGACTCGATAGGAGCCTTTGCATTCTCGCCAAGGATGTTAATGCTGCGTCCTTTGGCGCTCACAATGCCCGCGGTAACGGTCGATGTGAGGTTGTATGGATTACCTACGGCAAGCACCCATTGGCCGACCTCCACATTTTCGGAGTTGCCGAACGATAATGCGGGCAAATTCTTCGCATCGATCTTGATCAGCGCGATGTCGGTGTTCGGGTCACTGCCGATGACTTTGGCTTTGTAGGTATGTTTGTCGGCGAGGGTTACTTCCAGCGTTTCGGCGCCCTGGATCACGTGGTTGTTGGTGACAATATAGCCATCAGGATTGATGATCACGCCCGAGCCGGTAGCCTGCGGTTTCTCCATTTTACCCTCTGGGGCTTGCTGGCCGAAGGGGTTGCGGCCGCCGAAAAAATCCCTGAACTCCTCCGGGATTTGCATCTGGCTCACCGTCCGTTCCGGTTTGAGTGTCGATTTGATGTGTACCACTGCCGCGGTGGCCTTTTTGGAGGCAAATGAAAAGTCGGCGGGAATCATGGCGGCAGGGCCGTTGGCCGTAGCACCGGACTTGGCATCCAACCGGGCTTTGACGAACGGGGTCGCGTCGTTGACCCAGGTTGAAATCGTATCTGGTTTGCCAAAATGTTCGTAGGTAGCGTAGGAGGTTCCGCCCAGCAATGCGGATGCAATGGCTACTGCTGTAATTTTTCTGAAGTTCCGTGTTGTTGTCATCGCTATTAAATTGATTAAGTGTATTCAAATTTCAGTAGCGATCCTGTTGCAATTCTGTGTGAATTCTGAAGACAATTTGTAGTTGAACATTTTTTTGAAATACATAAAAAAAGGAGGGTCAGAAACCCTCCCTTTATTCACTACTAGCCATGAAAAACTTTGAGTATCGTCACCAGGTCACCGTGAGAATATGCCACGGGCCTTCTGTTTCGTAAGTAAGCGTCTGCCCGTTCACCTGGCAGATCGTCTTGGCCAGTGCCAGTCCCAGCCCCAGCGAGGCCGAATGCGTGCCTTCTTTCCGGAAGCGTTCGAACATCAGTTCGGGGTCGATATGAATAGGCACTCCGGTGTTGCGGACAACCAGTCGCCCCGGGCTGAGCGTAATATCAATCGTTCCCCCATTTACATTATAACGTATCGCATTGGTCAGCAAATTATTGACCAGTACTTCCGCCAATGCCGGGTGCATCACAGGCCCCGTCGGCTCGATCGCCGTCTTCACGGTAATCTCCCGCTGCTCGATCAGGTCTTCCAGGTCGCGGAGCTTCCGGTTGATGATCGGAACCAGGCTGATCGGCTCGGTACCGGCCAGGAACTGCCGGTTTTCGATTTTGGTAAGCAATAATAATGCCTGGTTCAGCTTCGCAAGCCGGTTGGCGGCCTCGCTGATCTCGGAAAGCGCTACGAGCTGCGACTCTTTCAGGCTCTCGTCCTGAAACAATCCTTCGATCTTGGACAATATCACCGCCAGCGGCGTCTGTATTTCATGCGAGGCATTCTCGGTAAACTCTTTCAGGTTCTGGTAAGTGGCGGCAAGGCGATCGGTAAACTGGGTTACCGACTGGTTCAACTGCTCGAATTCGACGGTATGCTGTTTGGGAAAAGTAAGCACCTCGTGTTTTTCAAGATTATAGGAATCCAATGCACGCAATGTCTTGTAAAACGGCTGCCATAACCGGCGGGAAAGCCAGCTGTTGAGCAGGAGAAGCGATATGAGCAACAGAGCTACAATGAATGTAACGGTCATGACTACTGCTTCCAGTAATTGCTGGCGCTGTGCGAGTAACTTACTGATAGTCACCCGGTACCAGGCGCCTTCGACGTGTTCGTAGAAGATGAGCTGCCGGTAGGGCTCGTAGTCATTTTCAGCCTCGTTGAACAGTTTTCGCTCAACAAGCACCATTTGACCCGGGTACCGGACCTGGTCGAGTTGCAGGCTGTCACCGAGTTGCAGGATGTACACCGGCAGTTCGTCGATATGCCGGAGCTGCCAGCTTACCTTCGCCTTGCTGCGCATGAGCTCCTTGTTTACTTCCCGGTCGATCAGGTAATCTACTGAAAAATAGAACAATACGGCACCTAACGTCAGTACGCACAGCGATGTGACGATCTGGTATTTGAGAATGCGTTCCAGCAGTTTCATTGCTCGCTGAATTTATAGCCGACGCCATAAATCGATTTCAGGTAATCGGGGCAGCCTTTGTCCATCAGCTTCTTCCTGAGATTTTTAATATGTGTGTATATAAAGTCAAAATTGTCCATTAAATCCGCATCGTCGCCCCAGAGGTGTTCGGCGATGGATTCTTTAGTGAGTACGCGGTTTTTGTTGGCGATCAGGTACACGAGCAGGTCATACTCTTTGCGGGTCAAGACGATTTCCTGCTGGTCGACCAATACCAAATGCTCCTGCGGATCGATCTGGATCTTGCCGAAGCGGATCTGCTGGCTGCCTTGGAAGCTCCGCCTGCGGATGACCGCTTGTACGCGTGCGTTAAGTTCCGAAAGGTGGAAAGGTTTGGTGAGGTAATCGTCCGAGCCGAGGTTGAGGCCGGTAATGCGGTCGTCGAGCGAGTTTTTTGCTGAGATAATGATGATACCTGTTTCCGGGAAGCTCCGTTTCAGTTCCCGCACGGCGTCGAGGCCGTCGCCGTCGGGCAGCATCAGATCCACCAGCACGCAGTCGTAACGGTAGATATTGATCTTTTCTACGGCCGTGCGGTAGTCCGCCGCCCATTCGCAAATGAAGTTTTCGCGCTGAAAATAGTTCTGTATGCTGGTAGCCAGCGCTTTTTCGTCTTCAATGAGCAGCAGTTTCATAGCATTGTCGTTTGTGCAAATGAAACTACCAATTTTGGAGGAAATCTGAAGTGTATTCCAAACAGGGCATTCCATGCGGGGGCTACTTCACGGTCCTTTTAGCCCAGTTGAAAATCGTGGAGTACACTTCGTCGCGGACGGGCTGTTTGGAAAGGATCAGGTCGTGCATACCGCCCTGAACCGCCTGAATGCTGTATTGACCCACAATATTCTGGGCCTGGCGCGCCACGTCCTCCACATTCAGCACTGCGTCGCCGGTGAAAAACGCATCGCTCCACTTCTTCTCGTCGATGGATTTGGCAGAATGCAGCACCAGCACCGGTTTGTTGATGGTAATACCCTGTGCAAGCCGCTCCTGTGCGTTGTGCACGGCGCGTATCCAGCCCAAGTTGACCGGAGGAGCGATAAATGGTTTCAAGCCGAGGCTGTAAGACCATTCGCCATGAGCCGTTACGTGCAGGCTTTCGCCGTAAAGCGGGTTAATGCCCAGGTCAAAGTTCGTTTCCGGATGTTTTTCAGCCCTTTTCAGGAGTAGCGGCAATGCCGTCTTTTTGAGCCCTGATTTGATATTTAATGCAAACATCGGGCTGTTGAGCAGCACCGCATCGAATTTTTCCTTGCCCGCGCGCTCACTGGCATAGAGGGAAATGGTTAATCCTCCCAACGAATGCCCGCTCAAAAGGACTTTTTCGTTGCCTTCCCCTTTAATGACCGCCAGGGCAGTGTCTATGTCGGCGTAATACTCGGAGAGGTCGCGGACGTTGTTGATCTTCTGATGACTGAGCCACGATCGCCCGTATTTCCGCAGATCGATCGCATAAAAGTTGAAACCTTCTTTGATGTACCGCTCGGCCATTTCCTCCTGGAAGAAGTAATCGTTGAAACCGTGGACGTAAAGTACCGCTTTGGTGCTTTTTTCCGGCGCGGTTTTCCGGATAATCGTGCAAGTAACGCTGCCTTCGTAATCGGACGGTTGAACGATCGTCGCCTGTTTGAAGCCTTTGCCTATCAAATCCGCGAAATAGGTAACCTGCGCGTTGGCGGCGCTGGCGAAAAGTGTGAGGATAAGTGCGGACAGGAGGCTGTTTTTCATGGAAATACGTACTAATCAGGGGCAAATATAAAAGCTGAGGGGCCAGACGGCAAGTCACAGACGGCAACTCCTCCGGCTTATTCGATCTTTTTCAGTTCGGCCCCACGGTCGGGTTGGAGGTTTACCTTGCCAAATTCCGCATTGGTATTGTTCTCGATCGTGAAACCCTTCGCCACATCAACTTCTATGGTAACTGCGTCGGCCGTAAAGTTGAAGATGTGCCCACCCGATTTACGATCATCCGCCAGATAATGCAAATGGAACCCGGGCACATTGGTACGGGCCAGGTAGGGCGGCAGCAGGAAGCCGGCGCATATTCCTTTGGTGTTGTTTAATTCAAATACAACCTGATTGTGCTTCAAATGCTCCGGTAAACTGGTATATGGCTTCACGGCCGGCTTCTCGGCCCGTGTGGTCATGGTTGGGAAAGTGGCCGAAATCCTCAATGCGTAAATGCCGTTGGGGTTCAGGATATGTTTGATTTGCTCCTGAACCTTTTCATAAGTAAGTCCGGGGCCATTCAACCGAAGCACGGTGTCAGCTTTGAAAAACTTGACAAATGCGGCAGAAGTGCTGTCCGAATCGGGGACTTCCTTCACCGAGCCGTCGTAGCTGATTTTATAAACGTGCCCTTTGTCAATCAGGAGCTCGCCATCGACCCGGTTGAAGGTGCCGACGCCGAAATCGCCTTTCTTTTTCAATTGTCCGATCGTCAGGTCGCCGTCAAAAACGCCGGCCATAAGTGCATCGATGATCGAATATTGGTACATAAAATCCTGGTCGGAAGCCGCGTTATGGCGTTTTTTTGCCGGTTGAGCGATGGTATTACTTCCCCAAATGCCCGGGAGTAGGGCCACTAGGAGGCATTTGAATACACTTTTATGGAATGGGGAAAGACGAACCATGTATGGAAGGGGTTTGGAAATGGTTACAAATGACGGCATACGGCCGAATCTTTGCAACGCGTGCTGCGACATTCTATTCAAAGGCATTTATAGCACCTGGCAGGGGATATTTTGGAGAATAGCAGGGAAAGCGGGGCGGAAGTTGATAATGCGGGAAAAAAAGATCAATTTAAAAACTGCTAATATTCCTTTACCAATCACCAATTAATCCTGAAAATGAAAAGGTTTTTACTCCTGCTACTCGTTCCCGCGCTCGCACATGCGCAACTCGCACCACCCGTGATGTCGGACAAAGCCAAGAAGATCCACGCCGCTGCATTGACTATCGACACCCACGCCGACGTACCTATTAATATGATGAAACCCGGCTTCGACGTGGCTGTGGAGCATGATTTTGAAAAAGACCGGTCGCAAATCGATTTCCCGCGGATGATCCGGGGCGGGATGGACGGGATGTTTTTTGCCGTGTATCTCGGACAGGGCAAGCGCACCGAAGAAGCCAATGCCGAAGCCAAGAAAAAGGCACTGGAAATTTTTGACAAAATCCACGAGGCAGTAAAAGCCAATCCGCAAACCGCCGGGCTCGCAACCACTTCCAAAGATGCCTATCGACTTCAAAAAGAAGGCAAACGCGCCGTTTTTATTGGTATGGAAAATGGCTGGCCGGTAGGCAAGGACCTGACCAACCTGAAACTCTACTACGACCTCGGCCTGCGCTACATTACACTCTCGCATTCGCTGAACAACGACATTTGTGACTCGTCGACCGACGGCGACGGCCCGGAATACAACGGACTGAGCGCATTTGGAGAGCAGGTGGTGAAGGAAATGAACCGCCTCGGCATTATGGTTGATATTTCACACGTTTCGGATTCCAGTTTTTACGATGTGATCAAACTGACGAAGGCTCCGGTGATCGCCTCGCATTCGTCGTGCCGCGCATTGTGCGATGTACCGCGCAATATGACCGACGATATGATTAAAACGCTTGCCAAAAATGGTGGCGTGATCCAGATCAATTTTGTGCCCGGTTTTGTGAAGAAACCCTCGGAGCCGCACGAGATGTCGCTGAAAGCATTACGCCTCAAAATCCGCCAGACCGACCTCTCCGATGCCGACAAGAAAGCTTTGCGTGACGAAATGAAGGCCATTAATGAGAAGTATAAGTCAGATATGCCCACGGTACAGGATGCGGTCAACCATATAGAGCACGTGATCAAACTCACGAGCGTGGACCACGTGGGAATCGGTATGGATATGGACGGCGGCGGGGAGGTGATCGGCTTACAGGACGTGAGCCAGATCGGGGCGATCACTGAGGAACTGGTCAAAAGAGGCTATTCGGCGAAGGATATCGAAAAAATATGGGGCGGCAACATTATGCGCGTTCTGGATCAGGTAGAAAAGGCCGCAGGCAATATCTGATTTGCCTTCAAGTGGCGCTCCTGGCGGTACAGATGGGACAAAAAATATATACATTTTAATAAATAGTTTAATAAAATTGTAAATCTTACGTCCTCGAACAGATTACACATTAATTGAAGAATTACAAATGGCTAAGTCAACCGGAAAGAAAAAAACAAACGCAACCGTCGACCCTGCCGAGGATGCCGGCACTCCTGTGGCGGCCCAGTCGGTGAATGCGGTGGAAACCATTAGCCGTTTTTCAGACTTCGATATACACCTATTCCGTCAGGGTAAGCATTACAAGCTTTACGAGAAGCTGGGTTCGCATGTGATGGAGGTCAATGGGGTGGTAGGGACGTATTTCGCAGTGTGGGCGCCCAATGCGACCTACCTGTCGGTAATCGGAAATTTCAACGGCTGGAACCACGGCAGCCATTCGCTGGCACCGCGCTGGGATAGCTCCGGTATCTGGGAGGGCTGGATTCCGAACGTCGGGGTAGGAGAAGTTTACAAATACTACATTATCTCGCAGAACGGACAGCACCTCGAAAAGTCGGACCCGTTTGCGCTCTGGTGCGAAGTAGCACCGCGCACGGCTTCCATTGTATGGGATACCTGGTACGAATGGAATGACGCCGAATGGATGAAGGTCCGCAAGGAGAAAAACAAGCTGAATGCACCTATTTCGGTGTATGAAGTGCATTTGGGCTCCTGGCAGCGCGACCCGTCCAATCCCGAAAGGCATTTGACCTACAAGGAAATCGCAGCAAGCCTCGTGCCTTACGTGAAGGAAATGGGCTTCACCCATGTGGAGCTGATGCCGGTTATGGAGCACCCCTACGCACCGTCGTGGGGATACCAGATCACCGGCTATTTCTCGTGCTCATCACGGATGGGCACACCGCAGGAACTGATGTTCCTCATCGACCAGTTGCACCAGGCGGGCATTGGCGTGTATATGGACTGGGTGCCTTCACACTTCCCGGGCGATGCCCACGGGCTTTTCCGGTTCGACGGCACGGCATTATACGAGCATGAAGATCCGCGGAAAGGTTACCATCCCGACTGGAAAAGCTATATTTTCAACTACGGAAGAAACGAAGTAAGGTCATTTTTGATCAGTAATGCCATTTTCTGGCTCGACCGTTACCATTCCGACGGCTTGCGCGTGGATGCGGTGGCATCGATGCTCTACCTCGATTACTCCCGTAAGCACGGCGAATGGATTCCCAACGAATTCGGTGGCCGCGAGAACCTGGAAGCGATCTCATTACTGCGGGAAATGAACGTGGCCGTTTACACCGAGTTTCCGGATATTCAGACTATCGCCGAGGAGTCGACCGCGTTCCCGGGCGTATCCCGCCCTGTGTTCGTAGGCGGGCTGGGCTTTGGGATGAAATGGATGATGGGCTGGATGAACGATACCCTGAAGTATTTCGAGAAAGACCCTGCGTTCCGCAAATGGCACCAGGACCAGCTTACGTTCAGCCTGGTGTACGCATTTTCCGAGAATTTCATGCTGCCATTCTCGCATGATGAGGTGGTTTACGGGAAGAAATCACTCGTTAACAAAATGCCGGGTGACGAATGGCAGCGGTTCGCGAACCTGCGCCTGATGTTCACGTATATGTACACGCACCCGGGCACGAAGCTGATGTTTATGGGCGGCGAATTCGGGCAGACGTCCGAATGGAACTTCCAGCAAAGTCTCGACTGGCATTTGTTGGAATACGCACCGCATAAAGGCATCCGGGAATGCGTGATAGCGCTTAATAAGCTGTACAAAGAGGAGCCGGCATTGTTCGACTATTCATTCTCGCACGACGGCTTCGAGTGGATCGATACCCAGGACCGCGAAAATTCCGTACTCGTTTATGCCCGCAAATCGACCGACCCAACGCGTAACCTGATCATCGCGCTGAACCTGACGCCGGTCCCGCGGAAAGGTTACCGCGTAGGCGTGGCTTCGGACGGAAGCTGGCAGGAGATATTCAACTCGGATGCAGCGCAGTTCGGCGGCAGCGGAATCATTAATTACGAATCTGTGACCGCGGAGAGCCACCAATGGCATGGGAAAGCTCATTCGCTGATCCTCGATCTCCCTCCGTTGGGCGCGGTCGTACTTAGGAAGGAGCCCAAAAAGCGGAAATAGTTGGACAGAGGAGCAACGGTAAAGTCGCGAATCTGTGTCTACCGTTTACTTAATTCGTAGATGATCTTGAGGCAGAGGCTGGGGTCTCTGCCTTATTTTTTTACCTTTGCCGTTCAAAACATCACGATCAAATGAAAAGCATTCGATTCATAGTACTTTTTGTTTTTTTAGGTTTATCAGAAGCTTTTTCTCAGGATATATCCCGCGTTACCTCCGGCATCGACGTCGGCTTGGGCTACCAGGACAAGGTTTGGGTGCCTTCCGCTACCTACCATCAGGAATTGAGCCTGACTAATTTTCCCTGGTTCAGGATAGGCTGGGGTGTGCGGGGCTGGGGGTATTACGCCGGCCGTACAGACATGCTGCCTAAGGCCAGCGCGCTCAATGCCGATACGCTCAAGTTCGGAAAAATCACCGCCAACGGCGCCAGCTTTCTGGTTGGGGCCAATTTCAGGTTGTGGAAATTTGATATCGGGGCCAATACGGATCTTTTTGGCATCGCATTCGGGTTAAAACGCAATGCATTGTACGAAGGTGGTGGCCTTTATGGAGAAGGCGGTGCACATTATAACTCTTACATTAAAAGTGCTCCTGCTACCCTGAATGCCCTCCCGCTTTTCATGGATAAACAAAACGGGCAGTCGGAAGCATATGTCCGCTTTTGGATCACCGATCAGATCGGGGTGAAAGTAGCTTACGTGCATGGACGCGTCACGTACGCATCGCCCGATAAGCTGATCAACGGCC
The DNA here is from genome assembly GCF_057586235.1 of Dyadobacter sp. SRI_021. Taxonomy (NCBI): domain Bacteria; kingdom Pseudomonadati; phylum Bacteroidota; class Cytophagia; order Cytophagales; family Spirosomataceae; genus Dyadobacter; species Dyadobacter sp. SRI_021. The sequence goes on from NZ_JBYCZM010000008.1 coordinate 247,318, forward strand.
AGACGCGCTATTCGACCACTTACGGTGTGCCTTACGTGGCGTTATCGTTCCCTTTATACAACTAATATTCGCGCACTAGCTTATGGCAGAGAATCTGACGGATTCGCATAAATACAATCTCTGGAAGAACCGCCTGATCGGGAATGGGCTTGATATCCACCGGATCGACGAGCTTTATACCCGTCGCAATGGTCACGGCGAAGTGTTGTTCTCGCTCCTCTACACCGACGCGACAACGCCGGAAGGTAATAAAATACCGCCCATTTGCTTCCTGAAAGGCGAAGTCGTAAGCGTGCTCGTATGTTTTATTGATGTAGTGACCAGAGAAAAATACCTGCTCCTCGTACAGCAGCGTCGTATTTGCGACGGCTCAATGACCTACGAACACCCCGCCGGCATGCTCGACAGCGAGAGTGACGCAGCCTCCGTAGCCGCCCGCGAAGTTTTCGAAGAAACCGGCATCGTTGTGGAAAAATCGCAGCTGATCAGCGTCAACAGCGAGCCATTTTACCCTTCCACTGGTACCAGCGACGAAGCGATGTACATGTTCTACTGCGAACTGGAACTCACTTCTGAGGCCATCCAGTCGTATCACGACAACGTGCAGGGCCTGCTTTCCGATCATGAGTACATCACGACGTTTGTCGTCCCCTTCGAAGAGGGTCATAGGCTGATCACGAATGTAAACGGCGTATTGCTCGATTATCTTTACCTGAAAAGTGTGGGAGACTGGGAGTTGCTGAAAAAGTTATGATTTCTGCGGGATAAATTTGAAAACAAATTGGGCGCGAATTGCTCGAAATTCAAAATAGAAGCTATATTTGCACCCCGTTAGCGGTACAAAGCTAACCTTGCACCCGTAGTTCAATGGATAGAATTATGGTTTCCGGTACCATCGATAGGGGTTCGAATCCCTTCGGGTGCACCCTAAGGGACAAGTCGTTTTTAAACGCACTTGTCCCTTTTTTTTGCCTTCGTAACTTGCTCGTTATCTGATAGATAAGATCGATCCCTTCGTTCAGCCGAGCGGTTCGATGTTCGATTCCGTCAAACGTCAAATTTTCTGGGAAGATCGAACCAATTATCTGCCTTTTTTCTTCTATAGTGCCTGATTTATAGAGCTTTGAGAGGTGTTCGAGTCCCGTGAGGATATGCTTAATATAGGTACCTATTTCTGCATGATCATCGGAAAAGCTGTTGAGCTTAATTTCGAGTTCCTCAATTCGTTTTGTGCAGAGGGATTTTACATGCTCAAAGTCTTCCGTTGCCAACAGCCCATCGACCAATTTAATCCGGGCATTTCGTAATCTCTCATTTATCTTGTCGAGTTCATCCACCAAATCACGCCGCTCCTTTTCCCGGATTTTCGTCTGTTCCTTGTAGCTGCTAAGGACCAGATCAGAATAAATTTTCATCCGGCCGGGACGCGGTACAAGCATGTTGAGTTGACGTTCGAATTTTTCATTTACGTCGTCCGCCTTAAATCGCACACCACACGACGAAGAACAATGATAATAGTAGTAGTAAGTGCTTCTTCCTTTCGATGCGCTTCCAGACAGCATTCTATCGCATTTGGTACAACGTAAGAATCCGCGGAGTGGAAGGTTGTCATCTGAGACGATTTTGGGCTTTTGATAGGGATTCCGTTTTCGTCCGGAAATCATATCCTGCACTAAGTTGAACGTTGACGGCGATACGATTGGCTCGTGCAATCCCTTAACACGCTGTGCCTTTTCCCCTTCGAATTCGGGAATAAATATCTGTCCGCAATAGACCGGATTCCGAATTGCGAGCCAAAAGTTGTTTTTACTGCACTTTAGTCCTTTTCTGACCGCTTGCTTCCACACTTGTTCTGTGTTAAACCTACCCAATGCAAGTTCCTCAAACACCCATTTCATTATCGGCGCCTTATTTGTGTCAGGTTCAATTATTTTTTTTCCGTCAAATGACCGGGTATTACGATATCCCATTGGGGCGGTGGCAACCCAGCGTCCTTCTTTCTTGGCGCGCCGCATGCCGTGGAAGACATTTAACGCGCGACGATCATTCTCAACTTCGGGCGCAGCTAAATAGAAAGCAAGCATGATCTTGTTTTCTGGAATCCGGATATCAAGTGGTTGTTCGATAGCCTGCGGTTCAATACCTGCTTTGCGAAGGACATTGATCATTTGGTAGGCATCACCAGCGTTGCGACTGAATCGATCCCATTTTGTAAATAGGATTTGATCGATCCGAAGTCGTTTATTCTCCCTTAATCGGGCAAGTAGCATTTGCCACTTTGGTCGCAAGAATGTTTTTGCCGAATGGTCCTCGAGGATCACTTCGACAACTTCCACGGAATTGTATTTACACCAATTTCGCAACCTTTCCTCTTGATCTCGCTGAGAGTAGCCTTTTTCTGCCTGTTCATCAGTGCTTACCCTGACATATAAAATAGCTCGGGACATGGTATTGATTATTTTGTTGACGAATTGCGCTTCGAACCAGAAGCCTTACGAAAATACTGATTAATAGCCAATGTAACCAGGTGTTGCATCGATTCCAGCATCTTTTCTGCTTGCTCGATAGTTATATCTTCGCCAATATCTTTCAAGTGTTTGACTACACTCACTACTTGCTCATTGTTCAGTTCGCCTCGTTTCCCCATTTCCTCGCTCTTTTCTCCAAAGCTTAATATAGGTCTGCGAAAACGGGGAACAATCACCCTTTCGATTTTCGAATGGGTCAACGCGGAGACGAACGTTCTGAAGAACAGCTTTCGTCATTCCCTTGGCCTGTGGAGCACAAGAAGTGGAGTATCCTGCGGGCAATGGAACAAAAGTCGCATCAAATTTTTGTTGATCTAGAATCGATATCTAAATGCTTGAAAATGAAAGACAAGTTCGAGTGTTAAAAACCTAGTAGTGTACGCAAATACGGTGGTTTTAATGAAAATTCGGAATTTCGCCAAAAGAGGCTTGTAAACAGCCTGAAACAAATTATTTGTTCATTAATCCAAAATAGGAGCGGGTTAATGTGTAATTCTGACAGCTATACACTACGGTCTACTAGTTGAATCCTTATCCTACTTCCCACCGAATTTCTCAAGTGGCTTGCGTTCAGTTGATTTTAAGTCCCACCAGTGAAACAGTAGTATTTAAGAATTTGCTTAAATTATTAACAAGTTATATCTTTATGCCATACTTGAGTATTATGAACGATCAACAAAGTTGTATACGGGTTTTCGAGGATCAAGAGAAGATCCAGCGATACACCGAAAAAATAAATGAGTTTCAACCCTTCTTCGGGCGGTTAGCCCAGATCCTGGATTTAGCGGGAAATGAGAACCGTCTAAAAATAATTTATCTTTTGCGAGAAGAAAATGATTTGTGCGTTTGCGATTTATCTGACATTTTAAGCATGACCATCCCGGCAGTTTCACAGCATCTACGAAAGCTTAAAGACGCGCAATTAATTCAGGCAAGGAAAGTTGGGCAGACCGTGTATTATTCCCTTCGGGAGGACTCTGTTAATATTTTGAATTTGCTCCTGGGGCATCTCTCAACCTTACAAAATGAGACTGTGCCGGTGGCTTAAGGGATGGATTAAAATTCGAAAACTATGAAAACCACGGGATTTATCGGGCTATTCACAGCCTTCATTTCTTCGCTCTGTTGTACTCTTCCCTTATTGGCGGTATTAGTTGGCGCCTCTGGCTCGGCCGGTGGATTAGGTTGGATTGAATCTTTCCGTCCTTACAGTATTGCTCTCACATTGGGGGCGTTAGGCTGGGCATGGTATGAGAAATTAAAAACAAGAAAAATGATGGACTGCGCATGTGATATAAAGAAGCCATCCTTTTCGCAGACAAAAGGATTCTTGGGTATGGTTACGGCAATTGCCTTGCTGCTATTAACTTTCCCTTCTTACTCAAATTTCTTGTATGGCGAGAAAAAACAAGAAGTAGTACAATCCGCTCAGCAAGATTCGCAAAAAGTCGCATATGTGACTATCAAGGGGATGTCCTGTGAAAGCTGTGAACATCACATCAAAAAGGAAGTTAACAAGTTAAAGGGTGTTACGGCAGTTGATGTATCCTACCAAAAAGGAGCAGCAACCGTGAAATTCGATAGCAAGAAAACCTCGGTTGCCGAAATTAAAAAAGCAGTCGATGCGACTGGGTATAAAGTTACTAGCACAAAAACATTGTAAACAATGACAGTGGTAACTGAATCCGTCATCACCTGCCCAAAATGCGGACATAAGCAGCCAGAAACTATGCCGACTGATGCTTGTACATATTTTTATGAGTGCATTTCTTGTCAAGTCCTTTTAAGGCCGCTTGCCGGGGACTGCTGTGTATTTTGTTCTTATGGATCTGTAAAATGCCCACCTATTCAGGAGCAAAAAAGCTGTTGTAGTTAAGCCTTCGCGTAATGAACTATATTGACACACGGGACCCACTCGCTATTGCAGTGGTCAACGCTATCCAAAAAGGCAATACTCTCGAACTAACCCGTTTATTAGCCGACAATCCTGAACTGTCCAAAGCAAGGCTTGGTGATAATGACCCATGCGGCATGTCTCGAACGTTGTTACACGTTGCAACAGACTGGCCCGGTCATTTTCCTAATATTGCACAAACAATCAAAACGCTTGTTGAAGCTGGCGCAGATGTAAATGCCCAGTTTTCCGGGCCGCATATCGAAACACCGCTGCATTGGGCTGCAAGTAGCGATGATATTGAAGCGCTTGATGCTTTGATCGCTGCCGGGGCAAACATAGAGGCCGAAGGCGCAGTTATTGCCGGGGGTACCCCACTTACTGATGCAAGGGCTTTTGGTCAATGGAAAGCCGCACACCGGCTTGTAGAACTTGGCGCACGCACTAATTTAACAGATGTTGCGACACTTGGCCTGATGGACAGGCTAGAGGGTTTCTTCACAAAAGATTCGAAACCGGAGGCCAATGAGCTTGACCGCGCTTTTTGGGGATCCTGTCATGGCGGGCAAAAAATAGCAGCAGCTTTCTTACATGCACGCGGAGCAAATATAAATTGGCTACCGGATTGGGAAAATTTGTCACCCTTGGACGCTGCACAGCGGGAAGGGGCAACGGAGCTGGTTGAATGGTTACGTAGCCTGGGAGCCCAATCAGCAAAGGATTTAATTTAAGGCTATCTACCGTCAAAATTTCCAATGTCTGTCCTGATGCAACTTGCAGGAATGTTTGGATGTAACGTTTTGAGACAAAACAAATCCTAAAATTGGCAGCTTAACCACTTGACAGTGGACTATACTCCACTGTTTACTTTTGCTAAAAAAGCCATGAAAACAGTATTACTGAGCGGGCTACTTTGGCTGATTGCCTTGACTTGCCTGGGACAAACAGCAAAGAAAATGGAACATACAGCAAAGTTGAACGAGAAAATTGCGCTTGCCTGCAAATTGACTGATAAAGATCAGATTAAGCGTATGCAAGAGCTACACGAAACGCTCTTCAAGAAGATTGATAAAACTATCGAAGGCCCGACCAGCTACGAATTGGTTTTTGAAAATCCGGATAGCACCCTGAGCAAAGACTTGTTCGACTTCATCCAGTTTGAGCGCTTATGCTGTCCCTGGCTAAATTTTCAACTAACGTACCTGCCGGGTGAAGGGCCCGTATCTTTAAAGATGGGCAACTCAGTAGAGACAAAGGAAATGGTATACCTGGTCATGGAGCTGGATAAACTGCCTAAATTGAGGTGAGCATTTCAGGTAAGGTGTAAATTCATATCTTTGACCGGTCTGAAAATCAGTGCTGATGAAATCATTTGCTATTCTTTTGGCATGTTACGTTTTGCTGCTATCGTTTTTACCTGTGGTAGTAGCAAGCAAGCGCATGGCCTTTACCAAGAAGAGCTGTATGCAGTGCTGCAAAAAGAAATCTACGACGACACCCACAAAAAACACTGCTGATAAACAGGCGTCCAATCCATTCTTTGGCTGCTCTGCTTGCGCGGCTCTACTGGTAGCTGAGTTCAATACTAGGATTGATCTGCAATCAGCCACGTATACAGCATATTCTGCCAAAGTCTGCCGGCTATACCATTCTCCTTTTTTCGACTTTTGGCACCCGCCACAGGCGGCATAACCGTTCTGGGCTCCTTACAGGCAGCTCGTCTTAATTATTTACATCATCCTAAATACTGTTTATGGTTTCATATCATAAATGGCTGTTTGCCCTTTTATTCGTTTGGATGGGGGGAAACAGCTACGGACAGCCTATACGAATAATCAAGTATCCGGACTTGCGGCAAATCCTGGAAAGCCCAAATGATTCTATTCTGATTGTCAATTTCTGGGCAACCTGGTGCGCTCCCTGCGTCGCAGAGATACCTCATTTCGAAAAGATCAGCGACCAATACGCGGCCAGTAAAGTGAAAGTCATTTTGGTGAGCCTGGATGCCGCTTCTTTGCTCAAAAAAAAGGTGGAGCCTTTTATTGCCAGAAAGGAGATTAAATCTGCGGAAGTCGTTTTGCTGGACGAGACAGATTATAATGCCTGGATTGATAAAGTATCAGCTGATTGGTCCGGAGCAATACCATTTACTTTAATAATCAATACTAAAACTAAAGTGAAGAAAGGGTTTGAAAAACCTTTCACAGAAGCTGAGCTCGTTGGTGAGCTAAAATCATTTATTCAATAAACATTAAAGACATGAAGAAATCATTTTGTGTATTCGCATTGCTTGCGATATTTTCGGTGTTGAGCGCATTTTCAGTTCTACAGCCTGGTTACCAGGTAGGAGATAAGGCCATGGATTTTTCTCTAAAAAATGTCGACGGTAGAACGATCTCACTCGGCTCTGATAAAACCGTAAAGGGATACATCCTTGTTTTCACCTGCAATACCTGCCCTGTCGCACAGGCCTATGAACAGCGGGTAATCGACCTGAATAAGCAGTACGCCACGAAAGGGTACCCAGTCATTGCTATCAATGCCAACGACGCGCAGCTCTCGCCAGGCGATAATTCTGAGGCAATGAAAAAGCGGTCAGCTGATAAAAAGTACGCTTTCCCTTATTTGATTGATGAAACCCAGGAAATAGCCAAAACTTACGGGGCTACCCATACCCCCACCGTTTTCGTAGTCCAGCGTCAGGGAAGCGATTTCATTATCAAGTACATTGGGGCGATCGATAATAATGCTCAGGATGGAGAGCAGGCAAGCCAAAAATATGTTCAAAATGCCGTCAGTGCATTGTTAGCTGAACGACCAGTAGCAGTTCCAACTGCAAAAGCAATTGGTTGCGGCATTAAATGGAAGAAGGCATAAACCAGGGCGCCCCGATTTAGGGGCGCTCTTTGTTTTGTATCTACTGCCTGGGTGCATAGTAGATGATACAAACACCAATCAGGGCAATCGCCGCTCCGATCAGGTCATATTTGTCTGGCCTGAAACCATCAACCTGCCAAGCCCAGATCAGTGCCATCACAATGAAGATACCGCCGTATGTGGCATATACCCTGCCAAACCCAGCTGGTTGAAGCGTAGCCACGACACCGTACAAACCCAAGATAATTCCACCCACAATGCCCAACCAAAGCGGCTTATCCTCTTTAAGCCATAACCAAACCAGGTACCCACCCCCAATTTCACAAAGCCCGGCCAAAATGAAGACTAGTAAAGATTTTATTATGACCATCATAATTAGTTGGCGGAAGCCTGAGCTGTCCCGCATCGTTTAGGTTTACAATTGCAATCTGTGTGGCAGGCTGCCTGAGTGGTTTTTCTTCTTCGGTAGAAAAATGTCCAGATCAAAACCGCAGCCCCAAGCAAAACAGCTGAACTTTTTAGCCAGCCCGCCATCAAGGCAAAAACCGAGGTACTGGCCAAGGAAGTCAAGATGGGCAACGCGCAGCAGGCAACGCAGGCGAAGATAGTTAATACGGCCATCGAAAGGATTTTTCTACTTTTCATGATATGTTTTAAATTGTAAATCTAAACCACGGAGTATAATCCACTGTCAAGAAACCAAATCAAAAACTTTCACATGCTAATCGGCGAATTATCAAAACAAACCGGGCTGTCCCGCGACACAATCCGGTTTTACGAAAAACAGGGACTTATTGCAGTAGGTCGTAAAGAGAGGCGATTTAACAACTACAAAGAATACTCAGAGGGAACCCGTGAAAGGCTTTTTCAGATCAAGCGTATAAAAAGCTTTGGCTTCACCCTAAATGAAACCGCAGATTTCTTGACAATGATCGAAAACAAGCAGGCATCGTGCGGAAACGTCTCTGTGAAGATATCCGAAAAGGTAAGCTTGATTGATCAGAAAATCATGCAGCTCATAGAGCTCAGGACTTTGATGCAGTCAGGTGTTGAAAATTGTCTGAGCTGCTGCAGACCTGACGATGACCGCGAAAATTGCCCTATGCTCACAACTGACCTTATTTCTGAAAAATGTATCCCTTGAACTCGATATAAGGATTATTTGTATGTTTTCCATTCTAAACTAGCAGCCTCGAAATCTTTCACAAACTCCCCGTTGGCAAAATAGTAGGTTAGCATCTTATGAGAAATCTGGCGTGCGGCTTCGTTGTCACTTGGATAATGGATACCCAGGATCTCGCGAGAGCGCCTTATCTCTTCGGCAAGTTTAATGAATTCATTCCGGCGCTGTGGAAGCAGCTCACTCCATGTGTAGGCTTGCAGGAAAGCCCATAAGGTGTGCCCGCTTGCAAATGAGGGTGAGCCGATTCGTGTTAAAGGTTTTAGGTTTGGTTCAAGGTGATAAGGACGTGGACGGTTATAATGATACTTGATTGTAAATTCCATGATCCTCATGTCGCGCATGATCCCTTTAAGCAGTTTTGCCGTTTGTGGGTATCGGTCGGCAGTACAGGTAGCTCCCAGGATTTCACTTCCCTCAAAAAACAAATCTCTCAGGTTTTGGGCGTATTCAGGATGTGTTGGAATAAGATCAGTGGAAGGCCAATAGCCAATTGCACCCAAAAATTCGACACGTTTCACTTGCTCGGGGGACCGGCCTTGTTGCAGCAGAAGTAGGTAATCGAGCTCCTTCCGGGTCTGGTCAGACGAATTGGCTGGTGGTTCAACGCTGGTTTTCAGCGCTTCAACTTGCTGATCGGTCAAATAATAAGGCTTGACAATTAAATAGATGGATGAACTGCCATATTCCTTCGGCGGATAATGAACAGTATCCATTCCAGGTCTCTGCGGGCTTATCCGGGCACTTAATGCATGCAATTGTTTATAGTGATCAGATATCGGCTCGGCGGCGTGTGGGTTTTGTGCTAGCACCAATGGAGCGATCATTAGCGCCAGAACAAAGAGAAAATAGGTTTTCATATCGAGTACAGTTTTAATTTAACTGCACCATGACGGATTAGGCTTCAAAAAGATGCATGCTCGGAGCAAAACTTTGTCGCATTTCAGATAGAAACCGCTGTAATGTCTGGCAATCTGATCTCACTTCGAAGCTTTCAACACGGCCTAGGGGGTCGAGCTCCAAATGAAAACATTTATAAAAAAGCCCGTGCATTTTTTTGCGCGATCGTTGAATCCGAGACTTTGCTGTGGAAAGGTCCAATTGCAATTCTGTGGCGATATCCTTTTGTGGAAGCCCGTCCAGCTCCAATGCCAAAGGCTTTGCATATGTTTCAGGCAGGCAGGTTAGTAAAGGCCGGACATAATCCGCCAGCTCCAAGTATGGTTTTTGCTCCGGATCTAAAGAAAGCGTATCGACATTTTCTGTGCACAGGCATTTTCCGATGGGCCTTCGGTAGTGATCGGTTAACGTGTTGTGCGCCAGTTGGAAAATCCAGGAACGCAGGTTTTGGACACGGTATTCAGGCATTAGGCTGAGACGGTATATTTTAAGAAATATGTCATGAGCCAGATCCTCGGAAAGCATTTCGTCTTTGCTATGCTTTCGTAGGTAATTTAGAATCGTAAGCTGATAATCCTGCCAGTTTTCGACAACCTTCTTTAAAGTGTTCATGGCGAAACAACGGAATTCTATTGTTATATTGCGATAAATATAAATGCGGCAATTCACCCCTGGACAGGGCGAATACCTATTGATCGTGATTTAGATTTTTACTTTCGAGAAAACATAGAATGTCTCCGTGGCAATCTGTTTGCAGCGCTCGTCGTATTTGGCTGTTTCCTGAGAAGTACCGTCAAATTGTTTTGGGTCGTCATAAGGGATAGCGACCCGAGCGGTTGCACCTTTTACAGCAGGACAAGCCTTGTCGGCTTGCGAACAGGTCATTATCGCGCAAAAGTTATTTTGAGGGTTGCTGCTGTCGTCATATTTCTTTGAGAAAGCTTTAAGCGGCTCTGTATCGGAAGCATAGCTTACATTATAGACAGGGTTTTTGCCTTCTGAGGTTTTGGTTATGTCAAATCCGGCCCTTTCACAGGCAGCGACCGCCCGCTCATTGAATGCGCTGGTCTCAGTGCCGCCAGAAAAAGTCTTCACTTTGGGGACGTCATAATATGCGGCAGCAGCTGCTGCCCAAATTTGCCCGAAATGGCTGCGTCTGGAATTGTGGGTGCAGATATAGGTCAGCTGCACTGGTTGGCCGGCATCCACCTGCTTTTGGATGTACCCGGTAATCTTGTCAAGCTCTTCTTTTCGGTCTTGAGGTATGTGTGAAAAGTCATTTTTTACTGAATTAATGTAGGAGACCAGCTCTGGATTGAGGGATTTTTTACTGGTGGTGCTTTCACGTGGCATAATCGAAACTGTGCTTAAAAAGGTTACTATCAACAAATTGATCAGGTTCATATTTGGTTGTTGTCAGTGAGTATGGAAAATCAATCGTAAAGATACGATTAGAATCAATCGGTCAAAAAAAAGTTTAAGCATACTGCGTTTCATGGATGTTACAGACTGAAAAAGTTTTTAAAAAAATCAATCGTAATATTGCAATTGAAAAATCAGTCTTTATATTTGCATCATGGGAGTTACGAAAACCGAAATATTCACCGAGCAGCAGAACCGGATTGCGGATCTGGCCAAGGCATTCTCACATCCGGCCAGGGTTGCGATTCTCCAACTATTGATTGCAAGGAAAGCCTGTGTTTGTGGTGACCTGGTCGATGAGCTCGAACTTGCGCAGGCGACCGTATCCCAGCATTTGAAGGAGCTGAAACGGATCGGGATTATTCAGGGGGAAATTAACCCACCACGGGTATGCTATTGCATTAACCCAGTCGTATGGGAGGAAGCACAAAAAACTTTCGGCTCTTTGCTTGATACGTTTGCCCTCGCTACATCCTGCTGTAATTAAGCAGGGTATTTTTTTGAAAATATCAATCGTAATATTACATTTAACCAATGAAAACCATGAGCCAATTAGATCCAATGACGTGGGGTGAATTTAAAAGCACTCTAGAACAAAATCCAGATTTACATCTGCAATTCCAGTATGAAGAAGGCAAGTTTGTAGACAGCTCTTACCACATTACCGAGATCAAGCAAGCGCCTATTGTTTCGGTGGACTGCGGCGGGGTAATGAATAGCTGGACAGAGATTATCGTGCAGCTTTGGGAGCCTTCGGTGAAGGAGGTGGACCGCTCCATGAAGGTCGGCAAAGCACTTAAAATTGTCAACCTGGTTGAAAAAACGCTTCCTTTGGATCCGGATGCAACTGTGAAGATCGAATTTGGTAATTCAAAGTTTGATACGCGCCAGATGTATCCGGGTGAGTTTGCTGCCGATGGCGAAACATTCACAGTCAACTTGGTTCCGGACTTTACCCAATGCAAGGCGCTCACACGCAACCAGAGCTGCGGCACATCATCCGCGGAAGGCTCATGCTGCGCGCCTGCCCCGGTCAAACAGGAGCTGGAATTAGTCGCTTCTGAGGCGGCGTGCTGCGAGCCTGGTTCAGGATGTTGTTAATCAAGTTAAAGAATTATGAGCATTCAAATCGATAATGCCAGGCCGGAAGAAAAAGAATTGGTGGTCAGCTTACTAAAAAAAACGGACCTACTTACCGAAGATTTACCAGCCGGCCTGCGCAATTTTCTTCTGGCGAAACAAGACGGGACGCTTGTTGGCGTCGCCGGTCTTGAACTTTTCGGGCCCGTCGGGCTGCTGCGCTCAGTAGCTGTCAGTCCAACCCACCAAGGCAAAGGTATTGCCGGGCAGTTGGTCGGGCAGCTACTGACAGGTGCAGACGAACGAGGATTGGAAGCGATATACCTGATCACAACCACAGCTGATCATTACTTTGACCGGTATGGTTTCGCGCCAGTGAACCGCGAGCAAGTGCCCGAGACGATTCAGCAGACCAGACAGTTTAGCAGCCTTTGCCCATCTTCGGCTGTTGTCATGAAACGTAATTTAAAGCACCAAAACGCATGAACACCCCACGGCTTTCTTTTTTAGACCGTTATCTGACTTTATGGATCTTTTTAGCCATGCTTATCGGTGTGTCAATTGGCTATTTCTTGCCAGGCACACCTGATTTCATCAATCAGTTTAATTCAGGGCAAACAAACGTGCCGCTTGCCATTGGCTTGGTTCTGATGATGTACCCGCCGCTAGCAAAGGTGCGCTATGCCGAGCTGCCGAAGGTATTTAACAACACTAAGATTTTGGGGCTCTCACTGATTCAAAACTGGATTGTAGGCCCATTGCTGATGTTTGGCCTGGCCGTAATCTTTTTGCCTGATAAGCCGGAGTACATGACCGGGCTAATTATGATCGGCATTGCCCGATGCATCGCAATGGTCATTGTCTGGAATGACCTGGCTAATGGCGACCGCTTGTACGCTGCAGGGCTGGTCGCTTTCAACAGCATATTTCAGGTCTTATTTTACTCGGTATATGCCTACGTTTTTGTGACGATTTTGCCGCCTCTCTTCGGACTAAAAGGGTTTGAAGTTAATATTACCATCGGGCAGGTCGCCCAAAGCGTATTCATCTATCTGGGCATCCCATTTCTGGCGGGTATTATTTCCAGGGTCGTACTGACCATGCTGTTTAGCAAAGAATGGTACGAGAAAAAATTCCTCCCGGCCATCAGCCCAATCACGTTAATTGCCTTGCTATTTACGATCGTGGTCATGTTCAGCTTGAAAGGGCAGTTGATCGTCAGTATACCGTTTGACGTGCTGCGCATCGCGCTGCCGCTGACGATCTATTTTGTAATCATGTTTTTCTCTGCCTTTTACCTTTCAAAACGTGCAGGCGCGGATTATGCCAAATCAACATCGCTGGCCTTCACTGCGGCAGGGAACAATTTTGAGCTTGGGATTGCGGTCGCAATAGCGGTATTCGGCATTGATTCGGGTGCAGCGTTCGCTGCTGTGATTGGACCGCTGATAGAAGTGCCGGTACTGATCCTGATGGTCAATTTCGCGCTCAAACAGCAAAAGAAGTTTTCAGTTTAACTATTACAAACCGAATCCTTGACGCATGGAAACTGCATTTTTAATAACGATTATCCTTTTGGTAAGCTTTGCGTTGCTTGCCATGTTTGATGGTTTTTATTTGCACCTGATCCGGTATAAACTTTACCTACACCCAGAGAGCAGAAACGAGCACATTACCCATACCATCAGGGCATTATTATTTCCCTTGATCCTTTATTTTCTCTATTTGGGCAGCTCAGATCTCGCTTTTTATGTGGGCATTTCCTTGGTCGCCATCGACATTATCGTACTGGGTTTTGACGCCTACATGGAAAAAGACAGTAGGGCATTTATGGGCGGGCTACCCCGTTGGGAATACATTATCCATTTAATGGTAAATGGCTTTCATTTTGCATCCATTGCGGTTTTCTTGGTCATCAAGCTTCACCTGACGCCTGACGGTTTGGTGTTGATTAGTACCTTTTCAAGCCTTCCCATATACGGCATTTTTACGGGGCTGGTCACGCAGTTAATCCCCGGGGGAATGTTGATGGGGATTTTTCACGCTGCGCTGATGTTTAAGAAGCCGGTCGCCGTTTATGAGCGGGCTTGCAAGAAATTGAACTGCTGCCAGATGACTCATGGAGGTATTTGATCTGATCATTATCGGTGGCGGACAGAGCGCGTTAGCTTGCGGCTACTTTCTGCGCAGGACAACGCTGAAATATATCATCCTGGATGACCAACAACATGGTGGTGGCGCTTGGCAACAGGGCTGGGACTCACTTAGTTTGTTTTCACCGGCAGAACAAAGCTCCTTGCCGGGTTGGATCATGCCTAAATCAGGAAGCGGGTTTCCTTCAAAACAAGATGTACTTGATTATCTGAACGCCTATCAGGAAAGGTACCAAATCCAAATACAGCGAGGTGCCAAGGTAATCAGTGTCAAAAAGCTGGGCGGCATTTTTACGGTAGAGTCTGACCAGAGAAATTATCAGAGCAGGGCGATTATCTCGGCTACCGGTACTTTTCAAAATCCGTTTGTCCCCGATATCCCAGGAAAGCACTTGTTTACAGGCCAGCAGCTGCATTCATCCGAGTATAAAAACCCGCTTCCTTTCAAAGATAAATCCGTGTTAATAGTCGGCGGGGGAAATTCCGGGGCGCAAATCCTAGCCGAAGTTTCCACGGTGGCAACCACGGTTTGGGCAACCGCCAAAGAGCCACAATTCTTACCTGATGATGTGGATGGCAGGGTGCTTTTTGATGTGGCATCGGCCAAATACCATGCAATGAAGGAAGGGAGGGAGTTTAATGCGGCCCAGTACAACATAGGCAACATCGTGATGGTACCGCCTGTAAAGCAGGCCCGCGACCGTGGTGTGCTTCATGCACGCGAAACCTTCAAGCAGTTTTATAAAGACGGCGTTATCTGGCATGATGGCAGCAGCCAGCCATTTGATGTGGTGATCTGGTGTACTGGTTTTGGCTTTGCAACAGGGCACCTGAAAGATCTAGGCATCATCAATGAAGATGGAAAAGTCGACTGTGAAGGCACGAAGGCCTTAAAGTTAAACGGGCTCTGGCTGGTGGGTTATGGCAGTTTCACTGGTTTCGCATCTGCAACATTAATAGGGGTAGGCCGTTCGGCACGTCAGACTGTCACTGAGATTATTGAATACTTAAATAATGATTTATGAGAATTGCCCTTTTTTCAGATATTCACGCCAATCTTCCGGCATTGGAAGCATTTTTTAAGGACGTTGAAACCCGCGATACTGATGCTATTTACTGCCTTGGGGACTTGGTAGGATACAATATCTGGCCTAACGAGGTTGTAGACGAAATTAGAAAACGCGGGATACCAACCATAGCCGGTAATTATGATTTTGGCATCGGCAGAAGCAGTGACGACTGCGGGTGTGCTTATAAGACCGATGATGAAAAGGCTAACGGCAAGGTTTCGATTGCATTCACCAATGAGATTATGAAGAATGAGCAAAGAGCCTACCTTCGTACGTTGCCTGCCCAACTACGATTGGATTTTCATTTAAATGATAAGCCACTTTCAGTGCTGCTGGTACATGGTAGCCCCCGCCGTATCAACGAGTATTTATTTGAAGATCGCGACGAGAAAAGTATGCTGCGGATCATGGAGCAGGCTGGGGCAGATGTGATGCTTTTTGGTCATACGCACAAACCTTACCACAGGGTCCTGGATTCAGTCGAGCCGGACGGCACTCATTATTTCCGTCACGCGATCAATATAGGTTCGGTTGGTAAACCAAAGGACGGTAACCCAAGAGGTGGTTATGTAATCCTGCACATCAATGCCGATGCGTCCACTTCCAGCAAGGAAAGTGTCACAGTTGAGTTTATTCGTTTTGAGTACGATGTTGAAAAAGCGGCCATGGCGGTGGAAGAAAGTATCCTTCCGGATGCATATGCGGAATCTCTACGACTGGGAAAATGAAAATAGCACTTCTATCTGATATCCATGCCAATCTTCCCGCTTTTGAGGCGGTGTTGGAAGATCTGGAAAAACAACAGCCTGACGCGGTTTACTGCCTGGGGGATTTGGTTGGCTACAACGTGTGGCCCAATCAGGTAATTGGTCTGATCCGAAAACATGGCATAGCTACGATAGCTGGGAACCACGACCTAAAAGTTTCAAAGATACTTCCTTCTACAAGCGATTGCGACAATGAAGAAAACAGCGAATACGCGTATAAGCTGGTTGGAAGCAAGGAAAGGGACTATCTCTTAACACTCCCGAGGCATCTGAGGTTAGAATTTCAACTTAATGATCAACAGCTGCACATGCTGCTTGTCCATGGAAGCCCGAGAAGCATTAACGAATATTTGTTGCAGGAGCTATCAGAGGATTATATGGTAGATCTGGTAAAGGAATTTAAAGCCGACATACTTTGCTTTGGCCACTCACACAAGCCTTATCACCGTATCATCAATTCAGGGCAAGGTGGTAGCGACCAATTTCACCACCTGATCAATACGGGTTCTGTGGGCAAACCCAAGGACGGGGACGCGCGAGCATGCTATGTGCTTTTAACGATTGACCAATCAGCCGGCACTATGCTAAAGAATTCCGTTCAGTTGGAGTTTGTCAGGATTAAATACGATGTCGAAAAAGCCGCGCAAGCTGTTGAGCTGAGCCTGCTTCCCAATGCATTTGCCGATAGTCTCAGAAAAGCATATTAGCCCTAAGGAAAGTGTAAATGCTTCACCGTTAATTAAAGGTTTGTATAAATCCATCACCCAAGGATGCAAAAGCATATTGACGAGTTAAAATTGCCAATGTATGCATCGTTCAGCTTGACGTTTGCACTGATGGGCGACGCGTTTTTGTATTCATTTTTGCCCGTGAACGCGCCCAGTATCCATGTGCCAATCATTTGGATCGGGACTATTTTGTCTATTAACCGCTTCACAAGGATCGTGCTTAACCCGTTAATTTTGCGCGTTTTCAGCCGCCAGGGTTTTCGTCTGCCAATGATCTTTGCGGCCATTGCCGCGGTATTTGCCACTGCGGGCTATGGTGCTGGTTTTGGAATCGCATCACTATTGCTGCTCAGGATCATCTGGGGTATATCGTATTCTATTCTTCGCGTCGGGGCAATCACCTATGCGATGGATTATCCTCAAACAGGCCTTGCCTTGGGAATGAGCCAAAGTATTATTGAATCCGGGCCGCTGATGGCGCTTTTAATCGGCCCATTGCTTTTTGATGTGATCAGCCCGAAGTTGATATTTTTTGTAATAGCGCTCCTTTCAACGCCCGGAATTTATTTTGCCATAAAACTTAAAGAAAGGAACCGCACCCCAGGTCGGCAGTTCAGCTTCAAAGTATCGTTCCCTTCGATTTTTAACCGCTTGGCCTTCCTGGGTGCTTTTGCAGTCGAAGGCATGCTTGTGGTTTTGATCGGTGCCTTGTTGATGGATGCACGGCCCAGTTGGTCAGCCGTAGAAATTACTGCCGCAGCTGCGGGGTTTCTGAGCTTTCGGCGGATTTGCTCCCTTTTGATTTCGCCGTTTGCCGGCTGGGCAGCCGATCGGTACGGACTTCCTAATATTTATTCAGGCTCTATTCTGTTGATTTGCTCAGGCTTACTACTGGCAACAAATGGCTGGTCAATTACCGGGTTAGTCGTTGTGTTTACGTTTTATAACGTTAATGCCTCTCTTGCGGCCGGGGCAGCGTCAGCAGGCAAAGACGATGTGACTCACGCAGTATCCGATAATGCTACATTCAGGGATGCGGGCTCCGCCTTTGGCGCGTTAGCAGGTGGCTTTTTACTGGCTAATGATCATCTACGCCTAATGTATGCGGCCATTGTTGTATTGCTCGTATTCTTCACCTGGAAATATCATCGACAATCTAACCAACTCGCCGCGTAAAAGGATAATATAGATATCGTCTATGGCAAATCCTCTCTGAATAATACGGTCGTTAAAGTGAAATTTAAACTTCCCATCAAAACCTGATTATCTATCGTTTGGAGGAATGTTTTTGTTCAGCTAAATCTAAACGTCCACACCTCTGTACTTTTTCGATAGCTTCAAGCGAACTCACGTAAACGTCGTTATGCCAGCGAGAATCGATTACTTCGTTCTAAACGATTTCCTGGTTATTATGCGAGGTGCAAATGAAACCATTAAATAGCTCCACACCGGGACCTTCGCGGAATCCGGAACCTTGTTTAGCAGCTCCATGCGCTTATCAGCCACAGTGAATGAAAACCCGTAGATGATTTCAAGGGCTTTGACCGGCTTGTAGTTCAAAGACATATCACTTTCGAAGCCCAGGTAGGTGCCATTGATTTCCCGGCCTTCTGCCTGCAACGGATATTGTGAGTAAAATAGATGAGTATCCCCGCGAAGCGAAAGCCTTTTACTAACTTGGTAAATGATGAACAAGTACGGGTTGACTAGTCCTTTTTCATTCAAATCTGCCGGGAATTTCGT
This sequence comes from Dyadobacter sp. SRI_021, assembly GCF_057586235.1. Lineage (NCBI taxonomy): Bacteria > Pseudomonadati > Bacteroidota > Cytophagia > Cytophagales > Spirosomataceae > Dyadobacter > Dyadobacter sp. SRI_021. Next base: position 265,660 of record NZ_JBYCZM010000008.1, read on the forward strand.
GAACAGGTTCATATTCCCCATGAATTTCCAAGCTACGCCATAGAGTGGTACAAATGATGCAAACACTTCTTTGGAAGTTGTGCTTTTACTTCCACTTAAAATTTCAGCTCCCAGCCTAAACAACGTTTTACCGGTGTTGACGCTGATTTCAGGCTGTATGTAATACGCGCGGATCTTTTTTGATGCAGCAGTTTGTCCGTATTGATAATATGCATTCACTGTCGCATAGAACCAACCCTTTGCATATTCCAGCCGTCCACCATTCGTGATCCGTTCATAGTATTGCTTATCACCGGTCGTTCGCCGAAACACATCCACAGCATTAATGGTCGTCAAAGTAATCTGATTGGGGAACTTGTGTTTTAGATGGTGAACAAAAAGATATTTATAGGTATGCGCGGCAACAGGCGAATAAGCAGGATCAAAGTGCTTCGCATATGGTCGAGTAAATGCGATCGTTAAATCTGTTTCCAACTCCCTTTTGTAAAGGAACCTAATTCCTTCATGTGCACGACTTTGCTGGCCCCATGGAGCTGCTGAAAATATTCGGCCGTTGTCGAGTGACAACGCTTGTCTGCCAATCCGGAAAGAAAAATTTTTGGAAATACTGGGTTCTGCATATGCCTCAAAAAAATTCACGTTGCCAACCTGAGAGAATCGCCCGGATTCACTCCACACATGTATTTCCTGTGGTGATGCATGTAACCGGAGCCAGTTGGTTCGATAGGAAACACTCAGCCGGTTTCTTTGAGTTGTGTAAATTTTCGGCATGATCGTATCTGTCGGAGTCCAGATGAAGTTGTTGCGGTACTCTGCCCGCGGTCTTACTTCAAGATCGATTGTTAATTCCTGCCGTAGCGTATCTGGCGACTGTGAGTATACCTCGTTAGTTATGAAGAACGAAACGAAGAGCGCTAGTAGGTAAAAGATGGTCTGTTTAGGAGTAAACTTTGTAAGCACTGGAACGGTTTCTTTTTACGCCACAAAAAACCGGAAAGTAATTGATAATGTCTATGTCTTTACTAGATTAAAATAATATAGCCCACGACTCATTACCTGTGGACACCTGTCTCCACCATCATGAATACATCGAATGAGATAACTTTTCGTTATCGTTGGCTTTCGAAAATTTATCCGGTCGTATTTCTGTACTCTTCGCGACTTTGTTTGAAGTGTTCATTTTTATGCCAAAAACAGCCTATTAAGAGTTCATTTTAGTGGTACATGAAATCTAATTACAGTATAATTCGAGAATAGGGGTTAAACTGTAATTGAAGATGAAATTTGGATAGGTACGGGTTTCTAAGAATGAACAGAATCATGATCTGCAATTCGATGCCCTCCGAAAGGCGGGGTGCGAGAAGATTTTTCATGAGAAAGTGTCCGGTGCATCGAAGGAACGCCCCGAGTACGCGAGGATGGTTTCAGAACTTCGAAAGGGAGATGTCATTGTTGTCTGGCGTATTGACCGTCTAGGCCGGGCCACTTATGAGTTGATCAAACTTATGGTAGAGTGGAAGGAAATGGGAGTGGACTTTCGCAGTATTTCGGAAGGGATCGATACGTCAACTAAGATGGGTAGGCTATGGTAT
>NZ_JBYCZM010000009.1:0-262348 GCF_057586235.1 Dyadobacter sp. SRI_021
CTATGTCGAAAAATAAACCACACTTTTTTTATAGAAACGGACTATCAATTGTCTTCCTCTCATTTTTCATTGTCGCTCTCGTCGCACAGGCCTTTTTTGGCTGGAAGCAGCATAATGAGGAATTAAATGAACTAGGCGCGGGCCCGATTGCATTTACACAGTACCTTTCCAGCGGTCACTTTTTTTCTTCCACCTTTGAAAACTTTCAGAGCGAGTTTCTTCAAATGGCCATGTATGTGGTCCTAACTATTTCACTTCGTCAGATTGGTTCGGCTGAGTCTAAAGACCTCGTCAAGCCGGAAGAAGTCGACCGTGAGCCCGACCCCTCCAAAAAAGACGCGCCGGGGCCGGTCAAGCGGGGGGGATGGCAATTGCGACTGTATCAGCAATCACTATCGATAGCCTTTATCCTGCTATTTCTGGGAAGCTGGATGGGCCATTTGTACGGAAGCTATACCGATCACAACGAGGAAAGGGTCCTTCGCGGACAGCCGGAACAATCGTTGAGCAAGTTTCTGGGCGAACCCGATTTCTGGTTTGAGACTTTTCAGAACTGGCAAAGTGAATTCCTTTCCGTCGCTTCCATTGTTATTCTGTCGATTTTTTTAAGGCAAAAAGGTTCGCCGGAATCCAAACCCGTCGATGCCGCCCATATGGAAACAGGGAAGTAAACTATGTGGGCCCCGTCCAGGGGCCCATAGTTTACATATCGGTTTGAGGGGGAGACGACAGACACCTCAAGGCAACTACCGAGCGGTCGGTGACGTTCAGCTTTCCACCGGATGGAATTGTCTGATCAGATTCGCCGACGAAATTCTCTGCCGTATTAATTACGACGTGCCATTCGGAGCCGCATTCCGCAGGAGGTAGGATGAAATCCATTGGCTGGTCTCCTGCATGGAAAATAATGTAAAAGTTGTCGTCCGTAATTTTATTACCATCCGGATCAACGCACCGGATCCCCTGGCCGTTAAGAAACACCCCGAAGGTCCGGGCGATGTGACCTTCCCACTCCTGGTCGGGTATTTGTTGCCCATTTGGCCAAAACCACATAATATCTTTCACGTCAGTGCCTGTAACGGGCAGGTCCTGGAACCAGCGCCTGCGGCGGAAAGTAGGGTGGGTGTTACACAGCCGGATCAGTGCCCGGGTAAATTCCAGCAATTGCTGATCGGCATTGGCCCAGTCGAGCCAGGAGATCTCATTATCCTGGCAATAGGCGTTATTGTTGCCCTGCTGGGTCTTGCCCAACTCGTCACCGGCGGCCACCATCGCTACTCCCTGGGAGAGCAGCAGGGTGGTAAGGAAATTTCGTTTCTGTCTGTTTCTGAGTGAATTGATATCTGCATTGTCCGTGGGGCCTTCTGCGCCGCAATTCCAGGAATGATTGCTTTCATCGCCGTCCTGATTATTATCGCCGTTGGCTTCGTTGTGCTTTTGGTCGTAGCTTACCAGATCATTGAGCGTGAAACCATCGTGAGCTGTGATGAAGTTGATACTGGCCGTAGGCCTACGATAATCGCTTTTGTAGAGGTCCGGGCTACCTGTAAAACGCCGCGCAAATGCGGTCATTTCGACATCTTGCCCACGCCAGAAGTCGCGGATCTGATCACGGTAAATCCCGTTCCACTCCGCCCAGCCCACAGGAAACTTGCCCACCATGTAGCCGTCTTCGTTAATGTCCCATGGCTCGGCGATCAGTTTGACTTGTGAAATCACCGGGTCCTGATGGATGATGTTAAAGAACGAACTGAGGGTATCGGTCTCATGCAGCGTACGGGCCAACGTGGCGGCCAGGTCGAACCGGAAGCCGTCCACGTGCATTTCGGTTATCCAGTAGCGAAGGCTATCCATGATGAGCGCCAGTACATTGGGAAGCTGGACGTTGAGTGTATTGCCGGTACCGGTGTAATCCATATAGTACCGTGGGTTGTCCTGTACCAGCCGGTAATAGGAAGCGTTGTCCAATCCCTTGAATGAAAAGGTGGGGCCGAAATGGTTGCCTTCCGCTGTATGGTTGTATACCACATCCAGAATTACCTCGATGCCGGCCTTGTGGAGTTCGCGCACCATTTCCTTAAATTCGTTGACCTGTGCTCCCGGCTCGCGGTGGCTGCTGTACCGGATGTCCGGCGCAAAAAAACCGAGGGTGTTATAACCCCAGTAATTGGTAAGCCCCTTTTCGATCAGGTGTTGGTCCGCCACGAAATGGTGAATGGGCATCAGTTCAATGGCGGTGACGCCAAGCTGTTTCAAATATTCAATGGACGCCGGATGGGCAATGGCCGCATAGGTGCCGCGGATGTTTTCCGGAATTTGGTCCCGGAGTTTGGTAAAGCCTTTTACATGGACTTCATAAATGACGGTATTATGATAGGGAATGTTCAGAGGTGCGTCGCCTTGCCAATCGAAGTCGGAATGGATCACCACCGACTTCGGCATGAAACCTGCACTATCGCTGTCATTGAAGCTGAGGTCCTCCTCGGCACTTCCGATCTGGTAGCCGAACACCGCGGGATCCCATTTGACATTGCCATGGATCGCTCTCGCGTAGGGATCGAGCAGTAATTTGTTGGGATTAAACCGGTGTCCCTTTCCGGGATCGTAGGGCCCGTGGGCTCGGTAGCCGTAAAGCTGTCCGGGGCCGAGGCCTGGAACATATACATGCCAGACATGGTGTGTTACTTCCTCAATTTTGATCTTAATGTACTCCTCTCCCTCGTTTTCTGGCTTAAAAAGGCACAGTTCGATGCTGTGCGCATTCTCGGAGAAAACTGCAAAGTTGACTCCATGGCCATCCCAGGTTGCGCCCAGGGGATAAGGTTTGCCGGGAAGTGTTTTTATTTCCTGCTCACCGGCAGATTCAAGTAGTTCGTTTTCAATGCGACGTTCCATTGTGTGGTTGATATATGTGTAATGGATTTGATTCTCAAATCGACATTTGCGGCGCTGGTAAAAAGCTGTGCCACGTGCTGAGCTCCGGCTTGCATGTGACGCAGGCATTTCCTTCAAAAAGCGGCTCGGGTTTCGGTATCACATTGGCATGGTTTTGTTAGCATGCTGCTCTTTTTTCACTTGATCAACAATCCTATGAAAGCGGGTTTACTACTACTGATGTGTATATTGCTGGCCGCCCTTCTGGCGTTTTCAGACCGTTTTAAACAAGGCGCTGCCGATAGGGCCTTTGTACATTCCGCTGCCGACGGCGGATTACTGGAAGTAAAATTGGGAGAGCTGGCCCAAAAAAGGGCGACAATGCCCAAATGTAAAGACTTCGCAGAAACGATGATTTCGGACCATGGCAAGATCAATGACGAACTGAAAGCGCTTGCCCGCAAAAAACAGATATCGGTCCCGACCCGGTTGAGTACTGCCAAACAGCAGATTTACGACAGCCTCGCGGCGGAGAGCGGTGAGAAATTTGACATGCTCTATATGAACATCATGATTGCGTCTCACGAAGAGACGATCGGCCTTTTTCAGACCGAATCCAATAAAGGCCAGGATCCCGACCTTAAGAAATGGGCGGATTCTAAGATCCCCGCATTGAAACATCATTTGGAAATGGCCAAGGCACTATTTGACACCGCACCTCAACCTGGCAAAAACTAAGGCGAAGTAGAGCTTCGGGTTCCTGTTTCATTAGTTTCCCGAAGCTTCCTGATGCCTACACTTGTTGCTCAATCATCAATTTGTATTACAATACCTTCATCCCCTGCCAGGGTGAGCACGTCTGCGACATGCATTCCTACGCGTTCTTCTTCAGTACTGAGCTTTATAATGCCCTTGTAGGTGGTATTTTGCGGACGGAAATAGGCCGGGCGGTGACTCAGGTTGAGGATGATCAGGAATGTCTCATCGTGCTCCTGCCTGAGATAGGAGATGAGCTGTCCATCTGAGTAAACCGGGCTGTAACTCCCCACGCTTAGTGCCGCACTTTTTCTGCGAATGTCGATCAGCCTGCGGTAGAACGACAGCATGGAGTGCGCGTCGTTTTTTTGTTTCTCAACATTCACTCTCGCCGCATTGTAGGGTAGTCGGAGCCAGGGCTTCCGGGCAGAAAAGCCGGCATTGATTTCCGCGCTCCATTGCATCGGTGTCCGCGAAGGATCGCGGCTGATATTCAGGTCGGGCATATTCAGTCCTTGCGGATCCACGATTTCGTCGACGGGGATGGGCACGTCGGTCATTCCTATCTCATCGCCATAATAAATGGTGGGCGTGCCGCGGAGCGTGAGCAGCAGCATCGCCGCGATTCTGGCTTGCGACAATCCCACGCGGCTGGCAATCCGGGGTTTGTCGTGGTTGCTCAATACCCAGTTGGGCCAGCTTCCGATGGGCAGCGCACCTTCGTAGGCGTCGATCGCGCTCGCGATTTCCTGAGAATTCCAGGGCAGGGTCAAGAGCTGGAAATTAAATGGGAGGTGTGCGCCCGTATTGTCCGGGCCGTAGTAGGTCACCAGTTTAGGTATCGGTAAATAGATCTCCCCGATGAGCACCCGGTCGTCGTAGGCGTCCGTGAGCTCACGCATCATGCGTACAATCTGGTGCACCTCGGGCTGGTCGGTCGAATAAACGGGGAGATAATCGTTGTACAGCGGATGGGCAGTATTACCCGGCGCATTGGGTACCGGCGGATTGTCGCGCAGCTGGCTGTCCTTGATCATGTGCCACATAACGTCCACCCTGAATCCGTCGACCCCTTTGTCGAGCCAAAACCGCATGACATCGAGCATCGCTTGCTGCACTTCCGGATTGCGCCAGTTGAGATCGGGCTGTTCTTTTAGAAATGCATGATAGTAATACTGCCCGGTGTGCGCGTCCCATTCCCAGGCCGACCCGCCGAATACGCTGAGCCAGTTGTTCGGTACCGAACCGTCTTCCTTGCCGTCATGCCAGATGTACCAGTCCCGTTTGGGATTATCCCTCGATGAGCGGCTTTCCTGAAACCAAGGGTGCTGGTCGGAGGTATGATTGGGTACGAGATCGAGCAGCAGCTTCATACCCCGCCGGTGCACCTCGTTCAGGAGTTCGTCGAAATCCTCCATGCTTCCGAAAAGCGGGTGAATGCCGCGATAATCGGAAATGTCGTACCCGAAATCGGCCATCGGCGAGGGGAAGATCGGGGAGAGCCACACACAGTCGATCCCAAGCCACTGCAAGTAGTCGAGCCGCGTGGTAATACCTTTCAGGTCGCCGATGCCGTCGTCGTTGGAATCCTGAAAAGACCTGGGGTATACCTGATAAATAATACCGTGTTGCCACCACTTGTGTTGTCCGAAGGCCGGTTCCAGTGAAAGTATCGCCGTTGTATGTTCCATTGTCCTGTCTTTTTGAAATAGTTGGCAGCCCTTCCAAAATCACGCCTGTACGGGCGGTGACATGGCATAAGTTTTTTTCAGGCCGGAAATCCTGAGGGGGCAGGTGTTTAACATTTTATATTATGATTAATTTAAAAGGAGGGACATACAGGGATGGCGAGCAAGTCAGGTTCAGGGTATGGGCCCCGCAAACCAGGCAAATGAACCTGATTTGTCGGCAAGCCGAACCTGCAACTTTCCGAATGGAGCCGGATGACGACGGGTATTTCAATCTGACATTACCCTGGCAGGACGGGCCGTGGCGTTATCAATATGAACCGGACGAACAGGGGCCTTTTCCTGATCCTGCCTCGCATTTTCAGCCCGAAGGTGTGCATGGATATTCACAGTTTGTAGATCACACCGCTTTCCGGTGGACGGACGATGAATGGCGGGGCCGCGCATTCGAAGACCTCATTTTGTACGAGTTGCATGTCGGCACATTTACGCCGGAGGGAACGTTTGAGGCGATAATCCCCCGGCTGGCAGCGCTGGCAGAACTCGGCGTCAATGGCATTGAGTTAATGCCCGTTTCAGAATTTCCAGGCAACCGGAATTGGGGCTACGACGGCGTATTTCCCTATTCCGTTCACAGTGCGTACGGCGGGCCCGATCAACTGAAAGCGCTGGTGGATGCCGCCCATGGGGTTGGTATCTCCGTTTTTCTAGATATCGTCATTAACCACATCGGCCCCGAGGGTAACTACCTGGGCCATTTCGGGCCTTATTTTACCGATAAATACGCAACGCCCTGGGGCAAGGCGATCAATCTCGACGGCGAATGGTCGGACGGTGTGCGGGACTATTTTTCGGACCTGATCGTATTCTGGTCGGAATACTACCACCTGGACGGGCTTCGGCTGGACGCCATCCATGAAGTTTTCGACAAGGGGGCATTCAGTTTCTGGGAACTCGTGCATGAAAAACTCCGTACACATCAGCAATACAGCGGTCGTAGTCTTTACCTCATTGCCGAATCCGATCTGAACAGCCCGCGTGTGATCAAACCCGTCCAAATCGGCGGCATGGGGTTCGATGCCCAATGGCTGGACGATTTCCACCACGCACTTTACGTACTGCTCGATGAGAAAGGCCGTGAGCGCTATGTCGATTTCGGGACTATCGAACAGCTTGCCAAAGCTTACAAAGATGGTTTTGTACATAGCGGCGGTTACGTGAAATTCAGGAAGAGGAAACACGGGGCCTCCTCGGCAGGCATTCCGGGCGCTTCGTTCGTTGCTTTCAATCTGAATCACGATCAGGCCGGAAACCGTGCCGGCGGGGAGCGGCTCAGCCAGCTCGTGAGCATAGCCAGGCAGAAAGTGGCGATGGCCGCATTAATGCTTTCGCCCTACGTGCCAATGCTCTTTATGGGGGAGGAATATGGGGAGGATACGCCCTTTTTCTTCTTTGTAAGCCACACCGATCCTGACCTGATCCAGGCCGTTATCGAAGGACGGGAAAGCGATTTCAAAGATTTTGGGGATGGACAGAAACCTCGTAATCCACAGGACGAGGAGACTTTTCTGCATTCTAAAATACATTGGGAAAAGCGTACCGAAGGCCGATACGCTGATTTGCTCGTCTGGACCAAAACCCTCATCACGTTGCGGCAAACACATGCCGCATTACGCAATCTCGATAAGGACGGCGTCGCAGTGGACGTGCTGAGCGACAGGGTATTACTCCTGAAACGGAGCAGCCGTGACGAGCGGGCAATGCTGTATTGTTATATTAATTTTTCCGACGAAAAACTGGCTTTCTTGCTGCCCGAAGGACCAAATTGGCACCTCATACTTGATTCACGGGGAAATGAGGGAGCGAAATCGGACAAAACTTGGAGCATCGACGGCCCCGGCGTCAAAGTGTTCTCAAATGTGCCCGATGTGACTTAAATGAGTGCATTGGTGCTGGTCTACGCCGGGCGCGTGCTATTCTGACTGGCTTTCCGGTTCATATTCCCACCCGGCCACATCGTCCTCCGGGAAGAAGGACTGTTGTTCGAGCGGAACTTCTGTTTCACTGATCTCCTGAAAGCCCTGGGCCTTTTTGTAGATACCCCGGCGTCTGATGCCTTGCAGATCGGTAAAGATAACCTGTGATTGGTCCTGCGGATAGGATCTGGTTTCGTTGAAATTGTCGTTGGCATTCCTTCCTGTCCCGTGCTGGCCCGCGCCGCCTTTAATTTCATCCCGTTCCTGGATTTCCTCCTGTGACGCTGTGCCGTAGTCGTCCACATTTCCTTCGTTGAAATTGTCGTTCGCATTTCTGCCGTTTCTAAGTGCTTCCGCGACAGCATCCTGCGTCGCTTTATCTTTTTGGTTATCCATGATTTTCTGTGTTTTAATCGGGTAGTTTTAACAAAATCCGTTCCCGCAGAAAAACACGTGGTTTGATTTTGGTGTGCGACACGATGTCGCTTAGTTAATTGATTAACAATACGTTAATCCCGGTTAGTGTCCAGAGCCGGTTCCCACTTTTCACATGGAGGACGAGTAATCATCCTTTGTGAAGCTGAAATGAAAGCCTAAGAAGACTCCAACCATCAGGAAGAATCGGGCAAGGGGAAGACTGGACGGGTGAACGAAAGTGAACCTCATATAAAGCCTCGTCACGTACGAACATCGGGGAGATGGTGATTTACCGATGTACTGGGTTAGACGGCATCCATTCCGTAGGATGCTGTAAGGCATAATCCATACCGAAGGGTTATGCTTGGACACCGATGACCCCGGGGCAAGAAGAGGCATCCTCGCCAGTCGCATGTTAATTATGCGGAACGTGGAAAAACCCAATGGGGTCCTATGAAAATGGGTAGGTAGACCGTAAGGGAAACGGAAATCCTCAGTGGGAATGGGAGGTCCCGAAAAGCGAATGCCGTCAGCTGAAAGGCCGCAGGAATACATAACTGGACGGATAGGGCTGCAATAAGCAGAGATACCCAACCTGAAAGGGTGCTGACGCGGGACTGGTGGATTTCTTGAAAAGAAGTGGTAAAGGTTTTTAATTAATGGAAAGTTAGATGCAAGGCAACTTAGCAAACGGAACAGAGAGACAGCAATTGGATTGGTACTCCATAGATTGGAGGCAGACCAACCGTGCCGTTAGAAACCTGAGACAACGGATTTTCAAGGCAGCGAAAGCAGGCGAACACGACAAAGTTCGCCAGTTACAAAAACTCATGCTGCGCAGTTTCTCCAATACACTGGAAAGTGTCAGGAGAGTCACGCAGGTAAATGCCGGCAAAAACACTGCCGGGGTGGACAAGGTCATTGTCAAGACAGCAAAAGGAAAAAGCGAGCTTGTGCAAGCTGTACAGTCGCAACAACCCTGGCGCATCCATCCAGCCCGGAGAGTGTATATACCAAAGGCCAACGGCAAACAGCGTCCATTGGGTATTCCGACAATCATCGACAGGGTACATCAAGCCCGTGTCAAGAATGCACTGGAACCTGAATGGGAATCACGCTTCGAGGGATGCAGCCACGGTTTCAGACCGGGACGTGGGTGCCATGATGCCATCATGCACGTGTACTCTTTCAGTAAATCAACGAGCAGGAGGAAATGGATCGTGGACGCAGATATCAAGGGAGCGTTCGACAATATCAGCCATGATTATCTGCTCAAGACAATTGGAAATTTTCCTGCAAAGGAACTTATCAGACAATGGTTGAAGGCGGGTTATGTTGATAAGAACGTGTTTCATGAAACGAGCGCAGGAACCCCGCAAGGGGGAATCGTCAGTCCTTTACTCGCCAACATTGCTTTACATGGATTGGAAGAGGCCATAGGTATCCGCAGAAGCGGAACCAGCGGCCCGGTAAGTACCCGTGCACTGGTGAGGTATGCAGATGATTTTCTTATCTTCTGTGATACCCGTGAAATTGCGGAAACAACAATACCTGAACTGAATGCATGGCTGTCCCAACGAGGACTGGCATTGTCGGAAGAAAAGACAAGGATCGTGCATATTACGGAAGGGTTCGACTTCCTCGGTTTTAATATAAGGCACTATCGCAATAGCTCCTCGAAAACAGGTTGGAAACCTTTGGTAAAACCAAGCAGACAATCGATACAGAAACTCAAAGACCGATTCAGGGATGAATGGAAAAGGATGCACGGCTCTAATGCACTGGCGGTTATTCATCAAATGACCCCCATCATTAGAGGCTGGGCAAATTATTTCAGGATTGGCAACTCGAAGGAAGCTTTTAAAAATCTGGACATGTACATGATCCACAAGGCCGTAAGATGGGCCAAGCGACAGCAGCGGGACAAGTCATGGAAGAATATTACAGGCAGATATTGGGGCCAATTCAATCACAAGCGAAAAGACAAATGGGTTTTTGGCGATAAAGATTCCAGAATCTATCTGGAAAAGTTTGCATGGTATCCTATCAAACGCCACGTGATGGTGCAACGGACAGCATCAAAGGATGACCCCTCATTGCGGAGCTACTGGTTAAACAGGGAGTTCAGAAAGCTCACAACAGTAACCAAAGGCAAAAGTATGAGGATGGCAAGCCAGCGGTGCATGTGTCCGGTATGTGGAGAGTCTCTGTTAAATGGTGAAGAAATACACGACCACCACCTGATAATGGATAAAACCGCCCCACAAAGAGAGCACATGAAAAACAGGCGATTGGTACACCTATACTGCCACCAGCAATTACACCTATCCGAAACTATTAAAGAATCAACAAGAAGGAGGGTCACATCATGAGTAAGAAGCTGCTTCATAATCCGCTTGAGCCGTATGCGGTGAAAGCCGCACGTACGGTTCTGAGGGGGGAAGGGATTAGTAATAATCCTGACCTACCCGACTAAAACCGCGGCCTGGGCAACTTTCCTCGCGTTTTTAAAAGACGCATTGGGCCCTGGTACGGTTTTAGCCAAAAGACGGCACTGGAAATCAGAACGATCATGGAAAAGACTAAATACACTTCAAAAACTGATATTGTGCCCGACGCCTCTGAATGGGAGCGGGACGGGCAAAATGCCAGCTTATGGAACAGGCATCTTACGTTGAAAAACGAGGGGACGACGTTCCCGGAGACCGACGTTTACGATGTGATCGTCGTCGGTGCAGGCATAACCGGGCTGACCACCGCATTGCTCCTGCAACAGGCGGGAAATCGGTGTGTCATTGCGGATGCCCATCACGCCGGTTTCGGTACAACGGGTGGGACCTCGGCCCATATCAACACATTTGCCGACACTACCTATGCCGAGGTAGAACAGGCCTTCGGGACGGATGCTGCCCCGCTCTTCGCCGAATCGATCCGTGACGCCGTGGAATTGATTCGGCACTTTGTCGATACCTATCGGATCGACTGTGACCTGGAATGGCGGCCGGGGTATGTTTATGCCGAAACGGAAAAAGAGGTCAGGGAGCTCGACGATCTGTATGAAAGTGCATTGCGCGCAGGCGTGAAAGTGGCGCTCGCAGACGATGTACCCACGCCGGTACCCTACCTGAAAGCCATTGTATTCGAGGGGCAGGCGCAGTTTCATCCCTTGAAATACATCGGCGGCCTGCTGAACGAATTCAGGAAATCCGGCGGAATGGTTGTGGAGAATGCCTGCATTCGGGAAGTGGAAACTGGTGACGGATATTATACGACGATCTCGGATCATCACCGCATCCGCGCGAAGCGGGTAGTGTACGCAACGCATATCCCTCCCGGCGGTATTAACGTGCTGCATTTCCGGAATGCACCTTACCGCAGTTATGTTATCGCGGCTACACTGGCAGACGGGGTCTACCCGGACGCCCTGGTGTATGATTCGCAGGATCCTTATCATTATTTCAGAACACATACGATCGAAGGACAGCCATACCTTATTGCGGGCGGCCACGACCATAAAACCGGCCACAGTGATCCGGAACAGGCTTTCGCAGACCTGGAAGCCTATGCCCGTAAGTATTATAACGTAGAGCAGGTCGCCTACCGATGGTCAGCCCAATATTATGTGCCAGCCGACGGCCTCCCTTACATCGGGCACCTTCCGGGTGCCCCGGACGGTATCTATGCGGCCACGGGCTACAACGGCAACGGGATGATCCTCGGTACAGCTGCCGCGCTGGTGTTGAGCGATCTCATTATGACCGGTGAAAGCAAATACAAGGCGCTGTTCGATCCGGCACGGGTAAAACCGGTTGCGGGATTTGCGGAAGTAGTGAAAGAAAATGCTGACGTCGTAAAACGTTTCATTGTCGATCGTTGGGGCATTGCCCATATCGATTCCCTTGCGGATGTAAGTCCCGATGAGGGCAGGATTATCGAGCTTGAAGGCGAGAAGCTGGCGGTCTACCGTGATCCTGCGGGGGAAGTCCACGTGCTCGATCCCGTGTGTCCGCACGCGAAATGCATTGTGCAATGGAATAGCACAGAGAAAAGCTGGGATTGCCCTTGTCATGGCGCGCGGTACGATTGCCGCGGGCATGTACTTACCGGCCCGGCACGGGCAGATCTGGATCAGATGCTTTGAGGCCTGGAATGTTTTATGGACAGGCCTGAATGAACAATGCCCCCTGAAAGTTAGATGCTTTCAGAGGGCATTATTCATTGCGAGAGCTTTTTGATTTATATGCCTGCCTGACTATTTAAGTAACCACATCTTCTGGTTGTAGTCGTCGTTACCGCCGTATTGCGATTGAATCGCCTTTGTCAGGTTATCGTAATTGTAGTTGATCTCGGTGTCCGGGTACATCCACCTAACGGGTATTTTATCCTTGTCGGTATTGTTATTGGACAGTGGATTAACCGGGAAGACCGGATAGCCGGTGCGGCGGTTTTCAAAATATCCGTCAAACCCGGCTTGAAGGAAAGTTCCCAGATACCGTTGGGTAATGATTTTCTCAAGCTGCTGCTCGGGAGTACCCGACAATTTTACCTTAGGTGAGGCTAGGTAGGCCGTGATATAATCGGCAGTGATTTTGCGGTTATGGTGAAAATCAGCATTGTCGGGAGTGTTGTTTGCTACAAACTGCATTCCCGTGCGGATCGCATTTTCATAATAGGTACTCGCAGGTGTGCCGTTGATCCACCCTCTTAATGAAGCTTCTGCCAGCATAAACTGCAAAACTGAATAGCTGATCAGGTAAATCGGCTCCGAGTTGGCCAATTCGGAATAGCGGGCATTCAGGTTGGAATAATCTTTCGAAGATGCTACCGCTGTAAGGTCCGAGTAAACCGCCGAAGGGTTGACTGCCTTATAGGCATCGTAACTCGAGGGGCTTATACCGGCTGCCACCTTAACGGGCGAGGGTGCAGCATAATAGAATAGCCGATAGTCTTCCAGCTCTTTTAGTTTATCTACAATCATCGTAGACATCACCGGATAGATAAGCCCCTGGTTGTTTAGCTTATACCAGGGATAGCGCTGTCCCGCCACGTCAGAATATACCCTTTGGAAGTTGTCGGCCGAGCTTTCGAAGATGGGTTTTGTCGTAACAATCGTATTGAAGCGTGACTTGATATTTAAATCGGTATCACTTTCTTTGGCCGACAGCGTCAGAAGCACCTTCAATGCAAAAGTGTTAACCACTTTCCGCCATTTTGTAACATCGCCGTTGTAAATGGGGTCCCCGGCGAAAGTCGTACCCTGGGAGAATGCCTGATCTGCTTCTTCGAGCTCTTTCAGGATGCCCAGAAACACTTCTTTCTGCGTAGAGTAGGTGGGGCGGATGGTGCCTGTTTCTCCCTGCAAAGCGTCTGCATACGGAATATCTCCCAGACGCATGGTCAGATCATAAAACCTCCATGCGCGTACAAACTTGCCGAGCCCGGTAAAGGAGTTCTTCAATGCGCCCTCAGGCGCCAGATCGATCATCTTCTGCACGTTTGTGAGCACGACCAGTCCGCTGTATTCCTGTTTTCCCAAATTGTTGTATTGCAGTGAATTGGGGAATTCGGTGTGGTTAATAGCTTTGGAAAGCAGCGCCGGATCCAGATAGCTGATGGAGGTGATGTTCAAAATCAGGTTCGTTGCCAGCATCTGGGGCGACACCGATGTCGCCGCATTGGGATTGGTGTTGATCTCCTGGAAGTCTGCGCAGCTGTTCAACGCAAGCAAACCCCCAACCGCGAGCATATATTTAGCAATGAATTTCTTCATGATATAGGTCAATTTGTGTTATCAGAAAGTGAGTTGGATGTTACCACCTACGTAGCGTACGGAAGGAGAAGTAAGCTGCGTGTCATTGGCTTTGTCAGGATCGGCAAAACGGAAATCCTTGGTCCACATCCATACGTTTTGTCCGGTAAATGATATGGAAGCTGATTTGGCGCCCACATATTTTGCAAAAGACGGTGGAAGCGAGTAGCCAATGGAAAGTTCGCGTAGCTTGAAGAAAGTAGCGTTGGTCACACCGCGTGTCCCGTCACCATACCGTCGGGCGTACGTTTCATAGGAGACCTTCGTGGTGTTGGGCGCATACTCGCGGGTATCGCTGGTGATATTTCCCATATTGTCGTAGGTAGCGCTTCCGGAAGTTACCACCACGCCTTTTCCTACAAACGACTTGTTTTTGTTCACCACCTCGTCGTAGCGCCATTCGTTATCCGAGTCAGGATGTGCGCCGGTGTCCCACATTTTGTAAGAGGTGTAGTTATTTAAGAACCCGCCGATCCGGCCGTCAAATGCAGCAGTGAGCGTAAACCGTTTGTAACGGACGGTGTTTGCCAGCCCCCAAATGAATTTTGGATCGGTGTAGCCATACAAGCTGCTGTACGTACTTGCCTGGGGAAGGCCATTAGCCTGGTGAATCAGATTGCCTTGTGAGTCCCTCAGCCAGGTAGCACCAGTGTAGGTGTCCGTGCGTCCGCCCACTTTTGTCCAGTTGTTTTTAGCAGAATATTGCGGATCCAACGCTTTAAAGTAGCGGTGATTGTACGACCAGTTGGCGGTTGCATCCCATTGCCAGTCCCCTTTTTTCAGGATGTTCGCATCGAGAGAAACTTCCATACCCTTGCGAACGTAGGTCTGATCGATGTTGATCAGCGTGCTGTTAAATCCGGAAGCCTGCGATATCGCCGCGCTGGTTTGAATATTGTAATTATACTTGTTGAAGTAAGCGATGTCCAGCTTGAAGCGTTTCTTTAAGAAGTAAGCTGCTGTCCCGATTTCCCAGGTGCGGTTGGTTTCCGCCACTACATCTGTTGCGTTGATGATCGTGCCGGGATAAGCTGCGGAGTTGAGGCCGCTCCATACGCCTGTGCTGGTGGAATAGGTATTGTTGGTGGCGTATACGGCCAAATCGGATTTTGCCAGCGTCCAGGATCCACGCACTTTCCAGAAATCCAGCCATTCGGGTAAAGACTGGAAAAATTCACTAACCACCACGCTGGCACCCACCGAAGGATAGAAATAACTGTTGGTTTTGGCAGGCATGGACGAACTCCAGTCGTTTCGGCCGGTTACGTCCAGAAAGAAAGTGTTGTTGTAGGCCAAACTGATTTTTCCCAACAAACTGTTTACCTGTTTGCGGAACCGGGGGTTAGTAGCAGCCGTGTTAGGATCTACAACGCTGACATCCGGCCTTTCGACGGAGTTGTTGAGCGAGTAATAGCCTGGAATAAGCAACCCGCTTCGGGTTGCACTGTAAAGATAGTTGTTGTCATATTTAAAGATCGTACCACCTGCCAGGGCGTCGATACCTAATTTGCCGAAGGTCTTATTGTAGGTAAAGAAAGCGTCTCCGTTAAAGCTGTAACCGTTTCTTTTGGCAATAGAATACAATCCGGAAGCGTCCCAACCGCGGGTGGAGAGGATTCCCGGCGGGTTTCTGCGGGTTTCATTGTTTTGGTAGAGGTCAAATCCCGGGCGGACCAGTATTTTGGCGCCTTCAAAAAGATCCAGCGTCGCGGTGAAGCTGGCATTCATTTTGTTCTCTTCAATACCGTTCAGCTTTTCGTAAGCCATCATGTATGGGTTGTCGTACCATGCATTGTAGTGCCAGTTTTGTTTTATATTGGGTGTGATCCAGTAATTGTTTTTGTACAGGCTCAGGTCATATTCCGGCCCCATCCAGATCAGGATGTTGTAGATGTAGCCCTGCGCGTCGTATCCTGAACCTGCAATCTGTGGAGCTGTGATGCGGTTGTACCCGACCTGACTGTTCAGCCTGAACTTATCGCCAACCTTCATTTCGCCGCTCACATTGAAACTGGTAGTATTGGATTTGAGGTTGGGATACTGGCCCTTATTGTAGATATGGCTCATCGACACACGGAAACTGCCATTCTCGCCGGTCTGTGTAATGCTGACGTTATTGTTGGAAATCAGACCAGGTACAAGAAAGTCCCGGAAATTGTTCTTTCCTACCGACCGCAGTTCCGACACTTCCATTTGTTTGGTAATAGGGTTCCATTGGTTGGCCATGGTGCCGTTATCCAGTTTGGCCCCCCAGATATAGTCGGTCGGGCTGTATGCACTACCTAGTCCGGCGCTGTAAGAGTGCTGGACTTTCGGCAGCATCAAAAAGCCCGCATTGAACATGTTGTTGCTGTTCACCGTGACGGAGAGACCTTTACCGGCAGCGCCGCGTTTGGTGGTGACGATAACCGCCCCGCTGCCGCCTCTCGAACCGTATAAAGCAGCCGCTGTGGGACCTTTCAGCACATCAATGCTTTCAATATCGTCCTGGTTGAGGTTTTTCAGGGAGATATTCACATAAGGTACACCGTCGATGACGAGTAAAGGGGTTTCACCACGGAGATCGAGCGTGGGTGCTTCGTTGAATTCCGTACTGTTTTTAACCCAAAGCCCCGAAATTTTTCCGGTTAGGGATGTAGCCAGGTTGGTACCCTTAACAGTCTGAATGGCAGCTCCGCTTACCTTTTGTACCGAGTAACCCAGGGATTTTTCTTCACGCTTAACCCCGAGTGCGGTAACCACTACCTCACTAAGCTGCTTGATATCCTGCGACATCACCAGATCGATTGTGCTTTGGTTGCCTACGGTGACTTCGTTGGGAACAAAACCGATAAAAGAAACGGAAAGAACGGCGCCTTCACCCTGAACGGTCAGGCTATATTTTCCATCCTGATCGGTAATAGTACCGTTCGTCGTTCCTTTTTCAACGACGCTGACGCCCGCGAGGGTGTTTCCGGCTTCGTCTTTGATGGTTCCCTTTACGGGTTTGTCGGCGGTGAAGAATACCCGGTTAAGTGGGACACCCGGCGAAAGGGACGGGAGGGCTGTGCCGCCGTATCCCGTGGTTGCCATAACCACAAGTGCCGCGCATAGAAGCCGGCACAGCCAGCCCATACGGCTGGGAGAGGAGGTAAATGTGTTTCGCATTTAGTTTAAGGAAAGTTAAATTCGGTTAAGAGAGATTTTAACTATGCAATTTACTGTTCATTGTCATTTTGATACTACAATGCGCCCGTTAAAATTGCAATTTCTTGTGATTTACCTCTGCCGATTCAGTGTAATATCGGTGATATTGATTGTTTTTCAGTATGTTAGATGGTGTTCCCTTCAAAAAGGGAGGCGAGCCCCATACACTTCCAATCCGATCCGGAAGTTGTATGTTTTCGAATGCCGGTTAATGGCATTATTGTCTATCAGCTACGCGCTATATTTCAGTGATTTAATATTACTTAACCTGCCTGAGCTTCTCGGAAATGTCCGGAGCAGCCGGCGGCACCGGGTTGGATGCCTGACAGTTATGTATATACGCCCGCTGATTTGGTTACCTTCTGAAAGTAAGCCGGCCAGGCCCGTTGCCAGTTAAATTACGTTAAAATCCGGTTTCGAACGGGAAGCCAATGGAGAATGTGACAACTGGCATGAATCACTAAAAAATAGCCGACGTACGTACTTCTACGTATCTTTAAATATCAGTATTGCCTCGCACAAATCGGCTGGTGAGATGAAGTTACTTTGTAGCATCAAATCACAAATAGCTATGAAAAATACCCTTGTTTTATGCTCTATTATTCTTCTCTCTGCTACCGGCGGCCGGTGCCAGGCAGTTCTGGACAGGTTTCACGACAAAGCGAGGTACCGCGCCGAACAGCGGGCTGATCAGGCGATGGACCGCGCCATCGACAAGGCGGAGGAAGCGATCACACAAAAACCCGAAAAGAAAGAACCCGGTAAAGGCGGCAAAAATGAAACCGCGCATCCGGCATCCGCGGGAGATGCCTTCAAAAGTTATTCTTCCTATGATTTCGTGCGCGGCGAGCATGTCATATATGCGGAGGATTTCTCGCAGGATGTTATCGGTGAGTTTCCTATGCATTGGGCTACCAACAACCGGGGCGAGGCAGTTTCTATTGACGGTTTGCCAGGCAAATGGATGCGCATGTTTATTGGGGAGTTTGTCTCCCCGGAGATTAAGAAATTGCCGGATAATTTCACGGTTGAATTTGATATGCTGCTCACTTACATGGGTAGCGATGAACAGGATTTCGGGTCTATGTTTCCCGGATTTGAATGGCAGCTATTGCAATTGGCGCCCGGCCAGGAAAGTGCCCGGCTTTTTGCCCAGGGCGGAAACGAGGTGAGCAAAATAAGTCTGATCGTCCAGCCGGCTTATGAGGACCGTTCTTCGATTTATGTGCAGAGTTATAGCAAACGCGACATGTATTTCGAGGGCGGCAATAAAGATCTGAGGAAATTCAGTAACAATTACCGAAAGCCCTTTCATGTGGCGATATGGGTGCAGAAGCAGCGGTTGCGCTGCTGGATCAATGAGGAAAAAGTATATGACATACCGCAGGCGATAGCCCCGCAAACGGCCTTCAACCACCTGGGTTTTTTAATGGCGGACAATAACCAGGAGGATAATGTGGGCGTATTCGTTTCAAATATCCGGGTATCGGAAGGTGCGGCCGATATGCGCAGCAAGCTCATCACGGAAGGCAAACTGGTAACAAACGGAATCCTGTTCGATTCCAATTCCGATCATATAAAACCGGAAAGCGCCGCCGTGCTGAAACAAATAGCCTCGGTAATGCAAGAGAATGCGCAGGTAAGGGTGAGGATTGACGGCTACACGGATAGCGATGGGGAAGATGCAAAGAACCTGGACCTGTCCCGGCGCCGGGCAAATGCTGTAAAAAATGCGCTCGCAGGTATACATAAGATAGACGCTTCCAGAATGGAAACGAGAGGAATGGGCGAAGCAAAACCCGTTGCCGACAATGCGACGAAAGAAGGCAAGGCGCAAAACCGCCGCGTGGAATTCATTAAACTGTAATGGTTATTAGCATTTTAGTTATCGATGTTCTATGAATACGTTTGGATTGAGCTTTCTCTCATTTTGTGTCGCTTTGAATGTACTTTGCTCGACGATGGAAGAGGGCATTGGAAGGAAAAAAAAATAATAACATTCCGCAACCGGTCGAACAGGTTTTGGAAAGCACCTTGCAAACCTGTTCAGGTATGGCGGCCAAAACGCGGGAGCATCATGTTTGCAGCGTCTCGAATCTGCGGCTCTATACCACGCGTTGAAAATCAGGCCAGGAAAACTAACTTTGGGCAATGATAACCGGCCCTTCATGATGAATAAAATCTCTGCTTTATTTTTTGCTTTTTTATGGATCGCGCATGCGACAGCTGCCCAGGATACTGAAGAAGTAAAAATTCTTTCAGCCAAAGACGATTCGGCCAAAGTGATCCGGCTGGCCAATTATGCATTCAGCTTTGTAGATTCCGACAAAAAAAAGGCGGCACGCTTGTATGATGAACTGATGCGCCTCAGTAAAAAATTGAATTATCCCTATTGGTCGGGGATGGTTTGGTTCAACCGGGGATATATGAATGCCAAAGCGGCAAATGATGTGGAAGCAATGCGGAATTTTGATTCGGCTACCGTGTATCTAAAGAAAACCGACCGGGTTGATATGGAAGCGTACAGCCATTTGAATATCGGTGCGATAGCAGAAAGGCTCGGTAAAATTGATGAAAAAGTCAACCGGATTTCGAAGGCGATCCAACTTTTGCAAAATACGAAATACCAGAACATTCTCGCGAACGCGTATAGTGCTATGGGTGTGCTGTTTTTCAACCTTGACGAGTACGATAAGGGATTGATGTATTTTCAAAAAGGCGCTAAGACGGCTATGCAGGCCAAAGATACGTCGACGCTGGTGGAGACGCTGTACGGAATGACGAACTGCCTGTCCTCGCAGGGAAAATTTCCCGAGGCACTAACAAATGCCAGCGAGGCCGTCCGGCTGGCTACTTTGCGTGGGAATGACTACACTTTATGCGTTGCCCATAACAGCATGGCCGAGCTGTACCGCAAATGGGGCAAGGCTGGTCTATGCATCGAACACGCCCGGCAGGTGCTGCAATATGCCACTGCCAACAACGACGTGCAGTACCAGTTGATCGGCACAATGGGACTGGCCGATGGTTATCGCCTGGCACGGAACTTCCGGGAAAGCATCCGGTACTACAACAGGGCTTTGCAACTGGGTAAGGAAAAGGACGTGGTGATCCAGCTCGACGACATTTACAAGGGCCTGTCGGAGGCGCACGAACACCTCAGCGACAACGGGCAGGCTTTGGATTACTTTAAAAAATACATCGTTTACCGCGACAGTGCCAGCAACGAAAAAATCAAGAAAAATGCCGCAGAACTGGAAGTGAAATACCAAACGGCCGAAAAGGAGAAAGTTCTGTCTCAAAACAAATTGCAGTTGGCCCAAAAGGATCTGCAGCTTCAGAAGACCCGCAGTTATATCTATTACACTTTGGGTGCTTTTGTTTTAGTATCGTTGGCGGCGATCCTGCTTTATTTACAATCAAGGTATAAAAAGCTTTCGCATATCAGGGAATTACAGTCGATCCAGCAGCAGAAGGAGCTGCAACTGTTGCAGGCACTCATGGAGGGAGAAGAAAAGGAGCGCAGCCGCATTGCGAAAGACTTGCACGATGGTGTGGCAGGTATGCTGGCTGCGGTGAAAATGCATCTGAGCAGCACCGAATCGGTCGACGGGCTTTTGCAGGAAGAGGGTTACCGGCAGGGGATGAATCTTTTGAACGAAGCCACCGAGGAAATCCGGAAAACCTCGCATAACCTGATGCCCGAAGTACTGCTGCGGCACGGATTGGACATTGCGCTGGGCCGATATTGTGAGCGGGTCAGCAATAGCAGAGGGCTGAAAATCCAGTATGACTCCTGGGGAGAGATCGACCGTTTTGCGGATAGCTTCGAATTGTCGGTGTACCGCATAGTCCAGGAATTACTCAATAATGTAATGAAACATTCAAAGGCTACCCATGGCATGGTGCAGCTAACCCAGCAGGACGACCTCCTTTCGATCTCCATTGAAGACAATGGCGTAGGCTTGGCGACGGGGGCTGACACTCCGGACGGAATGGGATTACACAGCCTCCAGAGCCGGATAAAAGCCATGAATGGGAAGATCGACATCAGGGAATCGGAGGAGAACGGTTTTGCGGCTTACCTGGAATTTGAGGTATTGAATATAAAAAGGGAAATAGCCGTATGAAAAAGATAGACGTGGCCATAATCGACGACCATGAAGTGGTGATAGACGGCCTGGTGGCGATGCTTTCGACTTCCGACCGACTGCAAATAACCTACACGACGCAAAGCGGGAGGGAGCTGCTAGGGTATTTACAGACGACCGCGCCCGATGTGTTGCTCATGGACATCCAGATGCCCGAAATCAGCGGTATCGAGTTATGCAGGCAGATATTGCAGCAGCAGCCGAAAGTAAATATTATCGCATTCAGCAGTTTCGATGATTCCAGCTATGTGAAAAATGTTATTCGTAAGGGCGCCAGGGGTTATCTGCTGAAAAACTCCGACAAACAGACAATTGTTCGTGCGATCGAGTGCGTTGCCGGCGGGGAGGAGTTCCTGGATGACAAGATCAAGAACATCCTTTTGCAGGAAACCATCACAGGGCAGCGCCGTTCCATTTATGAAATACCGCTTACCAAACGGGAAAAGGAACTGGTGATGCTGATCGCCGAAGGGCATTCCAGCCAGGAAATTGCGGACAAACTGTATATCAGTCTGAGAACCGTCGAAACCCACCGGTTGAATATCAATCAGAAAATGGGTGTAAAAAATACGGCAGGCCTCTTGAAGGAAGCCATTAAGAGAGGGCTGATCGATTGATTCCCTATTCAGCCGAACGTCGGGTGGTCTTCCATGCCGTCAGTTGCGGATATATTGATAAAGCTGAGTCATTTTGGGCGCTTGTTCCTCGGAAATAGGACGGAAGCACTTCATTATGAACAGCCCGGTGCTGAAAAATCCAGATGTCCTTTTTCATTGGGATGATTGACCGACGACATCGCTTCTTTGAGCTAGCCTTCCTTTACAACTTTCTGAAAATCAATGTAAGGGTCCGCGAGGCCCGTGCCATACTGTGCGGTCAGTTCCCGGATTTGTGCTGCATATGGATCCAGCGCGTTCTGCCTCACGGGTTTTATCCAGCGGCTGAAAACGGTCGTTCAACGCATATCGATGAAGATCACATCGGGCTGGTGGGGTCGGCTTCGAAGCGTTTCGCGCTGCTCAGGGAATTCTCTCCGCCGATCGCAATGCTGTTGGTCTAGTTTTTCTTTATATCAACTTAACGCACTCACTTAATTCTGTCAAA
The DNA here is from genome assembly GCF_057586235.1 of Dyadobacter sp. SRI_021. NCBI lineage: Bacteria > Pseudomonadati > Bacteroidota > Cytophagia > Cytophagales > Spirosomataceae > Dyadobacter > Dyadobacter sp. SRI_021. The sequence goes on from NZ_JBYCZM010000009.1 coordinate 21,962, forward strand.
AAAACGGCAAAATACAAATGCAAGATTTGGCAAGTTTATTTTCGCACGGCCGGTTTCGGGCCGGTCTTTTTGCGAAAGAGCTGTCTGAGAGCGGAATGGAGGAGCGGGCGATTAAGGGGCGGAATTCGCCGCTTTGCGGAAATCGGAGGGCGATAAGCCCCTGGCCTTTCGGAAGGCCTTGTTGAGATGACTGCTGTCGACAAACCCAAATTGAGCGGCTATCTCACCCAGCCGCTGGCTGGTATGCAGCAAACGCGATTCTATCAAAGTCAGGCGATAGTTGCTGATATATTCCTGAAGACTTTCACCGGTTTCACGCTTGAAAAACTGGCTTACATACGTCTGCGATATGTTGAAATACGCGGCCAGCTTTTCGACGCGGAGCGCCTCGGGGGAATAGATATGCTCATGAATGTAACCCAGCAAGGATAATGGTTGGGCCGACTGATAATCACCTGCCTGCTGGAAAAGTGCAATGTTCCGGGCGGCGATTGTGATGATCGTGTTGAGCATTTGCTGCATCACCTGCTGGCTGTGCGGCCCGGCCGCCTGCTGCTCCCTGAGAAGCGCTTCCGTCAGCGACCGGACCAACGGCTTGTCTGTGACCGTTTTGAGGATGCATCCGGGCAAATGGTTGTGATTATGAAAAATATATTCGAGCCTTTGGAGCCATTCTGTCGGCTGGACTTTCAGGTAGCCCTCGTTGAATCGGATAAATGCAAAATGTGTTGTTTCGCGCACCTCGAAACCGTGGCTGTCCTGCGGGAATATCAGGAAGAGTTTGTCGGGGCCGTACGGCAACTCGTGGTCGTTGATGATCTGTAAACCGCTTCCTTCCAAAATATAAACCATTTCGAAAAAAGAGTTTTTGTGCGGTTTGCCAGTGTACTGATCGGCGACGAGCAGCTCGATTTCGTAGGGTTTATGAAGGTTTTTAATGCGCATCCTTTCAAATTACTGATTTATCCAATAAATGTACATACTTTCTCCGACAAATACCGGGAGATTTGCATCATTGGAAACATTAACCCCTGTAAGTATGAATGCTATTGTTTTTTTATTGCTGCGGCTTGGTATCGGCATCAGTATGTTCGGGCATGGCCTTGTCCGGTTACCCAAGTTAAACGTGTTCAGCCAGTGGATGGTCAGCAGTTTCGCAAAGTCGATGCTGCCGGCGGAGCTGGTCAGGCCGTTCAGCATGGTTTTGCCATTGGCCGAGCTGGTGATCGGTTTGTTGCTATTGGTGGGCCTCTTTACCGAACCGGCGCTGATTTCGGGCGCCGTTCTGATTCTGATGCTGCTTTTCGGTACGGCGATGGTCGAGAACTGGGAAGCGGTCCCCTCGCAACTCATTCACCTGATTCTCTTCGCCGTACTACTTCAATTCCTGGAGAGTAACTCCTGGTCTCTGGACAAAATTTTTAACAGACAGTAAATCCTATGAGCACGCGACGAACTTTCATCAGACAAACCGGTGCCTTGGGTACATTAGTACTCGGCACACCCGCCCTGGCCGGGAAGAGTTTGAGAGAATCCCCGCATCCATCCTCCCGATGGCCTGACTGCTCCCGGCTGGTAGTATCGGTTTCGATGCAATTTGAATCCGGTGGTCAGCCCGACAATGCGGAGAGCCCGTTTCCACAGAACATGCTTCCAGGCTTCCGTGACTTGCCGGCCGCTACCTGGTATGAATATGGCTATAAGGAGGGGATTCCGCGAATGCTGGACAACTGGGATGAACTTGGTATAAAAGTAACGTCCCACATGGTTGGCGCTGCCGTCCTTAAAAATCCGGATCTGGCAAAGGAGATCGTCAGGCGCGGACATGAAGCGGCGGGACATGGCATGAGCTGGCGCTCGCAGTATAATATGGCTTACCCTGAAGAAAGAGCGTTCATTCGCGAAGGCGCAGATGCGATCAGGAAGGTGACGGGCTTCAATCCCGTGGGTTACAATGCCAACTGGCTCCGGCGGGGCGATAACACATTGAAAATCCTCAAAGAGCTTGGTTTTAAATACCATATAGATGATCTGAGCCGCGACGAGCCCTTTCTGACGCGCGTGGAGGGGCAAAACTTCGCCGTCGTACCTTACACCCTGCGCTGCAACGACATTCTGTTGATCGAGGGGAAAAATTTCTCCGCCGAGCAGTTTGCGCAGCAGGTCAGAGCAGAATTTGACCAGCTTTACAAGGAAGGGGCCACACGCCGCCGCCAGATGTCGATCAGCTTTCACGACCGGATTGGCGGCACCCCGCAAATGGTGAAAGTGACGTATGATCTCATCAGGTACATGCAGCAGCACGAGGGCGTCACTTTCAAAAGGAAGGATGAAATAGCGAACATCATACTGTCCGATTCGTAGTAGAAATAACTATTTACACGGTTTTAACAGCAATGATCACGCCGGCATATTTTACAAATTCCTTTCCGTGATTCGTCATTGACTCTAAACAATCGGTATAAATATGTCTACCCCCACGATCGACACTTCCCGGGGCCTATCGGCCAGTCAGGTACAGGAATCACGCAGCAAGCATGGCGGGAATAAGGTAGAGGATCAAAGTGAAAGCGGTTTGTGGGAGGCTGTTTCGGGGCTCGTAAAGGAGCCGATGCTGATTTTATTGATTGCGGCGTCGACTATTTATTTTGTCACGGGCTCCCGGGGAGAAGGTTTTTTCATGCTTGGGGCGATCCTGGTCATTTCCACGATCTCAATTTATCAGGATAGCAAAAGCCGCAATGCGCTGCGCGAGCTCAAATCATTGACCGAGCCGAGATGCAAAGTGATCCGGGACGGGCTTGAAATCGAAATCCCGAGCGAAGATATCGTGATCGGCGACTGGCTGATCATCGAAGAAGGGAGTAAAATTCCGGCAGACGGAGCCATTCTGGAAGCGCATGATTTTTCTGTCAACGAATCCATTCTTACCGGGGAGTCACTGGCTGTCGCGAAAAACGAGCCCGGCAGTGAGGTTTTCCAGGGAACGCTGGTGGCTAGCGGAAGGGCAGTGGCTCAGGTTCGTGCCATCGGCGCTCAAACCAAATTGGCGGCGATCGGCGCAAGTCTGCAATCGATAGAGCAGGAGCCGACACCATTGCAGATACAGATCACCAACTTCGTCAAGAAGATGGCCATTGCCGGTGGTGCCGTTTTTTTGCTTGTGTGGGCGATCAATTACATCCGTACGCAAGCCCTGTTAGACAGCCTCTTAAAAGCGCTGACTTTGGCGATGAGCATCCTTCCGGAGGAAATTCCCGTGGCCTTTACCACTTTCATGGCGCTGGGCGCCTGGCGGTTGATGAAAATGGGCATTATTGTGAAGCGGACCCAAACCATTGAAACACTGGGCAGCGCAACGGTCATTTGTACGGACAAAACCGGGACGATCACCGAGAATAAAATGCAATTGGCTAGTTTATACATTCATGCTCAGAACTTAATTCAGGCGCCGGACGGCACTTTAAGCGACCAGGGTAAGGACCTGCTGGCCATGGCAATGTGGGCAAGTGAGCCGGTCCCTTTTGACCCGATGGAGATCGCATTGCATGAGGCATATGGGAACTCCGCGGCTGTCGACATGCGCTCCGGGTTCAAACTGGTGTACGAATATCCGTTGGGGGGTAAACCGCCGATGATGACCCATGTATTTGAAAACAGGAATTCGGAACGCATTGTCGCCGCCAAGGGAGCGCCGGAAGCGCTTATGGCGGTTTCCGGGTTGTCGGAAGATGAAAAACGTACCGTATGGGAGGCCGTCAATGCGCTTGCGGCCAAGGGGTACCGGGTGCTCGGGGTAGGGCAGAGCAGTTATCCTGAAAAAATATTCCCTGAAAAGCAGCAGCAACTGCCGTTTCACTTTTTGGGATTGGTAGCCTTTTATGATCCTCCCAAAACCAATATCAAATCTGTTTTTGAGGCATTTGGCCGGGCTGGTATCCGGGTGAAAATTATTACCGGCGACAATGCGGCCACGACGCAGAACATTGCGAGGCAAATTGGTTTTGACGGCGCGGAGCGGGTGTTGCTGGGTGAGGAGCTTGTTGCGCTGGATGAAAAAGCCTTGCAGGCTAAAGTGATGCAGACGGGGATCTTTGCCAGGATGTTTCCGGAAGCCAAGTTAAGAGTGGTCAATGCCCTGAAAGCGCAGGGCCAGATTGTGGCCATGACCGGCGACGGTGTCAACGACGGTCCGGCATTGAAGGCCGCGCATATCGGGATTGCAATGGGAAAAAAGGGGACGGAAATCGCCAAACAGGCATCGTCGCTCATCCTGGTCGATGATGACTTTGCCCGCATGGTGGACGCGGTAGCGATGGGACGCAAAATATATGTATCGCTTAAAAACGCGATCCGCTACATCATTTCGATCCATATCCCGATCATCCTGACCGTTTTTATTCCCCTGGCGCTGAGCTGGATTTATCCCAATATTTTTACACCCGTCCATATTATCTTTTTTGAAATGATCATGGGGCCGACCTGTTCGATCATTTATGAGAACGAACCGCTGGAAAAAGATCTGCTCTTGCAAAAGCCAAGGCCGTTTACCTCCACCTTTTTTAGTTTGAAGGAGCTCTCTGTGAGTATTTTACAAGGGCTTGTGATTACGGCAGGCATGCTGCTGCTGTACCAGTACGCAGTGGCACAGTCGTATGATGAAAACCTGACCCGCTCGATGGTTTTTATAGCTTTGCTCGCTGCAAATGTTTGTCTGACGCTCGTAAACCGGTCGTTCCGCCATTCGATCTGGACCACTATCCGCTACAAAAACAACCTGGTCCCGATGATCATCGGCATTACCATCCTGCTTTCAGTCCTGATCTTCGCAATACCGGATGTTACCCGCTTTTTCAGTCTTGCACCCGTGAATTTTAGCCAGTTGCTGATCAGCATTGGCACCGGATTCGTGTTCACGATCTGGTACGAAGTAGTCAAGATTTATAATCGGGCATAGTAACGCATTGAACGATTGCGTGTGCGCCATGGCCGTTATTTTTGACCGGGAATAAATTTGGAGAGCTCGATGGCGGCAATGCAGCCCAGTGATACGAGGGCGGTGAGGGATAAACTCTCCATCGACAAAGGTACCGTCTTGAAAAGCCCTTTAAGTGCCGGCACGTACAGTAGCAGCCCTTGCAAACCGATCGTTAAAATGATCGTAAGCAGTAGGGGAACATTTCGGAACAGTCCAGCGCTGATGACCGACCGCCTCAGGGAGGAAACGCTGAGGGCATTTCCCAACTGGACGATGCACAACATCGTAAATACCATCGTTCGCTGGACAGGAACGGGCATGCCGTTTCGGGCGGCCAGAATCTGTAATAAAAAAGCGCCCGAGGCCATCCATATAGCCGTTATCACGATCCGGACGGCCAGGCCCTGGGCAAATAAGCTCTGTCCGGGCGGTACCGGCTGGCGGTTCATAATGCCCTTTTCGGCCCGTTGAGCGGCTAAGGCCACGCCGGGAAGTCCGTCTGTGACCAGGTTGATCCAGAGTATATGAATGGGAAGCAGCGGGATCGCCAGACCAAAAGCCGGGGCCAATGCGATCACGAGAATTTCGCCCAGGTTGCAGGAAAGTACATACACGATGAATTTGCGGATATTGTCGTAAATCCTTCGCCCTTCCTTGATTGCCTTGACGATCGTCGAGAAATTATCATCCAGCAGCACCATCTCCGCAGCCTCCTTGGCTACATCCGTCCCGGTGATACCCATGGCCACCCCGATATCGGCTTGTTTGAGAGAGGGGGCGTCGTTGACGCCGTCACCGGTCATCGCCACGAACTGCCCCTGGCTTTGCAGTGCGCGGATGATCCTGAGCTTTTGTTCCGGGGAGACGCGCGCATATACTGATACTTCCTGCACGATGGCCTGTAACTGAGTGTCGTCCAGGTCCGTCAGTTCCTTTCCCGTCAGCGTTTTGACCTCCTGCGTGCCGGCAATTTCCAGGCGCCCGGCAATGGAAGTAGCCGTCAGCGGCTGGTCACCGGTGATCATCACGACCTTAATACCGGCCGTCCGGCAATCGCGAATAGCCTCGATCACGTTTTCGCGTGGCGGATCGATCATCCCCGCCATTCCCAGAAACAGCAGCGAGTGTTCGTCTTCCGAGGTTAGCTTATCCGGCCGCTGGTCAAGTATCTTATAGGCAAAGAACAAGACCCGTAACCCCTCGCGTGCCCATTCGCGGTTTTGATCCAGCAGGTCCTGACGCTGTTCTTTCAGGACTTCGGTAATCCGGGATGGTGCTCCCTTGACAAGCAAAAGGTACCGGTCCTGATAGGCGTGCAAAGTGGCCATCCTCATGCGATCCGAATCAAAGGGCAGTGTTTCGAGCAGCGGATATTTTTCTTCGGCATTCGCCCGGGAGATGCCCTGGTTTTCCGCATATTGCACCAATGCAATTTCGGTCGGGTCGCCCATCAGCCGGCCGTTCTGATCGAAATGCACCTCGTTGTTAAGCATGCAGGCGAAAGGCAGCAGGTCTTGCGAACCCTGAGCCGCCCAGGCTTTTTCTACACTCATCTCGTTTTTGGTCAGCGTCCCCGTTTTATCAGTACATATATAGGTAACCGATCCGAGGGTTTCTACCGCAGGCAGCTTCCTGATCAGGGCTTTATGCCGCACCATTCTTGCCGCTCCATTGGCCAACCCGACCGTAATTACTGCGGGGAGGGCTTCCGGCAGCGCCGCGACGGCCAGCGACAGGGCCGTCATGAAAATCATGAGCGGCTGTTCGCCTCTCAGCAGTCCGTACCCGAAAACCAGCACACAGATAACCAGGATAGCAATGACCAGGATTTTGCTGAATTTCTTCAACCGCTGCTGTAAGGGAGTGATGGTCGCTTCCTGCTCCAAAAGCCCGGCGATGCACCCGATCTCGGTTTGCATGCCGGTGCTGGTGACCAGCATTTGTCCGGAGCCGTTAGCGACAATGGTACCTTTGAAAACCATATTAAGCTGGTCGGCGGGAAGCAGATCGTCTCCCGCAACGGGGGCAATCACTTTTTCGATCGCGTGACTTTCGCCCGTCAGAATGGCTTCCTGGGTTTTAAAAGCACTGATCTTAACGAGCCGCCCGTCTGCGGGAATGATGTTGCCAGCTTCGAGTGCCACTATGTCGCCGGGAACAAGGTCCGTTGCATCTACTTCCTGATGGACTCCATCCCGGATGGCTATCGCATGCTGCGCGGAAATTTGTTGCAGCTTTTTCATGGATTCCTCTGCATTGTATTCCTGAAAGAAGCCGATGACCGCATTGGCTATGATAATGCCGATGATCACATAGGCATCAATGTGCTCTCCGACAAAAAAGGATATAATGGCCGCGACGATCAGGATGAGGATCATCACATCTTTGAATTGGCCCAACAGTATCGCCCATTTGGACCGCTGCTTCGCTGCCACCAACCTATTCGGGCCGAAATCGGTCTGGCGCCGGGTCACTTCGGCTGCAGACAACCCCTGGGATGTGCTGCCTAATGATTCTATGGCTTGTTCTGCTTTTATTTGATAGTACGGCTGCATGATGGCTGGAAAGCTGGATTGGAACCTGCAAATAATGGGATGGAATGATTGATGATGCGCCTTATCGCGGCTTTTGAGTTGGAAGGGATTGCCGGACGCTACGACAGGACATTTTTTGAAGATACCAAAGCTAATGCATGGTTACAAATCATGTTTAAGAAACTGGTTGGCTTGTGACCGTTTATGATGGAATGAGGTCGGCAAACGACGGAAGAGTAATGACTTATGTCGCTATTTCAGATGACTTTTGCATAGCATCGCCAGGGAGAGGATTTCATAATTTTCATGCCAGTAGTTCGCTTGACCACCAAGTTGTTAGCGATCGCTACGGTTATAGTATTGACTCATCCAAACCTTTTTCCTCATGAAATCTTTCCCGTTGTTCAAATTGGCTTTGGCATCCGCTTTATTGGTACTCGCGGTTGTTTTGTCCTGCACCGACCACAACGAACCTGACCCTCAGACCGGCTGTACCCTTGTAAGCGGCGCTCCGCGGCTCTATCCTTGTGAGTTTGAAATTCAAAAAGTAGAATTTTGTAACAAGCTCGACGTTAACGACGTGTTTGGGAAGATCACTCCGGGCAATCCCGATATCACTTTACCGCTGGCCAAGGCATGGAACAGTTTCCATCCGACGCCAGGCACCGTGGATGCGACTTTTAAAGTCAAAATTCATATAAAAAGGGTGTCATTGCCTTCGTTCGATTCTTTCAATGAATACATTATGCCCAAAGTAACAGGGGTATTCCCGGTCACGCCGCAAACATTCGACATCAGCCACTTTCCACCACTTTTCCCACCGGTTCCGGTGCGGCTGGATATGCAGCTCAATCAGACAGCGGTCGTTTCTGCGGATGCCTTTTACCATGCAACCGAGCAAAGTCAGGGCTCAGGCAGCTTGCTCTATACCAATATTTCGGGCACCGTTCTTTACCTGATTTACAATATGACTACGGCTGCAATTCTGGCCGGGCCGCCGAATAGCTATCCGACCATCCTGGATGTGGCCGAGGCGCACATTGCAGTGAACCCCACACTGGTACAATAGGCTGATAAAGTGCATTTTATCAAAGCTGACGGTCTGTGCGGCAATGCAGCACTATCGGAAAGGGAGAAAACGGAGTACTATTGCCACATTTGAAAGCGGTTCTCCGCGCTTCCCTTGACAACGGGCTGTTTTAAAGCTGACTATGGTCATAATTTGCCACAGCGGTAACAAACACCTTTGTGCAGCCAGATCACCAGAGAGACAAAGCTGGCTTGAAACATTAATCTAAAGCTTATGAAGATCTTACAGGACAAAGTGGCCATCGTTACGGGTGCAGGTTCAGGCATCGGGCGGAGTGTCGCGGTCGCATATGCACGGGAGGGTGCGAAAGTGGTCGTTTCTGACATGGACGAAGAGTCGGGGCTGGAAACCGTCCGGCTCATTGGGAACGAGGGAGGCGACAGCTTTTTCTTCAAATGCGACGTGTCTTCGCCGGAGGAGAATGAGGCGTTGGTATGGGCCACTATCGAAAAATATGGGGCGCTGCACATTGCCTGTAACAATGCAGGAATCGGCGGGGCAATGGCGCCAACGGGCATGTATCCGATCGACGCCTGGGACAAAGTGATCGCCGTGAATCTCTCCGGGGTATTCTATGGCGCCCGGTACCAGATTCCCGCTATGCTTAACTCGGGTGGGGGAGTGATTGTAAATATGGCCTCCATTCTTGGTAATGTAGGTTTTGCCAATAGCCCGGCGTATGTGGCAGCCAAACATGGCGTGCTCGGACTTACCCAAAACATTGCGCTGGAATATGGTGAGAAAGGTATCAGGGCCAATGCAGTAGGTCCCGCGTTTATCAAAACACCATTGTTGAAAGATCTGGACGAAGCTACCATGGAGTGGCTGGTCGGCCGGCACCCGATCGGGCGGATGGGCGAACCCAGCGAAGTCGCAGAACTGGTCCTGTGGCTCAGTAGCTCCAAGGCTTCTTTCGTGACGGGTTCTTACTATCCGGTGGATGGTGGTTACCTGGCGCAATAATTCCATCTGAAACACAAATATATATGCTACCTCAAACCATGAAAGCAGCGGTCGTTCGCGAGTTCGGCAAGCCGCTCCGTATCGAAGAAGTTGCCGTGCGACGCCCTGGGACCAACCAGGTTTTAGTTAAAATCGTCGCCAGCGGTGTTTGTCACACCGACCTCCATGCCACTGACGGGGACTGGCCCGTGAAGCCGAAACTACCGCTCATTCCAGGTCATGAAGGAATCGGCTATGTTGCCGCGGTGGGGCCGGAAGTAACCGGCATTCGGGAAGGCGACATTGTAGGGGTGCCCTGGCTGTACAGCGCCTGCGGTTGCTGTGAATATTGCATTACCGGCTGGGAAACGCTCTGTGATGCCCAGCAGAACGGTGGTTACAGCGTCGATGGCAGCTATGCCGAATATGTCATCGCCGACGCGCGCTACGTGGCGCATTTGCCGGCAGGCACGGATATGATCGGTATGGCGCCCATCCTGTGCGCGGGCGTGACCGTCTATAAGGGCTTGAAAGAAACCGATACCAAAGCGGGAGAATGGGTGGCGATTTCCGGTATCGGTGGTTTGGGACACCTCGCTGTACAATATGCCAAAGCGATGGGCATGCACGTGGCGGCCATCGATGTGAGCGACGAGAAGCTGGAACTGGCGAAACGCCTCGGGGCCGATCTGACTGTAAATGCTATGCAGAGCGATCCTGGTACCTTTTTAAAGAAAGAAACAGGGGGCATGCATGGCGTGCTGATCACCGCTGTTTCTCCCATCGCTTTCGGGCAAGGGATAGCGGCGCTTCGTAAAAAAGGCACCATGGCACTGACCGGCTTGCCTCCGGGCAATTTTGAACTGCCCATTTTTCAAACTGTTCTTAACCGCCATACCATCCGCGGCTCCATCGTGGGCACCCGCAAGGATATGCAGGAAGCAGTCGGCTTTGCCCTGGACGGCAAAGTGAAGGCGACAGTTCACACGGCCCGTCTCGATGATATCAACAACATATTCGATCAAATGAAGGCAGGCTGCATTGAAGGACGGGTCGTAATGACCATGTAATAATATGCTGTTGACCAACCCTATCTCACAGACAACGCTTGGTGAGCCGCCCCTTCCGGAACTGTACGACGTATTAAAAGCGAATGCGGACGGTCTGGATAGTGTGCAAGCCGCTGAACGGCTGCGGAATATCCGCACAGCCACGCCCCAAGCCGGAGGCGGGCTTTCAAAGATGTTTTCCATCCTGGTCAATCAGTTCAAAAGCCCTCTTGTGCTGCTGCTGCTGGTCGCCGTTGTTTTGTCAGCCTTCCTTGGTGAGGTCTCCGACACTTTGATTATCGGCTGTATTATCCTCGCGAGCGGGCTGCTCAGTTTCTGGCAGGAATACAAAGCAGGAAAAGCGGTTGAAAAATTACAAAAGCTGATCTCGCAAAAAAGTACGGTGTTCCGGGACAACACGGAGCAGATAGTGGATGCCGGCGACGTCGTGCCTGGTGATGTGGTGCTATTGAAAGCTGGTGATATGATCCCGGCGGATTGCCGCATTATCGACAGCAATGAACTGCACGTCAATGAAAGCAGCCTGACGGGAGAGAGCTTCCCGGCAGAAAAGATGGCAGGTCGGCTCGGCGGACAGGCCGCGTTTTCCGAGAGTTTCAATTGCCTTTGGCAGGGTACGAACGTGATCAGCGGGACCGGACGGGCACTCGTTGTCCGGGTTGGCACGGATACCGTTTTCGGCAAGTTGCGGGAGAGCCTGACGGAGACTCCCGAGACTGCATTCGAGCACGGAATCCGAGGTTTCGGCTACTTTCTGTTGCAAATTACGACGGTGCTGACATTGGTCATTCTGGCCGTCAACATTTACTTTGGCAAACCGCTGATCGATTCTGTGCTTTTCTCGCTGGCGCTGGCCGTGGGGATGGCCCCCGAGCTTTTACCGGCTATTATGACGGTGGCCATGTCCAACGCCGCCGCGCGAATGATGGAACGGAAGGTCATCGTCAAAAAGCTTTCCTCCATTTTCAATCTGGGTGAGGTAACGGTGCTTTGCACGGACAAAACCGGAACGATCACGGAAGGCAGCATCCGGGTTTGTGGCGCAATGGATGCAGATGGAGATCCCTGCGAGCAGGTGCGTCTGCATGCTTACCTCAATGCAGTCATGCAGCAGGGGTTTACCAATCCGATCGATGAAGCGCTGGCCGACCTGGCCCTGGATATGCAAGGTTACAGCCGCCTCAATGAGGTTCCCTATGACTTTATCAGGAAGCGGGTCACGGTATTGGCAGCTTGCGGGGATGGCAATCTCATGATCAGCAAAGGAGCACTGGAAAATATCCTGGAAGTATGTTCCCAGGTTGGAACGGGTCGGGATGTAAACGTGCCGCTGGACGAAACCCGCAGGCGAGACCTGCTGGACCGGTATCGGACCTATTGCGAGGAGGGTTACCGGGTGCTGGGCATTGCGATCAAACATACGGGGTTGGACCGCATCGCCCGGGCTGATGAAAGTGAAATGTCCTTTGCAGGGTACTTGCTGCTGGAAGATCCGTTAAAGGCTTCGAGTTTTACGTCGATTCAAAAGCTGCGTGAGCTGGGTGTTGAGGTTAAAATCATCACAGGGGACAATAGGTTTGCCGCCAGGCACATTGCCCAAACGCTGGGCATTGCGGACGATCGCATCCTGACCGGACCACAGCTCGATAACCTCTCTCCCGAAGCTTTCGGGCAACGGGCGATGAACATCGCCGTTTACGCGGAAATCGAGCCGCATCAGAAGGTCCGGGTGGTCAAAGCTTTGCGGGAGCAGGGAGCGGTCACGGCCTATATCGGAGATGGTATCAATGACGTGGCGGCGATCAATGCGGCAGATGCGGGTATCTCAACCCACAATGCAGTGGATGTTGCCAAACAGGCCGCCGACTTTGTATTAATGGAAAAGGACTTGTCTGTACTGGCGGATGGCATTCTGGAAGGCAGAAAGTCGTTTGCCAATTCCATGAAATACATATTCATTACGACAGGTGCAACTTTCGGGAATATGTTCAGCGTGGCGGGCGCATCGCTGCTGCTCCCATTTCTTCCAATGCTTCCCAAGCAAATATTGCTCACCAATTTCATAACCGATCTTCCCGCATTGGCCATCGCTTCGGACCAGGTGGATCAGCAGCAGACGGTCAGGGCAGGTAAATGGAGCATGCGCCTCATCCGTCGTTTTATGATTGTGTTTGGCCTGCACAGTTCATTCTTTGATTTTCTGACCTTTTATGTCTTATACTTTCACTTAAGGCTCTCCGGCGCTGCTTTTCGAACGGGCTGGTTTATTGAATCGGTGGTCACAGAGCTGCTTATTTTACTGGTAGTAAGAAGCAGGCGCCCATTTCTCACGAGCAGGCCTTCCAACGCCCTTTCCTGGCTCACGTTTGCTGCCTTGGCTGTCACTGTCATTCTGCCGGTTTCCCCACTTGCGAGTGAGCTGGGTTTTGCCCGGATTGCATTCGGGGAGGCGGCCTGGATTTTCGGTATACTGATCGCTTACCTCGTCACCGCCGATTTACTTAAAGTGCGCTTTTTTAACAAGTATAAAACGGCAAGGCAAAACTGATGGATAAAGAGGCGGGGCGATCAGGAAAGCTACGCTTGAATTTTGCGGCATTAAGCCCGTGAAAGTGTCCAGGATTGCCCTTGTAAAATGCCTGAACCCAGGCCAGAGGGAAGCAGTTGTCGCCCGGCTCGCCCGCCAGATTTCACCAAGATAACCACACGGGGTTGCCAGGCCTCAAAACGCCCATCTGCTCTGAGCAAGATCATGTTTTGCGGTGCGACCTGTCATGATCATTGACGCAATAGGTAACTAATTTAGAGCCAGCGTATAACCGATATAAATACGTAGTCTTTTTAGTTAAATCCCAAGCCTATGAAACGAATACTTGTTCCCTGTGACTTCTCGGCGGCAGCTAAACACGCCTTTCAGTTTGCCGTTGAAATGGCTGCTGCTACGGGTGGCCGCGTGCTCGTACTGAAAATAATGCAGGTCCCGACGGTTTTCGGAAACGGAATGCCTGGTCAGCCATTCGAAGCCATAGATCCCTTGTCGAAGATAGACGAATGGATCGCGTACAGTGAAAAGGAGTTTGAGAAATTGAAAAGCAAAGCGGCCCGCGGTTCCGTTCGTGTGGAGTTGCTGTTGGAAACCGGTTATGTCAACGACGTAATCCGCGATGTAATCAAAAGGGAAAAGGTTGACCTGGTAATCATGGGTACGGATGGTGCGTCGGGGCTGAAAGAGTTTTTTATAGGCTCGCACACCGAGAAGATCGTCCGCGCTTCTCCGGTACCCGTAATGGCCATTCACGGCCCGTTTCATTTGGATTCGGTCAGGAATATCGTTTTTCCCACGACGATGGAACTCGACCAGAAACCGCTGGTGGAACAGATTAAAGCGCTCCAGACATTGTTCGGAGCTGTGATTCACTTGCTCTACGTCAACGGGTTCCCGTTTAGCGTGGAATCCGAGGAGGAGGCCGAACGTAGATTGGAAGACTACGCCCTGTTTTATGGATTAAAAGACTATACTGTTCATGTGAGCAGGGGGCTTAATGCCCAGGAAGGGATTCTTAAATACGCCCGCCGTATTCCCAATTCTATCATCGCCATGGGGACGCACGGCCACAAGGGCCTCGCACATATCACCGAAGGCAGCGTTGCCGAAGATGTGGTCAACCATTTGACGGAGCCTGTCTGGACATATGTAATGCAATGAATTGATCCTGCCGATTAACCTGATATAAAATCTTACTACCATGACCTACCAAGCAGAACAGGAAAAAGTCACATTTGTACTCCCTTTGTATTTTGTAAAAGCCGAAGTGACCTTTACGAGGCAGTCGGCTGAGGATGATCTGAGGATACCACTCACCCCCGCCAATGGCCCGCGGGTAAGCATTTCGACCCGCCGGTTTGCGAAGGGTTTCTGGCTCGCGCAGCTGACCTGGTCTGTCGGACGCGAACGGTTTTGCAGTGAAGGCTGGTTTGAAATAGCCTAGCGAGAATGTACGGAGAAAGGGCTGCGCTGGCTGTCCGTCATAATTTATTATCCATAACCAACTTTGAAGGATCTATGCGGACGGTGCTGGCGTTACTGGGGATTATACTTATAGGGTGCAGCCCGGAAATGCGGGTTTACCACGAGGTTGACAGCAGTTGGCCCGTCTATCAATACCATACCTTCCAATGGGCTGAAACAGACAGCGCTGCCTGGTACTCGAATCCCATCTATTTCAATGCATTGAATGACCGGCGGATTAAACAGGCCGTGAACGATCTCCTCACTGCAAAGGGCTATTTACTTAGCCGCGAGCCGTCCGACTTGACCTTACGCTATGATATCCGTGTCGACGAGCAATCTATGCTGCTCCCGGATCCATATGGCTATTTGTATGGCGATTACTGGATGATGCCGCGTGACAATTTATTCCGCTACCGCGAGGCGACTTTAATTCTCGATGTCTGGCATTCACAGACCAGGAAGCTGATCTGGCGGGGCTGGGTGGTTGCCGTCGTGGAGGTCGGGTTCGATGATGGCAAAAATCCGGAAATTGTCATCCGGTCGGCCATTACGAAGATTCTCGATGTCTTCCCCGCACGCGTGGTCGCAGGCAAGGCGGGCGCAGCCGTAGCGGCAGGAACCAATACTATTACTTGTCCGAGAGACTGATTTATCTTTTGAGGTAATAAAAATGGCCGTCCTCCGCACCCACGAGCAAATCCGGCTGACCGTTTTTGTCCCAGTCGACAGTGGTGGGGCTGGTGTCATGGCCGGCCAGGCGCAGCTCCGAAAGCGGCCCCTTGTTCCGGAAGGTTACTTTCCCGTCTTTTTCGCCGGTATTCTCGTAAAAATCGACATTCCGGCTATCGATGAGCATGTCCAGGTCGCCATCCTTGTCCCAATCGGCTAGTGTAAATTTCCGGCGTCCGCTGCCGCCATTGTCTTTCTTGTTGAGGCGCAACGGTTCTCCGTTTTCATCCATAAAAATGCGCTTGCCGGGACGGAGCATCAGTCCTTTGCTTGCTTTGAACCGTTCATGCCACACCAGGTAACCTTCCGGGTCGAGCATGACAAGGTCCGTTAGGCCATCCTTGTTCCAGTCAATCGCATAGGGCGTGGTACGCCATTGAGTGGCGAGTTCAGTTTTAGAAGGTGTCCACCATATCCATTTGGGCTTCGGAGCAATGCCTGTCCAGGCTACTTCCACCGGCTGCGCAGGATCCAGCAAGGGCGCTCCCTTTTTGCCGCGGTTACGGAACCATTGCACCTTGCCCCAGATCGAATTGACGACAATATCCTTCAATCCATCGCCATCCCAATCCGCCACGGACAAGGTTGTATAGCCCCATTTGGCCTCACAGGGGCCCTGGATCGACCCATTGTCTCCGGCCTGAATGCGTATGACTTCATTCCCGGATTTGAGAAAGCGCGGCGCGGCGAAATCCGGCCTGGCGCCGCCTCTCTTATTTTCGATAAAGCTGATGTAGCCGGCCGAATTGCCGGTGATAATGTCCTCGTCGCCGTCGTCGTCCCAGTCCACACCGACCGGCGTTGCCAATGCGCCCGATTTAATAGAGCCGCCGCGCTGCTGAAAATAGTAGGGCGATTCGAAAACAGGCATATTACCTTTTTTCTTACCCGTATTCCGGATCAGTGCCACGCGGCCGTCTTCATCACCGCACACCAGGTCTACGTGGCCGTCGCGGTCCCAGTCGACGGCCACTGGGATGATCATTTCAAGGTCCATCCGGATGTTGCCGCCTGCATTCGCGAGCTGCTGACCACGGGCGTACACGGGCTTTTTAGCTGTGCCGGTATTTTCGAACCAGGTAAATTTATCGAGAAACTCACCGCAGATCAGGTCGAGGTCCCCGTCGCCATCGAAATCCGCAAAATTGGGGGAGGGTGGGCCGTATACGTCCAGGATTTCGCCGCCTGCTTTCAAGCGGCCCCGGTTTTTGTATTGACCATCGTTGTTTTCGATCAGGTATACGTAGCCGTGAAGCGGGCCATTCGTCCACTTTCCTTTTGTATCGTACGCATTATCCCATCCGTATTCCAGCCAGTCGTCGATGCCTGCGATCAGGTCCTGGTCGCCATCAGCATCGTAATCGACCCATTTCCATTGCACAAAGCGCGGTTTCTTTTTGAAATCGGTATGCAGTGAATCCGGCGCGTACAAAGGCTGTCGGGTAGCCCCTTTATTTTGCAGGAAATCAGTGAGCTCGGCCCCCTGGTCCAGCACGCGCGGCTGGCCATTCACATACGATACCTGCGGGTGTTTCAAGCCGGCCGCCACGCGTACAGGTGCTTCGAACACGGGGACTTTCTTGCCCGATTTGTTTTCAAAAAAATAGAGCCCGTTGTAAGGTACATCCGGACAGGACACCAGCAAATCCATATCGCCGTCGCTATCGTAGTCTATCGGCAATGGCCAGGCCCAAAGCCCGGCGCCGAGGTCTGTTACCGTATCGGAATTTTGATAATCCAGCCTGATCAGCTCACCCACTGGTTCGGAAGACCCCTGCCCGGGCCGGAATGCGGGTAATGCAAACAGAAAAAACAGAGCTAATGTGAATGACTTCATAAGTGTACCTTTTTATTCCAGAAGCGGTTTTGTTTCAGGTTTTTAGCATTGTCGGTGGCTGCCTGCGGAATGGGCATTGGTAGTCTTTAGAGGCATCAAAACGTCGGGTATGGATGATCCGCAATAGTAATACACCCGGAACCTCGATACTGACTACTTCTTTGTTCAACGCCGATCGACTCGAATGGTAAAATGAAATTCATCCGGAAATGCGGATCGCGGGCAATCGAAAGCCTTCACTCCACAATATCCCTGATCATCTTGCGAATTTCCAGGCTGGTCATATTGCTCTGTCTGGGCGTAGTCTGGGTGAAAATAATACCTGCGATTTGGTGCTTTGAATCTTGCCATGGATGCGTACCAAACAGGCCCGGACTACTGCTTTCCAGCACATGGCCGTCAGTATCGACCACGTCAAGCCAGTTTCCGACTCCGTAACGGACTGGTCTTTGAGGCGTTGTTGAAAATGGATTAGTGGCATATGGTGTCCCGGTGATTTTTGAGCCTTCGGTCTGGTCGCTGAACATGGCCTCGATGGCATTTTCACTTAACACGCGATGCCCGTCACTCGTACCGCCGTTAACCAGCATTTCCAGGAATTTGAGGTAGTCAGCAGCTGTGGTATGCACGCCGCCTGCGATGATGGGGTTACGCGCGGAACGATATTCCGCAGTCATCTGGCAAGGTTGGGCAATGCGCTGGTCAAACAGATCCTGCCATTTTTGGCCCGACACGATTTCCGCAATCCTGCCGCCGATCTGCATTCCGGCGCTTCCGTAGTCGAATTGGGTGCCGGCGATGCTTAGGAGGGGAGTATACAGGGCAATGGAATCCACCGCTTCAGCGAGCGTCATTAGTCTCTTGTACTCGTACTTTTGAGGTGAATCGCCTCCGAAACCCGCTGTGTGCGCAAACAACTGCCGGATGGTGATATTCCCTTTTTGGTGGGCGGTGAATATCGGAAGAAATTTGCCGATACTGTCGGAGAGCGATAGTTTACCCTCATCGACGAGGCTTAAAATGACGGCTGCCGAAAGCCATTTGGTGGCCGATGCGATCGGTTTGCTGGTATGCTCGTCGAGGCCAAACCCCTTTTTGTAAATCAGCTTACCATTTTGCGATACGAGCACGATCACCTGATCGTTGTAGTCGGCGAGGTGCGCTTCCAGGAATTTGTCCACTACGTCAAAATTGTAAACCGGGGGTGTCTCCGGTGCCACTTGATCCGTGCGGCAGGAACAGAATAGGAGAGCGCAAGCTGTCAAAAACGTTAATATGTTCGTCATGTGGTCTTATGATTTACGTTTTTTCAATTCCTGTTTCACTTCCTGTTGCTGCTGTTTGAATTGCCTGAACTGTTGCTGGCTCAACACCATTTGCAGTTCTTTTTCCCTGGCGGCGTTTACTTGCTGAAACGCTCGCAGTTTGGAAAGCCTGCTGCCTTTGCCCGCGATAACCGGGTCCATCTTACGGGCGTAACTTAAATTGATCACAGCCACTTTTGCGGCCTGTGCGGAGTCCAGATGGAGTGTTTCTTTCATCCGTTGCGTCTGTAATTGCGCCCGTTCTTCGGCAGGCGTGTCGGCGAGCCGGTTTTGCTGAGCGAGTGCACCGCCGGCAAAAAGCAATAATGCGAAAACGGAACCGATAGTTACGGTCAGATTTTTCATATGACAGATTGTTTTGTTTCAGGTCAAAACAAATGCGGAACGGACAAACTGAAAAAGTAAATCCATGAAGGCGGGTAAACCTGACCTGGAATGCACGGGATTGCCGATGGACAGGCTATTCTCTCCGGAAATACATTTCAACGGAAAAAGCCGGGCGTTTGTAAGATAAACCATGCCATTCGACGGAGTTTGTTTTGGTTTCCGCAGATATGCCTTACCATTGCAGGGTAATAGGGTTGTAAATGAAAAACACTGCTTTGAAGAAGGTCCCGACGATCGCTTCGTTTGCCTGGCTGGGCTATTGGCTCATTTGGGTTCTGATGTTTTCAAACACGCAACAGCCCCAGGCGGCTGCTTGGGCCGCAACCATTAATGTGGGTATGCAGGCCATTATTGTGTATTCGAATACCTTGGTTCTGATCCCGTCTTTCCTGGAAAAACGACGGTACATACTTTACGGACTGCTTTGTTTCGGTATGCTGGTGTTGTTGTCAAAATTGCAATTGACGCTGGTGCCGGCGGATGTGAAAATGATCCTGAAACGCAACATTCAATACCCGAGAGCCTTCCAGTTCGCACGGATATACCTGCTTTTTATGGTGGTGCTGATCATCAGCACTGCCTGGAAGTTCGCGGTTGATCGTTTCAATGCCTTGCAGACCCAAAATGAAATGGCGAGGAAGCAGTTGGAAAGCGAGTTGCAATTCCTGAAAAATCAGATCAATCCGCATTTTTTGTTTAATACCCTCAACAACATTTACACACTCGCATACCTGAAAGAGGATAACGCCGCACCGATGATCATGAAGCTCTCCGAGCTGCTTCGGTACATGCTTTATCAATGCCGCGCGCAATGGGTGCCACTACCGGACGAGGTGGCTTTTTTGCGCAATATCCTGGAAATGCAAAAGCTTAAATCTGAGGTTTACGGCAGGCAAACGACTTTTGAGGTAACCGGCGTCAGATCAGGTCAACTGATAGCCCCGCTGCTCTTGCTGACCTTTTTAGAGAATAGCTTCAAACATTCGGACCTGGACATGAATCCGCACGGCCATATTTCCGTTAGCTTGCAAGTGGACGACCGGAATAGGCTGTCCTTCCTGTGCATTAATACAAAAAACGCTGCCATATCTGCGGAAAGCGAGCCGGGCGGTATCGGTCTGGCGAACGTAAAAAAGCGATTGGAGCTGACTTATCCCGGCCGGCATACCCTGGAAGTTACCGACAATACCCGTACATTTGAGATCCGTCTGACCGTGAGCCTATGAAAATCACTTGCATGATCGTCGATGACGAAGCGTTGGCCCGGAAACTGCTTGCCGACTATGTCTCGAAAATTCCTTCGCTTGATCTGGTAGCTACGTGTGCGAACGCAATCGAAGCCTCGGCTGTGCTGAAAAGCCGACCGGTCGATCTGCTTTTTCTGGATATTCAAATGCCTGACATCAACGGCATCGGCTTCATACAGACGCTCACGACCAGGCCTATGACCGTGTTTACGACCGCATATACCGAATATGCCGTAAAAAGTTATGAGCTGAATGCACTCGACTACCTGGTCAAACCGATCGCATTTGACCGTTTTTTTCAGGCTGTCGGTAGAGCCATGGACCTTATCGGCGGCCGCAATCCCCATCCAGTGGCGAATATTGCGACACAGGAAGCGCAGGACTATATTTTTATCAAATCGGACGCAAAAACATACAAGGTGGCTTTCGACGACATCGACTATATCGAAGCCTATGGGGAATATGTTTTGATCCACCGCGGTTCGGATCGCCTGATGCCGCTCTTGCAGCTCGGCAAGATGGAAGAAATATTGCCTGCCTCCCGGTTTGTCAGGGTACACCGCTCTTTTATCATTCAATTTTCAAAGATCGAAGCCATTCAGGGCAATACTATCTGGATCGGCAAAAAGCAGATCCCCGTCAGCAGAACCTGCCGCGATGCGCTGATGTCGCGGTTGCAAGATCGGTATGTCAACTAACTAACCTACCTGTCGCACCACCTTTTGAATGCAGGCGCTTTTTCCCGGCTGATATCCATTTCGAAAAGCAAAGGCGGTTTGAGCCGGACGGTCAGTTTCTGGTTTTCGTGAGGGGTAATGGTCTGGATGGCATCGATATGAATGATGTACTGCCGGTTGGCGCGGTAGAAATAACGTGGATCGAGTAGCGCTTCGATTTCGTCCATCGAATTATAATCCAGCAGGTATTTTTCGGCACCGAATGTGTGCAGGTAATTGAAATTGTCCCGGCAAAAGCAGGCAATGTCCCGGGTGTCGATCGGCACCCAATGCTGCCGGACATTGACGAGGAATTTTTCCTTGTAGCCCGAATAGCCGGTTTCAGGCCTGGCCAGCATTTGCATTAGCTGGTTCACTTTTGCTGAAAGTTCAGGTGTGGCTGTACTCTTCTCCCGGAACTTGTCGAGCGCCCTTTTGAGGTCTCGTTCGAGAACCGGTTTGAGCAAATAGTCGATGCCGTTCACTTTGAAAGCGCGGATGGCATATTCGCTGTAAGCGGTAGTGAAGATGACCGGGCATTTCAGTTCGTAAAAGTCGAAAACATCGAGACTGATGCCGTCGCTGAGCTGGATATCCATAAACATCAGATCGGGCTCGGCGTTTTCGAGGAACCATTTCCGGGCAGTTTTAAGGCTGGGCAAAATGGCCGTCACTTCGATGTCGGGCGCAAGTTGCCCGATCTTCCTTTCAAGCTGGCGGGCTACGAGCGTTTCGTCCTCAATGATGATTGCTTTCATTAGAAATATCGGTTTCAGTGGAATGTGTGATGTTATTACCGCTGATGAGTGGCACCTTAACCGTAAATAAGCCGGCCGATTCGGATACCATTACGGGCAAAGGCGTAAGATAAGAATAAAGCGAATGAAGGTTTTTGAGCCCCTGGCGGTTGCTGGTTTCGACAAACCGTTTCTTTTGAAGGTTGTTCTGTACCACAATATATCCGGCTTCCGTATAGACATTTATGTACAGGGGAGCGTCGGCCGACATTGCGTTGTGTTTAATCGCATTCTCGATCAGGTTCTGGATCGTGACCGGGGCTATCAGCATGTGCGTCCACGGGCTGGCGACGGCTACGTCCACATCCAGGCCATCCCGAAAACGGGTCTGCTGGATCTTCACATATTCCGCTGCAAATTCCAGCTCTTCGTAAAGCGGCACAAGCTCGTTATTCTGGTTTTTGAGAATGTACCGGTAAGTCCAGCTGAGGCCTTCGAGAAACCTGCTGGCTTTGGTTGCATCATCCCAGATGAGGCTGTCGAGCGATGCCAGCGAGTTGAACAGGAAATGGGGGTTGAGTTGTTGTTTAAGGCTTTCGAACATGACCAGGGTCTTTTCCCTTTCGAGCTTGGTGGCCTTGTCCTGCAAAGCATAAATCCGCGCCTGACGGTGTTTGACGATTTCTATGCGTTTTTTGAGAAAATAATAAATCAGGCCGGAAACAAATGCAAGCGCGGCGATTATGAACCAGGTGCGCTCCCAAAACGGCGGGTTGATCACGAACGTAAGCTCCTCCGTGCTTTCCTGCCAGGTGGTCCCGTCCAGGCTTGCCGCAGCTTTGAAGATGTACGAGCCGGGTGCGAGCGACGAAAACCTGACTACGTTGTTATGCCCATTGGGTACCCATCCGGTGTGCAAGCCGGTCAGCTTGTAGCGGTAATGCACCTTTTGAGGGTTTTGGTAGTAAGCGGCTGTAAAGCTTATTTCTACCGAATTCTCATTCCAGTCGAGCCGCAGCTTGCCGGGTTCAGCCATGAGGGCTGCATTGTAATGCCGTGGTTTGAAGAGGGTGTCGCTATGGTTGACGGTTACGCTCGTCACATACACGCGAAGCTTTTGCTGTGACAGCGCAATTTGCAGGGGATCAAAAAAGTTGACGCCGTTGTGGCCGCCCCAGTAGACGCGCCCGGAGTCGTCTTCATAAATACTTCCCGGGTTCAGCTGTCTGTTCTGCACATTGTCCCACAGATCGAACCATTCCAGCTTGTTGTCTTCCGCGGAGAAACGGTACAAACCCTCATCCGCAGCGATCCACACCTTTCCGCTGCGATCGGCGTAGAGATTGGTGATCTGCGCTCTTTTCAGTTCCGGAATAATCAATTTTTTTCTGAGTCCGGTACGCGTGCGTGTCACCTCGAAAAGCCCGACGCTGCCGGCCCACACGGTGGAGTCGTTGCGGGGAAGAATGGACGTAACGAGCTTGCCGGGATAAAAGGTGCTATCGCTCCAAACCGTTTCAAAACGGCTGTTAAGGTATAACAGCCCTTTGAAAGTGCCGATCCAGATGTGGCCTGTGCGATCGGTGCGCGCGGTTTGCAGGATTTGGTTCGAGCCGGCAAAAGAGAGCTCGCTAATCACGTCAGTATCCCGGTTAATGAGGTAACACGAGGCATCGGCAAGAATCAGCTGGTCGCCGTCGCCGACAGTTTGGATACCGTAGATGTAATCCCGCTCGACCTTTGCCCGCAGTAATTCTCCCGCTTTGCCGGCCGGGTAGCGCGGTTTTTGAAACTTGCCGGTAATCGGGTCCATAAACAGCGGCCCGCCGGAGCCAGGGCCCAGCACAAGGCGTTGGCCGTCGAAATTCAGTGCGTGGATGGTCGGGAAGCGAAAGTAAGGGGCATTGGCGGCAGATGGCATGGTGATTTTGAAATCCCCGGTCGCCGGATCAAGGCAGGCTATGCCTTCTGTGGTTGCCATCCATATGCGGCCCGCGCGATCGCCGGTAATGGCGCGGATGTTGTTATTCTCCTCGTTGAGCAGGCTGCGGAAACTGCGCAGCCAGGTAATGGTATGCTGGTTCGGTTTAAAAAACAGAATGCCTTGCTTCGAGACGAGCCACAGCGTGCCTTCGTCGTCGCGGTAGCTGGTAATGATTTCATTGTTGCTCAACTCGCGGCCCTGATGGTAAAAGATTGCTTTTTTGCCGCGCAATGCCTTTCGGTCGTAGAGGTAGCAGCCTTTGCTGGTCGTAACAAGCGCCTGGTCCTGATCCAGTGATAGTACGGAATTGATCGTTAAATAGGCTGCGGACGGTGCGAAACGCGTGGGAGGAACCTTGGAAACAGTGCCCGAGCGGAAATCCAGTTCGAAAATTTCCAGATCCGCATTGGTGGCCCAGACAATATCCCCGGACAACGGCGCGATGACCGCCGCGGAGTTGAAACCGGTCCTGCGGACACGCCCGGTTTTGTAGTTATAGGCTATCAGTTCGTGCGTATCTCCGATCAAAAACTCATCGCCTGCCCGTTTGAATATCCGCCGGTAGAAAACCCTGTTGGTAAGCCCTGGAATGGGATGCCGCACAAAAGCGTGGCGGCGACGGTCGTAACGATATAATCCATTGCCGCTTAATGCCCATACCTGGTTATCCGGCGTCACATCCAGCAGGTTGAATTTGGATTTCTGCGGCCCCGCAATCTTTACCGGCTGAAATCCCTGCTGGTCATCGATATAGGTGCTCAGTCCGTTGTGGCTGCTCACCCATATTTGCCCGTTTTGATCCACCACAATATCGAGGAAATCCTCCCCGGAGGCATCGAAACGAACCGTATTGCGGCCATCGAACCGCTGTACTACGCGCCGTGACAATATCCATAGGAAACCCTTTTTGTCTTTCACCAGCTTGTGGACGTTCGACAAACTGATACCGCTACCTTCATTCAGCATTTGTACATTATAATCCGGCAGCTGCGCATGCAGCCATCCGGGAAGGGTTAATAATGCAAAAAAAAGCAGTTTCAGAGGCCAGGGCATTCTTTGAAAGGTTTAGTTCGGGTCAAAAATTAGCGACTCTACTATGCTGATTTGTTCATGAGTGGGTTCCAGGCATTCCACCCGTTGTATTTTTAACCAAAAGTTTGGTGAAATGCCTGAAAGGCCAACTAATTGTTAAGCAGTGGGGGCAAACTTCGGGTGAAATGTGGCAAATCCGGGTTTAACCGTTTTGCCGAAACAGGGTGCAAAGTGCTTTCCGGTCGCCCAGCCTACGCCCCGCACTCCTATTGAACGGTTCCCTCCGCGTTTGGCACTTATCAAGCGTAAAATGCCACGCTTCGGCAAATAAAACTTCGCCCGCCGCTGTATCCCGGACTAGTTTTGAACCATCAAAAATAAAAATTTAAAAAGTCATGAAAACATTCAAACACACAATCTTCGGTGCAAAACTATTTGTAATGGCGGCAGCCCTATTGATTTCCTGTAAAGACGACGAGGAAAAAGCGGCCCCGGAACCGATGGGATCTTTGGTTTCCTATACGACCATCAGCTCTACGAAGTTTGATCGTATAGATATTACCGTCAGCGGTGAAGTCAAGGCATTGCTGAGCGGGACGTCATTCCTGAAACCGGCATGCGGGACACCGGCCTCAAAGTCGGTCAGCAACATTGCGCTGCCGGCCGGCACCCACATGATCGGCGCGAAGCAGTATAAAGACGGGAAGGTGGTTGGGAGTTGGTCGGAAGCACCGACAAAGATCACCGCCGGCGACTGCAAGAAGATCGCGTGGAACGAATAGCAATACCCCTTCAACAGAAGATCATGAAAAACATTGGGTTTCTGCTTGCGGCGATATGCCTGGCCTTGCGTGTGTACGGCCAGGCACCGCAAGTTTTACATTACCAGGGCATCGCCCGCAACGCGCAGGGCGTCCCGCTCGCGGGCACGACCATCGCCATCAGGCTGAGCATCAAAGACGCGCCTGACGGCGGGACGACCTTGTACAGCGAACGAAAAAGCATCACAACCAACGCCTTTGGTCTTTATTCGGTGTCGATTAACGATGGGGGCGGCATCCGAACGGGGGATTTCAATACAATCCACTGGCAAACCGGACCCAAATATCTGCAAACGGAAATCGATCCCGCGAACGGAACAACATTTGTCGAAACGGGTACGATGCAGATGCAAAGTGTGCCGTTTGCATTGCAAGCGGGGAGGGCGGCAAATTTGAATGGGGTAGAGAATCCGCAGGAGGGGGATGTGATGGAATACACCGGCGGAAGCTGGAAGACGAAGCCTAAGGTGCAGCTGTACAACGTATCGGGCTTGGGCTCGAATCCAACGGTAAATTACCAGTTTATGAGTCCACCCGTAACAATCACGATTCAGCGGGACAACCCTGTCGTATCGATCGAAATTTTGAAAGCGATGGGTTCGACAGTGGCAGGCGGGGGAGTAGGATTGAGTGTTAATGTAGCGTACCAGAAAGTGGGTGGGACATTAACGGAGTTTGATGAGAATCATCGTATGAATAATCTCCGTGTACCCAGCGGAACAAGAGTTCCTATTATATCTTCGGGAACATACCAAACCGATTTTAAAGCAGGTGAAACTTATCAAATCGGACTGATCGGCAAAAGCAGCTATCCTAACAGCTGGAATGACAGTGGATTTTGTCAGGGGCGGATTGAAATACGTTACTAAGGACTACTTTTTATGAAATCAACATTTCTACTATGCCTTTATCTGGTTATGTTCGGGCCGTTACTGGCCCAGACGCTGGGTGGGCTTCACTACCAGGGCGTCGCGCGTAATGCGGAGGGGGCGCCGCTTGCGGGCGTAACGATTGCCGTCCGTCTAAGCATCAAGGACGCTGCAAGCAATGGCAACATATTGTACAGCGAAACGAAAAGTGTTACCACAAATGCATTCGGTTTGTACAGCATCGCGATTAATGATGGATCAGGTATTAAAAACGGAGACTTTAATGCGATCGACTGGTCATCACCCAGGTTCCTGCAAACGGAGATCGATCCTGCGAATGGGGCGGCATTTGTAGATATGGGAACACAGCAGATGCAGAGCGTACCGCATTCGCTGAGCGCGAAAAATCTGGATGGTGTTGTGAACCCGCAGAACGGAGACTTGCTGGAATACAAGGACGGGTTATGGGTAAGTAAGCCGAAAACGAAACGATATAATGTGGGAGGCTGGGGTTTTGGGGTGTTATCGAATCCGAATTTCGTAAGCCCTACCTTGACAATTACTATTGAAAGAGACAATCCAACAATCTCACTGGTCATGTCAAAAGCTTTTGGATCTATTCTGGGAACCGGCGGACTGGCGCTGTCGATCAATCTTGGATATCAGAAAGCCGGCGGTACCATTCAAGTTTTCGACTCGAACGACGAAGTTACGGGCTTGCGTGTATCTCCGGGTAACAGAAACCTTTTTACCCTTGCCGGGACATATCAAACGGATTTTAAAGCCGGGGAAACTTACACGGTCGGCCTTTTAGCATCCAGCACAAATCCGAGCTCCTGGAACGACAACGGTCGCGGCGGCGGGTACGTGGAAGTGAATTACTAAAATCGATAATTTATCTATGAAACAAATGAGTCTTATTGTGGCTGTGTTATTCTATTGCTTGACCTTGTATGGTCAGTCCAAT
Organism: Dyadobacter sp. SRI_021; assembly: GCF_057586235.1. NCBI lineage: Bacteria > Pseudomonadati > Bacteroidota > Cytophagia > Cytophagales > Spirosomataceae > Dyadobacter > Dyadobacter sp. SRI_021. The sequence goes on from NZ_JBYCZM010000009.1 coordinate 49,239, forward strand.
ACGACGCTCCATTACCAAGGCATCGCACGCAACACCCAAGGTGCACCGCTTGCGGGCGTAACGATTGCGGTACGGCTGAACATTAAAGATGCACTCAATAATGGGAACACCTTGTATAGTGAAACGAAGAGTGTCGCTACCAATGCATTTGGTGTGTACAGCATTTCGATCAATGACGGTACCGGTGTGAGAACCGGTGATTTTAATGCTATCAATTGGTCGATCCCAAGGTATTTGCAAACAGAAATCGATCTGGCGAATGGGACCGCGTTTGCGGATATGGGGACCCAGCAAATGCAGAGCGTGCCGCATGCATTGAGCGCGAAAAACCTGGATGGGGTGGCGAACCCGCAGGAGGGAGATTTGCTGGAGTATCAAAACGGTGCTTGGCTCACTAAGCCAAAAACAAAACGTTATCATGTCGCCGGAGGACTTGGATGGAACCCCAGCGGTTCGCTCAATTTCATTGGACTTAGGGCGACAATCACGGTCGAGAGGGATAATCCTATTATAACAATTAGTCTGACCAAGGCTTTCGGTTCCAATTTACTTGGTGGTGGTTATGGATTAAATCTCAATCTCGGATACCAGAAGGTGGGTGGCCCGGTAACAGAATTTGATGCGCCGGATCAGAATGGGATCGGGCGTATTACGAGTGTCAAGGTTCCTGCCGGGACAAGAATTCCCATCACGCTTTCGGGGACATACCAGACAAATTTCAAAGCCGGGGAAACTTATGATGTTGGCATAGTGGGCGTATCTCCAAACTTCTACTCGTGGAATGACAACGGATATTGTAAGGGTTATGTTGAAGTAAGTTACTAAACTGATATTTTTCCGATGAAATCAATATTAACGACAATTATATACATTGTATTAGTCCCGGCGCTGTTCGCACAAAATACGACAACGCTCTATTACCAGGGCATCGCGCGCAACGCGCAGGGCGCCCCGCTCGCGGGCGTAACGATTGCCGTCCGGTTGAGCATTAAAGACGCGCTCAGCAATGGCAACAGCTTGTATAGTGAAACCAAGAGTGTCACTACCAATGCATTCGGTCTGTACAGCATCTCCATTAACGATGGCTCTGGCGCGAGGACTGGCGATTTCAATGCGATCAACTGGTCATCACCCAGGTTCCTGCAAACGGAGATCGATCCTGCGAATGGGGCAGCATTTGTAGATATGGGAACACAGCAGATGCAGAGCGTACCGCATTCGCTGAGCGCGAAAAGTCTGGATGGAGTAGCGAACCCAAAGAACGGAGATCTACTTGAGTATAAGGACGGGTCGTGGCGGGCCAAACCGAAAGTCAAAATATACCGGAACAGTGGCCTGGGAAATAGCCCGAGTGCAAACTTGAACTTCATTGGACCGACAGTTACCGTGACATTTGATCAAAATAATCCGAATTTAACGCTGTTTTTTACAAAGGCTCTTGGCTCAACAGCACCGGGAGGGGCATCGCTGCTAAACCTTAATCTCGGCTATCGACAAGCCGGACAGCCAGTAGCTGAGTTTGTTGCTGCAGAGCGAATGCAAGCTTTAAGCACTGCCATCAACACGCGCATGCCAGTAACATTGACCGGCAATTATGACACTGCTTTTGAAGCGGGAGGTACATATGAGATTGGTATAGTAGGATTTTCTCCAAACGCGGCGCATTGGAATAATTCCGATTTGGGAAAGGGCATAGTGGAAGTACGTTACCCCTAGCAACTGCATTATTCAAATTCTACATTAGGCCACTATCATTCAACCAATCACCTCAACCATGAAATCAATTCTAACAATCGCATTCATCGCGATGGGAGTCGCTGTCCGTGCCCAGATAATTAATCAGTCGGCCCTCACTACGGCAGGAGGGCATCAGGGACAAATCGGGAATTATTATTTCGAGTACAGCCTGGGCGATTTGTTTACAGTGACAGGCCAGAGCCCGGCCATGGTCAACACGGCCGGGATTATTCAGCCGGTTCTGAGCGATGTGGCATTGCCGGTGAAGCTGATGGCATTTACTGGGAGGAGAAGCGGGGAGGGGAAGGTGGAACTGGCTTGGGCCACCTTGGAGGAAACTGGGAGTGCGCGCTTCGAAATCCAGCGAAGTACTGACGGCAAAAATTGGGGGCATATCGGCACTGTCAATGCAAGCGGAGAAACGAAAGGCACTATCACGCACTATGAATTTTTAGACTTTCGGCCGCAGGATGGCCCCAACATTTACCGGCTGAAAATGATCGACCTCGACGAAACGTTTGCGTACAGTAAGTCGATCAGTGTCGAGGGCCGCAATCCGTTGACAGTAAGTGTCTACCCGAACCCCGCATCTGAATTTGTACGGATTGAGACCAACGCAGGCGAACGGGTGGAACGTGTCCTCATCCATAATGCCCGGGGATTGGCCGTGTACAGTTCAGAAAGCGTGCCGGCGCATCCGGTCAGTGTTGGGAATTTATCTCCGGGAATTTATGTAGTTTCGGTGATGATAAAAGGCGCAAGTCCTGTCACCCGTAAATTAGTCCTCAATTAATACAGTGAGCGATCCGTCGCTTGCAAATCGAATAGAAATGGTAGATTCAGGTCTGTATGAAATAGTGGCCTACACCCCCGATTTCGCCGATGCATTACGTCGGATTTACCTGGAAGGGCGTCGGTACGCATTTCCGTGGATGCCAGCCGATGCCTATCGATCTGAGGATTTTGACAATGCTGTGGAAGGGGAGCAGATACTGGTCGCTCTTCACGGGCGGATCGCGATAGGCTTTATTTCCTGGTGGGCGCCGGATAACTTCATCCATTGTCTTTTTGTGGATCCGGCATTTCACGGGGCCGGTATTGGTACTCGCTTGCTCAATGCCTGTCTTGGTAATATAGGTCGTCCGGCACAGCTAAAATGCGTTGCAGCCAATGAGGCCGCTATTCGTTTTTATACCCGGCGAAAATGGAGGGCCGTTTCGCAGGGAAGTTGCGATGAAGGTGCGTATTCGCTGATGATGCTGTACTGAGGCGCGCCGGCTCGCACAAGTTCCGGATCATCTGTTTAGGCGCTTCGGGACCTTTGGTATAGGCATAAACCGTCCATACAACCGCGAAAACGGTCACGCAAGTAAATTTCATGGCTAATGGATATTTAGAATTAAAACAGGGCCAGGAGAACTCCGCCTGACCCTGCAAATTTGCAGCGCGGGATTTTAGAAGTATTTGGTAAAAACCAAGATTTTCAAATGCTGACCAACGCCTCCTCCTGCACGTCCGTCGTTTTGCTCACGTGCACCGCCATCCGGAAGTAAGCAGCGCCCCATATGGTGTTGGCCAGGAACTGAATCACCACACCGGGCACCGGAATGAGCGCAAAGCCTAGCAATGCCATCCATCCCGTCCATTTCGGTAATCTGCCGCTCTTTTGAATGGCGAGTGCCATACAGAACAGGCCCGCCATGGTACAAATCAGCGAAATCCCGAAAAGGCCGGCCAATGCACCGTCCATGGCAGCGTAGGAAATCGCATTAGGAACCCCGGCCAGAAATAAATGCCCTGCCGCAGGAAACAGAAAGTAGGCCACGGCAAACACGCCTATCCCCAGCATCTGATGCGTGAGTGTAAGGAGCAATCCTGCAAATGCCCACTTTTCAGCCTTCGATTTTTGCAGGTACAGGTACAGCCCGACGGTCCCGATCATTTCCAGGAATACCCCCAGAAATCCCCGCCCGGCCCACCACAGATACGCGGTGGAAGTGGTCAGTTCGGCAAACGCTGCGGGCGCTGCATTAGCTTTAAAAATGACGTTCTCCTGCTCAATCAGAAGGTCTCCGAATGCAAAAACAAGTCCTGCTATCCCCAGGCAATGCAGGGATACTACTATTCTATTTTTCATGTATATATTGATTATTTATTCGATGGGTAAATACCAGTTGATAAACAGGTTATCGGGGTTCTGATAGTCAGGCATGGCGTCGAATTTGAAATACGACACACCATGACGGTGCTGTATATTCGTTTGCCGGGCCAGCGCATTGTTCACTTCGGAGCTTACGGTTTCATAGTCCCGTATCTGGCAACAAAAATCATATCTGACATACCGGCCATCCAGTATCCTTACTTCGAGGAAAGGATCCTCCGGGAGCTCAAAGCCGATAGGAACGATGGCGGCATCATAGCGCGAGTCCCTGCTGCCCGTCAGGTGCGGGCACTCATGCAGGATGGCGTAATGGTGAAAATCCCCGGGCGATTTGCCGATCGACCGGATGTATTCTGCAACGTCTTTCCATATGCTGAATATGCCTTCCGAGAAATAGTCGCCCCGCGATGCGAAAACGCGTGCTGTCTTGGGTGACTCGCTGTTAATGACGCCTTTCGCGGATATATATTTGAACGTTTGCACGGGAAAAGCCTGCTGATGCTGTTTCGATTTCCGGTATTGCAGAGGCGACACTTCGTATAGCTTTTTAAATGCCCTCCCGAAAGAACTATCATCTTCGAAGCCGATCAGGTACTTAATCTCATGGACCGGGAGCTGTGTTAAAGCCAGGAAGTAGGCGGCGGTATGCAAGCGCTGCTCCTGAATATATTTGCCAAGGCTGGTACCCAGTTCGGCACTCAGTTTTTTGTGAATATGGAAAGGCGAGTAACCGGTCACGTCGGCCAGCGTCTCCAGGGTAATTTTGCTGTCTAAATGGCTATTGATATATAACAGGACTTCGCTGGTCATTTTTCAAATATTTACATCACAAATGTACGCCGCCTGATTTACAAAAAATGTGCAGTTCTTGTGGTCGGTTCTCACGGTAAAGGGCGAAATCCGGTGCAAACTGCCCGGGTGGGAGATTGTAATGTGCAAGAAGACGCTCGGGCGAACTGGTTATAGCGCCCAAAGTTTCCTATTTTAGTAGTCCAATGGAAGAATCGCTAAAACTGCTCAAATCGTTCGTACAAGCCATTCACCCGCTTGACGCGGCTGAATGGGAGGCATTCTCCCGTGCATGGAAGCCCTTCTCGGTGGGGCGTAAGGAAATTCTGACAGTTGCCGGCGAAACGGAACGGTATCTCTATTTCGTGACGGAAGGCGTGCAGCGCATCTATTATCTGGATGATCAGAACCGTGAGGCAACTCTGGTTTTTACCTACACGTCGGCGTTTGGAGGGATTATGGATTCGGGGCTGATGGAACTTCCATCGCGTTATTATTACGAAGCACTTACACCTTCCGGTTTCATTCGGGTACCCTATACCGAGTTCAGGGAACTCGCACAACAGTATCCGGCCATTCAGCAGATGATGCACGTATGTATTACACGCATATTTTCGGGCATTATGGAACGGCTAGTGGAAGTTCAACGCTTTTCTTCCGAGGATAAATTCAGGAACCTGCTCAAACGCAGCCCGCATATCCTGCAACTGGTGCCGCACAAATACCTGGCCTGCTACCTGGGGATCGACGCGACGAATTTCAGCAAACTTGTCAATAAGGTGCGGATTTGAAAGGAGGGGTTTGACCGAATATTTTCAAATACCGGCTGCCCAAATCTGCAAGGTCGTGGGGCCAACATGCCGTCAGCCCCACGACTACCCAATCCGGAAGTCTACCGCCTGACTGAATTCAGGAGAAAATCAGAAAGAGCAGCAACAGGAAAACGAGGATAAAGAGATAGTACAGCCCGTCGACAAAAGGGTATTTTTGACGGTCGAGCTGGTTGAAAAGCTGATTGAGTTTTCGGATCATCTTATTTTTCGGATAGCGGTTGACAGGGCTGTTACGCTTGCTTTCGGAGGTACTTCGTCAGGATCACGATCAACTGGCCGTCTATTTTGCCTTCAATTTGCTCGGCATTGTCTTCCACAACCCGGATATTCTTTACTACCGTGCCCATTCTGGCGTTGAGCGAGCTGCCCTTTACATCTAATGTGCGGGTAAGTACGACGGTATCCCCGTTTTTCAGGACATTACCGTTGCTGTCGCGGTGAACGGCCAGGTCGGCGGCTCCCTCATGGTCCGAACTTGCCTGGGCCCATGCCAGCATATCCTCGTCCAGGTACATCATATCCAGGTTGTCGGCCGCCCAGGTTTCGTTTTTGAGGCGGCTCAGCATGCGCCACGCCACGACCTGCACCGCCGGAACCTCGCTCCACATCGTCTCGGACAAGAAGCCCCAGTAATCGCTATCCATCTCCTGCTCTCTTTCTATCTGTGCACGGCAATTCTTGCATACGACAATCTCGTTGTCGGGGTAACCAACCGGCGGGATCTGGTAAACGGAGATCTGTTGATCGGATTTACATAGTTCGCAAGCGTTGCCGCTTCTTTTTTCAAGTTTCAAATTCATATTGTGGTTAAAAAATTTTTTCTCAATTACCGCGAGCCGGTGTCCGAATGACATGCAGGCTTATCGTTACATACGCTCGTGGATCATTTCCATAACCCCGCCTAGGAAGCAAGTTCTTTCAGCATTTCCTCCGACTGCCGCAGCTGGCGCATATAGATGTTCCTGGCCAGGTCCAGAAACTGGTAGATCTCCCGGTCGGGAACGTCGTAATAAATGGTGGTCTTTTCCCTGCGGCTGCTTACAAACTTCATGACGCGTAATTTGGCCAGATGCTGCGAGAGGATCGATTGGTCGGCTTGTATAACGGCCTGCAATTCCGTTACCGAAAGCGGGCCGTCCCGGAGCGCATCCAGTATGGCGAGCCGGACAGAATGTCCCAGCGTCTTGAAAAACTCAGCTTTATAAAGATGTAGCGGGCTGTTCATTGATCTTGTTATATTAGAATATTCAAATATATGTGATTTTATTCAAATATAGGTATCAGCGGCGGGTGTGGCTATGCTTTCCAAGGACTTTGAAACTGGTGCTGATATCCGTTGTACTTGCCTCGCCGCTAGCCTATCTGGCGACGAAAAGCTGGCTGGAAGATTTCGCATACCATATCCCGATCAGCGGGTGGGTGTTTGTTCTGGCCCGTTAAGTCGTTGAAAACGAATTGATGGTAATCTGCCTGGATAGGTATACCTCATGATTTTTCCGCAACGGGCCTGATTTACTGCCGGGGTTAGGGCAAGTAACGGCTATATTGCAGGGATTTTTGGTGGTATGAAGTCCTACATGAAAAAATACAATCTGCAACTCGGCGCGTTGATGGCGACGGTAGTGACCTTGTCGATCGTGCCGGTTCGACTTGCCGAAGGCCAGGGAGCCAACCTTGTAAGCCTGGTTGGATCGGAAATTGTTATCTGGCTGATGTGCATGGCCACCTGGCTAGCCAGCTACCAGACCTATTATAGGTTCAATTTAGTCAAATGGCAGAAAATCGCGATTGCACTGCTTTTTTGTGCAGTGATTTCCAATTTGTTTTTTCTGGCCTCGTTCCGCATGTTCGAAGATTACCCGCTCAAATCCATGCGCGAGCTTCCGCTCTGGATTATTACCATTCGGCTTTCTTTGCGTGGCCTCCTGCTGGGGTTGATTATGGTCCCTATTATTTTCTTACTGGAAACCGAGCGCGAACGGCAGGCGGAAGCATTAAAAAGGGAGAGAGATCGGGCCGTGGACGCGGAGCGGCAGAAGGACGTGTTGGAAGCGCTCGTGTCGGAACGGACGGCCGATCTGGAAGAGGCGCTTTCATTTCTGGGTGAGTCGCAGGAAGAACTGGACCACCAGGTGTATCTGCTCACCCGCGTGGTTGCATCGATAGCACATGATGTTCAGGCGCCGCTGCAATTCATCATTGCGGCCGCGAAGCATACCGGCAAACTGATCGACAGCAAACAATGGGAGCAAGCTGCCGAATATCATCAGCAAGTGGAGCTCAGTTTGGCCAATACGGCCGTGCTGATGCAAAACCTGCTGGAATTTGCACGAGGTCAGATCCACAGGGGAGCCTTACATTCTGATCATGTAAACTTGTCGGCTATGATGCGTGAAAAGGTCCGTGTGTTTGAACAAATTCTGGATTCGGCCGGTAATACATTGCGCACTGCTCTGAATGAAAGCCTGACGGTCAACACCAATGCCCATTTGCTGGGGGTAATCCTGCATAATCTGCTGGACAATGCAACCAAAAATACCCGGGATGGGGAAATAGCCGTATACAGCGGGATTGTGGATGGTCAGCTGCACCTGTATATCCAAAATCCGGTTGCCGCCGCACTGCCTGCTGGCAGTGCGCAAACCGACCGGCAGGGTACCCCGAGGCAGTACATCGCCCACTTGGCGGGAGATAACCATGGACTCGGACTGATTTTAGTAAGGGATATCGCGGCACTGCTGAATATCGGTTTTACAATTGAGGCCGTTTCCGATAAGGTAACCGTTAGGATGATCTTCTCCGAATTTTCCGGCTCTTAGTACTGACCCGGAATCTAGTCCGCCTAACTTTTCTTCCCGATTTCTTCTGCCAGGCCTATCAGAATTCCTTCGGCTCCCCGGATATAGCAGAGCCGATACGAATCCTGGTATTGAACCACCTCCCCGACGAGCTGGGCGCCGTGTCTGGTAAGCCGGCTTACCATTTCATCAATGTCTTCCACGGCGAACATCGCCCGCAGGTAGCCCAATGCATTCACCGGTGCATTCCGATGGTCCGATTCGATGGGAGGCTCGAGAAATCTGGATAGTTCGATGCGGCTGTGACCATCCGGGGTGACCATCATGGCGATCTCGACGCGTTGCGAGGCCAGGCCGGTGACCCGACCGGACCATTCGCCTTCAATAGTGGCACGGCCCTCGAGAATCATACCCAATTCTGTAAAAAACGAGATGGCATTGTCGAGGGATTCTACCACGATGCCGATGTTGTCCATTCTCAGTAACTTGCTGCTCATAGGTATACCTGCTTAAAGATTGAAATACGGTTCTCAAACAAAGCCATTTTTCCACTTTTGTGCAATCGCCATGGCGGTTTCCAGCATATAAGGGGCCCACTTTTCGACTTCCCAGGCCGTGTTATGCAGATCCGAGGAGCGCAGCATTGCGTTGGCTTCACTTACACTTCCAGCCGTTTCAAGGATATGCGATAATTGCATTTGTTGCTTGTGTAATTCGGGATCTTCCAGCGGCACGGGGCCCGCATTTACGGCTAGTTGTGCAAATGGAAGTGCTGTTGTAGGCAGCGATTTTCGTGCCAACGATTTAACAATGCTATCCATGCGAAGAAAATCGGACTGGAAAGCCGCCTGACTGGCCTGCGTGCCGAGCGCGGTGCCCATTTGTTCGAGTACGACAAATTTGAGATTAGGACATTGGGGAATTGTTTCGGACAGGAATTCAAACACGGTTTCGGGTACCGATTCGTCATGCGTGTCCCGGCGTACGGGCTTGCGCGTGGGTGCGAGCGTGTCGTCCCAGCTGCCGCCCGAAATGTGGATTTCCCGCACCTTGTTGAGCGGGTATAGTTTTAAGATTTCGGCAAAATCAATGTTGAAATTATGAACCTGGCAGTAAAGGTTGTGCAGGTCGAGAATGATGAAGCCGTTGACACTTTCTACCAGCTGATCTAAAAAAATCCCATGCTTCCGTACTTCATCAATCGAATACGAGAAAGCGAGGTTTTCCAGTCCTACGGGACATTGGCATGCGTCCTGGATCCTTTGCAGACGGTCTCTTCCGAGCGCCAGCGTCCGGGGAGTAAGCGGAATGCCAATCGGCGCGCCTTTATGGAAATCCTCGCCGGTCATGAAACCGAAATGCTCGGTAATGTGATCGAAATTAAACTCGCCGGACAGTTTTTTGAGCTTGTTAAGCCATTCCTGCTGCCCTGGCGACCATTTACCGGAAAATAATGAAAAATATACGCCGTGCCCGATGAGCCGTTTATGGCTGCTGAATTCGCTTACCAGATCAGTAAACCAGGCGGGGATTTCGTCAAACCTGTAAAGAGTGTCAAAAGACCACTCAATGGCCTCCACTTTCTCCTGTTCAAACAAAGGCAACGCCGCCTGCAAAATATGGGTATCCAGATTGCAGGCGATCGATGAGTAGATTTCAGACATGGATAGCAGGCATCATCCCATTCCACAGCCCGGACAGGGGTCCACAGTTTTGGTTTTAGTCGTTTTTTCGCCGTTTGGACCAACAGCATTGTCTGTGCAGGCAGTGGCAAGCGCTGTGACCGTAACCGCAACAGCAACTGCCTGTAATACCGATTTTGAGATTTTCATACGAGAGTTTGTTAAGGTGAATCAGGGAATACTTGGGAAAGATGTAGTTGGAACGGATTTGGTTGTAACCGATTGTGATTAAATTCTTTCGATATTCCTGTCCCGCTGATTTAAACCGGTTTTCAAGCATCAGGCCCGCGCTACCATATGACGGATGCGGCGGACAAGCTGGTGGAGGGGATCATCGCCTGAGGATGGCTATCTGATGTATTTCGGAATAAAAGCAATCTCCGTATTGTATGGGATTTTGGGCACTATGGCGAAAACATAATCCACGCTGCTTATCGGCAGCGATCCGTAACGGAGATCAGCCGTAACGGTCAATCTGTTACGCGCACAATTGGCCGTTACGTTTTGAGCCATCACAATGGCGCGCGTATGATTTCTAACACTGATTACGATCAGGCTTTTGGTTTTGAAGTCGATTTTTTTCTTTAAATACACAATGAAAAGTTTTTGGTATAATTCGTCTTCGTTCTGGATTACCTCATAATCTAAATCGAAATTTCCACGATCTTTCAAGCTGGCTCCGGGATTTAAGTCGTCATTCAATAACTCGAATTGTACAGCGCCATCTTCGCATTTATACACATATGGTTCTTCTTCCTTGCATGAATTAATAAGGATGATCAGAATGCATATTATAAAAACCTTAAAGATTTGCATGAGCGCTCCGGTTAAATAAGATTCTGAATGGCATTATCCACTTTAACAGTCATTGCTCTGGATGGGGTCGTTTGCCTCCATTACAATGAATTCATGGGAGAAAATATTGTTGCGAACAAAAAATATTTTCACCAGGAATAAGAAGGGATATGGAAGATAATCCTGTTAGAAAAGTAGTAATTTAATCACCGGTTTAAGTTCCTCAACGCTCAGAATTGTCCAGGGTATTTGGCGCGGATAAAATATCACGTATTGGGTTGGTAGTAAGACGCAAATCGCTGTGGCTGCGATATAAAGATATTTTGCATTCCGGACTTCGTGCTTGCTGATGATAAACGCTGAGATAATCATCAGCGGAAATGCATAAGTCAGGCTTCGTGATATGTCGAACACAGCATACGCGACCAATATGTGGCCGACCATGATCGACAGTATTAAAAAAGATAAAAATGTATTCCCCTTTTTTATCAACAAACCAACGGCAAAGAGATATAACATCCAAAAACCCTCGAAGGTCAGGAAAATTCCGGAAAGCCTATGCTTGAACTGGTAAGGGACCAGTGCCAGTTCAACGCCGGATCCGGCGCCGGTTGGCGTGTGCAGGTTAAATAGGGTGGAAAGTAATATTCTGATAATCAGGTATAATATGCCAACTAGTAGCACAATTGAAGACGTTTTTTGCAGCCAGTCTTTCTTATTACCTAGTTGCCGGAACGAATTCAGCTCGAAATCCGACTCCGAAAGCAGGTAAAAGAGGTAGATGGAAGCCAGCGCAATAACAGCCCGCTCGTCTGTCCAGCATGCCAATGTTAACGAGAGAAAGATCCCTGCGCGGTTTTTAAGATACATTCCAAGGGCCAGGAAGAAATAGGCATAGGCATCGAACCAAAAGTCATAATCCCAAAAGAAAGCCTTCGCAAGGTAAATGGTGGAGCTTCCCATGGTTAATAGTAACACAGTCACCGGAGATAACCCTCTCAACAATATCTTCATCAGCATAAACAGGAAAGGAACCAGCAAGGCCGACTGGATTAAATAAATAATGACAACGCTCCGGCCATCCGAATTGGCCGTTACACCAAGCAGTCTAGCGAGTAATGGTACGGTAAATCTAAAATCTATCTTCGCGCCGTGGGTCTCCTGATCCGTCCGGACGGCTGATAGCGGATCCGATACTTTATCAAAAAAATAAGCGTAATTAACTCCCAGGCTGTGATCAAACATTAACTCAAGATATCGCGGATAAGTGAACAGCAGGACAATGCCAAATATAATAATCGAAGTTATCATTATCCTGCGGTTCGAACTCAGACATTTGCTTAAAGTGCTTTCATTGAAAAGATGTTTTATCGAATAATTAGTCGTTCCTTTTTTGAACGATTTGGCGGATACCGGAAGGGTTTCAGGGACTGAACGGAACGGAAATGCTTGCTGCATGAAGTATGTCCTAAGGATGAATAACTGGGTTCGGATATACAGACCCAATTAAAGCCTCCGACAGTTGCCTGTTTTCAATATATTTTTTTGAATAATTTACTATTTCGAAATGATCCGCCTATTCTTTTACAAATCGGAACGAACGCCCATCATCGAGCCGGATCCAATAAGTACCGGTACTCAATTGCTGCACATTGATATCCTGGGTTTGTCCGGTAATACTGAAATGCTTTCGGATCCTGCCGTTGATATCGATCAAAACTGCGGTAGTTCCGAGAATATCAGGATCGGAAACGTGGAGTTTTAAGGTTGTTTTCGCCGGATTGGGGAAAACTGTCACCGGCGTAGTTCCCTGTCCGTCGAGCGCGATGATGCGGCTGTATGCGAAGGTTTTGTCCTGATCTACCATTTTCAGGCGATAATATACCTTCCCGTCATGGTTGTGGATATCCGAATAGCCGTATTGCTGGCTGACACCGTTCCTTGCTGGCACGGAATGAACCGTAGCAAATGCCTTGGCGTCTATACTGCGCTCGATTTGAAAATGACTCACGTTTTCTTCCTGCGCGGTCTGCCAGGAAAGGTGGTTAAAGCCCTTCTCCCGCTTCCCATTGAAATGCACCAATCGCAGCGGTAAGGGCTCGCTTTGCGTCTTCACAAAGAAACCGCTGAAACCGGCGACAGGAAAGGTTACTTCCCACCGTTCGGCGTCGGGGTTCCAGGTGATGTTGGCGTCGTCAGGGTCGATGGTGGTAGCGGCACCCGGGTAAGTATCGGGCAAACCGGTCCCGTCACCGCTGGTACCGCCGCGTTTTTCGATTTTGAGGTTGGCAATACCGGCCGCGTCACTGGGTCCGGTGGGCAGTTTAAGAGCATTGACGTCGTTGAATGTTTCGAACTCCGCTTGCGTAAAATACAATGTCACGTCGCCAGTGGCCGTTTCTGCATTCGTTTCGGGTGTGATTTCGTAATGCCTTTTAACAAAATGGGCAGGCTGGGCCGCATCTATCCATACTCGCGCGGTCGTGTTGCCAGAAATGGCGGAGATGACGTCGCCGCCTGTTACTTTGGCGACCAGCACGCTGCAATTATCGGCATAATAGTACCGGGTATCACTGCTGGGCTGGAAAGAAGTTACGGTGGTGTTGACCGAAGCTACGGACGTGGCGGTAGGGTCTGTCACGCATTCGAAATTAGCCCGGATCATGAATTGCTTCGCAAATGACGGGCCATATGCCTCCACAGCGCCCCAACCCGGGACCGGGTTGGTCGGCCAGTCGACGAAGTTGGTGCGCGGGAGGAAAATACCCGATGCCAGGCCGATAGCCAATGTGCTGTCGATCTCTTTTAAGCTGACGAATATGGTGTCGCCGGGGAGTAGGTTTAATGTAGGGCTGACCATGAAATTGTGCCATTTTGAAGCATCCGTGCTAGTCAGGGTGCGTGTTGGGGCGTCGAAGAGCACAGTGCCCGGCGTTCCGTTTTGAAACTTCATCACAGTGGCCCCGATGCTCATGGTGTTGCCCGGTTGGACGGTGCCGACGAGGTAGGCCGAAAGCGAGGAAAGTTCGGTGACGGAATGAATCGGATAAATGGTTCCCAGATAACCGGGCGTAGTGCTGCCAATTCCCAGTACGCCGTTAACTATCGCATTGTCGCGTGCAAATACAGTCTGGGTAATTTCCACTGAATCGATGTATGCATCGTTTGATGGCCGCTGATCTGTAACGCCGGGGAGCACGGTTTCGATACGGACGGTATATTTCCCAGGCGCATCCGCGATAAACGAAGCAGCAGCCCATAGCGTGTCACTGGTTGCCAGGAACGGCACATCGACCGGAGCGCTTTGCGTCGAGAAGACTTCCTGATCGGCACTGTCGAACACAGTCGCTTTGATATAAGCGCCGCTCAGCGTATTGGCTCCCTGGTTATTGATCCGGCCAAAGAATGAATGGGGTAAGTTCTGGCTGACGGGTACTTTAGGGAATATTATTTTGGAGGGATTGATCAGGGCTGCGTCAAAATCCAGCACCCTTTCCAGCATTACATCATCAATAAGAAGCACAAACTTGTCGTTTGAAACATTCCTGAATGCGACGCGGATCGTCTGACCGGCATATGCAGAAAGGTTGACCTCGTGTCTTGTCCAGGCGGAGCTCTCGGCGGCAGTCGAAAAGACTACGATAGAGGCACTTACCTGGTTGCCCATCACGCCGGTGCCGCCGGTGGGGACATTCGGTTCGGCCATGACGCGGACTTCATATCCGTCGGGGTAGGTCGGGTCATAGGCAACGGCATTCCAGGAAAGGCGCATTAGTCCGTCAACGGCCGGAATAGCGATGGGCGGTGTCCACATCCAGTCGTCGGCAGCGCCTGCGGAGGCGTACCATGACGTACTGAACGCAGCCGAATCCGCGACATTGAAGGAGAAATCCTCGCGCCGTTCCCAGGCTTCATTCACATAGGCCACCGAACCGGTCGGGATGCGGTTGTCGACGTTGCGTAACAACCATCCGGTCGGAAAGGTGTAAGTACCGGCTCCACCGGCGGTTGGTCCGCCAATGCCGTCGAAGTCTTCCTGAAAAATTACTTGCGCATGAGACGAGAGGGTAAACAATGCCAGGAGGCACGCGAGAGTAGCTGTTTTTTTCATAGGTTAGATAGAATGGGTGCGATTATCGGTAACCTTGCTTTGCCGGTAAGGGCATTACATCGATAAAGGCTATACGTTAGCGGATTATACCTTTACCGGCTTCGTGAATCTATTATCCGGTCGTTGTCGCAGGTTTTTAATTTTGACGGTTTTTGCGCAAATTACCTGCTTGCTGCTGCCTTGGTTTCGATCAGCCGCTCACATCGTTTTTTCTTTAACATCATCCCGCCATGAACCGAATTATTGGATCGTTAAAATCTGCCGTCTTCGCAACAGCCGCATTCTTATTATGCTTTCCCTTTTTTGCACAAGCGCAAGCCGATGCCTATGAAGTATTTGCGATCAAATTCGCCGGGACCGACAAGCAGTTTTACGAAGCCGAATGGGCCAGTGGCGGCGGGAAGGATGTGCCGGTTCCGATTAGTTTCATGTTTTGGCTATTGAAGGGTAAGAACGGGCGGAACATCCTCGTGGATGCCGGGTTCATGCCTGAAAAGGTAAAAGAAGAGGAGTTTTTCAAAATAGCAGGCTATGTCCGGCCCGATTCGGCATTGTTGAAAATGGGCGTGAAGCCCGGGGAGGTCAGCGACATTATCCTATCCCATCCGCATTGGGATCACCTGGGCGGCGTGGCCTTGTTCCCGAATGCCACTTTGTGGATGCAAAAGGACGACTTTGATGGCTTCGTCGGTGCCGCCTGGCAAAAGGATGGGCGCAAGGGCGGGTTTACGCCAAGCGACGTCCGGATGGTGATAGACCTCAATTTGGCAGGAAGGCTGCGCCTCGTCTCCGGGGATAACCAGGAGATACTTCCGGGCGTGACGGTCTTTACCGGTTCGAAACACACCTATGATTCGCAATATGTGATGGTCAGCAATGGTAAGGAGAAGGTCGTGATCGCTTCGGACAATATCTGGATCTATTACAGCCTCGACCACCTGACCCCTCCTTCACCGGGTGGTACAACCGATCCGCAAGGTTATGTCGACGCCATAAAGCGCATGAAAACGCTGGTAAGCGATCCGAAATACATCCTGCCGGGCCACGATTCGAGGGTGTTCGGGAAGTTTCCTGCAGCCGCTCCCGATGTCGCTGCGATCAGGTAGCGAAGTCCATTGACCTATAATACAAGCCCGAAGCCCATGCGGAAATAACCCAGATAACGTCGTGAATTCTTATTGATTTCCAATAGGTTACGGCTTAGCCCCGCAGAAATGTCTATGAATGCACTGCCAAACATAACCTGCTGGAAGCCAGCGCTGGCTCCGAGCCCCGGATGACGTTTGCTTTTCCCTTCGCCGAAATAGGTTTCGCTGTGGTAAAAGAGGTGGTGCACATACGGAGCGACATACAGGCCCGATAGATTATTTCCGCCCGTACCTTGTCCGTTAGGGGATGGTTGTATGAGGGTGGGAAAATCAAATGCCGTAACCTGGCATCGCACCGATTGTCAGCCGGTACACCGCCTCGGCGCAATCGTCGGCCTGCCATAGCGCCGTTGGTATCGTGAGATCCGGCTGCGTCGGCACTTCGAAACCGGAGCCGATGCCGGTAAAGTTTTCGATTTCATGGTTGCGGGCCTTTCGGTAGAGCCCTTTCACGTCGCGCTGCTCGCAAATGGCTATCGGGCATTCCAGGTATACTTCGAGGTAACGGTCACCGAGGGTTTTCCGCAGCAGGTCCCGGTGCGATTGCATGGGCGTAATGAAGGAACAAATCACTATGAGGTCTTTTACGAGCAGTATTTTGCAAAGCTCCGCCACGCGCCGGATATTTTCAAGGCGATCGGCATCGGAAAAGCCCAGGTCGCTGTTCATACCGGCCCGTACCACGTCACCGTCGAGCGAGAGCGTACGGTAACCGTCGGCCTCCAGGCGGCGGGCAACCATTTGTGCCAGGGTGCTTTTACCAGCGCCCGAGTGCCCCAGCAGCCAAATTACTACTCCTTTTTGATGCGTTTTCATTGGCACAGGCACAGAAAACTGCCATTCAGAAGTGATTCTTTGTTGTACAAAAACGGCTCGCCCAATGCATTGGTCATTTTGCCTCCGCTGCATTCGAGAATGGCTTGTCCGGCGGCGGTGTCCCATTCCATGGTCGGTCCCTGGCGGAAATATATGTGCGCGAGGCCCTCTGCAATGATGCAGAACTTGATGGAACTCCCTACCGAAATCTGATTCGTGACAGGGTATCGGGCCAGTACCGCGGCTTCCTCCGGGCTCCCGTGTGAGCGGCTGCCTACCGCTGTCCAGCCGACATCGGCACGGCTCGTCTGAAGCCTGACAGCATTACCCGCGGCGTCGGTTTTCCAGGCCCCGCCCGCCTGGTCTGCGTAGTAGGTCACTCCCGTTACGGGCACGTGTATGACGCCCATTACGGGCTTGCGGTCGCGTATGAGGGCGATGTTGACTGTGAACTCGCCATTTCGCTTCACAAATTCCTTCGTACCGTCGAGCGGGTCTACGCACCAGTAGGTATGCCAGTTTTTTCTTTCTTCGAAAGGAATGTTGCGGCCTTCTTCAGAGAGAACGGGTATGCCGGGGAAATGTCTGGCCAATGCGGCCACGATCACCTCGTGCGAAGCCTTGTCGGCAAGCGTGAGCGGCGAGTCGTCAGCTTTGCGCTCGACCTCGCCGGCTTGGGCCGGATCGTTGTAGATGCCCATAATCGCATTTCCGGCTTCACGTGCTATGGCGGGTAGTATTTGAATGTCTATTTGCATCATTAACAATGGGGAATAAGAGGTAGCCGGCCGGCAATTGCTTTCAGGAGTTGTTCCTGCGGGCGTCTTTTTTCAAGGTCTTCCGGCCTCAGTTTGCTCCTGAATTCTTTTTTCAACTCCTGGTTGATCTGCGAGAAATCCTCGATTTCCTCCGTTGAAAATGGCGTGCCGTCTTTTTGATAAACGAGTTCGTAACCCAGTTTTTCGAGGGTATCGCCTGCTACGCGCTCGAAAATGCGGATGTCCGCTTCCGAAAGCCCGGTCAGGAACTTACGGTAGTTGTCGGTCAGGACAGGTTTGACCACATTCTGCCACATCAATCCTGAATTGGCGGTTTCCCGCGACTCGGCGGACTCGTGGTACGCCAATGCCATTTCCGAATACTGAGCTCCGATGAACGAACAAATGCGTTTGAGTTCGGTTTCCGGGTCTTTCAGCAAATCCTCGTAACGCACACGGAGCACGCGCCCAGGGCCGAGGTTTTCATACAATGCGATGGATGCCTCCTGCTCGCTCTTCCATTGCTGGGCCAGGTGATAGCTGTGTTTTTCGCCTACAATGGCCTTCTTGAAAGAAAGCGCTACATCCCGGCCATCACGGAAAAGGTGGATGTAGCGGGGCGGCGTGCTGTATTGTTCGAGTTCAGCGGCATAATGGATATTGGCCATGCTTTTACACGTCCAGATACGCGCGCCATCGGCCTGTGCTTTCAGTTCATACACCGCTTTGGCGATTTCGGGCAGGGTAGGTACCTCGCACCGTTGCCGGACAGCCGCGCGACCGAGCACAACGCCCGTCCAGGGCACCGGGTTAGTTTCCACCAGCGTACATACGTCTTCAATCAGTTCGTCGAACTGGCTTTCGACAGCCAGGTCGCCGTAGACAGGCAGCAATGGCATGAGCCTTTCCAGGATATGCGGCGGATGCGGGGCCGATACCTCGGGCAGCTGGTTGAGCATAAGGCGCAGCAAATTGGAGCCGCTTCGCTGGGTGCCGATGATTTGAACTGGGGTAAATGCCATAACTTACAAGATAAGTAATCCAAGAATGCCGGCTGCCGGCACTACTAATGCCGGATCGGTTTTGAAATAAATCGTTGCGCCAAGCGCGGCTGCAAATACGGCCGCAGAAAATACGGTGATGCCATCGCCCCACAAAATGGAAACGCCGGCCGAAATGATCATCCCGATAATAGCCGGTCTCAAACCTTTAAATACCGTAATGACCACTTCCGATTGGTTGATCCTATTGAAAAAACGGGCAGTTATGACGGTTAGAATGGCCGTGGGGGTGAAAATGGCGATGGTGGCGTTCAATGCACCCCAGAAGCCGGCGAGTTTATAACCGATGAATGTTGCACTGATAAAAATCGGCCCGGGCGTAACCTGTCCCATCGCAATGGCGTCGGCAAATGAACGGTCGGAAAGCCAGTGATGGCCATCCACGATGACCTTCTGCATGGCGGGGATGATCACGTAACCGCCGCCAAATTGGGTAAGGCTCATGCCCGAGAACGTCAGCAGGATAGTCCGGTGCAATGCGGCAAGCGGGTTGCTTTGCGGCCAGGCAATTAGTACGGTGAGCAGGACCGCGACTGCAACCAATGGATAGGATATTTTAAAGTCTCCTCGCGCAGGCTCAGGTACGGCAGGGGAATCAGTTTTTTTGAAATAAATCAAATAGCCCATTACCGCACTCGCCAGGAGAATGGCCAGCGTTGAGAAATAGGACTTTGAAACAAAAACAGCCATGGCCGAAACGATCGCAATAAGCATCTGCGGAATATCCGAAATGTTTTTACGGCCCATGCTAATCGCCACGCTGGCGATAATAGCAGCGACGGCAGGCAATATTCCGGCAAAGAAATGGCTCATAGCCGGTACATCGCCATATTGAAAGTAGAAATGCGAAAGGGCGAGCATTAACACGAAGGAAGGCAGGACCACCGCGGCGACGCTGATGAATGCGCCCCTCCACCCGCCGAGCTGGTAACCCACGTAGGAAACCACATTGACGGCCATTGGTCCCGGCAGCACCGATGCGAGCGAAATCCCTTCCATAACCTTTGCATTGTCGAGCATACGGTCCTTTTCGACGACCCTTTTCTGGATCATCGAGATCAGCGACATAAAGCCGCCCCACGACGTAGCACCGATTTTCAGAAAGGTCAGGAAAAGATAGGCGGGTACCGGTTGCATTGCACGTCAGTTTACGAGGTAGGGGGCAACCCGCTCTTGTGGAACAAATTCGGCGCGGTAGGGCATGATCCTGCTTTTGAGCGCCCACAGGAAACGTCCGTCAAGGTTGGTGAGGACGATGCTGTTGGTCTTCGAGCTGCAATGCAGTACGGCATCGGAGCCCACGAGGTAGGCGCTGCCCATGCGTGCGGTGTAAAACTCCTTCGGTAATGTAATATGGTGTTTCAAAACGGATATTTTGGCTGATTCGTCGAGGCTGAATGTGAGTGTACGGGTCGTTTCCTTGCTGGTACCGTTGTCGAACAGCATCAAGTCGCCTTCTGCATTGCGGTGCACGGCATGGCCCTGGTCGAAAACGCCGTCGGCAGGCATTTTGAAATCACCGCCCCGGCCGAATTTCCAGAGGACTTTACCGGTTTTTGAATCGATCTTCCAGATTTGCCCGTTGTTGTAAAACGACATCAGGTAATTGCCGTCGCGGTCGAAGCTCACGCTATTGGCATGCATCCAGTCTTTTTTCTCTTGCAGGATCCTGGGGTCTTTCAGCGGGTCGAGTGCGTCGAATACCGACCAGCCCCATACTTTTCTGCCCTTACGGTCGAGTACCAAAATGCCGTCGCTTTTGACCGTATCCTGCTTGGTGCCGCCCACGGAACTAAGGTCCATGATGCGCGTCTGCACATTCAATGTCACGACCTGGCTGCGGTCGTTGAGGATGATCTCGTGGTGGATCGTTTCCTTGAAATCGTTCTCGCCCTTTTTCAGGTGTAGCAGTGTGTCACCTGTGAGGGATACTTCCAGAATCTCGTTGCCGTAGCTGGTAGGGTATTCTTCTGTCCCGAGAATGGACAGGATAGTTTTGTTGCGTGTGAAGTGTGTGGTTTTAAAGCCGGTCCCATTCACCTGATGGTACCAGCGGATATCGCCTTTGTGATCGAGGAGGAAAATGATCCCCGGTGTTTCGCGGCGTGAGAAAAGAATAAAGCCTTTTTTGAATGCGTCGGGCACAATGGCCGAATCGGGTGCAATGGTCTGGAAAAAATCCTGGATCCACATCGGATAGCCCGACGTGCGGAAGTCATAAACTTTGCTGGTGGTTTCCTTACCGCCGTCGGAAGAAATAATATGGTAAAGGTATTGCGTTTTGGGCCGCAGGTTGGTCAGTACCAATGCATGGCCGGTACCGACGGGCGACGACAAGGTAGTGAACTTGTGCAGCGAGTCGGCCTTTTGCCAATACTCGATGCGGACCGCACACGGGTCGGTAGTTTTTATATCTATCCTCACTTTCAGCGTGTTCCTGCCAGGCGCGCTGAGGCTGATTGTTTCGATGCCCGTACCGTTGCAGCCAACGAACGTCAGACCGGTGATCAGGAGTACGAATTCGAGGAGGATACGTTGCATAGGAAATGGATGTAATGGATTGGTAAATATAATTCAAAACCGGCCCCGAAAATGGCAGAAGGCAATACGCGAAAGTGCGTACTGCCTGTCTGCATGCTTGCCCGACGGTTATCTGCCGGTATTCGAAAGGTTAGGATTAATGTCTACCTGTGCCTGTGGGTACGGGAAATATCTGTGTTTGTTAATATCGATACGAGGGGTTTTGCCGATGGCGCTCAGGTAAGTGTTCACCACGCTCTGGTATTTGTCCATCCGGATCAGGTCTTCGCGGCGTTTGCATTCGAAGAAGAACTCCCATCCGCGCTCTTGCAGGATCGCGTCGCGCAGGGTTTCCTTGGTGAATGTGCCTGCGGCGCCCAGCAATGTGGCTTTCGAGCGTGCCTTTACCTGGTTGATCAGCTGGATACTTTCCGCATTCGGGCCGGTGAGCTCGTTCAGTGCTTCGGCGCGGCTCAGCAGGATGTCGGCATAACGGATAATCGGGAACACGTGGCCGTCGAGGTAGGTCGTCGAGCCTTTCGGATCGGCATATTTCTTCGTAGCGACGTCGGGCAGGTAATAATAGCCCGCGGGTGGGTTTACGGCCCCGGCCGGTGGCTGCACATAACGGAGGCCGTCGGTACCGATGTAATCGTAGAAGAACATTTCACGACGCTCGTCATTTTTCTCGAACGTATTCCAGAACCGCCACGGAATACCGAAATACTGCCAGCGGTCGGTCACGTCCTTGTGGTTGATCGGCCCGAAGTGGTTCATCATTTCGGTGGCATCCACGAGGTTGTTGGACAATGCGCTGAAAATGTTTTCGGAGCACCATTTATTGCTTTCCGCAAACAGTTCAGAGTAGGAGGGGTATAGCTGGTATTGTTTCAGATCGGTGATCTGCTGGCTGATCTCCACCACCTTCTGCCAGTTTTTTTCACGCATATAAAGCTTGCAAAGCAACGCGAGTGCTGAGCCTTTGGTAGCACGGCCTACGTCGTTGGTTTTGTAAATTTTGCTGCTGGTGTAGTTCAAAGGCAGGTTCTGCGCGGCATATTCCAGGTCGCTGATGATCTTCGCATTGATGTCCGCTACCTGGGTAACCGGCGTTTTGGCTTCGTAATCCGGGTTCTGGATGTTTTTCGCAACGGAATCTTCGGTCATCAAAGGTACCGGGCCAAATGCATTGGTAAGGTCATAATACCCCAGCGCACGGAGGAATTTCAGCTCGCCCGCGAACTGTGCCTGCTCCTCGGCGGTCAGCGCTTTGATTTTTGGAATATAATACAATGCATTGTTCACGTCCGAAACCAGCTTGTACTGGTGCTGCCATGCATAGGCGAGGTAAGTATTGCTCGGTCCCCAGTTGGCGTCGGACATAAGCCCCACATCGCCGCCCGATTTGGCATGGCCGGCGTCGGTAGTCAGGTCGGTGATCGTTACCTGGAAACCCGCGTAATACATCCATGAGTCGTTGCTCCCGCTGGGTTGTTTCAGTCGGGAATAGGCGGCATTCACGGCGGCAATGGCGTCGTCTTTCGACTGGAATGCATTGGCGTCGGTGAGAATGCTGTAAACTTTCGGTTCGATCAGGCTTTCGCAGGAAACCGTCACGAACAACATCATCAGTGACAGAATTGAGATGTATTTCATTTTGATGCTATTAGAAATTGATTTTTAAGCCAAGGGTATAGGAACGGTACGACGGGAATGCGGTGTAATCCAGACCCGACGCAAGGTTGATGCTGCTGGCCGAGCTGCCGCTGTTGGCCGCCTTCGTGTTCACCTCAGGGTCAGTTCCGGTATAGCCGGTGATGGTGAACAGGTTTTGCACCGTGCCGTACAGCCGCACTTTCACCCTGCTCGCCTGACCGAACGGTAGCTCGTAGCCCAGCGTGATCATTTTGCAGCGCAGGTAAGAGGCGTCCTCGATGAAGCGGGAGTTGATGTAGCCGCCGTAGGAAGTAGTAGCATAGCCATCTTGCGGGATATCGGTATTCTGGTTGTTAGGCGTCCAGCGGTTCAGCGCCGAGGTGCCGAAGCCCGATTCGAGGATCAGCGCATTGGCATTGTACAGACTGTAATCCAATGCGCCCTGCATGAAGATATTCAAATCAAAGTTCTTGTATCTGAACTCGTTGCCGATTCCGAAAGTATAATGCGGGTTGGCGTGGCCGAGGAAGGTACGGTCGTTGGCATTGATCACATTGTCGCCGTTCACGTCCACATATTTAGGGCTTCCTGCGGGTGCATTGGGCTGCGGCGCATAACTTTCGCCGGTTTTGATCACGCCTGCATACTGGTACCCGAAGAAGCTGCTGAGCTCACGGCCCGGTTCCAGCTTGGTGAAATCCACCGCACGGCCTCCGTACGGGTTGGCAGTGGTAGTGATAATGTAAGGACGCCCGCCGAGGTCGAGGATCTTTTGCTTGTTATAGGCAATGTTCAATGCGGTTTTCCAGCGGAAACTGCCTTTGGAAATGTTCTGCGTATTGAGCGAAAGTTCAACTCCCTTGTTCTGGATGGCACCCGCGTTCACGATCTGGCTGCTGAAACCCTGCCAGTCGCCGATAGGGATATTCATCAGCAGGTCGTTGGTCTTTTTGTGGTAGTAATCGAATGTCGCCGAAATGCGGCCGCCGAGGAACGCCATGTCCACACCGAGGTCAAGCTGTGCGGTACTTTCCCATTTCAGGTCAGGGTTGGGCAAGCGGGTCGCTGCCACACCGCCGTACGAATTATCGCCGTCGAGGGTCACGTTCACGGGTGAGAAGGTCGTCATGTAGGCATAATCCCCGATGCGGTCGTTACCGGTAACACCATAGCTGGCACGTACTTTCAGGTCGGAGAACAGGTTAAGGGTTTTCACAAACTCCTCATCCCCGATACGCCAAGCCAATGAGCCCGACGGAAAATATCCGTAACGGTTGTTTTCCCCGAAGCGTGACGAACCGTCGCGACGAATAGTGAATGTGGCCAGGTACTTGTCCTTGAAGCCGTAGTTGATCCTGCCGTAGGCCGAAGCGATCTTGGTATTGATTTTCGAGCTGGTGGAGGTTACGCGTTCCGTTCCTGCCCCCAGGTTGTTATACAAAAACACATCCGAGCTGAAATTCTGAACAGCCGAGTAATGCTCTTCGGTCTTATCATCCTGGGTCGACACACCGGCTACCGCATTGATCGAGTGGTCGCCGAAGTTTTTGATGTAGGTAAAATAAGCTTCTACCAGGTTCCGGTAAGCCGCATTGTCGTTCACGGTAGCACGGCCTTTTACTTTTTCGCCGTCCACGAGGTCGCGGGGGAGGTAAGTACCTTCTTTGAAACCGTTGTATTCCGTTCCGGCATTGACCTTGAATGTAAGTTCGTCGGTGATCATGTATTCGGCAAATGCATTGATATTAAGTTTGTTGCCGAATTTATCGTTGGTAGGAGCGAGCAGCCAGGCCAGCGGGTTATCGCGGCCCTGGAAACGGGCGAAACTTCCGTTCGCATTGTAAGCTGGCACCGCAGGCGAAGCCGAAAGGATACCGTACATGACGTTGGAAGGAACAATGGACCCATCATAATTCTTGAACCGCGAGAAGGTATGCGCACCATAAATGTTGGCGCCCATTTTAAAGCGCTTGCCAAACTGCTTGTCGGCATTCAGGCGTACCGAATAACGGTCATAGTCAGTGTTTTTCAATGCACCGTCCTGGTTGAAATAATTGAGTGATAATGCCACGCGGGTATCGTCGTTACCACCGCTGGCAGTCAGGCTGTAACTCTGTACACTCGCATTGCGGGTAGCCAGTTTGAACCAGTCGTTGCTGATGCCGCTGGCCAGGTCGTTGGGCGTGTACAATGCAGGCAGGCCCTTTTCGGCATTTTTTGCATTGGTGATTTCCATCGCTTGCAACCCGGTCATTTTCTCGTAGCTGCTGCTCACTTTCTGCACACCGTAATAGCTGTCGAAAACAACCTGCGCCTTACCTGCTTTTCCTCTTTTGGTGGTGATGATCACAACACCGTTGGCGCCACGGGCACCGTAAATAGCGGTTGCGGAAGCGTCTTTCAGGATCTGGATGTCTTCGATATCGTTGGGGTTAATGTCCTTTCCCGTTTCGGAAGGAAAGCCGTCGACCACGTACAAAGGCTCGTTGGTGGATGAAATGGAGTTACCACCCCGGATGCGCACCACGGTGGTACCGCCGGGCGCCGAGTTCGACTGGCTCACCTGTACACCCGCCGCGCGTCCCTGGAATGCCTGGGCCACGTTGGAAGTGGCACCGCCAAGGTTGAGGCTTTCGCTGGCGATCGAGCTTACCGCACCGGTCAGGTCCTTTTTCTTCTGGGTACCATATCCTACGACCACCAATTGATCGAGGGTTTTGGAATCTTCTTCGAGTGTCACCTTGAAGACCGTCTGGTTGCCCACGGTAATCTCGGCGGTTTTATAGCCGATAAACGAAATGCGCAGCACCGACTGGCTATTGGGAACGGCGAGGGCAAATTTGCCCTGTGCGTCTGTAATCACACCCGTGGTAGTGCCCGACAGCGATACGTTGGCACCGGGTATTTCGGCCCCCTTGGCGTCGGTCACCGTACCCGACACGCGGATCTCGCCGGATTGACCGAAGCTGCTGCCGACAGCCAGCAGGGCAACGAAAATGAAACTCAGTATAGCCTTTAACTTCATAGGAATTGGGTTTTTGGGGTTAACATAAAAAGCTCTTCCGGACGGGAACGACTACCGGTTGGTAGCTCCTGTCAAACGCGCTCATTCAGAGTGAAATATCAGTTGAAACAAATGTAGAAAACAAAATGTGTGCGCACACACTCTAAAATTAAAATTCCTGCATTTTATCAATTTGAAAGAAAATTTTACTGGAAAATGAAACTGAAATACTTCATTTTACTGATTACGGTTTTTCCGATATAATCAGTAACCATCCGCGGCCTTTTGTAACCGGAATAGACTGTGCAGCAGTGAAATTGGCGGCCGATTGGAAGTTGACAATCTCCGGCGCGGTAATCTGAGCTTTCTGCGGGTCGATGCCCAGCTTTTTCCAATCGATATTCAGGTGAAAACTGGTGTCGGCTTCTGCCCAGCTCGCGATAGAGACAAGCGCCCGCTTATCCTGCACATAGCTCGTAGTGAGCACTTTCGCATGGTCGGTTTTAACCGGGTTGGCATCGGTCCAGTAGCCCAGCATTTTGCTTCCCTGCATCCCGAACGCGTCCCACACTTTCCAGATCGCGCGCGCGTCGCTGCCTTCTTTCCAGGGCATACGGTTGGTCATGCCGTAAATGAGCCCTCTCCACGGATTACCGCCGTTTTCGAGCATTTCGCCCATGAGGCCAAAGGGGATGCCGGAAACTTCGGTCATGAAGAAATCGGGGTTATTTTGTTCATAATCAAAATATTCTCCGAACCAGAGGCGGTTCAGGTAGGGGAAATGCTCCATGTACAGGTTCGCGCTGTTGTTGAACCCGTCGTTTTTGTTGTACTGGTTGGCTGAATGCAGGTCGATATAGCCAGGATGACCGTCGCGGGTGAGCACACGCTTGACGCGCTTCATGGTGGTGCGGTCGAAAGCTACGTCGTCGAGGTAAATACCGTCGATCCCCACGTTTTGCGTCAGCCAGTTCATGCCTTCCACATAGTAGTTATGCCAGCGGCTCATACCCGAATTGACCACCGCGGCATCCTTGATTTCAGGGACATACCAGGCGGCAATGTAATCGTCGCCCAAATGCTCCTGCAACCATGCATAACCCAGTCCTTTGCCCGGCGAGAAGATCTCATGCCCGAGGCTGCGCAGGGGAAATAGCTCGTACGCGCTGTTGGACAGCTCGCGCACTGTGTTGTAGATCTTCACCTGCAAACCATCCCGATGAGCCTTGTCGATATACGCCTTCATCGCCTTGTGTTCGATGAAAGGGTAGTTGATATAAGGGTTAATGGGCGTCGCGTGGTGGATATTGACGATTGTCGCACCTTTCGCCCTGATCGAGTCCGGGTCGTTGTAACGGTGATAAAACCGTGTTTTCCATTGGGCATCGGTGTCCAACGCGTGGAATGGTGTAATGAGCAGGGTGAAATTATAATGCAGGCTTTCCCCTTTTTTCATGGTTCGGGCGCCGCTGTAATTCCGGACCAATACCTGGCCGTCGGTTTCCGAGATCCGGATGCCTCCTTTGTTGGCGTTACCCCATGAAGTGGGCAGCAGAAGGGGCTTTTGAAGGTAGAAATTGGTATTCAGCGGGCGTACGTAATGCTCGTCGCGCAGGGAGAAGTTGAGCCCGGCATTGACATCGCCAATCCACGCGCCGTCCTGGTTTTTGGTAGCCACTTCCCATTTCCAGTCGTAGGAGGCGGGGCGTTTGCCACCTTTCAGGTTGAGACCCATCATGTAACGGGCGGCATCGGGACTCATGGGAATATCCATGTAAATGTCGTCCAGTTCCGTGTCCGACAGGGCCGTCACCTGGATATCATAGGCCACAAAACCGTCAAACTCAATGTGCCCCTTTACGTCCATACGCAGGTGTGCGGACCTGCCCGAAGCCGCCCAGGCCACCGTTCCCGGTGCTTGTTCGGTAAAGCGTACGCCCCCGTCTGTCCATTTTTCAATGCTTC
The DNA here is from genome assembly GCF_057586235.1 of Dyadobacter sp. SRI_021. Lineage (NCBI taxonomy): Bacteria > Pseudomonadati > Bacteroidota > Cytophagia > Cytophagales > Spirosomataceae > Dyadobacter > Dyadobacter sp. SRI_021. Next base: position 77,073 of record NZ_JBYCZM010000009.1, read on the forward strand.
CGCCTTTGGCCGTAGCCACAAACCGGAAGGGCGCCTTCAACACATCTTTCGGCGTGGTGGAGAGGCCGGTCATTTCCGGTGTAAAATAGGTTTCAATGCGCTCGGGCAATCCATTGCCGCCGACGGTAAACCTCCGGCCCAAAAGCGAAACCGCATTGCCTTGCCGCTGCAAGGGCAGGTAAGGGCTGATTACCTCGTTCTGTTGCGCCATGGTCGAATTCAGCCATGCCAGCCGGGTTTGCTTTTGCGGCTCGCAGATCCCCTTGTCGGCCAGCACCGGTCCACCGATTTGCAGGGTGATATCAATAGCCGTTTCAGGGGCATTGGAGGCCGTAACGTAAACCTTGCCCGTGTAGGCGCCCGCAGGGATGTTCGCGGGGATGTCGGCCAGGCACCAGAGCGCCTGTACTTTACCTTTGGCGACGGATACCTGCTTTTTAACCGGTTGCGCATCCCAGCCGGTACCGTCGGTGTTCAGGCAGGAGAATGCTTTGGCAGGAATAATGGCCAGGCTGCCCTGCTTTAAATCAGAAAAGCGAATACGGACATTATTCAGCGATAACGATGTTGGATATACGCCAAGCTGAAAAGCAAAGTTTTCACCGGGTTGCGCTTCGTCGTGGAATGCGCGGTTGGCACCTTTCTTGATCCAGCGCTGCGGCAGATCGTCCGTCATGCGGATCGGGTGCATCCGGTCTTCGGGAAACACGAGGTATTTTCGGGAGGCATTTGCCGCCAGCAGTTTTTTGATTTCACCCGATTTTGCGATCACTTCCATCGGGTAGGAGCTGCTCATTCCATTGACCGCTTCAATATGCCGGACTTTCGCCAGTATCGCATTTTTGAGGCTGCTTAACCACGTCGCAGAGGCTGTGTTGCTCCTTTTCAGGTAATTGGCTGTTGGGTAATTGGTTCGCCCCTGGACTTTGTAAGGCAAATAATAAATATAATAGGTACCTGCGCCCGATTCCGGTTCGAAAGTGACCTCACCTGATTCGCGGCTGATATGGTCCGTTTTTACATTCAAAACCCGGCGATTGGTCGAGCTGTCTACCACAATCACCTCACTGTCGGTATGCCGGTCGCGGCGGCGCCAGTCGATCCTGGCCCTCGCGGCAGCGGCGCCTTTCTGCTTCACGTCGATCACGGCACGGACGTTTCCCAGGGAGTCGGGATTCCATGAATTGCTGCCGGAAACGTAAGGAAGTTCCTGTGCAGTGGCCGGTCCGAACGAGACCAGGTAGATGAAAAGAAGCGGTAGGGTCAGTTTCATAAATACGAAACTACCAAATAAAAGTGTGTGCGTACACACTTTTGTAAAATTTTAATTTTGCTGATCTACGTTACTGCAATTATCGGTTACAAATGGCCCGGTCGCTCATGCTGTCGGCCGGTCAGACGAGCTTTTCTGCAGTGTTCATGACGTCCTCTTCGAGGTAGTATCGCAGGTTTTCAAGCGTGATGATGTCCAGCGGCAGGAACTTCGTTTTGGCAACTGCCTTGCGGAACACCAGGAAGTCTGCCAGCTGCCGGATACCCAGGTAGCCCTGCCGTTCCGGGTTCTGGTTGATCAGGAAACCGATGCTGCCTTTTTCGAGGTAATGCAGGTTGGCAGGCACCAGGTCATAGCCGATAATGCGGATATCGCCCAATTGCCTCCGTTCGAGCTCCGCGGCGACCAGGTGCGCTTTAGAAGTCGTCACGAAAATATGCCGCAGGTCGGCGATGCCGTTCACGGCTTCGCCGAGCCTATTATTGAAACTTTCGGGATCGGAGCTGTCGAGTTCGATCGTCGTAATGCTGAAACCGCCCCGCTGCTGTCCGAAATAGTCCCGCAAACCTTCCTCTTTTTTGAGCAAGTGGGCCGCATTGTCAATTTTCTCGTCGATGTGCACGATCAGGATCGAGCATGGTTCCGATTGGCCATAATGCATGAGTTTCCCAGCCAGCTTCCCGCTCTGGTACGAATCCTGCCCGATGTAGCTCAATGGCCCGTGGTCGGATATCTCGGTGTTGAAGAGCACAAACGGGACCGAGCTGTCGTGCCATTGTGCGAGAAATGGGAGTACCTCGTGGTAAAAGATCGGCGACAGAAATATACCCTCAGGGTGTGTGGCCGTCAGCTCTTCCGCTTTTTTGACAAAATCCTTCGCATCGTAGGGATTGAAAATGAATTGACGCACCGAAACGCCGAATTGTTTCAGTTCACCGGCCGCTTTTTCAATGCCGGTTTTGGGGGCCAGCCAATACGAATCGATCTGATGGTCCGGAATCAGGGCTGCAAACCGGTACTGCTTTTTCGAACCGAGCGCACGCGCCATCAGGTTGGGTTCGTAGTTGCTTTCGTCGATGATTTTCTGAATGCGGATCCTGACTTTTTCCGCCACTTTTCCCCGGTTATGAATGACGCGGTCCACCGTGCCGGGGGATACTTTAGCTTTAAGTGCAATGTCTTTGATTCGTATTGTCTTTTGGTCCATGAAGCTAGATGCGGTTTATCGATCCCATAAAAGGGGAGGAAGCTGTAATATTACTTGTAAAAACGTATCTTACACAATGTAAATCGAAATACGGATCAATATGCTTCCCGATAACAATGGTTTTTTCGTAAATCCGCGTCCCGCTCAGCGGAGTGGTCTCCGCGAGGCGATCAAAAAACGGGTAATGGACGAATATGGAAATGAGCTTGACAAGGCGACGGGCTGGCGAAAGCAGCTGGTCAGGTGGAAACTGAATGCCCTCGCGGAAATCAGATATCGGGATATTCTCTTTATAGGGGACGCGACCGGCAAGCGTTAACCCGGAAAATCAGGAATTCATGGAGCAAAACATTCAGGCTGAGTGGGCTAAATTCGGTCACCTGTTCAGGAGGGAGGAAATTCCGGCAAAAACCGTGTTGCTCGAAGAGGGAGAGGTTGCCAGAAAAGTCTATTTTATCGAGAAGGGCTGCCTGAGGCTTTCGTTCAATAAAGATGGCAAAGACATTACTTTCCAGTTTTTCTTTGAAGGAGAGGGTGTTTCTTCGGCCGAAAGCTTCCGGTACAGCCAGCCAAGCCTGTATGCGATCGAAACCCTCGAACCCTGTGTGCTTCATACCCTTACCAAAAAGGACTACTCCGAGATTATCGATGCCTCCCCGCTGATCCGCGAGGCGATGGAAGAGCAAACGCACCAGCGATTGCTATACGTCGAAAAACTGTTTCTTTCCAGGATTAAAAACAGCCCCGAGGAGCGGTACCGCGAGCTGCTGGAACAATATCCGCAAATATTGCAAAGGGTGTCGCAGCATTACATCGCCTCTTTCCTGGGTGTTACCTCCGTGTCGTTGAGCCGGATCCGGAACCGGCGTAGCGTTTATTAACAATTGTTATCGTCTGCCGGACGCGCGGTGCCGAATTTTGTCATGTTATCAATTTCACATTCAAAATTCGAAAACCATGCAGCCATTCCAAATTCAGATTTCCGGACAGGAAGTCGATTACCTCAAACAAAGACTCGCCAATGCCCGCTGGGCCGCCCCGGCTATTCAAACCGGATGGGAAAAAGGTGTTCCGGTCGATTACCTGAAACAGATTGCCGATTATTGGCAGCACCAGTTCAACTGGGAGAAACAGGAAGCGGAATTGAACCGGTACCCGCATTTCATGACCGAAATCGAAGGGCAGAACATCCACTATCTGCATATCAGGTCTGCCAGGGCCAATGCCGTTCCATTAATGCTCATCCACGGCTGGCCGGGATCCTTCGCCGATTTTACCCGGATCATCGAGCCGCTATCGAATCCGCAGGATCCCGGTCAGATTGCATTCGACCTCGTTATTCCCTCGATTCCCGGTTTTGGGTTTTCGATACCTGTCAAAACGAAGGGTTATAATATGTTCAAGATCGCGGAGACGTTCACCACTTTGATGAACAGGCTCGGTTACGAGAAATTCGCGGTGCATGGCGGCGATATGGGTGCCGGCATCGCGGGGATCATGTCGGGTGTGGCTGCGTATAACCTCATAGGAACGCACATCAATTCAGACTTTTTTGCGGTTGCCGGGTTAGGCATGTTCCCTGCGGATGATTCGGCGTTCACGGACGCGGAAAAAACGGGGCTCGAACGCATGAAGCGCTATAAAAAAGACGGTACGGCCTACCTGGACATTCAGGCGACCAGACCTGACACGATCGGCATTGCCTTGTCGGACAGCCCGGTAGCGCAGCTTGCGTGGATGGTCGAAAAGTATAAGGAATGGACCGACAGCGATAAAGACCTTCCGGAAGACGCCATTGGATTGGATCTCATGCTGACCAATGTTTCCTTATACTGGTTCAATCAGTTGGGTGCGTCGAGCGCGGCCATCCTGTCTGAAAACATGAGCATGGCATTCGATTGGGGCGGTGACGGCGCACAGGAAGCCAGTCAGTGGGCACCTCCGAAGGTGCCGTCCGCGATGGCTTGTTTTGGTAAAAAAGAAGACGAAAGCCTGCTGAAAAAATTGACGTCCTTTCTGGGCGAGCCGGACAGGTGGTCTTTTTACGAAAGCGGATGCCATTTTCCGGCTATGGAAGTCCCCGACTTGCTGGTGGAGGATATCAGACAATTTTTCGCTGCTATCCTCCAATCGTTGGGTCAAATCGCTGCGAACGACGTTCGTTCAGAATAGCCGGTCGAGCACATATTGTCCGCCGCCCGAGATCAGCAGGGACAGGCAGAGGCCAATGACCAGCAAATGGTATTCAAAACCTTCCCCGGCCTGGTTCCCATACCAATTCATAAAGAAACCGTGTTGGCCGCTCGTCGTCCAGACGGCCCCGATCATGACGACCGTGAGTGCCGTCGCCCAGAGCCTTGTGCCTAAGCCGAGAAGAAGGCTTATTGGCCCGACAAACTCGATGACAATTACGAGGAATGCGATGGGCGACGGTAGTTTCATGGATTCCGTAAAGAAGCTCATCGTTGCCTTGAATCCATATCCGCCGAAAATTCCCAGCATTTTTTGGGCGCCGTGGGGGAACATGACCAGTGCAAGTGTCAGGCGCAGCAAAAGGCCCGACCAGTCGGTGTTTGTGTAAGCAATGCTTTGATCCATTCATTGTTGAATTTAGTTTCACAAAGCAAGGCCCGAAAAAAGCGTAAACTCTTAAGGTAGATTAAGAAATGCGTTGTGTTAAAAATGCACACGCATTTCACGACGGCGCATCGAACTGAGGAATTCGGGAGTAACTCCGAGATACGAGGCAATGTCTTTCTGGGCGATCCGGTTTTGCAGGCCGGGGTATTTTAATTGAAATTGCTGGTAACGCTCGTCGGCCTTGCTGGCGAGGTTTTGGGTAAGCCTGCGCTGCAAAGCGATGTACGCTGTTTGGTACATAAGCCGGTTGAACTTCTCGAATCTGGGAACACGATCCAATAGCAGATCCATGTTTGTCCGGCTGATTTTCAGTATCTCTGTATCCTCAACCGCCTGGATAGAATAAAAAGCGCCGGATTGGAGGGCAAAACTTTCCAGGTCGACCGCCCACCAGTTTTCGGGCGCAAATTTCACCACGTGCTCCGAACCGGCGGGATCCAGGTAAGAGACCTTCAAACAGCCGGAGACTACGAAGGACTGGTACCTGCACACCTCGCCAGCCTGCAAGAGATATTCCCTTCTGCGGAGTTTTTGCGCTTGCAACAGCGACAGGAAAAGATCTATTTCGACTGGGTCAAGCTGGATGGAATCGGCCAGGTTTTGAAGAATGAGCTGTGATTGCATGACGTCTCGCTGATGGTTATTTCAATACACTTTCCCGGCTCTTCCTTACGAAATCGGACGGCGTGGTTCCTTCCAGCTTTTTGAATGCCTGGTTGAAGGTCGCCTTGGAGTTGAAACCGCATTCCAGCGCGATACCCAGCAGCGATAAATGCTGGTTGGAGGGATCAAGCGCCTGGCTTTTGAATTCCTGTAACCGGTACTGATTGACAAATTCGAAAAAATTAACGCCAAATGCCGTATTTATTACCTGTGAAAGCTGATGCCGGGGGATATCCAGGCGCGCCGCCAGCTCTACGAGCGTTAGATTATTATCGAGGTAAGGTTTTTCGGAGTGCATCAGGGTTGTGATTCGTCGGGCGATGTCGTCGCTGAGCGCATCGGTAAGGCTGCTTTTCGCATACTTGATCGCGGGTTCCGCCTCCTGTGCGGGATGCGCCTGCGGCGGCGCAGGAACGGGCGTCAGGGCAGTTTGTTCGTGAAGCAGCTTGAATGCGATCCAGTAGACCAGCACCACCACCAGCAGGAAATGCGCCGGGTAAATGCTCTCGAGGTAGGCGAGCTGGTACTTCCGGCCGTAAAATGTGGCCACGGAAAAGAGCATGACCGACAGCACGATCCAGAGAAATTCTTTCAGCCAGTGGACGTCGATCAGCTCGCTGTTCGAAAAATGGTCGGTACGTTTGCGGAGGTTGCGGTAGAACGTCGCCAATGCACCCACGACGAAACCCACGTGCAGGTAGTTGGTGAGCGTGTTCATCCAGCCAAAATCCTGTTGCGCGACAAGCCGGGCATCGGAAAGGTAGGCCAGCTTATCCACCGGCGGTAAGGAGAAATAAGGGAGTAAAACGAGGAAGTATACCGCAAAAGGCAATAGCAATAGCCATTGACGGCGGTTTAGCGTGAAATCGGGATCGGTAATGCATTGGGTCAGCAGCAGGATCAGCGGGCCATATAGAAGCGGCAACAGCCATGACAGCCTGCTGAAATGCGGATATAGGAGAAACAGGTCTTTGACGTCCAGGCAGATCAGGAAAAGGTGGCTCATCAGCACCAGGATGAGTGCAGCAAGGATTCTGTTGGCGACCTGATTGGACGGTTTTCGCAACAACATAAGGGCCAGAAACCCGCCTTGAATAATGCCTGAAAGAAGTATCGCAGTGATCAAAACAGGAAGGTAAATGCGCTAGACAGGGATATTAAAGAGGTATGAACTTGTCGGGAAAGACGATGTACACCCCGTTTTTAGCCAAAATTGCGGAAAATTTTAAAATGAAACTTCGTACACTACTCACTGCATTCCTGCAACTGGCTATATACTTAGCAACCGGTGCACAATCTTTGCCCGATAGAAAATATCCTTCCCACGCCCTGCTGTCCGACCTGGAAATGGTTCGCGCTGCGGTGGTAACCCTTCACCCCGGCTTTGGACGCTTCGGGCCGCGTGAGGAAGTCCTGCATGCGCTCGATTCGGTGAGAAACGTAATAGCCAGCAGTGACTCGACCTCCTTCATTTCTTTTTTCAGGATGGTGAATCCGGTCCTGACGAAAATCCGTTGCGGGCACACCAAGTTTTTTCCGCCCATGAAAGGATTTCCATTCTATTTTTTTACCGATAATCTCATCCCCATAATCGTGCGATTTGACAACAGCGGACAAACGCTGGTGATACGTTCGCAGCACCCGGAGGCTGTGGGGAAATATGTGAAACGCATTAACGGGCAACCGATCGATTCAGTTCTGCATGCATTACGTGCCCAGTTGTTTGTGGATGCGCACGTACAAACTTCCGCCGATGCGCAAATCCAGCAGTATTTCAGCGCCTGGTACGCCGATTTCATTCAGTCGGGCCGTGAGCGGTTTACGATCGTGCTGGCCGATGAGCAAGGGGAGGAAACGACCGTCGGGATGGCGGGCATCAGCACCGACGCCTGGCACGAGCTGAACCGGAATGCCTCTTATCTGATCAGTTATAATCACCTCAGTTTTCCTTCCGATACCGTGGCGAAACTTCGGATTGCGACGTTCTACCCGCAGCAGGGCGACAAGTACTTCCGGCGGTTTCTGGATTCGGCATTTGTGCAGATCGGCAGCCGCAAGGTGCAGCGGCTGGTCATTGACGTCAGGGGCAATGAAGGCGGAAACGATGGGTTAGGAAAACATTTGTATGCGCACATTGCCCGAAACGACTTCCGGTATTACGATCGCATTGAAGTGAAAGTGAAACGTAAAAGGGATGTTCCGAATAGGGGGAATGTCTACCTGCCGCGGTTTATCGGGCTGGCCAGATGGTTTATCCGGAAAGACGCTCAAGGCCGGTTGTTGTTCAGAAAGCACCAGAACCTCGGCATGCACCGCCCTCGCCGGCAGGCTTATACCGGAAATGTTACATTCCTGCTGGATGGACTGAGCTATTCTGTTACATCGGAGTTTCTGGCCGTCGCGCGCAACGAAAACCGGGGCATGTTCATAGGTGAAGAGTCGGGCGGGGCCTATCAGGGCGACAACAGCGGCACGTTCGCAATTTACAAACTGCCTGCTACCGGGCTGGACCTCGGTATTCCGCTTGCGGGTTACTACATGGCCGTTAGGCCCGAATCCGGTATCTCCCGCGGCATTATACCCGATATCACCCTGAGTCCCTCGCGAGAGGACCTGCTCTCAGGCCGCGACCCGGCCGATGCATTACTTGCCAAGTAAATTTTTACCCAATCACCATAAATCAGCCATGAAAATCAAAGTTTTAATTGCGGCGTCACTGGCGCTGCTGGCCGCGCATTTGCCCGCGCAGGCGCAGGACACCTTGCAGTACAAGCTCCGGCTTACCGTCCCGCTGGTGGACTATCCGCAGCTCACCGACCTCTCGCAGCGCTACGTGTCGATGGACCAGTCCCTCGAATATGCCAGGGGGATGTACGAGCTTTCATTCTGGGGAATAAACGCCCTGAGCGATGCCATCGTGCGCCCGAAGTCTCCCGGAAAAAGGATCTGGAATGGTATTCTCAAATACGGCATGACGCTCGGCTTTTCGCGTTTTGCGAGCGAACTGCCTATCCCGCTTGGGGAATGGGCGCACGAGGAGTTTCACCGGACGGTGCTGGGCGTGAACAGAATCGCCTCCAAAAACGGCAACTGGTTTCCAAACCGGTGGGACGGGACGGTTTACGGGATTACCGATGCCGCATTGTCAGCTTTGAAGCAAACGAACCCGAACGCGCTGCTTTATGCGTACACCGCCGGCGTGCAATCGGAAGTACTGCTTAATAAGCGCATTGTAGTGGAGGATTTTTACAAAAAGCGGAAGTTGCCCAAAGGGGCATTGGTGCTCTACAATGCCTGGTATGTGCACAACTATTTCCGGTTTTCAACCAGCCCCGGGAGCGATTCGGCCAAAGTATGGTCGCCGACATTCGAAAACCCGCTGGAAACGGAGCGTGATTTTGCCGGCGCTGACCTGACAGCCTGGGCTTATGATATGTTCAGTCCGGAAACCGCATTTACCGAGCGGACCAGATTCAAAGGCGGGGAGGGTGTCAACAGACGGGTAGGGTTTTCGGAGTTGAGTAAGGAGACCCAGGCCTTTCTGCTCAGGCAAAAAAAGCTCTCACTGCTCAACTACCTTAATCCTGCAATATTGATGATCAACAGGATACGATTGGGGCGGGGCGTTGCTTTCAGCTTCTTCACGCAGTACGCGCCTACCCATTTTGGCAATAGCATTTCGCTGATCTTACCCGTGCAGGTCGGCAATCGCGATCTGTTATTCGGCGCATATCGCTACGATAACCACGACCACAGATATTACGGGATTGAATTGGGCGTGGCCAACCACCGCCTCGCCGATAAATGGTGCGCCGACCTCACGCTGCAAGGCTGGCAACAGCCCGAATCGTTTTTGAAACAGGAACATCTGACGGGCGGAGCAGTCCGCGCCAGGCTGTTCCATGCCATCGGCAAGGGGCTTTCGGCCTATGTAGCACTCAATGGCAAAACCAGAGGATGGGAGATGGGCAGCCCTTATCTGGCGGCAAACCTGGCGGCCCAGTTCGGAATGCGGGTAGAAGTGCATTAAAAACCCCGCCCGACGCAGACGCGTTGCATGCAGCCGGGGCCTGATGGAGAATGACGTTGAACGGCGCTATTGAACCTGGATGACCACTTTTTCTTTTCCCTGCATCACCAGCTTGACCGGATATTCAATGAATCCCTCGTCTTTGTCGTAAATAATACGCAGGCGGTCGGGTTGGCGGCCCAGCTCGGACAGCCAACGGGCATAAAGCTGGGCGAATGCCTGCTTGTGGGTGATCTGCATTTCGGACAGCGATTCCTTCGCGGCCAGGTAGGTTCTGAAATCGTCCTGGGTTTTGCTGTCCTTTGAGTTGGGGTTATTGGTAAGGTCCATTACCAGCGTACCTTTCCACGGCGATTGTTGCCGGATGGAAAGATAAAGCCGCTTGAATAAAAGACTGGTTAAGGGTTTTTGGGAGTCAATTTTAGCGTGCCCGAGCGGGGTTTTTCCCAGTATCGGAACAATAGCGAGGGTGTTCATAAATTGTGGATCTTAGTGCTATTATGTGATGATTTGATGATTAATTTGTTCAAAACAAATGCGTTGCAAATAACCACTTTCAGCAGGGTACAATCATTGCCAGATCATACACATTTCTTGACAAATTGTTCATTTCTTCAAAAAAACGGCTCGTCAAACGGTTGCACAAATCCGGTTTAAGACGGAATTTTGCCCGGATATGGTATTCACCGAATATGTGATTGTATAAAATCTGATGAGGAGCCTGTTAATATCCCTGTGGCTGGTTGTGTGTATTGTTCCGGGCTATGTCTTTGGGCAGGGCTTCCCCTATAAGTTCAGCTACCTCACGGTGGACGAAGGTTTGTCGCATACCGATGTAAACGACCTCGCGCAGGACCGGAAGGGGTATATCTGGGTAGGGACCAATTTTGGCCTCGATCGTTACGATGGTTATTCGGTTCAGCAGTTTTACAATACCAATGTGCCGCTCCAGAATGCATTCAAAAACCGCATTATCGCGCTCCACCCCGATGGCGAAGACAAGATCTGGCTCAGTACCGAAAACGGAGTGCAATGCTTCGACCCCGCCAATGAGCGGTATATTGATTACACAATCCGGAAAACCAGCAAGAACCCCGTTTTCTGGAAGTTCTTCAAACCGACCGGTAACCTGATCTACGGCTTGACCGGTAATCAAATCAGGTTGTACCGGATCGTCGGTACTACCTTGGATGAGCTGCCGCTGAGCGTCCCGGCCGGTATTCGTTTTTTCGATATGCAGCCCGATCGGAACGGCGTCCTCCATTTTGCGAGCGACAAAGGGCTTTGGCGGCTCGAAGGCAAGCGGCGGTTTGTCAAGGTGCCGGTGAGCGGTTTGCCGTCGGAAAGTCTCAGGCGAATTTTTTTTGATAACCGGAACAATCTGCTCATTGCTTCCGGCAACCAGGTACTGCTGGCGGGCGGCGGGCAATTGCCTTTTGTTAAAAAGCAATTCACCTGCGCCGAATGTACGCCTATCGTCGGGATAGCGGCAGGTAATGGCCCGGATTACTGGGTCAATACCCGCACGGGATTGATCCGGCTGGATGGCAATCTGAATATGATCCAGAAAATCGACGAGGTATCCGCGCCGCGCAGCTTGAATTCCACCGCCGTCGTTCGCGTTTATATCGACCGGTCGGATTGCCTGTGGGTCGGGACGTCGGGTGGAGGGCTCAATTATTTCGATCTGAACCAGAAGCTTTTTTATACGATGCGGCATGATCCCGGGCAGGCAAATTCGCTGACCGGCAGCTACGTACGTTCGATTTATGAAGATGGAAGCGATCTCTGGATCGGTACCAATGCGGATGGCCTGGATTTTTACGACCGAAAATCGGGAGCCCACACCAATTATAATGCCGTGAATTCGTCCGTCAGGCTGCGGAATGATAATGTCGCCGCATTGGCATTTGACGCCGCCCATAACTTATGGATCGGTACCGAGTCGGGAATCGATATTCTCCGGCCCGACAAAAAGACAATATGGAAGCCCGACGGCCATGAACAGTTTCCCAGTTTCGGGATAACCACGCTGGTGGCCGACTACTACGGAAACATCTGGTACGGAAATCTCGAAAAGCTCGGGGTGATATGGAAAGACGCGACAGGGAGATACCGCGTCCGGGAATATGACGAAGGACATTTTATTCTGGCTGAAAAGGACAAACCGGAATTGTTTGTCGCGACCAGGCAGGGCGTGAAACGTATTACAGTCGATGCGCAGGGGCGCGTTTTGCGGACCATCAGTTACCGGGCGACGTCGCAGCCGCATTCGCTCAGTTCGGATTACAGCGCCGTGATAGGCAGGCAGAATGACAGTACCTACTGGATCGGCACGATCGGCGGCGGGCTGCACCGCCTCTCGCTGCGTGAGCGCGACCGCTCCACACGTATCGAGCATTTTGGAGAGAACCATGGCATTTTCAATGATGTGGAAGGCATCGAGATCGACGGCGATAACATCTGGCTGGGAGGAAACGGCTTGCTATGCCTCAATTCGAAGACGGGGAAACTGATCCGTTACGACAAAAACGACGGTTTGCAGGGGAACAGTTTCAAAATCAGGTCGTCGTTCAAAGCGGCCGACGGGAAAATGTATTTCGGGGGCATCAACGGCCTGAATTATTTTTATCCGCAGCAAATCCGCCCCAACACCATCGCCGCCAAGCCGGTTTTTACCGGAATCCTGATCAACAACCGGCGGCCTGAAATCGACGGATCGGCCGATACGGACGATGTGGTGAGCCAGGCCATCGGCTATGGTGAGAATGTGCAGCTCAATTATCAGCAGAATAACTTCATCGTTTCCTTCTCGGCCATGCATTTTGCCAACCCGCTTAAATGCAGGTACCGCTACAAGCTGATCGGCTTTGACAACGACTGGAATTACACCGATGGCAATAACCCCAGGGCCGGATACAGCAACCTGAGTTATGGAAATTACCGGCTCGTGCTCGAAGCGACCAACAACGACGGCATATGGAGCAGGCGCCGCGCCGAAATCAGCATTAACATCAGTCCGCCGTGGTGGAAGACCGACCTGGCTAAGGCGCTCTACGCCCTGCTGGCCATTTCCGCATTGGCGGGTATTTACTTTTACCAGGCGCGCTGGCACCGGCTCAAAAGGGAAATAGAGGTGCGCGGGGTAGCCGAACAGGAGCGGGAGGAAATACACCGCCAGCGGGAAGAATTTTACCAGCAGCAGCTGATGTTCTTCACCAATGTTTCGCACGAATTCCGCACGCCGCTGTCGCTGATACTCGGCCCGCTGGAAAGTCTGATAAGCCAGAACAACGACGCCGCGCTCGGGCATTCCTACCAGCTCATGCACCGGAATGCAAAGCGGCTTATCAATCTCATCAGCGAACTGATGAACTTCAAAAAAGTATCCGATAGTCTGATTAAATTGCAGGTGAGGCCCCTGGCAGTCAGTGAGTTTTGCAAGCAGCTGACAGCGGAGTTCGATGGTGTGGCAGCCAGCAAGAACATTGTATTGAATCTCATCGACCATACGCAGAAGAAAACCCACTGGCCGTTAATGGGACTTTTCGATGCCCAGATTCTCGAAAAGATACTGCTGAACCTGCTGAATAACTCGTTCAAATACACGCAGGATGGGGGAGAGGTCACCTTTGAAATTTTTACCGACCTCAGCCGATTCAAACGGTCGTTCGAGACGGGTTTCGAACTGCTGCACCAGACGCACCGGGCCCGAAAGTACCTGTATTTCCGTGTAGCGGATACCGGTATCGGTATTTCGGCCGATACCATTACCCGGATTTTCGATCGCTACTACCGCATCAGCAGCGACCACCTGGGCTCGGGCGTGGGGCTTGCGCTCGTCAAGAGCCTCACGCACCTGCACAAAGGCGACATATATGTGTACAGCGAGCGCTACAAGGGCACCGAGATTATCATCGGGATACCTCTGGGAGAAGAAAACTGGGGCGAGACGGAGCGTGCGCCATCCACTTTCGAGCCGGAGGTGCGGCTCGAACCTACTGATCATTCGATCCTGGCACCTCTTACCGATCCCGTTTCGGGCCGGCAGGAGGGTGTCCAGTCAGGAAAACGCATCCTGCTCGTGGATGACAATGCCGAGTTGCGTATTTTCTTGAAGCAAAGGTTTGAGCAGCAGTATTTTATATACGAGGCCGCCGATGGTGATACAGCCATGAAGCTGGCCGCGGAAAAGGTGCCCGACCTGATTATCAGCGACGTGATGATGCCGGGTATCAGCGGCATCGAGCTTTGCCGGCAGATCAAGGAGCGTTTTGAAACCAGCCATATTCCGTTCATTATCCTCTCGGCAAAGGACGCACTCACCAGCAAGATCGAGGGAATGGAATCGGGCGCGGATTTTTATTTTTCCAAACCGCTGAGCATTGACCTGCTAATGCTGACGGTCAATAACGTCTTCGAGCAGCGTGAAAAACTTCGCAAAAAATTCACCAACAATTATCTTTCGGAGGCCAGCGAACTGGTGCATTCGGAGAAAGACAAGGAGTTTTTCCAGGCATTGCTGAAGCTCATCGAAGATCATATGGAAGACCCGAACCTGGATGTCGACTTCCTCTGCCGGCATTTATACACCAGCCGGACCAAACTGTACCAAAAGATCAAAAGCATTACCGATCAGTCCGTCGGGGACTTCGTGCGTACGATCCGGTTAAAAAAAGCAATCCAGATCATGACCCACGAAGACATCCCGCTCAACAAGGTCGTTGACCGTGTCGGTTTGCAAAGCAGCTCCAACTTTTCGAGGGTATTCAAGAAGGAATATGGTAAGTCGCCATTGCAATTCATGCAGGCACTGAAACGGGAGGCGTCGGGCGGGGCCCGCGAGTGAGTGGAAGTAACCAGCTGTGGTGCCGGGCAAGAAGCGGATGTGTGCGGTTCCGTGCTTGTTATGCTTTTTGTTTTGTTTGCGCTATCCCATACTTTTGTTTAAATTGTAATGGATTTTTAGAATAATATATTGCCTTTTGGTTACTTGTTAGGTATTAATTCTGTATAACGTTTGAGTGAGGCTTATCTGGATCGGGAAAAGAATCTTTTGCTTTCTGTTGCACAGGGAAGTCAGGCTGCTTTTGTCACACTCTTTCACCGTCATAAGCACAAACTGTACAGCTACACGCTGCGGCTGACGCAATCGGAAATGTTGGCGGAGGATATCGTCCAGGATGTGTTTATGAAGCTCTGGGTGGAACGTGCCGCGATGGCTTCCATCGACAACTTCGGAAACTATATTTTCCGGATGGCTAAAAATCAGGTACTCAATCATTTCAAGCGTGTAGCCCACGAAATGGCGATCGTTTCAGAGATGTTCCGGGATGGCGACCAGGCGGGTAACAATGCCCAGGATATGCTCGCTGCGCGGGAGGTGGAGCAAGTGCTGAAATCCGTCGTGGAGGCGCTGCCGCCTCAGCAGAAGACGATCTACCGGCTGAGCCGCGATGAAGGCAAAAGCCATGAAGAGATTGCCGGACTCCTGAAAATCTCGCCCAACACCGTCAAAAACCACATGGTGCAGGCAATGGCGACCATTCGCCACCAGCTCCGCCGCCACGCCGATTCACTGCTCGTCGTGACCGCTCTACTCGCTTTAAAAAAATAAATCAAAAATTTTCGGTGCAGACTAGTCCCTGCCGTTTTCCCGATTGTCTTTCATTTGGCAACCGGTCGTAACCGCTTGCTTTTGTTTGAAACAAATAGCCGGATGGCCGAATTAAATAAGGATCAATGCCGGAATGGAGATATTTTATGAACGACGAGCGGATAGGCCTTCTGATAGGCAAATTGATGGACGGAACGCTTGCTGTTTCTGAAAAACGGGAGCTGGCAGAATGGATACGCCTGAACCCCGACGATGAACGCATTGCCCGGGGACTGGAACGGCTTTGGGATACTTTCGAACCCCGCGAGCCGATGCCTGAGGCTGTATCGGACCGCATTCTGTCGAACATTTTCCCGTCGGAGGAAACAACCTTCGATGAGCCGGAACAGGCGCGCGGCATTACCTGGCTCTGGCCTAAGCTGGTAGCGGCGGCACTTTTGATCGGATTCGGGCTCTACTGGTGGAAAGGCTACCAGGGTAAGGTGCAACTGGCGCAGCAGAAGGTGGCCACGGTGCAACCAGCCGATCTGCCTCCTGGCGGCAATAAGGCGGTCCTGACACTCGGTGACGGGTCGAGTATCACGCTGGATAGCGCGGGTAACGGGTTGCTCGCGAGCCAGGGCGGCACGAGCGTAACGCAAGCGGGCAAAGGCCAGCTGGTGTACAAGGAGGGGCGGGAGCCTGGCGGCATACCGGTGATCAATACGGTGACTACGCCCAAGGGCGGCCAGTTCCACATTGTATTGCCCGACGGAACGGGCGCATGGCTGAATGCCGCGTCGAGCCTCCGCTTCCCGACCGCATTCACCGGCAAGCAGCGGAATGTGGAGATTACCGGCGAGGTATACTTCGAAGTGGCGCATAACAAGCATATGCCTTTCGTGGTGAAAAATGGTGAAACACGGATCACCGTGCTGGGTACGCATTTCAATGTGATGGCTTACGACGACGAGAAGGTGATGCGTACGACGCTGCTCGAAGGGGCAGTAAAAGTGTCGCGGGGAATCAGCGAGGTGCTGCTCGCGCCGGGCCAGCAAGCTCGCATCAACGCGGGTACGGGCAACGTGAGGATAGTGGAAGGCGTGGATACAGACAAGGAGCTTTCCTGGAAAAACGGCTATTTCCAGTTCGAAAACGAGAGCCTGGAAAGCGTTATGCGGCAGGTATCGCGCTGGTATGATGTAGAGGTGCAGTATGAAGGAAATACCCGCGGAGAGAATTTTACGGGCCGGCTGCCGCGCAACTCCAATGTATCCAAACTGCTGAAAATCCTTGCATTGAGCGGGGTGAAGTTCAGGATCGAAGATAAAACCATTATTGTGACACCGTAAACCTCCTGCCTATGACCGAATAACGACTACTTCGCCGGTGTCTGCAAAAAAAGATCGGGAACGTTGCAACCGCTCCCGATCCCGCAAGAGCCTGGCAACCGTAAACAATTGTCCTACTGTTTAGTACCAACTCTCAAGACAAAAGTATGAACCACAACTCTTTTATCCAAAAGGGGCTGGGGGCTTTATATGCCTATGAAGGACCGCCCCGCTCCCCCTTTATCAGGGCCATTCTGGTTATGAAACTGATCTTTATTTTTTCGTTCGCATTCTGCATGCAGGTAAGCGCCAGCAGCTTTTCGCAGAAGATCACCATCCTGGCGAAGAATGCACCGCTGGAAAGGGTTTTGAAGGAAATCGAAAAACAGAGCGGCTACTCGTTCTGGTATAAAACGGAACTGATCCAGAAGTCGGAAAGGGTGACGATCTCCATGCGGGAGAGCACCCTCGAAGAAGTATTGGCCAAATGTTTCGTGAACCAGCCGCTGGAATATTCCATCGTGGACAAAACGGTGGTTTTGCAGGCCAAGAAGCAGTTGAAGATAGCACCTCCGGCCCCCAAAGCCTCGCAACTGATCAAGGGGCAGGTGATGGGCTCGGACGGAAAGCCGCTCGTAGGCGTGACTGTAGTTGTGAAGGCCAGCAAGCTCGGGACTGTGACGGACGCCGACGGAAATTTTTCGATCGATGTGACGGATACGGATGTACTTGTTTTTTCTTACATCGGGTTTGAATCCAGGGAAGTTCTGGTTGGCAAGCAAACGAACATTTCGGTTGCATTAAAGGAAGCCAACACTACCCTGAATGAGGTGGCAGTAGTGGGTTATGGTCAGCAGTCGCGGAAAAATCTGACGAGTGCGGTCAGTACGGTCAAAAGGGAGGAACTCAATAACGGCGCCATTACCGATGTAGGACAGTTACTTCAGGGGAAAGTGCCGGGACTGAACATCACTGCCAGCGGGGACCCCAACAAGCCGGCGGCGGTGGTGATGCGCGGTGCGTCCACGATTAACAGCGCGCAGGGGCCGTTTTACGTGATCGACGGTGTGCCCGGGGCCGATATTGCCACCATTGCGCCGGATGATATCGCTTCTATCGATGTGTTGAAAGACGCGGCTGCGACGGCCATCTATGGTAACCGCGCCGCCAATGGTGTGATCATGGTCACCACCAAGAAGGGAAAAGCAGGCACGATGCAGATTTCCTATAACGGTTATGTGGGTATCGAGAAGGTTTCGAACAAACTGGATATGATGACCGCGGACCAGCTGAGGGCCTTTCTGGATAAAAACGGCATCGGCTTTACGCCTGCGGATGACAAAGGGGCCAATACAGACTGGCAGTCGTCTATCCAGAAAAAGACCGCGGTTTCCACCAATCACAACTTGTCTTTCAATGGCGGCGGCGAACACACGACTTACGCCGCGAGTTTGAATTACGTGAAGAAAGACGGTATCCTGCTGAACAGTGATCTGACCCGCGTCATCGGCCGTTTGTCCGTTGAGCAGCGTGCCTTGAAGGACAAATTGAAATTCGGCTTCTCGGTTACAAACTCGCATAGTAATGCCAACGATATTCCTTATCGTAATACTGTTTTGCTGCAATCCACTTCTTACCTGCCTGTTTCGCCGATCAGAAAAGAGGACGGTTCCTATTTTGAAAATTTTCAGAACACCAACTACTACAATCCGGTGGCGATGATCCACAACAGTGAGATGAATACGAAATCGAACAATCTCATCGGAAGTTTTAAAACGCAGGTGGAGCTGCCTTTCGGGCTGACTTACAATCTGGATATCTCGTACCTGAATACCAATGCCTTGCAGGGAACGTACTACAATAAATATTTTACGAACAATTACAATAATATGTACGATAACCCGGATCCGGGGGTAGATTTCCATAAGGTCCAATCATTCGGGAAAAACGGGCAGGCAAACAGGAGTTCGTACCAGAATACCAGTAAAATCCTGGAAACTTACCTGACCTGGAACAAGGAATTCGGCGATCATTCCATCAATGCGGTAGTAGGTTACTCGTGGCAGAACAACAAGGTAGGCCAAGGTTTTCAGGTAACGACCAGCAACTTCCCGGTCGATAACGTAACTTACAATAACCTCGCTTTGAGTAATCCATACGGCACCTCGGGATATCAGATCAGCTTTGGGCCGGATGGAGTTTATCAGGAAACGCAGCTGATTTCCGATTTTGCCAGATTCAACTACAACTATAAAAGCAAGTATTTGCTGCAAGGGTCGGTCAGAAGGGACGGCAGCTCGGTGTTCGGGGCCAATAATCAATGGGGTTACTTTCCTTCGGTAGGTGCCGCGTGGAGAATCAGCCAGGAAGGTTTCATGGAAAGCCAGCATGTCTTCAGTGACCTGAAACTGAGAGCCAGCTATGGCGTTACAGGTAATGCCACCGGCTTCAATGCCTACACGGCGCAATTCATCTCTGGCGCTTTGGGTACGTACTACTACAATGGCTCACTCACAGGTGCATACGGTCCGACGAAGTCCGAAAATGCTAATCTGAAATGGGAGAAAACGGCTACGACCAATGTCGGTCTCGACTTTGCCGTGCTGGGCAACCGGGTAAACGGTTCACTCGAAGTATATGATAAAAACACCACTGGGATGATCTATTCCTACACGGTGGATCCGATCCTGGTGCCATCGGGAAGCATTGTAGCAAATGGCGGAAGCGTGAATAACAAAGGCGTTGAGTTCAACCTTAATGCGAAAATAGTGGACCGGACTAATTTCAGCTGGACGAGCGGAATCAATTTGGCGCACAATAAAAACGAGATCACCAGCCTTACGAATCCCCTGTTTGCGGGCGGAGATTCCGTATTGTTGTCGCGTCCCGAGGGCGGCGGGCAGTCGGGAAGGTCACTTCAGATCCTGAAAGCGGGCCGTCCGTTGGGACAATTCTTTTCGTTCCTGTACGCCGGAAAAAATGAAGCGGGCGTTTCTCAATTCGTAGCCGCAGACGGTAGCCTGACGACCACGCCGGTAGTTGGAAAGGACTATCACTACCTGGGTAGCTCGCAACCCAAGTTGATGATGGGCTGGACGAACAGCCTGAGGTACAAAAACTTCGATTTGAACGTGTTCGTGAGGGGTGTATTCGGAAACAAGATCTTCAATGCGACCCGCGCCGACCTGTTCAGGCCGAGTACTGCGCAGTATGCCAATATTCTCGCGGAAGTGGCCAACGAACCGGTGAGTGATTTCAATGCTTACGTTTACTCGTCGCGTTTCCTGGAAAGCGGCAGTTTTGTGAGGCTCGATAATGCTACGCTGGGCTATAATTTCAAGAAGCTGGGGCCGTATGTCAAAAATCTGAGGGTTTATACTTCCGTCAACAACTTGTTTGTCATCACCAAATACAAAGGTGTGGATCCGGAGGTTAACCAGGGTGGCATTGCGCCGGGCGTTGACTACAACAACTTCTATCCGAAGACCCGTACGTTTCTATTCGGTCTGAATATTTCCATCTAACATCGAAGCAGGATCATGAAGAATTCATATATAAAACTAGTTTTCTCAACGCTGGCGGCAACCGCGCTGTTTGCCTGCCACGACCTGGACGTGCCGGTCACGACCGCGCTGACGACCGACGTTTTCCCGAGTACGGATGAACAATTCATTTCCGCAGCCGGGCCTGTTTATGTGGCACTGAGGGGGAATTTCGGAGCGGAAGCCTATCAGATCGCGGCATATAGCACGGATGAGGGCATTATGCCCGCCCGGGGAGGTAACTGGTACGACGGCGGTCAAAACCAGACTTTGCATCTGCACACCTGGACGGTGGACAACGGCTATGTGAACGGCCACTGGACCTGGTTGTCGACCATTATCGGCGTCGCCAACCAGACGCTCTCCATTCTGGAACAGAAAATGCCCGACGGCGCAGCGAAGCAAACGAGCCTGGCGGAGATCAAAATGGTACGCGCATTAGCCTATTTCATGATGATGGATAGTTTTGGGAATGTGCCTATCTATACGACTTACGGTGATTTTGCACCCAAAACCAACTCGCCCAGGACAGAAGTTTTCAATTTTATCGAAAAAGAAATCCAGGATGCGATCCCCAATCTGAACGATGTATCGGGCGTGTCTCAATACGGAAGGCCCAACAAATGGACTGCCTATGCCTTGCTGGCCAAAATGTACCTGAACGCCGAGTACTACACCGGCACAAACCGGTATAACGATTGCATTGCCGCCTGCGACAAGGTGATCGGTTCGGGATTGTATGCATTGGAGCCCAGAAACAGTTATCTGAACATGTTCTATCCGAACAACGGGCCTCAGATGAAGGAGTTTATTTTCGCGATTCCTTACGACCCGGCGCAAACCAATACTTTCCCATTCAGAAGCGTCAACATCCGCGCGCGGTACGACATTCCGAGAAGCATGGTTAAGAAGTTCAACCTGCCGTATACGCCTGCCGGAAGTGCTTGTACACTGCCGGAATATTACGCCAATTTCAATGATGAAGGCGATATCCGTAACAAGCAATGGCTTACCGGGTTGCAGTATATGAACGACGGCGTCACCCCGCTGACTGTTACGACGACCAAAATCGGTTACGATCAGTTTTACAAAGGCAGCGATCCGTCAGCACCCTACACTTACCAGGTGAAACTGACGCCGGAAGTGGTACTGCGTCAGGACGTAGCTTCTTTTGACGCGGGTAACGATGAAATCGCCTGGCACATGGGGTACCGCAATATGAAGTTTTACCCCGATGCGAGTTCGCTCAACCGGAATCAGAACAATGATATCCCCGTCTTCAGATATTCTGATATTATTTTGATGAAAGCCGAGGCGATACTACGCGGCGGAAGTCCGACGCTTGGTCATACCGCATTGTCGCTGGTGAATGAGCTGCGGGCGCAGCGGACCACCTCGCCGGCTTTAACGAGCGTTAATCTTGAATTTATTTACGCGGAAAGAGCGCGTGAATTTGTCTCGGAGGGCTGGCACCGGAATGACATGATCCGTTTCGGGAAGTTCGAGGGCAAATGGGGCTACAAAACCGATTCGGACGTGAACAAGCGCATTTTCCCGATCCCAAGAGTGGCGCTGCAACTCAACCCTGCCCTGGTCCAGAATCCGGGTTATTGATTTACAACATTCTCCGTAGCCGCATTTCGGGTACGGAGAATGCTTTCATTCACATCGTTCCAGTCGCAGCATTCAGCTGCCGACAGGCCAATCATTCCGTATTTTAAAATGAATCATTTCCGTAATGGTGGTTCTTCTCCTCGATGGTTGGGAAGGGTCAACCGGTTTTGTCTTACCTTTTTGATGAGTGTTCTCGCGAAGACTTCCATCGCCCAGGCGGTTGTCAATCCCGCAAGTTCCCTGATACAGAGAGTGGTCCCAACGCACGCTTCGCATTTTCAGGTTGAGGAACTGCATTCGGGGTCGGGTAAGGATGAATTTGAAATCGAAAGTAAAGCGGGTAAAATCGTCCTTCGTGGTTCCAGCGGCGTAGCGATAGCCTCTGCCTTATACCATTACCTCACCGAATATGTGCATTGCCAGATTACCTGGAATGGTACAAACCTGACGCTGCCTGCCCAATTACCCGTCGTGCCGACCAAAGTGCGGAAGGAAACGGTGTACCGGTATCGTTATAATCTCAATTACTGCACTTTCAATTACAGCATGAGCTGGTGGGGCTGGGACCGTTGGCAGAAGGAGATCGACTGGATGGCCCTGCATGGCATCAACATGCCGCTCGCCATTACCGGGGAAGAGTATGTGTGGTTGCAGGTGTACAAGGAGATGGGTTTTACAGAAGAGGATCTCAAAGACTTTTTCAGCGGTCCGGCCTATTTTGGCTGGTTCTGGATGGGTAATCTCGATGGCTGGGGTGGTCCGTTGCCGCTGAGCTGGATGGAAAGCCACAAGACTTTGCAACAGCAGATCGTCCGGCGCGAACGGGAGTTGGGGATGAAACCAGTGCTGCCCGCATTTACCGGGCACGTTCCGGCGGCGTTCCGCAAGAAATATCCCAACGCCCAGCTGAAAGCGACCAACTGGACCAACGGTTTCGGGGATACCTACATTCTCGACTCACAAGACCCGCTTTTTGCGGAGATAGGGAAGCGTTTTTTGGATAAACAAAAAGAACTTTACGGCACCGACCACCTCTATTCGGCTGATACATTCAATGAAAACGAGCCACCTACCGACGATCCCGCTTACCTTTCCAAACTCAGCGAGCGTATTTACCAGGGGATGCAGCAGGCTGACCCCGAAGCCGTGTGGGTAATGCAGGGCTGGCTATTTTACAGCGACCGCAAGTTCTGGAAAGCGCCGCAGATTGAAGCATTGCTCAATGCGGTACCCGACGACCGGATGCTGTTGCTGGACCTGGCCGCGGAAATAGAGCCGGTTTGGAAGCGGAC
This sequence comes from Dyadobacter sp. SRI_021, assembly GCF_057586235.1. Taxonomy (NCBI): domain Bacteria; kingdom Pseudomonadati; phylum Bacteroidota; class Cytophagia; order Cytophagales; family Spirosomataceae; genus Dyadobacter; species Dyadobacter sp. SRI_021. Next base: position 100,261 of record NZ_JBYCZM010000009.1, read on the forward strand.
GGACGCTTTTTACGGGAAGCCCTGGATATGGAACATGCTCAACAACTTCGGCGGCAATGTGAACCTCTTCGGACGAATGGATGGCGTAGCCCAGGGACCAGCGGCGGCCTGGAACGACCCCGCCAAAAAGCGCATGGAAGGGATTGGGCTGACGATGGAGGCCATCGAGCAGAATCCCGTCATTTACGAACTGATGATGGACCACACCTGGCGGACAACGCCCATCGACCTCGATGATTGGCTTCCCAAATATGCACGCAACCGGTATGGGAAAGACGACGAGCGGCTGGTAAAGGCGTGGCAAATCCTCCGCCGCACTGCTTACAACGGCATGGAAATACGCGACGGGGCCGAGTCGATCATTACCGGCAGGCCTACGCTGGACTCTACCACCGTATGGACCCGGACTAAGCTGAACTACCCGCCCGCCGACCTGCTTCCGGCCTGGAATCTCTTCATGGCGGTGGCGATAAAAGGGCCTCATACCGAAGGTTTCCTCTACGACCTGACTGATATTTCGCGCCAGGTACTGGCCAACTATGCATTGGTCGTGCAGAAACGGTGGGTAGAGGCGTTTCGCAGCGGAGATAAAGCAGCTTTCGAAAAAAACAGCCGCGCTTTTCTTGAACTGATCACAGACCTGGACCTGCTGCTGGCGACCCGCAAAGACTTTTTGCTCGGCCCGTGGATTGCCTCGGCGAGGCAATGGGGGACTACGCCTGCGGAAAAGGCACTTTACGAGCAAAATGCCCGTGACCTGATCACGCTATGGGGCGATGCGGACAGTCCGTTGCATGAATATGCCAACCGCCAGTGGAGCGGGCTGCTCAACGACTTTTATAAGGTGAGGTGGGAGCGGTTCTTTGGTATGTTGGAGAATTCAATGAAATCCAAGACAACGCCTGATTGGCAGGGTTTTGAAAAATCAATCCGCCAATGGGAGTGGCAATGGGTGAATACGCGAAAGGACTATCCTGTCGAGCCGAAGGGAAATAGCGCGAAAGTGGCCACGATGCTGCATGCAAAGTACCAGCGCCAGATCCGCGATGCCTATCGTACGGGCGCGAGGCGTTAACCACATTACTACCAATAGAAAACAGCCCGGTTACTGATCGCAACCGGGCTGTTTTATTGAAAAGACTTTTATATTGATTTCAGATACAGACCTGAATGCAATCAGTTAACAGCCAGAACCTGATAGGTTTTACCTTTAACGGTCTTAAACTCGGTAATATACCCGGCGTCAGTCTTCGTGGTGGTTGCGCCGGCTACTTTCACAGGTGCATTGGTTTTGATCCTGCATACTTGGCCGTCCAGTGATTTGATGACCGAGCTCGTCAGTTTTCCATTTTTCCAGTTTATATCCACTTCAAACCCGGAACGCGCGCGAAGCCCCCTGATGCTGCCTTCCTTCCAGTCGGATGGGAGGGCGGGTAAAAGGTGTATTTCTTTCAAATGGCTCTGGATCAGCATTTCAGACATCCCCGCAGTTCCCGCAAAGTTTCCGTCGATCTGGAAAGGCGGGTGGGCGTCGAAAAAGTTAGGGTATGTCCCGCCGCCTTTGTATTCGCTATTGCCTTCATTGGTGTATTTCATCAGCTGTCGAATGAGCTTGTAGGCGTGGTCGCCGTCGAGGAGCCGCGCCCAGAAATTGATTTTCCAGCCCTTGCTCCACCCGGTTCCATGGTCGCCACGCACTTCGAGCGTTTTCCTGGCTGCCTGGAAGTATTCCGGCGTGTTTTGAGAAATCTGACGTCCCGGGTGCAGTCCGAACAGGTGCGATACGTGGCGGTGCAAGGTGTCGGTTTCCTCAAAGTCTTTGTACCATTCCTGCAACCTGCCGCGCTTGTCTATTTTCAGCGGGTAGAGTTTAGCCCTTTTTTCAATCAGCAACTTTTTAAATTCCGGATCATTGCCTAGCACATCCGCTGCATCGATGAGGTTCGAAAACAGATCGTACACAATGGAAATGTCCATGGTAGTAGCTACCGAAACGGCCGCTTCCCCGCCTTTGGGGTCTTTGAACTTGTTCTCCGGGGAAGTGGAAGGGGCTGTCACCAGGTAACCGTCCTGATCTTCTACCAGCCAATCGAGCGTAAATAGCGCTGCTTCCTTCATGAGCGGATAGCCCTTGTCACGCAGGAATGCCTTGTCGCCCGAAAACCGGTAGTGCTCCCACAGGTGCTGGCACAGCCAGTTGGCACCCATATACCAGTTGGCCCACACCGGATCGCCATCCCCGACATTACCCACCGGGTTGGACATGCCCCATATGTCCGCATTGTGGTGTGCCACCCAGCCCCGTGCACCGTAAAATTCCTTTGCCGTCACCTTGCCGGTTTGGGAAAGGTCTTTGATCCAAGCGAGCAGGGGCATATGCATTTCCGAAAGGTTCGTCACCTCTGCCGGCCAGTAGTTCATCTGCGTGTTGATATTGATCGTGTAGTTGGAACTCCAAGGCGGCCGCATTTCCTTGTTCCATATGCCTTGCAGGTTCGCAGGCGGGCCCGCGGGTACGCCCGGTAGTGCGGGACGTGAAGACGAGATCAGCAAATACCTTCCGTATTGATAGTAAAGCACTTCGAGCTTCGGATCATAATCTCCTTTTGAGTAGGCTTTCAGGCGCTCGTCGGACGCCAGTTTCAGATTGGGGTTGTCGGGTGTGTGATCCGTCAGCTCGAACTTCACGCGGTTGAAATAGGTATGATAATCAAGTTCGTGTCGATTTTTGAGATCGGTATAGGGCCTGGCTAGCGCCTTGTCCAGGTAACCTTTGGCCAGCGCTTTCTCATCTTTCCCGTCTTTGTCAGGGCATTTATCAAATCCGTTGAAGCTCGTGGCCGCCGACAGGTATACAAACACTTCGGTCGCATCTTTCACTTTAATCCCCGAGGTGTCCGTGGAAATAATGCCGTCCTTGCTTACCGCTTTGATCCTGAATTGAAACCTCGTGCCGTTGCAGCCATTGGGATCGTCGTAAATGATCGGCTCCTGTCCGGGTGGATTGTAATAGTTCGGATTAACATGCGAGGGAGCTTTGCCGCTTACTACGAGCTCTTTTCCGGCGGTTTCGCGCTTAAAATGCAGCTGGCTGCTGGCCGAAACCGTGAAGTTGAGCTGTTTCGGTTTTGAAGCCGATATTCTCATAACCAGAATGTTGTCGGGCGCCGAGGTGAAAATTTCCCTTTTGTAGCTGACACCGTCGACGGTGAAGCTCGTGCTGGCTATGGAATTGGCAATATCCAGGTCCCGGTAGTAGCCGGTTGGTTTTCTACCAGCAAGGTCCTGTGTGATCCGCAAGTCACCCATCGGCATATACGACTCGGTATAGAGCCCCTGCATCTTTTTGAGTAATGCATTAGCTTTCTGGTAGTCCTGCTCTTTCAAAAGCGCTTCCCTGACTTGCGGGAGATACGACGCCGAGGCCGGGTTCACATTCGTTTTCACAGGCCCGCCCGACCAGAGCGAGCTCTCGTTGAGTTGCAGCAATTCCTGTTCAACGCCTCCGAAGATCATCGCGCCAATATGCCCGTTCCCAACCGGCAATGCCTCCACCCATCTGGCGGCCGGCTGTTTATACCAAAGTTTCAGCTCCGCAGGCTTCTGCGCGAACGAGCCGAAACACCAAAGCCCCAAAAGTGAGACAGCAATTAACTTTCTGGGTAAAAGATTCATAAAAATGTCCGGGTAAGATAGATAGTTTTTGGGTTATGGATGCGGGTTAATCCATGAATGCCATGGCTTTGATCACGTTCGTGGCGGGATCGAGCCAGCTTTCAAAGTCGGACTTGACCTCAGTGAATTCAACGCGGTGGGTAATGTAGTTCGCAGGGGTTATCAGCCCGTTTTTAATGCAACTGATAACGTATTCGAAATCGGATCTGGTGGCATTCCGGCTGCTCATCAGCGTCGCTTCCCGCTTGTGGAACTCTGGATGGCTGAAAGCAATTTCCCCGCCTTGCAGGCCCACGAGTACATATGTTCCGCCATGAGATAGGTATTCAAATCCCTTGTTAATGGCCTTGAGGCTGCCGGTAGCGTCGACAACTATCGTGGGCATATCGCCGTCGGTCAGGCGGGCCAGTTCCCGGGTCACATCCTGCGTTAGACCATTGATACCGTGTTTCAGCTGGATTTTTTCTTCGGCGAACCGCAGCCGGCCCGCATGGATATCCAGGCCGATCACCTTCGCACCAGCGATCCGGGCGAATTCCATCACTCCCAAACCGATAGGACCCGCTCCCACGACCAGTACCGTGTCATTGGCTGTGACACCGGCCCGGCGGATGGCATGAGCACCTATCGCGAGCGGCTCAACCAAAGCCAGTTCTTCAAATGTAAGCCCTTCGGCATGAACCAGTTTGTCGGACGGTACGGATATGAATTCGGACATCCCGCCGTCGATATGTACCCCGAAAACTTTCATGCTCGTGCAGCAATTGGTCTTCCCATTGCGGCACGCGACGCAATGCCCGCAGTGGAAATAGGGCTGGAAAGTGACGGCTTCGCCCACGGAAAAGCCTGGCGCTCCATGCGTTGCCACGATCTCACCGGCGAGCTCATGGCCGAGTATTCTCGGATAATTGAAAAACGGCTGTGTTCCTTCGAATGCGTGCAAATCGGTACCGCAGATGCCGATGGTTTTGATTTTTAAGATCGTGTGATTTTCCGTCAGAGCGGGAATTTCGGACTCGTGGTACCGGAAATTTCCGGGAGATTCACAAACTAATGTCTTCATGATGATAGCCGGGGATAGCTGTACAGGCGCTGATAATATGGTAGTTACCTCTGTTGGGTCTTTGGTTTATAACAATACAAAGGAATTGTATTTGGATAGGAAGATTGCGCAAAACATTAACTGAATTGTAAGGAATATTAACATCGTGAACTCCAAAAGGCTTCTTTTTTGGGTATATAGATCTTAATATGCAAACCTGGGCGAAAGCATGATGCCTCGTCACGGTTTGCCGGCAGCGAACTGCGTAATCTGATTTTGCTGGAACCGGTTTATCTCATCGAGTTTTTCAACACCTAATATCTCCGTCAGCAAATCGGCGAAGCCTTTGGACCGGTTCTCTTCTAATATTTTTCCGTGCTTCTGCTCGATAGGGCCCAGCAGGTTCACCATTAGGTGAGCATCCACTTTTGACATTTCGCCAAACAGCAAATAGGCCGGCAAGTACAGCCGCTCATAGAGCTTGAACAGCAGTTGTTTTCCCTCGGCCGTGAGCTGCACAAGCTTTGCGCGTTTATCGGAAGGATCGGCCCTTTCGGAAATGAAACCGGCCTTTTTCAGTCGGTTGAGCATGTCGATGCCGGTGGTTTGTTCGAGAAAGTTATAGGTGATAATATCAATTTTGCGGGCCTCTCCCTGGTGGAAAATAGCATTCAGGCAATAGAACCAGTCCAGCTCCACTTCCTCACCCTCTTTTAGAGCCAATTTAGAATAGGTGGTCAGCATGGCACCTAGCCGACCGACCAGCTTGGCTACTGTGGATGTCATGTCCGGCGGTTCGATGCCGGAAAAAAGGCCCTCGCCCGACGCTTTGGTTTCCGCCATAGCCAGGTAATGACGGCAAAAACCGGCCACCGTAGCATCCGGATGTGTTTCCTGGTAACTATCCCACTCACTGATCAATTCGACAACTGGTCTCATAATGGATCGTTTTTGCTGTAAATGTAAATAAAATAGTCGGTTTCGTTGTTTATATATCTAAATCGATATATTTTTGTCATTATAACAACTGAACCGATGTATTTGAATGGAAATTTCGCTTAAAACCTCGGCTGCGGATCACACCGCGGCCAACACCTCGATGTTAGTCACCACAGTGGCTTATCTGTTGCTCAACGGTGCGCAATTATTTGAAACGGCAGTGCTGGTTCCGGTGTGGACGGCCGCGCCGCCGGCGTCCCTGCATTTGTTTCACGGCCCTTACGGATTAGACTTTAAAGTTTTCTGGATCGTCGCCCACTCGCTGCACGAACTAACGTTTCTGGCGGCCCTTATTCTGAATTGGAAAATACCTGCCCGGCGGAAGATATTACTGGTGGTCGTCGTAGCGCACATAGCCGTGCGGGCCTGGACGCTGCTGTATTTCGCTCCGGTGATCATTTTCTTTCAGCAAATACCCGTCACAGATGCCGTCGATCAAATGCTCGTGCAAAAAGCTGCACGCTGGCGGGAGATGAACCTGGTCCGCGTGGCGGCATTTATGGTTCTTTCTTTTATACTAATTCCGCTTAACCGGACGGTGAAAACAGCCGGTAATACTGTTCCGCACGTATAACCGACTGCGGTAGCTAAACATATTCATATCATGAAAGCTATAATCATTGGTTGCGGGATCGCCGGTCCCGCTATGGCACTGGCGCTGCAAAAGGTGGGCGTACAGGCGGTCATTTACGAAGCACGGGAAGTGCCGGACGATACCGAGGGCGCGTTCCTGGGGATTTCTCCAAACGGGCTGAATATTTTGAAGGAATACATCGCACTCGGCGAGATATTGACCGATTATACGCCCGGCAAGATCCGGTTTTTCAATGCGCGTAATAAGGCCATTGGAGTTATCGATAATGCCGAACAGCGGTCGCGCTACGGCAGCGAGACGGTCCAGGTGAAGCGCGGCCTGGTCAATGGCGCCTTGCGGCGGGCGGCTCTACGGGCTGGCATACCGATCGAGTTTGGCAAACGGCTTGTGTCCATCGCGCAACCTGAAGGGGCAGTGACGGTCTCTTTCGCGGACGGTTCTACCGCGGAGGGCGATTTGCTGATCGGCTGCGACGGCATTCATTCTGCCGTCCGCCGTGCGATTCTTCCTAATGCACCTGAACCTGAATATACAGGTCTGCTGTCGACGGGGGGATTCACCCGGCTCGATGAGCTTGCGCTTCCGGCCGATGCCATTCGCATGACGTTTGGAGAGCGCAGTTTCTTCGCATATGCGGTTTCGACGCAAGGTGAAATCTGGTGGTTCAACAACATCGCTCAAAAAACGGCACCCCAGCGTCATGAGTTGAGCCAGTCGGAACTGGCAGTTTTGAAGAAGCGGTTGGTGGCGCTGCACAAGAACGACCCGGAACCTATCGTATCGATTATCGAGAGAGCCCACACCATTGAAATTTACCCGATTTACGATATACCGTTTCTGGACCAGTGGCACCAAGGGCGTGTGTGCCTGATCGGCGATGCGGCGCATGCTACCGCCCCGCATATCGGGCAGGGCGCATCGCTGGCGCTGGAAGATACGTTGGTGCTGGCCCAGTGCATTCGCGACCTTGCTGATTTACAAGCCGCATTTGCCCGTTTTCAATCGCTGCGCCAGGCGCGCGTGCAGGCGATCATCCAACAGGCACGGAAAGTGGGGGATAGCAAGACTGTTCCCAACCGCTTTCAACAATTTTTCCGCGATCTGCTGCTTCCTTTTTTCGTGAAGCTGGAAGCGCAGAAAATGGACTGGGTATACGGCTACCGGGTCGACTGGCATAAGAAACTGATTTAATTCCAACGCTGAAAAGCCATGAAAACCTGCTTGATCAACAGCGCGATCGTTCTGCTATGCGGTGTGGCCGGGGGAGTCGGTTCATGTGATTTCGGTAATATGGCGCCAATTGCGAATACTGCCACACTACCGCCCAAACTGTCGGATTACGGCATATTTCCGGACGGGTCGATCGAACGGCCCGCTGCCGGTTTCGACAGGTATTACCTGGCAACCCAACTTTTTACCGATTATGCCGAAAAACAGCGCTTACTGCATTTACCGGAAGGGACGCGATTTTCCTTTGATTCATCCGGCAAAGCGGTTTTTCCGGATAGTTCGATCCTGGTCAAGACATTCTTTTACTACCCTGACAAACGAAAGCCTGCTGCCGGCAAACAACTGATTGAAACCCGGCTCCTGGTGAAGGTCAAAGGGCAATGGAATGTGGGAACATACAAATGGAATGCTGCCCAAACCGATGCATTCCTGCTGGAAGGCGGAGCAGACGAAACTGTGAGCTGGGTGAATGAACGAGGGCTTCGTAAAACGCTGCGCTACCACATTCCATCCAGTGAAGAATGTTCGTCCTGCCATCGTTCGGGCCGATCCATTACGCCCATCGGCCCGAAAGCGAGGAACCTGAACATAGCCCTGACGGATCATCCCAATCACGAAAACCAGCTGCTGTATTTCCGGCAGGCCGGTCTGCTGACTCTCCAACCCAACGATCTGCTGGCGCCGCTGCCCGACTGGCAGGACCCTTCCATCGCCCTGGATCAACGTGCGCGTGCATACCTGGACGTCAACTGCGCGCATTGCCACTCGTCCGTTGGCTTCGCTGAAAGTACCCGGTTGTTTTTAGGGTACGAAGTTCCATTTTCGGCCACGCGAATAGGAGCGCGGAAAGACCATATACTACAGCGGATACAGGCAACGAACCCCAACATCCGCATGCCGCAGTTGGGTACAACCGTGCCCGATTCGGTCGGGATAGCGTTGATTAAGACCTATATTCAATCCTTGTAAATGGTTGTCAGGGAACTTGCCTTGCAAAAAGGATGAAATCTGTTCCGGGCGGCGTCATACCCAGTCCGCGTATCAGATTGATGATCTGTCCGCGGTGATATGTGGAATGATTCACGATATGTGTGAGCACGTCCGCGAGGTTATCGAGGTACGGATCCCCGGCCATGTTTTTATAGGCCAGTTTGGTATGAAAGTCGTCGTCCTGCAATTCACTCAGGTGCGAGAGCCAGAGCGTACCGTTCTCGGCGAGCTGCGCGGCGATGGCCGATGGTTGCAGCGGTGTCCAAAGCGGAACGTCGTTTTGCTGCCCTATTACCCTGAAATACCAGTTTCGTTGCGCGTGTGCGAGGTGGGAGGCAATTCGCAATACCTGCTCGTCCTGTATGTCGTTGGCTGAAATAAAGTCGGCAATAACCTTGTTTGCCCAGTTGTTGAAGGTGAAGAAACGAGTGAAGAACGCTTTCATAGCTGCTGTTTATGGAAGAAAGGAAACACTGTAAGATACTGTACTTCCCTCACCGGGGCAATTTCCGGCACATTTGAATAAATTTTTGTAAAGTATACTTTACTTTTAGTAAACTGTATATTACATTGCAGTGTCACTTAACTTTGAGAAATATGGCACTAGTACTTTCAGCGCGGTATCGGGCAGCCGGGGTTTTTCTGGCCATTACCGGGTTTTTATGTTTGTGGACTGCGTCCTGCGAAGGACTGATCAACGTTTACCGGGTTATTTTGCCGGGCTACACGCAACCCGATGGTTCTTATCCTTATCCTGCCAATTTCTGGGACGTCAATGCAGTGTTCGGAATGGTGTCGCTATGCATGCTCACTCTCGGGGGCGCCCTGGTATTTCTGACGAAAGAGCAGGATGAATACTTTTACAAGATCCGGCTGGAATCCATTCAGTTTGCGGTAATTGCACAGTTCCTGGCCGGACTGATCGCTTTCGTGTATTTCTATTTCACCCCCGGCTATCAGATGGAAAATACGTTCCAGGGGATTCTCGGTTTAGCTTGCGGTACTTTTCTGGTGGCTTACGCGCTTCGTTACTACACGAGTGTCTATTTTAATGCGGACCAGGATTGAGTGCCCGGGACATGAAACTGGAAAATACCTTGCGTGTAGAGCGTGCCGTTAGGCGTATGACGCAGGCCGAACTGGCCGAGCGCGTGGATGTGTCGCGTCAGGCAATCAATGCGATCGAAACCGGCAAGTTCATCCCCTCCGCGGTGCTGGCAATCAAATTGGCGCGGGTTTTCGGCAAGCCGGTTGAGGAGATATTTATCCTGACGGAAGCCATCGCTTCTACTTCCGCACGCCATAGCCGATAATCTTCCGGATCCTCCGGACGCCTTTGTCTATGATCCGGTAGCCAACAAGATCTCCGTTCACTTGAAGGTAATCGTAGTCGGTTTGCACATCCATAACTAATCCAACTTCGGCCGCGTAATACTTGTATCCCAAACGATAAAGCACGGGCCCGGTTGTATCAATACGTTCGGTGACCTTTAAAGTAGTTGGGAAATAAAGCGAATCGATTTGCAGCGGCTGATCGAGATTGTCATAATAAGACAAATGACCATACCGGGGATCCTCGTCATTCATAGAGAAATGCTGGTAAGGGTCCCATTTAGCAGCCGGACTGTAAGGAAATACAAGCGAAGTAATTAATTCATTATCCTTATTCTGCATTACTTTATCAATGGAAACAAAGGCGCTATATTCTTTGGTCTTTTGCCAGTAATCCGTGGGTTTAGTACGCATTGAATAGGAGATAAGACATTCTGAAACGCCGTTTGAATCCTTTTTTGAATAGGTTATTTCCTCTTTTTCAAACCAGCTGGCAACCTTCGGTTCTTTGTTGCCTGTCGAATAAATCGCTTCGTCGACCGCGTAAATGCGGTAAGAGCCAGCGGTTAAAGGGAAATAGATTGGGACGGCAACATGCTCGTCCGGCTTTTCGCAAGCGACCATAAAAAGCATGAGGATTCCCGAAATATAACAGGCGAATTGCGATTGGCGGAAAGGAAATACCGTAGATTTAATGAACACAGGCAGCGAGGTTTAAATTTAAAATGTAACGGCAGAATTTTGTTTTTGTTATGGGAATAAATTTAGATTGCGATGGGTATTTGTTTTTAATTAAATAAAAATAAGATCCGTGAAACTGATATGGATTATTAGTGCGCTTGTGTCGCTGGGAATGAGTACCTGCCGGGGCCGGCCTCCGTTATCACCGAAATGTTGACCGCCCGCCGCTCCGATTTTCATTTGCCGGCAGTCAATTCAAGCGCTTTTTGAAGTTGGGGGTCTTTTTTAGTAAGAATATCTGAAATCGACGGAACAATGATATACTCGGGAATAATGCCGCGCCCTGGCTCTTGGGCAGGTTTTACGGCGTTGGAATACCGGATTGTGGGCACGGCGACCTGCACGCCCGAATGCGGAAGGTTGATCCTCACCGTTCCGCCCGAATTGTTCCCTTCGTAACCTCCGCCGGTTTCTTCTCCGATGAAAACCGCCCGGGCATTGCTTCTGGCAATGGCGCAAAAGTCGGCGGCGGTGGAGAATGTGCGCCCGTCGGTCAGTACAAACACGTTTCCCTCAAAATGTAACCCGGTAGGTTGCTGCACGGCCAGGCCGGGGTGGTCGTCGGCGGTCATCACGGGCTTGGATAGCGAACGCAAAACCGAGAAATAGCGGAATGGTTCTCCGGTAAGGTACGAATACAGCAATGCGCCGTACACATCGTCCCCGCCACCATTTCCACGCAAATCAATGATCAGGTTTCTTATCTGTTTCTGGCGCAATGCGTCGAATGTCGTTTCCAGGAAGGCCGGGAAATCCTGGCGAGCATTCATTATCTGTTGCTTGCTGAATGTGCGGATCGTCAGCAGGGCGCGCGAGCCGCCCGGGTAGGAGAGGTCAAGCAGCCTGAGGTCACTTCCGGTTTTGTATGCGGGGCATCTGGTGTTTTCAAAGAGCGCGGGCTGTAAGGTAACGTCGCGCGATTGACCTTCGGGTGTGGCCACCGTTACCCGGTAGCTCGTCCTGGGGCCGTAAATGAAGTTGTAAAGGAACAGGAACGCGTCGTTGTTCAAAGTCGCATTCTTTTTGGTCTGGATCTTGCCGTCGGAGGGGAGATATTGCATGAGTTTCCGGTGGATTTGTTGCATGGATTTTCCGTCTATCGACAAAATTTCGGCTCCGGCGGGCACATTTTCTTCCCTGCTGCAAAGCACAAATGCACGATCACCGGTAAATCGGACTTTCAGCGGAAACATGGGCACGGACGCGGCGTAGCTTTCCATGATTTCGCCGGGCAGGCTGCCGCTGGTATGCCCGCATTCCAGCGCGCTGACGGCGAACCGGATCAGATTTCCAAATTCAATCACGTTCATCGGGGCGTCGATGGCGGCTTCGCAGCTGTCGAGGAGCCGGTTCAGCGACTCACGGGACCGGTAGCGGTACATATCCGGATGGTTGTCGGTGAGCACTTTCCGAAAAGCCTGAAAATCTTCCCGGAGTAATGCGGCGTCCAAAGGCTGGTTGAAATCGGTTTTGGACGTAACCTGGGCAGATCCGGCAGTAATGGTGAATAGGATGGTAAGGGCAATAAGAATCCCTTCCCAGCGAATGGGTTTTGTTCGAAATAGCATAACGGGTTGATTTAAAGAATCTAGTGATCAGATTTTTTCAGGAACAAATAATAGCCCGCAAAGCTGCCCGAAAGGCACAGGGATAGCACCGCAAGCGCGGCCCAGGGGGCGAGGCCTGCAAGGGCGATAATGGTAAATCCTACGGTCATCCCAAGGAAAATGGCAAGCCATTTGATACAGGTTTGCACGCCCTGCCGACGGTCCTGCTGCAAGAGGAGCGTCGCAAACTCTTCGCTCACGCCCGATTCCAGTACCTTTTCTTTCAACCGGTACTGGAAATACCGCTTTGTGAGTTCGAGCAGGAAAGCCAGCACAAGTGCTACCAGTAATACGGTTATGCCCAATGCAACCTGGTCGCGGTCGATGTAGGTATTTGCCATCGTCTGCGCGCTCGCGGGGGCGGCCAGGGAAGCCAGCGAAATGATCGATAATATCTTTTTCATGTTTGATAGCCGTTTGTAGATTAGACCGCCGCGGCCCGGAAATGTTGCAAACTTTCCGTCGCGTCGAGCCTGCGTATTTTGCTGACATACTCGTTCCAAAGGTTGGCGAGAAGGAAAGCAAAAAGCAAGCAGCATACTGTGCCGTAGATTAGGATATCGCTGTTTCCGAGCAGGTCATTCAGCAAACTCGTATTCAGATAATAAAACAAACCAACGGCCGCGATTACGCCTGCGAGCGATACGCACGCGATGAACACACGCTCGGGGCCATGCCTGCGCTTTCTTGCCGGAAGCTGGGCGAGCACGGTCTTTGCGAGGTCGAAATCAAATGCTTCCGCGGGCATTGCCGACATGCCGCCGACCATTTTTTGATAGAATGCGACCCGCCCCGAGCAATGCGGGCATTGGGCAATATGTGTTGCCGCCGCAATGCCGGAGCTTCTTGCATCCAGCGCATATTGCTGAATTTCAATGTCTGTTAAATGATCTGCTGTTTTCATAAGCCCTTGTTGTAAATCATTTGTATTCGCTCTCTCAACATTTTTCGAGCCCTGAACAAGTAGCTTTTAACCGTACCCTCCGGCAATGCCACGATCTGCGCAATCTCCGAGTAGCTCAGTTCCTGATGGTGGTAAAGGGTGATCAGCAGCTTGTACAGGGCCGGAAGTTTTTCCATTTCCGATGCGAGCAGGTTGGTAAACTCGGCGCCCATGAGATTTTCCTCCAAGTCTTGCCCGTCGGGGTACTCGTACTCGTCCTCCCTGTCGATCGGTGTGGAATACTGGTTTTCAACGGGGGAGGTTTTATTCTTTTCCAACTGGTTGATGCAGGTGTTATAAGCGATCCTCGCGATCCAGGTGGAGAGTTTGGATTGAAAACGGAAGCTATCCAGCTTTTGAAAGACTTTCAGGTAAATGTCCTGGGCAATATCCCGCCGCTGTTCCCGGTCGGCGATCATCTTGAACACAATCTGCGCGACGAGCCCTTCGGTATCCCTGATAATGGTCCCGAATGCCCTCGTGTTGCCACTGAGCACCCGTTCCACCAGTATACGGTCGGTTGGCTTATGATGTTCTTTCTGATCCATTGCTACGGATTGGACAGCCATGGCCTTTAAAAGTTGCAAAAACGACAGATTTTTACCGCCTGGCGGACTCCTCTTGCAAAAAACGGGTATATATCGCCGCTCCGTTCCGGTTCAGATGGTGCGCGTCGAACAGGTTTTCGGGTTTGAAAAGCCCATTGAATTCAGGCTGGTTTGGTAACCGGATCAGATTTTCCTCCGGCAGAAATGGTGCTACCTGGGACAGTATCTGCTGCTCACCCCGGGTAATGTTGTTGGGATAATAGAAAATAACTCTCTTTCCCAACCGCTTGGCGCGGGTAATCAGCTGGTTGATCCGGGAAATGAAATAGGTATTTCGTTGCGTCTGCGGGCGAAAGGCAAGAATTTGTTCGGTCGAGGTTTTATTGGCTGCGATCCGCTCGTTCGTCTTGAAAAGAGCCGCTGTAACAGGCTGGTAACCATTTGTAAGCAGGTTGGCGCGGCCTTCGATTGGATCGGTGCCGGGGTTGAGCGCTTTCTTGACGGACAGTACTTGCGGCGCAATGGACACCATTTGAAACAATGTGGTGTTGAGGCCCGCCAGGAAGCTGCCGGTTTTTTCCTGCAAACCAATGTGTGAGCAGCCGGCGAGCACGCGGGCCCGGAAAATGGCATCCCGCACAACCTGCTGGGGAGGCAATGCCACGGTGCTATAATCGAGCGCGCTCAGCTCGATGTAGATCGTTTTTACGGCCGGGCTCGCAGAGAGCATATCGTCCGCGATTTGAATGGAACTGTAAGGCGAGAGGCTGAATATGCCAAAATTATAACTCCGTGTTTTCTGGTGGTTTAGTGAGTCGAAAAGTGCAGGGTCGACTCCATACTGGGTGCGGCTGGTACCGATGAAAACGACATTCGGACCGAACGCGCGGCAAAGCTGCGCCCTTGCCGAAATGTCGCGCCGGGGATCGGTGTAAAACTGCCCGACGATCAGCGTCACGACCACTTTGAAGGCGACCAGCAGCAGTATCCATTTGATAATTTTGACAATCATGATGCCGGTGTCGGGTAATGGTTCATTAAAACTGGATGTAATAAAAATTCCCCACCGAAGGCCTTCCGAATATCAGCACGAGCTGGACCAGCAGGAGCACCGACAATGTCCTGTACAGTGCGCTTTTCTTCAACATATAGGAAGCAATATCTTCCTTCTCGCCCATTTTGTAGTTGAAAAAATCCATCACGAGGAATAACGCGACGGTCAATAACAAGCTGGATGTCAGCAGGGAAGTAGTGCCGGATCTAAATCCGAACATACTACTGTACAGCCGGACGCCGCTGCTCAGCTCCGCGGCACGGAACCAACCCATGATGAGGGTGCCGGTGAGGAGCCTCACGACCACACGCCACACATAATGCGCCTGCGTGCCGGTGGAAAGGTTGAGCTTGGCGTAAAAGCGCTGCCAGAAGTCTTTAGTGCGCATTTCAAAATTGATATAGGCCCATTGCAGCGATCCCCAGATCACGAACGACCAGCTTGGCCCATGCCAGAGCCCGGTAATGATGAAGGTGAGCAGGCGGTTGAATTCGAGCCGTTTCTGGCTGGTGACCCCTTTGCTGATGTTGAAAAAGATGTAGTCGCGGAACCAGGACGTGACCGTGATATTCCAGGCGCTCCATGATTCCGTCCGCGACGGGGTGAAATAGTACCGGTTGGAAAAGTTCTTGCTTAGCCTGATTCCCAGTAACCGTGCCGAGCCAGTAGCGATGTCGCAGTAGCCCGAAAAATCGCAGTAAAGCTGCACGGAAAAAAGCAGAATAGCCAGTGTGACGGAAATGCCCGTGTAAGCATCGGGCCGGTCGAAAACGGGGCTGGTAATGTCGGCGAGGCGGGCAGCAAGCACGATCTTTTTGAATAAGCCCCAGATAATGAAGTAAATGCCCGCCCTGATGTTCTCCGCCTCGTAGGGTTTAGGAGCCCGGAGCTGCGGGACGAGCTGGCGCGTGCGTTCCAACGGGCCTGCCAGCAGCGTGGGGAAAAATCCGAGGTAGATCATCAGATAGCCGAGGTGATTTTCCGGCTTGATGTACCGGCGGTACACATCATAGAGGTATCCGATGATCAGGAATGTGTAATAGGAAATGCCAATGGGCGCGATCCAGTTGAGGGCTACCAGCGACATCGAGTTATGGACCGGCACGAGGTATTTAAAAAATAAAAGCGGTGAAAGGCAGATCGCGATCGAGAGCGATAGCATTGCTTTCCGGTGTCTTTTGGAATACGCCTGGTTGGCCAGTGCCTTCCCGGATGCATGGCAGATCAGGACGAGGACGAGCCACACGGCCAGGTATTTTCCACTCCAGCTGAGATTGAATAATACACTGGCGACCAGCAGAAAAACCCATTTTTTGGCCTCCGGTACTTTATAATACGCGGCAACAACGAGGGACAGTAAAAGTAAATAGGAGAAATCCGTGAACTTGATCATGCCCCTTTATTTTAAGAGCACGGGTAAACGCTTGTACCCTCTGAAAAAGATTTTGGAATCCCATTCCGGGCTTTGGGTCGGATGTAAACGGATATCAGGGAACGCGGCCAGGAAACGGGGCAGGAACTTCTGCATTTCGAACCTGGATAACCGCGCGCCAAGGCAATGATGCATGCCAAAGCCGAAACCGATATGTGGGTTGGGTTTTCGGGTAGGCACGAACGTATCCGGATTTTGAAACACGGCCGGGTCGCGGTTGGCGGAAGCCAGGCCCAGTAGTACGGTTTGGCCTTTTCGAAGCTTCAATCCCTCGAATTCCATGTTATGTGCCACCTGCCTCGGGATCCAGTTTACGGGGCTTACGTAGCGGATCAGCTCTTCGACGGCGATGGCGCATTCGTTATGGGCATTCCAGTTGATCACTTTATCGCGGTTCTCCATCAAAGCCCCAATGCTTTTAGTGAGCAGCAGGGTAGTGGTTTCCGTCGCCGCATTCACCAGGAATTCCCAGGTGCCGATGAGCTGCGAGGCCCTTTCGCTCCCCATGATCTCCCGCATTTCGAGCAGGAGGCTGTTGGTAGCCTCGGCTTCCTGCCGTGTAAAGGTTTCGGAAAGGTAGCCGTGAAACTCCCGCGACATCGCCGCGCATTCCAGTAACCCGGTGACGGACAGTGTTTTTTCAAAAATAAAAGTGATGACGTAGGAAAACTTCTGGATGAAATCGTAATCCGCTTTTTCCAGTTGGATAATCTTGCTGATGATCAGAAAGCTGAACTGCCGGGCTATTTCCACAATGTCAGCTTCGTCCTTTCCGTCGAGTCCGGAGATAATTTCCTGGATCGCGTCGAGGGTGATCTTCTCGTAATCGGCCTGGTAAAACTTCTGGTTCACGAAACGGCGGTGCTCCGCGTGCTTTTCGCCATTCATAAATAGTAACCAGTACCGGAGGCTTTCGCCGAATTCGAGCAGGCCGGGGTCGTTGTCCGAGAGGGCCGACACGATTTTGAATCTTTCCGTAAAGTCGAAGTTTTTGAAGTTCTCCGAATCGGACAGGATCTTCTTTACATTGGCATAATCCATCGCCACCAGGTCGCCGTACATATTGAAATGAAGCGGGTCCGACTGGCGGATGTCGGCGATCAGCCCGGAATAATTTTGGCTGACCTCGGTTTTCGACGACCAGATCGACGTCGCAGACATGAGCGGGGTTTGCATGACGAAAACGGGTTTTATATTTCCTGGTTTTCTGCAATCCATTGGCTGGTGGCCGCGATGGTACGCATCTCCCAAAAAATGGAAGGGCTTAGTTCCATTCCGATGTATTCTTCCAGCTCCGTTGTGATGTTGACGAGAATGAGGGAATCTAACCGAAAATTAACAATGTCGGTATCGGGCGCAGCTTCGGAAGGATCTATTCCCGCGTGTTTTGAAATGTTGGCGGTGATCCATTCGGAGATTTCTGTAAAGGTCTTGGGCATGAAGGCGTCAAGTAGGGTGTACAAATGGTAATAATTGAGTAATGTACTATCAAAAATCGGGCTAAAAAAGCCGTGGCGCCCGATAATGCGATTTTGACGCCGGTAAAGTTAGTAACCGGTATAGGACTTGTTTTTCTGCGCAGGTACCTTCGAAACTACCGATTAATATTCTAGCCAGGCTTTCAGCAATTAATGCCGTGACGGACCGCTACCGGGCACTCGGTGGCGGTGACGAGTAATAGTAATCAGGCGGCTGGCATTCTACCGGCCGCCTGATTACTATTAAGTACCCCAAATCCTATTTTTCAAAATATCGAATGTCTGCCGCAAATGCCCATTGAGCGTTAGTAGTACCACTGCCCCCAGCATTGCATAGCCCACGTAGGTGAAAATTTCCATTTCGGCCAGAAGCGTGGTTTGGGTGGTGAGGCGCTGACTGAGCTGGCGGAATGCAAGGCCCATCGCCTGATCTTCCGAAAAGCCTTTTGCGACGAATCGGGCCGTTGAGCCGGCCAGCCAATGCTGCGTTTCGGCGCTTTCGGGGGTTAGCATTAGTTGTAATTTATTGTAATGCCTTTGCTGCAA
The DNA here is from genome assembly GCF_057586235.1 of Dyadobacter sp. SRI_021. Classification (NCBI taxonomy): domain Bacteria; kingdom Pseudomonadati; phylum Bacteroidota; class Cytophagia; order Cytophagales; family Spirosomataceae; genus Dyadobacter; species Dyadobacter sp. SRI_021. The sequence goes on from NZ_JBYCZM010000009.1 coordinate 118,473, forward strand.
GTTAACCATCGCATTTTGCATGATACAAAAACCCAATGTGCTGCCCCAAAACCTGCCGGTAACGCCGACCGTCCCTGAAAACGGTGCCAGATGTGAAGGCGTAGAGGACACGGTGAACAATACCAGCGGCACGAAGATCACACCCACACCGACACCCTGCAGGAGGTAGGGCACGGCAATGTCCGTTAGCGACACATCCGGTACGAACAGGAACGTGAACCATAGGTGATGAATGGCCAGTATCGAAAAGCCCAGCATGAAAATATACCGGGTAGCAACCGAGCGCGACATGCATGCCGCGGCGATCAGTATACCGGCCGCATTACCGGCTACATTCAGATATTGGATGTGCGCGACTCTTACCGGATCCCAGTTCCACACTTTTGTCATGGTATGATGGCACAGATTGAGCGTAGCCCTCGAAATATAGAAAACAATAAAAAGGAGCAAGCCTGTACGAAGGTTGGCATAGCGGAACACCGCGAAATCAAAACACGGGCGCTTTACAAGCTGTTGCCTTAAAATGAACAGGGCGGAGGTAACGGCCGCGCCGCCGCATGCCGCGACAATGAGCGGCGATTCGAACCAGTATCTTTTCTCCCCGTACACGAGCACGAACGCCCCGCACAGAATGGCCGCATGTACCAACACGAGGCTGGCCCAGTCGATCTGGAAGAGCGGTGTTTTGCGGTGGAAACGGTGCCCGTTGAAGATGAGCAACACCAATGCAACGCAAAGGAGCTGGAAAAATGCGGAGCCATAGGCCATATAGTTCCAGTCGTAATTTTCGAGCAGCCATACGGCGATGTTCATGATGAAAGGAGAGGCCATCAGCAGCATTCCATAAGTGAATGAAAACACGATGATGGTCGCATTCCTCGATTTGAAGCGGGTAAGCAATAGAATACGCAGCGGTACCCACGGAAGGGCCATCAGAACGCCCTCCGCCGCCCTGAGCATGAGGAACAGGACAAAATCGTGCGTGTATGCGGAGGCGACGAATGTAAGCGCGGCGAGCGTATAGATGGCGATAAAGTAATTGCGGGTCGGGAAATACCGGAAAATGCGGTTCTCGACGAGCAATGTAGCGAGGAACGTACCGTAGGTGACGCTCATCGCAAATTGCAGATCCTCCGGCTCGACGTCCAGGAAGCTGGCAGAATAGGTCATATTACTGGTGTATAACCCAAGCAGCACCATCGTATGTAGCATGCAGCATATCAGCACCGATTTGATGAGCCAATCGGGTACCCAGCTTTTGAAAACAGGCTGTTTGCTCACGGTATCAATGCTGGTGGGCAGCGGTAACGGTGACATTCATGCCTGCCCGGAGGAAGGCAGTTTGCGAACCGGGGTCGGTTAGGGCAATGCGTACAGGAATGCGCTGCTCGATCTTCACGAAGTTGCCGGTGGAGTTGTCGGGCGGCAGGATGGAGAACCGCGCGCCGCTTGCAGGTGAAAACGACTCGATCCGGCCATTGAAAGTCCGGCCATGGGACGCGTCGGCTTTGAAAGTAACGGGCTGCCCGACCGACATATCGGCGATCTGCGTCTCTTTGAAATTAGCGGTGATCCATTTTTCGCGGCTCACCACCGATACCAGCGTTTGCCCTTCCTTCACGAGTTGTCCGGGCTGGATGGTTTTCCGGCCTACCCAGCCGTCGTAGGGCGCCGTAATGACCGTGTACGACAAATACAATGCTGCATTGTCGGCTGCCGCATTCCTCACCTCCATCATTGATTCGGCCACCGGCACCTGTGCGAGCGCCTCCGAAGTCGCCAGCTCCGACGCCCGGATGTTCCTGGTCACTTCTTCGTAATGCGCCTGTGCGGATTCGTAATCAGCCCGTACTCTCTCCACTTGCTGTTCGGTGGCCGCTTCCTCGCGCAGCAGGGCTTCGTAGCGTTCATATTCCAGCTTCGTTTTCCAAACCAGCGTCCGGGCCGCGTCCAATTGCGCATGGCCCACCGCTACATGGCTTTGGGTCGATGCGGCATTTTTGCGGGCGGCCGAAACATGGTGCCGGGCATTACTGATTTCGGCCGTAGCCATGCCCCAATGCGCCCGGTATTCGCGGTTGTCGATCACGATAAGCGTGTCGCCGCGGTGCACAAACTGGTTTTCTTCATACCGTACCTGCTGTACATAGCCAGTGATCCGGGTAGCGACAGGGGTTACATACTGGTCAACCTGCGCGTCGTTTGTTTCTTCGTAGTTGTTGTAAATGATCAAGAACCATATGCCCAGCCCAATGCCAGCCAATGCGATCGCGCTGGCAATGACAGTTATGGCGGTATGGAACGGGCCGTGCTCGGCCGGGGTTTTGCGGATTTTCATGAGAATATGTTTTGAAATATGGGAGTAAGGGGGCCTCACGGCAACTGACCAGATGCGTACAACAGCCGCCGGTGTTTGACGGTGGTATTAATGCGGGCGGTCAGCAGATCGAAACGCGCCTGGAGGAGCGCATTGTCGGCGTCGAGCATTTCGGTGATCAGCGCGAGCTGGTGCAGGTATTTGAGTTTTACAATGCGGTAGTTTTCGGTCGCCTGGGTCACGGCCTTTTCTTTCACTGGAATGGTTTCGAGCAGGTCTTTCAGCTCGGTATGGTGCTTGAATACACTGTCCATTACCCGGTTTTTAACGATGTCTGTCTGCGCGTGCTGTGCCTCCGTACGCAGGCGTGCGATGTGCGTGTGGGTCTTGTTTTTATACAAATTGGAAAGACTGTAAGTAGCTTCCACCCCCACGCGTCCCAATGTATAGAGGTACGGATCGGGCGGGAAAAACATGTAGTTGGGATAGTTGAAACCATAGGAGGCAAACAGGTGGATATTAGGCAGGTAAGCAACCCGTGTGATCCGCTGTTCGGTTTCGGAAACCGCCTCCATCTTTTCAGAAATGCGCATTTCATCTTTCGTAAGCGCTGCGCGGAGGTAGGAATGCAAATCTTCTGCCGGTACGGTGCTGTCAAGCAGGCGGGCTGTGTCGAGTTCGAGAGAAACCGCTTCCGGCATTTCCAGCAAAGTGTGCAAGTCATGCAGCACGATTTCGATATTGCTGCGATTGGTTGTGCGCGAGAGGCGCATATCGGAAAGTTGCAATTCGGCCCGTAGTACTTCGTTCCGGGTGACGGTACCGTGCGCTTTGAACGACCGTACCTCGGCAAGCCGGTCTTCCTCTTCCCGGATATGTTCCTGCAGCAGCTTGTCGAGCTCCATCATTTTGTAGGCGCTGAAAAACAGCTCCGTCGCTTCCATTTTTACATCGTTTTCCGTTTTCAGCACTGTCAGCGAGGCAATCTCTTCCTGCTGTCGGGCTTTCTGAATGGCATACCGGATCTTTCCCCCGGTATAAAGCGGCATTTTTGCGGAGCCGGTGAGGTCGGCAATCACGGGGATGGTATGGGTTACAACTTTGTCGTTCAGGCCGTGGCGGTATTCCGTCAGGTCGGTAATGCGGGCGTAGGATGCGTGAAAGTCGATTTCCGGCAGGCGCAGCTCTTTCTTTTCGTCGATGTCGGCCTCGGTCACCTCCCTTTTGATCCGTGCGTGCCGGATGTCGCGGTTATTAGCCACCGCGATTTTCAATGCCTCAGGCAGTGATAATCGCCGGGAGGTTTGCGCCTGCGTGGTGGAGGAGAGGAGCAGCGCACCCGCAAATACCGCACTGGCTGTCACGGGGCCTGGTTTGTAAGGGGTTGATAATGAGTAATGACTTCTTAAAGAAGATTTTGTTCTGAATTGCACTTTGCGAAGTGTAAACTGCCAGATATTGGCCGCAGGTCTCATTGCGATAGGACTTATGAGTGATTTAAATTGTTGAGCAAAGGTGCGACGTTTTGATGTGGCTTTATTATCTTGCAAAGTCAAATATTTATCCATTTACGCCATGCCTAAAATCGACCGGATGTACTACCTTACAGAGGTCGATAAACAGCCTCGCAGTATTTATTGCATGCATGACCTGATGGGCGAAAACGACGTGGCCCCGCACGCGCATCATAAAGGCCAGTTTCTTTACACGCAGGGCGGGATCGTGCATGTGGTGACACCGCAAAAGACCTATTTTCTGCCGGCCCGGCATTATATATGGATACCTCCCGGCGTGGAGCACAGCATTCATCCCGGCTCGCCGGACGTGATCATGCGGAACCTGTATTTTCCGGTGGAATCCGACGACAAGCCTTTTTACTTTGAGACAGGCATTTATCCGGTGAACGACCTGCTCTTGCAAATGGTGATTTTCAGTAACCAATGGAGCGGGGACATCAACGAGGGCGACAAGAGCAGCTACTGGTTCGCGATGGCATTGAAATACATTTTACCCGAAATCAGCATGTATAACCTGCCGCTTGCATTGCCTTACGCAAAAGACAAGCGCCTCGACAAGGTGATACGATTTATGGAGGACAACCTGCAAGAGCCGATCGCCTTCCCCGAGCTCGCCCGCCGTTTCGGTTTCAGTGAACGCAGCCTTTCCAGGTTGTTTCACAAAGACCTGGCCATGTCGTTCGTCCAGTACCTGACCATCCAGCGGATGTTGCGCGCGTTGCGGTTTCTGCTTGAAGAGCGGATGTCGGTGAAAGAGGCGGCGGCGCTGGTCGGTTATAATAGTGTCCCGACGTTCAGCACTACCTTCTATAAAATCATCGGAATCCGCCCGTCCGATTATGTGAAGATGAATGATCTGTCACACGAAAAGTTGTTTTAACGGCACGGTTGAATAATTGGATCGCCGATGAGGTGATCGAAGGCGTGGCGGACGGGTGTATGGGTTTGTGGGAAAAGTATTTTATCTTCCGGAGCATCAGACAATTATTGCGACATTCATGGGTGTAGACGCGTGCCATACGTTCACCATTTTGTACATCATTTCCTGAACTCAACTTATAATGCATCATGTCCAGCAACAATGACAACAACCGGAGAGGTTTTATCAAAAAGTTTACCGGCGGAGCCCTGCTGACCGCCGCCGCATCGGGGCCTCTGTTTGCAGGCGAGCGCATCTTCTCGCGGGAGCTTCCGTGGGAGAAGCCCAGGTTCGCCGCCAACGATAACATACAGATCGCCTGTATTGGTACCGGCATCATGGGAATGGGCGACACCCGTACCGCATTGAAAGTGCCGGGCGTGAAGCTCATGGCCGTGGCCGATTTGTACGATGGGCACCTTGTACGTGCCAAAGAGCTGTTCGGCGATGACATTCAGACGACCCGCGACTACAACGAAATCCTCAGCCGCAAGGACATCGATGCGATCATCCTCGCCACGCCCGACCATTTGCATTCGCAGATCGGTATCCAGGCTTTGAAGGCCGGAAAGGCCGTTTACTGCGAAAAACCGATGGTACACAAGATCGAGCAAGGGTATGACATGATGAAGGCAGCGTCCGATTCGGGTAAGGTATTTCAGGTCGGCAGCCAGCGCGTGAGTTCCATTATTTATGCCAAAGCCAAAGAACTCTACCAGTCGGGCGCCATTGGCGAGCTGAATTTCGTGGAAGTATATTACGATCGCCATTCAGCACAAGGTGCGTGGCAATACTCCATCCCGCCTGACGCTTCGCCGCAGACCGTCGATTGGAACCGCTTCCTGAGCGATAAGGCCCCGAAAATGGCGTATGATCCGCTGCGTTTTTTCAGATGGCGCAATTACCAGGATTACGGCACGGGTGTAGCAGGCGATTTGTTCGTGCATTTGTTTTCAGGAATGCATTATATCCTTGATTCCAAAGGCCCGACGCGCATTATGACCAGCGGTGGCTTGCGGTACTGGAAAGACGGACGCGATGTCCCGGATGTCATGCTGGGCATTTATGACTACCCCAAAACGGCTTCGCACCCGGCATTCAACCTTACTTTGCGGGTGAATTTTGCCGATGGCTCCGGTGGCGGATCGGGCTTCCGGTTTGTCGGTACCGACGGGCAGATCACGCTTTCAGGGAATACCGTAACGGTCAAGCGGAAGAAGATGGCCGCAGCGCCGGGCTACACAATCGATACGTTCCCGAAAGCATTGCAAGATAAGTTTTTGGCAGACTACAATAATAAGTACCCCTCGCGCCCTGAAATGTCCGAGCCCGACATGCAGGAATATAAGGCGCCGCAAGGCTACGACGACCGGCTGGATCACTTCGCGATATTCTTCGATGCCATGCGCAGCAATAAGAAAGTGCTGGAAGATGCCGTTTTCGGTTTCCGTGCCGCGGGGCCGGCATTGCTTTCCAATAAGAGCTATTTCGAGAATACCGTGGTGAACTGGGACCCCGAAACGATGAAACTCGGCAAAGTATCCTGACCGCCGGCACATAACCGCCTGAATTTTACTACCCATGATTAAAATGAATTTCCGGATGATCGGGACGCTGCTGGCGTCCCAGGTCATCCTTTTGACGCACACCTCGGCACAGACGGGTCGTGGCGATCGTATCAGCGGGTCCAATTTCGAATCGCGCAGCCCGGTGCTGGCTATGCACGGCATGGTCGCCACGAGCCATCCGCTCGCTACGCAGGTCGGGCTCGATATCCTCAAAAAGGGCGGCACGGCTGTGGATGCAGCCATTGCGGCGAATGCTGCATTGGGTGTAATTGAGCCTAACAACTGCGGCATCGGCGGCGATTTATTCGCGATCGTATGGTCGGCCAGGGATAAAAAGCTCTACGGACTAAATGCAAGCGGCCGCTCGGCTCAGGGGCTTACGTATGAGAAACTGAAATCTGTACTGGGCGACGGGACACAAATGCCTCTGTATGGACCGCTGTCCGTTTCGGTGCCCGGCGCTGTGGACGGCTGGTTCGCATTGCACGGACGTTTTGGCAAACTGAAAATGGCGGAGGTCCTTGCACCTGCGATCGCGTTTGCGCGGGAAGGCGCGCCGGTACCCGAGGTGATCGCTTACTCGTGGGATGTCGCGTACAAGCGCCTGAAAGAACAGAAAGACATTACAGAATTTGAAAATTTTGGTAAGACATTCCTCATTAACGGTGCCGCGCCGCGCCATGGGCAGGTTTTCAAAAACCCGGATCTGGCCGTTACCTATGAAAAGATCGCGAAGCAGGGAAGAGATGTGTTTTATAAAGGCGAAATAGCCGACCGGATCGATGCCTATGCGCGCAAAACAGGCATGTTTATCCGAAAGGAGGACCTGGCTGCGACGAAAAGTACCTGGGTGGAACCGGTTTCGGTGAATTACCGGGGTTATGACGTGTACGAGCTGCCGCCGAACGGACAGGGTATTTCCGTGTTGCAAATGCTGAATATCCTGAAACCCTATGATCTGAAAAAGCTCGGTCATAACAGTGCCGAGTACCTGCATTTGCTGATCGAAGCCAAAAAGCTGGCATTCGAGGACCGCGCCCGCTATTATGCTGACCCGGATTTTGCCAAAATCCCGTTGCAGGCCTTGCTATCCGACCAATATGCCGCCGAACGCCGGGCGCTGATCAATCCGGACAGGGCTTCTGCGAAGTTGCAGGCAAGTCAGTCGGTACTGAAAGACGGCGACACGGTGTACCTCACCGTAGCCGACGCCGAAGGCAATATGGTGTCGCTCATCCAAAGCAATATGCTCGAATTCGGCAGCGGGTTGGTGCCCGACGGATTGGGTTTTGTATTGCATAACCGCGGCAGCAGTTTCAGCCTCGCGCCCGGCCATGCCAATGTGTACGCGCCGGGGAAGCGGCCATTTAATACTATCATTCCGGGTTTTGTGCTCAAAGGCGGTATGCCGTTCCTTAGTTTCGGCGTGATGGGTGGCGCCATGCAGCCGCAGGGGCATTTGCAGATCCTCTGCAACATTCTGGATTTCGGCATGAATGTGCAGGAAGCCGGCGATGCCGCCCGTTTTGCGCATTCGGGTAGCAGCGAACCGATTGGAACTGTGATGTCGGACGGGGGAAAAGTGGCGCTCGAAAGTGGCATCCCGGCGCAGGTCCGTGAAGCATTAGTGCGCAAAGGCCACCAACTGGCGGATAAGGATTTTTTTGGTGGTTACCAGGCCATCCTGGTCGATCAGGCCGAAAAGGTGTACCACGGCGCGTCCGAAATGCGAAAAGACGGGCAGGTTGCAGGATATTGATGTTCCGGGGAACGTGCTTGTATAAACGTTCCCCGGGCCAACTTCCGTTATTTCTTAGGTTCTCTCACGGCTTTGATCGGGAAATCCCCGTATTGGGAAGACACGATGCCGGTTAGGGTATCGCCTTTTTGCATGAAACTGTATTTGAAGACCCCTGCCTGGTTCTCGACGGTGAACGCGACTTTTTCCTGATCTATCGTCAGCTCTTTCATCTCCTGCTTTTCGGTGTCTCCTACATATCCGGTGGTTTTGTCATCCTTTTGTTCAAATGTAAAAAAGCCCGATTCGTATTCCGGCGGGACGTCGCTGATCAGGTATTTCCATGTACCGATAAGATCCGCCGGTAATGCTGCATTTTTCGCTGCAATGGAAACAAGTCCGATTGCGATAACCATCAGGAGATAATAATGCTTTGTTTTCATTTGAATCAGAAGTTTAAGTTTGAAACCCTCGATAGACGTTCTAAAATAAAAAGAAATCCTGATTTTATTGTCGGATCCTATTTTCGGCCCCTCGCAGCATGGGATTCGGTCGTGTAGCGGCCCATTGATGTAACTGGTTGATAAATTAATTTTTAGATTAGCTTTGTAAAGCTTCCACATTGCTACCAGCTATGAAAAGAACCCTCTACTTGCTACTGCTGATTCTTGGCGCGCCTGCTTGCCGGGCGCAGGGAATTGATTTTGTTGCTACTTCCTGGGAAGAAACCCTTCGAAATGCAGAGAAAAGTGGAAAACCGATCTTTTTGTATGTCCGGGCAACTTCATGTCGATATTGCCGGCAAATGGAGAAAGAAGTTTTTCCCAATCCGGAAGTAACCGGTTACTATAACGGAAATTTTATCAACTGTAAAATCGACGTGGAGGACGGCGGAGCGGGGGAAGCGCTGGCGAAGAAGTACGGCATTAAGGGCTTTCCTACCTATTTGTTCCTGACTAAGGACGGTCAGAAACTCCACCAGAGTTCGGGTGCCAAACCGGCCGCCGATTTCATCCGGGACGGCCGGAATGCCTCCGACCCGAACACCGCATTGTTTCCGATGCTGGCCAGGTACGAACAAGGCGACAAATCGCCGGAATTGCTGTTCCATTTGAGTAACGCGTTGTCGTATTATACGGTCGATGCCAATCCGAAGGAAAAAGTAACGGAGGAGTATCTGGCCACGCAATCGGCTGACGAACTGGGATCGGAACGGAATTTAAGATTCATTTTTGCGGCCGATCTTGGCTTTAAATCGCCGGCGACGCTTTATCTCCTGCAAAACCAGCAGAAATTTGTGGGCCTGTTTGGTAAAGCAGATGTCGAAAAAGCTACGCAAAGAATTATGACCCGCACTGCAAACATAGCCGGCAGGACCAACGATCTCATATTAATGAGCGAGCTGAGAAAGGTTGCCGTCGATCATTTTGCAGATAGCATGAAAACACTATCGCTCCTGCAAATTTACTTCTATGGCGGGCGCCGCGACTGGCTCAACTATGGCCGGTCGACATTGCAATATGGAAATACGATTGGCACAACAGACTGGCAAACCATGTATGAAACGGGCATTTACCTTAAAACCTTTGCCAAAGATCCTGAGGCATTGAAAACGGGTGTCGAGATCATGGCCAAGGTTCTGGATCTGAACAAAAACTACGAGCATTTGTGTATCTATGCCCAGCTTCAAAAGAAATTGGGAAACAAAGAGCCGGCTCTTAAAGCCGCAGAGGAAGCGCTGAAAATTTCCGCAGATCAAGGTGAAGATGGCAGTGATGCAAGGGAATTGATCACCGAACTGACGGCTACCAATAGATAGGTATCTGCCTGATTCTTCATCTGGTTTGAACGGTAAGCCAATCCGATATGATGGCCAACGCTTTGGGCGAAAAGGTTTCTTCAATACCTGCATATTCACTGGGATGACCGGTTTTGCTTTCCTGAAAAAGATGGTTGAGATTCGGTAATTCTTTTACCGTCACATTTAAATTGCCGCCTTCTTTTAATGCTTTTGAAATAGCGGGGAGGTTTTGTTGTGCGTCTACTTGCAAATCTCTCGATCCATTCAAAGCCAGAACCGGACATGTTACTTTTTGAAAATATTGCGCAGGGTTCACATCATATAGAAATTGATACCACGGCCCACACATTGAATTAATTTGATTTTTAAAAAATTGCTCCGCTGTGAGACCCGGCGGGAGCATTTGGCTTGGATAATTCTTCGCTTTCGGTAACATATAGGCATTCAGATTGGCCCGTAATACAACGGTGTCCGGTGAATTCTTAAGTATTTCAAGCGCTTCGCTATTGATCTTTTTAATGAATGTAATTCCCTCCTGATCCACACCGCCTGCGCGTGCGATCAATTCCATTTGCAGCGCCATTATCTCGTGGCCGATAGCGCCCGGCCCGGCCAGAGAAACAACAAAATTGGCGTCCCCCGATTGCGCTGCGGCGATGGCTGCTACCAGCCCGCCTTCGCTATGCCCGACCAGGCCGATTTTATCGGGGTTAATTTCTTTTCTTGATTTCAAATAGGCAATCGCGCTTTTGGCATCCGTCGCGAAATCCACTGATGTTGCTGTGTGAAAATGGCCCGTTGATTTACCAGTTCCCCGGTCGTCGTAGCGCAAGACTGCGAAACCCTGGCGAGTGAGATAATCCGCGATGATAAGAAATGGTTTATGGCCGAAAACCGTCTCATCCCTGTCTTGCGGGCCGCTGCCGGTGACCAATACCACGGCAGGAAAACTGCCTTTCTTATCCGGTACGGTGAGAGTTCCCGAGAGCGAAATGTCCGCTTCGGTATTTTGAAAGGTTACGTTTTCGCTATAATACGGAAATGGTGGAGCCGGCTCCTGTGATTTTTTTACGACAGCCTTTTGAGATAAAATAATATAGGCAACACAACCGATTATCAAAGTGAAAAATATAGCGAGGGTAACTTTTTTATTCATGATAAACTTTTTAGGATATATTTAAAAAGTCAATATGTTTCAGCAAAAAATTTATGGATATGGCTTCAAAATTTATGCTCGCTTTTGGAATTGCCGTCGTCAATTTAATGCTTTTTTCAATCGGGTCCGAGATGCCAAATCCGTATTCGGGAGGTAAAGAGGGATCTTTTTTGTTAAAAGATACTAATTCCGTTCAATTGCAAGATATTTCGGGTAATGTATTGACCTTGGATGATGTAAAGCGACAACATCAAGGGAAAGTGATTTTTATTGAATATTGGGCGAGCTGGTGTGCGCCATGCCGCGAATTGATGCCGGCCTCGGAAGCAGTCAGGGCGGATGTAAAAGATTTGGAGGTCGCTTATGTGTATCTTTCCCTAGATTCCGACCATGACAAATGGATAAAGGCTTCGCGGGAGGAACGGATTAGCGATTATTCCCTTAATTATCGGGTCACGAACGGAAGAACTTCGGAATTTCTCAAGAAGTACAACATTAATTTCATACCGCAGGCGATGGTACTCGGCAAATCAGGGATGGTGCTGAACACAAAACTGGTGCCGGGCGCCAAGACGCTTGTTCCATATCTGACCAGTCTGTCCAGGAATTAGCAGCGCCCTAAGCAAAAGGTCCGGACAGGTAATCAGCGGCCTGTCCGAATCTTTTGATCACCTCTTGAAATGGGTTAAGCCAGTAGTTGGCAATATCTTTTATAAACTTCTGACAGTCCCGCCGTCTACGCGGATCACCGCTCCGCTCACGTAGTTGGCCAGTGGGCTGGTGAGATACAGAACCGCCCCGGCGATTTCTTCGGGGAGGCCAAACCGCCCGGTGTCATTGGGGATCAGGTCCTGCACGGCTTTGTATTTGATTTCATCCAACTCGGTGCCCCAGCCAAACCCGGGAGCGGCATTGACGAGCCATTCTTCCACCATCGGGTTCATAATAGCGCCCGGAGATACCACATTGGAAGTGATGCCGGTTTCTTTCAATTGCCGGGCCAGCGAAACCGATAAATTATGCCGTGCGGCCAGGGTCGCATTGTAATGCGGTTGTTCCTTGATCGGCTGAACGGCGAGCCCGCCGCCGATATGGATCACGCGGCCCCAGCCCAGCTCTTTCATCTGTGGCACGATACGGCGGATCATCCGCACATAGGAAACCACGTTCGCATTATAAACCTCCATCCAGTCGTCCGCCGTAGCGTCCGACCAGTTTTTGTGGCTCACCACGCCCGCGTTGTTCACGAGGATATCAACGGCGCCACCTTGTAACGCTGTTGCAGCGACCGCATCGGCGCCTTCGTCCGTTGCCAGATCGCCGATTGCCACTTCTGCCTTGCCGCCTGCTTTTATCATGTTTTCCGCGACCTGATTGGCGCGTTGTTCGTTCCGTCCGTGCACAATGACCGTCGCGCCTTCGTCTGCCAGCATCCGGGCGATTGCCTCACCCAGTCCCGAACTCGCCCCTGTCACCAGCGCGCGTTTTCCGCTTAATTGAAAATCCATTTTTGCTTTTTTTGAATGAGTAACTGATTATGAATACAAAATTCGTCGCTCAGCAACTGCTTCGTTTTGCTGGAAAGTTCAATTTACTTTGTTGAAAAGCGCAGGGCGGTGGATCTAGACAAGTACCGCACCCGCTTGCTCCGGTTCCTGTCCGTGAAGTATCCGGTCGATGTTTTGTAAAGTGACCTGGGCGATTTCCATCATCGCTTCCTCGGTGAAAAATGCCTGGTGGGCGGTCACAAGCACGTTGGGAAAACTCATCAGGCGCTGGATGGTGTCGTCCTCGATAATGCTTTCCGAAAGATCTTTGAAGAAAAGCTTTTCTTCCTGTTCGTAAACATCGATAGCCAGGTTCGCCAGATGTTTACTCTTGAGGGCTTCTATCGCATGGGTGGTGTTGACCAGCCCGCCGCGGCTCGTGTTGATCAGCGTCACGCCGGGCTTCATTGTCGCCAGGGTACTTTCATTGATCAGGTAATGCGTGGCGGGGTTGAGGGGGCAATGCAGGGAAATGACATCGGCCGAGCGGAGTACCTCTTCCAGCGGCTTGTACTCGATTCCCGCCAGTTGGAGTTCGGTGTTCGGGGAGAGGTCGTAAGCCACGACTTTACAGCCGAAACCTTTCATAATCCTGCAGAACGCGCCGCCGATTTTGCCCGTTCCAACCACGCCGATCGTCTTGCCGTGTAAATTGAAACCGAGCAGCCCGTTCAATGAAAAGTTCTGTTCCCGCACGCGGTTGTAGGCCTTGTGCGTCTTGCGTATGAGGGTGAGCAGCATGGCCACCGTATGCTCTGCCACGGCTTCGGGCGAGTATTCGGGCACACGGCATACGCGTATCCCGTGCAGGCGGGCGGCTTCCAGGTCCACATTATTAAACCCGGCACATCGTAATGCAATCACTTTCACACCCTTTTCGGCCAGGATGGCAATCACTTCCGCATTCACTTTGTCATTCACGAACACGCAAACCGCCTCCTGTCCATCTACGGCATTTACGATATGCGGTCCCAAATGCGTTTCCAGGTATTCGATTTCGAAACCGTGGAAACGGTTGTACACATCGAAAAACTGCTTGTCGTATGGCTTGGCGGAGAAGAACAGGATTTTCATATCGTAAAAATAGAAGATATTTAGTTCTTAACCCGCTGCTCTTCGCTCCCCGATCCGCCGACGTTCCGTTTCCGTTTGCCGGAAGTACCTTTGGCGAAGTTGTACGTGAACGATGCTACCAGCACCCGTGTGTCGGCATCGTTGTAATAACTGGCCTGGGCGTTGGGAATGTTGAGAATGCGGCCGTTCGGTTCCAGCGAGCTGAAAACGTCGCGGAGTGAGAGTTTGACGATGCCTTTGTCTTTCATCACTTTTTTCTGCACAGCCGCATTGACGAGGAACAGATCGTGCTTGTCGAACTGCGCGCTCTGGCTACGGGTAATGTAAAACCCGCTTAACTCGGCGCTCCACCCGTTTTTGAATAGAAACTGGTTGTTGGGACTGATGTAGCCGTAGGTCGAGCCGGTAGTGCGGTCGGGGTTGCCGGGCATGCCGCGGAAGTTGTTACGGATGAGCTCGGCGTAAAAATTGCAGGTCCACCAGTTGCCCGCTTTGAGCCGGGCTGTCAATGTGATACCACCCCAGATGAGCCTGCTGATATTGCCCGTCCGGCTGATGAAAACATTTCCTGCCTGCTCGATTACCTCGCCCTGCATGTTCCGGGTGTAGTTATAGAGGATCGACAAATTGAACCTGCTTTTATAATTGAACGAAAGTTGGAACCTGTTGCCGAGCTCCGGTTTCAAGTAAGGATTGCCGGCGAAATAGGAGAATTTGTCCAGTAAAAAAACGAAAGGGTTCAGGTCTTGATAATAGGGACGGCCGATCCTGCGGCCGTAGGAAAAATTCAGGTGCGTTTGGTTGGTGTCGAGTTTGTAGCTGATGAAAAGCGTTGGGAAAATGCTGGTGTAATGCAGTGTAAACGACGAATCCGGCTTTACCGCATTGCCCAGCTGATGCCCGTACCCGTTCGTATTTTCCGCGCGCAGGCCGGTTTGGAGTGAAAACTTCTTGAAATCCCTGTTGAAATTCAGGTACGCGGCATTGATGTTTTCGGTGTAGCGGAAGCGGTTGGTTTTGTCATAATCGACGGAAACGGTTTCTCCCTGGTGCAAAAAGTAGTTAGCCGCATTGTCGGTTCGGACCAGGCTGGATTTAAAGCCTGCCCCGAACCTTCCTTTTCGCAGCGGGTGTTCGTAGTCAGTTTTGGCTGAATAAATGGCTATGGAAGAGGGAAGATCGGTAGTGATTTTTTCTTGTCTTCTGAAGGCGCCGTTGCCCTCGAAGAAATCGTTGATAAACGTCTGGCGGGCGCGGATGCGGTAGTCAATGTAATCCAGATCGAAGGTCAGCAGCTTTCCGGTGCTGTCGTACTGATGGCTGAAATTGAGGTTGATACCATGCTGCCGGAAGCGGTTCCTGTCGCTGTTGTCGGCCCGGATAAGGGAATCGGCCACACCGGCGGCATTCCTGACCACGCTGCTCACGGGCCTATGCTCGCGCGACTGTGTGTATGCGCCCGTGTACACGAGGCCCCAGGTAGTCTTTTCGCTGGCGTAAAAATCGAGCCCGGTTTTCAGGTTGGTAGTCCGGCTTTTGGGGTAAAAAAGGGTGGTTTGGTCAAACGACGACCGTAATGCATCGTTTTCGCCGTAGTACTTGCGTTCAATATCGAGCCGGCGCCACTGGTCGGTGCTATTGAAACTGGCATTGGTGAAAAAATTGAAGCGGTTGCTGCGGTAGTTGAGATTCAGGTTCTCATTATGCCGCCAGTATTTCGATCTTGCCGGATTGAGCGTAATGCTGCCATTCAGGCCGCGGACCTTGTTTTTGCGCATTCTGATATGGATGATCCCCGCACTCCCGGCCGCGTCGTAGCGTGCGGGAGGGTTCGTGATTAGCTCGATCTTTTCGACGGAATTGGCGGGCAGCGATCGCAGGTAGGCTGCCAATGCCGCCTGCGAAAGGTAAGTAGGGCGGTTGTCAATGAGCACGAGTACGCCCGCCTGGCCTTTGAGGCTGATAGTGCCGCTCTGATCGACCATTACGCCCGGCGCTTTTTCCAGTACTTCCAGCACATTGGCACCGGCATTCGAAATCAGCGCATCAACGTTCAGTACCGTCCGGTCGATCTGGTATTCCACGAAATTCTTTTGCCCGGTAACTTTTACTTCGTCGAGCCTGAGGTCGGCGGGGCGTAATAGGATGGTGCCGAGGTCAGTCGTCTCTTGCCCGTTGGAAATATCCAGTTGGTTTCCGCTAAAACTTTGAAAACCCATCATCGCGACGGTTGCGAAATAGCGCCCGTTTTTAATGCCTGTAATAAAAAATGTACCGTCCCGCGCAGTAATCACTGTTTTCACCAGGCTGGAATCTGCGGCATAGAGCACCGAAACGACGGCGCCTTCCAGTGGCGCGTTGCCGCTGTCGACTACTTTCCCCTTCATTTGGGCAAATGCATTCCCCCATGCCGCCAGCAGGGCAACGGCAATCCACAGGGTGGTTCTCACCCGGCCAATCGTTTTCATAATGTGATGTTAAGGTTGTGTTTCGTGACTGACAGGCATAGTTTGCCCGTCTTACCCAAAGTAAGTTTTTGGAATACGCGTGTACGGATCCGGATTAATGGTGGCTCCCGTAGGTGAAGTCGATCACATCGTCAGGTTTCGGAAGCACCGCATCCAGTACGCTTTTGAGAACCGATTCCGGCTGTTTTACGCCGTTCACGACCAGCTCATGATTGGTGATCCTGAAATCGATATTGTTACGGGAAATTTCGATGCCCTGCCGCTCGATAGCGTCCATGATCTTGTCGTTGATCGCCTGGCGCCTGATGCGGACTGGATTGGGCCGGTATTCGGTCCGGTACGTCTGCAAGGGCTGCGCTTTATACGTTTGCGTGTAAGGCTGCCATTGCACAGGCGCCAGGCGCACATTGGCGGAAGAGTCGATATCCAGCGGCGCAGACAGCCGGTTAAGCGGGCCTGTTGTCTTTTGCAAAGGTTGAAGCGTGTCCGGTCGCGTCAGATTGGGGTGGTTTGCAACTCCCTCTGGGTTCTGTATGGCCTGTTTCTGTTGTGTGTTTGATTTGTTAATGGATTGATTGTCAGTATTATTTTGTTTGGCGTTGCCTGGCTGTCGGTAAATTTGGTTCCCTGGGCTGGGCGCAGGTTTTTTTGCATTATCGGCTCGTTGAACGGGCTTTGCATTGCTTTTTTTGGGACTCGTTTGCAGGCCGTCGGACTGTGCAAAGAGGACAGAAAGCGCGAAAAATGCCAGCATTGCGACCAGCAATACGGTTTTTTCCGCTGCTCCCAATGTCGCGTTAGTGCGTGAGGCAATGCGTTTGGCGCGTTGTACCAATCCGCCTTTTCCTGAGAACGCTAGTTGGTATACGTCTTCGTTCAGTTGGTATTCACGGAATGACAGCAGGGCGCGGATATAAACCGCCTGGTTTCCCGAATGCCTCAGGGCCATGTCGTCGCAGCAATTTTCGCGCTCCTCGCGAATGAGCCTGGAAACCCAGAGAATGCCGGGATTGAAGAAGAAGAGGAGCTCGGCGAGCCGTTGCAGGAAATTGACGAGAAAGTCGAGCCGGCGGATATGTGCAAGTTCATGGAGCAGCACCATTTCGATCTGATCCGCGGGAATGGACGTGATCACGCCCAGCGGTACGAGTATCACGGGTTTGAAATGCCCCAGTACCGTCGGAACTCTCACCAGGCCGGACTGAAATATCCTCACATGCTGCGCAATGCCCATGGTTCGGGCAAACTCACTCACGCGTTGCTCCCAGTAGCTGCCTATGCTGTAAACCTGCTGCGTTTTGAGCTGATGCAAACGGTAAAGCCCCAGCGCAAGCCCAGAAATTTTGACCAGTACAATGAAAACCCAGAGCCACGTGATCGCGTAAATGTTTTGCGCGAGGAAGCCTGTGGCAATGCTGACTATGCTTTGTGAATGCGATGTTTCCTGGATCGAAAATGGCCCATTATGAACCATATAGGTTGCATAAGTGTCAGGGGCCTGCGTTTCCGCGGAAACAGCGGAATCCGACAGCACAAATGCAGCTGCGGTACCCACGATGAAGAGCAAAAGCAAGCCGGTCAGTAGGTTATAGCGAATCTCCGGCCGGCTGCGGCGGGTACAAACGACCACGGCCGCTGCCAGCAACGCCGCAGCAGCACCAATCCAGAGTGAATGGCCCAACGCCACCCCGATCTGCCGGATCAGGGCGTAGGTGGTTTCGGAAGTGAGCAGATTTTTCATGGCTGATTTGATTTAGGAATTCCCTTTTTCCAATTGGTCCAAAACCGCCCGAATCTCGTCCAGCTCTGCTTTGGAAGCTTTTTTGTTATCCAGCAACTGCATCACCAGGTTGCTGGCCGAGCCGCCGTATAAATGGTCGACGAAGCGGTCGAGTAGGAGGCCTTTCGTTTTTTGTTCTTCTTCGACCGCCTCGTAAACATGCTTCATACTGCGCTCATCGCGCGAGAGCATGCCTTTTTCGGCCATCAACTGCATTTGTTTGAGGGTGGTGGTGTAGTTCACCTCCTTGAACGTATTCAGCTGGTCGTGCACAAAGCGCACGGTGGAAGGCCCGTTCTTCCAGAGAACGGTCAGGATATCGAGCTCAGCTTTTGTGGGTTCGGCTTTTTCGGAACTCATGGCTATGAAAATTAAGTACATACCAAAGGTACGATTAAAATCGTACGATGCAAATGGTAGGGTGAATTAATTTTAAAAACCCTAACGCAACAGCGTTTCCGTATTGTAACGGTTCCTGTATTCGACAGGCGTGAGGCCGGTGATCCGCTTGAAAATGGTCCTGAAAGTTTTCAGATCGTTATAACCGACGTCGTAGGTGACATACGCAATGTTCGATTCGCCGGCTTCGAGGGATTTCTTGGCGGCTTCGATCTTGATTCGCTGGATGTATTCGATCGGGTTCAGGGTGGTGGCGCTTTTGAAACGGCGGATGAAATTCCGCTTGCTCATATTCACTTTGCAGGCAATCTGTTCCACCGAAATGTCGGTCTTGAACTCGTTTTCGATGTAGGTTTGTGCCCGGTGAATGTCCTGGTCGCTATGGCCGCGGTGGCCGGAGAATATCGTGAAAATGCTTTGCGACGTGCGGCCGTAGTCGAGGGCATAGTACTTGCTCAACGTAATGGCGGTCTCTTTTCCGCAAGTCTTTTCGATGAAATACAGGATGGCGTTCAGTGCCGAGAAGCCGCCGCCGCCCGTAATAATGGCCTCCGACTGGGTAACGATCCGTTCGGGCCTGAAATTGACGAGGGGATACCTTTTCCGCATGTCGTCCATCGCGCCCCAATGGGACGTGGCCGGCATGCCGTTCAGCAAGCCGCATTCCGCAACAAAATAGGCGCCTGTACAGAGGCTGATGATCTGCGCCTTGCGATGATATTTCTCAGCCAGCCAGCCTGTCAGCTTGTTGTATTTTAGCAACAGTTGATCCATATCGGCGCCCTCGGCATTCATCGGTGGTACAACGATCACGTCCGTTTCAAAATCATCGGCCAGCGTTTTCCCGCAATGAAATTGCACGGGGAAGCTGAGCTGCACATCGTGAAGATGCACGCCCACAAGGTCTATTTCAAAAGGGGCCGTTCCGCCGTTTCTGACGACCGCATCCTTTGCGCCGGTCAGCAATGCGACGGTGCTCGACAGTGCCGTCAAAAGCACATCTTCATACACCATTACAGAAATGTGTCTTGCACGCATAGGTCAGCAGGTTTATTCAAAGCTATGACAAAGATGGCACAAAATACACCTTTGATTGTCATTTTTACACGCCGGTCAGCTTTTCGGCCCGTGCTAGTTTTGCATCATCACAAAACGAAACAAACGATGAAAACGATCTTTGATGCGGCCACCCGGGATGAATTGATCAGAAGGATACAGTCACTCGAGAAAAACAATGCGGCGCAGTGGGGTAAAATGAATGTGTACCAAATGACGAAGCATTGTACCATCTGGGACGAGTGGGTATTGGGCGTCCACCAACCGAAATATAAACAGCAATTAATCGGGTGGATTTTTGGCAGGATGGCCCTGAAAACGTTCGTAAAGGACGACCGCCCCATTCAGAAGAACGCGCCGAGCAGCCGGCCCTTTATCGTCAAAGAGCTGGATGGCGACCTGGAACTGCAAAAGAAAGCCTGGATCCGGTGTATTGCCGCCTATGAGCACTTTTCCAATCCGGGTTTTATTCATGATTTTTTCGGCAGAATGACGCGGGAGGAAATTGGGATATTTGCCTACAAGCATTCGGACCATCATTTACGACAGTTCGGAGCTGTCGATCCTTTGACAAATCCCGCCGGGCACCAACTTTCCGGGCTCGCCTTCGAATGAGAAGGCAATAAAAAACCACAGTGTTCGGAAAGCTGAGCTCTTTTACACTGTGGTTTTTCAGGATTATGTGCCGACTAGTTCCAGCCGTTAGCTATGTCTTTGGCCACGTTGGGATTGTAGTTCTTCTCTACGTCGGGGATCGGCAGAAGGACATTTTTGTCCTGGAAAGGCTGCTTGCCGTCACCCGGCTCGGCGGCACGTTGCGCGTTGATCGTCTGCTTGGCAATTCCCCAGCGGATGAGGTCGAAATACCGGCTTTGTTCGCCGCAGAGTTCTACCTGGCGTTCGCGCATAATGAGCTTCATCGCGTCGGCCTGAGCGCCCAGGGACGTGTACGCGACGGCACCCGAGCGCTTGCGAACCTGGTTGATCAGCGCCAGCGGATCGGCACCGGTTTTGCCTTGCTGAATTTGCGCTTCCGCGAGCATTAGCAGTACATCGGCAAAACGGATCACCTGCCCGTTGATGGAGCTTTGCGGCCCGCCGTAGGAGGCTACTTCATTATAATACTGGTATTTTTTCCAAACATAATATCCCTGGGGATCGTCGGCCTTGAACGGGAAGTCGATCGGGCCGCCGGCACATTTCTGGCAATACTGGGTGTCGCCGCCGCTTTCCTTGCTGCCATAGAAAGTGAATTTCGCACGCGGGTCCACGTAGTTGGCGCCGGTAGCCGGGTGAGGATATTGGAACGATTTAACAGTCGTAGTAGGCACGTACACATTGAACCAGTCCTTGAAACCGTATTCCTGCGCACGGTCGGAGTGGGTGGCTTTACCGCCCCATGTTTCCTGCCCGCCGAAGACGTAGTACTGATTACCAATGCCCCAATCGGTCCATTTGGCATTCATGATCTGGAAAATGTTTTCGGGGCTGCTCTGGTTCGTCGAGCTGAACAGGTTCTCATATGACGGATCGAGCGAGTAGGTGAAAGGAGCGGCTGTCAGCTGCGCCAATGTGGTTTCGGCCTGTGCCCACTTTTTCTGATACAAATAGGATTTGCCCAGCAATGCTACGGCCGCACCTTTGGTTGCCCTGCCGAGGCCGGTGGCTGCATCATACGACACTGGCAAATCGGCCGCTGCCAGTTTCAGATCGTTTTCGATCGTAGCCCAGATCGCCTCCGCCGAAGACCGGGAAGGGTAGTTGTTGGCTACGGTGCTGTCGTAGGCGGTGATCAGCGGCGCTTTACCCCACAAGTTGACAATGTTGAAGTAAGCGTATGACCGCAGGAACCGCGCTTCGGCGATGTATTGCTTGGCAGCCTGCTGGTCGGCTGCAGCGGTGGGGTTCCACACACCCGCCCGGTCGATTACCACATTCGACCGGAGGATCAGCCGATACAGGCTGTTCCAAAGCTGGCCGATCTGGGCCTGGCTCGTGCCGAACGAGTAATCGGCAAGCTGGGCCATGTCGCCTTGCAGGTTGGTCGTTTTCTTGGCTTCATATCCGAGCAAATCGAAAATGAAGTAGTACTCCCGTGCCCAGAGGCCATTGTGCAGCAATGTCGCGTAAGTGGCGACGACGGCCTGGTTCAATCCTTCGGAAGAGGTAAAATAAGTGTTATAATCGTAGGCGCTCTGACTTTCCAGTTCCAGTTTGGATTCATCGCAGCCGGCCAGCTGGAAAGCGGCAATCAGTCCTGTCAGAAAATATATGATCTTTTTCATGTTCACTTCAAGTAAGTTTTCTTCTAACCATTAAAACCCAAGCTGCAAGCCGCAAAGCAATGTTCTTGGCTGCGGCAACTGCTGGCGGTCGTCGATGCCGCGCGAGAAGATGAAGCTGCCGCCGTTCTGGGTGCTTACCTCGGGATCATAACCTTTGTATTTGGTGAAAGTCAGAAGGTTTTGCGCTGCGGCGTACACGCGGATGCTCTTGAATACCTTGCCGCCGCCAATGCCTTCGATCACGCCTTTGGGCAGGGTATAGCCCAGTGTTACGTTGCGCAGACGCAGGTAGGCGCCGTTTTCGAGCCACCAGTCGGACGGGCGCAGGTTACCGTCGCCTGTTGCGCTTTGTCCCGCGCGCGGGAGCTCGGCCACATCGCCGGGCTTGCGCCATCTTTTCAGGATTTCGGTAGAAGCATTGTGGCCCGTCGATTCATTCTCGGTTACGAACTTAAATGCATTCACAATTTTCAAACCGGAAACCCCCGAGACGACCACATTCAGATCAAAGCCTTTGTAGTTCACACCGGCATTGAAACCGTACACGATTTTTGGGATAGGGTTACCCAGGATTTTCTGGTCGGTGGAAGTCACCTTACCATCGCCGTCGAGGTCTTTGAAAATAAAGTCTCCGGGAAGCAAGCCCGCCTGATATTTGGTAGTGGCGTCGCCGGCCTGCTCGGCCGCTTTGGCATTCAATGCGTCGATTTCCGCCTGGTCTTTGGCTACGTGAGAAACTTCATAACCAAAAAACGACCCGATCGCCGAACCCGCAGCCGTGTAGGTGAATGTAGGGAGGTTACTGAATGCCCCTGCCTGGATAGGCGCAGCAAACTCGCTTCCGAGCGAGTTGACGATGTTTTTGTTGTAGGCCAGGTTCGCGCTCACATTGTACTGGAACCCGCCACGGGCCTGGTCGCGGTAGCCGACTGAAAACTCAACGCCCTTATTCTGCGCACTGGCTGCATTGGCATACTTGCTGGGTTGCCCACCGCTGCCCGATGCCCCGGTGCTTCCGGAAACCGGCACGCTCACGAGCAGGCCGGAGCTTTTGCGGTTGTACCAGTCAACGGTGACGCTCAGGCGGTTGTTGAGAAAGCCGAGGTCGAGACCGATATCGGTCTGGTCTGTCGATTCCCAGCGGATGTTCGGGTTGGACAGCGTGTTAATGGTCGTACCGGGGTTAAATCCTTCATTGGTACCCAGTGAATATACGAGATTACCGTTGGGGCTTCCGCTGTAAGTAAGCACAGAGGTCACGCCAGTGGTAGGGATCGTGTTATTACCCGTTCTGCCTAATCCGACCCGTATCTTGCCATCGCTGAGGAAATTCAGATTGTTTTTGATAAATGCTTCATCGACAAAGCGCCAGGCAAGACCCAATCCGTAGAAATTTCCGAAGCGGTTGTTGGCACCGAAGTTCGAAGCACCGTCGCGTCGGAAGCTACCTGTAAGAATGTATTTGTCGTCGAAAGTATAACCCAAACGTGCAAAGTAGGAGATCACCGACGAGCGTGCATAGCCATAATTGGAGCCCGTAACGGCCTGTGACTGCGCCACGCTGATGTTCTGAATGGCGTCGTTCGGGATTTTGGTTCCGGTCGCATTCAGGCCCGACGAATTTCCCGGATCGAGGTAGCTGTTACCGAGCGTCGCCGAAACACTGTGTTTTCCGATTACTTTATTATAGGAAAAATAGTTTTCGAGCGTGTAGAAGGAATAGTTGCTGAAACCCAGCGTCGCCTGTTGCGGGTTAGTCAGGTTGTTTCCCCCGGTGTAGCCGTATTGATAGCTCCGGTTCTTGCCACCGCCGATCTCGGCCGAAAGCTGCGTGCGGAATCGCAAGCCGGCAATGATATCTACCTCGGCAAAAACCTGGGGAAAGAACACAAACCCGGTATTAACGGGGTGGTTCAGATTAATGGCGGCAAGCGGGTTGTTACCGTTGCTGAAATCGTCGACGTTGGTCGTGTTGGAATAGCCGCCCGGAATCGCGGGATCGTAAATAGGCTTGTAGGGCGCGTAGTAAACCGCGTCGGAAATACTGGCCACCTGGCCGTCGTCTTTTGTGTAGCGGATGTTCAGGCTTTGCCCCAAATGGAAACGGCCCAGGGTTTCGTCCAATGCAAAACGCGCATTCAGCCTGCTGTTGGAGAAATTCCTGACAATGGCATGCTGTTTGATATAACCCAATGAAAAATTGTAAGCCACTTTTTCGCTGCCGCCGCTGATATTCAGATCGTTTTGGGATACTAGCCCCGATCTGAAGATCTCTTTCTGCCAGTCGGTACGATCGGTGGTCACTTCCGAAGTACTGAACTTCGGCGGCAGGGCGGAATTGGTAGTGGCCGCGAAATCTTTCAGGAGGTCGATGTACTGCGAAGCATTGAGCAAATCCAGCGTTTTCCAGGCTTTGGCAACGCCCCATTGTGTATTGAAATTGATACGCGGCGCCCCCGATTTGCCTCTTTTGGTCGTGATAATGACTACGCCGTTGGCAGCGGCAGAGCCGTAAATGGCTGTGGATGAGGCATCTTTCAGGATAGTGATGTTCTCAATGTCCTGGGTTGCCAGGGTATTGAACATCGTTTTGCTGCCCTGGATACCGTCGATCACATACAAAGGATCAACACCGGTGAAAGACCCGGTGCCGCGGATGAGGATCTGGGCATCCGAGCCCGGCGTGCCATTCGATTGCAGCACCTGCACACCCGCCGACTTTCCGATCAGCAGCTGCGAAGGGTTGGTAGCGGTGGTGGCACCGGCGTCTTTGGAAGAAACAATATCCACCGAACCTACCACGTCTTGCTTCCGCGAGCTTCCGTAACCGATTACGACTACTTCGTTCAGTGACTTGTCGTCCGGAACCATCGATACGTTGATCACCGCCCTGTCGCCAGCCGCGATCTCCTGCGTTTTATAGCCTACAAAACTGAATATCAGCACGGCTTCCTGGTTGTCGACCTCGAATTCGAAGTTACCGGAAGCGTCTGTCAATGTACCCTGCTGAGTGCCTTTCAGGCGCACGCTCACGCCCGGAAGGCCGCCGCCGTTTTCGTCGCTCACCTTGCCTTTCAGCACTTGTGCGGGCACATCCCTCATTTGTGCAGCGGGTTGGCCGGCACTTTGGGTTTGCTGTTCCTTGCTAGCTTTGAGTAGGATACGCCCCGACGGAGTGACGTGATAAGAAATCTGAAGAGGTACCAGCAACGTTTGCAATGCAGCCGCCAGTTTCTGGTTGACGACATGGATTGCGACCGGGCGCCCGGCGCGGATGGCCTTATTGCTGTACACAAATTTTACGTTCGCTTTCTGCTCCAGCTGGTCGAGTACCGTCGCCAGTTCCACTTTGTCGGCATGGAGCGTTACGTTCCGTTCCAGTACCTCCTGTGCCTTGCTCATGTGCGCGGCGTAGGTGAGGCTGGAAAAGACGATTGAAAAGATAAGCTGGACCAAAGAAATTCTCATGAGCAAGCAAAGCGATGCCCGGTTTTTTCGGTATCGGTTTTTTTTCATAGTTTAGAAAGGTTTTTTATAACTAATGAATACCCTGCTGCCGCATCTTGGCGGATTTTCGGCAGTGGGACAACGGACCGGCAGGGTAGCTTTCTGCCGGTTTCTTTTTGGACTTTGGGACAGGTTTAATGCATACGACGGTATTTAGGTGAAACAAAAATCACTTGCAGCCGGGAGCCGAAACCACAATGCGCGTTCCCTGAACCTGGTAGGAGCCGTCGTTCGACTGGCAAATCAGGTCGAGCTGGTCAAACAGCGACATATTGGTGAGGTCACCGGTAAATGTGCATTCATTCGCGGCCTGGCCCGATACGACGATATCCACACCGTAAGCATCTTCCAGCCGCTGAATAACTTTGGGTAATACCATGTTCTTGAAAATCGCCGGGGGCAGCTCCGCGTGGGTGGCGAGCAGTACCGGTTTGTCCACGAGCCCCGTCATCAAATGTCCGCTCTCCTCGAAGTAAGTCACGCGCTGGTTCGGGGTCAGGATCACTCCTTTGTGCAACGGGTGCTTCGTTTGAGAAGCCGGTTCTTTGGTGCCGACGGTCTCGTTTTCGAATACGGAGACCTTCCCGGATACCACTTCAACCTGCATTTGGCGCTCTTCTTTTCCCTTTTTTACCCAGAAACTGGTTCCGAGCACGCGGGTCACAAGCTTTCCGCTGTACACGAAAAACGGGCGGCGGCTGTCTTTGGTAATACTAAAAAACGCGTCGCCTTTGAGCTGAACTTCGCGTCTCGAGGTTGAAAACTGCCGGGGATAGGAGAGCCCGGCCCCGGGCGCGAGGGTTACCTCACTGCTATCGCCCAGTGTGACGCGCATGGGCCGGGTGGTGTTGTTGGCGGTGGAAATCTGGTCTCCCCGGTTTGCTTCGAACAACCACAGCGACACGATGAATACAGCCGCAACCGACGCCAACATGCGCACAACGACAGGCGACAGGCGCGGCAAAAATGTTCTGATCCTTCCGGATGCTTTTCTTTCGTGTTGGATGGCACTCCACATCCGGGCTTTCAGGACCGACTTTTCGCTATCCGAGAGTTCGGCTTGCGGTGTGCCGCTTTGCATTTGGTCATACCAGACATGGATGCGTTCTATTTCCGCGGGAGTGCACTTGCCCTCTCGGTACTTCAAAAGCAGATTTTCAATTTCGTCGTAACTCATAGGTTCAGGGTTGGCTGGTTCAGGATGCTTGTTTGCCTGATTCAACCTCTAAACCGTATTGATCAGGGATAGTCCCTGAATGTTTTTAAAATACCTTTGAAAATTTATGTAAATTGGAGAATTTGGAGTCAAACTTCCTTTAAAAATCCAACACCTTGGGAATGAGAGTCAGGAGAAAATGCTGAGAAGCAATAGGAGCAGGGTTTCGTTCAGGTACTCGCGGACCACCTTGGAAGCCTTGGCTAAATGGTATTCGACCGTCTTCTCGGACAAGTGCATGAATTCCGCGATCTGGGCAACGGTCCAGTTCTCGACCCGGCTCAGTTTGAACATTTCGCGGGTTTTGGCGGGGAATGGTTTGAGGCCTTCGTCGATGTTGCGGAGCAGTTCGTTGTAAGCGACCTCGTCTTCGGTATAATGCTCATGCTGGCTTGCGAATGCATGATAATAGGCCAGGTACCGGCTTCTCGGCCCGGCCTTCCGGATGTGGTCGATTACTTCGAACCGCACGGCCGAAAAAAGGTAATAATTCAGCGTGGTGGTCGGCAGGTTCGCGCGCTCGTTCCAGAGGCGTGTAAAAATGTCCTGCACAATCTCTTCCGCAATGTGCCGCTGTCCGATTTTGTGAAATGCGGCTTTGTACATCGGGTACCAGTACGCGTCGTAAATAGCGGTAAAGGCCCATTCCTGCCCTGAGCATAAAGCTTCCAGCAATTGCTGGTCAGAAACTCGTGGGCTGTCCGGCATTTCAGTAAAGAGGTGTCAAGTTTACGTTTTTTGACAAAGTTATATTTTTTAGTTTGATATTCATATTTACTCCTCGTGTAACATTGATGGGCGTCCTGATTCATCCCAGATACGGACCTCCCGGCACGCCCCAACCCCATTTAGGCATTGGTTCATCGGGGTTCATCTGCAGGTCGTCACTGTTTGAGTTGATAACCGCGATCCGTGTACCCCATTCGATGTAGGCCACGAATGCGGAACGGAACTCCGGATCAGCGGGAAGATTGATTTCATCGGCCGTCTCCAGAAGCAACGAAACCCAGCGTTGCCGGTGCTGCTCGGTAAGATGTTTGGCCAAATGCTTTTGGATCATTTTGAAATGACTGCCTTCCGAGGTGCTATACCACTCCGGGCCACCCAGCACCTCGGCAATGAAATGCGCCACATGCACCTGATGATCGGGTGACATATGTTTGAAGACCGGTTCCAGAAGCGGGTCTTTCAGGACTTTTTGATAGAATAGATGTGTCAGTTTTTCAAAGACGGGCATTCCGCCGGCCCAGTCGAATAATGTGGGGATTGAGGTGTTTTGCGTCATGGCAAATAATTTGGAAGTATTGTTTTACTTGTATTGGAACCAGTCATGGTATCAGAATCATATCGTAGCGGTCGAGGCCCGGCGCATAAAAATCCCGGGTGATCTGGGTAATGCGGAATCCCAGTTTTTCAAAAAACGGGAAGCTCAGTTGTGTGGTATCGAGGATTACGGACGCACCCGGGCAAAGTTCCTGAATTTTGTTTAAACGAAAGATTAACAGCTGCTTTCCGATACCTTTGCGATGAAATTCCCGCGCTACCATGCCCCACACAAGTCCGGCCGTGCCGGGCTGGTTATCTGGAAAATAAAATCCTGCGCACGCCGCGATTTGACGCTCGATTTCTACCACGTAATAGAAGGGCGTATCCTCGTTATCTGAGCCCGACAAGCCATTGAGCAAATCTTCGAACTCAGCCTTTTCATGATCTGCAAAAAACTCAGGATGATTGCCCTCGAATGCCCGGATACACCCGGAATAATCGGAAGACTGGTAAGGACGAATGGTCATTTCAGCGGTAAGAGAACGTTTATGCCCAAATTTATCACTTTTTAGTTCCGCAAGAAACGGGTTTCGGCAGGGCCGGATTCCCCCCCGATCATTCCACGATCGTGAAGGCCCCGCGGGATTTGGAATGTCCTGTACACCTGGGAGCGGCGTTCGTCGCGATTCATCCGTTTGCCGCCGAAACGGGTATCGGGAACATCCGTAGCGTGACGCTGGAATTAAAAATTCTCCGGGTCCATTTAGACGATTCGATTGTTTCCGATGTGGATCCTGATAAATGGCGGCCGCTGATCATGAGCTTTCAGCAGTTTTATGGATTGGGAGCGCAGGTACACTCCTCCAAACTGGCATGCGTTCCAGAGCGGCTATACCGGACTAATGACACTGAATCGACGAATAAAGGAGCTTAATAATTAGTTAAAGCATGCCATCGCGAAGGAGTTCGTGCTACTGGATAACTTTTATGTTGATGCAGAAGTAAGTGCGGATGGACACAACTGGTCTTCTGCGGCTTATGCCAACGATTATGTAGAAAAAAACTGGGTCACCAGCTATGGCGGCCGCGGTGGTACCTACGACTTCGAAGGTCAGAAGGAGATCGCACACCCGCGCGACGGGTTCATATGGGACCACTGCCTGCGGGCGGGCGTAAGCTTCCGGACTTACGGATGGTTTGCCGACAAGGAGAAACCCAATATCGCCACTCTGAAAGGCAGGTTCTGCCCGACTTTCAAAGGATATGATCTCGGTTATAAGGATATTGATCGTGAAAAAGCCTGGGAACAGGATTTCGATAGTCTGGTAGCCCGTAATGCATTACCCCAATTGAATACACTGCGTTTCGGTAACGACCATACTTCCGGCGCAGCCGTGGGTAAGCCTACGCCCTATGCCGCTGTCGCGGACAACGACCTGGCCGTCGGCCGTTTTGTAGATCATCTTTCCAAAAGCAAGGTTTGGAAAGAGTCGGTGGTGTTTATTCTGGAAGACGATGCGCAGAACGGACCGGACCACGTCGATGCGCACCGTTCTATTGCATTTGTGGCGGGCGGTATGGTGAAACGCCGATTTGTAGACCACACCATGTATTCTACTTCGGGTATGCTTCGCACCATGGAGCTGATTCTCGGCCTCAAACCCATGAGCCAGTACGATGCCGCCGCAACGCCTATGTGGAGATGTTTCAGCCCAAAGGCCGATGGGACGCCTTTCACTGCCAGGCCAGCTAACGTGGACTTGGAACAACGAAATGTGGCCGCGAATAAAAATTCCCAAAAATCGGTTCAGTTCGACCTTTCCAAACCGGATGCCATCGACGACCTCGTTTTCAGTGAGATTGTCTGGCAGACCGTCAGAGGCGAAAATAGTGTCATGCCTGCACCGCGCCGCGGAGCTTTCGTGCGGCTGGGGAAAGGTGAAGAGGATGAGGAGGACGATGATTAAAAGGCTGGCTGTTCTCCCCGCAAAGGGATAGCAGCCGGTCTCTTAATTTGCTGGCCTGAATGAATTCTTTCTACAATTTTTCAGTACGAATTGTGTAGATTTTTGCTGACTTTTCGCTCCTGATCTGTTCATCAACCTACTGGAAAATAGGGGTGAATTGTACAAAACGCATATGCTTTTGTATCTCCCGGTATCATTGTAAAGAGAAATCCATCTGAAAGCGATGAACAACCAATCTGGCCTGCTGTTGCCCCCTTTACGGTGTAGGATTATTCTGATTTTTCTCGTTTTAGCCGCGAACTTCGCGGGGTGCCGGAAGTCGGAGAAAAGCGGTCATGACGTCCAGTTGAAAGCCTGGATTGATAGCCTCGACCGGTCCTCGCGGGTAACCGGGAGCTGGAAAGCGATCGCCAGCCTCGATTCGTTCATGGCCAGGCTGCCCGCAAAGAACATCCACGACAGTATTCTTTATTTCAAATTCATGAAGGTCCTGAGCCATCGCGATTCCACGATGGACGCCGCCGCGCTCGCTTATTCCGACAGCCTGCTCGGCCTCTTCGCGTCCACGCGGGTACGAGAGGAAAACCCGATCGATTATTCGAGAGCTCTACTGTTAAAGGGTGATGATTTGCTGAAACAGAAGGAATATTATCAGGCTTACCGCAACTATTACAAAGGCAAGGCATTTCTGCTGTCAAAGGGAGAAATATGCGAATGCGCGCGGTACAGCAGCAGGATCGCCAATATTTCGTTCAAGGAAGAGAATTACTATCAGGCCATTGAATACTGGCAGCACGAACTGAAGGAATTGGCGCAATGCAGGGAGCCTGAGAATTTTCAATTGGAATTCATTGAAAAACAGGGTAGTATGCGAAATATCGGCATCGCCTATATGCTGATCAATGAACCGGTGAAGGCGCTCGGTTATTTTAACCAGGCCGACCGGTTTATCACCCGGAATGCCGGAAGGTTTCCGAAAGAGCAAAACTTTATCCGGTTTGCACGGATCGTCATTTTAAGAAACAAGGCAGAAGCCTATGCATTGAAAGGCGATAACCGTACCGCGGAACGATTGATCAAAAAATGCCTCGAACACGATCCGAAAATCGACTGGTCGATCGACGTTGAGCGGGAGTCGCGGCAGATCCTGGCACAAATTTACATCGATTCGAGGGAGTATGATAAGGCGCAGGCCCAGCTGGATTCGCTGAGGCGCTTGCCCGGCGCCGCCAATAACCCGGCCGCAAATAGTTTGTATCGCACCATGCAGGCCTCTATTTTGTATGGCCGTGGCGATTTCAAAGAGGCTGGCAAACTATTTCTGGCTAACGTGGAAGCCGAGCGTAACGGGAAGCTGAAAAGAAATGCCCAAAGCAAAAATAACGTCGGGCATTTGCTGCAACAGGTTCAGCGCGAGCATGAAATGGAACTGGCGGCCCAAAAGGATGAACGCGAAAATTTAATCCTTCAATTCTCGGTGCTCCTTACCTTTGCGATGGCCGTCATTGTTTACCTGATTTGGCGAAATACCCGGAAGACGATTGCGAACCTGCGTGCGGTGACCAAGCTGAATGGGGTGATCACGCAAAGTAATATCGCGTTGCAGGACACCGTCAATGCATTGGAGGAATCCGAAGTGGAGAAGGAAAAAATGCTGCGGATCGTCGCGCACGATTTGCGGAACCCCATTGCCGCCATGATCTCGGGTGCCGATGTGCTCTTCTGGGACCAGTCCCCGTCCGAAGAACAGGCAATGCTCGTGAATGCGATCCAGCAGTCGGGACAATTGGCGTTCGGGCTGATCGGACAGATATTACAATCGGGACCGGATAAAAAGAAGATCAGCAAAAGCGAGGAAGACCTGGCGGAAATTGTGCAATCGTGCATCGATATGCTGAGTTATAAGGGAAAGGAAAAAAGGCAGACGATCCACTACGATTACGAGAAAGCGATGGTGCCCGTCGACCGGGAAAAGATATGGCGGGTGTTTTCCAATCTGCTGAGCAATGCCGTTAAGTTTTCGCCTCAGGAAAGCGCCATTCATGTGAATTTGAAGAAGAGTTCGAACCAGACCGTGTTCAGCGTCCAGGATTACGGTATCGGGATTCCGGATGAGCTCAAAGGACATATCTTTCTTTCGACCAATGACGCCAGAAGGATGGGGACGGCAGGCGAACAGTCCTTCGGGATCGGGCTTTCCATTTGTAAGCAAATCGTGGAAGCGCATGGCGGCAAGATCTGGTTCGAATCTGTGGGCGGTACCGGGACCACCTTTTTCGTGGAGTTACCGGACTGATCGGTGGTCTCTACCGCGTCGTTTATCACTCGTTAAGCACTTTCCGTATATCCAGCGCATAAAAATACCCGTTAGCATCGCCAAAATACAGCATTCCGCCGGTGGCAACGGGACCCGAGAGGATCGAGCCCAGCGAGAGAATATACTTTTCGGCCTGGATGTAATTGTCGCCATACATATTGAAATCCTTGCGGAAATGGTCGGTGTCGTCGTATACAAGCGCGTGGTTTTTCTTGCTTTCGTCCGTCTGGAAAGTTTTGATCACCTTCCCGGTTGCAGGGTCGGCGAAATAAACCCTGCCATTGAAGCAACCGAATACCAGTTTGTCTTCAACGACCACTGCCGTCCCGTACACCCGCATATTGAGCGGCATTACCCAATTGATTTTCCCGGTTTCGGCATTCATCGAGTAAAACTGGTGTGTATCGGAAGTACCCACGAACAAGTTCCCTTTATGAACGATGGGTGTGGCAATCACCCAGCTGCCTTTTTCTTTCATGTTCCATTTCTGTTCGCCGGTTTGGGCATTCAAGCAATAAATATAAAAATCGCGGCTGCCGAAAATGACCTGGTCGTCGTTCACATACGCGGCCCGCTGAACTTCACCCTTTGGAAATCCAGGATCGCCTAAAGTCTTGAACTTCCAGGCCAGGTTACCATTCTGCGCGTCGAGCACATAAAAATATCCGTCGTAACTGCCGATGAAAACCTTTCCGTTCCGTACTACCGGTGAGGCATGTACGACGCCCCCCGTTTTGAATCGCCAGCGCAATTTTCCCGACTCGAGATCGATCGCATACACCGAGCTGTCGCCGCTCCCGGCGTATAATGCATTACCTACTGCAACCGGGGACGAAAGGTAATAATCCCAAAGGTCGTAGTGCTGCTCGCCACCTGTTTTGAACGTCCATAACAGCGTGCCCTTTTTCTTGTCCACGGCATAAATGTTGCCATCGGCGCTGTTAAACAGTACTTTGCTGGCAGTTACCGCCGGCGTGGACCTGATCGCCCCGGCTGTGGCGTACTTCCAGAGCTGCCTGCCCGTAGCCTTATCGAGGGCATATAAATTCATATCATTACTACCGACATAAACGACTTTATCGGTTACGGCGGGTGCCCCGTGAATGCCTCCGGCGGTCGAAAATTTCCATAGAAGCGGTTGCTGGGCAAAGGCCGGGATAATCAGGATTAAACAAAGTAGGAAGAGGTTCAATTGTTTTTTCATGGCTGTTTAAAGAAAGGATTAGTGTGCCCGCAAGTTATATGAAAGTAGCCAAAGCATATAGGTACAATAAAATTTCAGGGCATTTTTGAATTCTTTGCAAAATGAGTAAAATGCACAAATATTCTATAATTGTCCTAACCCACGGCCTGATAAATGTCAGACTCTACGCTTCCGGATTCACAACTTTGGTGCCTGATCAAGGACGACGACCAGGCAGCTTATACGACCCTTTTCCGGAAATATTACCCTTCATTGCTCGGTTACGGCAAGTCACTGACCGACCATCACGGACTGGCTGGGGATTGCGTGCAGGAAACGTTCATGGAAATCTGGCTGTACCGCCGAAACCTCGCTGTCCCCGATTCGGTGAGGGCTTACCTGCTCGCAGGCGTTCGCAGGCGTATCGCGCGGCGCCTCGAACGCGATCGCATTTTCAGGCATTCGCGCGATATTGGTGAAAGCGAGTTTTCTTTCCAGTTTACACCGCTCGATGAAATGATCTCCGACGAGGAGACGCGCCGGCAGGTGCGCCAGCTTAATACCCTGCTCAACCAGCTTCCCGCACGCCAGCGCGAGGCGCTGTATCTGCGTTACCACCAGCAGCTCGACATCGACGAGATCGCCCGGCTGATGCAGATCAATCCTCAATCCGCCTCCAACCTGCTCCACCGGGGAATCAAGCATATCCGGGAAGTTTGGGTAGGAGAAATGCACACCCTTGCGCTGCTGTTATGTGTGTATTTTTAAAATTTTTATCAAAAAAATAAAAATAGGTGAGTATCGCCCGGCGGTACTGTCCTCTCCTGCCTGAAAAACCACTACTTCATGCAGCGAGAAAGCTATACTACCGTTACGCAATTTTGTGATGACGCATTGTTCCGGGACTGGGTGATCACCGGGCGTGATCAGGCCGGCTGGGCGCAATGGCTCGAAGCAAATACCGATAAACAACGGTTGGTGCAGGAAGCGCGTTACCTGATCCTGGCGATCGGAAGCGACGCTCCCGCGGCTACGGCCGGAGAAACCGATCAGGCGCTCGAAGAGACCTGGTGGCGGATCCATGAGGAAGAACATCGCGTGTGGCCGCTAAGGTTTGCGAGCTGGTGGCGTGTGGCGGCTGCGATTGTGGTATTTGCGCTCGGTTTGGGTTGGTATGCCTCACGTCAAAATCCCGGTGAAACGGACATTGCTGTACGCAAGCCCTCGGCTGCCTTACCGGGAAGCAGGGATATCGGGATTTACAACGATTCCAAAGTGCCTCGCCTGGTGAACCTGGAAGACGGCAGTACGATTATTCTTCAACCTGGCGGGAAGCTGAGCTATCCACGGACATTTGCAGTAGAAAAACGTGAGGTGCATTTGTCGGGGGAGGCGTTTTTTGAAGTCAGCAAAAACCGGCTGCGCCCTTTCCTGGTCTATACCAACGATATCGTGACGGAAGTGGTAGGTACGAGCTTCCGCATTAAGGCGGCCGACGATCAACCCGAGGTGGAGGTCTTTGTTAAAACGGGTGAAGTACATGTCCGTCAGATTCAACCGAAAGATAGCAAAGCAGCCGAGAATGTGGTTTTGCTTCCCAACCAGTCGGTGAGCTACGTAAAATCCAGTAGCCTTTTTGAAAAACCTGAAAACAAAGATATTCCAAAAAGGGCTATCGAATACCTGAATTTCGACTTCTCCGATGCGCCCGTGGGGACGATTTTCTCGACCCTGGAAAGTGCCTACGGCATCACGATTGACTATCCCCACGACGTCCTGCGTGACTGTTATCTTTCCACCTCGTTGTCCGACGAACCACTTTTGTCAAAACTGAAAATCGTCTGCGAAAGTATCAGCTCCGGTACGCAGTTCCGCATGGAAGGAAACCACGTGATTGTAGAATCCACCGGCTGTAATTAATGGCTCGCCTATGAATTAACCAACCTGTATACAAAAAAGAACCGGACTGGTTGCAGCAGCCCGGCTCCCGAAATCCACAACTCCGATTGCATTACGCCCTGGGAGTGGGGTGTTATTGCCCAATTTTTCTCTCGAATCGAAACAATAAACCGTCAAATCTATGAAGAAAACTTTGACTGCCAAACGCTTATTGTGTCAACTCTTAATGAAGTCGTTACAACAAATCGTCCTTTTGATTGTCGTAGCCCAGCTGGCAATGGCCGGACCGCTGGCCGGTCAGAACCTGCTGGAAAAAAGAGTTACGCTGAATCTCAACCGCGCTACCCTGGGCAGCGCATTACAGCAGCTGGAAAAAGCGGCTGAAATCAAGTTCTCCTACAACTCGCGCATGCTGCCATTGAAATTCACGGTGAGCCTGAATGCGCAGAATGAACCCCTTGCCGCCGTGCTCGACAAGTTGTTGCTACCCAACAAAATCAGCTACAAGCAGGTGAGCAACCGCATCGTACTGCGCACTCAACCGGAAGTAATCAATGTCGCAGACCCGGGCCTAACCCCGGATGCGCCGACGTATGCCACAGTGGTGGAAGACAGGTCGCTGGTAGGTAAGGTGACAGGCGAAAAAGGGGAAGGTCTGCCTGGAATTAATATCGTGATCAAAGGCAGCCAGCGCGGTGCCGTAACGAATGCCGATGGCAGTTACAGCCTCCTGGTACCCGATGGCGCGCAGACGGTTGTGTTCTCATCGGTGGGCTATATTTCGCAGGAAATACTGGTTTCCGCGGAACGTACAGCCCTGGACGTTTCCATGAAGGTAGACGAAAAAGCACTGGAAGAGGTGGTCGTGGTGGGTTATGGAACGCAAAAGAAAGTTAACCTCACCGGGTCAGTTGCGACTGTCAACGTCGACAATATGCAGAGCCGCCAGGTAAGCAACAGCCTTGCCGCATTGCAGGGACAGGTTACGGGCTTGCGCATTAGCCAGGGCACGGGTATGCCCGGCCGCGAGAGTGTTTCGCTGCAACTCCGCGGGGCCAGTTCCTGGGGAACCAACACCAGCCCGCTGGTGCTGGTGGACGGCGTGGTCGGTTCGCTGGACGTGTTGCCTATGTCGGATATCGAGAGCATTTCGGTGCTGAAAGATGCCGCATCGGCATCCATTTACGGGGCAAGGGCGGCGAACGGCGTAATACTCGTAACCACCAAACAGGGAAAGAAGGGCAAACCGGCGCTGACCTACAATATGTCGCTTCGCACGCAGTCGCCCACAGGTGTGCCCAACCAGATTTGGAACTCGGCGCAGTATATGGAGCTTTTCAATAAGGCCGTAGCCCGAAATGCCGTCAGCGCGGTGCCTTTTCCGCAGTCGCTGATCGACAAGTACAAGGATCCCAACCGCAACAAGGACATGTTCCCGGATTACAACTGGGCGGATGCCGTTTGGAAATCGGCCCCGATGCAGGAGCACAATGTCGGCGTGAATGGCGGTTCCGATGCATTTAAATACAATATGTCGGCCGGGATTATCGACCAGAAAGGGGTGCTGATGGGTCATAACTACAAGCGTTTCAACGGGCTGGCCAACCTATCGACGACGATCAACAAGTACATTACAGTGGGTACCAACGTGAGTTACATGAAAGGCAAATCGGTTTCTCCCTATTATGAAAACCAGAGTTTTGTGCTCATGACCATGACCCAGGCGCCGCTCGTGAAGCCTTATCTCCCCGACGGCAGCGGCCGTTATACCGACAAAGCGGTGCCGACCGGCGTCGGTGGAACGCAGAACAACCGGAACCCTTTCTGGATCGCAAACGAAACCTACCGGGACTATGAAGACTGGCAAGCCAACGTGCAAGGCTGGCTGGACGTGAATTTCTTGCAAACCGAGAAAATGGGTTTGAAATGGAGTTCTAAATATGCTTCCCGGTTTGCCGAGCAGTTCCGCAATATTTATCATTATGGCGCCGATGCCTATTATTATCTTCCCGAAAGCGAATACGCGGCCGGCGGGGCCAATGTGTACCAGAAAGGCACCCCGTTTGGGCCGGAAGCGTTAGGCGTGACCAACGGCAATTACCGGACGCTGCTGAATACCTTTTACTCGTCGGTAAACTGGAACTGGAACCCCGACCGGCAGGACATTTCGCTCATGGTAGGTTACAGCCAGGAAGAGCAGAAATACCGCTGGCTGGGCGGTACCCGCAGCGTATTTCCTGTGAAAAATATGTATGAGCTCGACGGTATGGGGCCTTTGAACCAAACTACCACCGGCGGTTTGACCGAATGGGCCTTCCAGTCGCTTTTCGGGCGCGCTACTTACGCATTCGCACAGAAGTATTTGCTCGAAGCCAATTTCAGGTATGATGGTACCTCACGGATTTACAAAGACAGTCGATGGGGCTTTTTTCCTTCGGCTTCGGCCGCCTGGCGGATCAGTGAAGAGGCGTTTATCCGTGACGGAGCCAGCTGGATCGACAATCTGAAACTCAGGGCTTCTTACGGATTACTGGGTAATGCCAATATCGGGGAATATCCGTGGCAGGAGACTTATGCAACAACAACTTACGCATTTAACGAAGCTTTAAATCAGGGCGTTCAGCAGAATGCCTATCGCAACCGCGAACTAAAATGGGAGGAAACCAAAACCGCAGACATCGGACTCGATTTTAACCTTAAAAATGACCTGATCTACGGTACGATCGACTGGTACAACAAATCGACGACCGGAATCCTGGCGGGAGCCATTATCCCTGCCAGCGCCGGAATGTCGGCCCCTACCATCAACTACGGTGCTCTGCGGAATTATGGTATGGAGGTTGAACTCGGGCACAAAGGCAAGTTTGGTTCGGTGGAATATGGTATTAATGCGCAGGTATCGGCTAACCGCAACAAAGTTGTGAAATATCCCGCACCGGCGTACAGTGATCGCATTATCAAGGAAGGCTTGCCTTACCGCGACTATTATTTGTACGAATACATAGGCCTCTTTAAGTCCGAAGAAGAACTCAAAGCGGTGGTTACGCCTGGTAACCCGCAACTGGGTGATATTAAATTCAAAGACCAGAACAACGATGGCAAGATCGACGGCGACGACCGCATTCGTGTGAAAGGCGCTTATCCCGGCTTTATTTATTCTTTCGGAGGAAATGTACGATGGAAAAATTTCGATCTCGCAGTTTTCTTCCAGGGTGTTCAGGGCCAGAAGGTCAGGACTTATTTCTTTGGCGAGGACCCATTCTCGCAGGGCTCGTCCCCGCATCCCAAGTTCCTCAATGCCTACGATCCGGTCACCAACCCAAATTCCGACGTGCCGGCCATCTATGGCTGGGGATATGCGCCTATGACAGGCGGAACGGCCCAGAACTCGACGTATTTTCTCAAAGACGCGTCGTACCTGCGCCTGAAAAACTTGCAGATCGGCTACACCATCCCGGCGTCGGTTACGAAAAAGGTGGGTATCAATCACCTGAAAGTGTTCGTCACAGGCGACAACATCCTCACATTCACCAAATACCCCGACCTCGATCCTGAGCGGGCGGGAGACGGCTGGCATGCGCAGTATCCGCAGCTGAAAGTTTATTCGGTGGGCCTGAACCTGAGATTCTGATTGGTATAAAAAGATGATTTAAAAGATATACACCATATGAAAACTTTTCTGAACCATATTCTCTTGCCGGCTTTGTTAGTAGCCACGCTGACCGGTTGCAGCGATGATTTTCTGGATAAAAACCCGCCGCAGGAAATCGCCGCAGGGCAGTTCTGGACGTCGGAAGGCGATGTGCAAATGGGGTTGGCAGGATGCTATGCCCGTTTGAAAGGCACTTACCTCACCTGGCACCGCAGCTATTTCGATGCCGCGGCCGACAACGGCTGGGCACAGCATTACGGCGATATCCGCCTTATGCAGTCCGGGACGCTCGATCCGGCCAACTCGGGTGCACCGAGGGCGCTGTACACGTCGTGCTATACGGGCATTGCCAGCTGCAACACTTTCCTCAAAAACTTCACAAAAGTGGCCCTGCCCGACGCGGCGGCCAAGGCCTACGAAGCCGAGGCGCGGTTCCTGCGGGCGATGTTCTATTTCGAGCTGGTGCAGCATTGGGGCGGCGTGGTGATTTATAAAGAAGTGCCTTCGGACATAGCGCAGTTAAACATCGCCAAATCGACCAAAGAGGAGGTGTACAAATTCATCGAGGAGGATCTGAATTTCGCCGTGGCCAACCTGCCCGATGACACGTACAAATCGGGACATGCCGTGAAAACAAGTGCCAAAGCATTGCAGGCGCGCATTGCATTGTTTCAGAATAAATGGGATGATGTGATTTCCCTGACCTCTTCTATCATCTCGTCGAACAAATATTCGCTGGCAACCGACCTGGAATCCCAGTTCATTAAAGGCAAAGGACAGGCATCCTGTCCGGAAATCATTTTCTCCATTAAATACATCGAAACCCGGGATGGGCGTCAGTCGGGCGACGG
Source organism: Dyadobacter sp. SRI_021 (assembly GCF_057586235.1). Classification (NCBI taxonomy): domain Bacteria; kingdom Pseudomonadati; phylum Bacteroidota; class Cytophagia; order Cytophagales; family Spirosomataceae; genus Dyadobacter; species Dyadobacter sp. SRI_021. The sequence goes on from NZ_JBYCZM010000009.1 coordinate 157,956, forward strand.
GGGGCAGGAAGTGGAGTTTTTCCGCTGGGGCGGCCTCGCACCGACCAAGGACCTGATCGACGAATATGAAACCGGCGACCTTCGTCTGAAAAAGTGGTATTACTATTCACCCAATAAAACGACATTCGAACGGGAGGACGGTTTTAAATTCCAGACCGAGTTCACAGCTACCAATTACGGCCTGATCAAATTTGCGGCGATCTGGGATCCCGGGCGCTTCATTCCCAGCGAGCGCGACATTCTGACCGGCCACGACATTGTGCTTTTCCGGCTTTCGGACATCTATCTGATGAACGCCGAGGCGCAAATGGAAAAGGCGGGGGGCACCACTACCGACGCCAAGGCGCTCTCGTACGTGAACGCGATCCGCAGCCGCGCGGGCGTCCCGGCACTCACCACGCTCACCCGCGCACTCGTACGTAAGGAGCGCAGGCGGGAGCTCGCATTCGAAGGCCTGCGGCTTTTCGACATCGTTCGCTGGCGCATTGGGAAGGACATCAACGAAAAGCTGATCCATAGCAACATCCGGTTGAAATGGGACGATAAATTCTATATTTGGCCGTTCTCGCAAAGCGAAATGGATATTAACAAAGCATTGAAACAAAATGAGGGATATTAAGCGCCGAATTTGTCTTCCGATCCTGCTGGCGTGCGTGTGGCCGTTTTCCACGGTCCACGCGCAACCGGCGAAGCAGCATAATCTTCATTTTGAACAACTGGCCAAAGTATGGGACGAGGCGCTTCCGCTGGGCAATGGTACCATCGGGGCGTTGATCTGGGAGCGGGAAGGCAAGCTGCGCTTTTCGCTTGATCGAGCCGATGTGTGGGATATGCGCTCAATGGCCGGTCTCCACCGGGAGGAGTTCAGGTATAAATGGGTTCAGGAACAGGTCCGTAAAAAGGATTACAAGCCGGTCCAGCAGTATTTCGATGCGCCCTACGACCGGGAGCCCGCTCCGTCCAAGATTCCGGCGGGAGCTTTGGAGTTCGATTTGCCCGACGGATGGGAGGTGAAACGGGCCGAGGTGCTGCTCGCGTTGGCCACTGCCGAGGTGGAATGGTCGAATGGGGTTGTATTGAAAACATTTGTGCACGCCACCGAGCCGGTGGGCTGGTTCCGGTTTGAAAACGTGCAGCAGGAAATGCTGCCGCAGATCGTGGCGCCGAAGTATACCGGAGCGGTGAAGGAAGGTGGCACGGTAAACTCCCTCGTGGGTGACGACCTCGCGCGCCTGGGCTACAAGCAGGGTACGATTACCCCCGGGCCGGGCAGCATCACCTACCGGCAGGAAGGCTGGGGCGGGTTCCGCTATGAGGTTGCGGTGCGTTGGAAGCCATTGCAAAATGGGGTAGTGGAGGGCGTATGGAGTGTTTCTTCGCATTATCCCAAAGCCCCTGTAAAACCCGGGGCGGCTACCTTAACCCAAAATGCGATGACACAAACCTATGCTACGGCGATGACGTCGCATCAGGCCTGGTGGAAGCGTTTTTGGGGGATGTCGTCCATTGCCGTGCCCGACCCGCTCATCGAAAAGCAATGGTATCTGGAACAGTACAAATTCGGAGCGGCGGCCCGCCGCGGTGCGCCCCCGATCTCCTTGCAGGCCGTCTGGACAGCCGATAACGGCCGCATTCCACCCTGGAAAGGGGATTACCACCACGACCTGAACACTCAACTGAGTTACTGGCCTGCATACAGCGGTAACCATTTGGAAGAAGCCCTGGGTTACCTCGACCACCTCGACGAAAACAAGGAGAACTATCTGCGTTATTCGAAGCTGTACTTTGGCGTCGATGGGCTAGCCGTACCCGGCGTCACGACCCTGGACGGTACCGAGATGGGCGGCTGGATCCAGTATTCGCTTTCGCCGACGGTTTCGGGCTGGCTGGCCCATCATTATTACCTGCAATGGCGGTATGGAATGGATAAAGCTTTCCTGAAAACACGTGCCTATCCGTGGTTCAAACAGGCTTGTACGCTGTTTGAAAATATTACGATCAAAAACGAAAAAGGCGAACGGCACCTGCCGATCAGTTCGAGCCCGGAGATCAGGGACAATCGCCTGGAAGCGTGGTTCCCCGAAACGACCAACTATGATCTGGCGATCATCAAGTTCACATTCCAGGCCGGTGCCGAGTTGGCAGAGGTTATAGGCGATAAGGAGCAGGCCGGAAAATGGCGCAAGCTTCTGGCTGAATTCCCGGATTTTGCCCGGACAGAAAATCATGAACTGATGTTTGCCCGCACTTTGCCTTACAACGAGTCGCACCGGCATTTTTCGCATTTGATGGCCATTCATCCTCTGGGGCTGATCCGATGGGAAGACGGGGAGCAGGCCCGAAAAACGATTACGAATACGATTGCCCTGCTCGATAAAGTGGGGCCGGACTGGTGGTGCGGGTATTCCTACTCCTGGCTCGCCAATCTGAAAGCACGCGCCAGGGACGGAGCGGGGGCCAGGGACGCACTCGCAACTTTTGCAAGGGCATTCTGTTTACCGAACAGCTTCCACGCCAATGGTGACCAGACAAAATCCGGACTTTCCAAATTCACCTACCGCCCGTTCACGCTGGAAGGGAACTTCGCATTTGCCTCGGGTTTACAGGAAATGATGCTGCAAAGCTACGGCGATGCGATCGAGATTATGCCTGCATTGCCGGCGGATTGGAGGAATGCCGCGTTCAGCAACCTCCGTGCCGAGGGTGCGGTGCTGGTGAGTGCTCGGAGGAAAGAAGGAAAGATTGTCCAAATCAGCCTTGTGGCCGAGAAAGCGGGAACGTTTTCATTGAAATTGCCAGCCTCGGGTCTCAAATTAACGATGACCAAAGGCGTGCGTAAGATAAAAGACGACGGAAAGGTGATCACGTTCAGTGCACCGGCGGGAGGGAAGGTCGAGTTGGTGCATTAAACCACATTTATCAGCGGTTCTGAAAACCATGGACGGCCAGTTTGTGTTTTTCAGAACCGTGCCGGACTGATAACGTACCCTTATATCCGATACTTCCCTCCACAATTTCCTTTGCTTCCTTCACAGTCAGAATGAGATTGTAATCGGCTGCGGAAAAGTACATATCGAAGCCTTTGGCGCTGCGGACGGTCATGGTGTGGCCTAACAGGATTTTCTTGCCGCCGTCTACATAAACAGCCCTTTTCAGCGGATCCGCCAGGAAAATGTAATGTTTTTCGGACAAGGGTACCTGCCTTAAAGCGAAGAAATACCCGGCATCTCCCTTAACAGGCCGCTCATCGGCGGCGGAAACCAACAGGCCCTGGGCGACCTGGCACATACCGGCAGCCGGTACCAGCAAACTGGCACATGCAAGCCAAATGGATAGATTTTTCATAAGTGTCTGACGTGAAAGAAGTTAAAATGGCAGGTGGCAATCGGCAAGATCTATTTTAACACAAAAATCATGCCGGGAGAAAAACGGGGAATTCCGTAAATCGTGGGAATCTTTTGTATTTGGCATATTTCTCATTCACTTTGTCAGTGAAATAGCTAAACCACCCTTAACCAAATTCCCAATTACCTTTTATGAAATACCTTGTTTTAGCACTCGGTCTGCTCAGTTTTTCCGCGGGTGCGCCGGCCGCCGGGGCGCAAACGGTCAGTTCGGCGGCCGGCGTCCCGGCGCCCGGCGACTGGCTCATCAACGCTGGCACTGCCCAAGCGCGTATCGATCAGTCGGCTAATGGCAGCGATATTGTGATGTCCAATGGCCTGGTGCGGAGAGTGTTCCGCCTGAAACCCGACTTGGCTTGCATTGAATACAAGAACCTGACCAACGGGCAGCAACTCCTCCGCGCGGTGAAACCCGAGGCGAGAGTAGTACTGAATGGCGTCGCCTACAACGTGGGTGGTTTATACGGCCAAAAAGAGAACGCATACCTGCTCCCGCAGTGGATCGACCAGCTGAGAGTGTCGGATAGCGCCTTTCATTATGTCGATTTTAAAATCTCGCCCATAGTGCCCTACCTGAAATGGAAGACGTCCATGTGGGCCGGAAGCAGGAAAAATGCAACGGGAAGCGAAGTGACATTTCGCTTCGGTTCATCACTTCCTGCGCTGGCGGGCGTGGATGTGTACGTGCATTACGCGATTTTTGACGGTATCCCGCTGGTGTCCAAATGGGTGACGATTGAAAATAAAAGCAAGGGAGATGTAACGGTGGACCAGGTCGTGAACGAGATCCTGGCCGTGACGGAAGAGGAGAGCGCCGTAGTGGGGAAGCCGGAAGAAATGGCCAAGCCGAATGGTTTGTACATCGAAAACAACTTCGCATTCAACAATGCCATGCGCTACGGGCTCAGCGACCAGGCGACGCATTGGAAAGTGGATAAAAGCTACACCTCCCAGGTGAACTACGACTACCAGACGCCCTGCCTGCTGGAAGTACATCCGAAAGTGCCGATGGGGACACGGCTCAAAGCCGGGGAAAAGCTGGAATCGATCCGCACCTACGAGCTGCTGATGGACAGCTACGACCGCGAGCGCAAGGGAATGGCCGTGCGTAAGATGTACAGGACCATCGCGCCCTGGACCACGGTTAACCCGATTTTTATGCACCTGGTGAGCAAAAACGACGAACAGGTACGTACAGCAATCGACCAATGCGCTGCGACCGGTTACGAAGCATTGATCCTCAGCTTCGGGAGCCATTGCAATATGGAGGACATTTCTGCCGAAAACCTCAAAAAATGGAAAGACCTGGCCGATTATGCTCACAGTAAAAAGGTGTTGATCGGCAGCTATTCGCTTTTCAGTTCGCGGAAGATCAGCGAAGAGGACGATGTGATCAACCCTAAAACCGGCAAAACCGGCGGTGCATTCTTCGGCAATGCGCCTTGCCTCGGCAGCAAATGGGGGTTGACTTACCTGGACAAACTCAAAAAATTCATGAGCCACACCGGTTTTGATATTTTTGAAAATGACGGACCTTACCCGGGCGACGTCTGTGCATCCACCTCGCACCCGGGCCACGAAGGTCTGGCCGACTCTCAATGGAAACAAATGGCGCTTCAAAAAGGTCTTTACCACTGGTGCGCCGAAAATGGTATTTACGTAAATGCACCCGACTGGTATTTCCTGGACGGTACCAACAAAGTAGCGCTCGGCTACCGGGAGGTGAACTTCTCACTCCCGCGCGAGCAGCAGAAGATCCTGAACCGCCAGAATATCTTCGATGCTACCTGGAACGAAACGCCCTCTATGGTCTGGGGCTTTGTGCCGCTGACCAAATACCAGGGCGGTGGGCCGGAGGCGGTGCTTGAACCGTTGTCGGAACATCTCGATGCGTATGAGCAGCTGATGATGCAATATTATGGCGCAGGGGTGCAGGCGTGTTACCGTGGTCCCCGCCTGTACGATACCGATGAAACCAAAAAGACTGTCAGCGATGTGATCAGCTGGTATAAAAAGTACCGCGATATCCTCAATTCCGACATCATCCACCTGCGTCGTGCCGATGGCCGCGACTGGGATGGTATCATGCACGTGAACCCGGAGCTGCCGGTGAAAGCGCTGGTAATGCTCTACAATCCGACCGGCGAGAAGATGACCAGGAATGTGAAACTGCCTGTGTATTACACGGGCAAGGATCAATCGGTGAAAATTCGCGTCAAGGAAGGTGCGTCGCAATCCTATAAGGTGGGCCGGAACTACGAGGTAGACTACCAGGTGGAGATCCCGGCGGAGGGATATACCTGGCTGGTGGTAGAATAAAGCATACCTGCCGACAGCGGTACGTTCGATGAAAGGGATAGGTTCGCCGGTTGTGCGGACTTGTCCCTTTGTTTTGAACAGTTCCGGACTACCCTCAAAATCAAAACCGGGACACCCGGAGCGTCCGGTTGGGATATACTTTTGGCTCAAAAATGAGCTATGTATAACCTGATCCAACGAATAGTACAGCAGGACCATCTGCATGCCCGCTGGCTGAATACCCTTTCATATCTTGAAAATGCCGGTGCGAGAAAGATATCCGCTTGTGAAGACCGTACGCAGGTGGAGATCATGCAGTTAAAACACGCCGCCGAGGAGCACAGGCACGCCTATATTTTAAAGAAGCAGATCTCGAAACTCGCTCCGGCATCCTGCCCGGACTATTCGGATGCTTACCTGTTTGCCGCGATATCCACCCGGCAATATCTCGCCCTGCTGGATATTCAATGCAGCCGATATATCAAAAGCGTGTTCGGTTTGAAGGGAGCGCAGCTTCGCTATGCAGCTTATCTGTTTGTTACCTATCTTATTGAGATAAGGGCCGATGAACTGTATCCGGTTTACCAGCATGCGCTCTCGGCGGCTTCCCATCCGGTGACGGTAAAGTCGATCATCGCGGAAGAGGAGGGGCATTTGGAAGAAATGACTTCGCAGTTGAGCCAATTCTCGGAAGACTGGCAGACACACGCGGAAGTATTGCAGCAAATGGAGGAAGGGCTGTTTAACCGGTGGCTGAGCCGGCTGGAAAGCGAGCTGGCCGATGCATGACGACTTGCTGGCACGCCTGTCGCAGGCCCTTTCCGACCGGGAGGAACGAGGAATGTTGCGAACGCTCCGAACGAGGGAGCCGGGCGTCGATTTTTATTCCAATGATTACCTGGGCCTTGCATCGAACAATGCCTGCCACGAAATGCTGCTGGCTTCCCTACATGATAATCCGCAATGGCTCCGCGGCGGCACCGGGTCGCGGCTCGTGAGCGGGAACTCGGCATTGACGTTGTCCGTCGAGGATTTTATCGCTGCGGAACACCAAACCGAACGGGCACTGCTGTTTCCGTCGGGATATATGGCCAACCTGGCATTGTTTTCCTGCCTCCCGAAAAGGAATGATACCATCCTGCTCGACGAGTTTGTTCACCGCTCGGTGCTGGACGGGTGCCGGCTTTCGTTTGCCGGTAAAATACGGTTTCAGCACAATGACCTGGACCATTTGGAAAACCGACTGGCCAAAGCGAAAGGCAAATGCTGGATCGCCGTGGAAAGCCTCTATTCGATGGAAGGTGATTTTGCGCCGCTTCACGACCTGGTCGCGCTCGCCGGGCGTTACGGGGCTTCGCTGATTGTGGACGAAGCGCATGCCATGGGTGTTTTCGGGTACGGTCTCGTGTGCGACGCGCATTTGCAGGAGCGCGTATTCGCGACCATTGTTACGTACGGGAAGGCCATGGGCGCACATGGGGCAGTCATTTTGTCCCACGGAACGGTCATAGATTACCTAATTAACTTCGCGGCCCCGTTCATTTACACCACTGGCCTGCCCGACCTTTTTGCGGTCACTATCAGGAACAATTATACTTTTCTGAAAATGAATCCGCACCTGCACGAAGACCTGCAAGACCGGATCCGGCACTTTTCCGCAGCCGGACTACCCACGTTTTCGGGTGCGCGGAGCCCGATTCAGGCGGTCCCGTGCCCGGGTATTGCCAGACTGGCGGCCGTGGAGGAAATGCTCGAAAGTCAATCGCTGTTCACGTTTGCGGTGCGGCCACCTACCGTTAAGGAAGGTTCCGAACGTCTGCGGGTGAGTTTGCACGCTTTCAATACAAACGAAGAGATCCGACAGCTCACAGCCATTTTAAAAGAACTCCATGACAACTGACCGCATAATCCTTTTTGTTACCGGAATCGGCACGGATGTAGGGAAAACAGTCTGTTCTGCCGTACTGACGGAATGGTTGAAAGCTGATTACTGGAAACCTGTGCAAGCGGGAGGGCTGGATCAAACCGACCGGAAAACGGTTTCGGAACTGACAAGCCCGGGCACCGTGACGCACCCGGAAGCGGTCCGGCTGAAACTGGCCGCGTCACCGCACAAAGCGGCCCGGAAGGAACAGAAATTCATTTCTGCGGAAAACCTGGTACTCCCCGAAACCCGGAACAACCTGATTATAGAAGGCGCCGGCGGATTGTATGTGCCTGTCAACGACCACTTATGCATGATCGACTGGATAGAGCAGCTTGGCGTGGAGGTCGCATTGGTCGCCCGGAATTATCTCGGCTGTATAAACCACACCTTGTTGTCTATTCAAGCCCTCCAACAAAGGTCTATTCCCTTAAAATACCTGATTTTCAACGGCCCGTTTGATGAAGACACCCGCCGTGTGCTGCTTTCTTACCCGGATATTCAGACTACCGCAATCGATATTCCCGATTTCAAAACGCTGAATGCGCAAAGCATTGCCCGTGCCGCCCGCCGCTTAAGCCGTGAGCACGGTAGTCCGACCACCGATTACCCTTTGATTAAAACAATTAACCTATGAATACCCAAAACCTTACCTGGGGACAGCGCGACCGTGCGGTGAACTGGCACCCGTTTACAGCCATCAAGACAGCCGGCGAAGCTGTGGCCATCGTGCGCGGCGAGGGGGCGCATTTATATGATGAAACCGGCAAGCGCTACATCGACGCCATTTCTTCGTGGTGGGTTAATTTGCACGGCCATGCCCATCCTTATATTGCCGACCAGGTATCGGAGCAGTTGCGTACGCTGGAACACGTTATTTTCGCGGGCTTTACCCACCCGCCGGCCATAGCGCTCGCGGAAGCATTGCTGGCGGAGCTGCCTGGAAATCAGAACAAGGTTTTTTACTCGGATAACGGCTCTACCGCAGTGGAAGTAGCATTGAAAATGGCTTTGCAATATGCTTACAACCGGGGCGAACGGAAGCCTCTAGTCCTGGCCTTCAGGCTGGGATATCACGGTGATACTTTCGGGGCGATGGCCGTAAGCGGCCGCAGCGGCTGGACGGAACCCTTCGCAGACTTGCTCTTCGACGTCGTCCATATCGACCTTCCCACCACTGATAACCTGCCGGAAATTAGGGCATTAATCGATCAGCATGCGGATCAGATCGCCTGCTTTGTGTACGAGCCACTCGTGCTGGGCGCGGGTGGAATGCTGATGTACGAGGCCGCCCACCTGGATGCGCTGATGCGCTATTGCCGCTCCAAAGGTATCCTGCTAATCCAGGATGAGATATTCGTCGGGTTCGGACGTACCGGGCGCATGTTCGCGGCCGACCATCTCACCGAAAAACCGGATATCATGTGCCTTTCCAAGGGACTCACAGGCGGCACTATGCCTTTGGGCGTGACTACCTGCACGGAGGCTATTCACCAGGCATTTTGCACCGACAACGTATACGGCACATTGTTCCACGGGCATTCTTTTACCGCCAACCCGCTGGCATGCAGGGCAGCGTTGGCCAGTATGCATTTGCTCAAAAGTGCAGAGACACAAGCTTCCATTGCACGAATTGCCGCCCGGCACGAGGCGTTTCGCACACGGGTGGCGTCGCACGCGACCATCCATACAGTAAGGCAATGCGGGACGATCCTGGCTATGAACCTGGGTCATGACGGGAAGGATTCGTACTTCCGGAATCAATGCCGGCATGTTTTCGAGGCATTGCTCGGCAAGGGTATCTTGCTGCGTCCGCTAGGATGCGTACTGTACCTCGTTCCTCCGTATTGCATCAGTAATGCCGATCTTCAATACATCTATAATTCCATTATTGAGGTATTGGAATAGCCTTCGCCAGCGTACGGGACTGTACGCTGCTATTTTCCTTCAACTCACAAGTCGGTTCATGCTTGTATTCGAGTATAGAATAGTATAGTGGTTGAGATTTTGGTAGTGCGTTAGCTAAAAGTGTCTTTTTGATACTAATTGACAGGTGTTTAATCTTTGAATGCTGCGTAGGTAACATGTTGGTCGTTTCTAAAAATATTTTTATAAAAAATAGTATAGAATAGTATAGGTTAGTTAAAAATTGTGTTCTTTTGATAAAAAATTAGACAGTAGTTGTGTCGGGCGGCATCCGGAGGTCGGCCTGAACGGCTCGTGTTTCACTTCATAACCCTTTTTAACATGATTTTTTCTACCCGCTTTTCTCCACTGCTTCTGGCCGTGCTACTGCTGTTCGGCGCTTCGGCGGTCAGGGCCCAGGTTCCGGTTTCGGGCCGGGTAACGGATGCTTCCGGCCCGCTAGTCGGCGTGAGTGTGATTATCAAGGGTGCCAATGGCGGCACGTCAACTAATGCCGATGGAAATTTTACGATTAATGTGCCCTCCGCCGATGCGGTCCTGGTCTTTTCCTACATCGGGTATATTCCCCGCGAAATACAGGTAGGCAGGCAGACGAAACTCGACGTGCTCCTGGAAGCCGACACCAAAGCGCTCGACGAAGTGGTGGTGGTAGGGTACGGGACCAAAACCCGCGCGGACCTCACCGGTTCGGTATCGACGATCAAAGGTACTGAACTTGAAAAATCGCCCGCGAGTAACCTCACCAACTCCATTGCCGGTCGTGTACCCGGCCTGATCGCCAACACAAGGAGCGGCGAGCCGGGTAACGACAATGCGGAGATTTTCGTCCGCGGGAAGGCGACGCTCGGCAGCACCGGCGCGCTGGTCGTGATCGACGGCATTCCCGATCGCTCCGGGGGCTTCGCGCGACTCAATCCGGCGGATATCGAGTCGTTTACGGTGATCAAAGACGCTACTGCGGCGATTTACGGAGCGCGGTCGGCCAACGGTGTGATCCTGATCACGACCAAGCGCGGTCAGGCCGGCAAACCGGTATTGTCCATTGGTACCAACTGGTCACTCACACAGGCGACGCGCGTGCCGCAAATGCTCAATTCCTACGAATACGCATTGGCGACCAACGAGTACGACCAGATGATCGGGCAGAAACCCACCTGGCCCGACGCCTCGTTGCAGAAGTTCCGCGACGGCTCCGACCCGCTATCGTTCCCGAGCACCGACTGGTGGGACGCGACCATGAAAAAGCAGGCATTGCAGCACAACCAGGTCATTTCTCTCCGCGGTGGTACCGACAAGGTTACCTATTTCCTTTCGGGCCAGTACCAGAAGCAGGATGGCATTTATAAAAAAGACGCCGCCTATTACAAGCAGGCCCAGGCGCGCGCCAACGTGGATATTGCCGTTACCGACAATCTGAAAATCGGCGTGGACGTGCTGTACCGAAACGAGTTCCGCAACTCGGCAGTGGGCAACTACAATGCCGGGGCGATATTCCGGGAGCTGTGGCTCGCTTACCCGTACCTTGTGCCTATTTACCCGAACGGCCTCGTGGGGCCGGGGATCGGCGGCGGGCCTAACAACAGCATGGTGTACATCACCAGCGGAGAAGCCGGCTACAACCGCGCTACCAACGATTTTTTACAAACCAAAACCTATTTTAAATGGGATCTGTCCAAAGTGGTCGACGGCCTGTTTGTGGATGGTTATTATGCCTATGACCTTACCTTTTCGAAAACAAAGGCATTTACCAAAACACCACCCCCTTCGTTCCGCTACGATGGCGCGACAGGTAACTATGTGCAGATCAACTCGGCCATTAAGCCTAGCCTGTCGGAGGTGCGGGGTACACTGAAACAGAACCTGATGAACATCCGGCTGGGCTATAACAACCGGTTCGGCGACCATTCCGTGGAAGGTTTTGCGGCATACGAGCGTTTCGAAGGAAATGCCGACGAAATCAGCGCATTCCGCTCGAACTTTCTCAGCAATTCGCTCGATCAGCTTTCGGCGGGTAGTCTGATAGGTCAGCAGAACAATTCCACCGCGGCTCAAACCGGCCGCAACAACTTCATCGCACGCGCTTCCTACGGTTTCAAGAACAAATACCTTTTTGACTACAACATGCGCTACGATGGCTCGCAGAACTTTCCCGAAGGAAAACGTTACGGCTTTTTCCCGGCGGTTTCGGCGGCTTGGCGCATTTCGCAGGAGGATTTTTTCAATTCCAAAAGCATTACCGAGCTGAAATTGCGCGGTTCGTGGGGGAAGACGGGAAATGATGTCGTTTCGGCATTCAACTACATTCAAACCTATCTCCTCGGAACCGGCTATGGCTATTCGCTCGGCCCGACTGCTTCGCAGGTAAGTTCGCTCGTGCCCGGCCCGACGCCTAATAAGGACATTACCTGGGAAGTAGCCACCACCACCGACATAGCGCTGGATGCGCAGTTTCTCAAAGGCAAACTCGGCCTGACCATTGATTATTTTCGTTCTATGCGGTCGGGTATCCTCATTACACGCAGCGAGTCCGTACCCGCATACACGGGGTTAACCTTGCCCAACCAGAACCTTGGAAAGGTGCTGAACAGGGGTATCGAGCTGGAAGCCTATTATAATGGTACGATCGGGACGAGCTTTGGGTATAATATCCGGGGTAATCTCACCTTCGCCCGCAACAAGGTCATTTTCATGGATGAAGCCGCCAGCGTACCTTCCTACCAGCGTAAAACCGGCATCCCGATCGACACCTGGCTCGTATACGAATCCGACGGCCTTTACCAGAACCAGGCTGAGATCGACGCCAGCCCGCACCCGGCCAATACCGCGCCCGGTGATATCCGCTACAAGGATATCAATGGCGACGGTGCTATCAATGGACTGGATCAGGTTAGACAATCTTCCGTGCGGACGCCAGAGCTGATCTATGGTACTTCGCTCGGACTTTCATGGAAGAACCTGGACCTTTCGCTCTTTGTGCAGGGGCAGGCGCGTGCGCAGTCGTACCTCGCACCCGCGGGACTGAACATGGCCAGGGAGTTTTTCGACGGCCGCTGGCAAAAAGAAGGGGATAACCAGTTCCCGCGCAATTTCAATGGCCCTACCGGCGCTTCCCGAGGCGTGAACACGCTCACTTCCGATTTCTGGCTGCGCAATGCGGCATTTGTGCGGCTGAAAAATGTCGAGTTGGGCTTTACTGTACCTTCCAGCTTGCTGAAAAAGGCCAAAATGCACAGCGCGCGGATCTATATCAATGGCAGCAACCTGTTCTCGATCGACAAATTCGGGCCGTCGTTTGATCCTGAGATACCCAACAACTCGGGTTACTATTATCCGCAGCAGCGCGTCGTGAACCTGGGCGCCAACATCAGCTTCTAACCCTTATTATTTAATATATGAAATCTCAAACTAACCATAAAACGCAATCCGGCTGGACCGGAAGGCTGCTCGCAGGCATGACCATCGCGGCCGGCATGCTGGTCATGAACTCCTGCAAGGACGTCCTCGACCTGAAACCGCTGAATGCCTATTCAGATTCGGACGTATGGACAGATCCGAACCTGACACAGGTATTTGTGAACGGCATTTATGACCAAACCGTACTGGCCTACAAGGACGGCGGCTTCGGATGGGGCGCGCAGACCGACGAACTGTACGGCAATTTTAACTGGACCAACGAAAACAGCTACGTGCAGGGCGAAGCCACGCCGGATAACCAGACTTCCAATTCCCTGAACCGCTGGGGGGATTTGTACGGTGCTGTCCGGAGATGTAATGTATTCCTGAAAAACGTAGGTCAGCTGGATACCGTTTCCAATGGCAAGGTCGTACGCACCATGCGCGGGGAAGTACATTTTCTGAGGGCATTGGCCTATTTTGAGCTTTTGAAACGGTTTGGGGGCGTACCGCTAATCACCAGGGTGTACGACGTCAACGACAAGGATTTCAATGAAAAGCGCGCCACCTGGACCGAAACGAAAGATTTTATCCTCGCCGACATCGAGCAGGCGTCCAAGCTGTTGCCGGCGGCCTATCCGGCCGATCTCGACAAAGGCAGGGCGACGGTGGGAGCGGCATTAGCTCTCAAATCACGGTTGCTGCTATACGCGGCGAGTCCCTATTTCAACACTTCGGGAGACAAAAAGCTCTGGCAGCAGGCCAAAGAAGCCGCCAGGGCCGTGATCGATTTCAAAGATGCGCCGTATGCATTGTATGGCAGCGCTGCCAGTGGTACCTATAATAAGACCTACCTGGATTTTTTCAACCCGGAAGTGATTTTTGCACGGGTTTACAGCGGCCTGGCAAGAGCCGACCGGTACAATACCGTGAGCCGAGACCTCAGTCCGAATGGCTATGAAGGGTACAGCGCTTATAATGTATTGCAGCAAATGGTGGATGCATTCGAAATGGCCGACGGGACCGCATTCAGCTGGGCTAACCCTGCACATGCCAAGAATCCTTATGCCAACCGCGATCCACGGTTTTATGCCACGATTCTGGCTAACAATCAGCAGTTCAAAGGCCGTCCGACGCAGTTTTTCGAAGGCGGGGACGATTCACCGCAGAGCCCGTATTCGCCATGGAACGCCTCGAAGACGCGTTATGTAGTCCGCAAAATGGTGGATGAGTCGGTCGACTGGCAGAAGCAGGACTATGCCGCATCGCAATGGGTCGGTTTCAGGCTTTCCGAAATTTACCTTAACTACATGGAAGCCTGCGCAGCGTTGGGTGAGGACGGGGAAGCGCTCACATACCTGAACAAATTACGCGCCCAAAAAGCAGGTATGCCGCCGGTAAATGCATCCGGGGTCGCATTGATGGACAAGATCCGACAGGAGCGCCGCATCGAGCTTTGCTTCGAAGGCCACCGGTATTTCGATATCCGGCGCTGGGGGATTGCCGAGATAGGGTCGAAAGACGCTTTGGGCGTGATTATTACCAGGCAGTCTGATGGTACATTTACCTATCAATCGGCCACTGTGCAGAAACGGACATGGATTCCCGCGTTGTATTTTTACCCGATACCGCGGACGGAGTTGCAGCGGAACCCTGCATTGGTTCAGAACCCGAATTATAACTGAGGTTGTATTAGTAAGGAGCAAATTTGCACCTATTGTCATTCTGGGCGGACCGGTCCGTCCAGGATGACAATAGGTGTCGGCCCGATACACCGACGCGACTTTATATAAGAGGAGATTTTAGCAGGACATTGTATTTTAATTCAAAAACAAAACGAATGATCAGATTCATCGCAGCGGCTGCCGTTTGGCTGGCTTCTCAACCCGGCTGTATGGCGCAAAGCGAAACGTTAAAATTCCGGTCGACCGACGCCGCATTGCAAACCGCATTCGACCGGGCGAAGGAAATGGCCCTGAGCCACCGCGGCAACCCGGCCGACCCGGTAGGCGACTGGTACGAGGCCGCATTGCCTTCGCGCTTCGCATTCTGCATGCGCGACGTGGCGCACCAGAGCATGGCCGCCGAAATGCTCGGCCTCGGCAAAGCGAACAGCAATATGTTTTCACTTTTTGCCAAAAACATTTCCGACAGCAAGGATTGGTGCTCGTATTGGGAGATCAACAAAGAAGGGAAACCTGCGCCGGCCGATTACCGGAACGACGATGAATTCTGGTATAACCTCAATGCGAATTTCGATGTGATGCAGGCGGCGTGGAAACTCTATTTGTGGACGGGCGACAAGCGATACATCAACGGCCCCGAGTTTGCCAATTTTCACCAGAAATCGGTCCGCGAATATGTAGAGCGTTGGGTATTGCAGCCGGATTCGCTGCTTTCACGGCCGCTGCACCCGAATGCGCAGGCGGCCTATAATGACGACGATTCATTTCACCGCTGCCGCGGGCTCGCGTCCTATTCCGAAGGCGTTCGCGACCTGAAAATGGGCGTCGATCTGATTGCGTCCCTTTCGCGCGGCATGCAAACCTATGCGGACATGCTGCGTGTGGAGGGCAAAACCGCCGAAGCAGCTGCTTTTGATAAAAAAGCCGAACAATACCGGCAGCATATCGAAAACAAATGGTGGAGCGAAAAGGAGGGCAAATATTTCACCTACTATTCATCGAAAGGCGCATTTGGCTATACAGAGGGCGAAACTTTCCTGCTCTGGTTCGATGTGTTGAAAGACACCACCCGCACCCGCAAGACGATTGACCAGATCCTCGCGCGGGACTGGAACATGGAAAACCAGTCGTATTTCCCCTATGTACTGGGGCAATACGGTTATCCTGAGCAAATCCGCAGCCAGATTCTGCACCTGACCGACCCGGCCACGAAGCGCCGCGAGTATCCCGAGGTTTCATACGGAGCGGTGCAGGGCGTTGTCCAGGGTATCATGGGGATAGATGCCGATGCTCGTGTGAACCGGGTTACGACCTTGTTCAACGGACGGGCGGAGGATACGCATACCATTGAAAATCTGCCTGTTTTACAACGGAGCATTTCCGTTAGCGAAAGTGCTAAAACGGCCTCGCTTCGCAATGCAGGCAACGGTACTTTGCAATGGCGGGTGATGTTTGCAGGAAAGCACCCGTTTATCATCGTGAACGGCAAGAGGCAAAAGGCCAGCCAGACTGTCGTGAAAGGATCGCGAACGGTGTCGTTCGTGGATGTTCAGGTGGCTGGTAACCGGGAGGTTACGGTGCGCATCGAGTGATCTCCGAGGTTGTACAAAATTGTGAATAAGCCGTCACCCGGAGCGGACCGGTACGCTCCGGGTGACAACGAAGTGATACAACCTCATTAGTGAATAAATAAGTTTTTTAGCTTTACGCAGTAATGACCGCCGAATGGAGAGCATATTTGATAAAATAAGGGAATTGCGGGAAGTAACATCCTATTCCAAACACGACCAGATCGTCACAGGGATCATCAATGCGATTGACCAGAAGATCGTTTCACCGAATGACCTGCTGCCGTCGGTAAACCAGATGATCCAGGAACTGAACTTCTCCCGCGAAACCATCCGCAAAGGGTACGGCGAACTGGTGGATAGGGGCGTGGTCGAATCCAAGAACCGGATCGGGTACTATGTTACCAATGCGCAGACCAGCCAGTTCATGAAAGTGGCCCTGATCATGTATAATCTCGATACATTCGAAGAGCTTTTCTACCGGAATTTCCGGAAAGAGCTCGGCAGCAAAGTGCATCTGGATGTGTTCTTCCACCACGGCAGCATCGATGTGCTCGAAAGCACCCTGTTCCAGATCAAAGGGAAATACGGCATGTACGTGGTGGCGCCGATCCCGCATCGCAAAACAAAGGAAATCCTCGAAACGATTCCCCGCAGCAACCTCCTCATATTCGACCGGTTCGAGCAGCTCGACGGTGAGGTGAGTTACATCGCGCAGGAATTCGAGCGCTCTACCTACGCGGTACTCGAAGCGCTTGCGGACAAGATCAGGGAGTTCGACGAGATCATTTTCTATCATTCCCCCAAATCCCTCGACCCGAAAGAGATCGTTTCCTCATTCAAGCGGTTCCTGCAAGACTATGCTATTAAGGGGCAGATTGTCAGTGAGTTCGTGCCCGGTTCGGTGGAGAAAGGAAAGGCCTATTTCACACTCGACAACTACACGATGTGGGCGATCCTGAAAGAATGCAAGGCCCAGAAGCTCACCATGGGCGTGGACGTCGGCCTGCTATCCGCCAACGACGAGCCGGCCAAGGAGTTTGTCGACATTACCACTTACTCCACCGACTTTGCATTGATGGGCAAGCTCGCCGGGCAATCGATCATGCAAAAGCAGCGGATACAGGTGATTCTGCCCAATGTGCTCATCCGCAGAAAAACATTGTGACGGCCCATGCGCGAAAAGGTGGCTCTCGGCGGTATCGATGCCGGCATAATCGTGCTCTACCTTACCGTTCTGGTTGGAGTAGGGATTTACTTTTCGCGGAAACGCAAAATAGACACGGCCAGCGACCTCTTCCTCGGGGGCCGGTCGTTGAAATGGTATAATGTAGGTCTGTCCATTTTCAGTAGTAATGTAAGCCCGGTCATGCTCGTCGGTTACGGCGGCATGGCTTACACCACCGGCATGGTGGCCGCCAACTTCGACTGGCTGGCCTGGTGGTTCCTACTATTGCTCGCGATGGTGTTTGTGCCCCATTATTTTGCTACGAAAGTGAGTACCATGCCCGAATTTCTCCTCCGGCGCTACGGGCAACGGTCATTTACCTTCCTAACCTATTACTCCATGATTTCGACGCTCATCGTTTCGGTGAGCTTCGTGCTGCTCACGGGCGGGCTCGTCATCGCGCAGCTCCTCGATGTGCCGTTTTGGATGGCGGCGGTGGGGGTTACCGTGTTCGCCACGAGCTTTACGGCCACGGGCGGTCTCGGGGCCATTGCCCGGACCGGCGTGCTGCAATCCATTGTGGTGACGCTCGCGGCGGTGATCGTGGGCGTGATCGCCATCGACCGCATCGGCGGAGTAGAGGAGGTGGTCAGCCGGTCCCCAAAGGAATTCTGGACCATATTCCGCCCGTCCGACGACCCCGTGTACCCCTGGCATGCGGTACTGCTCGGCTATCCGGTGGTAGGAATCTGGTACTGGTGCACTGATCAGACGATCGTCCAGCAAACCCTCGCTGCTAAGAGCATTCAACACGGCCAGTACGGAACCATGCTCGTGGCCGCCCTCAAGGCCCTGGTACCCTTCATTTTTCTGCTCCCCGGCATTTATTGTTACATTCTGTTTCCAAACCTCACCAATCCCGACCACGCGTACCTGGTGATGACGGCCAACCTGCTGCCCGCAGGGCTGGTAGGCATTACCCTCGCCGCACTCATTGCCGCATTGATCTATGATGTCGCCGTCGGTATCAATGCATTCAGCATGGTGTTTTCATTGAATGTTTATTCCAAAATCATCGAACCGAATGCGTCGCAGCGGAAACTCAGGACGGTGGGGCGGCTGGTGATCATCGGTTCGTCGTTCATCGCCATGCTGATGTCGATCCTGCTCTCGACCGTCGATAAAGGGCTGTTCGACCTCTCGCAGGCCGTGGGAACCTATCTTGCGCCGCCGCTTACCACCGTATTTTTAATGGGAGTAATCTGGAAAAAAGCCACCAGCCGCGCCGCCAACCTTACATTATACCTCGGCTCACCCCTCAGCCTTTGCGTGGGCGTAATGCAGCTGTCCGACTTTCCCCACAAAGCATTCTGGCCGCATTTTATGCTGCTTACCTTCCTGCTGACTGCCTTTCTCATGATTTTCATGGCCGCGATCTCGCTGCTTTTCCCGGAAAAACAAACCGTTCCATCGTTGCCAACTTTGTCTGAAACTTACGCTTCCCAGCCGCATTACAACCGCAGCAAGGTATGGCTGGGCTGGGCGAGCATTGGGGTGGTGATGGGGTGTCTTTATTTTCTATTCAGATAAACCAGTTTTTATCCGATAGATTTTGTGCCCGTTCCGCTTTCCTTATCGCTTTAAATGCCGTCATATGTTTTCCAAAAGAACCAAATTTACCCTGTTCCGTGCCGCTATTCTGGGTACAGTGTTGTCCACGCCCGTTCTCAGCCAGCAGCAACCCGTCGTAATCGATGTGAACCTGGCGAAGGTAAAAGCCCCCATGCAACCTGTCTGGGCATTTTTTGGCTACGATGAGCCGAACTATACCTACATGAAGGACGGGAAAAAGCTGCTCACCGAAATCTCACAATTGAGTAAGGTACCCGTCTACGTACGTGCGCATAGCCTGCTCGTGACGGGCGACGGCGAAGCGGCACTCAAATGGGGCTCCACCAATGCCTACACCGAAGACGCGCAGGGAAAACCGGTGTACGATTGGAAGATCGTCGACAAAATCTTTGATACTTATATTGAAAGAGGGATGAAACCCATTGCCCAGATCGGTTTCATGCCGCAGGCACTTTCCTCGAAACCCGAGCCGTACCGTCACCACTGGAAGCCGGGTGATAATTACAATGACATTTACCTGGGTTGGGCCTATCCTCCCAACGACTACAACAAATGGGCAGAACTGGTGTATCAGTGGGTAAAGCATTCGGTGGCCCGCTATGGCAAAAAGGAGGTGGAAAGCTGGTATTGGGAGCTTTGGAATGAACCGAATATCGGCTACTGGAAAGGAACTGTCGACGAATACATTAAACTTTACGACTATACGGCCGATGCCGTCAAACGGGCATTACCTACCGCGAAAATTGGCGGTCCGGAAGTAACAGGTCCCTCCTGGGACAAGTCCGAGACATTTATGCGGAAATTTCTCGACCACGTTACAGCAGGCAAAAACTACGTGACCGGCAAAACCGGTACGCCCATCGATTTCATCACCTACCATGCCAAAGGCGCACCCAAGATCGTGGAAGGGCATGTGCAAATGAACATGGGCACGCAACTGCGCGACCTTGACAAAGGTTTCGAAATTGTGGCATCCTACCCGGCGCTCAAAAAGCTGCCAATCATCATCGGGGAATCCGACCCGGAAGGCTGCGCGGCTTGTTCGGAGGATGTGAGCCCGCAAAATGCCTACCGCAACGGTACGATGTATTCGAGCTACACGGCGGCTTCGTTTGCCCGCAAATATGAATTGGCCGAGGGGCGGGGCGTGAATCTGCTGGGTGCGGTGAGCTGGTCGTTCGAGTTCGAAGACCAGGCCTGGTTCCGCGGTTTCCGCGATCTGGCCACCAACGGCGTCGACAAGCCGGTGCTGAACGTGTTCCGGATGTTTGGAATGATGGAAGGAAACCGCGTGGAAGTGAAGCAGAACCTGGCTTACGATTTTAAACGGGTAAGGGATGAAAGCGTCCGCAAAGAGGCCGATATCAACGGTATTGCTTCCAAAAGTGCCAATTCAGCGGCGGTTATGGTGTGGAATTACCACGACGACAATGTCCCAGCACCCGACGCGGCCGTCAAAGTGCTGGTGCAAGGTTTACCCTCGCAGAAAATGATGCTCTACCACTACCGTATCGACAAAGAAAACAGCAATTCTTACGAAGCCTGGAAAGCGATGGGCTCACCTAAACAGCCGACAGCAGAACAAATCAGGCTGCTCGAAAAGGCCGGGCAGCTTGCACTATTGACCTCTCCGCAATGGATCGAACCCCAAAACGGCCAGGCCACAGTGGAAATGCTGCTACCTCGGCAGGGCGTATCGCTCCTGCATTTCAAATGGTAAGTTTTTATCTCATTAAATAGGTGTTCACACTTCTCTTTACCTCTTCCAGCGTCCTTTCCGGTTTGGGATGAATGGCGGGGATGGGCCGTTTGGAGAACGTCTGCAAATACAGCACCCAGGCGTCCCGCCACCAGATCGCTTCTTTGTGCTGCTTTTCAAGGCGACCGGAAACGTCGGCATGGATGGCCGGGTCGATGGAAGTTTTCAGGCCGGCCCATTGTTTTTGCATCCACAATACCGAATCGGCGCCGGTATAGAACCGGTGGCAAAGCTCATCCCAGAGCGTTCTGCCGGAGCTTAGCTTCTTAGCCCACGAAATATGATGGAACCAGAGTAAATAGGGGAGCGGGCAGGTTTCGGCATCGAGCCAGGCGCGGCTTGCTTCCGGCCGGTATTGCTGCAACGCATTGCTGCCGGTGGCCGTCCGGTCGAATCCCAGGCCCAGGGTATCGGCCCGGTGGTAATAGATGGCCGTCCAGTCGGGGCGGGAACTGCGGTTCTGCCAGGGTTCGGGGGCGTAATGGCTGCCGGTCCACGGGCGAGAGAGGCCCAGCGGTGTGTTGTAATCCACATAAATTTCTCTGGAACGCAGCATGATATCGCCGATCGTGGCCACGGCCCTGCTTTCGGTGGTAAGGGTGAGCTGCGTCCACTCGCGTGCGATGGCTTCCGGGCTGAGGGTATGGTCCCAGGCCAGCCGCCCGAATGCGTACCAGTTGGCCTGGGCCATCGGGTGGCCCGTCCAGTTGCGGTCGGAGCCGGTGTTGGCCACGCCCGCAATGCAGGTCAATGGATAGCGATGCAGTGAGCCGTCGACAATGCTGGCGACGGTCGAGCCCTTTCCTTTTACATAAGTATCCGCATCAAGGCATTCCTTGAAGAGCGGGGCTTCGTAAACCCAATGGGTCGCGAAGCCGAGGTATTCCTGCGTGAGCTGGAACTCCATGCCAAGCGGCGTGCGGGGCATATTGCCGAACAGCGGCGAAAATGGTTCCCGAGGTTGAAAATCGATCGGGCCGTTTTTGACCTGTACAATCACATTTTTGGCAAACTTCCCGTCGAGCGTGGCGAATTCATCATAAGCGGCTTTGAATCGATCTGCATTAGGATCCGCCTTGTACACAAACGCCCGCCAGATCACCACCCCGTTGAACGGCGCAAGCGCTTCGGCGAGCATGTTGGCGCCGTCGGCGTGGGTACGGCCGTAATCCTGCGGGCCCGGTTCGCCTTCGGAATTGGCTTTCACCAGAAACCCTCCGAAATCGGGAATGATACTGTAAATCTCCTTTGTTTTTTCAATCCACCATTTCCTGACTTCCGGGTCGAGCGGGTCGGAAGTTTTCAACCCGCCGAGCGTTTTGGGCGCCGCAAAATGGATGGACAGGTAAGTTTTAATACCATATTTCCTGAAAACACCGGCCAATGCAGCCACTTTGTGCAGATACTCGGCCGTCAGAAACCGCGCACTCGCATTCACATTGTTCACGACCGTACCATTAATCCCAATCGACGCATTGGCCCGCGCGTAGTCGGTGTAGCGTGGATCTACCGTTTCGGGCAACTCGTACCATTTCCACAGCGACGATCCCGCGTACCCGCGCTCGATCGTTCCTTCGGGGTTATCCCAGTGATTCAGCATGCGTAACTGGATCTTCGGGCTGCTTTGGCCCACGGCTTTTTCGAGGGGCAAATGCTGCTGCAAATGCCGGAGCAATGCAAAACTGCCGTACAATACGCCTGCATCCTTCGAAGCGGCAATTACTGTATTTCCCGATTGCATTTGAATCGAATAGCCGTCGCCGGGCGCGGCGCTGGCTGAGACGGTAAGGATGACGCCGTTTTGATTGCCTACCGGAGTTTTTACAACCGGAATTTGCTTGCCGAGCAGGGCGGTCAGGCCGGTTTGAAGCTCTTTGGCCGCATTGTTCAGGATGTCGCTGTTGCCGGACAGGGCTATGAAGTTGAAGGATTTGGTGTAAGCGGTTCGTGCCGTATTATCTGAGATCCGGTCGTATTTCAGCCAGAGCCGGTAGCCGTCATCGCCAGAGGCGTGACTGTTTGAGACTATTGCAAAAATCAGAAATAACAGGCAACGGGTAATGAGCAAGCGTGGAGAAAACATCATGGGTCGGGTTTTGAGTTTTTTGGTATGGTCAATGGTTTTGGGCATGTTTCACATCCTGGCCATCTGTACGAAAAGGAGACGCCGGAAGCCCCGCTGCATTGTAAAAATTGACGCCTTCGGGATTATCCTGCCAGGCATAGCGGACATACTTCGGCGCCTTGACTTGCTCGCTGCGCAAAGTAATCCGGTCTTTTCCCAGTATTTCTGCCTGGGCCCAATAGAATTTTCGGTCGTCGCCCGCGACGGCAAACCAGCGTAATGGCTCGTTATCAGATGCAACAATGCCCTCGCCCACGTGATCGAAAGTCAATACGACCTTATCGTTTGCAATGTCGTATGATTTCAGCATGGGTCCGGAATAGATGATATCTTTTTCGCCATAAGCCAGGTTCCGGGCGGCCAATGCCAGCCGTTTACCGATATCTTTCTTGTTAAGCGGGTGAATATCGTTCCATTCGCCGAGGTCGATGGTGACGGCCACGGCGGTATTGGGCAATGTGAGTGCCTTGTTCTGGGCTTCCCGAAGCAAGGCGATATTGCTTTCCGCCGGGGTGTAGTCGATGTCCTGGAAATTGGGCAGCTGCGCCACGAGGAAAGGTAACTTGTCGTCGTGCCAAAGCGTCCGCCAATCACGGATCAACGCCGGGAGTAATGCATTGTAAGGCTCCGGGTTTCCGGTGTTGGATTCGCCCTGATACCATATGAATCCCTTGATTTTCATCGGCAGAACCGGGGCGACCATTGCATTATACAACGCCGTCGGCTGGTTCTGGTGCACGAGCCTCGCTGGCGGCGTACCTTGTCCCGGAGGGAAAACAGCCCCGACTTTGTATTGCCAGGTGCCTTTCAAGTCGATGGTATCGCTGCCTGTCGTCATGAAATACGGCTTGTCGGGCACGAAGCCGCCTTTGCCCGATGAATTGGTAACCCTGATCACGAACGTATTTTGCCCTGCTTTAAGCAAATCACCCGGGATTTCGTACCGGCGGGGTGGGTACTGGTAGGTAATATTGCCGATTTTCCGGCCGTTGACGTACATTTCGTCGGCATCCACAATGCGCCCCATGTACAGTTTCACCGGCTTCCCGGCCCAACTTTGCGGAATATTGATTATTCGCCTGAACCACACCACGCCATCCAATGCCTTCAAGCCCTGATCTTCCCAGTAACCAGGGATATTGAAGTTCCGCCATCCTTTGGGCTGATATTCAATGCTCTCCCAATGCTCCGTCCGGCCCACGTCTGTCACTGTGCGCTCCTGCGGGACCACGTTCACGATGCGGGCGAATGCATTCACGTAGCTCGTGTCCTTATTTTGCGAGATGATTTGTTTAATGTATTCAAAATCCTTGAAACCGTTCTCGCTGATCCATGCCTCAATGGGCGTTCCTCCCACCGAGCTATTGACAATACCGATCGGGACCTGGTGTTTTTCATAAATTTCACGGGCGAAAAAGTAGGCGACCGCCCCGAAGCTAAGCACGTTTTCGGGACTGGCCGTCTTCCATTCGCCTTTCGGGAAATCCTCCGTCGGGCCGTTCAGGCTGGTGAGTGTCGGCACGAAAAAGTTGCGGATATCAGGAAAGTTCGCCGAAGCAATATCGTTCGGGAAACGCTCCTTTACGCGCTCCATGTTGATCACCATATTGCTCTGCCCGCTGCACAGCCACACATCCCCGAATGCGATATCGGTCAGGCGGATTTCATTCCTGCCTTTCAAAACCATCGTGTAACCCGTACCTGCTTTGTGCGCAGGAAGCGCTATTTCCCATTTTCCGGCTGGATTTGCCGAGGTTTTATAGGTTTTTCGGTCAAATTGAAGGGTAATATGCTCTTTCGGCGAAGCCCGGCCCCAGATTTTGAGCGGCTGGTCACGTTGTAAAACCATGTGATCAGAAATCAACTTGGGCAGGCGGATTTGCGCGTACAGGGGCATGACCGTGCACAGGAGGAGCGGGGTCAGTAATTTTGAAAGCTTCATGCGGAACAGTCCGAAGGTATTTAAAGTGTTATAATTCAATGGGATACTTGTAAAATAGACTGTCGTTTCATCGCCTTGTATTCCGAAGGCAGCATATTGAATTTGGCCTTAAACGACTTCGTGAAATAGTTGGGCGTAGCAAACCCGGCCGTGTACGAGATCTGCGAAACGTTCATATCGCTTTTTTCGAGCAATAGCGCTGCCTTTTCCAGTTTGATCGACCGGATGAATTCAATCGGGCTCTGTCCGCTGATTTCCAGCACCCTGGTGTAGAGCGTGCCGCGGCTCATACCCACGTGCCGCGCGAGATTTTCGACACTGAGCTGGGTCGAATTCAGGTTGTCCTCAATGTAGGAGAGCATATCGCGAAGCAGTTTCACATCGCCGGATTCAATCGCCTCGTCGTGGCCTGTCATTTGTATTTGCCTCGAATACACATTTTTAAGGAGCCTGTTGAGCAGCAGCAGGTTATTGATTTTTACATTCAGTATTTCAAAATTGAAGGGCTTGGTCAGGTAATCGTTCGCGCCGGAGCTCAGCCCTTTCAACTGCTGCTCTTCCCCGCTCGATGCCGTGAGTAGGATGATCGGGATATGGCTCGTCCGTTTGTCGGACCGGATCTTTTCGCTCATCGCGAGCCCATCCATTTCGGGCATGGCGATGTCGCTCACGATCAGTTCAGGATGGCAGCTCAATGCCTTTTGCCAGCCTTCTTTGCCGTCGGCCGCTTCCAGCACACGGTAATGCGGTTCGAGGTTTTCTTTAAGATAATGCCTGAATTCCGCATTGTCCTCCACGATCAGTATCCGGGGCACTTCGTCGAAACCGGTTTGCAGGGCTTTGCTTGTCGTTTTCAGGACGTTTTCAGCGGAAGCAGGTTCGGCGGGCGGGGTGGCAGGCGCAATTTCGACGGGGTCGAACACCCAGGTTTCGCACGGAAGCCCGACCGTGAAAACGCTGCCTCTGCCGCCATTGCTGCCAACTGTAATGAATCCGCCGTGCATTTGCACAAATTCCTTCACGATCGACAGGCCAATCCCGCTGCCCTGGTTGAGCACGGAGGCGTCGGCATCGTCCTGGAAAAAGCGTTCGAAAATTTTCTCGTAATGCTCCGGGGAAATGCCGATTCCAGTGTCGGATACCTTGATATACAGCCAGTTTTGCTGCGTGTCGTCGGTTCCGCAATTCAGCTGTAACGCCACTTCGCCGCCTTCCGGCGTGAATTTGAATGCGTTGGAAAGCAGGTTGAACAAAATGCGTTCCATCTTGTCGGCATCGAAATCGATCAGCAGATGCGCGACGGAGCTGTCGAACGTGAAACGGACGCGTTTCCGTTGCGAAAGGTCGCTGAACGAGTCGCAGGCGTCGCGGACGAAAGGCACAATATCGGCGCGGCGGAGATCGGCTTTCAATTCCTGTTCCTGCAAATTCTTGAAATCCAGCAGTTGGTCCACGAGGTTGAGCAGCCGTTTGGCATTGCGCCGGATCGCCGAAATCTGGGGCTGATGGGGCGATTCCTGCGCGAGCAGGTTTTCCGCCGGTGCGAGAATGAGCGAAATAGGCGTCCGGAATTCGTGGCTAAGATTGGTCAGGAACTTGATTTTCAACCTGTCGAGCTCCTGTTTGCGTTCGGTCTCGCGCCGCGCCTGCTCGTCTCTGAACTTCCGGTGCAGCCTGCGGATACCACGCCGCCGCATGAGGTACACGGCCACAATGGGCGCCAGCACATAGAGCATGTAGGCATAAACGGTGAGGTAGAAAGGCGGCTTCACGGTCACTGCAACGGTCGTGGGGGGAGAGCCCCAATCGCTGCCGTCGCTGCTGGCCTGTACTTCGAAACGGTAATCGCCGGGGCTGAGGTTGGTGTAACTGGCCGTGGTAGCGTGGCTGGCCTGCTGCCATTCATTTTGCAGTCCCACGAGGCGGTACCGGTAGCTGGTCTGTTCGGGATTGGTATAGTTAAGCGCCCCGTAACCGATCGAAAAGTTCTGCTTGTAATCGAGCCGGATCGATTGCGCGACGGAAATATCGGCATCGATCATACCCGCATCGGCGGATGTAACGGCCCGGTTCCCGACTTTCAGCTCCCGGAGTATAACATGGTTTTGGCCCTGGTGCTTTTTCAGGCTGCGGGTATCGATGTAGTTAAAACCCGCGATACCACCGAAAAACAGCACATTGTCGGACGTTCGCAGGCCCGCGCCCAATGCGAAAGTGTTGTTTTGCAGGCCATTATGCGCAGTGTAGTTGGTGAACTTCTTTGTATGCATATCCAACAGGCTGACTCCCTCATTGGTACTCACCCAGATCCGCCCCTGCGCGTCTTCCAGCACCTTGTTGACCATCCCGCTCGGCAGCCCGTTGTCGACGCCGAATGTGACAAATTTGCGTGTTTTCGGGTCGAATAGCGCGAGCCCTTCGCCGCCGGTACCTGCCCAGATGTTGCCGCGGCTGTCTTCCAGGAGCGAGAGCACATTGTTGCTGGGAAGTGCTGCTGTTTCGCGGTCGAGCAGGATCGAAACCCGTTTTTCAGGGTCAAAAACGGCGATGCCGGTGCCGTGAGAGGCTATCCACATTTTTCCGTGCCGGTCCTCTAAAATGTCGCGGATGTAAGCATTCAGCGGGATAATGCGTTTCAGCAGGGAGGTGTTGGGGGTGAAAAGCCTTTCAAATTGCTTTGTTTCAGGGTGATACACGTCGACGCCTCCGCCATTTGTACCGATCCACAGCTTCCCTTTTTTATCCAGAGTCAGTGAAAAAATGTTGTTGTTGCTCAATGAATTGGCTTCCGGGCCTTGCAGGAACTGATCGTACCCGCCCGTCGCGGGGTTCAGCCGGAATAGTCCGTCCTGAAATGTGCCGATCCAGAGCGCATTCGGTGAGGTCAGTTTCAGGGAAAGAACAGCCAGGCCCGCCGATGCCGCCTTGTTGCGGGCATGAATGGCATATTGGCGGAAAAGATTGGTTTTGCGGTCGTAGAGGCTCACGCCGCCATCGTCCATTCCCACAAAAATACGGCCGTCGGGATGTTCTGCGAACGACGTCACAAAGGGTGCACTGAGGCCATACGGGTCGTAGGGATCGCAGCGTTTCAGCCCGAAGAGCGTCAGGTTACGATCGTATTTGTTGACGCCGCCTTTGTAAGTGCCCAACCAGGTAATACCGGCGGGGTCGGTGAAGATGGCACGTATAGACTTATTCGTTATACTGAACGGCGTACGCGGGTCGGGCGTGTGGTGCGTGACGTGCCCCGTGCGCGGGTCGATGATATTCAGCCCGCCGTCCGTGCCGACCCATACCTCGTTCCTGCTTTGCGCGGTGATAGCAAAGACCATATTGTTGCTGATTGAATGGCTGCTTCCCGGCTGGTAACTGAACCGCCGTGCTGGTTTGCCATCCGCAGAAAGGGTAAACAGGCCACGCTGCGTCCCGATCCACATATTGCCAGAGCTATCCTGGCTGATGGCCGTTACGAAGTCGGCCCCATCCTGATAGACCTCGTTACCACGGTAATCGACGGGGATGAACCGGTTTTGTCTACTTACAAATCTGAAAAGCCCATTGCCGGTCCCGACCCACATTTGCCGGTCCCGGTCGCGGAAAATCCGGTGGACGTGCTTGCCTGCCACCTGCGGCGGGGTGCCCGGGACGGAAGCGAATGGCAGGATCTGCAATGTATTCGGGTCAATCATAACAAGGCCTTGTGTAGTACCTGCCCAGATTTTGCCCTGTGCATCCTCGCATAGGGAGTTAATGCTGTGATGAGTTTTGATCCTGACGAATGAGTCCTTCCGGCGATCGTACAAATGCAGTGACCCGATGATCGTTCCTACCCAAATGCGGCCTGCGCGGTCCTCGTAGAGTGCCGAAACGTCGTTTGATTTCAGCGAAGTCGAGTCGGTTTTCCGATGCCGGTAAACGGTAAAGCCCGTACCGTCGAACTTGCTGAGGCCGTCGTCGGTCGCAAACCAGAGCAGTCCGTAGCGGTCTTTGAGGACCGCGGTTACAGTGTTGGAAGAGAGCCCGTCCATGGAGGTAATGGCGGTGAAACGGGGCGGCTCGTTTTGGGCAACGGCCACCCGTCCGGTGCATACAAACAGCAACGGCAAGCTCATCAGAAAGTGCAGCAACGGCCGGATTCGTATCAAGGTTTGTGCAATGAAAGGTGATTTACTGTAAAGACGAGGAAAACGGGTATTTCTCCATCCTCCGGGATGGGTTAAATGCAACTTTGTCCCTGAATCCGCCACTTTTAGCCCGTTTTTGAACATTTGTTCCCATAGTTTAAACAAATGTGCTCACGGCCGGCGTGGCGGTCATACTACTTTTGTCCATTGTCAGGTTACCATAAATTATTGGAATCATTATGTTCTAAAAATATATTGTCAAAATGACAAATAAAAATTTTCAACAAAAACCCTGCAAGCCAATGCGCTATTTTTTACTGAACAAGAGAAACCGGCTCTGCACATTAGCGACCATGGGATGGCCGCTAATGCTGGCGATGACGTTGGCCCCCGCTGACGGCGCCCGTGCATCGGAAACTGATTTGAACAGGCACGTCCGCCAGGCCGTTGCCGATGTGGAAGTAACCGGAAAGGTTACCGGGGAAGCCAGCGATGCATTGCCGGGAGTGAGTATCCTTATTAAAGGCACCACGCGCGGAACGATTGCCGACGAGAACGGCAATTTCCGGATTACCGTCCCGGACAATGAGCAAACGGTGCTCGTGTTTTCGCTGGTAGGTTATGCCTCCAAAGAGGTAGTGGTAGGGAATCGGAAAATCATTAACGTATCGCTCGCACCCGATCATAAAGTACTCGAAGAAGTAGTAGTGGTCGGCTACGGAACGCAGCGTAAGCGGGACGTAACCGGCTCGGTAGTTTCGGTGAGCGAGTCGACGCTCAAAGAGGTGCCTGCGCCGAACCTCATCAGCCAGCTCAAAGGCCGCGCGGCGGGGGTGTCCATTATCAGTAATGGCAGCACGCCCGGTTCCCAGGGGCAGATCAGGATCCGGGGTAACCGTACACTCACGACCAGCTCCGGATCGAGTGATGGTCTTGACGGCCCGCTCGTGGTGGTCGACGGGATACCATTCGGAGGTTTGAACGACATCAACCCCGACGATATCCTGAGCCTGGAAGTATTGAAAGACGCTTCCGCAACGGCGATCTACGGTTCGCGCGGTGCGGGCGGGGTGATCCTCGTGACGACGAAAAGAGGGAAAGTCGGCAAGCCGGTGTTCAGCTACGACGGCTACCACGGAGAGACACGCATCATGGGCAAATTCAACGTGATGAATGGCGCCGAATATGCCCAGTTTAAAGCGGATGCGGCCAAATATAACCGTACCAGTCCGGGAACGTCGGGCTATCTGCTCACGCCGAAAGAACAGGAAGCCCTCGACAAAGGCGTGTCCACCGATTGGCAGGACCTGATCTACAAGCCCGGTTTCATGTCTAATCACCAGTTGGGTATGCAGGGCGGCGTTGAAAACACGCAATACTCGCTGGGTTTGGGGTACTTCAATGAAACGGGTATTATCCCTAATCAGAATTTCCAGCGCTTCAACCTTCGCGCTACCATCGATCAGCGGATCGGGAAGAATATCAAGATCGGACTGAACACACTCAATACCCTTACCTACCAGAACACGCCCGGCGGGGGCGGTGTGCCGGGTGGGCTCGTGCGCCTGACGCCGCTGGCTTCGCCCTACAATGCGGATGGAAGTGTAAATATGTTCCCGTCCGAAGGCTCCATCGATGCCGCCGGCGTGAGCCCGCTCACGATCATAACCAAGAAGGATTCGTATCTTGGCCGTACACGCTCGGTGCGTACATTTAACAGCCTGTACGCGGAAGTGAACATTCTGCCGGGTCTGAAATACCGGTTCAATGCAGGTTTGAATTTCAGCCAGTCGAACTACAATGGCTATAACGGCCCACTGACTTACTTCAATTCGGCAACGGTTCAATCCTCGTCCACCGCCGAGATCAGCAATACCGAGTACTGGGATGTGAACCTCCAACATTTGCTCTACTATGACAAGACCTTTGCCGATAAGCACAAACTGGGTTTCACCGCATTGTATGAATATACCAAAAACCACTCACTGGGCAGCCGTTTCACCGTGACGGGCGTACCGGCGGATTACATCAAAACATCCAACTTCTCACTGGCGTCCGGTCAGCCCGTCGCGAACTCGGATTTTGGTAACTCTTTTTCGGAAACCGGGCTGCTCTCGTACATGGGAAGGCTCAATTATAGCTATGACGACCGCTATTTGCTGACTTTGACCTTGCGCAGGGACGGTTCTTCCACTTTGTCGCCCGGTAACCAGTATTTCAACTACCCGGCCATCGGCCTGGGATGGAATGTGATCGAGGAACGGTTCATGAAAAGTGTGGATTTTGTTTCGAACCTGAAACTGCGTGGCGGCTGGGGCGTGTCGGGTAACCGCAACGTGGGCGCATATGCGACACTGGGTGCATTATCGGCCGGTTACTACAATTTCGGAACGGGTACCGCCGGGCAGCAGCTGGCCTACACCGTTACGAGCCTCCCGGCGAGCAACCTGAGCTGGCAATCGACATCACAGGTCGATATTGGAATCGATTTCGGTTTTTTGAATAACCGCATTACCGGTTCGGTGGATTGGTACCACCAGAAAACCAAGGATATTTTGCTGTCGGTACCACTTCCGCCGAGCAATGGCGCCGGTTCTACCCTGAAAAACCTGGGGAAAACCGAAGGTAAGGGGTTGGAAGTGGCCGTTACTTTTGAGATTGCCAGAAAACCGAAAGGGTTCAACTGGAGCGTGGACGCGACCTATTTCTTCAACCGCGAGAAAATCACCCAGCTGACCACACCGCAGGAAAAAGCCAATCTTGGCGCGGGATGGTTTGTCGGACAGCCGCTTTCAGTGATTTATGATTACAAAAAACTGGGCATCTGGCAGCTTGCCGACGCGGAGAACGGTACTTTGGCCAAGCAGGTGTCGCCTGTGCAATATCCGGGGCAAATCCGGGTCGAGGATTTGAATGCGGACGGCAAAATCGACGCGAGCGACCGCCAGATCCTGGGTAATTTCCAACCCAAATGGGAGGGCGGCCTTACCAACCGTTTCAGCTTCAAAAACTTCGATGCCTCGATCGTTACCTATGCGCGGATGGGCATGAAAGTGCTTGTGCCTTATCTGACAGGTAATTCCACAGGTTCGGGCGGGTTTGCATTCTTCAACCAGAGCCGTGTTAACCAGGTGAAAACGGATTACTGGACCGATACCAACCCGACCAACGCATTCCCCGCTCCCGACGCCAGCAGTGCGGTTGCCAACTTCGGTTCGACGCTCGGGTATTACGACGGCTCGTTCATCAAATGCCGGAGCATTAACCTCGGGTATACGTTCGCGAGCGATGTGATCAAGAAGATCGGCGCTTCGTCAGCCCGCATTTACGTGAACCTCACCAACCCGTTCATTATCTATTCACCGCTCGTGAAGGATAACCTCGCGATCGATCCGGAAGGGAACAGCTATGCCAGCGGCCAGTCGACGCTCAACCCGCAGGGGGCCAGCGAGCGTGGCGCGCCGGAGCGACAAATCGCCGTAAACCTCAACAACCCGCCGGTAAGGCAATTCACCGTGGGCGTAAACCTTAAATTCTGATCCGACTATGAAATCCATCAAAATATTCATCACCGCCGGCATGATCGCATTGCTGAGCTCCGGTTGTGAAAAAGTACTCGAAGAACATCCGCAATCCCAGATCGTCCCATCGTATTTCAATAGCCCGTCGGGTGTGCTCGGCGGCATTGCCGGGGTGTATAACGATATCCGCAGCCAGTGGGGGACCGAAGGTTTTACCGTCGAAATGCAGGCCGGTACCGACGAGTTTATCCAGGGGCTCAGCGCGGGAACGCCCATTCCTTACACTTATAATGGATTGAACGGCAGTAACTTCGGTTCGGCCTGGGGCGTTGCGTTCCAGGATATCAATACCCTGAACGGCGTGCTGCAATACGGGCAGACCATCGACCTGCCCGAGGCGACCCGGAAGCAATACCTCGCACAGGCCAAGTTCCTCAGGGCCTTCTGGTATTTCTACCTCGTGCAAACCTGGGGCGACGTGCCTTTGCATACCGAGTTTATCACCGTGCCCTCGCAGGCGGCGTCCCGCCAGCCCGCGGCGCAGGCGTATGAGTTGATTATTAAAGATTTAACAGAAGCTGCGGCTGATCTGCCCAACCAGCCTACTGCGCCGTTCCTGGGCAAAGCGGCTACCAAACCCGTGGCGCAGTTCCTGCTCGCCAAAGCATACCTTACCCGGGGCTGGTTGAACAATGCGGCGGCCGATTTTACCAAAGCAGCTGCATTATGCGACGAGATCATCGCCAGCAAGTCGGCTTACGGGCTGGACCTCTGGCAGGATTACGGCGATGCGTTCGTACCCGCCAATGACTATGGAAAGGAAACGATGTTTGTGAGCGATCACGTCCTCGATCCTAAATATGGCTATTACAATGTCGGTGGAGCAGCCGGCGGCGGCGCTGCGCAGAATCTTTCGCCCTGGTTTACAAACTGGAATTATCCCAACAACAGCGGTATCAATTCCTTCAAGAACGCCGCGGGTGGGTTTGTCAATAGCGGTACTTCGGGCATGATCCGTGATTCATACTACGGTCGTCCGTATGTCCGTATGCGTCCTAACTCCGACAAATGGCCCACCGGCCCGCACGCCGGCAAGAACTACTTCCTCGATCAGGCATTTACCCATCGGGATGTGGATTCGCGTTTCGCCAACTCGTTTTATACGGTTTACATTTCCAATACATCCGTTACCAATACGGCCAATGCGGCCAACAACAGCCGCGGGATCGGCTATACTACCGTTGTTGGACAGGATACCGCCGTGTGGCTGCCTGACTACGAGGTGCCTGGCGCGCCGCAATTTGTCGGTACCCGGCCATTCAAGGGCATTGTGGTGCCACCGAGCATGTGGAACAATGGAATTTTCCCGGCATTGAAAAAATTCATGGACCCGAGCCGAGGGGCTAATTTCAACGATCCCTCGACGCGTCCCTGCGTTTTGTACCGCTTTTCGGACGTGTACATGACCGGTGCGGAGGCGTATTTCAAAGCCGGTGACGCTGCGAAGGCCGCCAGCCTGATCAACGTCGTGCGGCAGCGTGCGGCATACCGCAAGAGCAATACCACCGCTCAGAATGCGGCAGCCGTCGCAGCGATGACCATCACTGCCGCGGATGTTACGCTGGATTTTATCCTCGACGAGCGCAGCCGCGAATTTTTCGGCGAATGGCAGCGCTGGCACGACCTCGTGCGGACGCGATCGCTCGTACGCCGCGTGCAGGAGTGGAACCAGGAAGCGGCACCTTACGTGAAGGATTTCAATATGTTAAGGCCAATTCCTCAGTCGCAGATCGATAGAGTAGTGGACGGTCCTGCTTTTCCACAAAATTCCGGATATTAAACCTTATTAATCAGCCTATTCATATGACCCGCAGCTTTTTATCGGCCGGTTTCTTGGCCCTGGCGGCAATTGGCAGCATTGGCCTGAAAACGGGCCTTTGCCAGCAAGCCAAAGTGAAACCGTTGGTCACCGACCTGTTCACCGCGGATCCGTCCGCACATGTTTTTAACGGCAAAATTTACATTTACCCTTCCCACGATATCGAGGCCAATGTGCCGCAGGACGATGAGGGCGGCCATTTCAATATGCGGGATTACCACGTGTATTCGATGGACGCTATTGGCGGCAAGGTAACCGACCATGGCGTGGTGCTGGATTTGAAAGACATTCCCTGGGCGGGGCGCCAGCTTTGGGCGCCGGACGCCGCATTCAAAAACGGTACCTACTATTTGTATTTTCCGGTCAAGGATAAGCAGGATGTTTTCCGCATTGGCGTAGCTACTTCCAAATCGCCTGCGGGGCCTTTCAAAGCAGAGCCCGAGCCGATTCCGGATAGTTACAGCATCGATCCGGCCGTTTTTACCGATACCGACGGGCAGACTTACATGTATTTCGGCGGTATCTGGGGCGGGCAATTGCAGCGCTGGCATTCGGGGAAGTATGACAAAACGCTTTCCACTGATCTGGGGAAAGGCCACGATCAGGAGCCTGCATTGAGCGCCAAAGTGGCCAAAATGAGCGGCGATATGCGCACATTTGCCGAAACGCCCCGTGATGTACAGATTCTGGATGAGCATGGTAAGCCGCTACTTGGCGGAGATCACGACCGCCGGTTTTTTGAAGGCGCATGGATGCACAAGTTCAATGGCAAATACTATTTCTCGTATTCCACCGGCGACACGCATTTGCTTTGCTATGCGGAAAGTAACTCGCCTTACGGGCCATTTACCTATAAGGGAGTGATTATGAAACCGGTAGAAGGCTGGACGACCCACCATTCTATTGTCGAGTTCAAAGGCAAATGGTATATTTTTTACCATGATTCGGAATTATCGGGAAAAACCCACTTGCGTAACATGAAGGTACGCGAGCTCGTGCGTGACGCGACCGGCGCGATCGTCCCGATTGTACCTTGATGCTAGCGACCAACGGAAATAATGCCAATATATTAGTGAAACGGGCGCCGGTACCGGCTTTTAAAGCTGTACCGGCGCATCCGTGCCGATGATCTCATTTAAAAAAGCATTCAATCATCCAAGCTATGCAAATCGAAAGACGCGATTTTTTATCGACATTAACCCTGGCCGGGGCCGCTACTTTGTTCTCAGGAAACCCGCTGATCGCCGCTACTTCCCCGAAAAAGGATAAACTGGGCATCGCGCTCGTGGGCTTGGGCTATTACAGCACCGACCTGCTCGCCCCCGCGCTGCAACTGACGGAAAAATGCTATCTCGCCGGCATCGTTACCGGCACACCGTCGAAAGCCGAGGCATGGAAAGCCAAATACAACATTCCCGACAAGAACATTTACAATTACCAGAACTTCGACCAGATCGCCAAGAACCCGGACATCGACATCGTATACGTCGTATTGCCGCCGTCCATGCACCGCGAGTACGTGGTACGGGCTGCGAAAGCCGGTAAGCACGTGTTTTGCGAAAAGCCGATGGCTCCGTCCGTGGCCGATTGCGAGGCGATGATCGCGGCTTGCAAAAGCAACAAGGTGAAGTTGGCGATCGGCTACCGTTGCCAGCACGACCCGAATATCCAGGCTTACATGAAAGTGGCAAAAGAACAGAAGTTCGGAAAAGTGAAGATGGTCAACAGCGCCGCCGGGTACTTCGACGCCCGCACTGATCACTGGAAGCAGAAAAAGGCGTTGGGAGGCGGCTGCATGGGCGATATGGGCGTGTACGCATTGCAGGGCGCGCGCCTGGCTACGGGTGAGGAGCCCGTGAGCGTGATCGCACAGGCGTCGACGACCCGTCCCGACATTTATAAGGAGGTAGAAGAAACGATGATGTTCATGCTCGATTTCCCAAGTGGGGCGAAGGCGGCATGCCAGACCAGTTTTGGGATTAATATGAACTACCTGCAAGTGAACTACGAAAAGGGCTGGCTGAAAATGGAGCCGCAGTCCGGTTACAACGGCAACAAAGGAAGCATGTCGGACGGTACCCTCATTAATTTCCCCATCAAAAGCCAGCAAGCCAAGCAAATGGATGAGGATTGCCTCGCCATCATAAACAACACCGACCTGATCGCCCCCGGTGAAGAAGGCCTGCGCGATATCCGCGTGGTGGAAGCCATTTATAAATCGGTAGCGACGGGTAAAAGCGTAAAAATATAGGTATGCAAAAAACTCCCCTGTTTCTGGCCGCGCTACTGGCGTCGACCGCCGCATTGGCGCAGCAAAAGACTTTGAAGGATGCCTACAAAGATTATTTTCCGGTAGGCGTGGCCGTGGCTCCGAGGAACCTCTCGGGGCCGGAGGCGGAGTTCATCGCGAAGCAGTTCAACAGTATTACACCTGAAAACGCGATGAAAATGGGCCCCATCCACCCCGAGCCCGGCCGCTATGCCTGGGAAGCGCCCGACGCGATCGTCGCATTTGCGAAAAAGAACGGCATGAAAGTGCGCGGCCACACGCTCTGCTGGCATAACCAGACGCCCTCATGGTTTTTCACCGACGACGCGGGCAGGCAAGTGACACGCGAAGTGCTGCTCGAACGCCTGAAACAGCACATTACCGACGTCGTGGGGCGTTACAAAGGGCAGATTTACGCCTGGGACGTGGTAAATGAGGCGGTACCCGACACAGGAACGGGCATTTACCGCGCGTCGAAATTTTATGAGATCATCGGGGAGGATTATATTGAAAAAGCATTCGAATATGCCCATGCCGCCGACCCTGCCGCAAAGCTTTTTTACAATGATTACAACACTGAGAACCGTGCCAAGCGGGAGAAGATTTTTCAGTTAGTTAAAAAACTGAAAGAGAAGAATGTACCCATACATGGCGTAGGTTTGCAGGGGCATTGGTCTGTATATGAGCCTTCGGAAGGCGAATTGCAAGAGTCGATCAGCCGGTTTGCAAGCCTGGGGTTGGCGGTGCAGGTTACCGAGTTGGACGTGTCGGTGCACGTAAAAGAACACGGCCGGCGCGAGCGTACGGAGGCAGACAATGCCCCCGTGCCGGCGGAAGCTTTTACCAGGCAGGCCGCGCAGTACGAAATGCTTTTCAATACATTCCGAAAAAACCGCGGTGCACTTACGGGCGTTACTTTCTGGAATGTGTCGGACAAAACGACCTGGCTGGATAACTTTCCCGTGCGCGGCCGGAAGGATTACCCGCTGCTGTTTGATGAAAAACTGCAACCAAAGCCGTTTTTTAACAAAATCGTCGATTTCTGAATGCGGCTATCCAATAGCCCGTGTAAATTGATTTTTGAGATAGCTCCGCATGCCGTTGCGGAGCTTTTTTGATAATGGCGATTGTGTTTAGGAATGAGGCGGGGGAATTGAGGGGGCTGTTGTCTTACTGCCTTTTCAGCAAAACATCTCCTTGGTAACTACTTCCTTTGAATGTCTCCTTAATGTTGGCGGCCAGATGCTTGCCCGCGAGCTCTGCTGTAATCTCGATGTCCGAGGATTGAACTACGCCATCGATCGTCGACTCTACCTTTTGTTTTATTTGGAATTTGTCAGGCTCAGTCAGTTCAACCTTGTCGAAAATTACTTTCCTGGGTGGTATTGAATCAATATAATCCTGCCATCCGTCCCCATCAAAAACCGTTTCCTCCTCGTGCGTCAGCCGAATCTCTTTTTCAGACAATTTATCAATTGTCCAGCGAACTGTGATAGTCACGTTAATATCGTCAAGGACCTCCTGAGTGTTTTTTGTCTGATAGACTCCAACGAGATCACGAGTCAGATCGGGAACCGGATCCTTGTCTTTTTTACATGAGAGGATAAAAACTAAAACCAGCGGAAATAAATATCGGGCCATTGAGAGGTGAGGTTTAAACTAATCGTAATCCTGATGCAATCAATCTGGATAAATGGCAAAACGGGTCTTATTATGAGGGTTTGTGTTGGCAATTTTATCTGCTGACAACTTAAAGGCATTAAACCTGTTATAGACTCTATTTTATTATTCGAATCTTCGACAAACTCAAAGTAATTTTTTCTTCATTTCTTCTACTTTGCTGGCCGTACTGTCAGCGAATGCCAGATAACGGTTAGGTTCGCCAAACAAGAATTTGCGACCATCTCGAAAACAGATCTGATACAGCGAGAAAAATGATGACACAATTCGGATGTCAAGGAATTCGGATTTCGGGTAAATCACTTTCCCATAGAAGTTTTGAATTATCACATTTTCGTCATTGTAAAAGATGCCTGAGAACTTCATTAGGGCGTATAACATGCATGCTACAAGTACGCTTGGATAGAGGAGGGTGACTGCATCCGGCCAATGAAAACTTGATGAATTAATTGTTGAAATTATTAATGAAGACCATACAAAGCTAATAAATATCACAATAAATCGAATTGCCACGACGGAGCCCGCCAGACTGGAAATTCCTGTAAGAGATTTCGGTTTCATGGTGTTGATTCTGCTAACAATAAGCCGGGTAGTGAGGTTTGACATTGTATTTCGGCGGCACATCGGTCATATTTATACCGTCCTAAAAATAGAAAAATTTTCAACTATTTAATGCATGCTCTCTTCTGGTTTTCAAACCAAGGCTATGGCGAACAACCCGTTTCACGCTTGTTCTTGCTGCAATTCTTTTCATTATAGACGGCTTTCGAAATCCAAACTTCATGATTAGGGATATTAAAAGTCAACAGTTGCACTCACTCCTTGAAACATACGTCTTATTCCCGTTTGAATTAATGTAATAGCAGCCACCTTGGGGGCCTTTGTGTAGCGACTTTCCGTTATGTGTGCCGCATCCTCCGCCCCCCGGATCGACGTCGTCGGAAGAGCAAGCGGTAGCAGTGAAGAACATTAAGAAGTAAATTAGGTAGGATAGCTTTTTCATGAATTAGGGGAGGTTTATAGTGAACGCTTATTTTCGGCGGTACGAACTGCCCGTGGATCCCCGAAAGGAACTGCCAGAAGACTTTCGGTAGGAGGATCCAGAGGATTTGTGGTATGAACTCGATGATGATGATCGGCGGGCAGAGCTTCGGGACGAGTGCGCTGTTCCGCTTTTTACATACACTTTATTGCCTTTTGAATTTATGTAGTAATGGCCGCCACGTGGACCGGTGTAAATGGTGGCGCCGGTACTCGGAGTGCTTCTATAGGGTTTGCTTGTACTTGCTCGGCGGCTGGTGTTCCCGGCTTGTACGTTCCGATCACAATGAAAAAATCGAGTTATAATATCTGCAACAATGAAGCCCGACGGGCGGTGTGATTCTTGCTAGGAAGCGATTGTGTCTGCTACATATGGTCTCAATGCTAGTGGAAGGCAAGGGAGTGGAGTTTTACGAAGTAATCAGCATAAAAAATCCCGGCACTGGTCCGGGAGGTTTTAAGTGATGGATATCGGGTAGATACCGAGTGCCAAAAGGAGATTAAGATCCGACCGTGAGACCTCGATCCATTATACAAATAGGTGCATTACATCACTTATTCTTTGTGTTAATCATAAAAATTCCCATACCAGTGTCCTTGAGAATGTCAATTGCGCAGATAAATATCGCTGTCAAAACCGTAGAAAAGGCCATTTGATGGTATTCACCTAGCCGGTCACACATAAACTTACTGTTATAAAGTATCAATACCACAACAGTTATTCCAATAAGCCAAATTTGAGAAATAATGGACAGCCGAATCTCTGAAACAGTATCTTTAAAGTTAGTATTGTAGGTTATCGCCAATTCATCGAGCTTGGCTATCAAAATCGCACATGTCGCAATGTTAATAGCAAGCAATGTGATCGATATCTCAACAAGTTTTTCTTTCAAAAACTTAGTCAGGTAGTCGCTTTGAAGACAATTGCACACCATCGTCACTAATGCAGCAGCGACTATATACAGCGCAATTTTTTCGAGCTTACGTTTCAATGGTTCAATATCTGATTATACATAGTTTGCACTACTGCAATATCGCCATTTATTTCCACTTCCTCAATTTGAAAACTCTCAATAGTGCTGTTTGTCCTAATGGTTTTTTTCAGCCCTTTTACTTTTATTTTGATGTCCGATGCTCCTCCTTCAGTCGCATAATTGGCAATATCCACGAGAGGCTTGTTATCCTCATTGACGTTTTCGAGGACTCGACCTGGCGCAGCCTTTAATTCAATGTCAGTACGATTACTTCCTGTGAGGGTGACTAACCCTTTCAAATGGTCCGATAATGACTTTGATATCTCAGATATATTCGGCCTTACGATTTCAAACTTGATAGCCGTAATACGGTGTTCGTAGCTTTTTATCAGCTTCCAGAAGCTCTGCTTTTCTAATATTGGATTGATCGAAATCTCCAAATTGTACTTTTCGAGGGCCCTATTAAAATTATCGGCAAGTATGTTGGCGACAACGAACGAAGATTCAAATGCGGTACGATTCCTGCTAATGGCTATTTTTTGAACTTTTGGGTCATTATTGATAACCACCTGTACGGCCATCACTGCTTCGACGTCTATTTGATTGAAGTCTTTGTCCTCTATATGCAATGTCCTTTCCGGCCCTAGCTTCAATCCAGTGAAGTTGTCTTTATCGAAATAGATTTTGTGGTGTAGGGTGTTGCCATGTGCGCTCAGGAACACCCTAATGCCCAATATTGCTTCGTGGAAAAATTCATTTTTCCTTGCTTTTAGCTGGTCAGCTGTAAATTCTTGCCCGAATAGCTCATATTGAAAGTTACTCCTGGGACTGATTTGAAATCTAAAAACATCGTAGCTGGCCTTTTTAAGAGGCTCAGATTTCTTTTTTGTCATTAAGTATGTTGGTTAATTGTGACCGATTTTTAAAGTCAATCTTTCAGCCGGAACCCGGCCTTCAGCGTTTCAGATTTTGAAGGACTGTCACCCTGTCTTTAAGCGAGTTATGATAGCGACCCGACGGATCGATACGTGACTATTTGTAGTCGCTTTGTTACCAATCGTCTTTGGAATTGTTCTTGACTGCGAATAGATCCGAAAAATACCGATCAACATACTCGCCACCTTTTAGGACAGTCTTGGACATGTCCCAGTCCTTACCCTTTCCCCATTTGGTAAATACGTCTGTCGAGGTAGCAGTTCCCACCCCGGCAGCGTGCCATTCCATGTTGTTCATCGACACCTTGTATTTTCCATCTTTCCAAACGATCGAGACTGTGGCGAAGAATGGATGGTTGAGATACAATATGGTATTGCCCCATTTCCCGCCATACTTTTTGTAGTCGATAGTGCAGTCTTCGATTTTCGCGGAGATAATTCCGTCAGATTTTGAAAAACCCTTCAAATTTTTTACTCGGGGTATTTGCTCTATGAGCAGGCGCTCGATGTTGGTCGCCGAGAGGCTATCCAGGACGTATACTTTTTCAAAGAATACTTGACCGTTTTCCAGCTTAATGCTTTCGTAGGGCGACTTGGATTGAGCAAATGCCAAGGAGGGAGGCAGGAATGAGAGAAAGAACCAGAATAAAGTTTTTAACATCTGATAAGAGGGTAATTGGTTACAATCGTAATCTTACCAACATCCTATCAAATATCAAAATAGTTTGATGATAGGTTTCATGTTGGGTGGCGGGATTGATGAAAGCTATGAGGACGCATTGAAATAGTCTCATGTCGTGTACATTTATACTGCCTTCTAAGCAGTAGGTCTTTGCTTCGAATCCAAACGGGATCGATTAAAATCAAGTACTTTTCTTATTTTCTGAGTGTTTTTTGTTTGGCTAACAGTGAAAATGACAATGATTGAACGGGCTTGCAGCGACGCAGTTTGAATGCTGCCGAGGAGTTTTGAGGTGAAATTTGATGGAGCTATCAATGAAACTATCATTGAGATAGTAATAAGACCCTGCACTATGCCAGCACTTGAGAGGAGATGGTATTTATTATTCGGTATCCAATCTGTGGTCAATTGCTCCTATAATTGTCATATTCCACCCCTTCTCAGTAGACGATGAAAGTTTTTTCTATATGTTTTTTAGCGGTGTTATTGTGCTATACCGCAAATTCTCAGCCAGCTTCAAAGCTATCTCAGGCTAATATCGAACTTGCTCTATTAAAAACTGGCGTCTTATTGAAGCGTCAGACGAAGAAGGCAGGCTCATTTCAGGACATCGATTTCTATCGACTGGACATAGAAGATGTTGCGACAAAGACGAAGTACTCTGGTGTAAGAGTTGAGTATGTTCAGTATGAGAGAGCTTCACTGTTTATTGATTCTGACGAATTGCGGACACTTGTTAAATCACTTGAGTTGTTTCGAGACAAGCGGTTTGATCCGACGCCGAATGTCGATTATAAATTTCTTTGTCGAGGCGGACTCGAAATGGAATTTGGTTGGAGTGGAAATAAATGGGGGGTGTTCATTAAGTTGGAACACGGGAGCCGGAAAAAAGAAGTCTTTATCTTCGAGGTAGTCGATATCTT
This sequence comes from Dyadobacter sp. SRI_021, assembly GCF_057586235.1. NCBI lineage: Bacteria > Pseudomonadati > Bacteroidota > Cytophagia > Cytophagales > Spirosomataceae > Dyadobacter > Dyadobacter sp. SRI_021. Next base: position 200,811 of record NZ_JBYCZM010000009.1, read on the forward strand.
GAAATTATTGAACATCCTTGCCGAGGCCAGCTTGCAGTAAGTCCAGAGATCTAGACTAGGCGTTCGACTGGCTAATCAGTTCCAGGTAGGTTTTGTACTCGTAGCCGGTCATGTCGGAAATCTTCTTTGATATCAAGAGGTGCTTCCAGCCAGGGGCGAGTCTTGCGTGCTCTTGATCAATCACAAAATTTATCTCTGGCGAGAAAGCTTTCACTTTTTCGACGAAATCACTTCTACCTCCTGAAAGATCGACATAGGACAGTCCGGATTTCGCCAGGAGATTTTTAAATTTATCGCGAATTGACATTATGCTATGCTCTCCCATTCGCTGAATTTCGGTTTCGATTACACTTACTAGCTCTTTCAAGCTGTCGAGGTGTACATCTTCGTTACGGTTTTCGTAGGATAGTCGCATGTTGGAGGGGATTTGTTTGGTTGTTTACGTTAGTAAGTAATCTATTCTGCTTTCTCCTCATTCGACTTATTAAACGGTCAAAACGCTGCATGCACCGGTCCAATAGCGCATCGCGGGTAGATCTTAATACCTGCTATGCGAAGTCCAGCGGAAATCGTCATGGTATCACTCGATTGGCAATGGAGAACCCTTCTACCGTTGCAGATTCATCGAAAGTTTTTGGCGGCCGGGCATGAGTCAGTCTCAATTTATATCTGCTACCGCTCATCCCGGATGGGAAGTGGCTTTTTTGCGCCAGTTACCTCGGAGTTACAAAAATTTTCTCTCAACAAAAAGTAGCTTTTGAAACCTTAGTATATTTCGGGCATATCCTTAAAATACACTTCACTTTGAAAAAGCTAATTTATCTTTTTGCGACGTGCCTGGCATTGTTAACCGCTTGTTCGAAAGATCCAAAGCCTGATCGGGCGACGCCATTTATTGGAGATTGGAGGACAGAACCGGCAGACTCGGGTATCTTCAAATTTCAGACATTTTGGAAAATTGAACGAGGTGGTCCGAATATGTTAAACATTGCTACCAGTGATAGTGTTTTGACAATGGATGAATTTCTCCCCTCTTTTGCAATTGAAATACCGGTATACAATGTGAAAATTGACGAGCCGGGCAAAATGGTACTTAACTATACCCGTGCCAGCTCCGGCGTAATTTTTACGTACAAAGGAACGGCAAACCTCATTGACGAAAAACTGATTGCCACAATGCAAACTACAAGTAGCGAAGATGGACTTATAAGTTCCAGAACCTTGATATTTCATCGATAAACGTCTAATATCGTTTGAATGAAAACCGGTGTTTAACTTCGAAAATGACCCTCCGGGCTTTCAGTAGCCAGCTTTCCTTCCTATCTTCGACCGCTTCATCAATCTATTCGCGGCCGTGGATTTTGTTTCATAGCCGTTCATCGCGCGCCTTACCGGTGAGCCCTTGTTTGTAGCGAGAAAGTCAGGTTGTTTTTCGCCGAGGACTATGCATTTTTAATTTTCCAATATATCTCAACACTTACTATGACAAATTCCCGTCGTAAATTCATTGCAAGCTCTGTCACGCTTGCAGCAGGCGCTGCGGCGTCTGTGGCGGCCCCGGCTATCCCGGCGAAAAGCAAAACCCCCTTGGTCCATCACGTGTTTTTCTGGCTTAAAAATCCTGGTTCGGTGGCCGATCGTGACCGGATCATCGAAGGTCTGAAGACATTGCGAAAGATTGAGGCGATCAAGGAACTTCGCATTGGCGTGGTGGCGAGCACCGAGAAAAGGGATGTCGTGGATAATAGCTGGGCGGTGTCCGAACTGATGTTTTTCGAAGACCTTGCCGGCCAGGCAACCTACCAGGACCACCCGATCCATCAGAAATTTATCAAAGATTGCAGCCATCTGTGGGACAAGGTGATCGTGTACGACGCGATGGATGTTTAGGTTATTGACGCGATAAAAACTTCGTCAAACGAGCCGGCTTTTTCCAGATATTGATCGGCCTCGGTTTGTGACAGTCCAAACGAAATTTTTAGGCCCATACAACGATTTAAGCAACTCGTTGCCTCTTTGTGATGAACCTGCAATCACCGCAGGCTACATCTGGAACCATCGATGCTTCGATTTTTAAGTGTATTTGTTTTGCTGGTTGTATTGGGTTCGGGTTCCCGGGCTCAGGACACTACATCCGTCACATTTACGGAAGAGCATAGCCCTGTGGTGGAGCAGCGGTTTATCGACCGCTATGAGAATGTATTCATGACCAAAGTGCCTACGCGGAAGATGTTCAAGCTGGGGTACTCCTCAACGACTTATAATGGGATTGGGTTTAGCGCCACGTTTGAATACAAACTCTTGCCAGCCATGTCCGTAGAAGCGGCACTAACTTCGCGGACAAACCGGCTGGGGAGCGTTATCACCATCGATCGTTTCGAACGGCAATTGAGTGGCAGAAATATGTTTGCGAGTATCGGAAGCAGGTGGTATTTTGAAATGAACAAGCGGATTGCCCGACAGCAAAGTGCCAATAATTTCAGTGGAAGTTATCTGGGGGTCGCGTATGAAAGGTCACTCGCCGCCATACAGAGTGAGCGGCCCAGGCAACATTTCAGTGTCGCATATGGGTTTCAAAGTCGGTTCCTGTCGAACGGATTCCTCGATTTTTCGCTGGGTTTGTATTATGTCACACCATACTTATCATTATATGGAACCGGTAACGTGCCGTTGCCTGGCGTCCGCACCGGAAACGCCGTGATCGCATCCCGCTCGCTCCTCGGACTTGCCTTCGGTGATTGGAAGCGAAACAGCACGGGCCCGTTATGCGATGTTTTACATTGTGACTATTTTGTGAAACAGCATTTTAAGATCAGACTGCCAGATGTGAATGTCAGCCTTAAAAATCAGTCGATCAGAGGCGAGGTGAGCTATGAGCGGAAGTTGGGAAAGAGCCCTTTATCCGTTAATCTGGGCATTTGGAATGAAACAACCAATTCTTCATTTGGACGCAGTTCTTTCTCAGCGATCGTGGAAGCGCAATTTCGTTGGTACTATCTGCAAAAACGCCAGTTACGAAGGGGGAAAGCGTCCGATAATCTGTCGGGCCTGTATGCAGGCCCTCTGTTTGCATACAATTATGCCCGATCCGCTATCCGTTTTGTTGTACCGGTTGATCCACAACGTGGCGTTTTCAGTTCCTGGGATACTTCGGCAGGGATTTTAGCTGGTTATCAGCAACGTTTGTTCAACAAACTTTATTTCGACGCGACGGTTAGCTATTCAGGATTGAGCCTGCAAAAACGGTTTTTCAAAGTAAATTATGGCGAACTCCAAGCCAAAGCAGGGATCGGCTTTGCATTTTGAAAACCCATCCCTGCTTCAAAACCTTAATCTGCAATGCTGGACGACGCCGCAAGTTTAATGTCGGCATGCTGCCAGGCTTTATCAAACGCGGATTTGACCGCCTGCGCTTCGCCGGTGTTTTTCTGTTGTACCAAAGCATTATGGAGACCTATCAATGCCCAGCCGTTTTTCTTCCAGGTCAGTAGGTCCTGACGATAGACACGTTCCGCTTCTGCGTTCTTTCCGGCTTTGAGTAATACTGCTCCGAGGTGATGCCGGACGGAGAAAAACCAGTCGGGCGGTTCGTTATAGTTGAGGTTATCTTCGAGGGCGATGGCCTCCCCAAGCAGGGCCGCCGATTTGTCGAGCTGGTTTTGCTGTGCGGCGATACCGGCCGATAATACCTTGGAGGCGATTTGCACGAGGTCGACCGAAGTATTGATGTTCCAGACCGTGATGTCTTTGAGCGTCGTGTCGGAAGCCAATGCGTTGAGCGACTTCATTTCTTCCTGTGCATGGGGCAGGTCGTGTTTTCCCAGAAAGGCCATTCCTCTTGCGTAATGCCAGATTGCCCGCGGATAAATCAGGTCCTTACCCGGGCTGGGTTCGGCCAGCAGGGTATCCCACATCGAGAATTTTGCTGCTACATAATAGGGGATGGTATAATAGTGCTGAAGTGTGCCCCATCCCGGCTGGCGCATTACCTCCTTCGCGGTATAATGCTGTACTTTCCGCGCAGCGTGCCAGGCCTGCCTGGAGTTGCCTTCAAGGGCGGCGGTAGCCACCAGGAAGTGGTAATTGTGCGGGAAATAGGCGAGCGGGTAGGCGCCTTGCGCGTGACAGGCGGTGATGTAGTTGCTGTCCGCTTTGACTGAACTTACATTGGAAAGCGAGCCTAAATGATAGTCGCCCGTGAGGATGTAAATATGCGACGGCATGTGGAGCAGATGGCCGGCACCCGGAACGAGCGAATCGAGTAACGCTGCCGAGGCCAGCGCTTTTTCCGGCGTGGCGGAGGCCTCCACGGCGTGTATGTACAGGTGATGCGCGCCCGGATGCCGCGGGTTCTTTTTCAACAGGCTTTCCAGGACGGCCAGTAGCGCCGGCGTCCAGGGCTTGGACGCTTTTGTTTTTTTGTCATATAAATCCCACGGGTGCAGGTCCATTTGCGCCTCGGCGTACAATGCCCCGATGTCGGGATCGGAAGGGAATTGGTCGTACACTTTTTTCATCACAGCAGCGAATGCGATATCCAGCGGTGCCCGGTTGGCGGGAGGGACTTCCGTGTACCGCGCGGTCAATGCCTCGATCAACGCCTTTTCTTTGGGAGTACATTGGGTTGCCAGTTTTTGTGCTTTTTGAGTGGCCGCCCAGGCCCGCTGAAAGTTGTCGGGCTCCATCCCTGCATTGTAATTGGGACCCAACACGTAGGCATAACCCCAGTAAGCCATAGCGCAGGTCGAATCGAGCCGGGTGGCCTGGAAAAACGACCGGGCCGCCTCGGCGTGGTTGAAGCCGTAGGAGAGCATCAGGCCCTGGTTGAAGTAAGCCTGTGCCTCAGGACTGGATGTGGTAATCTTGAAATCGATGCCCTTCAATCCGTCGAGCATGGGCGCTTTTTTGCCGGAACTATACCATTCGGCATCGGTGGTTTTGGGGTTGTAGCAAACCGTAATCCGCGCTGTGCTATCCGACGCCGGTTTTTCCGCTTGCTCCTTCTTTTTGAAGCAAGACGAAAGGAGTACAATCAATGCGAGGTAACAATGGCCATGCTTCATGAGTGCAGAAGTTTGAGTCACAGATCATGTAGAAGGAAAGTAACCCGCGAAGTGCGGTACGTGCAAATTAAGAAAATATCGAACTGGTAATGAGGTGGTTGAGGGGTTCTTAGTGAACGGTTAATGAGTGTCGGTAGAGCGCCCGCAAAGAAGTTTGATGAATAACTCTGGATGGTATACGCTTCTATTTTTTCCTCACATACTTGTTGACTGCGCCCAGGCATGACTCAATCGTCATTTCATCGCCTATTTGCGTAATGATCAGTTTCGGGCAGGCCAGGCAATCGACGAGGCCGCAATTTTCGTTGTAGGGCACATCTTTCTGCGGTTTTACCTTAAATACATTTCCGTTTATCTCATATTCAGATATTGCGCAGCAAGACCCGTATCCGTCGTATAGCATCACGCCGTCGAAACGTATTGAAAAGGCCTTTTGTGGCTCGTTGGTCATGTCTTTCACTACCGTTGAGTCGCCCGACGTGTATCGGGATTCTACCAGGTGCCATTTGCCGACGATGCCCGCAACCTCTGGCATAGGCTGCGGCTCAGGTTCTGCGCTTTTATCGCGTTTACAACCGGTAAATGCCCATAAGAGGAGCAGAAAGAGAAGAATTAGTCTTTGCATGATGTAACTGATTTATAACTTAGACGCATTTGGTGTATAATGCGTTGTAAGGCAATGGGCCGCTTCCTTCTTTAAAATGCCTACTAATGTTAAAATCACGCCTTCCGCATCAACTTCAAATACCCCTTATGCTCCCTTACCATCGCCCACCCATCCCTGAACGTCATCTGCGGTACGCCGTTGCGCATGTTCGCCATGCTGATTTCCAGGAGTATCTTCCAATGCCGGTAAATCTCTTTCCAGGCGAAGAACAGCGAATGCCTGGGGTCGTAAATGTGCGTTGGTTCGCTGGCGGCACCGTTGAGTTCGATAATGGAAAAATGTTGCCCGGCTTCGAGTTCTTCCCAGCTTTTGAAACGGATATCCAGCCGACCGAAATGGAAACCAGGTATTCGCACACATATCCGGTCGATCGCATTCGTGAGCGCAGGCGTAATGCGATGGCGTTCGTCGGTGAATTTCGAGCCGCGGCTGTGGTTGCCGTAGGGCACGAGGCCCACTTTTTCACCGTCGGCGGGGATCTCTCTCATTTTCGAACCCCAAACGGTATTCAGGGCTGGAAGTTGCAAGATAGCCCGGTCGCTTTGCGTGATCAAAGTGAGTATGTCCGATTTCCCGTCGCCGGTAACGCTCAAAAACGCTTTCCCGACGATTCCTGAAATGTGCCCGTTTTGTTCGCCGGGCATCCGGTAGTAGAATATGCCGGCTTCATTCGGGTAGTCGATATAGGTTTGCAAAAGGAAGTCGACCTGGCTGCGCTGGCGATAATCTTCAACATCGGCTTCATTTTTCAGGAGCTTCACCTGCACACCGCGTTCGCCGATATCGGGTTTGGCAATTAATGGAAATTTCAGGGAAGAATTATTCAATAGCATCTGTACTTTTCGCTTCGGGATTCCCGCTTCGCATAGCAGGGTTTCAGGGTACGAACCCTTGGGCATAAGTGCGTAAATCCTGCTCTTGCGTTCTCCCGCAAAACCCGCATACCGCATCGAGGGATTGGCTGCGCCGAAAAAACAGACTGCACGCGCCTTTATGCTGAGCCGGAGCCACGGAAATATCATGGGCAGGTAAACGCATTCCAACGGCCAATATTCCCAGTTTCGGAGGCGGATCAGGAAGCGTTTCGCCTTCCAGCGGAGGCTGTGGAACGAAGTGTCCCGGTGTGGGATGACGGGGGCCGGTCGCGTCACTGATGTTTTTCCGGTCCGAAGGTCGTGGTAGTGCATGACGGGCTCGGGGCTGGTCAGATCGATGGACGTGACGCTCACGGTAGCCATGGCATCCCGATGTCCGTGGAAGCTCTGGCAGGCATCGAATGTGATATCGTTTTGTGTGTGAAAATCCAGAATGCTCTTCATATTGACGGCCGTGCTGCCATACCATTGTTGCAGCTTTCGGACCCGCATTTGTCGGGCTTCTTCACTGTATAATGTCGCCGAAGACCATATATGCGGCTGGCGCGCGTCGAGCTCGTTACGATGCTTGCAGGTACCGTCCCAGGTACAGCGCACGAGCCTGCCCTCTGAGAACAGGATGAGCGTAAAGGGTTCGATACTTTCCAGAGACATCGTTTCAAAGCAATCAGCCGGAGAAGCTGCCTGCACAATTTCCAACATAACCAGGCCCCGGCTTTTGCGGTAGGAAGACATGCGCACATGATTTTTGAAGCCTCCGTTGAGCAGCACCGCTGCGTCGCCCCGTCCTTTCAATGCGATCCACGTGCCGCCGGCCTGGGCGTCTTTCGGGTAGGTGAGCGCGCCGGGCAAGCTGCGCGTTACGGGCGGCTCCGCGGGCGCACGATCGGTGCGTTCATCCCGGTTGGATGTCAGGAATGCACCTTTCCCGGTTGGAATGTAAGTTACAGTGCACATTGGGCCTGGCGGTATCGGATGGTGGAGCTGGCTACTCCGAAACTCTCCGGCAGTTGCAGCGCCGTGAGTTCCCGGATGCCTATTTTCATCAATGCCATATGATGTACCGCGTGTTCGAGATTGTAAACCAACTCCCGTTCATAGTTGGTGACAACCTGGAAACCGGTATCACCAGCCTCGGTGGCGGTGGTTAGCAGAAGGGCTTTGTTTTCCTTGCCCATCGAAGCCGAAATCCGGCGTAATGTGGTCAAAGCGAGTTCCCGTCGTTGCTCAATGGCCTTGTCCCGCAGCCTGGCGTCGTAATTTACGTAGCCTGTTTGATAACCGCGATCGAGCTCGGTAAAGAACTCGATCACGTGGCGTACGTGCCCGCCGAGCGAAGCACCTGAGAGTACCGGCAGGCTGCGCTTGTATTGCTCGTCGGATAATGCGTCCAGCATCGTGCTGATCTGTGCCAGTGCGGTTTCGATTGATTTTGTAAGTTGCCTGTTCATGTCGTTCGTTTTGAAATGGGGGGACAAAAACAATGCCCGTTTTGAGAAGATGGGGTTTGCGTGTCAGCTGTGGAACTTTACACCCGAAATGCTGCTGCGGTGCCAGTATACGAGCACCAAACAGGTAATAAGCACGGTTAGTGCCATAACAAAAAGCTTGCCCGAGTCGTTTTGTACCACGATGCCAAGGCGCGTAAGATGCATGAAAACGGCGCCTGTCATCACGCCGATGCCGATCAGGGCACCGTAGGCGGTGGTACGGGGGATGAGGATCAAAATGGAGGCGATCAGCTCTAATACGCCTACAAATATACGTCCCCAGGGCTCCATGCCGACTGTCGAAAAAATATAGACGGATTCGGGTGCTGCGGAAAATTTGAAATAGAGGGTCTGCAACATAATCACTGCCGCTACCAGCCGCAGCAACCAGGACCATTTCGGGTGCGTTTGCGTTTTCATCACTGCTTGTCTTTGATCAATGGCCATTGCATATCTGCTTTTTCGATGAGTTCTTCCCGTTTTTCCGACCAGTTGTTTTTGACTTTCATATTATAATTGAAATACAACTTGTCGCCGACGATCGTCCATGTCTCTGCTTCGGTGGGCGCTTTGTGCCCTTCGGAAGTGCCGTAGGCGCAGTAGCCGCCATATTGCGGCACGTACATGTCCGGAGCCGCTTTGAAGGCTTCCAGATTCGCGCGGGTAGCGAATAACCAATCGGCGTTCTTGTAATGATAGGTAAGGCTATCGGCACCTTGAACGGGTCTTGCGTCTTTGAAAAAGGCGACTACGTCATACCCTTTGATGGCCTTTCCCTTCGGCGCGAAAATTTCGGATTTCTGTGCAAATGTTAGGTGGGCGGCGAGCGTGAATGTCGCTGCGAATAGTACTTTGTTCATAGGTGTCGCAAGTTTTTAAGGCACAAACTTCATCCAGTTGCGATCGGCCTGTGTTTTCAGGCTTGCCTCGTCCTGGTTCCAGCTTTTGAGCGTATTATTAAAGAATTTGTTGTAAAACAGATAGAGCTTCCCGTCCACGATCTTGAACGTTTCCGGATCAATCTCTACTTTTTCTCCTTTCTTACCCATGGCATAGGCGCACCAGCCGCCGAACTGCGGCTCATAGCGTCCGGGGTTACGCATGAACTCGTCCTTGTTTTGCTTCGAGCCGAAGCGGTAGGTAACCCCATTATAGTTGGCAGAAAGATCCTTTTTGCCTTCGATGGCCTTGTTCATAGTAAAATAGGCCACCGGGTCATAGCCCTGTATCGCAAGACCGGACGATTCGAGGTTGTACTGTTTTTTACGAATCTCTACATTCTGTGCGAAGGTGGTGCCCGCTATCAGGAGCAGGAGTAAAAGGATATTGATTGGTCTCTTCATTGTTATTGTAATGTGACTTTAATGATATTGTTGATCGCCGGAAGCGTCGTGAATTTGTTCGGGTTGGGAACTGGTGCGATGGCTTTACTCTCATTCAATGGTGTGCCCGCAAGATTGAACTGCGTAATGCCTGCGCCGGGGAACTGGTCGATCGCCGTGCCGTTGTCATACAGTCCCACCGACCCCGAGACATCTCCGCTGGCATTGCCGTCGATGTCGGTGCCGCTCGTTGCAAAGAACCAATCGTTGGAAAAGCCGTACATAGTAGCAATGGCGATACGGTCTCCGGATGCGAGCATAAGCGGCTGTGAAACCTTGCCGCCCGCATTTCCGCCGATTTTAGGCAACAATACCGTACTAGCAGGTTCTTTAAGCACATAGACATTTTTGATACCCGCCTTCATTTTCAATGCCGCGGCCAGGACGTCGGCATTACCTTTCTGAGCAAGTTCTTTCAAGCCTTCGCCCCGGTCGTTTTCACCGGCTTTAAAAAATGGGTTTTCACTGCCATTGTAAATAACAACCAATACTGGTGAAAGTGGCGTAAAAATACCGGTTTGAGAGGTTAGCCAGGTACTCATAGGAGCGTTGTCGCCGGCTTCGGCAATGCGGGTCAATGCTTCTGTCGTGGCTTTGCCCTCGGAATAAACAGGCTCAGGCAGAAGCAGGTTTCCCCCGGCCACATAAGAAATCGCCCATGCTCCCGGGCTGAAAGGCGTTTCGTTCGCGGTGCCGCCCGACTGGTTTTTAATGGTAATGGTAAACATTGAATTGCCGTCATAAGTGAGCGACACGTTCATGAGTTGAGAGGCGGGCAAATAGGTGTGGCCGTAGTCGTCCATTCCTGCCACTTCCTTGATATTGCGGGGTGTAGCTTCGGCCGTGCCTGGGTGCGTTACGCTCATGCCGGGCGCCTGATTCACGCGGGAACCGTTGTCCCAGAGTTTGATTTGCGCGGAAACGTCGCCGGTAACGGGAGTGCCGCTGTCGTCGTATAGCCTGATCCCAGGATTGGCAGGGGCGAAAAACAGGTCGTTGCTCCAACCGTACATGGTGGCGAAGGTAAGGCGCTGGTTTTTAGCCGCTGAAAATGAGAACGAAACCGATTGTCCCGGCAATATTACGGGCGGAGTGCCGGTACCTTTGAAAGTGCCCGATTGCACGAGCGGTTTCGCGTCGAGTACGTTTTCAATGGTCAAGGTTTTGGCGGTAGGCTGCGGGCCGTGGTCGTCGGTGCAGGCTCCGAAAATGAAGGCGGTCAGCGACAGCCCGAGGAATGATCTGATCATGTCTGTTTCCGTTTTGAATCGTTGGATGATGCAAAGCAACAAACACGGTATCCCGGCGGCGTCACGGAATTATAACAAAAGTATCACAGCGGCATTCCGCGCTGTTTTATTTGTAAACTTTGCAGAAAATCAGCGGATATGGACACCAAAAATGTGCTGATCGTCGAGGACGATACCAACATTACCGAATTGCTTTCGATACACCTTTCGGACCTGGGCTGCAAAGTGGTTTCGGAAAAAAACGGGCAGAACGGCCTCGCGCGGGCGCAGGACGAAAATTTTGACCTCATTATACTCGACGTAATGCTACCCGGCCTGAACGGCATGGAAATTTGCCGGAAAATCCGGCAGGGCGACCGGCAGACGCCTATTATGATGCTAACCGCGCGGTCGGAGGAAATAGATAAGGTAATGGGCCTCGAAACCGGTGCCGACGATTACCTCACCAAGCCATTCAGCATTCGGGAGTTTATAGCCCGGGTGCGGGTGATATTCCGGAGAAGCGAGGAAAAGGCCCGTTATGCAGCACCGGTGCCGCAACTCATCAGCATTGCGGGGTTGGAAATCGATATCGATAAGCGTAAAGTAATGCTGCGAGGAGAGCGGCTGGATTTGTCGCCCCGGGAATTTGAATTGATTGTTTTACTGGCCTCCAATCCGGGGAAAAGTTACAGCCGGAAGCAACTGCTGAGTCTCGTTTGGGGCTACGATTTCGAGGGGTATGAGCACACGGTCAATACGCATATTAACCGTTTGAGAGGAAAAATCGAGGCCGATGCTTCCAATCCTGTATTTGTATTAACTACCTGGGGCATTGGCTACCGGTTTAACGAAGATCTTTGAAATGTCAGTCAGAACCATCGGAGGAAACCTTCTCTTCTGGAAAATAAGCGGCGTTTTCGCCAGCCTCCTGATTATCCTGGGCATCATATTTGTCATGATCGCGTCCCGGTTTTCAAAATCGTATTATATGACGGCCCACCAGCAGTTGTACGGCGGCATTGCCCAGCACCTGGCCACATTTACCCAGCCTATTAAAAATGGCAAGCCTGATACCACGGTCACGCACGACATCATCCATTCCACCATGGTAGCCAACCCGAGTGTGGAAGTATACCTGCTCGATACGCTGGGGAATATCACCGACTACGTGGTACCTCAGGCCTCGGTGCAGATGAAGAAGGTCGATATGGCGAAAGTGCGGGAATGGCTGGCCTCGGATGCCGGCAAACCCATGGGCGACAATCCGAAACATCCCGGCGAAGCCAGTATCTTTTCGGTGGCGCCGGTGTTCGAAAACGGGGTGAGAGTCGGGTATGTGTATGCGGTGCTTGCGAGTGAGACCCAAAAGCAGATTCTCGCCTCGCTGACCGACGACCTGAATTTCCGACTGGCCGCCTATATATTTTTCGCTGCACTGCTCGGTGCATTTGTCGTAGGGATTGTCACGTTCTTTCTGATCACCGACAGCATCTGCAGTATTGCGGGGGTTGTGAAACGGTTCCGGGATGGCGATCACGCTGCGCGCGTGCATGGGTACGCAACGGGGAATCTTGGGGTATTGACCTCCACATTCAATGATATGGCCGATGTGATCGTCGATAACATCGAAAAGATCACCGCTACCGACCGGCTCCGGCAGGAGCTGATCGCCAATGTCTCCCACGATTTGCGGACGCCGCTTTCGATTATGCAGGGGTATGTCGAGACGATGATGATCAAAAAAGATACGCTTTCGGAGCCGGAGAAAGAGCGGTATTTGTCAATTGTTCAGGAAGGAACGCGCAAGCTTTCGGGGCTGGTGGATCAGTTGTTTCAATATTCGAAGCTGGAAGCGAATGTGGTGTCGGTACAAAAAGAGGTATTCCCCTTGGATGAACTGGTTTCTGACATTCTCGGATCCTACCAATTGAATGCGGACGAGCGAAACATCCGGTTATCCCTGGAAACAGTTCCCGCTTTGCCGCCGGTGCTAGCGGATATCGCATTGACGGAGCGGGTGTTTCAGAACCTGCTTGACAACGCATTCAAATTTACCCCTGACGGCGGACAGATTACCGTGCGCCTCGTAGCGTTCGGCAACGGAGTCAAAATCCGGGTTGCCGACACGGGCGTGGGCATAGCAAAGGTTTATCAGGAGCAGATTTTCGAACGTTACAAACAGGCGGAAATGTATCCGTCGGGGCAGAAGGGGATGGGGCTCGGCCTGGCAATCGTGCGGAAGATACTCGAACTGCACCAAACCACGATCGAGGTGGTCAGCGACAGCGGAAAAGGCGCCGCTTTTGAATTTGTAATGCAGCGGGCATAATCACAGGTACTATTGCTTCAAATGCATTCCAGCGGATTGCCCTGCAAAGGTTGCCCTGCAAAGGTTGTCCCGCAAAGGTTGCCCCGCAAACGTTGCCCGGCAAAGGTTGCCCCGCTCAGATTTTTACCTTTACTTTAACCGGGCTAACCGGGGCGTATTGTAAAGGAGACTAAGCTGATTATTGTGAAACAGGCGACTATTAAAAAATTCCGCTCATTCCTGAAATTCAAAAGGGGGCTGACGGCGTATAGTTTACGAAAGTTCAAACTCTATGAAGTCATCATCTTTTGGCTTAAAAGCATTCTCACCAGGTCGCAGTTTCTGATATTATCGGGGATATTGGTGGGGTGTAGTGCCGGCCTGGCAGGTGTAGTCCTCAAATCGCTCGTACACGCGATTCATAACCTGATCACCCACAAGGTACATTTCGAAACGCAGATTTTCTTCTACGCGGTATTCCCTTTCCTGGGGATTGTGCTCACATCCCTCGTCGTAATCTTGTTCTTCGGCGGTAACGATCGCAAAGGCATACCGGCCATTTTGCATGAGATCGCTCAAAATTCCAGCATAGTGGCTCCGGTGAAAATGTATTCCCAGGTGGTGCAAAGTGCTATTACCGTGGGGCTTGGCGGTTCTGCCGGTCTGGAAAGCCCTATCGCGGTAACGGGTTCGGCAATCGGGTCTAATTTCGCACAAACCTACAAACTCGACTACCGCGAGCGTACATTGTTGTTGGCAGCCGGTGCGACGGCCGGAATCGCTTCTGCTTTCAACGCGCCGATCGCCGGGATGATGTTCGCCGTTGAAATACTGCTTACCGGTGTGGTGTTCACCGATTTTATCCCCCTCGTATTGGCTGCCGTCTGCGGCAATGTACTTTCCAGGATGCTGCTCAATGAGGAAACGCTCTTCCATTTCAGCAGCCGGCATCCGTTTAATTACCACAATCTGCCATTTTACCTCGTATTGGGTGCATTGTGTGGACTTTACGCCCGGTATTTTGTGGTGATCGGGCATCAGGTCGAGCGTTTTTTTGCCAGGCTGAAAGGCGGGAGGTTGAGAAAAGCCATGATCGGAGGCGGCATGCTGTCGGTTCTTTGCGTGCTGTACCCGCCGTTGTTCGGGGAGGGTTATGAAACCGTCAAGGCGATGGTCAACGGGCAGGTAGGGGAGTTAATGGAAAACAGTTTTTTCGGTATTGTCGGCGGGCAGCGGTGGGCGGTTGTGGTGTTTCTCACGATTGTTTGCCTTCTGAAAGCGTTTGCCAGTTCCATCACCATTTTCAGCGGCGGCAACGGGGGGAATTTTGCGCCCTCGCTTTTTGCAGGTGGTACGCTCGGGTTCGTGTTTGCATTGTTCTGCAATTTCATCGGTATTTCCGATGTGCCCGTGGCCAACCTGGTACTGGTAGGCATGGCGGGCGTCATGAGCGGCGTGCTTTATGCCCCGCTAACGGCCATATTTCTGATTGCGGAATCCAGTTCGGGATACGACCTGTTTATTCCCCTGATGATAGTAGGTGTGATGTCTTTCCTGATCTCCAAATGGTTTTCTCCCATTTCCCCCGATTTGCAAAGGCTGGCCGACGAAGGCAAAATATTCACCCGGGAGCACGACCGGAACCTGCTGTCCCAATTGAATACGCTGGATTTTATAGACAAGGATGTACCCGTTGTAAATATTGACCTGCCATTTGAAAACTTCGTGGACGCATTACATGAGAACAGGCATGATTACCTGGCAGTGGTGGACGGGGAAGGGATTTTTCGCGGCTTGATCCTCGTGAAGGAGCTTTATCCTTACCTGTTTACGACGGGAAATGAAGCTGATTTATCGGTCGCATCGCTGGTGCGTCAGCCACCGGCGACCGTCGCGGAAAACGAGCCCGTTGCGCGGATCGTCACTCAATTTGACCGAACCGGTTCCTGGCATTTGCCGGTCGTTGATTCTCAGGGCCGTTATATCGGTTTCATTGCAAAATCCAGATTGCTCGACCGCTACCGTAGCCTGCTACAAGCGCATTCGGGTTGATTTTGCCTTTGTTTAAAAGAATACTTTTTTAACTTGCCAGCCTGCATTTCCCACCTGAACCACCTGCTATGGCATTTAACAGATACCTTTTTGCTACCCTTATCGCCGTCGGCCTGTTAATGGGCTGCCAGGACAAGGAAAGAGCACACGAGCTCGATGTGCGCGAGCAGAGCTTACTTGCGCGGGAGAAAGAATTTGCAATTAAGGAAGCTGATTATCAGTCGCTTTTGCGCATGCGCGATAGCCTGCTTACACGGCCGGACACGGCTGTTGTGATCCAGCGCTGGCCTGATGACATTGCCGGACTCTGGGCAGCCAAATCCGTATGCCGGGAATCCAACTGCAGCGAATATGTGATCGGGGACCTGCGTTCCAACACCTGGGAGTTTGTGAGTGACTCCACCGGGCTCTACACGCGTGTGATCAATAATAACAAGGTCGTCAGGGTGTTTTCTGCGAAATACGACAGCACCAGCATTCAGCTGCAGTATACCAGCGATTCCTCGGCGGCCAAAAATATGGAACTGAGCGTGGAACTGGCCCGCGATAACAAGAATCTGATCAAAGGAATGCAAACCACGAGCATCGACAAGTCCTGCACCGCGAAATTTTCCATTGAGCTAAACCGCTTAACCAACCGCTAGATGATGACGCTGCTTAACCTCCACATCGGCAGTTTACCGATCGAGGACCCGGTATTGAAGTTTCTGCTCGAACTGATCATCATTCTGAGCGCGCCGCTGCTACTCAACAAGATCAAAGTCCCCCACTTGCTGGGGCTGCTGATCGCCGGTGCCGTGGTAGGTCCTAACGGCCTCAATCTCCTCTCCCGCGACAGCAGTGTGGTGGTAACCGGTACCACCGGCCTGTTGTACATCATGTTCCTGGCCGGGCTTGAAATCGATATGGGCGATTTCAAGAAGAATATGGGCAAGAGCATTACGTTCACCGTGTTTACATTTGCCGTCCCGTTTATATTGGGGTTGCTGGGAGGGTACTACGTGCTGCATTTTTCGATGCTTACTTCGGTGCTGTTTGCCAGTCTTTTTTCTTCACACACGCTCATTGCCTATCCGATCGTGAGCAAGATGGGGGTGGCCAAGAACCTCTCCGTCAATATCACCGTAGGGGGAACCATGCTGACCGACGTGCTTTCACTGCTCGTGCTGGCGGTGGTGGTGGGGATGACCCAGGGAGAAGTGAACAGCGCATTCTGGCTCCGGCTGGGCCTTTCGGTAGCGGCATTCAGCCTCACGGTGTTATTTGTTTTTCCAATTATAGGAAGATGGTTTTTCAAAAAGGTCGATGACAAGATATCCCAATACATATTTGTACTGGTGATGATCTACCTGGCGGCTGTACTGGCCGAACTGGCAGGTATCGAGGCCATTATCGGCGCTTTTTTTGCCGGACTGGCACTCAACCGGCTCATCCCGCACACCTCCGCGCTCATGAACCGCGTGGAATTTGTCGGCAATGCTATTTTTATCCCCTTCTTCCTGATCAGCGTAGGTATGCTGATCGATTTTACGGTGTTTTTTAAAAGTCTCGAAACCCTGGGTGTTGCTGCCGTAATGCTCGTGGCCTCCATTGGCGGGAAATACCTGGCGGCGGTGTTCACGCAAAAAACGTTCAGGCTGACAAAGGATGAAGGGATGATCATTTTCGGGTTGAGCTCCGCTTCGGCGGCGGCAACGCTGGCGGCTGTGATGGTGGGTTATAACATCATTCTTTCTGAAACCGAGACTGGTGAACCGGTGCGCTTGCTGAGTGAGCACGTGCTCAATGGCAGTATCCTGCTGATCCTCATTTCCTGTACTATTTCTTCGTTCGTGTCGATGTCGAGCGCGGCCAGGATTGCGGAGGCCGATAATGAGGCTACGGCATCGGGTGCGAATTCGGAGATCGAGAACATCCTGATCGCAGTCAATTATGAAGATGCGGTAGAAAAGTCAGTGAACCTGGGTCTGCTCATCAAGGCGTCGCACAACAAAGACAGGCTGTTCGCATTGAACGTAATCAACGACGAGAAAAACGAGTCGTCCGTCAGGAATGCGGAAAAGACGCTCCACACGGCGGTAACCGTGGCTGCGGCAGCCGACGTTGAAATCCGGCCGCTTACCCGGTACGACAGTGATGTGCCTACCGGCATCAGTAACGTGATCAAAGAGCAGAAGATAACGGATCTGATTGTAGCCTTGCAGCCGGGCAAAGGCTTAACGCCCTCGTTCGTTTACAATCTCACCAACGGCTATTTGCAGAATGAAAATGTGAATACGCTGATTTACCATGCGGCTCAGCCCATTTCTACCATTAAGAGATACGTTGTCCTGATCCCGCCCAGAGCAGATAAGGAACCCGGCTTTTTTCACGCGCTGCTGCGGGTATGGAATATCGGGAAATCGTCGGGTTCGGAAATGGCGTTCTACGCCAGTGCGCCGATCATCAGCATTATCGAAAGGGTGGCGGGAAAGTCGGCTATCGAGCTGTCGTTGCACACGATCGACTATTGGGGGGAAGCCGAGCAGGCAGCCGCTTCGGTTGCGGCGGATGAAGGGCTGATATTGTTCATGGCCAAACGCGGCATGGCGTCCTTTTTCCCAAGAATGGGCCAGATGCCCGATTTTCTGAACCAGTACGCGCTGGAAAACAACTTCCTGCTGATTTACCCATTCTCGCAGCAGAATTCGGATGAAACCGAGAAGCGGTCGGTAAGCAATCACGACGATTTTGTGGAGATCGGCCGGATGATCGGCAAGATTTTCCCAGGTTAGGCATCGTCCCGGCTGATCCGTACAAGCAAGTAAATTGAGCCGTGGAGGAAATCGGCTCGGTGTGAAAACAGGTCATCTTTGCATTGTTAAAATCAACAAAAAAGATGACCACGATAACCAAAATGAACCTGGGCCAGAACGGTCCGCTTGTTTCCAAACTCGGATTGGGCTGTATGCGCATGTCGCCCGTTTGGGGAGGTCCGGCAAACGACGAATCCGAAAGCATTGCTACGATTCAAATGGCGCTGGATAACGGTATTAACTTCCTTAACACCGGGGACTTCTACGGCGCCGGACACAACGAGTTACTGGTGGGTAAAGCCATCAGGGGACGCCGTGACGAGGCTTTTATCAGCGTCAAGTTCGGGGCCGTTTTTTACAATAATCAATGGCTGGGACTGGACCTCCGTCCGATAGCCATCAAGAACTTCATCAACTATTCGCTGGTACGTTTGGGGATAGATACCATCGACCTCTACCAGCCATGCCGCCTCGATGGCAGTGTACCGGTGGAAGATGTGATCGGTACCGTCGCCGACCTGATCGCCGAAGGCAAGGTCCGTCACCTGGGCATTTCCGAAATCAGCGCTGCCCAATTGCGCGAGGCGCACAGCATCCATCCGGTAACCGCGCTGGAAATAGGCTATTCGCTTGCCGACCGGCAGATTGAAAGCGATTTGCTGCCGACGGCCAGGGAACTGGGCATTGGTGTGGTGGCTTTTGCCAATACCGCGGAGGGGCTTCTGACCGGCGATATGAAGGCCCCGCTTCCGGCAGGCAGTTACCAGCATCATTTTTCGCGTTTCCAGGGCGAGAACCTGATCAAAAATCTGGCAACGGTGGAGGTGTTGAAGCAAATGGCCAAAGAAAAAGGGTACACGCCCGCGCAATTGGCGATCGCCTGGGTGAATGCGCAGGGCGAGCACATCATGCCGCTGGTGAGCATGAGCCGGCGGGCACGGCTTCCCGAAAACATGGAAGCGATGGGAATTACGTTCACCCCCGCGGAAATGGAGGTGCTTAACACGCACTTTGCTCCGGGAGCAATCGTCGGCGGAACCTATCTGCAACGATAACGGGATACTTTCAAACCCTGCTTTTTATATCTTTACCGCGTGACAAATCCAACAGAAATAATCCCCGGAGTGATCTTTTATTCCTATTTCTCTAAGCAGAGAAAGGATAAAGTCGCTTTTATGGAACATAATACGCTGATATTGCAGGTTTCGGGCCGTTTCTCACTGGAAACGGCCACGCAGAAAATCTCGATGGGCGCCGGTGAAATGCTGCTGGTACAAAAGAACCAGTTGGGGGAGATTACCAAGACGCCCCTCGATGGTGAGGATTACCAAACGGTGGTGATATGTCTGCACGAGGACCTGCTGCGGACGATCGCGCTGGAAGAGCAGGTAGAGACCGGGCACAAATATTCCGGGCCGCCCAATGTACTGGTCCCGGTAAACGATTTCCTGCGGGCGTTCTTTGAATCGGTGATGCCATATATCCGCAACCCGCATGGAGCAGTTACGGAGAAACTGGGTATGCTTAAAGTGAAGGAAGCTGTGCATCTGCTGATGCACACCATGCCGGAACTGGAAGAATTGCTGTTCGATTTTTCGGAACCCTACAAAATGGATCTGGAAAAATTCATGCTGAGTAATTTTCATTATAATGTCCCGGTAGAAAAGTTTGCCAGGCTCACCGGAAGGAGCCTGGCGGGTTTTAAGCGCGACTTTCAACGGATATTCGGTATGGCGCCGCGGCATTGGCTGCAAGAAAGGAGGCTCTCGGAGGCCCGGTACCTGATCGAAACCAAGGGCAGGAAACCCTCGGCGATCTACCTCGACCTGGGGTTTGAAAGCCTTTCGCATTTCTCCCATTCGTTCAAGAAAAAATTCGGAAAAGCACCTACTGAATGGTCGGCCTAGATTAATCCGGAGCTCCCACCGGCTAGGCGCGGCCGGCCAGGCGTGATCTACCCCTTCTTTTGGCAGGTTTGCACCCGACTTGGAATAGATTGACCATGTACCTTTGTTGTGTCACAATTCAACTGAAAACACAAAAGAGAAACGACATGGGAAAGATCATCGCCATTACCCAACTTTCAATCGACGGTGTGATGCAGGCACCGGGCGGTCCCGAAGAAGACCCCAGCAGCGATTTCAAACACGGCGGCTGGTTCATGCATTACGGGGATGATATGCTGCATGAAACTATCAGCGAAATCATCTCAGGGGAATTCGAAATGCTGCTGGGGCGCCGTACTTACGATATTTTTGCGTCCTATTGGCCCCTGCACGACGATGACCCGATCGGCAAAGCATTCAACAAAGCAAAGAAATACATCGCCACACGCACCCTCGACCACCTCGACTGGAACAATGCGCAGATCCTGCGGGATGTCGTAGAGGAAGTAGGGCGCTTGCGGGCATCGGAAGGCCCGGAAATCCATATCTGGGGCAGTAGCAACCTTTTGCAAACGCTGATTTCGGCCGGGCTGATCGATGAACACCGGCTATGGATAGCGCCCGTTGTACTCGGCGGCGGAAAGCGTTTGTTCGAAAATGGTGTGCCCGCAGGAGCCATGTCGCTGGTCGACACTAAAGTCACCTCGACGGGCATGATCATCAATACCTACCGTCCGGCAGGGGCGCTACCGGGGGAGGGGGCATAATTGCTTCGGCCACGTATAATGATATCCGCACCTAACCGGGCCTGGCTAGTCAGTCAGGCCCAGTTGCTGTTTGACGAACCCATAATCTTTAAGATCGGCGGCATGGATACGTCCCCGCTTGTCGGGCGGTATAATGATCCAGCGAAATTCGAGGTCGAAGTCAATGGGAGTGAGTCTCGGCTTGAAGTAGGTTATATCGAAGTTGATGGCCCCCGCCTGATTTTGGACCTGCATAAAAAAGCCAAGCGTTAGTTCTTCATTGGCAGAGGGTAAAGAAAATACCACATTCGACCGGCCTGCATTGCGGTAATAGGCCATGACCAGCGCGCTGTCGAGGACAGCCTGGGTTATATTATTGTCGGCGTGCGTCACCATGAAATAGGTTGAATCCTCGCGTTGCCAGGCCGTATTAGGCACTTTAATCCACGGCGAGACAATGAGATTGGCTGCTCCGGCCGGTCCGGCGGGGCCTGTTGCACCGTTTTGACCAGGCGGTCCCTGGGGGCCAGCCGGGCCGGTGTCGCCGTCCGGACCTTTACAAGCCATTATTGATGCTATTAACAAGAGTATCCAAAGGCAGGTTTTGCCGGAGAAGGGTATTGTTTTCATCATGATTCCGAGGAAGGAAGGGGACAGGCAAACGTTTCGAAACACGTTGGTAAACGCCAGCGTTTACCACCTCACTTTCCCGCACAAAAACGGGAGGCGAGTACAGATAGAGGCGATATTTCAAACAGATGTAACTGTCTGATAATTAGGGTTTAATAGGAGTAAATATATTGAATTTAATTTGGATATATAAAGAATAAATAGCAATTTTTCTATACAATTATTTGCGCGTTAAAGTCCCTCTTCTTCCATCTTTAAATCCTGATGCTTATGAGACCGATTCTATCAGTGCTCTCATTTTGCCTCCTGTTATTTTCAGTGTGTTTCGCTCAGGCACCCGTCATAACACGCGGCCCGTATCTGCAAATGGCGTATTCAAAAAAGCTAAATGAGTTTGCTACCACCGCTTCCATAACCATCCGCTGGCAGACCGATATCGCGAACATCGGGCGGGTCGTTTATTCAGCCGAACCGGAGTACGAATTGCTTGGGAACGGGTCGCCCATGGTGGAGGAACCTGCCGCAACCACAGATCATACCGTCACGCTGACGGGCCTGAAACCCGACCAGCAGTACCGTTACTACATCGGCGGCTGGGTGCCTCCGGCATTTCCCGTTATTCTCGAAAAAACACCCGATAACTTTTTCAGGATGCCGCCACTACCAGGCGTAAAAAGGAAAGTGAAAATGTGGGTACTGGGCGATTTTGGTTATACCGCTGCCCAACCCGTGACGGCCAGCCGCCAGGATAGCGTGATCGATTCCTGGAAGGATTATATGACGGTGAACAAAACAGGATCCATGGATCTCTGGCTCTGGCTGGGCGATAATGCCTATGAGCAGGGCAGGAAGGAGCAATACCAGGACCACGTTTTCGACCGGGGCAGGAAGCGGTACGATTTTATGCTCCGGCAAACGCCGTTTTACGCTACGCCCGGTAATCACGATTATTTCGACGGAACCGTCGACAGCGCGTCGCTTTACCGGGTGAGGGCCGAGAAGAACATCCATTATTACAGCGTTGTCAACAATTTCACCAACGGAGAAGGCGGGGGAGAGCCGTCGATGACAGAGGCCTATTATTCTTTTGATTATGGCAATATCCATTTCATCAGTCTCGACACCTACGGATTTGAAAAGCTGGGAGATGATCATACGAAAATCCTGGCACCCACCGGCTTGCAGGCGCAATGGCTGAAAAAAGACCTCGCCAGAGCCAATGCCAACCCTGACATTAACTGGGTAATCGTGTTCACGCATATCCCGCCATTCAGCGGCGGTTCGCACGACTCGGACACCGAGCGCGACCTCATTCAGATCCGAACCAACTTGGTGCCCATTCTGGATGCGTACAAGGTGGACCTGGTGCTTGCCGGGCATAGTCATGGCTACGAGCGCTCACGCCTCATGCGCGACCTCACGACAATTTCCACAGATTTCGTAATGGCAACCCACAATCCGGCCGTAGGCAGCAATGCGCAGGGCAACGGACGTTTCGACGGCACAGCCAATTCCTGCTTTTATTACAAAAACAGCGCATCGCCAAAAAATGAGGGCATTGTGTATGTCGTAAACGGCGCCGGGGGACGAAAGGGGGAACCGAATTTTAGCAGCAATGTCAAAAATCCCGGACTGGTCAGCCGGCTCATGACCGCGTCGGCATTGTCGTCGGGCGGTTCAATGTACATTGAGGTCGAGAACAAGCGGTTGACAGCCAAATACATCGGCGCAAATAAGCAGCTGGTCGACCAGTTTACGATTTTTAAAGACCTCGACAGCTTCACCGTGCCGGAGACCGACGACACGACGCGCACGGCGATCTGCGAATGCACCGATGCGCAGCCAGGCAGCGAGAACTTCACGCATTACGTCGATAGCAAAGGCAATCTGCTGCTATCCATCAACAAGCACGACCTGACGATCGGTAAGGCCGGAGTGGCCCCATTTGAAGTGAAGCTGGGCGGAAAGCCCGGCAGGACCGAAGTGGGCGCGCTCGGCCCGGGTACCAACTACGTGCGTTCGGACAGGCCGCGGTCGTTCAGCTCCAACTGGCGCGTTATGAACCGCTATTGGTCCGTCAAGCCCAATCCCGAGTTGACCGGAAAGCAGCAGGTGACCGTGCGGCATTATTATAAGGATACGGACCTGATTTCGCTGCGCTATAACGATGGCGCTTACGAGCAGATAGGGCATTTCAGCCTGCGCTTCTTTAAAATAAACAGTTTAATGACCAATTATCTATTGGATCCCACGACCGGCGTTCATAACACGATCAAAGCGGCGTCGGATTTCAATAAGGACGGCATTTGGCTGTATGATGTAAAGCAGTCGAATATCACCGATCAGCAACCCACACCGCTCGAATACAAGTGGCGGTACGGGTTCAATCAGCCGGAGGTATTCTTTTACCCGACCCAATCCTATCCATTCTATTCCGGCGAATTTGTGGTAGGGCGGTTGAATGGCGGCGGCGGCATAGGTGGCCAGGTATACAACCAGAATCCCCGCGGTACGGTGGTGATCCTGCATGCGGGCAGCAGTTGGCGTTATTTTGCCAGGGGAATGGTGCCTCCCGACAATGGCATATTTAACTGGAAAGGCGGGCAAGACCCCGACGAGCTCAATGCAGAAGATCCGCCTAATTACGACGATGGGGCAAACTGGCCGACGGGCCCGGCGCCCTTCGGCTATTCCCCTAACCGGGAAGACGGGGAAAAAACGCTTATTCCGGCCTGCCAGGCCGAACTGGATTGCTACGAGGCCCGTGGACGCGCTTCCTATTTACGCGAAGGCTGCCTTACTGCCCCGTGTGCAACCCGCTGGACTACTTCCTATTTCCGGAACTCTGTTCGGATAAGTTCGCAGCAAATGGCTTACCATAAATCGGTCATTATCAATTTCAAAAGAGATGACGGAGTAGTCATTTATATCAATGGCAAAGCGCTGAGCCCGGGCGATGTGAATATAAACCCGACCGGGGTTACCTTTTCGACCTTTGCAACCAATGCCTCTCCGGAGTATACCTGGCAGACAATCGTGGTGCCGAACGACGGTAGCTATTTCAGGTTGGGAGAGAATACCATTGCCGTAGAGCTGCATCAGACCAGCGCAACGAGCTCGGATTTGTACTTCGATATGGATATTACGTTAAGCCCCGAAATACTGACTGTGCCGACGCGCGTAGCTCCTATAACGGAAAATCGTGATCAGCAGTCGGAATGGACGGTATATCCCAATCCCGTCGACCAGGACAGGATTGTGTTCGACAAGCCGCTTGAATATGAAACCTTGCGGGTTACCGACTCGAAAGGCGTGGTTCGGCGGTACATGTCTACGCCCGGTACTCTGAAAGAACTGGATCTTTCGGGACTGCCGGCCGGTATTTTTATCCTTTCAAGCCAAAACAAAGGCCGCGTGCAGCATTATAAGGTGGTCAAAAAATGAGAACCGGACTGGCGTGCCGGATTACGGTGGAATCATCCCTGGCGCGCCGGGTAATATAGGAGCAATATTCGTAGCTGTTGGTGTTGAATCTGTGGAACGGCACAACAATTGGCCCGGAGGGCCATCCTGTTTCTAGCAAAAAGTTGAACGTTGTTTGTTTCGGCCCCGGAGGGGCCTCCTTATGCACGTCGCCCCGGATCAGCACGCGTCAAAAAAATCAAATAAATATTTCTCTTCAAACGATACCTGAAATTTTCGCAGCAGATCCCGGTATTCTTCTCCAAATGTTCGTTTATGGTGGTGCTCTTCCTGGCCGTGGATGTACCGGACGACATTTTCTATGTGCGACTGAGAATATGAAAAAACGCCGTAGCCTTCTTGCCATTCAAATTTTTGACTTGTCCACCGCTTTTGATTGATAAACTGATTGGTTTCAACCTTGATTTCCTTTACAAAATCCGAAATCGACATTGCCGGCTTAAATCCTACGAATAAGTGTGCGTGATCGGGCATGCAATGCACCGCGAGCATTTTAGCATTTCTGTTTTGCACCAGTCCGGTTATGTAGCGATGTAGTTCATCCTTGTGACGTTTAGGGACCAGACATTGCCGGTGTTTAACGCTGAATACAAATTGGAGATAGATTTGGGAGTAGGTGTTAGCCATATTCATTCAATTATAGTGTGGTAAACAATCGTTACAAGTGGGTTAGGAGGCCCCTCCGGGGCCGAACCAGAGGGAGCGTGCTGTTTTTCTATAAACAGGAAGCCGCGCTGCGGCATGGCGAGCCGGCCGTTCAGGCAAATTCACTTACTCAATATGCAAAAACTTCGTCATAACCTCTTCTCTTCTCTGTCGGCGAGCGCAGGTGCGAGCATGCAAAGAGCGCATGGCTTTGCCGGAAGTCATACGTTATGGTGGCTTTTCCTCTAATAATATCCGAGCAATTTTTCATGGACGAAAGCCCTGGCTCTTAATGGTAAAACAAAATTTTCACTATTTTGGATGCGGGTAAATCACTCACACGGCAACGAACAGGAACTTCGAAACCAGCACGTTATGCAGAAAAAATTCAACTTGACGTCCTTTAATCTCTACGAGTTTCTCAAACATCAGAATGCCCACAGTTTCAATGTTCCGTTCTTTCTGGCCGACAGGCATACCTACAAAAACGCTCATGTCAACTTCCCGTTCAGGACGTTCTCTTTCGGATTAGGCATTACTTACACAGGCGAAGGCGACGTTTTCAAGATCGGCAGCACCGATTACCTGGTGACGGCCGGGTGCCTTACGACCGTGGGGCCGGGGATGGTTTGTCAGTGGACGGGAAACTATACTGCCGAGCACGATACCGTGTATTTCACCGAGGAGTTGTTTGAGGGGATGAAAAACAATGCTTTCCTGCATTCGCTGCCATTTTTCTTTCATGGAGGCAGGCATGTGATCCGTCTATCGGATGATCAGACGCGGAAAATGGCTTCCTTATTCGCCTTGCTGAAAGAATTGAAGGACGATAAAAGCGCCGTTCCCGGGATGGTCCATGCACTGCTTATGCTGGCGGAGTCGTTCCATACCGGCCCGGAAAGCCGGACGCCGGAGGGTGGTAACCGCAATGGCGTTTCCAACAAAGAAAAGATAGCCCAGGCTTTCCGAAAGCTCGTTGCGACGCATTTCCCGGAGCATAAGGAAGTTGCTTTTTACGCGACGGAACTGCATATCACCCCGAAATACCTGAGCGAGGTTTTGCAGGCGGAAGTGGGCAAGCCGGCCAAGGCGTTCATCGATGAATATGTGGTGATGGAGGCCAAAAGTCTGCTGAAACAAACGGCCTTATCGATTCAGGAAATCTGCTACTGGCTGGGTTTTGAAGATGCTTCGCATTTCAACAAGTCGTTCAAAAAGCTCACGAACATGACGCCTACCGAATACCGGAAGAGCTGATTTGTCCAGCGGAGTTTTTTACTATCTTTCCCGAAATCCTTCCTAACGGCGCGCGGCTTCCTGGCGATACCTTTGTTTCATCCAAACAAACAGGACGCCATGAAAAAACTTCGCTTTCTGATGCTCACATCGCTCATGCTGAGCCCGATGATCACTTTTTCACAAACCAACAAAAACGCAACTATGAAAAACATGGAGGTATTTAAAGTATCGGTTTCGCAACAAGTACTGGATGATTTAAAAAGCCGTTTGCAAAACACCCGCTGGCCGGGCGAAGCGGAAGGCTCCGGCTGGCATTTCGGCACCAGCGAAGCCTATTTGAAGGAACTGGTGCAATATTGGCTCACCAGCTACGACTGGCGCAAGCAGGAAGCCGAACTCAATAAGTACCCGCAGTACATCGCCGATGTGAACGGCGTGAAAGTTCATTTTCAATATATCAAAGGGAAGGGTAAAAACGCCAAACCGCTTATCCTGACGCACGGCTGGCCGGATAGCTATTACCGTTTCCACAAGATCATCCCGCTGCTGACCGAAGGCGAGCAGGGCTTTGACCTCGTGATACCTTCCATTCCGGGTTTCGGGTTCTCGGGTAAAGTAGCTATGACAAGTGAGGCCGTCGCGGACCTTTGGAAAGAGTTGATGACAGGGAACCTGGGTTATGATAAATTTTACGCCGCGGGCGGCGATGTGGGCATGGGCGTTACCAAGGCATTGGCCTCGAAATACCCGGATGTAGTGTCCGGCGTGCATTTCACCGACGTAGGTTACCCGATGGGACAGGAGGACCCCGCTACCATGAGCGAAGCCGAGAAACAGTTCGCACAGTTTGTGCAGCAATGGTGGTACAGCGAAGGCGCCTATGCGATGGTACATGCTACCAAACCGCAATCACTTGCCTACGGATTGAACGATTCGCCGACCGGGCTGGCGGCCTGGATACTGAGTTTCGGCAGTGCGGGAGCGTCGCCGGAAATCCTGGAAGCTGCATTTGGCGGGCGCGATGCGTTGCTTACCAATATCATGATCTACTGGGTAACACAGACTGTTGCGACATCGGTGCGGATGTACAAAGCCGATGCCATAGCGCAATGGGGCGGAGCGCAGCCGTTACAGAAATCGCAAGTACCGGCCGGTGTGGCCCTGTACCCCAGGGAAGCCCAGTTCCCAAAAGAATGGGCAGACCGTTTTGTGAATGTCGTCAGTTTCCGCAAAATGAGTGAAGGAGGGCATTTTGCAGCTTTGGAAGTGCCGGATAGCTTCGCCGCAGAGCTGAGAAGTTTCTTTTACAGTATTGATTGATGGAGTAGGGAGGAAAAGGAGAAAGGAGGAAGGGGGAATGAGTTTGTAGCGCCGGCGGAGAGTTTGTTTTGAACTGCTCTGCCGGCGTTTGGCTTATTTTTTGATGAACTTTTTGGAAACGGTATACCCGCTTTGCGTCTTCACACGTACCACGTAAAGCCCAGCGGGAAGCGGTTTGGAGTCGACATATTGCTGGTTTCGGGCTCGTTGTATCACCACACCAGCTGCATTAACGACTTCGATATCCCAATTTTGAGATACCCCATGGATCATAATGCTGTTCTCGGCGGGGTTGGGGCTGATAATCAATTGCGTGTCTGGCATGCTCACTTTTACGATTCTGGAATAGGCGTAGCTGCCGTCCACATCCACCTGTTTCAGCCGGTAGAACAATATGCCTGTGGACGGCTCCGGCGTATCGGTAAACCGGTATTCCGAAATACCGGCGGCAACGTCGAACGGTTCGGTCACCCGTCCTGCCGTTCGGAACGTTCTGGCATCGCGTGCTGATTCGACATCGAAATAGTCATGCATGGACTCGAACGAGGTAGCCCAGCTGAGCATTACATGGTTTTGTTCCAAAACTTCAGCACCGAATCTCACGAGCGTAACCGGCAGCCCCGGCCCGACGATTACCTCACCTGCTACCCGCACGTCGCTCGGGCAGTCGGCGCGCAGGCATGAGGCATAAAAGGTTCGCGACTCTTCGAGGATGGGTGTAGTATAACTGTTGCCGCCGCCCAGGTAATTGCCATTGGTGGGAGCGTCATACCACTGGATCAGTCCATTGCAGCCTGTGGCAGTGAGTGTCGCGGCGGTGCCTTTGGGGATGCTCACCGGAATCACGACCGGGTCGAGTCCCTTGCTGTTGATCAAACCCGACCTGAGCGTTTCGATCGCATTGCGCATACGGATGCGCTGGTCGTTGGTAAACTGGGTTTGGCAGGCAAAGGAATTGTAACCCATGTAGTTTTTGAGGACGTTACCGTAGGGGCTGTTATTGTTGCATGCATTAAGAGGATTGGGGTTTCCCAGACAGAGGTAATTGGAACTTTGGTTCACGGGCTCCGTATCACAGATATTATCGCCTTGTGACGCGCAATTGTCGTTTAGCGGGCATTCTATGGTGTCAAGGTCACCCTCGCCGATCCCCCGCGAGAACGTGTGTCCCAGGAACATACCGTGCCCGAACTCGTGAGCGAGCAACTTCGTGCCGAAATAGTTGGCTACGAGCAGTACGCCGTCACTCGGTGAAGAAGCGCCGGTTGGATACCCTGCCAGTCCGGCAGCCTGGTCCATGTAATTGACCAGCCACACATTATAGTATTCGAGATTATTCCAATAGCTCATCGCGTAAACCTGATCGTAGGGCAATCCGGGGCCACCGGGCACGGTGACACCATAGGAGGTGTAGGCCGCATTGTTGGTATAAATCCTGTCGATTCCCGTAGTCGGTGTGCATTGTGGAGATCGTACCGCGAGCTGGAACTGAATTTGCGTATCCACTCCGTCGGATTCGGCGAGCTGGTTTCGGAATGCTTTGTTCAATTCGGCAATCCCTTCGTGAATTTGCAGGTCGGTGATCAACGAACCTCCGATGGGTTCCAGGACATGTACGACGACGGGAATGGTGTATACCTCGGATATGGCGTTCGTGCGGGCGGCTTCGGCAGAGGCCATATAGGCCTTCAATTTTTGCTGTGCATTATCAAAAAGTTGCCTCTGTGATTTGGAAAGGAGCAGTTTCTGATGTTGAGGCGTAGAAGAGCAAATGGGGCTGGCTGTCGGTTGAGCGTGTAGAACGGCGATCGGAAGCCATAATGCTGCAACAATTACAAAGCAGCAAGCCCCGGGAGGCGAAAGCTTGGTAATGTTCTTCATGGTTATGGATGCTTGGGTTCACTCGGCAATGAATTTTTAGTATAAATATAATTATATTCCACATGAATATAATTACGCTTCGTAAGGCTGCCTGTATTGTTCAGACAAGCCTCGGTAACAGCACGTTGCAGGAGTTTATAAACAAAAACCGCCGACTCAGTGAGCCGGCGGTTTTCCGTTTTACCTGTAAATCAGGTTTAAATAATATCACCCAACCGATGACGACTTTTTAGTTAAAATCCGGGATTGTTGGGCAGCAGGTTCGGGTTCACGTCCGACTCTTGTCTCGGTACCGGAAAAAGCAGCTGTTTTTCGCTGAAGGTGGCGCCGAATACGGTTTTGTGCCCTACGAAATCGTCCCATTTGCCGGTGATGTCGTTGCGCACTTTCCGCGTCCTGAGCATATCGAACCACATTTTGTTTTCAAAACATAGTTCAAAATAGCGCTCAGCCCATACTTCCTGCTCGAATGCCGTTTGGCTTAAACCCGAAACAGGCGCCAGGTTCGCCCGCGCGCGAATCGCATTTACATATTCGACTGCTTTCGCGTTGGGTGCACCTTCTGCGCGGTTGGACGCCTCCGCATACATGAGGTACACATCCGCGAGGCGGTACAATGTGTAGTTCAAATCGGATTTAATCGTACTGGTGATCGCATTCGCATCAAACCACTTGTAAATGTAGGTGTTCTTGAACTTCACCGGCTGACCGGTTTTGATGCTCGGCGCCGTGGTATAGAAGAACTGCTTTTCCTCCACGCGCTTATCGCCCTTAGGAAACGACTTGATAAACTCGGGCGTCGGGTACACCGATCCGTATTCATCCGCATATTTGGAAATACCTGAATAGTTGGGGATTGTTAACGGCGTGAGCGGGTTGGTCAATGGCACGCTTGCGGCATATTGCACCTGGAAAATGAATTCGCCCAGGTTCTTGTTCGCCGGGTTAATCATATCGGTGTAATTTTTGAAAAGCGAGAAGCCGCCCTTCTGGATCACATTCAGCGACCGCTTCGCCGATTCCGCATAATATTGCTGGCCGCCGTTGATCGCCGCGCCCGCGTAGGTGAGGTACACATCCGCCAGGATCGATTCAACGGCTGACATGGATACATTTCCGGTTGTGTTCGACCAGGGTAATGTAGATGCTTCGGCCGCGAGTAGGTCGGGGATGATGATCTTGTCGTAAATGTCCTTCGCAGGCGTTCTCGCGATATTCAGGTCGAGGTTGGTCGGTGTGGCCGTTACCGCAGGGACAGCGCCGTACATCCGCACCAGGTAGAAGTAGTACAACGCTCTCAGCGTGTGGACTTCCGCCAGCATGTTGTTCTTCGCTTCGTCGGTAAGCCCGGCTGCGTTGATGCCAGGAATACTTTGTAGAGCCAGGTTACAGGCTCCTATCCCGAGGTACATTTGCTGCCACCAGGTGTCGAAATAAAAAGAAGTATTGGTGTAACTCAGGTTCTGGTAGTTCACGAATCCGGTCTGGCCGAGATCACTATTCGCCTTCCCGGTCATGAATTCGAGCAGGTTGTAAGTATTACCGCCGTAGGAGGCCGGTTGGCCTGCCAGCAATCCCTGCAAGTTGACATATGCGGAATTTGCGTAAGCCCGGGCCACTTTGCTGCTGGATGCCTCTGATTCCGGTGTTAGGAAGCCCGTCGGAGTTTCTTCGAGGAAATCCGAGCAGGAGCCTAAGGTTAGCAGTGATGCTGCCAGTATCATATTTTTCAGCACTTTCATATCTTTTGTAGTTGCGGTTTAAAAAGTAAGTGTCAGGCCCAGGTTCCAAACCCGCGGACGGGGGTTGGCGAAGAAATCCAGGTTTTGCGAGAAGGCGGTATTAGCGCCGTAGCCGGAGTTGAAGGTGTCCACCTCAGGGTCGTAACCAGTGTACTTCGTAATCACGAACAGATTTTGAACACTTGCATACAGGCGCAGACGGTCGATTCTCAGTTTTTCAAGGACAGGGTCGTTGAATGAATAACCCAGCATAAAGTTCTGGCCGCGGATGAACGAGCCGTTTTCCACCCACCAGGTATCGAAATGCGAATCCTGCGCGAATTTGTAGTTACGCACCTGTGAGATCATCGTGTTCTGGTGGTCGGGCGTCCAGGCATCCAGCACGGTAGCAAGGCTGTTTGCAATGGTCTGCCTGTCTTCCACCGAGTGCTTGAACGTAGCCGCGGTATTCAAGCCCTCCACAAAACGGATATTGAAAGAGAAATCCCAGCCTTTATACTTCATGGTACTATTGAAGCTGCCGGTCCATTTGGGCGTGGTACGGCCGATAATGCTGTAATAATTGCTTCCGTCGGCATTGTAAATGTACTTTCTGTCGCCTGGTTTCAGGTTATGTTCGGCGGCGAGAGCTGCCTCGTCGGTGCTGTAAGTTCCGATCCGTGTCATGCCGTACAACGACCCGATCGGCTCGCCTACGCGCAGGATGTTGGTCTGGCCAAGGAAGTTCGGGCCGGGGAAAATATCGGCATTGCCGCGGTTAAGTTTCAGGATCTTGTTCGCATTGGTCGCAAATATGAAGTTGGTAGTCCAGGAGAAGTTCTTTGTCTCGATGTTCGTCGTATTCAAGCTCACTTCAAAACCGGAGTTTCTCACTGAACCCACGTTTTGGTACACATTCGCATTCACTTCACCGGCGGACCATGGGATCGGCGCCTGGAGCAGCAGGTCTTTGGTGACGCGGTTGTAATAATCCACCGTCAGGTCGATATTCTCCCGGATACCCAACTCGACACCGGCGTCGAACTGCAAAGACCTTTCCCATTTCAGATTAGGGTTACCCAGATAGCTCGGCAATAAGGTCGATTGCAATGCGCCGTTCAGCACCGTGCTGGTGGCGTTGGTGGTACCCGGCTGGATCTGTGCAATGGATTGGTACTGACCTATTTCCTGGTTGCCCGAAAGCCCGTAGCTCGCGCGTACTTTCAAATTAGTGATCGTCTTGTTGCCTTTCAGGAAACCTTCTTCCGACACACGCCATGCGGCACCTACCGACGGGAAGAATGCATATTTGTTGTTCGCACCGAATTTCGATGAACCATCGTAGCGGCCTGTCGCTGTGAAGAGGTATTTCTCGTCGAGGTTATAAGTCGCGCGGGCGAAGTACGAATTCATAGCCCATTTGTAATCGGCCGAGGTAGAGGAGCTTCTTACAGAGCCGGAGCCGAGTGTATGCCATTGAAAAATATCGTCGATAAAGTTCTGCGTTTCAACAAAATCGGTCTCCTGGTTGTACTGCTGCCACGATGCCCCGAGCAATGCGGTAATGCGGTGGCGCTGGTTGATGGTTTTGTTCCAGGTCAGGTAGTTCTCCGACTGCCAGTAGGTGTTCAGGTAACCCCGGATGTTGGCCACACCACCCTGGTCGGCCGACATATGCGCCAGGTTCTGGGAGGAGAAGAAGTTGTTTTTCTGTGATTGGAGGTTAAATCCGAGGTCGGTTTTGAAATCCAGGTCCTTGGCAATGTGGAAAAGCAAATAGGTATTGCCGAGGGATTGGAGCGTATTATTGATCGTGTACCGGTTGTGGGCGATATTCACGGGATTCGGGCCGCCTTCCAGGCCGGCGATGTCGTTGTTGCCGGCCCAGGTGCCATCCGGATATTTCACCGGCAGGATCGGCACTTCTTCGGATACCATGCGGGGCACGTTCAAGCCGCCGTTGCCGTCGGACACCATGCGCTGCCTGCTGTTGATCAGCGACAGGCTTCCACCCACTTTCAACCATTTGTTGATATCGGTATCCACCGTGAACCGGAGGTTGTAGCGCTTGAAAGCGGAAGTTGCCATCAGACCATTCTGGTTGAGATAACCCAGCGACAAACTGAATAGCGTTTTGTCATTACCTCCCTGGAAATTAAGCGAATGGTTAGTCGAGGTGGCCGGTTTGTAAACCTCTTTTTCCCAGTTGGTATTGTACAACGGCTTATCATTGGCATCGAACAGGAGCGGAAAGTTGGCGTGGTTGAGGGCCGCGGGAGGCGCCCAGGTCCCGCCGGCCGGGTCGAATTTGGTGCCGTTGGCGTAGGCTTCGTTGTAAACCTTCACAAATTCGTCGCAATCAGGGTTTTCACGTGGCGGTACAGCTCGCTGATGTTCACATTTCCATCATAGGAAACCTTCATAGTTCCCGCACGGCCGCGTTTGGTTGTGATCATGATCACCCCATTGGCACCCCTGGCACCGTAAATGGCCGTGGACGAGGCGTCTTTAAGGACTTCCAGAGAGGCGATGTCGTTCGGGTTGATGGAGTTTCCATCTACGCCGATCACCCCATCCACAACGTAGAGCGGGTCGATGTTGGAGTTGATGGAGCCGATACCCCGCACGCGCACCTTGGCCGCGGCACCGGGCGCATTACTGTTGACGCTCACCTCGACGCCCGCAATTTTACCTTGCAGCGCCTGGGAAACGTTTGGTACCGGCTTGTCGACCAGCTGCTCGCCTTTAATGGTCGCCACCGCGCCGGTCAGGTCGGATTTACGGACGGTACCGTACCCGATCACGACCACTTCTGTTAAAGCCTTCGCATCGGTAACCAGGTTTACGTCAATCACCGACCGGTTGCCCACGGTGATTTCCTGGCTGGAAAACCCTACAAAGCTGAATACCAGTATGCTGGATTCA
This sequence comes from Dyadobacter sp. SRI_021, assembly GCF_057586235.1. Taxonomy (NCBI): domain Bacteria; kingdom Pseudomonadati; phylum Bacteroidota; class Cytophagia; order Cytophagales; family Spirosomataceae; genus Dyadobacter; species Dyadobacter sp. SRI_021. Next base: position 235,151 of record NZ_JBYCZM010000009.1, read on the forward strand.
TTGGGGACATTGATTTCGAAATTTCCGGAAGCATCTGTCGAAGTACCGATACCGGTCCCTTTGATGAGCACATTCACGCCGGGAAGCGGGGAGGAGTCTTTGGAGTCCACTACCTTACCGGTGATTTTCTTGTCGGTAGCTGCGCGGGCGTGCGGGCACAGCGAGATCAGGAGCAATAGGTTTAGCAGGATTACTTTCATAATCCATCCCGACCGCAGGACGGGCGGTTGTACATAACTTTTCATGTAGAAATTAGTTAGTGTTTATTAAGCGTTTTGTGTAAAAAATGGGTGGAGGGGCGTCCGAACGGGCGCGACGGGGAGCGGATATTTGTCATGATTTTCAAACAGGTTTAGTAATAATTTCAGGTTTTAGTAATTTCCGAACATGGCAATGCCTGCGCCTAATGCCGCTCAGCAGGCGTAATTCGGTTTGATGTCAGGGGGAGGGGGGATATTAATATTTTTAAAAAATATAGTCCAAAAAAGGCCTGTGCAGATTTAAACGCCGTTAAAATCGCCTTAAATTAAGATTAAAATGCACCCTGGACAGAGGTGCCGGGAGGTCAATATGCTGGGTAGCAGGGCGTGGGCTGGGAGCGTGGTATCACCTGGTCTGGAGGGTTGCAAGGGCAGACCTGGCATTGGTATTCCGAGGATTGAGGGAAAGTGATTTCTGATAGGCTGCGATCGCCTCTTTTTTCCGGTCTAACTTTAAGAGGCATTCGCCATAACTGTCGAAAGTGTTGAAGCCCGTCGGGTAAAGCTCCGTATTCAGCTTGAATATTTTGACGGCTTCCGAAAGGCTATCCATTAATTTATATCCGAATGAATTGATGGCTGCCTCACTTACATCGTACAATGAGCTTGCCCCTTTTTGAACTTCCGCTCGTATAAATGCTGCCGTTTCATCGGTCGATTTGCTTGTTTGGTGGTATTCGAGAATCGGACGCAGGTTCATCCGGCGTTCCTTTACGAGCTGCTCTGCCAGTGTTTCGACATGATAAGCCCGGCGTTCCTGGTCGGTAACCTTCGTCGTATCAATCTGATAACGCTGCCATTTCCCATTCTGGCCCATCATGATATACTGCGTACCATAAATCTGCGGCATTCCTTTTCGCATCAGGTGCCGGTCGATGGCGGCGGCGAGTAGCCATCTGTTCACGGTGCTATCCAGATCAAGGGCTTGCTTCATTAATTTGATGGCTTTGGCCGATGCGAGGGTATCGGTGCCGTGCTGGAAGATCATGGCGCTCCGGTAAAAATCTTGTCCGGTGCGGACTTTGCTGGAATCCAGCAGTTCGTCAACTCTCCGGCGTCTTAGCGCGTCAGCCTTGTTCAGCTCGGTCCAGTTGATGTTGGCGACTTTTCGGGCGGACTGGTCTTCATCGTACATCCACTGAATTTCCGCATTGTCGGAAGTTTGCGCAAACAGGGGCATGCAGGCAAGCGCCGCGAATATTATAATGGCGATGAACGGCCTCATGGAATGGGGAGTTGATGAATTTATGATAAAAGTATTGAGCGTCAGATGTATACTTCTTTGGGTTAAGTGCTGCTTTGACAATCAAAGCCTTGTATTTGACGGGAAGCCTCAAAAGAGCTAGTTTTAGGCAGCAAACGAATGCCCTGGATGAATACCAGCTTGTTACTTCAAAATATCGGAAACCATGTTCAGCTCGATGCGAGCGAGGAGAAGTTATTGCTATCCTTGTTCCAACCGAAAGTGTTGAAGCGAAAGGCATTTCTTTTGCGACAGGGCGAGGTATGCAGGTCGGAGAATTTCATTATAAAAGGGTGTGTCAAAGTGTATTCGCTTGATGAAAACGGGTTTGAGCATATTTTGATGTTCGGGATCGAAGGCTGGTGGGTAGGCGATTTGCTCAGCTTTCTGACGGGCCGGGAAAGTCGTTATCACATCGAAGCACTGGAGGATACCGAGCTGCTGCAAATTACGAAGCCGGACCTCGACCAGCTTTACGAGGAGGTGCCCAAAATGGAGCGCTTTTTTAGGATACTCCTGCAAAATGCATTCATCGCCCATATGGAGCGGATCGATCAGTCGCTTTCGCTGGACGCCGCGGGGCGGTATGGGGAGTTCATCCGCAAGTACCCGGCATTCGGGCAGCGCATTCCGCAAAAGCAAATCGCTGCTTACCTCGGCATTACGCCTGTGTTTCTCAGTATGCTCCGCAAAAAATTGATGGAGGGCTGATTTCTTCAACTACTTTAATTTTTTCGACCGCCGCTTTCCGGTCCTTTGCTGTCTCAAACAACAATTGACAATGTAATGAAAGCAATGATTTTTAAAACGAACAACGACTGGACCGGCCTTATCCTCCGGCTGACCATAGGCGTAATCCTCTTCCCGCATGGCGCACAAAAAGTACTGGGCTGGTTCGGTGGCCCTGGCTTCGACGGTGAAATGCAGTTTTTTACCGAAACCCTTCAAATACCCTGGCTGGTCAGCTTCCTGGTGATCCTGATTGAGTTTGCAGGTGCGATTGCATTGATCGTCGGCTTCGCCTCGCGGCTTTGGTCGGTGGCTATTATCGGGCTGTTTGCCGGCATCATTTTCGTAGGGCAGCACGTGCAGAACGGTTTCTTCATGAACTGGTTCGGTAACCAGCAGGGCGAGGGCTATGAATACCATTTGCTGGTGATCGGGCTGGCGTTGGCAGTTATCGTGCAGGGTAGCGGGCGATTATCCGTGGACAGGAAGTTGTCGCCTGTGGGATAATCGCGCAGCAGCCAAGGAAGAATGAGTCCCTGCAAATGCGTATTTGCAGGGACTGAACAGCTAGACGATCGGATCCCAGCCCTTCGCGTACTCGCGTGACCAGAGTTTTTCCGCCTCCTTGTCCCCAATAATATGCCCATTTTTCGGATCGATTTTCAGGTCGCGGCCTACCCGCCAGGCGATGTTGCCGAGCTGCATCGCAACAACGCTCCTGTAACCCAGCTCCACGTCGCAATTCGGTTTGCGATTGTTGCGGATCGCGTCCAGGAAATCGGCTACGTGGAGGTTGTCCATGCCCACGCTCGGGCTGACCAGGTTCCGCCCCTGCACGCCGGCTTCCTCGGTGGGAGAGTTTACTTCTTTGATGAGCTTGCCGTCGAGATCATACACCTTGTAGGCGTCGCCGCCGGTGTCGAGGCTGCCGTTTTCGCCGTAAAATATGATGCCCCGGTCCTGCCCCTCGATTTTGCGGCCATTAGAGCTCCTCGATTCCCACAACAGTGAAATACGGCCTGGATAATCCATTGTGATGATCTGCGTATCGGGAGTTTCCCAATCGTCCTTGAACTCGTACCGGCCGCCCACTGAGCTGACGCGCGTTGGGAAGTCCACGCCCAGGCCCCAGCGTGCCACATCCACTTCATGAGTGCCGTTGTTGAGCGCTTCGCCGGTCCCCCAATGCCAGAACCAGTGCCAGTCGTAATGGATCAGGCCCTCCTTGTAGGGCATGCGTGGCGCGGGACCCTGCCAAAGCTCATAGTCGAGCCAGGAGGGGACGGTGCCGGGTTTCAGGTAAGTGGCCTTCCTTTTATTGGTATACCATGTTTTGGCCAGATAGACACGCCCGATAATGCCCTGATGCAGCTGTTTGATGCCTTCCGTGAGCACAGGCGCAGACCTGCGCTGCGCGCCCATCTGTACCACGCGCTTGTATTTACGCGCAGCCTCGATCGCGAGTTCGCCTTCGCGCGGGTTGTGGCTCAATGGCTTCTCTACATACACGTGTTTGCCGGCCTGGCAGCCCATAATCGTCAGTGGCGCGTGCCAGTGATCCGGCGTGGCGATATATATGGCGTCAATGGATTTGTCTTCGAGAACCTTGCGGCAGTCTTTTTCGGATTTGGGTTTGGCGGTTTGTCTGGCCTCCATCACAGTCTGGATGGCTTTCGGGATGGCCCGCTCGTCTACATCGCAAACGGTACCTACTTCGGTATTTTTCTGCCCCGCAAAGGTGCCGCTCATGCCTTTGCCCCGGCTATTGACCCCGATCGTCGCCACGCGGATGAGGTCGTTGGCGCCCACAATGCGGTTGTAGCTTTTCGCACTGAAACCCATAGCGGTTCCGCCGATGGCGATCCCTAGCGAGCCTGCTGCGGTAGTTTTCAAAAATTCACGTCTGTTAGCCATGACTTGTAGTGTATTGATTCGGTTTACTAAGCAATACATGGCCGGTATATACCTTTCTGTCGGGGCGAATCCGCACATTTTTGTGTCGTTCGAAGACTTAGAAAAAAAGCAGTAGCGATCTTTCGTCTGCTACTGCTAAAATCCCCCTTCAGTTACAATCCTCTATCGGTTGTCGGCGGTACCATTAAAGAACGTATACTTTTTGAGGCGGGTGGCCATTAAAGCCTGCCATCAATCCGAATGCTTGAAGTGCTTTCATGATCGTGGGTGGCGCGATCGGAATGCTGAATAATAAAAAAAATAGGCAACTGGGAAATCCGGTAGTAATAAATCCGGAAAATGATGTTTAGTTTGAAGAATGGACGAAAGAGGTACAGGTAACCGCAGGACGACGTCCATGTTGCAGATATTCTTTTAAGAGAAGCGGCAGGATGCCCATTAAGTAAGTCATGTTTCTGAACAAGATCAAATCCCGAGAATCAGGAGTGGTGCTTTACGGCATCACGCCACCCAAAGCCGACACAACTGTTGAACGCGTGGCCGAAATCGCTCAAAAGACCATCGAGCGATTGGCTACCCTGGATATTGATGCATTGGTGGTATATGATGTGCAGGATGAATCGGCCCGTACGAAGGAAGAAAGGCCGTTTCCGTTCCTGAATTCGCTCGACCCGCTGCATTTCGCCTCGGAATACCTCGGTAGTCTGGACGTCCCCAAAATCATCTATCGTCCCGCCGGCAAATTTTCGGCGGAGGAGCTGTCGGAATGGCTGGAAGCATTGAACGAGCAGCATTTCTATCCTGTGTTTGTAGGAGTGCCCGCGCCGGACTTTCCTGTGAAAACGAGCCTGCCCGACGCTTATAAAATCTGGCGCAAGAATGAGGAAACATCGGTAATCGGTGCAGTGACGATTCCGGAGCGCCATAAGATCTTGCAAGACGAGGATACGCGGATTCTGGATAAGATGGAATGCGGGGTATCGTATTTCATTTCCCAATGTGTATTTAACCTCGAATACGCCAGGCAGGTGATCGAAGACCTGGCGCTGCGTTGCGACCGCGAGCAAATAACCCCGCCGACGATTATTTTCACGATCACTGCCTGCGGCTCTGAAAAAACGTTGCAGTTTATGGATTGGCTGGGTATCAATGTGCCGGAGGAATTAAAGGAGGATCTCAGGAGTTCCGAAGATATTCTGGAACGATCGGTCAATATCTGCCTCGACATAGCTTCCGAGCTCACGGCATTCTGTATGGAACGTTCCATACCATTTGGCTTCAACATCGAAAGCGTCGCCATTCGCAAAGCGGAAATCGAAGCATCGATTTACATGGCGGGCCAGATCAGTCAAATGCTGAAAGACAAGGGTGTACGGAAATCGGAGCGGGTACAGTCGGTTCTCAGGCCTACGGCCTGATCTTTAACGCTACGGTAGAGAAAACCTTTCTGGCCAAACCCATAACCATTTCAAAGTGAAATGCAAGGAAAGTTATGCCCAGAATGGACAATTTGATCACGAACAGATAGATGAGGCCGGCATTGTCCTCCTTAGAATCGCCGAAAACCTGCACCAAGTAAAGTAGTATGACAAGTGCGACACCCAGCGTGCTGTGCTTTGCAATTACTTTCAGAAACCGGGTGAAACTGCTGCCTAAAATCCTGTTGATCAGAACGTAATATACAATGATGAAATTGGTGGCAATGGCCACCGAAATGCACAGGGCGGTCATAGTCAGCGATTCAAAATAAAGAATTCCAAGGAGCGTCGCCGAAATGGTGGTGAAAGTGCTGAGTATGCCCATTTTGAACAGCATATCCGTCCGGCCCATAGATTGGAAAATAGCACCGCCACTTGAATTGACCATTTGAAGCCAGATGGAGGCACCGAATACTTGCAGGACGGGCGCAACGTCTGTCCATTTGGAGCCCAGTACAAGATAGACAATCTCTTTGGATGAAAAGAAAACGAATATTGAAATGGGGATTCCCAGCATCGCCAGGATATTCACTACTTTCAGGTATTCTTCAAAAATGATTTTCGGCTGATCGACAAATCTTGCGAGCACGGGGTGGAGCACGGGGGTGATCACATGCGTAAGGTTCGCGACCGGGTACATCATGAGCTGGTAGGACTGGCTGTAAATTCCGAGGTTCTGGTTGCCCATAAACTTACCGATCAGGATGTTGTCGAGATTGCGGGAAAAGTAGTTAATGATATTGAACGCAAATTGAAAACCCGAATACCTCGCTATCTTTCTGAAACCACCGAAGCTGAAACCTTCCAGGAGCCTCAGTCTTGAAAAATAAAAGTACATTATGCAGATTATCAGATTCGAGAGGATCGAACGCCAGATGATCGAATAATAGCTGTAACCTTTCATGGCAAGGAATACGACCAGGATTCCCGTGGTAACGCTGGTTATGATTTCTATCCCGCCCAACAATTTGAACGATTTCTCCCGCATTAACAGGCTTCTTGGAACGCCCGATAAAGAGCTGAAAAACACGCTGACAGAGAGGAGCTGGCCGATCCTGATGTAGACGTCGCTTTCGTAAAACCAGGCAATGCCGTAAGAAAGCAGGTAGAATGCCAGTCCGAGACAGGCACTTAGTAATATGTTGATTTTGAAAATATCGGAAATGTCCTTTCGCGTAAGATCCCGGTTTTGAACGATCGCCGATCCTACGCCGATGTCGCCGAGGATGCTGAAAAAAGTAATGAATACGGTGACGACACCCACGACACCGTATTCGTCAGGGGATAAAAATCGGGCCAGTATTGAATTGATTACCAGCCCGATGAGTATGCTGCTATATTTAGAAAGAAAAACAAAAAAAGTCCCCCTCTTGATTTCCTGATCAACCCGCATTTTCTGTAAGTTTCATTACACGTCCCCTCAGGACTGAGAAATAAGTCACTAGCCTTTCGGAGCGTTTTTTTTCGCCACAAGAATATAAGTACAGGCATCTTTATCCTTGCCGCCTTGCGAGGGTATCTGATCGAACAGGTAAATAAGAGGTTGAAACAGGATCGCCAGTACGGGTCGTAAGAACGGAGGTAGAGCAAATGTGAAGCCATCCTGGAAGAGTTGAAGGCCCATGGCGGACCGGCCGATGATCCCCCGGAAGTGGATTACTTCAAACCCTGCATCGGTGACAACTTTTTTCAGGCCGGTGGAAGTCCATCGCCAGAAATCGGTAGGGTCGGGGTGGAACATCCAGTAGCCATGCGTGCTCAGGATCAATTGTCCGTCGGTTTTGAGTACCCTCAGGGCTTCTTTTAGATATTCTGCCGGATTGACAACGTGTTCGAGTGCCTGGGTGGACAACACGACATCCAGCGTTTCATCCGGGAGTTCGATTCGCCCCTCAGGAGAAATCAGAATATCAGCCACCTTGTTCCCGGGTAGGTCGATCCCGATGTACTTGTGAACGTAGGGGGCCACCAACGACTCGTAAGGCCGGTTTCCACAGCCATAGTCGGCCAAAGTTAAACTTCGCGAATCGCGCGCCACAAATTCCTGAATGACATCCTCAATAGCCTGACGAAGTTGGCGAAGATAGTAATAGCGGGTTGCCATTCGTCCGAATATCGATGGATACAAGCGTTCGACTCCTGGTTCTCTTTCAGTCATGCCAAAATAAAAGTATAGTGTTTTAGTATATAGGTTGTTAGCTAATGCCCGAATCGTTCGGCCCGGCTAGCGATGTTGCAAGTTATAACTCTTTTCGAGCGAATTGCATGCCAGCCATTGTTTATCTCACCATTGCAAAGCGAACGGCAGGTTTGGGTGATCAAACGGCTCGCTAACATCAATCGGAAGTGTTTAAATTTGTTCGTATTTTGTTTACACACTAGTCGATCGGCATACGGCCGTATTTTTGGAGCTATGAACATTCTGGTATTCAATGAATCATTTTTTCCGCTGAGTGAAACGTTTGTGCATCGCCAGGTAGTCGGCTTGTCGCGGTATCACCATGTAACGCTGCTCGCCTATCGCTACGAGCATGAAGACAAGTTCCCAACCGATGTAGAAAAAAATCTTCTGGCCCGATACCAGGGCCTGTTCGATATGCTGATTACGAAAGTATTACGCGTGTTGACAAGGAAAATGCACAGGCTGAGCTTTCAAAACCGGTTATGGGTTTCGGATTTGCTGCGAAACGGTAGGATCGATGCGATCCATACCCATTTCGGAACTTCCGGGATCGAACTGCTGCCAGTGGCGAAAAAGTTGGGTATCCCGATGGTCGTTAGTTTCCATGGAATCGACGCGGCCCCGGCAATGCTGAACGTCCCGGCATATGCCTGCGGTATTCAGGAGGTGATCGAATATGCAAAGGCAGTCATTATCGTAAGCCCGCATTTTGTGGACACACTCGGCCTGAGTAAGTTCAGCAGCAAGGTACACCTGATTCCTTACGGTACCGACGAGCAGAAATTCATTCCTGCGGAAACGCCGGAGCGTAGCAAGATCGTGATTCAGCATGTAGGCCGCCTCGTCGCCAAAAAGGGGGTGCCGGATTTAATTACAGCATTCAGCACACTTTGCGACCGGCACGACAACCTGGAACTGCGTATCATCGGTGACGGCCCGGAGATGCCGCTGTGCAGGGAGCTCGTCGATCGGTTGAATTTAAGCGACAAAGTATCGCTGCTGGGCTCCAAGCCGCATAATGAAGTCAACGAACATATGAAAGATGCCGACATTTACGTACTCAACAGCCGGACCGATGCCAGGGGAGATATGGAAGGCCTGCCGAATTCCATTCTGGAAGCGATGAGTATGGAAAAGCCGGTCGTGTCCACGTATCATGCGGGTATCCCGCAGGCGATTCAGGATGGGGCAAATGGCTTGCTCGTTAAGGAAAGGGACAACGAGGGCTTGGCGGAGGCGCTTGAAACGCTGATTCGCGATCGCGCTCTCAGGCGCAGGCTGGGCGTTGCGGCAAGGCAGACGATTGTCGCGAATTTCAGTGCCCGTTCGATGGAAGCAAAAATCCAGTCAGTTTTCGCGGGATTGTAACGGGTCTCCAACGCTTGTACCGACCGGATTTTCGCAGGTATTTCAAAGTGATTGCGATTTCACCGCAATTCTGCCCGTGTAGTCGATTCTATTCAACAGAAGCGGTTTGTCCGCAAAATATTCGTCTACGGCTTTTTTGCAGCCGTCCCAATGACCATAATCATCAATGATCAGCACGCCGGAGACGGCCAGCAGGGGATAGAGGTGTAGCAACTCATGCGCGGTGGATTCGTACCAGTCGGTATCGAGACGGAGCAATGCAATGCCATTGGCCGGCAATGTGGAAGGGATTGTATCTTCAACCTTCCCCTTTACATAATGGATGTTTGCGGAAGGGTATTTGGTGATATTCATGTTTTGTTTCACGTCGGTAATGTCTGCAAGGCACCATACCGATGTTTCTTTATGGTTGGCGCCCTTTTTTAGCAGCAGGTCGGCGTCTTCACCGCGGAAAGTCCTGTCATGCTCGGTGGGTTCCGACATCCCTTCAAAGGTATCGTAGAGGAACAGTTGCCTGTCGGTGCTGCGCAGGTGCAGCAGGGTAAGGGCGGTCATCATCGAGCTTCCCCCACGCCAAACGCCGCATTCCACAAAGTCGCCGGGAATATTATTTTTCACCACATATTTCACGGCGTTGAACAAGGCGTACATGCGTTCTATGGACGTCATAGTGTACGGCCTGCATTGTTCGTACAAAGCCAGGAAGATTTCATCATCCGTAAATTTTTCCTCCTTTTTGATTCGGGATACTTGTAATCCAAAAGGTCTCAATAGAAGCGAATTGATCATAAAATAGCAGATATGGTGAAAATGAATTGTTCGCATTTTTGCATCAACGATAGGAAAGATTCTCAGTAATTCCAAACTCGTTATCAGATTCTTAGCCATTTCGAAGGACATAAAAATAGCATATTACTGAGCACTGGATGCAGTCCGGTTATCGTAGGGTCGGTATCAACTCTTGTTCGCTACTTTTGGCCGCATGGAGGGCTGCCACCGGTAGTGGCGCGGGCGAAGGGCTTTATATATTTGTTTTATAGAATTTATTCTATTTTATAGATTAATATCTACTACAAAATATGAGGCATTTGGCAAACTAATTCTAATTTAATGGTTACTTTTGAGACATCGCCGCAACATCAGACAGACAGTCATTTCAGATCATTTACTCAACAACTACAACATCATGGGCCTTGAAGCGCGCGAATCGGCGTCCTGTATCATTGAACCGGACGAACAGTATAATCCGGACAGCTATCAGATCATTATTACAACATTAAGCAACTGGGGCATTCGATTGTATGCCGGAGTGAACGGTGGAGGAGTGATCCATCTGCTCAAACACCTGGAACCGCTCGATCAGGCCGATACCGGAGCGCCCTCCTTCCTGACCATCGGCGAGTATACTGCGGGCTTTGTTCCATTGGGACATTATTCGGGTAGCGGCAGGATCGCGGCATCGGTTGCGACAACCGGGGCTGCTACGAAGCTTATATGCTGCGGATTGAGTGACGCCAAACTTCATGATATTTCCGCCGTATATATTATACCGGTATCGAACGGAAGTACCGCCGGATTTTCTCCATTGCAGGACACGACGGAATATGGCAGCAATATGGTTTTGCAACTCCGGGCCGAACTGCCTGAATCCGTCTTTGTACTGGACGACAGGACGACTTTACATCGACAGCTGTTGCTCGCGAAAGAACAGCTCGACCGCTCCAAGCCGGTCGTGCTGGTACTGGACAATGAAGGGCTCAATATTTCTCAAATGGATTCGGGACTCCTTCCCGCCATCCCCGATATCCGTGCCAGGGAGAATGATTCCACAGAGGCTTTTCTGACGGCATTCCGGAGGGAGACGGAGGGGAAACGTGTGGTTCTGTTGGTTGGCGAGGAAATGGCGCGTTACCAGTACGCTGCCGATCTCACGACCCGGCTCAGCGAGACGCTCGGGGCAGCTACCATATGGAGTATCAATGGTGCTAATGCCATCAGCCGCGATAACCTTTATGGCTATGGCTATATTTCTTTCGGAGGTAATGACAGGGCTATTTCGCTGTATAATTCGTTGGGCGAGCACGATGTTTTGCTGGTGATCGGGGCGTGTCCTGACGAATACACGGTCAATTTCAAGAAGATTTCTGCTTCCGCTACATTTCATTTCAGCAATATCCCGCAGGCTTACGGATTGGTTGGCAATAGTTTGCAACATGTCGTGGAAGGGCGTTATTATCAGGTGAATGGTCCGTTGGACTGGTGGCTGCAAACTTTGACCGATGCCGCGGCCGAGCTCCCGTTTGCCAACATTCCGATGGAGAAGGCACCCCGGGATTTAAACGATCTGCCCTTTGCGCGCGCGGGTGGTGAGTACGTCGATATGGCCGTCCTCTACCAACGCCTCGACTGCTGGTGGCCCGAAGGTTCCATTGGAATCGATGATACGTGCCTCGCTTATAAGGATCGCCAATATGTGACCCAGCGGCCCAACAATAATATCCGCTTTTTTTCGCTGTACCGTGGCTCAGCCATGGGCGGGGCCTTCGGGGTTGCTATTGGTGCTAAACTGGCAGATCCGGGCCGGCAGGTGTTTTTATTCACCGGGGACGGTTGTTTCCGGCTGTTTTCGGGCTCTATGGGCGAGGTGAGTCATCTCGGGTTGGTAGTGTTTCTGCTCAATAATGAGACGTTCGGCATCGTGGAGCAGGGGCTGAGAAAGGTTCTGCCAGATGTCGGAACGGCGCATTATCATTCGAGGCTTAATGCGGTCGATTATTGTGCGATTGCACGGGCCAACAACTGGGGCGCGATACGGCTCGCGCCCGACCTGGGCAACCTCGACGAAATACTCAGGCACTTAGAGGAGGGGCCGGTGAGGTCCTTGCTTATCGAAGTGCCGGTTGACCCCAACCAGCTATTAGGTAAAAATCCACGGCTGAAAAATTTGTAATACATGAACCGCACACAAAAAGATACACTGATCCGGCAGATAAGCGAAAATTTCCAACAGCTATCCGGCCAGCCCCTCTATGTTTCTCCCGAAGCTGGCGATGTCTGCCAATGGCTCCATGAGGAAGCTCCTTATGGCATTCTGGTACATAATACCGACGCCGACCCGCATTTTATATATGCCAACGGTCACGCGCTGGCCTCATTTAAATACACCGAGGAGGAAATACTTACTATACCGTCCAGATTGAGCGCTTCCGAGCAGGACAGACCCGAGCGGCAGCGAATGCTGACAATCGTCTTGCGCGATGGCATTGTTTACAACTATTCCGGCCCCAGGGTCGATAAATACGGTCGCAGTTTTATGATTTACGACGGAGTGGTGTGGCAACTGCGAAACCCGGACGGACAAGTCTGGGGACAGGCCGCCCTTTTCTGGACAGACGAAGTCAAACGTCCCGAATGGTTCCGGCCGGTGCGAAATTAGGCTAATCAATATACCGGTTGCGATTTGGCGCGGGGTTTGCCCCATTTGTACCGGTGCGTCCAGTAGGCGACTTTCATCGACAAATACCCGATTCCCGCGCCCACGAGGACGTCGCTGATGTAATGCCGGTTGTTAGCCACGCGCAGCAGGCCCACAGACGACGCCACGGTGTACGACGCATAGGGCATCCATGGATAACGGTCTTTGTATTCTTCATTCAGAAACGTGGCCGCTGCGAATGCCTGGGTGGTATGCCCAGACGGGAAGGAGTTGTAGGTGCTCCCGTCCGGGCGGAGGGTATGTGTGGCCGATTTCAGGATAGTCGCGGTAGTGAGCGCCATGGCTTCGCCTTTGACAAGGATCGCTGTGCGGTTGAGCACATCGGTTTTGGATTTGACACCGAATGCATCGAGGCCATAGGCGACTACCAAAGGTGAAAATTGCATGTAATCATCGATATGCGTGTGGAAACGCGGAATGTGACGATTCCTGCTTTCGGCGAGCTCGTTCTTAATGGACTCTTCCGAATGTCCGTTGGCGATGAGACCGCCGATGATTAGCGAGGCGGGTGCGTAAAACTGTTGCAAAGTCAGCGGCTTACGTACGGGCAGGCTGTCGACGGGTGGGAATGACTGTGCGAAAGAAGATGTTGAAAAGAGGAGGAAAATGATGAGGAGGCGCATAGGGTATGCAATTTTAAAATTTGAAACTGTAACCGGCCCGTACTAGCTGGGTCTCGTAATAATCGCGGCTGTTGTAATGGAAGCCGTCACCATACACGGTTTTGCGGATCACCAGCGTGCCGAAAAGGTCGGTAGCGTTAATGAAGATTTCGCCTTTGGGTAACTGCCGCTTGGCGCCGGCATCTACCGAGAAACGGTAACCTGTGCGGCCCTGCGGTACGATGTCGGGTGCCTGGTAAATGGTCACCACTTGTACCTCGGATTTCTTGCCTTTCAGCACGGCGCTCACTTTGGCGCTGCCGGAGGTGAGCGTTTGTTTGGCGGCGCTGTAAATGGATTTTACAGGGTAAAGGTTTTCGACCGAGAATGCATTGACCGTATTTTTATAAATATTACCATTCACGTTTACCGAAAACCAGGGCGCGAGGTCTTGCTGGAATACCAGCTCCCCGCCCTCATTATAGCTCTTGCCGGCATTCTGGAAAATGTTGTAGATCAAAGTACTGCCCGGTACGATGGTGCCGATGCGTGTAATGGTTCCGTTGATCTGCTTGCAGTAAAGTGCGGCATATAGCGAGCCGCTGTTCCAGCTGGTTTTGTAGCCGGCCTCCCAGGAGCTGGTAAACTGCGGTTTGAGGGCAGGGTTACCGATTTTAATGATCTCGGCATCGTCGTATTTCGGGAAAATACGGATATCCACCTCATTGGGCCTGTCCACGCGGCGGTTGTAGAACAGCGATACCTTATTGCGGTCGTCGATTTTATAAGCGAACCGCACGTTGGGGAACGGCTTTGCATAGGTGTAACCATCGGAGTGGTAGGTAGGGTGGGTCGGGTTGACGTCGTAACGGAGGTCGATATACTCGACCCGCAAGCCTGCTTCCACCTCGAAATTCCTGTTTTCAAAAACGTAATTGCCATAGACAGCGGGGATCGTCTCCTTGTAATGGGCCCAGCCGCCGGCGAGGCTGTCAATAGGGGAGTTTAGGCCCGGCGTGGCGACGCCCGGCGTGGCGACGCCCGGGAAGAATTGCATATTCGTTGGGATAAACCGCCTGCGCAGTTTCAAGCCGCCTTCCAGCCTTCCGTACCGCAGCGGACGGATGTAATCGGCATTGAAATCGAACACATTTTCATCCGAAAGCAGCTTGAAAGCGTCTTTACCTGTGAAATCGGGCATGATGTTGGTGAAAAAGTACTGCTCGTTTTCGCGGTGGAAAGTGTAGTTGAGGCTAATATTGAGCAGATGTCCGGGTTGTGCGTATTTGTGCTGGTAGGATGCGCTGGCGGTTACGGTGGTTTTCAATTCGTCTTCCAAAAATTGCCAAAGCCGGTTCCGTTGGGTCAGTTTTGCGTTAAAAAACGGTTCGTCGCCGCGGTCGAGGATCTTTTCGCTGCTGAACAATGCGGAGACCGACAATGCATTGCTTTCATCGAAGGCCCAGTCGGCCCCGGTTTTAGCAGTAACCACGTTGGTGCTGCGGTTCCGCTTGGTTTGCTGCCTGATGGTATCTCCGCTGTCGTAGTACCGGTTCACAAACTCGTTCTTGTTGAGGGTTGGGGTATGCAGGTAATCGCCCTGGAAAAACACATTTGCCTTCCTTTTCTTGTAATTCAGGGCGAGCGAAGGGTTCAGTTTGAGAGTATTCCGGTATTGCGGGCGGATATCGGGCAAGTTTTCCTTCCGCACCCACAATGCGCCCAGCCCGGCGGTCATGCCTATTTTCCCGTTGAAACCTTCCTGTTTTTCCTTTTTATAAATAATATTGATGATCCCCGCATTACCATTCGCGTCGTAGCGGGCCGACGGGTTATTAATGATCTCGATCCGCTCGATCGCCGAGGCCGGGATGTTATCGAGGCTGGTCTGGCTGCCGAAGCCGGTGAGGGCAGTCTGGCGACCGTCCACCAGGATGGCTACCTTGTCGCTGCCGCGCAGAAGTACCTTGCCGTCATCTCCCGCAGTCACGCCCGGCAGGTTTTTCAGTGCCTGCAATACCGACCCGCCGCTTTGGCTCACATTGCGGCCAATGTTGAAGATCTTCCGGTCGAGCTTGTCGTCGACACCCTCGGCCTGCTGACCGGTGACGGTTACTTCCTGCAAGTTCTGAGAGTCTTCGGCCATCCGGAATTCACCGAGGTCGAGGTAGGGGCTCAGAGTACCCGCGGTAACGGGCTTATGCAATGCCTTGTACCCCAGCAATACACATTCAATTCGGTAATGGCCGTTCCTCACGTCGGGCAGACTGAACCGCCCGAGCTCGTTGGTGATGGTACCTGCTACAAATGCGCTGTCTTTTTCAGTTTTAAGAACAATATTGACAAATGGGAGAGCCTGTCCGCTTGTCACGGAAGTCACCTGGCCGGAGAGCGTTACTTTGCTTACCTGTGCTTTAAGTTCGAACAGGATTAGAAAGAGGCAGAGGCTGGTGAGGATTCTTTTGAAGGCCATTCAGACGTTGCTTTTGATGATCTGATGGCAAAAATGAGAACCGATTTGGAAGAAATTTCGAATTCAGAATCGGACGAAAAAGCAGTGCATACCCTGTGTGAAATCATAGCCGATCAGCCAGCCATAACGATCGCATATCTCGCGGGCGATCGCGAGCCCGAGCCCGCTGCCCGCATGCTCGCCCGACGCCTGTGCGAACCGCCTGAAAAGGTTCTCCATTTGCAACGCCCCCGCGCCGGTGTTCGAAATTGTAAGCACGTTGCCGCTCAAATGTACTTGCACTTCCCCGCCCGCGGGTGTGTAGCGCACCGCATTCACAAGCAGGTTGGTGAGCAGGATTTCGGTCAGTACCGGGTTCGCTTCAATGGTAAAGGGACTGATGTTTTCGGTGTAATGCAATGCATTGTTTTCGAAACGGTCGGTAAACTGTTCCGCAACGGCTACGAGCACTTCATCGAGCTGGATCTGTTCCCTTTCTTCAAACTGCGCATGTTCAATACGCGCCAGCAGAAGCAGGTTCTTGTTGATGCGGGAAACGCGGTTGATCGCCTGGTAAACTTGCTCGACGATACGCATTTGGCCGGCATCCAGCGATTGGCTCTGCAAGAGCATGTCCAGGCGGGATTTGACAATGGCCAGTGGCGTCTGTAATTCGTGCGAAGCATTTTCGGTGAATTCCTTTTGCTGGCGGTACGATGCCAGGCTGCTTTGCATCAGGGTATCCAGGCTGGCATTCAGGTCGGCAAATTCCGTCACGTCCGATACGGGTAGCGGCACGGCCTTGCCGGTTTCCAGGCGAAAGGTGCGAAGGCCTGCCAGCGTATCGTAAAACGGCTGCCAGATGCGCAGGGAGGTTTTACGGTTGAGATAAATAAATCCCGCCAGCAGCAGCATGATGAAAAATACCGTCACCCCGCCAATGGCCAGGATGGTCTCGTCGACCTCCTCCATATTGGTCTCGATCAGCACACGGTACAGTTTATGGCTGACGCGAATGTCGGTGGTCAGGCACCGGAATTGTTCGCGGTCGTTCATGAAGCTGTCGAACCGGATAATGGTATAAAGGCTGTCGGGCCGGGGAGCTGCTGTTTCGTTGAAAGAGAAGCCGGGCTGTACTTTATCGAGAACGGTGATCATATTATCCACCGCGGTATCGGGTAGATTAAGATGGGTGAGGCGTTTTTCTAGCTTTTCGCGGATGGCGTAATGATGCTTGTCCAGCTCGTTTTCCCAAATCAAATCGATGATCAGGAAATAGACCGGAATGCTGATTACCAGCACCGTAAATGCGTAGATCACCAGCGGGCGCAGGCTCTGATCGAGCAGCTTTTTCATCCTTCCCATTTGTAGCCGGTTCCGTAAATCGTTTTGAGATAATTGCCATACCCGGCCTCACTGAGCTTCTTTTTCAGGTTCTTCACATGCGCGTACACGAAGTCGTGGTTATCGAACATATCGGCAATGTCGCCCGACAAATGCTCGGCTAATGCGCTTTTGGCAATCACCCGGTTTTTATTTCCGATAAAGAATAGCAAAAGATCGAGCTCTTTTTTCGTGAGTACCACCGCCTGACCATGTACGGTGATCGTTTTGCTCAGCAAATCGACTTTCAATTCATTCTGAACGACCTGGTTATGGTTGGCAAAGTTTCGCCGGCGGATCACCGAGTAAATACGGGCGGCGAGTTCAGGCAAGTGAAAGGGTTTAGCGAGGTAGTCGTCGGCACCTGCGTGCAGGCCCCTGATCTTGGTCTCATAATCGCCTTTGGCCGAAATCATGATCACGCCATCTTGCTGGCCCTGCTTTTTGAGCGTTTCCAGGATGTCCATTCCGTCGCCACCCGGCAGCATGAGGTCCAGCAGGATGCAGTCGTACCGGTACAGCTCCACTTTCTCGCGTGCCTGCGCCCACGTGCCCGCATACTCGCACAGGTAGTCCTGCGCCGTGAGGTAGGCGCCGATGCTCTCGGCCAGGCCGGGTTCGTCTTCGATGATCAGGATCTTCATGCGGGCAATTTAATGCAACAATTTGGAATTCTTTTTGAAGAAAAAAGACCTGCGCTCACTGGAACGGACCGGCGGATATCCTGGGATGAGCTATAAAAAATCCGTTATCTGCTCAGTGTCACATCGCAGGTAACGGATTCGTTCTGTCTGTTCTCCGGCCGATTGGCCGGCCGCATTATTTCTTACCTATTTTATACAATCTTCCCTGATCGGTAACGGCGTAAAGTGCTCCGTCATGACCTTCGGTAATGTCGCGGAAACGTTGGTTTTCGCCGGAAAGAAGTCGTTCTTCGCCTACTACTTTGTTGTCTTTGAGTACAATACGGCAAACGTGCATACCGCTGAGCGATGAAATGAACAAGTTGTTTTTCCATTCAGGGATCTGTTTGCCGTCATAGAAAGTGATACCGCTCGGGGAAATAACAGGATCATAGTAATATACCGGTTGTTCCATTCCCTCTTTTTGCTGAATCACATCGCCGATTTGCTTGCCGCTGTATTCGATACCGTAGGTGATCGTTGGCCAGCCGTAGTTTTTGCCGGGCAATATGCGGTTGATCTCATCACCACCTCTCGGGCCGAACTCGGTTTCCCACAAGTCTCCGGTAACCGGGTTGATCGCGAGTCCCTGAACGTTGCGATGACCGTAAGAATACAATTCAGGACGTGCGCCTTCCTTACCAATAAACGGGTTTCCTTTGGCAGGTTTTCCCTCGGTGGTAATGCGGATTACCTTGCCCAAACCGGAGTTGAGATCCTGCGCTTGCGGGCGGGTAACGAGGTCGGAACGTTCGCCGGTGGATACGAACAGGTTGCCATCTTTCGCAAATTTCACACGGCCGCCATAATGGAGCGTACCTTTATAGGCAGGTGTTGCCTGATAAATGACTTTTACATTTTCCAGCTTTGTGCCGTCCGCAGAAAGCTTGCCTTTGGCTACGGCCGTGAGATTGCCGTCTTCGAGAGGTTGCGAAAAAGCCCAGTATACCATTCTGTTTTGGGCAAAAGCAGGGTCGAGGGTAATCCCGAGCAAGCCGCCCTGGCCGTCGCTATTCACTTTGGGGACGCCGTCGATGGGCTTTCCGACTTCACCGGTTGCAGACACAATGCGCATGGTGCCGCCTTTTTCCGTCACCAGGAACCTGCCATCGGGCAATACTGCGATCCCCCACGGTCTTTCCAGGGAAGAAGTCAGTACTTTTCCTTCATACGGGGTTTTGGTCACGACTGATCCGATGCGGGTTTGGCCTGCAAATGCAGACTTGTATTCCGAATTGGGTTTCTTGGTTTCGACGGGAGCACCAGTAGCAGCTTGCTGGGCGATCGAAAGGGATGGCGCAAGGACCAGGGATGCGCCGGCGACGAACGCGTGGATTACAAATTTCATTTTTAAGGAAGTTTAGTCTTAAAGCCCGGGATTTGTCAGGGCGGACAGTTGCGAATTTACTATTTTCATTCCAGAACGAACGCCAAAGCCCGGAGAAAACGTTTCCGGCTTTGTTAAAAGTGAGTGAATGGGCCGTGTAATGACGTAATTTTATCCCCATACTAACGGACGAGTATTGATGCAGCAACTGATTACCCATATTACCGGATACACTTCCATAAAGCCTGAGAAACTGGCCCCGATAGTTGATTTTTTCGAAGTACGGGCTTTTAAAAAGAGGGAACTGTTGCTGCAAGAAGGGCAGCGGTGCCATGAGAAGTTCTTTATCGCGAAAGGTTGCGTGCATTTGTTTTACCTGCGCCGGAACGGCGTGGAGCAAACCATCGATTTCGCGTTGGAAAATTGGTGGACGAGCGATTTCATGGCCTTTCAGCAGGGCGGTATGGCGCAATTTTCCATTCGCGCCGTCGAAGCAACCGAAGCATTCGTCATCTCTGCCGCCAGACAGCACGAAATGTTATCGGCGCTTCCTGAATTGAATGAGTACTTCCACCTGATGTTCCAGCGGGCCTACGCCGCTTCCCAAATGCGGATACGGAAGACGTACGAACTGTCGAAGGAGGAACTCTACCAGGATTTCAGGAGGAGTTATCCCGCTTTTATGCAGCGGGTGCCGCAGTACCTGCTGGCCTCGTTTCTGGGCTTTACACCGGAATATCTGAGTGAAATCCGCAAGAAATTCGTTTCTTAAACTGGTTTAAGAAGATCCTCTGCGCGACTGGCGAATTTTGTCATATCAAAACAAAATTATGTCAATCATGTCAAAAGTTGTTAAACATCGGCTGGACGTCTGGAAAGAGGAGCCATCCTATTGGACCCATATGGCGGCCATTGAAAAAAGAATCTATGCTTCATCCATTCCCCGCACGCTGATCGAGCTGATCAAGATCCGCGCTTCGCAGATCAACAAATGTGCTTACTGTATCGATTACCACACCGCAGAAGCCGTGCAAATCGGCGAATCGGCGCGACGGATATTCGCGCTTTCAGCATGGAAGGAAAGCCCGCTGTTCACGGAAAGTGAACGAGCGGCCCTTCAACTGACAGAGGAAATCACGCACATTTCCATTGACGGCGTGGCCGATGCGACCTATGAAACTGTGAAAACGCATTTCACAACCAGCGAAATTGGTGATATGATGGTCTGTATCAGCCACATCAATTTCCTGAACCGGATCGGGATTTCTACGAAGACGGTGGCACTTTAAAAGCCGGAATTTCGGCGGATAATCGGCCGGAAGCACGCCTCCGGCCGATTATTTTGCCGTAAACGAGATTGGTAGTGCGTATCTTACCTTCGCAATTTGGCTTAACTTTCTGCCCGGTTTCCATCGGGGCATTAACTGCACCAGGCGAACTGCTTCTTCGTCGCAGCCAAATCCCAGGCCTTTTATCACAGAAACGTTTGTAATCTCGCCCGTTATTTCAATTGTAAACATCGTAAAAACACGGCCGGAAATTCCTGCGCTTTGCGCTTCAGAGGGCAAGCGAAGATTGGCTTCAATAAATTTGTACATTGCTTTGGTTCCACCTGGGAATTCAGGTGGTTGTTCAACTCCGCCGAATACTTTTTCTGTTTCCGGTCGGGAGATCTTGGACGGAATGTCATATAATACAATCGGTTGATCGGCGTAGAGAACACCGGTGTCAACTGGCAACGAAGACTTGCGTACCTGCGCCTGAGTGCTCGTAAGAGTGCAGGTGGTTAGCAGGAGGAATGATAGGAAAAAATAAGGGTGATTCATGATTATATATAATTTAATTGAATATAATATTAAGGTTATTATACTCCATATTCAAGTGCTGCTGAACTAAAAAATCCATGACCGCTATGATTGTCCCATTATTCAAAGTCTCAAACATGGCCGAAGCCATCAAGCATTATACCGAGGTCCTGGACTTCGTGATGACGGATCCGAACGATCATGTTGATTCACCGGTGGTGGATCTGGGTCGCGACGGCTGGAATATGCAGATCACCACATCGGAGAGCGAGCGGCTGTTTGGGTCGGTCGTCTATTTCTGGGTGGAGGATGTGGATGCATTGTTCGCGAAATACCTGGCGCGCGGGCTGGACATTTCGCGTCGTGCCGGGTCGCCGGTGCATCAGGGGCCGGTGAATCAAACCTGGGGCAGGAGGGAGTTTTACGTTACGGACGCGGATGGGAATACGATCCGGTTTTGCAAGCTTATAGAATAGGTTCTTATCATATATCAATACCTGACCAATGCCCCTTAACAAAGACGTTACCCAATTTCTGGACGAACTTCACCATCCGCTCCGGCAGGAGATCGAGGCACTGCGACTAATTATTCTGGACGCCAGTGCATTGTTGGAAGAAAACATCAAATGGAACGGCCCTAACTATTCGGTAGGGACAGAAGACAGAATTACCATGAGAATTCAGCCTCCGAAGCAAATCCAGCTGGTTTTTCACCGTGGGGCGAAGGTGAAGGACCAGCCGAAAGAAAGGATCGTGCAGGATATTTCCGGTTTGCTGGCATGGCGGGAACACGACCGGGCGATCGCAACTTTCAAGAATATGGAGGCTGTGGAGGCGGCGACGCAGATATTGCCCGGCATTGTGCGGGAGTGGATCGCGGCGACAGTCGAAGCAAGGCTCGGGAAGTAATTTTTGATGTAGAAGTAATTGTGTATTAAAGTCTGGCTTCTGTCAGGCTATTCTGGGTGTTTTATGCCCCTTTTCATTCCTTTTCATTCCAACCAGGTGTAAACACGTGTTTTTGAAAACACGTGTTTGTAGTCGTTTTTGAAGAATTATTTCTACGAACCTTTGTCAGGCAAAAGCTTTTGTACGGTGGAGCTCAGCAACCACTTGAAAAAACGGGCTTACCTGTAAGGGGATTGATTACAGGGACGGATCCTGCCGTCTTACAACAGGGGATTATTCATACGTCACAATGAGCAATTTTCTTGATTTACAAAACGGCTGGTATAATGGTTTGATCCAGGGATTGGGCCAGAGCCAGGACTCTTTTCAGATCATTCAGCCAGCACCTCCGATCGCCAGCGGCACGGCCGCAAATCCGACTTTCTGGGCGTACTACAACAATATCCCTCCCAAAACATTGACTGCCCAGTTTGTTGCCAGCGGTGGTAATCAGTTTTATAATAATTACAGAGGCTTGCTTTCTGCGCTGGTACCTTCGCGGCAGATCGACGTGAGAGCAGACATCGGAGCAGAAAACTTTGCCGCGTGGCATGCGTATGTGCAAACACAACCTGCGCCAAGCATGAATCAAATCCCGACCATGTTCAGAAACTGGGCGATGTTCAACGCGCCGGAAGTGGCCAATATCGGTTCTTCGGATTATGCGGCCATTCTGCTCGACCCGATTGCTACGGCCCAGAATGAGCTCACGTTGGTGTATACCAATGAAAAAGGCCTGCCGGTTAACTTCGACTGGCAGCTGAACTACGCCGATATGGTCAACCAACTGGCCAGCGCGCCTTCCCGCTCTTTCAATTTCAATAGCGGTACGATGAACAAAGATGTAAGCACGTCCTGGGCAGGCGGCTCGAAGTCCGGTTTCTTCGGCCTATGGGGCGGTAGCAGCTCTACTTCGACGCTTAGTGAGCAATTTGCTTCCAGCACTATCACGGTAGACGCCAGTTTTGAACACATTCTGGTGTTTTCCAACACGCCGGGCGCATGGTACTATTCTTCGGCAATGGGCTTGGCATATGCCAACCAAACCGGTAATCCATGGAGCGACAAGTCGTCGATCAACTGGAACAACACATTCGGGCCGAACGGTAACATGCAATACTTCTCCGCGAACGTGATTGTAGCGTCGGGTATGTCCGTTACCGTTACGTCCAATGCCAAGTATTCTTCTGTCGATCAGCAGACGATTACTTCCAGCGGCTCGTCGGGTTTCTGGCCATTCTATTCCGGCGACAGCGGCAGTACTTCTACCAACCGCGTTGAATTCAACCAGGCGGGCAATATGACCATCACCACCAGCAGCATTCCGGGTGTACCTGTGGTGCTGGGTGTGAACGTATTGCCGGCTGGCGAGTTTGTAGGCCACTCTTCGAGCCTGGGCATTTCGCTCTTCGAATCGGCCAAAGCATTTGCCGCCGAGAGCCTCGCTGCTGTATAATGTTTTCTATGGAAGGCTGGGTGAAACCAGCCTTCTCCCTTTTGACTTTACCGTGTGCCCGGAAACCATCATTCAGGAAGCAATATGATAACTACCTACGATACGCCCGCCGAAGCGATGACAACCATTACCGACGGATGGTATAACCGGTTGGCCGCCAGTCTCAACTTATCCGTCCAACATTTCCAGTTGCTGCAACCGCCGGGTGTGCCTGTGAGCGACCAGACTTTCTGGGCCTGTTTCAACGTAGTACCGCCCGCAACGCTCAAATACAATCGCTGGTACTATCAGCAGCCGACGTTTTTTAGCCAGTATGCCGCCGTAGTGAACGCGCTGTCGTTCCCGGAAAGCGCCTTTGTGAAAGACATCGGGGCTGAAACTTATGCGCAATGGCAGGCTTATCTGAAAACGCTTTCGCCTCCGCCGCCCGCCAATACCTTGCCGACTGTGTGGTTTCAATGGGCAGTGGTGAATGCCCCCTCGGTAGCCAATATCGGGCGTTCCGATCTGGCCACCCAGCTGCTGATCAGCGGCGCGCAGGCTGTATTGGAGCCCTATGAAGGCCCCGACGCGAAGCCCGCCGACTTTTCGCCTTCTTTTTCAGACCTTCAAAATACATTACGCGCTTCATCGGGGACGAATTTCTTCTTCGACTCAGCCAATGAAGACCCGGATGTTTCCAATTCCTGGGTGCCGGGCGACGATCCGAACTATTTCGGTATATGGACAGGCAGTTCAGCTGCGTTTCACATCAGTCGGAAGTTTGCTTTGAGCAGGATCACTGTTTCCATACAATTCGACCATTTCACGACGATAGCCGTCACGCCGGGACAATGGTATAATTCCGCGTTACTGCACCAGGCATGGGCGTCTCAATCGACCCCGCCGTGGATCGATAGTACCGACTGGCAAACCTATTTCGGAGCTGGGGGAAGCCTTACCTACGCGGTAGGGTCCCTACTGGCCGCCGACGGAATTGCACTTACACTCACTTCGGATGCCGAGTTCACTCAGACGGAACAAACCCTCATCAAAAGCCTGGTAGCAATGGGAGACTGGCCGGTTTACTGCCCAATAACTTCAACGGCTGTATCGAATACCATCACGACCGGCCCCGGATCCACGACAATCCAGTTCAAATCCGAACCGGGTAATCCCGTGGTATTGGGCTTTAATGTTTTTGATATCCGGAGTTATGTCGGGGCGGGTTAATAAATAGCACATTTTAAAGATTTCAAAAAGTCTGCATCCCGCCGGGATGCAGACTTTTTGCATTGCGCTCCACTCGTATTTTTGTGGACAGGCACAAGTGGACTATACGAATTATTTTTGATGAATTGTAGTATAAATTCTAATTTGTAGGGCTTAGTCTACGATAACTATTTCTGATATCGACACGCTGAAATAATCCGGGGGTAGTAGGTTTGTTCTGTTTCAAACTCAACCAAAGTTTCACAAACAAATCACTACATGAAAGCAATTCGACTCTTTTCAGCCCTGGCGATCACCATGACCCTGGCAACAAGTGCTGCCACTTTTGGGCAGGTAAAGATCGGTTCCAATCCGACGACGATCGATCCGAACAACAACCTCGAAGTTGAGAGTGCGGATCCTGCCAAGAAAATCAGTATTCACAAAACTACTGGTAAACTGACCATCGCCGACGGTTCGCAAGGCGATAAAAAGGTGTTGACCTCGGATGCGAACGGTGTAGCAACCTGGCAAAGCCAGTCGGAACTTGCGATTCCGGTAACAGCATTCAGCGGTGCTATCACGGGCCTGGCCACGATTCCGACCTTCACTACCCACGACCAGATAGACCAGCGGCTTCCGCTTGTTCCTACACTGGGAGCTGCTGACTGGGATGCTGGTAGCAAGCGGTTTATCGTTCCTGTGGCCGGGACCTACTCGGTGCAGGTCGGTTTGTCGTGTATCAGCACAACGGGAGCGGGCGTGACACTTTGGACGAGGATTTGGGTTGTTTCAGAAAACGGCGGCCCGATCTTCAAAGGTACCAGCCCAATGGGCCTCACCGCCGGAGACTGGCAATCTGTGGTTTACACCGGAAAATTAAATGCCGGCGACGGTATTTCGCTGGAAGGATACACCATGCAGACCGACGGCAATCCGCCGGTGAACCCGATCTGGACCGGTACCTGCGGGCGTGCATACATGACCGTTACGAAGATTGATTAAGAGCTTACATAACAGCTACCTTATCCTGGTTTATGCGCAGTCGTTCCTGTGATTGCCATTTCAAAAACAAACAGATTATGAAAACAAAACAATTACTATCTGCCATTTCTTTTGCTGCCGTTACAGCTTTGACGACGACGGCAATGGCCCAGGTAAAAATCGGATCGAATCCGACCACCATTACGCCAGGAGCTAACCTGGACGTGGAAGGTCAAAACAGCACACACACAGTTGTGCTACAATCGGGCCATGTGGGCATTAACCATTCGAACCCGCCGACTACATTACATGTGCAGGCGGTTTCGAACCTGGACCTTCCATCGGCAGCCAACGTAGTGGCGCGGTTCGATCCGCTGGGTGGTTCAAATATCGATTCTGCGGCCTCCATTGCAATTAATGCAGGACGCGCTGTCGTAGGGTTTGACATCGATCCGGAACAGAGCAAGTATGCCTTTTTGCGGTCGAATTCGGCGACCGATCTTCGATTGCAGGTAATAGATGACGGCCTGGTTCTTCAGGAGAACGCATTTTTTATGCAAAGTTCGGGTACTAGAACGGGCTACATCGGGCTCAATACAGAAGCGCCGCAATCGCGCCTGGATATCAGAGGAGATATGAAAGTGATTGCAAATCCCGGTACCCAAACCGGTAACATTTGGAATGGTACTTCCAATGTCAACGGCTTTGAAGTGCGCAGTACGCCGGGAGGTGACGTTTGGGTGGGAATCCAGCGTGCGGGGACCGTCGCACCGCTACACGTTTCGAAGCCGGCAGGTACCACAACTGGTGAGATGATCAATTTCGGTGTTGGAGGTGTTGGAATGGGTAGTATCACGCACTCTGCGGCAGGTATCCAATACAATACTACTTCCGACGCTCGTCTGAAAGAAAACATCCGTACCTCGAAATTCGGCTTGGAAACGCTGAAATCTATCAAGGTATATGACTATAATTTCAAAGCAGACGCTCAAAAGACGCTTTCTACGGGTGTACTCGCTCAGGAGCTGTATAAGCTATATCCGCAAGCCGTCCGCGTAGGCGGGGCCGACGCGAAAATGAACCCTTGGGTGGTGGATTACAGCAAGCTGATTCCTATGCTGGTTAAATCGGTACAAGAGCTCAGCGACGAAGTAGAATTGCTGAGAAAAGAAAAAGCCCAGCTAAGCGCGGAGTTGAAACTGAAAGAAGCAGCTTACTCAGAACTCGACAGCCGGGTAACCCAGGTGGAAAAAATGCTTAACGCAGGCGGCGAAAGCGCGAAATCCGTGAGCCGATAGGGACATCATTCATTTTCGGGCATAGCGCAACGCTGCAAGCATTGCCATAATGCCTGTCATTTAACCAACGCGAAACAATGAAAGAACTTTATACCAGCTCATCCGGAAGCGGATGGCGCAGCATGGCGGTTTCGGCTGCACTGCTCTTAGTCGGGCACCTGTCGCATGCGCAGGAGGGCAGCCAGGGAAATACGACAATTTTCGGCGGAGCCGAGATGACATTTTTCAGTAACCACAACTTCGTGACCGGCGGTGGTGGAGCCCAGCCGGGCGTCATCCTGACCGAGCGGGCAGCGGGGAACTTCGGCGTGCTCAACTTCGCCGGCGATAATCTGGCCTCCACCGGCGCTTCGGACGCAGGCTATGTGGATGGGTACGTACGCAAGTATGGAGCAGGCG
>NZ_JBYCZM010000010.1:0-220168 GCF_057586235.1 Dyadobacter sp. SRI_021
TGTCGGCTCAGACCGACCGGTAATACTGGAATATGGTACCAACATTGCCAACGACGTCCGGTTGTATACCGTTGCGGCAGATAACAGCCTGGTGAATGATAATGTTTATTATGGAGCAGGCCAGTTATCTAAAACCAGCACCACCGATGAAAACGGGAACCTGTCTGTAGAATTCAAAGACAAAAACGGAAGGGTTGTGTGCAAAGCGGTACAGGTGGCCAAAGCTGTGGGAGCTACCGCTGCGGTCTGGCAGAAAACGTATTACGTCTATGACGATCTTTCCCAGCTGAGATTGGTATTGCAGCCAGAATATCAGCGGGAGGCCAACCTGAGCAAATACGCGTTTAAATATACCTACAATGGGCGCGGACTGATGGACAGCAAATATGTTCCAGGTGGCGGTACGACAACAATGACCTACGACAGCCGGGACCGTTTAATCGAAAGCAAGGATGGTAATAACAAAATTACCTACTTTAAATATGACGATCTGAACCGGGTGATCGAAACAGGCGAGAAAGTAGGTACCGAATACCGGGCATTTGCTAAAACGCACTATGACAATTATTCACCTCCTTTTGGGGCAGCTCAAGCATTTGTAGGCAATTATGGTAATGGCTACCCGTCCACTTACCGGTCGGACGTCAAGGGAAAGGTAACCGTAACGGCAACACGCATATTGAATCCGGACGGCACGTACAGTGACCAGACTAGCGGATGGTATTACATCACCAACTATTACGATGATCGTTTTAACTTGATCCAAACAATCAGAGGGCTTTTTGACCTTGGCGGAGACAATCAGAATTATGAACATGTGGTAAGACAACTCCGTTTCGACGGCCGTGTGGAAAAGGAGCTTATCCTGCAAAAGGTGAGTACGGGTGAGCATACAGTTGAAAAACAGTACGAGTACGATCACAGCGACCGATTGTTGAGCATCCGCTACATTGTAAAAAGAGACGGTACTGAGAAGAAGAACATTGTAGTAGCTGCTAGTCGATACAATGGCCTCGGACAGTTGAAGAAGAAGTTTTTGAACTCGACAGATGCTAGCACGTTTCGGGAGCAATTAGATTACAGCTATATTCCAAGAGGCTGGATGAGCAAAGTAACGGGCAAGACCAGCGCCGGGGAGAATTTTGGCGTGGAACTTAAATATGCTAACGCAACAGTCCCGCAATACAATGGCAATATTGGCGACATGCTCTGGAAGCGCGGCGGCGCCTGGGTAGGTTACAAATTTACTTATGACGAAGCAAACCGTTTGACAAAAGGAGAGGGGTTAAACAACGATTACAGCGAAACGGTTTCATCGTATGACTTGAATGGAAATATCAAGGCGTTGCAGCGCAAAAATGGTGCTGCAATCTGGGATAACCTTAGCTATGATTATGTTAACGGCAACCGCCTGAACAAAGTAACCGATACTGGCACGACTGAAGGTTTTAGCAACGGGTCTTCTGGTGATGGCGTGGATTACGACTACGATGGTAACGGAAATGCCATTCGAGACCAAAACCGAGGCATCGGAAACGGGGGCATACGATATAACATTCTGAATCTGATCAGAGAAGTGGATGTCAACGGCCTCACGATGAAGTACCACTACGATGCAGCCGGAACGAAGCTCCGCATGCAGCGAGGAACTGACAACACCAAATACGCCGGAATCTTTGAGTATAATGGTAGTAATTACATCAGCCGTATTGCGACAGAAGAAGGCCAGATCAATATCGCCAATAACGGTGCTAGTGCCAGCGATTATTCATTTGAATACTACCTGAAAGACCATTTAGGGAACGTCCGACAGGTAATTAACGAGTCGGGTATGCTTTTGCAGGAGATGGAATATTTTCCTTTTGGGTTGGCGATTCCTCGTACGGTAGGCACGAATAAGTATCTTTACAATGGGAAGGAGAAGCAGCCTGAAACAGGTCTCTTTGACTATGGCGCTCGACAATATGATCCAGCTATTGGAAGGTGGATGGTGATTGATCCGATGGCGGAGTTAGATCGGAAAGCTAGTTCTTATACATATGTTTTTAACAACCCATTACGGTTTATTGACCCTGATGGTATGTTTGGGGATTATTATGATGCAAATGGAAAATATTTGGGAAATGATGGTATTGACGACAATAAGGTTTACGTTGCGGACTCCAAAAATGAGCGGGGAGGTTTCGACAATGCACAGGAGCTTTCAGTTACTCATAGCGAATTTACAATCTCAGCAAACGTTGTGAAGCACGAATCTTCCGGAGACAAGGATGAGAGTCTTTGGATTGCCCATGCAGCGAATAATGCAAAGGACAATAATGCGATCGACTACAAAAAGAAGAATGAAACATTAAACGACCAATTGACAGATAAAAGTTATTCAACTACTCCTGCTAGTGCGAGAACACAGTTGAGTGATAAGGATGACAGTAATGCGGCTAATAATGCCAGAGCTGCCGTTATTAGTGTATTGTCCGGAAAAGCAGATCCAACCGGTGGAGCAGTGCTCTGGGACGGTTCTGATTTTTTAAAGAAGGGTGGGGCGCATAATAAATTCAAAGAGTATTCAACAGTTACGATTGGTGGCGATGCACTTCAAAAGTATTCGGCTGCGTATAAACGTAGCACCGCTTCGCCAGACTTTTGTGATGCTCTTGCCAACAAATCTTCGTTCGTGTCGACAGGAAAAGGGAAATATTATTCCTTAGAATCAACTGGTGCTGCCGGGAAATCAATATTTTGGAAAATTGGAAAAAAATGACATGATAAAAATTGCTATTTTGATATCTGCTCTGCTCCTAATAAAATTGGGTGGCTATGAAAGCCAGATAAAGACAGATGATCTCCGTTTAGATACACTTTATCATCCGGATTTTGGAGCTTCTGTCGTCGATCGTCAGTGTGTGCGATTTGTGGATGGGTATAAATTAAAATTTGGAATTTTAATTTCAAATTATTATACAATAATGGACAGTTTGAGATTGAATTTGAATGACGATGGACTTGTCGATAATGTGCTAGTATTGTCTCCAAAATCACTTGATGCTATCGAAACGCCATGCAGATTTTCGTTTGACACAAACCCCAAACGAATACTGGTAGAGGTAATAAATGACGGTAATGGAGCGGCGAAAATTAGGGGGGTATACTATAATGTTTTATCGGATACCGGTGGTGTTCTTTCTCATTTTAGTGGGATTTTTCATACCAACAATGGATTTAAGATTGTGCATGAAGCTGGCGCAAATTACTCATGGAGTTATTCTACCGAATTCTCGGTTACAAAAAAACGTCTTGGATTAAAACAAATCTCTAAAATTTGCGCCTTTGGGGATAAAGCAGATAGTTTAAATTATCAATATGATAATATTGATTTAGGCAAAGTGAACATTCCAGACACTTTGGCTAACCAATGTAACTGCGACATCCTCTGGTCAAAATTGGATAAATAATGTGAGGACTTAGCACTCGGGATTCGTTCCTTAGGTGGTTTTTATCGGTTCGGATAGGAAACTATGGAGATTTATCAAATGGGACAGGAAAATTGTTTGAAATTATTGAAGATCTAACTAATGGAACTGGTCTAAAATGGTAACGATCTTAAAAAAATGGATGAGTTAGATAAGATTGATAATTTTATTTACCAAGTCCTTATAGATTTGTTATTTGATATGGTCCCTGAATATCGGGTTGTCTTAAAATTTGAAAATAATTTTCCGGGTGGGATATATTTTCATATGAGTGAATTTGCTTCATTTTTAAGTGGTGAAATAGAAAAAAAATCCTACGAGTACCATTGTAAATAATTCGTTTGCTTTCATAAATAAAGTTGGCGAAAGTAATAACTTGGAGGTTTTAAATATATTAAAAGTTGGAATTCTGGAAATATTGTACACGAGTAAAAATGTGGATAGAAAACTGGTGTCTGACGTTCTAAGCGAAAAACTTCAAAGATATTTTCTCGAGTTTTCGAGAAGTTATTATTGACAAAGTCTTTATTACATAGTTATTTGGGGCCCTTTTTTTATCGCCTTCGATGTCATTTGCTCAATGTACATTAAAGTAAAATGGTGCACTAAGAGGTGTTTTTGGGAAAATCAGGCAGGCTAGTTGCCTAAAATACAAGGCCCTGACAAGCTACATCAAATGCTTGTCAGGGCCTTGTGTTATCCGTCCGGGGAGATTATTGGGCGTATGCCTGCTTGGTTTTAAAATCACGGATGACCCTATCCAGGAAAGTATTGACGACAGAACGCGTCTCGCCTGTCAGCTCCTGGATCACTTCAAACTTACGCAGCAATTCCATGTCTTTTACCGGTGCCACATCGTCTGTCCGGCTTACGGCAATGCTTATTTCTTGGGGTACAGATTGAATGTAAAAAGGTTACCGTGTGGCCTTACCTTAAATAGGACAATGAGGATATTAGACTTTTTTGTTTTCCATTGTCTTCGCGAATACGGCCGGTGCCATCCCGGCAAGGGCTTGATGCGGGTGTAGCCGATTGTAATTATCCATCCATTCGTCCGATAAAATACGAACCGCAGCGGCGGCCGCTTGTTCAAGCGATTCAAACAAATATGCGTCTAATACTGCTTCTCGATACAGTCGGTTAAATCTTTCGATATAGCGGTCCGATTTCTATGGTTTAAACAAGTATAGGTACATAGTTTTTATCATATTTTTCACCTCGGCGAACCACAGCATAGATTCGGTGAATAAGTTTGTTCCGCACAGCATTCAAAATTAGCATCTTGTTCTTGCCTGTCGCGACTTTTCGCTGATAGTAGTTCTGCAATTCGCCTTGAGATCTGATGGTAGCCATGGCAGCTAAGTGTAGCAAGGTTTTGAGTGACTTACGGGCATGCGGGTTAACTCTTGTGCGGCCTCGTACACTACTGCCTGAACGATGTTCGAAGGGGGCTCCCCCCGCATGACAAGCTAACTTTTGGGGCTCACTGATAGTTTTAAATTCGCCCGTTGCTATGATTACTTCTGTCGCAACCACAGTTCCCACCCCCGGTACGGAAGTTAGTAAACCGAAAAGCATTCGCAATTCGCTATCTGTTTTAATAATCTCTTCGATGCTGGCCTCCACTTGTCGTAGGTCAATTTTGAGGGCTTTTAAGGAATTCTGGCAATGTTTTCTCAAAATTGACAGAAGTTCTTTGCCTCCAAATTGATTTTGTTCAGCTAATGGTACAGCTATTTGGTTGATAGCAGATTGTAGTCGCTGACGTAGCTGTGTTAATTCGCAAAGTTGCCTTAGAACCAAGCGTTGGGGGTGCCATAGCCGTAGGCGATCCTGGAACCGGAAGGCGTATTCGGCAATTCGGGCTGCGTCAATTGCGTCCGATTTACCCCGCTGCAAGCCACCAGCCTGCTTGATATGTAACGAAGCTTCCAGCCACAGATTAAACGCCTCCAAATGAAGTGTGTCTAAGACGTGCGCACTGTAAAGCCCAGTATGTTCCAGGCAACATACGCATGTTTCCAGGAAAAACTCCGGCAATGATTTTAGCCTTTTAGCCACTTTACGCACAGCATTTACAGAATTATCTGACTGTACTTGACAGACTAAGCCGTCAAGAGTATATACAGCCCAATCTAATGTAGCCTTTGATACATCGACCCCGATGAAGTAGTGAAATTTCATGAGATTTGGTAGGTTAATGATGGATAGATTGTCTTGTCCTATGCTCAAAACCTTCCTAATGGGTCTCTGGCTACCCTCATTTCTATTCGAGTCTGGGCAAGACTCAAAGCGGGCCCTAAATCGGACCATAGGTCTCTCTCCTAGCCGCCGCGATAGGTAGCCCCGCCCTGATTATTTTCCGATAAGATAAGAAAGGTTAAATATTGAAATCTTACCAGTCCACTAATCTAAAGGCCGCTGTGGCCATTTTGCGTTGGCTTGCCTGGCTGTATAAATTTGGTTTCAATCCCTTTTTCCTCACACCAGATCGTGAAATTTCCGGAAGTGAATTCGGGTCCGTTGTCCGATCTGATTGCAATTGGGAATCCTCTGCTTTCACCAATACGATTCAAAGTCCTAATGATCCGCTTAGCGGAAAGTGAAGTGTCGATTTCTATGGCCAATGCCTCACGAGAACAATCGTCGATAACATTGAATCCGGGCCGCCGGTGCGGTGCGGAACCTGCGGTTGCCAATCATACTATCACTCCATACTTCATTTACCTGGGCAGGCGGTGCTAACGGTTGCCTAATCCGATCGGGTAATCGCCGCTTCCCCTTTCGCTTGCCCCGGGCCACCCGGATAGGAACAAATACGGACCAAGACCTAAGATGCCGGTCGAGGAATTTGTTTGAAATTGGCCCTTTGTGTAAAAGCTAGCGCACGTTCAAGTGGTTAACCAATTCACTCAAATTGTTTGTCAATCCGCTCTCGATCATAGCTAAGTATCAGGTCATTATGTCTTTCATAAATTGACCTCAACGTTTGTCTATCTGCTGCTATAATGTCAAGCCCTCGGTCATCATACATGTGAAGAATGAGTTTCTTCTCGATGTTTAAAAAATAAACTTCTTTGCTTGTCAAAGAACGATTATTGTCAAGCCTTGGCTGTCTAGGAGGAAAGTCCGAGTGTCCTATTGCAGCAAAAATATTCTCGAGGTTTATTCTGTCCGAGGTTAATTTAATAATAGCAACATCAAACTTGTCCTTGGGAGAATAAAGCCCCGTTTCTTTTGAGTAATAAACTTCTGATTTATTGAGGTTGCTAATTTGTTTGAATGTAAAATTCCCAAACCGTATTTTCCTACGCTTGTATTTCCAATCTAACATTACCAAGTACACGTTGTCAGACCTGCTAAATGCGGTTTGAAAAATTATCGAGGCTCTTCTGATAACTTCCTTGAAATATTCGTCAGTGCTCGTGTCACCACTTTGCAAATCAAAACGGAGGCCATGATTCCAGCTATAAAATAGCGGCATTTTAAACCTCAATCCTTTGAAATTGTCATTTAAGAACTGGCGATATTCAGTAGTAGTTGACTTCACCTTTTTTGTTTTTTTTAATACTCTAAGCGATAGATACGAAATTTTCGGTTCCACTCCACCGCTAAAAAGACAATGAGCGACTTTATATCCTCGCACCAGCAGGTGCCTCCCAAGAATTCTGGCGCGGAAGGTTAGCGCGGCATTTTTTATTTGGCGCAGCCTCCATTTTTATGCGAGAGATCGTCGAGCAGGACAACGAAAACGCAAGAATAAAATATAGACTACTCAATAATAGACAGTTGCGGCAGTAAACTATTGATCAACCCATCACTTACAGCATCGAGCTTTAAAATAGCGAGCTGCTTTATTAACAGCTCTTGCCTGGCTTTCTCCCGCAGCATCAAATGATCCGACTCGATTCGAGATTCACACGAGGGATCATTGCTATTAAAATCGTCTCGGACTTGGATAAACATGTCTACTGTATCCCTCGCACATAGAGCAACATTCACGACAGATTCTAGGTCCCGCGTCTTTATGTATTCCAGGGTACTTAAAACTGCAACACCAGCATCCAACGCCTGTGAACAAGCGATATCTGAAAAATCCTCCGTGTCGGGAATTACTAAATCAACAGCGTCAATTAAATCCTGTAGTTGCCGCACAGAGCATGGGCTATCCTCCTTCAGAACCAGAAAAATTTCATCAATTGCGTGCTGGATAACCTGAGGGCTACCCCATCCAAAAGCCGTGACAAAGTTCTCGTAGTTTGGGTAAAGATGGACGCAGGTTATAGCCGCGAAAAGTAACCTTCCTTTCTCGGACAATGAAAGTAGTGCAGTTCTTATGTCCAGTTGAAAACTATCCATGTGATATTTGCAGTGGGTTCCTTTGACTTTGCAAGGCAAAGACTGAACTATACTAAGGGGTTCCCAAAAGCAAGTTATGGGATATCATCGCTATATATTTTATCCTTTGGATCATCTTCGGATCTACCGACCAATAAGGAATTCACAAATCCCTCATCGGATAGATCGGCGTACCACCACCAAAACAAGCTAAAAGAATCGGTTACCGTTTCGGGTACCTATTTTGAAAGAAAATACAAGCAATTGACATATAAGCGCTTTCAGAATAAAAATTGTTCCCAGTGTGATAACCCAGAGTGCCTCAAAGGGTGCTTTTTTCATTCAAAGAACTCATTATTGCGAGTACTTAAAAAGATAAGAATACCATTCCAATCCAATAGGGCTAAACATCTGGTAACCTTTTCGGTAACCTGCCTTGCGTACAACAGTTTGGTTAACCTGGCCTATCAAGCCATAGATGTCCGTACAACGGTGAAACGGCATTAGAGTCAAGTTACTAAACTTAACCGATGGCCTCAATTTTGGGGAGTATTACACTTGGAGCCAACATAACGGTAATTAATGCCGCAACAAAGCGCATTGCCAGTACCTCCTCATTTTGTTTGGGTTCTTTTACTATCGAAGTAATATTAAGAGAATTTCTGTTTTGTTATCTGCTATGTTATCGCACAATGACCAGTTTTTGTCCCGGAAGATTGAGCGCGTTTTTACCGGTGGTTAGCACATAGCTTCCGTTTTCAAGGCTTTCCACACTAATTTTGCCATTGAGGACCTTCGTAGTTAGTTTTAATATCCCATTTAAATCGTACACCCGCACTTCCTCGCCATCCTGTTCGTGCACTTGTACGACGTTGCTGGCCGGGTTCGGGTAAATTTTGAAGTCGCCGACATTGAGCGAAACGTGGCGGATGGCACTCCAGGCGGAGGTGCCGTCCAGATCAACCATTTTCAAGCGGTAGTAATGATCGCCAGCCGCTATATTCGTGTGAATGAAGTCGTAGTGCCGGACTATTGTGCTGTTTCCTGCCGATTCGACCCCGCCGATAGCTAGCCAATTCCGACCTTCTATGCTGTGTTGTATTTCAAAATGGCTACTGGCTGATTCTTCGGTGGTCGACCAGTTCAGTACCACATTACGCTCGGCTATTCTTGCTGTAAAATCGACCAACTTGACGGGGAATGCTGCGTTGGCCGTTACATTGAACGTACCCGGTGTGCTGCTTTTCACCCCGGCGGCATCCAGCAACGAATACGTGAACCCAACCGGATCACCCGGACCACCAGCACCTACCTGGCCGTAAAGGACTAATTTCGCCACATCCAGCGATGCAATGGTGGTATTTGAAGTGCCGGGGATTAACTCCTGCCCGTCGTAAAATAGTTTAGAATTGGGTTTAATGCTTTCTATGACAAAACTTTTGCCTGCATTGCAGCTGCCGGCTGCCACGCAATCTTCCGCGTCGCTACCCGCCAGCGAGCCACCCGAGCTGTAACCGGTCAGCGAGGCACTGTTCAGCGGAATGCCAAGGTAATCGGCGAGCGCAGGCCCACCCGCAGGCGATAGCGACAACGCCTCGTTTGGAACGACGAACGTCTTGCTTTCGGTAACCGGCCGGCGGTTGATCCCAAAATTGATGTTGGTCAGCGGATTATCCAATGTGACATTGATCCCGGCAATATTGGCATTAGGGGTGCCATCGCCGGTAGCCGTCGCGCCTTCACCGGTTGCTACCCAGCCCTGCGGCAATAATGCAGCGCCGGCGTTTTGCGTAAGGTAAGCATGGGCAGTTGTGAGCCGCAATTCATAAGTGCCATTGTATACATTAGGTAATGAGAAATTACCCGACGCGTCCACCGCCGAGAAGGCCCATACTTTTCCATTCGTGCCTACTGCAATAACATTCAGGCCACCTGCGTTGGTACCACCGCCACCTACCGCATTGTCCGTCATCCCATTGGCATCATTGAATACCTTTCCGGTAATCATGTTGGGTTTGGTCAGCCATATGCGGTGATCTTCGGTTTCTCCCTCGCCCAGGATAGCAATGCTTCGTTCGTCTGCTGGCGTGGCCGGGTCATCGGTCAGCGTCGCCGGGTCGGTGTAGGAAATTCTTACACGGGTGTAAGTTTGCCCGGCGCCGTAAGGAATGGACGTCAGGTTCCAGGTAAAATTAAGATCTTGCTGCGCATTATCATCCGTTAGCGTGTTCCAGGCAAATTCCGACGGACTGAAAACGCCATCCTGGTTAAAATCAATCCAGGCCGTGACGTAAGCCGGCGTGGCGGGATCGGGGGATTTTTTGTACGCCTGAACGGTATAGGAAAATGTGGGTGCAACACTGATCGGGAACACCGAAACTTCTTCAATATTCACAGGCCAGATGCCTTCGTCATATCCGGAATACTCGTCAGCAAAACCCCCATAGGTAGGGCCAAACGAATCGGCATCGGCGCCGTACATGCCGGTTCGCAAGTTCTCATAAAATGCCTCAGGAACGGTCCCGGGCTGGATACGGGGCGTGGCCGGTGACGACTGGTTCCAATTAAAGTAGTTAGTAATAGTAGCTGTGTTCCCCACCGGATCGCCTCCCGTGATGACAAATGGCTGCTTGTTAATGGCCATCCCGTAGGTCGGATCGCCGTCACCGGTATCATAGTAAACCATAAAGCCGAGCGCTAACGACGAGCCTGTGGCGCAATTCATTTCTATATTGGCCTGCAAGGGTGCGGCGGCCGAAGCTTCGGTTTTAATCGTATGAAATACCGCCGAATTGTATCCACCCACATGCGCCTTGACGGTTTTATTCGCATTTGTAAACACCGCAGAGGCGAGGTTGGAGCTGTGCGCTATCTCCCAGTCGGTTTGCGATGCCAGCTTCCATGCCGAGCCATTGGTGGTCGCCTGCACATAGTCGTTTATCGCGCCCACCACTTCGTTGCCATCCTCATTTTGCGCGAAAAACATGCTCAAGTCCATTGCTTGGCCGTACAACACTGCATGGGCACTGACCCGGAAATTGACCTTCAACCCCGTGCCAGCCCCAGCAAAATTGGGGGCAAGGCCAATGGGAGGATGTTCGCCCCACAAATCATGATAGTCATATAATGTCTGCGTTCCATCGGTAGCTTTCGTTCCAGGCGTGTAGCCAATGAGTTTGGTATTATCCAGCGTGCCAGGTGCCTGCACCGTGCCCGAAAAGCTGATCTCGTCCAGCACCACCGTCACGATCATATCCCCAAAATTGATGGTGCGTGTGATGCTCTGACCCGCGACCAGCCCGTTGGCCGGCAGAATATCATCCCAGGTAAGCCACGCCAACGTAGGTCTGAACACGCCCGTGCCATATTGCGGCCAGGTGGCTTGCGAAAATGCGTTGTGTATCGGTAGTAAATGCCGCAGGAGCAACATGGCGACCAAAATCCTCCTTAGGTAAAATCTCTTCATGGGTATGTATGTTAGCGATTGTAACAGGTTGCAAAAGTACCACTTCCGCCGATAAAGCATCTTTAAGTAACCGATATTTATCAAGAGGTAACCGTCAGTTATTTTACGAAAAGTTTTCCAATAAACACTCTTCGGATACAGGGCCATTATAGGTCACTGTAAACTAATATCACCTTATTCCAAAGCAATACCTTGCATTTACCAAGCGGGCAGTTTGGATAGTCCTGGTGATCACGTATTGCAACAAATCATTGCACATTACCGGTAAGCTTATATTTTTGAATAACTTTTCAAATTCTCCTGACATTGAAAAAATTGCTGATAATAGATGCGGTGACGATAACGGTGCTTTTTATGGCAGCTGTCGCCCCCAACTATTACCTAAATTATCAAGTGTATGCTAGTGTATTGGATTCACTCTCTGGCTTCGAATGGCTTACCTTTTTAGGTATATTAGCGGCAGGTGCCCTGGTTTCTGCTCTTTTTGCATGTATCAAATTTAAAAACATCCCATTCAAGCGTCGATTTCTAGGAGCCGATGTTTTCTTCAACCTGGCATTTCTCCTTTTCATTTCGTACCACGGGATCTTGGCAATTCTTAAAGCCGAAAGGGAATACGAAGCATTGTTATCTGAGTACAAAATCAAGGCTGAATCCGACATAAAGAATGGGCTTATAGTTTATGAGACCGCCGGATTATCAATATCATCGGGTCTAGTAGAGCAAATAAAGGAGGATAAGATCGACAGCCTAATGAGGACATATGGTATTGAAAGCCGGAATATCGGATGTATGGTGACAGCTCGGTTGCTAAAAGCCCAATCCGAATACGAACAGCTTACGGCGCCATTTCTGGATCGAAGAAACGGCCCTGGATGGAAACATCGGATGGAGTTGCAAATTGAAAATATCAGAAAGGGGAAATTCTAAACTATTCGACTGGAAAGTGTTGAACCAGTTAAAAGCAGAAACACGAGAGCAACTCAAGCGTTTAGACAACGATGGAAAGTTACACCTCTTATTTCTACACCCTTAGGCGGTTACACGACTTTCGTGTAAAATATCAACTTCTTCCACAAGCAGATGAAAGTCCTCGTTATATACTTCAAGGAGCTAGGCTTGATTTTCGCTATGCCAATGATGGCCCCTTGAAGAACTCCCACTACATAATTTGGCCAGAGTTTGAAGATGACGGAGGGTTCACTATTTTAAGTAAATGGTTGCCCATTCAGCCTTCGGGTACTGCCAAGATGTGGATTGTAAACCAAAAATTGCGCGAATATCACCAACTGCATTTGAAGGTTGGGTTGATTGGTTATATGACTAGCGGATCTATCGATATTGCTATTTGTGAGGTAGTCGAATTAATGAATCTTGGTACACTCTGATCTCCCTTACGGTTGTCATTCAATTCGTCTGCAAAGTTGGCTGTGCAAAGAGTTGTACTATAACTACTCGTTTTTGAGCGACTGGTGATTATGACTTTCCGTCTCTATTCTCTGTTCTTACTTGTTCGCAAAACCATGAATAGCCCTTCAACCGCGATCGGCCTGATGTTCATTTGTGCCACAACGGAATCTGGCGGCCGGGCACTCCGAAGTCGTTGGCTGGTCGGCTTTAAAATGTCCGCTCCTATAATTTGCAAAGAGATCAACAGATTGGAGCAACTTATAAGCTTCCCCGCATTTGTAAGTTAACCCTTTGCCAAGGCAAAAAGTCAGGAATATACTTTTGGACTTCACGCTGAATGTAGTAAAAGCCTCTTTTTTAACGAGTCAAAATGAGTGCTAAAAAGCGTTTTCGGTGGTTATCAAAAGTTTCACAAGCCAATTATACCTCAGATGAATTTGGTTGGGAAAGTGACGATGAGCCGGACATCTCCAGGCAGGTCTATTTAGGTTTAGTGTAATCAGCCCTTTCGACGATCTATCATCTTTTCAAAAAGAGCGACAAATTGTTCGCATGCCTTTTTATCGCGTAGTTCAATTGCCCAATAGGCATGCCGAAAAGCCGGATCGCTTGTTTTTGTTACAGCCGTTCCATTTTGAAGGAAAAATTTGACCTGATATTTTCCTCCATCTTTCTCATAGCGTACCAGCGTCGTTTCTGCCAGAGGGATTAAATATTCGTCGATTTGTAATACTTGGTTTCCTGCCATCAGCTGAACAGCGGGATGTTTATCTGGGTTAGCTTGAGCCAGCAAGGCCTGAAGATCTGTCACTTCTTTTGGGGCTTTGCTCTGTTGCGAGTGAACACTACCGCATAAAAGGTAGGTAACGAGGAAAGTAAGTGTAATTTGTTTCACGTTGAATCAGAAAGATTAGAGTTTCGACTGTAAGATGTCAAAAGGTGAATTAAGGTTGCATCATGGTTCGAAGACGACTTTTCTTCCTTTGCGTGCACCAAAAACTAAAAGACCTCCCGGTTTAGTTTAAATGAAATCTTTCGCACGTTCAAACCTTGTTACTACAAGTGGTCTTATTGTGTTTCAATTCCCCCCGGATTTGTCCCGGGCACTTTGTGCAGCTACAAAATCCGTTATGAGCTTCGATACATCATCAAAATGTGTGTCCAGCACATCGTGTCCCCCGTCTAAAATATGGATTTGAGCGTCAGGTAAGTTGTGTTTATAGCTCGCTACCTCCTTCACTGAAAAAAACATTTCGTATTTTCCCCAGATAACAAGCGCCGGGGGCTGGTAATTGCGCAAATATTCCTGGTAAGCAGGG
The DNA here is from genome assembly GCF_057586235.1 of Dyadobacter sp. SRI_021. Lineage (NCBI taxonomy): Bacteria > Pseudomonadati > Bacteroidota > Cytophagia > Cytophagales > Spirosomataceae > Dyadobacter > Dyadobacter sp. SRI_021. The sequence continues at coordinate 14,004 of NZ_JBYCZM010000010.1, forward strand.
AACATTTCCAGATGAGTTTTGAAATCGCAATTTAGTTCAAACTGCTTTTCAATGTTACCCGGTCTTTTCAAAAACGCCCAGTCAAGCATCCATAGTTCCGGGCTGACCCTGGTTAATACGTCTGGGGGAAGTCCTCCAAAGTATTGATTTTTGATACCTTCCTCACTTAGGAATTGAATGAGCTTTTCCTTTTTTTCTGGGGTCGGGTTGTACCAGTAATCGATATACTCGTCCCATTCCGGCCCCATTCCTTCCCGATGTGCGTTGCCACTCTGAACAATTATTCCGGCAATCTTTTCGGGGTGGCTCATGCATAGCTGCAGCCCAATCGGTGCGCCATAATCATGGAGATAGATAAAGAACCTTTTCAGATCTATGACTTCTGTAAATTTGTTGATTAATGCCGAGATGCCTCCAAATGTATAGTCAAAATCATCTGGTATGGGAAATTGACTGAAACCAAAACCCGGATAGTCCGGAGCGACGAGATGATATCTATCAGACATAGTAATCATCAAATTTTTAAAAGCTACCGATGACGTGGGAAATCCATGCAGTAGCAATAGAGCTGGACTCCCCTTTTCTCCAGCTTCCCGATAGAAAACGTCAATTCCGTCGATTGAAATAGTTCGATTGTGAATTTGTCTTGACATTGCTTTTGAATTTGTTTAATGATGGGGGACATGGCGCAACAAACTTCGAAGGTCAATTTTCGTACAGTACAACCTGGAAGTTCAAGCGGTTCGATACTTTTCGCATTTTCTGCATACAGCTCCTTAAGAGCTTGGGTAAATTGTCCTCTCCGGCAATAATCTGCCAGGCGGGTTGCAATTTGGTCGACGGTCATATCTATTTGAGATTAGCGATAGCGATGGGGAGTCGAGTAAAAAATTTCATTCTCAAATCGATGAGCAATAAGTGTTCCTCAACGATGATATTTGTCAACATTTACATTTACTCCTGTCAGGAAGAACTGACAGCTCAACACCTTAGAAATGGATGCCGAAACAGGCCGCAAAGCCATTTCGGGTCGCCTAACCTACGCTATTGAACGGTTCCCTCCGCGTTTGGCACTTATCAAGCGTAAAATGCCACGCTTCGGCAAATAAAACTTCGCCCGCCGCTGTATCCCGGACTAGTTTTGAACTATCAAAAATAGAAATTTAAAAAGTCATGAAAACATTCAAACACACAACCTTCGGTGCAAAACTATTTGTAATGGCGGCAGCCCTTTTGATCTCCTGTAAGGACGACGAGGAAAAATCGGCCCCGGAACCGATGGGATCTTTGGTTTCCTATACGACCATCAGCTCTACGAAGTTTGATCGTATAGATATTACCGTCAGCGGTGAAGTCAAGGCAGTGCTGAGCGGGACGTCATTCCTGAAACCGGCATGCGGGACACCGGCCTCAAAGTCGGTCAGCAACATTGCGCTGCCGGCCGGCACCCACATGATCGGCGCGAAGCAGTATAAAGACGGGAAGGTGGTTGGGAGTTGGTCGGAAGCACCGACAAAGATCACCGCCGGCGACTGCAAGAAGATTGCCTGGAACGAATAACCCTGCAAGAGGACATGAAAAATGTCTGGTTTCTGCTTGCGGCGATATGCCTGGCCTTGCATGGGTACGGCCACGCACCGCAAGTTTTGCATCAGGTATTAATTCATCAATGGCACATCGACCGGCATTTACGGCGAATTTTAAAGGTTAAGAACCATCCTGATTTTCCTCGTCATTGAAGTGGCGCTGTTTACCCGATTGGGGGAAGTCGTTAAAGCTTTTTTGTTTTCAATATTCCAATTATGCGTACAGTAGCCATTATTGGTGCCGGACCGGCGGGGCTTACCGCCGCTTATGAACTTGCAAAGCGCAATTACAAAGTCGAGATATTTGAAGCTCAGGATAAAGTTGGCGGCATGTGCCGGACCATAACGCTCTGGGGATGCCGCGTGGACTTGGGACCTCACCGGTTTTTCAGTAGCGACAAACGGATCAATGAACTTTGGTTGGAGCTTGCTGGCAATGACTATCGGATGGTGAACCGGCAAACGAGGATATTCTACAAAAGCCGGTTCTTTCACTACCCGCTCAAACCTGTGAATGCGCTAAAAAACCTGGGGATGGTTGAGGCATTGCGCTGTCTGCTGAGCTATTGTTTTCAAAAGGCAGCTCCGGTTCCTTTGAAAGGTGATTTTGAGAGCTGGGTCGTTAACAGGTTTGGCAGAAGACTGTTCTCTATCTTCTTTAAGAATTATTCTGAAAAGCTATGGGGAATTAAGTGTAACGAGCTTGACGCCGATTTTGCTACCCAGCGGATTAAGAAACTCTCACTGTATGAGGCAATCAAAAATGGCTTCACGGGCAACAGTGGCCGGCACAAAACCCTGGTAGACCAATTTGCCTACCCGGTACAAGGAACAGGGATGATCTATGAGCGTATGGGAGAATACGTTCAGGGGCGGGGCGGTTGTATTTTCTTAGGCACTAAAGTCAAGCGGGTAATGGTAGAAAATCATGTTGCCTGTGGTATCGAACTTGAAAATGGCTGTGTAAGGTACTACGATGCCATCGTAAGCACGATGCCCTTGACAACGCTTGCCCGCAATCTGGAAGGCACACCTGCGAATGTGCGCGAAAGTTTACGCACACTCACGTTCCGGAACACGGTGCTGGTGTACCTGCTGGTCGACGGCAAGGACTTGTTCGATGATCAATGGCTATATATCCATTCGCCGGGCCTGAGTGTAGGGAGAATTACCAATTTCCGGAACTGGTTGCCGGATTTGTACGGCAATTCGGAGAAGACAATCCTGGCGTTGGAGCTGTGGTGCAATGCAGACGATCCGATGTGGCATGCTACGGAGGAAAGCCTGGTCGAAATCGCGAAATCCGATCTGGCTAAAACAGGGCTGGGTAAGGGGCTGCCGATCATCGATGGAGCGGTTTACCGGATCCCTAAATGTTACCCGGTATATTCCAAAGGATATATGGAAGCGCTTCTTCCGGTCCAACAATATTTCTCCCGGATAGCTAACTTGTATCCCATCGGAAGGTATGGTGCATTCAAGTATAACAACCAGGATCATAGCATCCTGATGGGGATGCTGGCAGCACAAAAAATTGATGGAGATGAAAGCATCGACCTTTGGGGTGTCAATACTGATTACGAGAACTATCAGGAAAGTGCACTAATAACAGAGACAGGACTAAAAATCACCACGAATGCCGACTCCATCGCTTCGTGATTATCTTACTTGACTTGCCATGCTCGATTTTGACGAATGGTTGACCAATTACACCTGGACCGGGTTTATCCTGGTCTTAGTAGCGGTAGGCTTTTACTACAAGGCTTCGGTACCGGATAGGGTTACCCGTCTGCCTTCAAACGTATATTGGGCTGGTTTGCTTTTAGGGCTTCTCTTGTTGATGAGGCTTCCTTTTATTGCTTACAATCGCGAACTGGACGTTGACGAAAGTCAGATGCTGGCGCAGGCGATGAGCTTAAAGCAGTTGGGGGGATACTGGCAGTTTGTGGACGGCTTGACTCAAGGGCCGCTCACGAGCTATGCCCTGATTATTCCTTCGTGGCTGGGATTGCCGTTCGACTACACTTCTGGCAGGCTCTTGGGGGCACTCTTGCTTTTTCTGACTTTGCTGGCTATTTTTTTTACGCTCAGGAATCTGTTCCGAAAGACAGCCGCTTTGATGGTTTTTACGCCTGTTGCGTGTTTCTTCTTATTGAGTCAGGGAGTGTTTTCGACACTTTACAACGAGTATTTGGTCATGTTCCTGTTGGCATTATGCTTCTGGCAGTTTTCAGCTGTTCACCGCCAAACCCAACCACGGTCTTATCAACTGTTACTGCTCGGTTTCTTGGCGGGCATGGTGCCGTTCGCCAAATTGCAGGGTGTCCCTACGGCGCTTTTGATTGTGATTTTTACTGTGATTCTCATCGTGAAACGCAGCCAATATAAAATCAGACATCTAGCTTGTCTGGTCGGTGCAGGCATACTTTTTCCGGCGATTGTGTTGGTACAGATCATTCGCTATGACGTGCTGGACTATTTCTGGCAGTTCTATATGCTTGGCAACATGGAGTATTCCGGCGGCGGCTCCATTTGGGACAAAGCATTGCGGTATCCCGGGTTTCTGCGTCAATCGGGGCAATTCTTTTATCTCTTTATTTGTAACGCGTTACTGATCGTTGGTGCGGCGGCAAAATTGATATGGCCAGGCGGGCGACACGGGGTATCGCGGCTGATTTTCTGGTTCGGATTGTTGCATGTAATCATCGGTTTTTTCGTGGTCATCAAACCGGGTTATCTGTTCCCGCACTACCAATTGTTTTTAATTATTCCCCTGGCGGTATTGGCCGGGACGATGGTAGAGAGGGTGGCCGGATCGCCTTCATGGAGCAGCCTTCAAAAAAACGCAATGGTATCGGCCTGGTTGCTGACATGTTTCGCTCCGCACTTTGTCTCGAAATGGGCGTCAACGACGAGCCGGTCTTCGGGATCGGTAACCAGAATCAGCACAACCGACCTTGGAAAACCGCTTGTGATGTCGCCTGTCGGAAATACCATTCTGCGGTTTTCACGGCCCGGGGAGCTGCTTACCATATGGGGATGGCACCCGGCGTATCATCTGGAAACGAGGTTGTCTCAAGCCACAGCCGATGTAATCCCTTTTCGGGTTCTGACGCCTGGTCCCAGGCAGCAAAGTCACTTGCAAAGGTATTTACGGGATTTGGAGAAAAACATGCCGGTAGTTTTCGTCGACCAGATTACCACTGGTTCGTTCTGGTTCAACGATCCCGCTCAATTTGGGCATGCCCGGATACCGGGCCTTTCCAGCTTTATTTCAAAACACTACCATCAAGTAGCTACCATCCATGGTGAAACGATATATGTCCTGAAAGAGAGGCTTTCCGCTCGCTAGCTGTTTCCGGGGAAAACAATAAACTTTGCAGCGATTGCTGAATTTTGCCTTCCCTGTCAGGCCAGCGAAACATTGGGTCATGAAATAACTGCTTTATCGAGTTCATGCGCCGAGAACATCCGGGACTTTTTGCTAAAGACGTATCTACGAAATATCGTCGGGTACGATATCAACTGACGAAATATAGAAGCGACGCCAGGGATGTGTTCTATTTAAGTCGTTAATAATCAATTACTATAAAGATTGGCTTGGTTTCTTTGGATCATGTGAGCATGTACTTGGATTAATTATCCAGCATCAATATGACCTTCAATTACCAAACTGATAATTTATGGCATCTTCACCTACTTACCGTACAATTCTGATTACCCTGTTGATTGCATTGTTTTCCCCTTGGCGGGGGAATGCGCAAATGCCAATGCCGCCTAAAATCCCGATCTGGGATGCCAATCAAATCACATTACGGCTGCAAAAAGTCGCTGAGAATATTTATGCAGTTGTTCCCAGCACGGCCGGATCAGAAACCACACTAGGTATTCCGCAGGCGACTACGGCTGGTTTTGTTGTTGGTAGTAACGGGGTATTACTCATTGAAACCATGATCAATAAGCGTCTATATGGCCAATTAATCAAATTGCTTCGATCAGTTACCTCAAAACCAATTATATACGCAGTCAATACCAGCGACCACGGAGACCACTGCTTCGGAAATTACCTGCTGCCCGAGCAGACCATCGTCATTCAAAACGAGTTTTGTCACAACAATCTGACAGGAAATTATGAGGCTATCAAGCAATTCATGATAACACTTTTTGGTGCCGGTCGCGGTATTGAAGAAAGCGTTCACCGACCGGCAAATCTGGTCGTACCGCTCGACCAGCATATGAAGATTGACATGGGAGGTGGTACAACGGTCGAGTTAATTAACGTAGGCACTGCCCAGTCACCGGCCGACCTTTTCGTGAGAGTGAGACGACCGGATCGCACGGTCTGGTGGGTTGGCAATCCGTTCATTGCTGAGAGTCCCACAATTCCATGGTTGTTTGACGGCTATTTCCTCGATCCGGTGTCGAACCTAAAACAGATATACGATATGATTGGAGAAGATGACGTCGTGGTGCCCGGCCATGGAAGAATAACTGACAAAGACGGTATTCGATTTACAATTGACTACGTGTTGGCCTTGCAAGACAAGGTCACAAGGGCCGTTGAATCTGGTCTTTCCCTTGTTCAGACCCAAGAAACGGTTACTATGGAAGAATTCAATAAGGGATACCAACTTTTCAACTGGCTTCATTTTAACTTTAATGTCCCTAATGCGTATAAAGATATCAGTAACCAAAAATTAAGGAGGTAATCCTGCGATGGTTTCATTGCCGCTGGCCTGAATTATGAAATGAGCAAAGGGAATTGACAACGAACACCTGGCTAGCGTCAATTACCGTCGATGGCGTCTTGCTTACCTTTGCCTGGTAGTCATAACCGTGTTCATCAAACATCTCACTGGCATCTTGACCGGCATTTGCGAGCGGCAACACCACTTTTTCATTGACCTTCCCGCCTTCATTTCCATATCGGCATACCGGTCGAATTTGAATCCGGCCTGGTTTGCAAATTATTGTCCAATTACCTTAACAATACGATGATGAAAACAATATCCTACCGCTACATTTTTTTCCTGCTAGTTGTCACATTTATCCATTTAAACCCAATTGCCATGGCACAGGAAAGACCTTTGAATCCAATTGCTCATGTCGATGCGGTCCAAATTGCATTGCTGCAAGCTGGCGCGGTTATCAGGCAAAGTCTCTCAAAGTGATTAAAAGAACCGTACTATTTTTTTTGCGTATATATAATTGCGTTATTAATCGAGATTTGTAAAATGAAAATTACGAAATTGTCCTGGGCTGGCCTGATGATAGAGACGGGGGATATGACACTTTATATCGATTATCGCAGCGGTAATAATTCTTTTGATGCTGGTGCTTTCGCTATTTAGCAGGTGGAAAATAAGCAGGGCGTTCAGCCGTAGCATGGAGGAAAAAAATAGCAAACTCGAAATTTTATTGAAGGAAAAGGAATGGTTGATAAGGGAGGTTCACCACAGGGTAAAAAACAACCTGCAAATGATTGTCAGTTTGATAGATTCACAAGCCTCCTATTTAAATAATGGTGCGCTGGATGCAGTGCTGGATAGTAAACATCGGATTGAAGCGATGTCCTTAATTCATCAGAAGCTTTATCTGTCCGAGGATGTGACCACCGTCAATATGCGTTGGTATATCAACGAGCTAATCACTTATTTAAAGGACTGCATCGGTTCGAATCAAAGCATAACGTTTACCTCTGATTTGGAAGAAATTTACCTGGATGTTTCAAACGCGGTTCCGATCGGGTTAATTTTGAATGAAGCAATTACCAATTCGATCAAACACGCGTTTCCTGATAACGAACCGGGTTGTATCCGTGTGGCCTTCGGCGGCGAAGAGGAAAACGTGAATCTGGTTGTTTCTGACAATGGTATCGGCCTCAGCCCGGATTTCGATACCCGCCGCGCCGGCTCGCTGGGTATGAACCTCATGTACGGCCTTGCGACAGAGGTAAATGGAGATTTGACCATTGATGGCGCCAATGGTACGACCGTGTCAATTTCCTTTGTATTGCCAAAGGTACTGCAGCCTTTTTCTTCGTCTGTTGTTGCGGGTAATGACTAGATACCTATGCCTGCCGCATTTGCGGCATCACTTCCGACGGAGCACGGCCGAACTCCTTCTTGAAAACAAATGAGAAGTGAGATAGGTCTTCGAATCCGACTTCCAGATATACTTCGCTCGGCTTGCGATTCTGCCGGTTAATTTGAAAATATGCCTCTTCCAGGCGTTTCTTTTTGAGCCAGCTTCCCGGGTTTGTGCCAAAGGTTTTTTGGAAATCACGCTTGAAAGATGACAAGCTTCGACCGGTCAGGAAAGCAAACCGTTCCAGGCTGATATTGAACCGGAAATTATGGTTCATAAAAGTTGTCAGATCAATTTTGGCAGGGTTGGCGAAATTGAAAAAGATATTGGCCATATCCGGATCTGTCTTTAATATAATTGTCAGTAGTTCTTCTCGCTTGATGTCGGCAAATGCTTCATCGATGTGAGAATCCCCTGTATAATAGGGTTCGAGCGATTGGATATAGTGTTCAATCAGTTTGTTCTGCGGAAGAAAAAGGAATGAATCAACGGTACTTGAGGGATGTGTCTGAACGGGGTGCCGCTCCAAAAATGCCCTTAAAAACGGCTCGTCAAACGTAATGATAATCTTCTCAAATTGATCATCAACCTTATACTTGGTGTAGCGAACCAGATGGTTTTTCCTGGCGATGCAGTAATCGCCAGGAACCATGTGATAATACTTGTTGCCGTCAAATGCCTTCATTGACCCTTTCAGCAGATATAGAAAAAAGTGCTCGGGGATGAATTGCTCCGGTGATATTTCCGGGCCGAGGTGACAGGATTGAATGTTGTTTATTTTCAATGTCTCAGCTTTTGATACCTGCAAATTTACCGATTAAATAGCGAATCAATACTCGCCAGTATAGCTTCTTCCCGGGATCTGGGGTGCCAGTCGAGCATTGTTACAGCTTTTTGATTTGACATCTGAACATAATGCTCCTTTTCGGTAGGCTTCATATCGGCAACATTGGTAGCAAGCGCCGGCCGGTGCTGTTTGATAAATTGTGCTACATCGTAAAAGCTCATGGCGCCATCGGAAGTCGCAAGAAAGCGTTGTCCTTTTGCCTTCGGGTGCAGCATTGCCGTGATGTGAAGGTCTGCCGCATCCCGGACATCTACCACGCCAAATGTATGTGCCGGACTTTCGGTGATGGTGCCGCTAATTATCCCTTTGATGACCGTGTCCAGCGAGGCAGAAGAAATCTCTCCCAGTACGGGGCCGAAAATTCCAACAGGATTTATTACAGTTAGTTCCATATCCCTGCCCTCGTTTTCGATAAAGAGCCAGGCAGCCTTTTCGGCGATGGTTTTTGATTTAATATAGGGCATGATCGGCGCGCGCTCGTCGGTCCAATCCTCTTCGGTGAAAATGTGATTTTGGGGATCTTTACTGTAACCGATTGCCGCAAATGAAGATGTAAGCACAACCCTTTTTACACCAGCGTCCCTGGCTGCTTTCAACACGCGTAAGGACCCGTCCCTTGCTGGTATGATCAGTTCGTTTTCATCTTTCGGTTGCTCGGCCGGAAACGGAGAGGCTATGTGCAATACATAATCACAATTTCGCATTGCCTCATTCCAACCCTTGTCGGCGCTCAGATTTGCCTCGTAAAAGGACAAATTGTCGAATTCAGTAATCCCACCTTCTTTCAACGCCTGGATGATGCTCTCTCCTCGGGTAAGGGAACGCATGGTGGTTTTCACGTTATATCCTTGCCGAAGCAAACGCAAGATCGTATGAACGGCCAGAAAACCGGTTCCGCCCGTCACTAATACTGTTTTGTTCATGTCCTGATTTTAAAAATGAAATTTTGTGTTAGTTACTGTTTCTGCGTAATCCCAAAGCTGCTGTGCCAAAACCTGGTCGTTCATTGACGGCGTGGAATGCTTTGAGCGTGCCGGGTAGCCGGCGTATTCGTTTTGACCATCAGGTCCGATAAACTCGCCTCCTTTGATGGAGTTGTCAGTAGCAGCAAACAGGCTGGGTAGTGCACCTTGCCAAGGCTCCATAACTGCTTCGTATTGAGCAAACAGGCCTGTTAGTATTTCGCTGCTGATATGCCTTTGCAGGTCCGTGCGTGTTACACCCGGGTGTGCAGCCACTGATAATATTTTGCTGTTGCCGGCTTTCAACCTGCGATCCATTTCGTAAGTGAAAAGGACGTCGGCAAGTTTGCTGGTAGCGTATTCCCGCCACGGGTCGTAGGGCTTTTCGAGTTTCAGATTGCCAAAGTCGATACCGGACGCCAGCGTCGCAGCGCCGCTGGACAGCGTCACCACCCTGGCGCCGTCAGACATTTTCAACAAGGGGAACAAATGCGCCGTGAGGGCAAAGTGCCCAAGAAAATTGACCCCGAATTGCAATTCAAAACCATCATTTGTTTTAGATGGCGGAGGTATCATCACACCTGCATTATTGACAAGAATGTCTAAACGCCGGTGACTGCTTCTGAACTTTTCAGCAAAGGTTTTAATTTCATCCAGGCATGCCAGGTTCAGCACGCCGATTTCCAAACTGCCTGCCTTTGCGGATTCTTTGGAGATCGCTTGTGCCGCCGCAATTGATTTTTGCATGTTTCTGGCGCCCACTGTTACACTGGCTCCCTTGGCGTACAGTGCCTTAGCCGTTTCGTATCCGATCCCTGTGTTGGCCCCTGTAACGATAACTGTTTTGCCTGTTAAGTCAGGTATGTCGTTTGATGTCCACATTACTTGCGATATTATTTTCTGCAAAATTCGGCAAATCGACGGGTGATAGCTTTGTTGTGAAGTCCAACTTTGCTTTGCTGTGAAGTCCAGTGCATTGGTCGGTAAACCTGGCTGCCGATGTAAAAACAGAAATAACCGTGCTGTTATCAATACGGAAAAAATGAATTTGACCGGTTGCCAATAAAGTGGGCGGGAGCCTTATAGGAAGAATGGTCTTAGTCGTCGGTGTCCTTAAAATTGTAGTTCAAACAGCGCTGTCAATCTCCTCAAGTCATCCAGCAAATGATTCGACTTTTGCACCGTAGGGTATATGAATATGGCTGTAAACAAGTGAACCATAATATTTACACACTTTTTACACCCAAATGAACCGGTTTATAGCTGGTGCTTTTGGGTTTTTGAGCGGTTTCTAAGCTGCCGCAGGCGCGTTTTTTGCTGCGTTTTCGCCATTGTCATTTAAATAACTATGGTTATGCCTTGGTACAACGGGGATTACCCACCATCCTACAAGAATCAGCCAGTGAAAATTCGTGAGAAGGCTGTCGAAATTGCTAATGCTTTATTGGAAGAAGGAGCGGAGGAGGGCGTTGCGATTGCCACCGGGTTAAAACGTGCGCGCGAAACATTCAAAAAGAACTCTGCCCAAAAGGAAAAAAGCGAATGAGGCTCTCTGCAGAAGATTCAATTGAGCGGGCATGCTTTTTTAAGGCATGGCGAGCTACTGTTTAAACAATAGTCTGTTAATGCCACTTAAACAAATTCGTAAAATGAAACCAGCAACCACATTACTGACATTAGCCACCGCCGCCATGCTGTGGGGTTGTGGCACATCCAATTCCACCGATTCCACCGAGGCCGCCGATAGCGCCAATGAAGCTATGGCCGATAGCGCGGGAACAACAGCCGCCACGGCTGTTGCCGAGGAAGATGCAAAATTCGCCGTCGATGCAGCAGATGGCGGGATGGCCGAAGTCGCGCTCGGAGAGCTGGCACAAAACAAGGGGACCGATCCGAAGGTCAAGGAATTCGGTAAAATGATGGTGACCGACCATACGAAAGCCAATGATGAGCTCAAAGCGCTCGCTGCGGGCAAAAACATCACCCTACCTGCCGTGCCGAGCGAAGACAAGCAAAAAGTTGCGACTGATTTATCCGCTAAAAGCGGCAAGGACTTCGATAAAGCCTATATCGATCAGATGGTCGACGATCACCAAAAAACCGTTAAACTATTTGAGGACGGCCAGAAGAATGTGAAAGATGTCGAGATCAAAGCCTTCATTGACAAAACACTGCCGGTACTTAGATCTCACCTGGATCACATCAAAAGCCTTGATAAGGCGAAATAAATCATAATTGGTTTTCGGGCTGGCGGCTGCTGATGGCGACCGTCAGCTTTTTATTTTTACTTTAAATCTACGTGCAAATGAAAAGTATATTGATGATTTTGACATCCCATGCGCAAATGGAGCATACCGATGGCACAACCGGTGTGGCTGGGTGAGTTTGCTTTTTAAGTGGAAAGCGCATCGCCGGCTTCACGAATAACCCCTTGTCAGCCCGGCCCGACGGCCAAGGTGCTTATCGCGTTGCTTAAAGAGCAGCCCGTCGATGCTTAGCTGCGCTACTTATATAGTTTCTGTTCATTTGTGTAATAGGTCTTACGGCCACCGACGGTGGTCGTAATGATTTTTGCCCCAGTAGGGCTCGTTTCCTTTTTTGGATTGTGGATTTGTAGAAAATCTCTTATTTCACCACTGATAATATCCGGCTGCGCTTTCATAATTGCCTTTTCCGCATCAGCTAATACTTTTCCGATGGTCACACTCAGCGCCTTAACCGCAGCCGCAGGAATTTGGCTGGCGATGGACTCTGGATTAATCCTGGCTTCCCAAAGTATCTCATCGGCGTAAGCGTTACCGATTCCCGCAATCACTTTTTGGTCCATCAGCAGCGACTTGATCTTCGCGCGGCTCTTTTCAAGCTTGGCGGTAAGCCAGCTGGCGGTTAGCTCATCGGACAATGCATCAACTGCCTTGCTTGGCTTGGGGTTCAACAGTAAGTGCGCTGCCTTTTGAAAGTCGGTTAAGTAAAGCACCTTCCCACCCAGCCAGAGACCTGCGATTACCTGTTTAGGCGGATCGTCCTTATGATCTTGCAAAAGTAGTTTCCCATGAAGCATCAGATGCATAAATAGCTGTGCATCTTTTCCGAAATCAAAACAAAGCTGCTTCCCGACACGCGTCACCCCGTGAAGTTTCTTGCCGGAAAGCAGCTCATTGAGCTCCTTTTCAGAAACTTTCATTTTGCTCGTCTGGAGCAAGGTGGCTTTCTCCAGTTTGCTACCTTTCAGTGTCTTTGATAGGTTTCGGGCAAATACCTGTAGATCCGGAAGTTCGGGCATAACTACTTGCTTTGACGTTTCAAATATAGTTTAACTTTCGACCGGTCATTGCCGACTGCTTTGATCGCACCCAGCACGTCTTGCCTGCTGAGCCGTGTTCGTCTGGTATGTAATCGAGTTCATATTCTTCGTCAGCGGCGATCTTGTTGCGGTCGCGAAAGTCTTTTTTTAATTTATCGTCTGCCATGACTTGTGTTTTTATCTTCAACAATCACTTTATTGAATGTTCAGAAAAAAACTGTGCTAATACTCGTCTCCTGCGCATCCGCCCGCGATGCCAGGACAATCAAAATTATGTCGGAATATTCATGCCTTGCAATAATCATTCTGTGAAGTATCAACGAAACATACGATAGACAGCCGTTAAAACTTTTGCTTCAGCAGTGAATTCGAAAGCCCTTTTCGAATTTGCCGACAAAAAGGGATTGCTTTTAAGAGGCTGTTCCTTCAACATCACGCATGATTTTTGCCAGCAGGGATGTTAAGTTTTTCAGTTCGGCCCTGGTGAGCGTTTTGGCAGCCCTTTGGGCAAAGGCCTCTCTAAAGTTTTCCGAGTTGTCGACAATAAAGCGGCCTTCGTCTGTAACGCTCAGGTAAAAGACCCGGCGGTCGTCTAAGGACTGTTCCTGTTCGATCAGGCCGTTTCCAATGAGAAATTTAAGTTGCCTTGAGATAGCCGGTGGACTTATGCTGAACGCCTTTGCCACCTGCTTGCCTGTACACTTGTTGTGCCGATAAACGTATTCGATTATGTTGTAGTGGGTTGCCGTCACGCCGTTGATATTGCCCTTTTGCATATTGGCCAGAATAAAGCACTGCAAATCGGTAAACACTTCGTAAAATTCCTTCTGGACTTGCTCCATGCCACTAAAATAGTTAACTTTGTTAATTATTAGCAAAGTTAAGAAAAATGAAGCAGATTACGATATTCAATGCGAGACAGAATAATCTGAAGAATATTTCTCTTGCCATACCGAAAAACAAGATTGTCGTTTTTACGGGGGTTTCCGGTTCAGGCAAATCCTCACTGGTTTTTGAAACAATAGGGGCCGAAGCGCAACGCCAGTTTAACGAAACGCAGGGCAGCTTTCTCAGAAATCGCCTCCAGCACATCGGGGTACCGGATGTAGATAAAATTGAAAACCTGAATGTGCCCATTATAATTAACCAAAAAAGGCTCGGCGGAAGCGCAAGGTCGACCGTAGGGACAGCCACAGATGTCTATGCGTCTCTGAGACTTCTTTTTTCCAGGATCGGAAAACCTTTTGTGGGATATTCAAATGCATTTTCGTTCAACAATCCCCTGGGGATGTGTCCTGAATGTGAGGGGCTTGGTTTTGTACAGAGCGTAGATGTCGATGCGTTGATCGACAGGCGGAAATCTTTGAACGAGGGTGCGATCCTGTTTCCCACTTTCCAGCCCGGAGGCTGGCGTTTAACCAGATACACGGAGTCAGGCTATTTCGATAACGACAAAAAGCTGGCGGACTATTCGCCGGCAGAACTGGACATGCTGTTAAATGCTGTGGAGCATAAACCCAGGAAGCCGCATAAGGAGTGGAGAAAGTCGGTAAAATACGAAGGTATAGTCCCCCGGATTGAAAAAGCCTTCCTGAAAAAGGAATCAAAGGAATATAACGCCCGGAAGGAGGCTTTAAAAAACATCACCGTAACCAAACCTTGTCCGGCTTGTGCCGGCAAAAGACTCAACGATAGAATCCTGTCCTGCAAAGTCGCTGACAAAGACATCGCCGATTGCACGAGGCTTTCAATAGATGAGTTGCTCGGGTTTATAGATACACTTGAATCCGACATCTATGAAACCATACTGACAGAGCTCAAAAAGAAGCTGCAAAACATCATCGACATAGGGCTACAATACCTGACGCTGGACAGAAGGACGGATACGCTCTCGGGCGGCGAAAGTCAACGGATAAAAATGGTCAAAAACCTGGGCAACAACCTGACGGATTTGCTCTATATTTTCGATGAACCCAGCATCGGGCTACATCCTAAAGACCTGCAGAATATTGCCTCTATCATCAGGCAAATAAGGGATAAAGGAAATACGGTACTGATTGTCGAGCATGATCCCGATCTCATCAAGATCGCCGACTGGGTTATCGACATGGGACCGCAGTCTGGCAAAGATGGAGGAACCATCCTCTACGAAGGTTCCTTTGAAGGCTTAAAAAAGTCAACCGGAAAAACGGGCCTGTATTTCGCTAAAAAAAACCATTTCAAGTACAGCCAGAGAAAGGCGAAAGGATACCTGGAAATTGAAAATGGCAGCCTGCATAACCTCAAAAACGTCAGCGTAAAAATCCCCAAAAATGTATTAACGGCAGTAACGGGAGTGGCCGGCTCCGGCAAGAGTACCCTGATCAACAAGGTGCTGCCTAGATTTTATCCACAGATTACTATTATTGACCAGTCCCTGTTTGCCACCGGCATACGATCCAACCTGCTTACCTACCTGGATCTCTCTGACGATCTAAGAGGGCGATTCTCGAAGGCGAACCATGTGTCCCCAAAGCTGTTTAGCAGAAACAGCGAAGGAGCTTGTGAAAACTGCCGGGGGACCGGCGTAGAAAAAATCGACCTGGCATTTATGGACGATATAGAACAGCCTTGTGAACTTTGCGGAGGTTCGGGTTTTAAGCCGGAAGTCCTTAAATACTTTTACAGGGACAAAAACATCGTGGATGTGATGGAGATGACCGTTGAAGAAGCAGCAGGTTTCTTCCCGGACAAATTGTACGCCGGCTCTTTTGAAGTGCTGTCCAAACTTGGGCTGGGCTACCTGACCCTGGGACAACGGCTGGATAGTTTTTCGGGCGGAGAAAGGCAGCGTCTGAAATTGACTAAGGAATTGAAGCACTCCAATAGAATAATTGTTCTTGATGAACCGAGCACCGGACTCCACCCGAGCGATACGCAGAAGCTCCTGGATTTTATCGATGCCCTGGTCGATCAGGGCAATACGCTGATCGTGATCGAACATAACCTGGACGTTATCGCCCACGCCGATTGGATCATCGACATTGGTCCCGGGGCCGGAAAGTACGGAGGCCATATTTTGTTCACTGGAACCGTATCCGACTTATTGAAGGATAGTGCTTCGGTAACGGCAGATTATTTGAGGCAGCATCTTGGCGTCGAAGCTGGGTAGAATGAATATACAGTTTTCTCCAGAGTAAAAGTTACTCTGCAAATAACCGAACGTTAGGTTGCTATGCCAGTTGCAAGCATTGACATGTAATAATTTGCGCAATGTAACGAAGTCAACAGCAATAGTTCTTTTGTAGAAAAAGAATTAAAGCGGTCGGAGGTTACTATTTGATACTCATAAGTCATGTTTTGCCATTTCAGATGAGGCTTCATGACCAACAGCTCCACCCCTTCCTGGTCAGTCAGTACAAACGATTCATTGAAAATACCCCGGTGCTTGAAAATGTATCCTCTCTCAACGTTGTTAAAATATGTCTCCATAACAATGTCTCCATGCCAATTCAGGGTGAATGTCAGTAATCGGTGGGCGGCGTCCTTTACTTCAATGGTCGTACCCCAAAATCCCTTGGGATCAACTTGATAGGTTGCCTGGTTGGCCATTTCAATTACCGCTGTAAATGAGAACCAGCTTTTGTAAGAAAGCTTGCCAATGAATTGATCGCCTTGCGTTACGTCAAACGCTAAGGAGTTGGTTGATTTTGCCAGATAATCTGCCATAGTGGTATTGCTGTTTAATTTAGTTGTGGCTATTCTAAAAACCTTGTTTTAATTTTTTCATTTCAATAATGGTTTCTTCCAGTTTATCCAGTACACGTCCATACATCAGGCGCACTTCAAATTGGTAAATTTTAGCGGATATATAGACGATAAGGAAAAGGCTTGTCCCTATCATAAGTAACATGAATACCGGGTAATCCTCAATCAGGAATAAGGCCGGAAATTTTTGGCGTATTTTTAAGGTTACTCCTTGCTTATTCCAGGCAGACCAGATCGTACCGATAGCAATCAGGATGTAGAGCGGGTAGGAAAGACGGGCTATTTTTTCGCCTTTCAGCAGAACGCTTCTGAGCCATTGCTCTAACGAGATGAGATAGTCAAGACTTGTTGCCCCTTGATCCAAATTGTCGATATGCCGCAATTGCCGTTTGTTATACCAGGCTGTCAGCAGGAGCAGGATCGATGCAGCAACCCCTTGCCAAGTGGCATCCAGGAAATAATAGATGACAGGGATGATCAGGGCAATGACAAGTAGAACATATAAATTAATCCTGAACATCCTGTCCACTCTGTTAACCAGGTGCTTTGATTTTTGATTGTACAAGTCGTTAATGGCTGGGGCAGCCAAGCTCTTTTCATTTAGAAAGCCTTCTTTCCAGATGGTTTCAATGGGAATTTTCATCGAGTAGTTTCTTTAAACGTTCTTTAATCCGGGTCACCCTGACACCTATATTATTCGCATTGGTATCCAGGATTTCCGCAATTTCCTGATACGATTTTTCTTCCAGATACAGTAGGATCACGGCCCGGTCAACTTCGGATAAGCGTCTTATAGCTGCGTATAATTGGTTGAGAAGCTCATCGTTAAAAGCCCGATTTTCGGTGATCAATACATCGGGTAGAACTTCCGACGTAAAATAGGTCTTTCCATGTCTTTTCTTTTTTTTGAGTAGTGTCAAGCAGACGTTCAGTGAAACGCGATACACCCAGGTTGACCAGTTGCATTGGCGGTGAAAGTTGTCTCTGGTTCGCCATATTTGCAGACAGACTTCCTGGTAGTAATCCTCAAAATCTTCCTGAGAGTTGGTATATGCCCGACAGATTTTGATAATAATCGCGGCAAAGGGCAGAATCGATAACTGGTAAAAATCTTGACTCATTTTGTTTTTGCTAGCACCCAACCCGTAAGTTTCTCAATAACGACCGCGTTCTTCTGAAAGGTCACTCGGAGCTCCATTCCCTGGGCGCGAAGCATTCCGTTCCATTTCCCGGTGATATTCTGAGCGTTTGCTGGTCGAGACAAGTGCGAGCAATAGGATTAACTTCTTCATGGTTCTGTTCTTTGGCTGAGTTAGTGGCTATTTTCAAAGAACATTACACTCACGCAGGACTTTTTTTGCGCTGGTAGGTTCGGGAGGCTTAGAACTGAGCCGGTGTAAACGCTGGCATTTTGAATACGAAGCTATATTTTTATAAACGGCAATTAACCAGTGATTGTGGAAAAGGTAAACAAATATCGGCTACCGACGAATTTCAGTCAGAACAACATACTACCGATCCGGGTGGTGTCACCGGCGTTTGGGCACTTGTCGGAAGAAGCCTCTGAAAATTACGGAAGTAGCCAGCGACTTTCCTACTATTTTTTCCTGCTCGTGTTGGAAGGTTCTTGCCGATATAGGGTCGACGGAGAAAAAATCACGGTGGGAAAGAATGAAATGTTGTTTTCCCTTCCTAATCAGTTTCAGGATTTCCCTGAAAACGCACATGGGAAGGATTATTACAAGTTGGGCTTCGATGATGAATGCCTTTACCGCTTGCCTGGGAAATTTCCATTCCTTTTGAATCCTCTCAGCCAGCAAAAGATCAGTTTTTTGCCCGGTGCTGCAAACCGGCTGCGAGCCATATTTCAAATACTGACAGATCTGCTGCGTACTACTGACGGCGACCCCGACCTTGTTCTGGCATACCTGAACAGCCTGCTCACGGAAATCAATTCAGCCTATTTCAGATCGCAGAAGAGGCCAGCCGGTGGAGAGATTGATAAGTTCATCGAGTTCAAGGTGTTTGTTGAATCCAATTTTGCCAGTCAGCCTGCCATAACCACCATTGCAGAGAAGTTGGCTCTCGGAGACGATTCTTTATATCGTATTGTAAAAAAACACTCGGGCCTCTCGCCAAAGGAGTTTATGACCCAACGCCTGATGCTGGAGGCAACGCGCCGCATACACTACGGTCAGAATATTTCGGTGAAGGAGTTGGCTTACGAGCTCGGTTTTAACGACCCCGGCTATTTCTCCCGCTTATTTAAGAAAGCTACTGGCAAGACGGTGGCAGCCTTTTATCAGGATTTGTCCTGATAAAAGCGGTTTTTGTGCGAGCCTAGTCAACTGATTAACCAGACATTTGTGTTCATAAAAATCTAAAATTATGGACAGACAATCTGGTAAAATTCTGGTAACCGGTGCAACAGGCCTTGTTGGTTCGCGCCTTCTGCGCAGACTGGTGGAATCGGGCTATGAGTGCACCGCATTGGTAAGAGGGAAGGACGTTGCCGCCGGCGCAATTGCTGTCGAAGGCGACCTTTTTGATGCAGCAAGCCTGGAACGAGCGGTGAAAGGTACCACAGCCATCATCCACCTTGCGGCCGTGTTCCGCTCAGCTGACACCGATCTGATCTGGAAGAGCAACCTTGATGGTACCCGCAACCTGATCAATGCAGTAAAGAAAAACGCACCCGGTGCCCGCTTCATCATGGCAAGTACCAGCCACGTGTACAATATCGACAATCCGCATCCCGGCCGGGAAGAAGATGCACTCAACCCTCAACACGCCTATCCCGCCAGCAAAGTCGCGGCTGAAAATGCGCTTGGTGAGAGCGGCTTGAAATGGGCCGTTTTGCGCTTTCCATTTGTATATGGCGACGGCGACGGGCACCTCGAAGAACTTCCCAGGCATGTATCGGCGGCGAATTTTCACCCGGCCATGAGGATGAGCACGATCCATCACCGCGACATCTACACTGCAATGAAGATGGCCCTGGACGGGATACTGGATGGCCGCATCGTCAACATATCCGATGAAGCGCCAACCTCACTCTATGAGCTTTTAAAAATTGTCAGGCAACCTATGGCGTCGTCATCGAGGCCTCTGACAAATCCCTGGTATCTCCATGCAGACGGTTCACTTGCGCGAAGCCTGGGCTTTCGGCCGTTGGTCAGAACAGTATACCAGGCGATTGAAGAAGAGCTACTCTGACGCCCGGATCCTGCCCTGAAAGTCCCGATGTCGATAGACGTTAATAGCATTCGTTGATTTGCTTACAAGCCTCAGGGGTTTGCATACGTGTGCGCGATTTTGCTTACCGACCTTTGAGCCATGGAAATTAAACGTATTGCATTGGGTAGCCAAGGATTGGTTGTACCAGTGATCGGCCTGGGCTGCATGGGTATGACAGGCTTTGAAGAAGGACATATGTACGGCCCCGCGGATGAGCAGGAAGCCATCGCGACAATTCACCGTTCGCTCGAATTAGGCGGTAATTTTCTGGATACCGCCGACCTGTACGGGCCACTCAAAAACGAGCAGCTCATTGCAAAGGCCATCAGCGGTAAACGTGATCAGGTTATTTTGGCCACCAAGTTTGGATGGGAAATCGATGATAACGATAAAGTGACCTGGGCCATCAATGGTAAAAAAGACTATGTAAAGAAATCGTTAGAGCGTTCGCTAAGAAACCTCAATACCGATTACATCGACCTGTATTACCTGCACCGCCTGGATAAAAATACGCCGATCGAGGAAACGGTTGACGCCATGGCGGGGCTGGTCAAGGAAGGCAAGGTAGGTTATCTCGGTCTGTCAGAAGTATCGTCTGAAACGGTTAGGCGGGCGCATGCCGTTCACCCGATTACCGCAGTACAAAGCGAGTATTCCTTATTTGAACGGACGGTGGAAGAGCGCGGGGTGTTGGCGACATTAAATGAACTGGGTATTGGGTTTGTTGCTTACTCACCGTTGGGTCGTGGATTTTTATCGGGACAGATCAAAAGCATCGATGATTTGCCGGAGAGCGATTTCCGCAGAGCGATCCCGCGTTTTCAGGGCGAAATGTTTTATAAGAATATTGAACTGGTTAAGGCAATTGAAGCCATGGCCGCAACAAAGAACGTCACTTCTTCGCAGTTGGCTTTGGCATGGCTCATAAGTAAGGGGATTTTACCGATACCGGGTACGAAACGCAGAAAGTACCTGGAGCAAAACCTGGCGGCGACTACCCTTGCGCTGACGGAGGCGGATCTTTCACAACTGGAAAGCATTATTCCATTGGGTACGGACACGGGTGCACCTTACGACGAGTTCAGTATGGGCTTAATTGATTAATTTTAATTATGAACGCCATTAACTCTATATCGGAATTTCACCGGTTGCTATCATTGCCCGAACCTCGCCATCCGCTGGTAAGCATAATTAACTTGGCGGAAAGTGTTTTTCTGGAAGACGATATCTGGAAAGGTTTTGTTAACCGCTTTTATTGCGTGGCGCTCAAACGCGATGCCAGAGGCAAGATCCGGTACGGACAACAACACTATGATTACGACAAAGGAGTATTAAGTTTTACCGCGCCTAACCAGGTGCAACAACTGGACCTGCAAAATATGGAATGCGGGTCCGGTTATCTTTTGATCTTTCACCCGGACTTCCTCTTACAGCATCCGCTGGCAAATAATATTCACCAATATGGTTTTTTCGATTACGCAGTAAACGAAGCGCTGCACCTGTCGGCCGACGAGGAAGATGACCTGATCACGATCCTCCATAAAATTGATAAGGAGTGCCGGCATATCGATAAATATACCCAGGATATCATTCTGACGCAGATTGAGAGTCTGCTGAAATACTCCAACCGTTTTTATGAAAGGCAGTTTTTGACCCGCAAGAATAATAATTCGGATCTGCTGACCAGGTTCGAGCAGCTGATCGATGACTATTATAACAGCGACGTTCACGGCTTGCTCACGGTACAATATATTGCGGGACGGATGAATCTGTCGCCGAACTACCTGAGCGACCTGCTTCGAATTCATACAGGGCAGAATACGCAGCAGCATATTCATGAGAAACTGATCGCAAAAGCCAAAGAAAAACTTTCTACCACCAGTCTTTCGGTCAGCGAGATCGCCTATGCCCTGGGCTTTGAGCACGCACAATCTTTTAGCACGCTTTTTAAAAAGAAGACGAATTTATCGCCGCTGGAATTTCGTCAGACTTTTAACTGATTGCCGGGGCCGACCGGCCGCTCACCATCGTAACCTCCACGAGTCTCATCGGTTTCCGAGCTTTCACTTTGCATTAGAATGTCTGAAAATGTGTCCCGCTTTTCAGAGCTGCCCTAGCCGGTAAAAATTAAATTTTTTTCATTTTTTGGCTAATTAATACCATTATGGACTTTTTAGCCCCCTTATTTGGACTATTTCGTACCCATGCATAGACTGTTAGTGATCTACCTTTGATGCAATGAATCCTCGTTATTGTACCACTCTGACCGGATGCGAGCGCGCCGTTCCCGGATTTAGGAGTGAACATGGATATGAGGTCAAAGCCGCGGTTCATCTGAACTATTTAGCAATCACTTAAACACATGCATATGGACAAAACTTACTCAACGAAACCAACACACAGCCATCAGCTGATCCAAAATCAAGCCCCGTCGGAGCAATTTGCGAGGTTTCGCAAAGGAGGCAAAGATGTAAATCAAAATAGTAGTAGCAAGGGAATAGTACGAACCGTCATGAAATTGACATTAGTGGTCTGTTGCTGGCTGACATTCGTTTCGGCAACCACGCTGCTTGCTCAGACGTACAAATGGAAAAACGTTCAGATACTGGGCGGGGGATTTGTGACGGGTATTATCTATAGCACTACCCAGCAAAACCTGATCTATGCGCGCACGGACATAGGAGGAGCTTATCGCTGGGATGCCGCTAATAAAATATGGATCCCGCTCTCAGATAGCTTTGCTTCCAGCGATGATTATGGCGTGGTCAGTATGGCGACCGATCCCTCAAACCCCAATAGGGTGTATATGGCAACAGGCCTTTACACGCAGTCATGGGGCGCAACAGGAGCAGTCTATTCGTCGACCGACAAGGGAGCGACGTGGACACGTAACAACCTGTCGATTAAACTCGGAGGGAACGAAAACGGGCGCTCAGCCGGTGAACGTCTACAGGTAGACCCGAACCTGGGAAGCGTCCTCTTCCTGGGTTCCAGCACAGACGGACTCTGGAAAAGCACCAACTACGGATCTACGTGGAGCAAAGTCACCAGCTTTCCGGTCAGTTCCAGTCCGGTTGGTTCGGGCGGTATTTCCTTCGTACTGTTTGATAAAAGCAGTAGTTCATCCGGTACAGCGACGAAAACGATCTACGTGGGCGTCATGCAGACAGGTACCAACCTATACAAGAGTACGGACGGCGGAGTTACGTGGACGGCCGTCTCCGGCCAGCCAACCAATCTGATGCCGCATCAGGCGGCCCGGGCTTCGAACGGTATTATTTATCTGTCCTATTCTGACGCCAGCGGTCCGAATAATGTCGGCGCCGGAGCGGTGTGGAAGCTGAATCCGGCCAGTAATGCATGGACCAATATATCCCCACCTGCCGGACAAGGGGGGTACGGGGGCATTTCCGTCGACGCTCAGAATGCCAATCATGTGATCGTAAGTACATTGGGCCGCTGGTGGCCGCGCGATGAAGTTCTTCGCACGACAGATGGCGGCAGCAACTGGACCGCGCTGCTTACGAATGCTACATGGGATCATGCTCTGGCTCCTTATGCGGCTTCCATGAATCCCCACTGGTTGGGTGACGTAGAGATAGATCCGTTCAATGCTAATAACGCCTGGTTTGTAACGGGTTACGGGGTCTACAACTCGAACAATCTCGGTGCGAGCCCGACTAACTGGATATTTCAGAATAAAGGATTGGAAGAAACTGCCGCATTAGAGCTGATCAGCCCGCCTGCCGGTGCCCCGCTTTTGAGCGCCCTGGGTGATATTGACGGTTTCAAACATGATAACCTGGATGTTTCGCCATCCGGCGGTCGCTTATCGCCCCAGTATGGCACCAGCCTCAGTATCGATTTTGCGCAGAGCGTTCCCGGTTTTATGGCCCGTACCTACAACAATTCCGGTGGCAACTACGGCTCCTATTCCACCGACGGCGGCAGTACCTGGACGTCGTTTGCCAGCGTACCTTCCGGCACAACCGGTGGTGGCAATATCGCAGTTTCCGCCGATGGCAACAGGATTGTGTGGGCTCCCGAGGGGGCTTCCGCAATGTATGTCTCTACCAATCGCGGAACATCCTGGACGGCCTGCGGTGGTGTGCCAGCCAACTTAAAGCCCATCTCCGACCGGGTGAATTCTCAGAAATTCTATGCATACGACCCTGTGAATGGCAGGATTTGGGTAA
This sequence comes from Dyadobacter sp. SRI_021, assembly GCF_057586235.1. Classification (NCBI taxonomy): domain Bacteria; kingdom Pseudomonadati; phylum Bacteroidota; class Cytophagia; order Cytophagales; family Spirosomataceae; genus Dyadobacter; species Dyadobacter sp. SRI_021. Next base: position 37,970 of record NZ_JBYCZM010000010.1, read on the forward strand.
GTACCAACGGGGGAACTTCCTTTTCGATACAAGCGACCGGCCTGCCGACGGTTCCCGATTATCAGGCATGGTTAACCAGAATCCGCACCGTTTTTGGCTCGGAAGGCGACATCTGGCTCGCCAATCCGAATGGGGTGTATCGTTCCACGAACTCCGGCACCAGTTTTACGCAGGTGGGCAGCGTACAAAATGCTACGGCGGTTTCATTCGGAAAAGCAGCTCCGGGGAAAACTTATCCGGCAGTCTTTATCGTCGGCACCGTGAACGGCATTTCCGGCTTCTACCGGTCGGACGACGGCGGGGCCACCTGGACACGTATAAACGATGCCCAGCACCAGTATGGCACGGTTACCACCATTACCGGCGATCCGCGTGTGTACGGCAGGTTGTACCTGGGAGGAGCCGGTCGGGGAATTATTTACGGAGATATACAAAATGCAGCTTCGGTTATTTCCGGCGCAACTTACCGCATTATCGCAAGGCATAGCAATCAACTGATGGACGTCGTCGGCGCGTCTACCGCTGATGGCGCGCAGGTGGACCAGTGGCCTGGCAGTGGCAGCGCTAACCAACATTGGGTAGTGACAGCCAATGGAAGCGGATATTATACTTTAAAGGCCGTTCACAGTGGCAAAAATTTGGACATCAGTGGGTTTTCTACGGATGACGGAGCGAAAGTGCAGCAGTGGACGACCGGCGCAGGTACCAACCAACAGTTTCAGTTGATGGATTCAGGAGACGGTTATTACCAGATCAAGGCCCGGCATAGCGGTAAATGTCTCGACGTGGCAGCTGCTTCCACAGCTAATGGAGCACTCATTCAGCAATGGGCGTGCAACAATGGCACCAACCAGCAATTCCGGCTCGAACAGGTAAGCACGGCAGGCATTTCCCGATTGGCAGGACCGGAATCGGTGGAATTTGAGCCAAGTGCAATGGCTTATCCTAATCCATCTTCCCAATTCTTCCAGATCAGGGCATCTTCTGAATTCAGTTATGAAATTTATAATGCGGCAGGCAGGAAAGTAGAAAGCGGGGAGGGGAAAGACGGAACCCTGGTCGGTCAGACTCTGCGGCCTGGCATGCATTTAATCAAATTACGTATGGGTGGCGTAAGCAAAGTCATCAAGCTGCTCAAACAGTAAATGTAACGTGGGAGGGTTGTGATAGCCCGATTTGCGCATAAGGCAACCTGGGGCTCTGGTTTATCATCCGGGGCCTCATTTTAGATACAACAATTAATCTTGGCCGGGGATTTACTCCGGCCAATTTATTTTGCCGGGACAACCACTTCCTGATCGGGATGAGAAGAAAATCATCCCCCCGAAGACCGGGAGGGGATTAAGCAACATCTTACTACAACGCTTAATCTATACGATTAACCGCATTCAATTATAGTAATTTCATATTGGTCCTGAAAATTTTGTGAAAAGTTATTGAATTCATTTCGACCAATAGCTAAATTATTTAGATGAATGATAACATTTGTGAAGACGAATGATATGCTCATCGACTAATAGGCGCACATCAAGCTAAGCGCCGGACAACTAAAACTCTCCACTCGTTTCGGGTCAAAATAGGTGTAATGATGAAAATAGACCCACGAATTTTCAAGGATAAATTAACCTATCGGAATTGCTTTCCAAAAAATCTATTGGCCTGAGTATATTTCTATATCAGGAGCTTTTACAGCTAGCTGGTGAACCCAGTGCTCCTATCTCGGCTCGATGTTGTAATTCTAGAACTGATGGCAGTATCCGGCTATTGAATTATGCAAAAATAACAAATCATTGTGATTGCACTATTTGGTAATATTTTTCTATGGAATTGTCTTAAATCTTGTATAATATCAAAATACAGTCTAAATCAATCAAATATAGAAGTATTTTTGGTGCTGTTTCACTTTAAAATTGTGCTGTAAAATCGATTGTTCTGCGTGCTATCGTCACTCCTTATCTTGAAATGATAGAGAAAAGTAATTTAATGCTTATCCGATTAATTATATCTGTGTAAAAAATATATATAGCTTTTTTGCGGGCGCTGTAAATGGCTTACAGGGAACGAAATATGACCCGTAAAGAGGCATTCGAGACGATTTGTCTCCCTTTAATGGAGGGAGTAGTCCTGATCTGTCGCGGATGATAGTGTTGTGTTTTTGTCAAACATCTTTCACTTCCGATAATGTTACTTACTCACACCGGTTATCGATTAATTATTATCCACACTAATGTTTCATTCTCGCCAAACAGAGATGCGAATCGGTGCATTTCCATTATTAAACCCACTTTTGAGCCGCTTCTGGCTACTGTTCATTAATACTATCACATTTCCCTATCAGCAAGATCTGTGTTTCAACGTATTCATCTATTCCTGTTTCTAACCTTTTGCCTATGACTAAAAAAAACTAACAGCATCTAAACTCCATTGAAGGCAACGGCCGATTTTTCGGTCGGGAGGAATCCTTATGCCCTGAAATGACGGTATTCTAAACCATGTATTAATTGAAATCTATGATCAAAACGCTTTACCTAAAACAGCTATGCCCACCCGCAGGTGTGTGCCTGGCTATGGCTCTGCTCGTGAGCCAACCCTTGCCGCTTCAAGCCGCTGGGCTGCCCGAAATGAAAACAGCCCTTTTGCAAGCAGATCTTACTGTGAAGGGAAAAGTTACCGAGGAAAACGGAACCCCGCTGCCCGGTGTAAGTATCCTTGTAAAAGGGACAAACACAGGTACTACCACGGATGCTTCCGGAGAATACGCAATCGCAGTTCCCAATGCAGAGGCGATCCTCGTATATAGTTACGTTGGTTTTGTTAAGCAGGAAGTTATAGTTGGCACAAGGAATTCCATCGATGTGACGCTGGTGGGCGATTCACAGGCCCTTAGTGAGGTGGTTGTAGTAGGGTATGGAGAGCAGAAGAAGGAGACATTAACCGGTTCCGTAACAACCGTGAAGGGATCTGAGGTTGTAAAATCTCCGGCCGTCAATGTGAGTAACAGTCTTGCCGGACGTCTGCCAGGGGTAACGCTGGTTTCACGAAGCGGCGAACCAGGACAAGACGGATCTACCATCCGTATCCGTGGGATGAACACGTTGGGGAACAACGATGCCCTTGTGGTGGTGGATGGTATCCCAGGTCGTTCGCTGGATCGCATTGACCCCAACAGTATCGAAACGATTTCGGTTTTGAAGGACGCTTCTGCTGCGATTTATGGCGCTCAGGCCGCAAACGGGGTTATTCTGATCACCACCAAACGTGGTAAAACCGGAAAACCTACCATTACCTTCAATGCCAATCAGGGTTTCAGTCAGCCTACCATCCTGCCTAAAATGACGAATTCATCGGAGTATGCACAGGCATTGAACGAGGTGGATCTGTATAGAAACCGTCCGCCCCGGTATACTTCCGAGGACATTGCCAAATTTGCCGATGGTTCGGATCCATGGAAATATCCGAATACGGACTGGTTCGACGAAATCTACAAAAATTGGTCGGGCCAGCACTTTTACAACGCTACTGTGTCAGGTGGCGGCGAGGCCGTGCGCTATTTTGTCTCGCTGGGTACCAAAACCCAGGATGGATATTACAAGAACAGTGCGACCAAGTACACGCAGCATGATTTCAGAACAAACCTCGATGCGACTATCACCAAGAATATCAGTCTGCGCTTCGATGTATCAGGCCGTATGGAAGATAAAAACTATCCTACGCGATCAGCGGGAGATATATTATGGATGGTGATGAGGGGCAAGCCGAATATGCCCGCTTACTGGCCAAACGGCGCTACGGGGCCGGATATCGAGTATGGAAATAACCCTGTCGTGGTGAGTACCAACCAAACCGGATACGACCGCGATAAGTGGTATGTCTTGAACAGTACACTGCAATTGAATGTCAAAATTCCCTGGATTGAAGGACTTTCATTCACGGGTAATGCCGGGGTTGATAAAGGGTTCAATTTCAGAAAGCGTTTTCAAACTCCATGGTATCTCAATTCCTGGGATGGGACCAGTCTTGATGCGAATGGGCAGCCTATACTGGTACGTGGAAAGAAAGGGGTAGGCGATCCTAACCTTACCGAGTATACGGAAGACAAGCAGGATATTTTGCTCAATGGTTATCTTAATTACGAGAAAGCCATTGGTGCCAACCACATGGTAAAGTTCCTGGTGGGTACTGAAAAGAGAACCGGTAATGGCGACAAGTTCAATGCGTTCCGCCGTTATTTCGTATCGACTTCCCTCGATCAGCTCAACGCAGGTGGGGATGCGGAGAAGGACAATGCCGGAACAGCCTACCAAAGTGCAAGGCTGAACTACTTCGGACGTGTCAATTACAGTTTCAGGGAGAAATACCTGATGGAGTTTGTATGGAGGGTAGATGGATCCTACATTTTCCCCAAAGCAAAACGTTTCGGGTTCTTCCCGGGTGTGTCTGCGGGATGGCGCGTTTCGGAAGAAGGCTTTTGGAAAGACAATGTAAGCTTTATTAATCAATTCAAACTTCGCGCCTCGTGGGGACAAACCGGTAACGACCGCATTGAAGAATGGCAATATCTGGGAACCTACGGTTTCCAGAACCAAAACATGGTGTTCGGTACCAATATTGAAAATAAAACATTGGGAGAAACCCGTATCCCCAATCCCAACGTGACATGGGAAGTAGCCAGCCAGGGCGATATCGGTTTCGATGCAAGCTTATTGAATGATCGCATCAATATTACCTTCGACGTATTTGATTATCGCCGCTCAGGATTGCTTTGGAAACGGAACGCATCCGTTCCAACTTCAACAGGTTTGACGCTTCCAAGCGAAAACATTGGAAAGACGTCGAACAAGGGATTTGATTTCAATGTGTCCTATCGCGGCGATGTGAAGGGCCTGAAATACACGATCTTTGTGAACGGAGGGTATGCGATCAATAAGGTAAACTTCATTGATGAAACACCGGGGCGTCCCGACTACCAGCAGGTTACCGGGCACCCGCTCCCCACCAAACCCAGCGATCCCAACGCGCCTTTCGATCCGGACCGTGACTTGTATTATCAGGCGATCGGCATCTTCAAAGACCAGGCTGCCGTGGATGCGTATCCGCACTGGGGAGGTGCCCGTCCGGGAGACGTAATTTTCCAGGATGTAAACAATGATGGTAAAATCGATGCGAGTGACCGTGTCCGTAATTACAAAACGGATGTGCCCCGCTTTCAGGGCGGTATTGGTGCTAACCTGAGTTACAAAGGCTTTGACCTTTCTATCCTGTTTCAGGCAGCTACCGGTGCGCTTCGTTACCTGTCTCTCGAAAGTGGCGATTTCGGAAACTACTGGAAAGAAGATTTCGATGATCGCTGGACTCCCGACAACATCAACGGTTCCAAGCCACGTGCAAGCAACAGAAGCGACGAATATTGGAGATCACAGCGAAATACGCACCTGCTTTTCAATACCAACTACATCAGGCTGAAAAACCTGGAATTTGGTTACACCCTCCCAACGGGGCTCTCCAGCCGTCTGGGCTTACAGAACGTTCGTTTGTATGTGAATGGAAATAACCTGGCTACCTATTGCCCTGGTCTGAAGGGATTCGATCCCGAGGACAACAACACGGGCGGTATCAACTACCCGCTTTCCAGGGTTGTAAATGGTGGTTTATCGTTGACTTTTTAATACATTATATATGAAAAAGATTGTAGCTTTTTTAACAGTGGCGCTCAGCTTTGGCAATTTGACTTCCTGTAATCAGGACTTTCTTGACAAGCAGCCGCAGGACCAGTTTTCGGAAACTGCGGTATGGAGTGATCCGGCGCTGATCCAAACGTTTATCAACAACACCTACCGGGGGCTGGGCCACGGCTTCAACAACGTGATGTTCTCTACTTACAGCGATGAGTCCATGGCTGTTTGGGGACCTGTTGTAAATGTGACCAAAGGTCTTATTAATGCCAGTGATATCAACGACTGGGCTTATGACCGGGCCAGCTATTTTGTATGGGACAATGTTTACAAAAATATCCGTGCAACCAACCTGTTTTTCAGCAAAATTGAAAGCGCTACCATGCTGGATGCGGCTACCAAGAACATGTACATGGGTGAGGAGCATTTTGTACGGGCTTATCTGTACCATAATCTGGTATCCGTTTATGGTGGCGTGCCGCTGGTAACCCAGGCGTACGGCCTCGGCGAAGAATATTCCATGCCCCGTAACACTTATGAAGAGTGTATCAAATTCATTGCGGATGAATGTGATAAGGCCGCTGCGTTGCTTCCTCTGACACAGTCTGCTGCCAACGCGGGCCGCGCTACCAAGGGCGCTGCCCTGGCTCTTAAAGCACGTACGCTTTTGTATGCGGCCAGCGATTTGTATGCTAATCCGACCTGGGCGCCCGGATACGCCAATCCGGAGCTGATCGGTTACAAAGGCGGTGACCGGGCTGCAAGGTGGAGAGCAGCCAAAGCCGCAGCAAAAGCCGTTATGGATCTGAACATTTACAGTTTGAACGCGCCCAATCCGGCTACACTGGCCGAAGCCTCCAAAAACAGGGCAGACATGTTTGTCTCGAAACAATCGCCGGAAGATATACACGTACGTTTCTTCCTGGCGAAACTGGATAATGACGGCGCATGGCCGGGGCGTTCTAACGGGCCTAATGGCTACCATAACTGGGGAGGCAATACGCCGCTTGGCCAGCTGGCGGATGATTATGAAATGAAGGACGGTACCAGATTTTCGTGGTCGAACCCGGCGCATGCCGCAGATCCGTATGTTGGGCGTGATTCACGTTTCTATTCCGATATTTTATACGAAGGCGCATCATGGAGACAGCGCCCGGCCGATGTGATTGACAAAGACCCCAAAGGGATCATTCAGACAGGCTATTGGGAAAAATGGAACCCGACGACTTCGAAAGTGGAAGTTGTGGCCGGGCTTGATACCCGCAAAGGACCTATCGAAGACTGGAACGGGACTTATTCAGGGTATTATCTGAAAAAGTTTATGGATCCGGCAGTGGATGCCCAGTTTTTCAGATCTGAGGTGCCGTGGCGATTTATCCGGTATACAGAGATTTTGCTGAACTATGCGGAGGCATGCCTCAACCTGGGCGAAGAAGCCGAGGCAAAAAAGTACCTGAACATGATCCGCAAACGTGCTGCTATGCCCGATATTACCGAAACCGGTGTAGCGCTGATGAAACGTTACCAGAATGAGCGCCGTATTGAAATGGCTTACGAAGAGCAGCGCTTTTTTGATGTTCGCCGCTGGATGATCGCTCCTCAGGTTTATTCCAACGCACGGGGTGTTGAACCAACCTACAAGTTAAATCCCGACAAAACAACCGCTGCAAAACCTACTTATAAGATCATTGAAGTGCAAGAGCGTAAATGGGTGGACAGAAACTACTTCCTGCCTATTAAACTCGATGAAATGAATAAGAACAGTAAGCTGATTCAGAATCCGGGGTACTAATAAAGTACGTGAAATGAACGCCGGACGCTCAGCCCGGCGTTCATTTTTTATGATAGTTGGGAGCTGCTTCCGCGCGAGCCGATAGCCCCGCTAGAAATCATATTGCGTGTTTTTTGTGGCTACTGACATACGGCTGTCAACCGGCGGGTATTTCTTTGGGAATTAAAAAACTGAACGATCCCTTTTATGACATTTGTTTCGACCCGTATCATCACCGCCAACATCGGCCACCTTGTCGATTTTTACGAGCAGGTTACCGGCTACTCCGCTGTCCGCTACACGGAGGATTTTGCAGAGCTCCGCACACCGGTAGCCGTACTTGCGATTGGAAGCACGCGAACGCTGCAGTTGTTTGGTGGCGACAGCATCGCGTCACCTGCCACTAACCGTTCGCTCATTCTTGAATTTCGCGTCGACGATGTGGATTCGCATTTCGAACGACTTGCAGACTACCTTGGACCAGCGCTTGTGCAGGCACCGACCACAATGCCATGGGGCAACCGGTCGCTGCTTTTTCGCGATCCTGATGGTAACCTGGTTAATTTCTTCACCCCTGTTACTCTCGAGGCGAAAGAACGTCAGTAGATGGTTCAGATGGATGGCGGTCGAATTATCGAAGACTTCTTTGTAACTTTCGATTACATTTCGTACACATTATAAACACCACTCAAATGAAACACTATTCCCTGTTAAAACTGGCGGCGCTTTTGGCTATTTTTCTAACTGCAATGGCATTTTCCTGCCAGGATCATAACATTCCGGATCCCGTTTCCAATTGCAATCGGATAGATGGCACTCCGCGCGCCGTAAATTGTGAATTTGAATTTGTAAAAGCAGATTTCTTTCGGGTCAATAACTATTCAGGAAGGCGAGATACCGTGTATTATGGAACAGTAACGCCAGGACAACCGGATGTGAAACTTATAGAGTCACAATATGGAGACTGGGTGATAAGTTACATTAGTCAGTTCTTCTATATAGGTCTTCAAGGCAAGGTGACGATTAAACGCATTGCCCCGCCACCCGCCGGTTCCAACAAATATATATTGAGAAAGGATCTGGTGTCTGAATCGGGAGGAAGGCCTATCGGCGAATATGATAGCCGGTCAGGTTTTTTTGAGCTTGAAAAGGATGAGAATCTGCCGCAGGTCACTATCGATATCCCGGTGGGCGGCACATATACCTACGATGTCACCTACGATTTCTCCGGCCGGTTTAATTACAATGGTGATTACCTCGATTATCCGCTGTTTTCCAATTACTATTTATTGGTACAAAATGTAAAAACTTCACAAATGCTGCGGGAAGCGCCGTATAATTATCAATGGTACAGGGACATTGCCGAAGCCAGGATGTCGTTTAACCCGAAGGTTGTGCCGCACGTCTGCGTTCCATGCCGGCAAACCCGGTAAAATTTGGCTACGGTGGAACCGGCGGAAATGTCGGCAGAATGCCCGGGACTTGGTTCTTGACATCTTCATCGTCGCGATAGACAACTTCCGGTATAAAGACGGGAATGCTGGTGATTAAATTCTCATTTTTGGATCGTGTGAACTGCGCCATTCCGGACGATGTGTCTGTGGCACACCGTTTTACCTACTTCAAGGTTTTTTAGCTTTATTTGTTAGAAAAAATGGGCTTTGAAAACGGCTCGTGTGTATACGGGCGATGAAATCCTATATCCCTGCAAACTACGCTGCTTTTTTGATTTTTTCGGGAAAGTGCTTCACGTTAGTATTTTAGCCTGCGGCATGAGCGAAAGATTTGAGAGAATAGAACCACCGGGGAAGACTATTTAGCCCCCACTCGGGAACCTGCGTAGTTATCGTGCAGGAGCGGCTACACGAAGCAAATTTACTTGACAACCTCACTCACCAAAATAATGGGACTTATATTGGTGTAATTTGAAAAGTCGGCTCGAATGGCATCTCTGTTTGGCGCGATGGCCGCCTGATAGTCGCTCAGACTATTTACATAGAATGTGCCGATCGCCATGAAGGGCATAGGTTGGTTGGGAATGCCGCTAGCAATCCCTTTTTCTATGGTGTATTTAATCAGGTTTGATCCTAGAAACTTTGCTACCATAGGCATGTGCTTGCTTTCATAATACTCGATGTCAAAGGTCTTACCTTCGGCATAAGGGTACATGACTGACACTTTTGTTATGCCTTTTTCCCCGGTAGCGACTTTCTGTTTTTCCTGACCGAACACAGCGCAGCAAGTTGTCAGGAAGGCAAATGAGAGCATTAGATTTAATTTCATAATTATTTTGGTTGGTAAGTAAGGTGTTCATTTTGAGTTGGTTGGCAAATATTGGAATATTTTCTATATTCGCAAAACGTTATTTTTCGATGGGATCAATCGAAAAAACCGATTAGGAAAAAATGGAATTACGCCAGCTCAGATATTTTCTGAAAGCCAAAGAGCTATTGAATTTTACAGAAGCTGCAGCGGCGCTGAACATCAGTCAGAGTACCCTATCACAGCAAATCAAGCAACTGGAAGAAGAGCTGAATGTCCCTTTGTTCAACCGCATCGGGAAAAGAATAAAACTCACCGAAGCGGGTGAGTTATTCAGCGAATATGCCTTGCAGAGTATAAGCAGAGCCAATGAGGGCCTGTTGCTTTTGAGCGATTTGAAAAATTTAAATACAGGGAAAATCGCTGTTGGGGTAATTTACTCCATGCGGATTCTATTTGCCAAAATACTGATAGAATTCGCAAGCCAGTACCCCAACATCAAGATTCAAGTGGTATTTGGTACCACAAAAGATCTTCTTGAGAGACTCAATTTGCATCATTTCGACTTCATTTTGACGTTTCATGAAGAACTCCGGGAGCCGCATCTCAAATATCAGACGCTTTTGAAAGCGAATATGGTGCTGGTAACTGCCAAAAATTCTCCGCTCGCTCATAAGAACAGCATATCACTCGACGAAGTGGCCGGGCTGCCATTGGCCCTGCCTTTCAGTGGCAGCAACAGCATTCAGTTTTTTGAGGAGTCATTCGGCCAGAAAAACCTGACCCCAAATGTTTGCATGGAAATAAACGACATTCCTACGCTATTCGAAATTGTTAAAACAGGTCATTGGCACACCATACTCAGCGAGACCAGTGTAAACGACCCTGGCGTGGTGGGAATTCCTATTGATGGAAAACACATGCGACGAACCATTATGATTATTTCCCTCAGAGAAGCATACGAAAAGAAAGCGGTGACGAAATTCTATGAGATGTTGGCAAAGATTTGAAAACAGCGATCTTTTTTTTACCCTTTAATAGCGTACTGTTGCCCCCTTCCAGCCAGTAACCCGTAAAAATTGCTCCCAGGTAAGTGCGCCAGGGTCTATTTGCCTGCTCCATTGCAGGTCACGATCTTCGCGATAATATCCATACTCGAAAGCATATGCAACCATCCCTGAAATCTCACGTACAAGATCCTCGTTGGAAGCAAAATCAGGGAAATGCGTCAGCAATTCCTCCGCTGAAAATGCGGAAATGTATGCGGCTTTCCGGCCGGTAACGCGCATGAAGGTATCTACCAGTTCCCGCGGTGAAATGATATCGCCAATGACCGGTAGCGATTTGCCGGCATACTTTTCCGGATCAGAGAATAGCTCTAAAACGGCCGGACCGGTAGCGGTGAGTGGGTCCACAAACGGTGCGCGAAAATTTTCGGGCAAATAAATCGGAAAAACGAGCGTATCTCCTTGCAGGGTGGGTGTGTACAATTCAATCAGGTTGGTGTAAAAGAACGCCATGTAAATAAATGAACTGACGACGGGCAGGGTACGGATGTATGCCTCTATGCGCGCTTTGTCAGTGAAATGGGGGGCAAACAGCTTACCGCCGCTGATTTGATCAACATTTTCAAGGCTGCTGAAAACGATGTGGCGCACTCCCGCATCAACCGCTGCATCGGCCAGCTCGCGGCCCAGTTCAAACTCGTGGTTGGCTGGTGGAACGATGTTGGGTGTCAGCAGGAAGACGCCCTGAGAGCCCTTGAATGCCTCGCGGAAGGCGTTTTGATTTCCCGGGGCAAGCGGAATATTTACCAGTTCCACCCCTTGTGCGGCCAGGCTGAGCGCCTCGGGCGAATCGATCCTGCGGGTAATGCCGCGCAAGCGGTAACGTCCGCTGGCGAGTAAGGTACGCGCGACGCTCCGGCCTTGTTTTCCCAACACACCCGTAATGGTTATCAATGGTTTATCGTTGCTCATGATTTCATTATGAAGAAAAATTTTAGTACTATAAAAATGATAGTTGCAAAACTATTGATAGGTTATTAGCTTCGCAATAACTATCCAAATGGATAGGTGTACCAAAAGCAAATGCGATGGAAATTGAATGTCAGGGAGATTTCGTAAAGGTCGGTAATGTACTCTATCCTTGCACGGTCAGTCTGGCGATGGATCTGGTGGGCGGCAAATGGAAGGTGGTGATCCTTTACCACTTAAAGAATGCTGCCAAGCGGTACAGCGAGCTCCGAAAAGAGCTGCCCGGCATCACTGAAATGACGCTGAGCCTGCAATTAAAGCAGTTGGAAGAAGATGGTCTGATTCTCAGGCAGGTTTACGGCGAAAAACCACCCATTAAGGTGGTATACAGTCTGACAGCGCTCGGACAGAGTTTCACGCCGGTATTGGATGCGATTCTAGCCTGGGGGAATCAGATTGCTTCGGAAAAAGGTGAGTTTGTAGAAAAGTCTTAAAATACCTTGTGTTCCTTTGTTGATGATGTTTAAAACAGTAGTTCTTGAGGTGGCTGAACGCCTGCCAGGCGAAGATAGACCGTGGTCTGTCCCCGGTGGTGCGCCTGATGCTCGAAGGCCTTGGCCAGGGCAAGCCTTTTAGACATCTCGAATTTTCCGATCATTTTAACGGACTCGTCCAAACTGCCGTCCGCCATTGCCTTTAAATTGTCAATTACAAAGTCATAACTGGCCAGTACGACTTGGGTTACATTCGCTTTTGACTTGTCGCTGGTTTTCTCCAGAATGCCTACCGCAAATGGGCTTTGAATACCCATCGCCGATGAAGCCAGGCCATAATTGGCATCTGCCAGGTGTAACATCTGCTCGGAAAAAGAACGCATTTCAGGTGTTGGCTTGAAGCCGTACCCACTCTCCGTCATGGCCGCCAGGTATTGCATCGTATACGCCTTCGACCGCTCCCATTCTTTTACGAGGGCCGATACGTTGGTCTGTGCCATAGAAAGTTGGCTTGCGATGGTTAGATATAGCATAAGCAGTAAATTCCTAATTTTCATGAGTCGATCCTTTTAATGTTGATGTTTTGAGTTCGATGACAAAACTACGTACAATTTCCCACCTCAATATGGGTGGAAATAGACATTCTGATGGGTTGATTTGGACGTGAGGCTTTTCTTAACTTTGCAGGAAAACTGCATGAAGCATATTACCATCATTGCTCCCGATAACCAGACTAACCTGAGTACTGTCGCGTGTATCGCAGGTGCTTACGAAATATTCGCAAGGGCTACTGAGTATTTTGAGGCCAGTGGCAACAAAGGAACATACCGTGTCGAAATAGCTGGCCTGAGCCGTAAGGCCGATCTGGCAGACGGTATGTTTTCCTTGAAAACGGATGTGTGCTTTTCGGAGATTAGTAAGACCGACCTGATTGTCATTCCATCACTGGATGGCAGCTTTGAAACGGCGAAAAACGGTAACATCGAAATTGTCGAGTGGATCCTGGAACGGTACAAGCACGGAGCAGAAATAGCTACCATGTGCAGCGGCGTGTTTATGCTTGCCTCAGCTGGTATCCTTGATGGTAAAAGCTGTTCAACGCATTGGAATTATGCCGATAAATTCAAAGCGCTTTTTCCAAAGGTGAAGCTGCAAGCTACACAACTGATCACCGACGAAAATGGCATTTACACCAACGGTGGTGCCTATTCGTTTTTGAATCTTGTCATTTACCTTGTCGAGAAATATTATAACCGGCAGACGGCTATTTTTTGTTCGAAGGTTTTTCAGATCGAAATTGACAGGCACAGCCAGTCGCCTTTTATTATTTTCAAAGGACAGAAGCAACATGGCGATGAAATGGTCCGGCAGGCTCAGGCTTACATCGAAAGTCAATTGACTGAAAAGATCTCGGTCGAAGACCTCTCGTCCCGGTTTTTTATCGGAAGGAGGAATTTTGACAGAAGATTTATTAAAGCGACCGGGAATACACCATTGGAATATGCGCAACGCGTCAAGGTAGAATCCGCAAAAAAAAACTTGGAAACGACCCGCAAGTCCGTGAACGAGGTGATGTACGAAGTAGGGTATTCCGACCTGAAAGCATTCAGGGAAGTATTTAGAAAACACACGGGATTATCACCCCAGGTCTATCGCAGCAGGTATAACAAAGAGGCATAGAAGCACTGGCGAATGCTATCCATGTAAACCGCACCAGAATGCGCGATACAATTGGTAGCAATTACAGATAACACGTTGGGGGAAATCCTTCATCAGCAAGCTTGGTCTCTTTCATTGGGTACCTGTTTCAAAGCAGGCTTGGTGCACTGGAGGTAATTAGATTTAAGAGTAGCCCGGCTTTAAGTGGTACACTAGTTATATCCGAACCCATTTGCCGAATTTACGCATGTACCGGTCCGCATTGAATGACGAAAAAGCGCTCTTGCGACAGGTCGCTGCGGGGGACGAGCGGGCTTTTACGCGGGTTTTCGAGCATTATCACCAGCGACTGGGAATGCATATTTACCGCATTACCCGTTCGGAATCAGTAGCCGAAGAGCTCGTCCATGACGTTTTTCTGAAAATCTGGCGAAACCGCGAGTTGCTTGTGGAAGTCGAGAACTTCCCGGTCTACCTTTTTGTAATATCCAAAAACGCGGCGTTGAACGCCCTGAAAAAGATCGCGGCCGAGCGGGTGAAATTCACCGGCCTCGACGATGCCGAGGAAGGACAGGCCGAGCAGCCGGACGACTACCGTTATGCATTGATCGACGAGGCGATTGACCAGCTCCCGCACCAGCAGCGGCAGGTATACTTGCTGAGCAGGCACCAGCGGCTGTCTTATCATGAAATCGCGTTGCAAATGGGGCTGTCGAAAGAGACGGTCAAAAAGTATCTCCAGATCGCTACGGCCTCCATCATTTCCTACATTGGAAAAAGCGCCAAAATGAGCCCGGTTCTGGTGCTGAAAATTTTCTTTTAAAAATTTTCCAATCCAATAGCCCCTTTTTTAGGGGTGCTGTTGTCCTGTGATTGAAAATTGATTTAAATCGATGAACCAGGACGACCCGCAAAGGCTGCAACAGCTTTTCGACCGCTATTACGCTGGCCAGGCCACGCCCGAAGAGGAGGAGGAATTCATGCGGCACATCCGGTCGGGGCAGCATGATGACGCGATAGAAGGTGCCATGAAACGCAACTGGCTTCAACCGGCCGACGCGCGGCCATTGTTCGATGCGTCGCGCAGCCGGGATATGCTGGGCGCCATTCTTGCCGCGGGTAGGCAGCGCAGACATTGGCGTGCGGGTATTTGGGTGAGGTATGCGGCGGTGGCGGCCGTGCTCGCGGTGGTGGCTGGATTGTGGATAATCAGAAGAAATGCGCCAGAAAAGCCGGTGGCAACGGAAACCATTCAAAACCACGATGTAGCGCCCGGCGGTAATAAAGCATTGCTTACGCTTGCAGACGGAAAGGGCATCGAGCTGGACCGTATCGGAAGCGGGCTGGTGGCCCGGCAGGGGAATACAGAAATTACGAAGCAGGAGGACGGGCTCGTGGTGTATAACAGCCGAGTAAAGTCAGTTGCGTCGACCGGTTTCAACAAGGTAACCACACCCCGGGGCGGGCAGTATAAGGTGCAGCTGCCGGATGGCAGCAAGGTGTGGCTCAATGCGTCGTCCTCCATTCGCTTCCCATCCGTTTTTCCGGCTTCAGAGCGCCGCGTGGAAATTACGGGTGAAGCCTATTTTGAAGTGACCAAAGACAAGGCCAGACCGTTCACCGTGCGTTTCAATGGCTCGGAAGTGCAGGTGCTGGGCACGAGTTTCAATGTGATGGCCTATGCCGATGAACGGGTGTCGAAAACGACGCTGGTAGAAGGTTCCGTAGCCATCCGCAACCAAAGCGAGCGTGCCCTGCTGCGGCCCGGCCAGCAGGCTGCACTAATGCCCGGTGGGCGCATCGAGATGGCCTTCAAGCCGGTGGACGAAGCCGTGGCGTGGAAAGAAGGTATGTTTTATTTCAAAAATGCAGGTGTGAAGGACGTCATGCGGCAGCTCTCGCGCTGGTATGACGTGGAGGTGAGTTACCGTGGCGAGGTGCCCGTGCGGCAGTTCACAGGCAGGGTATCGCGCAATGTGAACCTTTCCGAGATTGTGGGAATGCTGCGGTATGCCGGCGTAAAATGCAGTGTGCAAAGCAATACGATTGTGGTTGAACCGTAGTTTGCGTATAGTGACTAGGGTTTAAAGTTAATGAGTTTGAAGTTTAGAGTTTAAAGTTTAAAGTTCGACCTCCGACTTTTAATCCTCAACCCTCAACTCATAACTCTCAACCCTAAACTCATAAACCCTAAACTCATAAACTCATAAACTCTAAAACTCATAAACCCCATGCTAAACAAACCGCACATTCCGCCCTGAAATGCCGGTGCTAAAACAAAAGGGAAAATGCGCTAACATTTTCCCCGTAGTTCAGGCGCAACCAGCTTCTCTGAAAAAGTCATTTTGCCATTCCTAAACTTTAACAAAGTTATGAAAATTAACCTTCTGCCCCGCTTTCCGGCGGGCGGCAGGGCGCATATTGTCGCCCAAACACTTATGACTATGACCAGGATCATGCTTTTGCTCATCGTAACCCTCTCCCACGTAACCGCGGACGGGTTTAGTCAAAAGATTTCCTTTCAAGCCAAAAATGTCCCGCTGCAAACCGCTATGCGGAGCATCGAGCAGCAAACGGGATACCTGTTCTTGTACGACGAGCTCGATTTGCCCGCTTCCAAAAAAGTGTCGGTGAAGCTGAAAAACGGGTCGATCGACGCGCTTTTGAATGCTGTTTTCAAGGATACGCCGCTTTCTTACAAAATCT
Organism: Dyadobacter sp. SRI_021; assembly: GCF_057586235.1. Lineage (NCBI taxonomy): Bacteria > Pseudomonadati > Bacteroidota > Cytophagia > Cytophagales > Spirosomataceae > Dyadobacter > Dyadobacter sp. SRI_021. The sequence continues at coordinate 54,510 of NZ_JBYCZM010000010.1, forward strand.
TCCAGCGGAATATCGTACTGAAAAAGACTGTAAAAATGCCGGCTACGGAAACAGTACTTCCGAGTCGCACTCCCGAGCCGCAGCCGTTAATCCAGCTCAACCGGCGGAGTATCGAGCCGTTGCCCGTCAGCGCCGACCGCATTGTGCGGGGCCGTGTGACCGACGAAAACGGCAGCCCGTTCCCCGGGGTGAGCATTATCGTCAAAAACTCGCAGACCGGCACAGCTACCGATTCCAACGGTGAGTTCCGCCTGAGTATTCCCGAGTCGCTGGCAGGGAACGGCGAGCTGGTGATCGTCGCGAGTTTTGTCGGGTATAAAAATCAGGAGATCGTGGTCGGTAACAATGCGGAACTGAACTTGGGCATGACCGTCGACACCAAGGCTTTAAACGACGTGGTGGTAGTGGGCTATGGTACCCAGAAGCAAAGCAGCATTACCGGCTCGGTGGCCTCATTACCGATGAAAAATGTGGCCAGTCAGCCCCTCACGAGCCTCGACCAGGCGCTGGGCGGGCAGATCGCGGGCGTGAACGTGGCGCAGACGAAAGGTGCGCCGGGTGGGGGCGTGTCCGTGCGCGTACGTGGGACGGGCTCCATAGGCGCGGGCAACGAGCCTTTGTACGTGATCGACGGCTTCCCGGTTTCGAGCGATTTCAACAGCAATTTCAACCCGCTTTCGTCCATCAATCCCAACGATATTGAATCCATTGAAATACTCAAAGACGCCTCCGCGGCGGCCATTTATGGCTCGCGGGGAAGCAATGGGGTAGTGCTGGTGACCACGAAACACGGGAAGTCGGGCAAATCGATGGTGCAGCTCGATACCTACTATGGTTTCCAGCAGGTGGCGAACAAAATCGATATGCTCAATGCGCGGGAATATGCCGAGTATAACACCGAAGCCCGCAATAATGCCTGGGTAGACAAAGGCGGCAAGGCCACCGATCCGAACGACGTGCGGCCCGCGGCGTTGCAAATACCGGAGATGTTCATGAACCCTCAGTCGCTCGGCAAAGGTACCGATTGGCAGGACGCGGTGTTCCGTACGGCGGCCATCCAGAACCACCAGCTGTCGGTTTCGGGGGGGAATGATAAAACGACGTTTTTTATGTCCGGGGCCTATTTCAAGCAGGACGGCATTGTGATGAAAACCGGTTTCGAGCGCTATTCGGCACGGGTGAATCTCGACCACCATATTTCCAAAAATGTGAGTGTGGGCATGAACCTCTCGCCTTCGTTCGCGACAAGCCGCATTTTGCCTGTCGAGGACCAGGTATTCACGGGCGGTATCCTCGGTTCGGCACTGTCGTTGCCGCCTACCGTGCCGGTTTACAATCCCGACGGCTCGTTTACGACATTGCTCGGCCCCTCGCCGTACAACATCGGGGTGATCGACAACCCGGTGGCCATTGCCAGCAAAATCAAGGACAAGCGCACCGTTTTCCGCACATTAGGTAATGTGTATGCCGAAGTGAAGCTGCTCGACGGCCTCAAATTCCGCACCTCGTTTGGTCTGGACTATTCCGATGCGCGTGAAAATGCCTATTATCCCTCTGATTTAGGCTGGAATGGCGTCCCTGCGCCGGTCCAGGCCAGGGCCATAGCTTCTACCGGTCGTGAGCTGAACTGGCTGAACGAGAATATTTTGAGCTACAAGAAAATATTCAATACCAAACATGAGCTGGATTTGCTCGCGGGTTTTACCTCCCAAAAAGCACACGGAGAATCCGCAGCATTGAATGCCACCAATTTCCCGACCGACCTTATTCCGACCTTGAACGGCGGCCAGGTGACGGGCGGCGGTACCTATGCGTCGGAATGGTCGCTGCTGTCGCTGCTGGCGCGGGTGAATTACACTTATGGGGGCAAATACCTCGTTTCGGCCACCATGCGGCGCGATGGCTCTTCGCGTTTCGGGGCACGTAACAAATGGGGCACATTCCCGTCGGCTTCCGTGGGCTGGTACCTTTCGGAGGAGAATTTCATGAAATCGCAGAACGTGGTAACCGACCTGAAACTGCGGGCGAGCTACGGCCTGGCCGGTAACAACACGATCGGTAACTATAACCATATCGGGCTGCTTTCTAACCGCCGTTACAGTTTCGGCGCGGGTACCGGCTCGCTGGTGTACGGGCTTTATCCGAGTTCGATCAGCAATGAGCAGCTGGGCTGGGAAATGATGCACCAGTTCGATATCGGCGTCGATTTTGCATTGCTGCGCAACCGGCTGAGTTTCACCATTGATTTTTATAACAAAAACACCACCGACCTGCTGCTCAATGTGCCCGTACCGGCCTCGACCGGCTACGAGACTGCCCTGCAAAACATCGGTAAGCTCAACAACCGCGGCTGGGAGTTTAGTATTCATTCCAAAAACCTGACGGGCGCATTCAAATGGTCGACGGCATTTAATATTTCTTTCAATAAAAATAAGGTGGTCAAACTGGGACCTTCCGGTAACCCGATCATCTCGAAAAGCCCTTCATTCAGCCCTAATACGCATATTACCAAAATCGGTTCGCCGATCGGCAGCTTCTGGGGTTATGATGCGATCGGTGTGTACCAGTCGCAGGAGGATGTGGACAACAGCCCGAGGGTGGGAGGGGCCAATGGCTCGCGCCCGGGCGACCTCAAATTCCGCGATATCGACGGCGACGGCGCTATTACACCCAGCGACGTCACCATTATCGGCGACAACAGCCCCGATTTTTTTTACGGCATCACCAACAATTTCTCCTACGGCCGGTTCAGCCTCAGTATATTGGGCGATGGCGTGCAGGGCATCCAACTTCTGAATGGCTCCCGCCGGAATATCGGACTGGTAAACGGCAGCTACGCCCGAAAAGACGTACTTGGCCGCTGGCAATCGCCCTCGCAGCCGGGCGACGGGCGCACACCCCGTGCGAACGTGGCGCCTACGGGTGGGAATGTGAGCTACGTGTCGAGTTTGCTGGTCGAGAATGCTTCGTTTTTCAGGATCAGGAATATCAATTTGCGATACAACCTTCCCGAAAGCATTTCGAAATCGGTGTATTTGCAAAATGCGGCTGTGACGCTTTCTGTGCAGAATGCGCTCACATTCACGCCTTACCGCGGCTATAATCCCGAGCAGAGCCTCAATGGCAGCAGCTCGCTCACACCGGGCGTCGATTTCAACGGCTATCCGCTCGCCCGCACATTCACCCTCGCATTGAACCTGACATTCTAAACCCGACCTGAACTTATGAAACTCAATACCATCATTTTCGGCTCCTTGTGCGTGCTGGCCTCGGGCTGCTCGGGCTTTCTGGAGCTCGCGCCCATCGACGCCACCAACGTGAACAACTTTTACAAAAACGCCTCCGATATGCAGGCCGCCGTCACGGCCGCCTACGGAATGCTCGCCAATGCCGGCGAATACGGCTACGCCTATTACAACGTGGCCGAAGTGCGCTCGGATAACACCATGAACTGGGAAGGCGGAGGAAACCTGCCCGACGCCGAGCTCGACCAGTTCAAAATGGCTTCGACCAACGAGATTATCCGCGTAATGTGGGTGGATACCTACCGCGGCATCCTCGCCGCGAACACCGTGCTCGACCATATCGGCGGTGCGCAGATGGACGATGCGTTACGGCAGCGGTTTATCGGTGAAGCGCGTTTCCTGCGTGCATTGCAGTATTTCAACCTCGTACGTACATTCGGCGACGTGCCGCTCGTGCTGTCCGAAACCAAATCGGTAGACGAAGGTTACAGCCAGCCCCGTGTGCCGAAAGCGGAAGTGTACGCCCAGATCATCGCCGATCTGACGGACGCTGAGCAAAAGTTGCCCGTTTCCTATTCCGGCAACGACATCGGCCGGGCCACGCGCGGTGCGGCCAGGGCATTGCTCGGCAAGGTGTACCTCACCACCGGCGATTTTGCCAAAGCAAAAGATAAGCTGAAAGAAGTGATCGATGCGGGAACCTACAAGCTGCTCGACGATTATGCGGCGCTCTGGCCCGTTGCCAATGCGAACAATGCGGAGTCCCTTTTTGAAGTACAATTCAAAAAAGGCGGGACAGGTACCGGCAGCAGTTTTTATAACAATTTCGCCCCGCGCAACTCGGGTAGCTCGGTGATTAAAGTCGGCTTTGCCGGTGGGCGGCATTTGCCCACCACCGATCTCATTGCCGCCTACGAAGCAGGCGACTACCGTAAAAATGTTTCATTATCATTGGGTTACACCGACAATGTGACCGGCAAATATGTGGCTGATCCTTACACACTTAAATTTCAGGACACACCCTTCTCCGATGGCGATGCCGACAACAACTGGCCGGTATTGCGCTATGCCGATGTGCTGCTCATGTACGCCGAGGCCGTGAATGCAACCGACGGCCCCGCCCCTGCGGCCTACGATGCCATCAATGCAGTGCGGAAGCGTGCAAAGCTGGCCGAATTGCCGGCAGGCTTGTCCAAGGCGGCATTTGCCCTGGCCATCGAGCACGAGCGGCAGGTGGAGCTGGCATTCGAAGGCCACCGCTGGTTCGACCTCGTGCGTACCGGACGGGAGGTGGCGGTGATGAATGCGCATTTCAAAGCTACGGTCGTGCAGGATTTCAATGCCATTTTCCCCATCCCGCAGACGCAGATCGATATCAATCCGAGCGGGATCAAGCAGAATCCGGGGTATAGTTTTTAATGATTGAATGATTGAATGATTGAATGACTGAATGACTGAATGTCAAGAATAGTCAGGTATTGTCATTGTGAATCTTCTGAATAAATCTAATCACTCGTTCCCCGTTCCAAGGCGGCTCCTTTGCTCATTCAAAATTCATTCACTTATTCCCGTTCCACGGCGGTTCATTCAATCATTCAATCATTCAATCATTCAATCATTCAGTCATTCAATCATTCAATCATTATCACCATGAAGCAAGTTGCATTTTTCATCTTCGTTCTGTCACACCTGGCAGGGTCGGCATTTGGCGCACGGGAGAGCTCGCATAGCCGCGCGACCGCCGACAGCATTGTGACCCCCAAAATATTTATCAACACCGGCTTCGAAAACGCCTCGCCCATGAACTGGCGTATCGATTCGGCGGGGCGGGTGATCGGGCAGATGGTGTACGACCATGAGCGCTTCTCACCAAACCGGGCCGTAAACCATTACCATTTCCGGGTGGAAGCCGCTGTGGGTACCGAGGTGACTTTGATCCTCGAAAATTTCGATAACATCTGGAACGGCAGGCTTGCCAGCGACCTTTCGGAGAAGTCGCGGTATGTAGTTTCATTTGACAATAAAAAGTGGGAAAGCCGCTCAGTGATCCCGCTGCCGGGCCGCAGGGTGTTTATCAAATTCAAAATGGAGGCGCCGCATGCCTACATTGCGAGCGTGGAGCCATACCGGATCAGCGACCTGGACAAAATGCTGGCGCGCGTCAGGCAGGATAAGCATGCCAGTGTGACTACCATCGGGAAAACATCCGAAGGGCGCTCGCTGGAAATCGTGCGCATTGGCAACGAGAATGCGCCGAAACGGCTCTTCCTGCGGGCCCGCGCGCATGCGTTCGAGGCGGGCGGGAACTGGACCGTGGAAGGACTGGTGCAGAAACTGCTCAGCAACGACGAAGCTGCCAAACGTTACCTCAAAACCTATTGCGTATATATTCTCCCGATGGCCAACAAAGACGGCGTGGCGCGCGGCAAAACGCGTTTCAACGCGAACGGTTACGACCTGAACCGCAAATGGGACGTTCCCGCCGATTCACTCATTGCCCCGGAGAACTATTATCTCGAACAATGGCTGCACCGCATGATCAAGGCCAATAAAAGGCCCGACCTGGCCCTGGACATCCATAACGATGCCGGCGGCTACCTGCACATCAGCCGCCCCGACGGCGACATCAGCGCCTATCTCTCCAATATGGAAAAACTGGAAATGCTGCTGCGCAAACACACCTGGTTTACGGCCGGCTCTACAAAACCGAGTTTCCGTAACCCGGGCACACTCGGCGAAGGTTTTATGGAACGCTTCGGCATTCACGCCGCTGTTTATGAACTGAACTACGAATGGATCGCCGGATTGAATAAAGCCCCTCTGGCGGAGGACTGGATTTCACTGGGAAAAGATCTTGGGGAGGTGTTTTACAACTATTTCAGTGAAAAGCGGTAAACCGTATTCCCTCCGGCAAAAGGCCCGGACCTGCAATCGTGGGCAATGGTGTGTTTTACACATCATTGCCCATAAACAGATTTTAAGATTCGACTCTCTTAAAATGCATAGCCGAGAACAAGGTTGAACCGGCGGCCGTTTCCTCGCGTGTAGTTCGCATCGTTACCGTAAAACTGTGCAATTGTAGGATAGTAGGCCGTGTTAAGCAAGTTCTCCACTCCCAGGCTAAGTTTTAACTGTTTGGTGATTTTGTAGGCAGCTGCCAGGCTCCAGAGGTTGAAAGATTCGATAGGAGCTTCCCCGAGCGCATAAATACCTTTTTCATTTGGTTTGAACCTGTTGCGACTTCCAACGTACATCCAGTTAAGGTCTAAGCTCAGATTCTTGTGATTGAACTTGGCATATGCGGTAATCTTGGCCGGTGTAATCCGGTTGGAATTCAGATAAATGTCTTTTTCTCCGCTAAAAGATCCGTCCTGATCCTTGTCTCCTTTGCCTTCCACATAAGCATAGTTGCCTCCAAGGGTCAGCCCGGAAAGCACGCGATAATCCACCTGGACTTCATATCCCCATACGCGCTCGGGCATACGTTCGGCAATGTACACGCCATCTACTTCCAGCAGATTGGATCCGAGTTTCGACGTACTGTAATAGTAGGCGGCTGTCAGGCCGACTTTACCCAGCTGGCTACTGAAACCACCTTCGTAGTTGTTGACGATAATAGGCTTTGTTTCCAGTTTGGATATCGTACTTTCTTTGGCCGCCCGGAGCACCCTGCCCAAGTCAAAAATGGAGAAGGACTGCGAGTAGCTCACAAACGGGTTAAAGAGGCGAAACTTCGAATACCGGGCTCCGGCATTGAAAACGAGTGCATTATAATTGAGCGTCCCGCCTTTCACCGCAATACTGCCTGCTCCGTTTGCTCCGGTGGCCAGTGTGTTATAGTCGTTAATTTGAATTCTTATGTTTTCCGCCCTGGCGCCGGCTTTCAAATTCAGGTGGTCAAACCACTGGACTGAAAGCTGCGCGTAGGGTGCGAGGTTACGCATATCGATTTTGGGGACCCACACCCTTCCGTCGACAAGGCTCTGCGCGGTTTTATCATTCAAAAGGTCAAAACCATAAGTCACATCGCCAGAAATTTTGTCGGTTAACCGTAAGGGAGTGTTTAAATTAACTCTCAGACCCTTTTTGTTGGAAACAATTTCAGACTGGCCGCTGCCGTAGAAGGAGGCGGAATTGGAGTATACAGTCCAAAAGTCCTGCAAGTAAACGTTGGCTGTCAGGCTTGTTTTGCCAAAGATTTCTTTGCTGGTATATTGAAGGTTAAGATTGTGGTTATGCCTTGTACCTTCATCGATCCCGACCCTCTTTCCAAGAACCCCGATGGCGGGACTTTTCCCGAACACACCGTTTTTCAAAACAAAAGCGGAATGCTGATTTGAGCTGTAAAAGTTGTACATCAACTCCAATCTCTGATTTTGGGAAAAATTGTAGCCCAGCTTGGTAAAAGCATTGTATATTTTCGTTTCGCCAAGGCCATATTCAGGTGAAATCACCAGGCCTTCGGCATCACGGTAAACGCCCGTCTTTTCATACATACCACTGACCACATAGTCGAACTTATTGAGTTGCCCGAAAAGTTGCTGGGACACGCGAAACCCAATAGTGCTATCCCCTTTGGTATTTCCGGTCAGGCCGACCTGAGAAAGTCCGCCGATTTTTCGCCCGTCTCCGGGCACTTTGGTGATGTAGTTGATCAATCCTCCATCGGCCCCGTTTCCGTATATGGCCGTCGCCCCTTTTATTACTTCAACCCGTTCGATCACAGAAGGATCAATCGAGCGAATGTCCCTTCCGCCTGCGCGAAGCGGTGTGGATTGTGGGATGCCGTCGATTAGCACAAGCAGGTTTCTCCCGCGAAGGGTTTGGCCGTAATTACCGGTTTGATTGGTCGGTGAGCCCAGCCCTGGAACGGCATATCCCACTATGTTGGCAATATTGGGGCTGACCGTAGAAAGAGCGTCAATTTCCCTGGGGCTGATTACCGTTACCGAGGATGGCGTTTCAGAGAGCGATTCAACCCTGCGACTGGCCGATACGATTACCTCGTCCAGTTGGGATGTGTTTTGTTCGAGGTTGAATTCGATGGTCGTGACCTCTCCTGAGCCGATCCGGACTTTTTTCTCCTGCGGAGCAAAGCCCAGCGAGGATACTGTGAAGACCACAGCGCCGGGAGCGAGGTCTGTTACGACAAAAGCCCCATTTTCATCGGTCTGAGCGCCTAAGCCGCTCCCTTTAATCAAAATATGGGCCGACGGGACGGGTTGATTGAACGAATTTTTAACGATACCCTTTACCGTTCCTCTTTCTGTTTGAGCAACCAGATTTTGGGATAATACAAAAATGGATAGTAGAAAAATAAGTATAACTCTCGGGTGCATCGATGTTGGGAATAGATGAAATTTCCTCAAAAATAGTTTATTTAGACTTATTATAAATATTTTTATCGAAAAAATCAATCCTTCCCGGAAAAAGGCACTCTGGGCCTTGTGAAGGCATGTTACACGCAGTTTACCACAAATGAATGGGACAGAAACTGCGGTATAATGATCATTCTCCCCTGACCTTTATTCGCTTCGCAAACTCCTTACCGGGTTCATAAAGGCGGTCCGCATGGATTGAAAGCTGACTGTCAGAAATGCTACCAGCAGGGCTAATAGTGCGGTTTTCAAAAATATGAATGCATCGACACCAACCCGGTAGGGATAGTTTTGCAACCATTTGTAGATGGCGCAGTAAGCCAGAGGAAATGCGAAAACAAAGGAGACCAGGACCAGTTTCAGAAAATCGGAAGTCAGCAGGCGGGTAATGCTGGCCACCGACGCTCCCATGACCTTGCGAATACCGACCTCCTTGCTGCGTCGCTCGGCCGAAAGCGTAGCCAGCCCGAAAAGCCCGGTGCATGAAATGAAAATCGTGAGAATCGTACCAAAGAGCATGATTTGCCTCCATTTAGCCTCGTATCCATACTGTTTCATATTCTCATCGTCCATGAACCGATAAACAAATGGATTGAGGGGAAACAGCGTGGAGTAAGTTTTGGTGATGTGCCGGAGGCTGGAAGTTTCGGTTCCGGGTTTGACCTTGACCAAAAACCTTCCGTATGGGTTAGCTGGCCGCATCGTGAAGAGCTGGGGGCCGATTTTCTCGCTTAAATCGGTATAGTGATAGTCTTTTACAACGCCCACGACCGTGCATTTGAGATTCTCATACGAGAAATCAACGATTTGGCCGATCGGGTTTTTCCATCCTGCCTGCATGACAAAGGCTTCGTTCACCAGCACCGAGTGGGTTGAATCGGCCGGAAATGCAGCCGAGAAATTACGGCCTGCCACAATGGGCACCTGGATGGCGGGCAAATACTCAGGGTCGATCGTTTCGTACGTGAAAGGAATCTCATCGCCTCTGTTGACCTTTGCCGCTGTGTTCCACCGGCCGGCATTCTTGGGTGCTACCGCAATAATGTTGGGGTCTTTTTGGAGTTCTTGCCTTAGCAGATACGCTTGCTCCCTGGTGAGGTTAGGCTTTTCGATGCTGATCAAATGCTCGTCGTTGTAGCCCAAATCTTTGTTGATCAGGAAATTAAACTGGGAGTCAATCGTGAGCGTTCCGATGATTAGAAAGGAAGCGATGGCGAACTGGAGTACCACGAGGGTAGTCTGTAAATGGCCTTTGCCCGAAAACCGCATACGATGGTAAAGCGTTTTGACAGGATTATAACCTGATAACACAATCGCCGGATAAAAACCGGCCAGTAAACCGGTGACCAGCAAAAGTGCGATGTAGCCCAGTGCAAGGTCAGTATCCAAAAGATACGAAAGGGACAGGGCCTTGTTGGCGAGGTCGTTAAATGCAGGCAATGCAAGCTGGACAAGCAAAAGCGCAAAAGCGAATGCAATCATGCAAAGCAGGAAGGATTCACCGAGAAACTGCATCGCCAACTGTATACGGCCACTTCCAACCACTTTACGGATGCCGATTTCCTTCCCACGTTTCAGCGAGCGGGCGACAGTCAGGTTTATGAAGTTGATGCAGGCAATGATAAGAATAAAAGCCGCGATGCCACTGAGAATATATGACCACAGCGGATTGCTGTGCCCCACCAGGCCGCCGTCAGAGGGTAACTCGGCGCTCAGGTGCATATCCGTAAAGGGTTGAAGGGTATAGACTTTCCGGTCCTTCATACCGTATTTCAGTGCCACTTCCTTAATGGCTTCTTTAGCGTCGGCATTGTACACCGGGTTCATTTTCCGCTCGACCTGCGCCACGTTGGCTCCCGGGGCGAGGAGGACGAAGGTGTTCATGAAGGTATTGAACCAGTTAGTAGCGCGATGAACTTCTCCCGGCCCGATGATCATCGGAATGACCATATCGAACCTGATCGACGAATTCTGGGGAAGTTTTTTGGCCACGCCCGTTACGTTATAAGGCTCAAAGCGAGCGTCTTTGTCAAAGCTGTCTTTCATCAAAATCGTCTTTCCGAGCACATTCTTACTGCCAAAATGCCTTTCAGCCATTTCTTCAGAGAGTACTACCGACCGGGGTTCTCTCAATGCAGTTTTCGGGTCACCGCTCAGCAAGGGAAAAGAGAATATCGAAAAAAAGGCAGAGTCCGCACGAAAAATTTCTTCACTCCTGATTTCATGACCCTTTTTGACATCGTTCCGGTAACCGTGGAAACGCACAAAAGCCCTGATTTCCGGCACACTTGCGGCAAATTTCGGGCCGGCAACATAGCCCGTGTTCCCCATCGAGCCGACCTTCTTGCCGTCGGGGGAGATGTATTTGTTGGTGATGCGGTAAATGTTTGGATTGTTGTCATGAAATTGGTCAAAACTGACCTCGTCCTTCGTATAAAGCAAAATCAGCATAGCGGCGGCGAGCCCGATGCTCAGTCCGGCAATATTGATGAACGAGTAGATCTTGTTATGGACGAGGGTCCGCCGGGCGATGGTGAAGTAATTACGGATCATATCATGGCCGAATAAAAAGGTGGATGGATAGTAGTTTTCAGGTCTTTTAATATACCTCCATTTCAGAAAACCCAGAGCTTCGCGCCAGTACCGCAGCCGCGCTTTCCGTTCGCCGGAGCGGCGGACCTGGTAGTCAAACTCTTCATGCAGGTCGCCCAGGATCGACTCCAGAAAGTATGGGTTGCAAATCAGGCTCAGCAGCTTATCGGCCCAGGCGGGCGGCTGAGGAGGCAGGGGCGGTTTCATAAGTCGATCACGAGTTTAAACGGTTTGGCAAGACGGGACCAGAGATTTTCGCGCACTTCGCGCACTTGCGTAAGCGTGCGCTCGCCGTAGGCTGTAATCGTATACAGGCGCTTGCGGCGGCCACCGCGTTCCGCAGTAGGCTCGCCCATCGCGGATTTGACCATCCCTTTTTCCTCCAACCGTTGCAGTGCGGAGTGGACCTGATTCAACCTCACCAGACGCCCGGTGGTTTCCGTAATCTCATGCACGAGCGCCACGCCATATGCACGTCCGTCGAGCGCGGCCGTGGAAAGCAGCACAATTTCTTCAAACTCTCCTAAGTAGGCCCTGTTCATACGTTCAATTAGTTTCATATTTGCTGATAAAATACTTTGCCAGCGTTTTGTTGGAAGTTTAATTTGTTGTAAAACAGTTAGTTGATTTTCGGGTAGGCAATATGAAATGTTCATTTGCGGACGGTAAAATGTCCGGTTATAGGTTGTGTAGGGTAGAACATTTTAGTACTGCTCAGCAATTCAGGAATTACTTTTCCAAATGCCGGATTGGCATACGGCAAGGGCACAGGAAGCCTTTCTGGCACATTTATTTACAAATGCCGGTTCGCAAATCTGCGCGGCGGAAATATTGGACTTAAACAGGACGGATATGGCTGTTGTAAAAAATATCGACACAATGGAACGTGGAAAAGAAAGATTGGGAGTGGCCCTGGTCGGACTGGGAGAGTATGCGACCGGCCAATTGATGCCTGCACTGAAAGAAACAAAGAACTGTTTTCTGGCCGGACTCGTGAGTGGCGACCCGCGGAAGCTGGATCAATACAAGAACGAGTTCGGTTTGACGGACGATTGCCTTTATAGCTACGAAAATTTTGATTCGATCGCTGAAAATGGGCAGATCGATATCGTCTATATTGTGCTTCCCAACAGCCTGCACGCCGAGTACAGCATACGCGCGATGAAAGCCGGTAAACATGTCATTTGTGAGAAACCAATGGCGATGAACGTGGCCGAGTGTGAGCAAATCATTGAAACGGTCCGGGAGACCGGAATGCGGTTTTCGATGGGTTACAGGCTGCATTTCGATCCGTTCAACCAGGAAATGATGCGGCTGGGCCGGAGCGAGAAATACGGTCAGGTGAGAAATCTGACATTGCTGGACAGCATGGAGATCGGCGAAAAAGACCAATGGCGGCTGGATCCGGCCCGGTCGGGTGGTGGACCGTTGGTCAACAATGGTATTTACTGCATCCAGGCTGCCATTTATATCACCGGCAAACTGCCCGCTGCGGTCGACGCCAGGTTTACGCCCAAAACCGATCCAGAAAAATTCCGGGGAGTAGAGGAGGGTATCACCTGGACGATGTATTTCGGGGACAACGTAGTGGCCGACTGCGAAAGCAGCTATTCAAAAAATCAGAATCTGATGCGGGCGGAGGCAGAATCGGGCTGGTTCGAACTTGATCCTGCGTATGAATACGAAGGGTTGAAGGGCCGAACTTCGGAGGGGGAAATGCAGTGCAGGCCGGTTAATCAACAGGCATTGCAGATGGATGATTTCGCGCTCTGCGTGGTCACTGGTAAGGAGTCGCGTGTACCGGCGGAAATGGGACTCCGGGATATGAAAATTATCGCTGCTGTGTATGAGTCCGCAGAAAAGCGTGCCAAAGTAGATTTATATTTAGCCGATTTCGCCGTACCCGGCGAGGGTGGATGAAAATAATAGTTATCAGACCTTATTTCTTGTTCGATCACTGCGTAAATACCTCATAAAATCACTAAATTTTAATCCCTATTTTCTATGTTTAACGGACGGGAAGCCTTCACCTTCTATGGCGAACAGCAATTATGTACAGACCAAGGTGCTTGTGGTGAAATAAAAAACAAAGAGTATTCAGACATGGAGAGAAGATATGGGATTTGACTTCCATATCTTCTCTTCATGTCCGGTTATAACTTGCCATTTATCGCCCGCAGAATCTCAAACCCCATTTGAGTCTGGAACGGGTCCGGGTTCAGCGAAGAGTTTGACAGGATTACCACGCCGGTCTTCGACGATTCGTCAAACCCTATAAAAGAAGTGTAACCGCCATTTCCGCCGTTTTTCCAGATGTAGTTCTTTTGATCATATGCAACCAGCGTCCACCCGAGTCCAATACCGTCCTGGTGGTCTCCATTGTGGGTGAATGTACGTTGATGGGTGAGACTGATGGCCTCTTTGAGTGGATTGTTGACCAGGCCTATATTCGCCTCGAGGAAAGTCAGCATGTCGTTCAGACTGGAAATCAGCGATCCGGTTCCCTGGAAGATGTTGGCCATGTATTTGCTCCACGACTCGACAGGCTTATTCCCATGGTGGCCGCTGACCAGGTTTGACATCTGCTCTTCGGTGAATGAAACTGTGGTGTGTGTCAAGCCCAACGGCCTCAGCACATTGTGGCTGATCATTTCCTCGTAACCCGACTTGTACCGGTTGCTCAGGATCTGTCCCAATAGTCCATACCCCACATTCGAGTATTCGAGCTTGCTGCCGGGCTCGCGGTCGAGGGTGTAGCCGTTGACAAATTCATACATCTTTTGCTCGGTATAGCCTATGTAGGGGTTGTAGGCGTCGTCGTCGATGTTGGAAGGCAGCCTGGGAAACCCCGATGTGTGGTTTGCCAGGTGTCGCAAGGTGATTTTTTTTCCGTTGAACGAAGGTACTTTCACTTCGGCAGGCAGGAACTTTTCAATAGGGTCGTCCAGGTTCAGCTCTCCGCGCAAATGCATATTCGCCAGTGCGATGGCGGTAAATGTTTTGGTAATGGATGCGATTTCGAGAATTGACGTCGGTTCGATCTGATCCGGAGCGCCCGGTTCCTTTTCACCATAACTGAATATTTGCCTGGCGCCATCTTTGACTATCCCGACGATTACGCCGACGTTCGCACCTGTTGCGATGTAGGGATAAACCGCATGGTCGACCGCTTCTTTGACTGTTCTGGGCGCGGGCACCTTTTTTTCGCAGGAACAACATAAGGCAGCGATGAGGATGAAAAGCAGGGAGTATTTAAATGAAGACATGTCTGTATGAATTTCAATGGCTGTTAAATATTGTGGTCAAGGGCAATTCTAAGGCCCGGGAATACATAATTATATACCCCGAATTCTTTGTTGGTTTTGGAAATTGATTTCAGATCGGAAGACAGGTAAAGCTGTGTCGAGAGGTAGTATGAATGCGTCAACTTAAATTTAAAACCCGCAGCAAAGGGGACCGCCATCGTCGTTTTACGGAGGTATGGGGTAATATTGGCCGACGCGCCATGCTCATAGCTGAGTTTCGCTTGGGTCAGATATGAAAGCTGTATGCCCGACTGAATGGTAAAAATCAGCTTCTTTTCCGGTGCCGTATTATATCCGACCCAGAATGGTAGATTCAGGTAGCCGAGATCTGTTCGCCTTTGTTCAAATCCACCACCCTGAAAAGCAAAAAGCAGGTCGCATCCGACATTGAGTTTTCGGGTCGGGTTGTAGCTCAGGCCCAAACCCTGGGCAGTACGAATTCGGGAATAATGCGGCGCGATTTTGAGGAAATCGGCGATGGGAATACCGGTATCGTAACGAAACATCGTGGCCGAGGGCATAAATCTCACACCGACCGACAGTTTGTTCTGTGCAAAGCCGTGCGGGCCTAAATGCAAAAAAGAAATAATGAGTGTGAATAAAGAAATACATTTCATGGCGGAGTCAGGCAATCAGGGATAAAGGTTGAGCAGATAATTACTACCTGACAAAAGTACCTGGGTGCCAAACGTCACACGTTCGGGTTTATGTATTTTTATTGTATTTAAGTGATTGTAAATCAGGAAATTGATAAATCGGAACTTGTTTAGGAATCTTCCGCCGGTCTGCTGCGCTCGCGAAATTCCCTCGGAGAGTAACCGGTGTATTTTTTGAAGGCGGTATTAAAAGAGGTTTTGGAATTGAAACCCGATTCGAAAGCGATGTCGAGAATGCTCAGATGATCGAACTCCGGATTAGCAAGCATTCTTTTGCAATCTTCGAGCCTGTACCGGTTGATGAAATTGTAAAAGTTCTCATTGAATCCGGAATTGATTAGATAGGATGTCTGGTATGAATTCAACAAAATCATTCTGGCCAGTTTGGGCAAGGTAATTTCGCTGTCTATGTAAGGTTTTTCAGTTTCCATTAGGGTCAACAATCGTTGATGGTAAAGCCTGAGTTTTTCATCGCTGATTGTCTTCTTCTTTTGCAGGGTGGGGCTTTCGGGGACGGTATCCAAATAGGGTTCATCCAGATCTGCCATATCGGCGTCTTCGCCAACTTCCTGGTTTGGCGAAGACCGCTGCGACTGACTATCGACAAGGGCCGATAGACTTTTGGCCTGCTCATTGGAGAAGGAGAAAACATCTTGCTGTCGGACCAATTGAAAGCCGACATAATAGAATCCGACCAGGTAAACGGTGGGAAAAAAGCCCGACAGAAAAGCATTGCCTGCGATAACTTCTGCCAAAGAAACCGCAAACAAAATGCACATGCCTATCATGATATTGGAAAGCCAGTGATAATCATTGTCGGGAAGGTTGGACACAAACAATGGCAATGATTTTCGGTGTTTGGTCAGTTTACGGATTGAAAGGTACATGTAGATCGCAATTTGCAGAAAGAATGCGGCCACCAGAAATGCATCAATCGGATTGTGTTCAGCGGAAACAGCGGCTTTACTCAGGGTCGCCAGGTCAGCGTTTGTGAAAACGTAGCTTTTAAAATACAGCAGCAGGATGAGAAGATATGGAACAAAATGATAGAAGATCTTCGCCGACCATTTCTGCGAAACCGATGTCAGGTAAAAGGTGGCCCAATAAATAATGGGGGCAAATGCGAACAACACCGGCTGAAAAGCCACACATAGCCAGGGATACCGGTTGTAGGCTCCCGCGGTGGCCAGTATTTCGTCTGTAAAATCGAAGGCGATACCGGTAAAAAGTGCAGCCAGAAAACGGTAACCAAGAAAATTCCGGCTCCTCTTGGTCATAGCCAGAACCGATAAAAAGAGCAGGCAACTGGCGGTAGCTGCATTAATAATCAAACTGTACATTTGGCAGCGAAATAGAGTGTGGGTTTAGGCATTATGAATGGTACTCGTGTTCGATCCATGAAAATAAATATGCATTTTACAGCCAATTTCGATACTAACCTAAAACCAGTATTGTTTGACTAAGCTATTAGATTTAAATCCCAAGGTGCTCTGGAGTCTCCTTCAGGGCCCTGCCCACCGGTTTACCCTGCAAACCCGTATTTTCCATTTTATTTGTATTGCTACGCTGCTGGTAATGGTTTATGTGCTGATATTCAGTATGGTTGTCGGCATGATACAATACGCGTGGATTACGGCGGCGCTGATTCCATTGCAATTGCTTTTGTACTACCTGTCGCGGGTCAGAGGATTTACGCTTCTGTCGCTTTCCGTTTACTCGCTGTTGTTCCATATCTTTTTTGTGGCAAGTTACCGTGTTAGTGATGGCGTTAATGGCTCTACATTGCTTTCATTATGCCTGGTCTATTTTCTTTCGCTGGCGGTTGCCCCCAGGCGCGGATACCTGGTTCTGACGGTCGTCAACCTGGCCACCGCGGGTGGGTTGCTTTGGCTCGAATACCAGGATCCGTCCTTTATCCTTACGGCCTATGCTAATAGAAAAGAGCATTTTATCGATATAGCTTCAACTTACGCGGTCAATGTAGTCATGATACTGATTGGCCTGGGATACATTATCAGTAATTATAGCAAGGAGAAAGACAAGGCCGAGCAAAGGGCAATGCTGCTCGATGAACTGCATGAGGAAAAAGCCAGATTGATTTCCGTCATTTCCCACGATTACCATACCCCGCTGATTTCCTTAAAAAAATACCTCGACATTATAGACAACTATGATCTTAGCAGTGCTGAAAAGCAAATGCTTACCAACGAGTTGAGGCAATCGATCGTCAACACGCAAAACCTGCTGATGAACCTGCTCGATATGACCAAATCCGAAGGCAGACTAGTCAATCAGGATACCTGTTTCAACCCGTACTACGCCGTTGAAGATACGATCAAAGTCTATCAGGATATCGCCCGTGCGAAAGGCCTGACATTTGAATCAGTGCTGCCGGAAACGCTGCTTTTGAAGGGAAACCCTTACCTTTTTACCATTATCGTAAGAAATTTAATCAACAATGCGGCCCGTGCCTGCCGTGCTGCGGACAACATTAAACTTGCCCACGAATACCAGGGCCGCTATCACGTTTTTTCTGTAAGCGATGCCGGGCCGGGTATTTCTGAGTCAGCGCAAAAAGATATTCTGGACCGCTGGCAAAATCCGCTGCTGCACACCCTTCATTCCGGTGGGCTTGGCTTAATGCTCTCCAAAAAATACACCGAGGTGCTGGGCGGTGAATTGACGTTTACGACTCACGCCAATAGAGGCACCGCCTTCTTTATCAAGCTTCCCTTGGTTAGCCATCCCAACGGAGTAGCTGCAATGTCCAGACATTAACAGACCGTTGAACCTTGCCGATCGGGATTGCCGCCGGCTCAGATGGAACTTCGCAATACGCAAGTCCGGGAATTTGCTGCCTTTCAGGGCCACCATCGCGGCCCGACAGAAAAAAAACTGCCGAAAAATTTGACAACCATTTGGTTGTTTTTATATTTGACAACCAAATGGTTGTCAAATGATAGAAAGAAGAGATGTTTTCCAGGCCATAGCCGATCCAACGCGAAGGATGATTATCCAAAAATTGTCCCAGGGGCCCTTGAATATCACCCAGATAGGGGAGGATTTCGGCATCAGCAAGCAAGCCATAGCCAAACACGTCAAAATACTCAGTGAATGCGGTTTGATCCTTATGAGCCAGAAGGGGCGCCAGCAGGTTTGCGAAGCGCGTCTTGACCAACTTGATGAGGTTACAGACTGGGTAACGGCGTCGCGCAAACTTTGGAACAACCGCTTTGAAAAACTGGAACAATTCCTGATCAACACCAAAAAACAATAGCTATGAATACAGAAAGAAAGCAGCTTTTCATCACCCACCTGTTCGACGCGCCTGTCGAAGCCGTTTTCCAGGCCTGGGTCGATCCGGACCAACTCACACACTGGTACGCGCCAGACGGATGCACCATTGAATTCAGGACCATCGATGTCAGTACCGGCGGAAGGTTTCATTCCTGTATACACGATCCGGTACATGGCGAGTGCTGGGTTAAAGGGACTTACCTGGAAGTGACTCCGAACCGGAGGCTTGTTTTTACGATGATCATGTCAGATGAGGCCGGTAATTCGGTTAGCTCGGTTGCGGCGGGTAAAAGTGCGGACTGGCCCGAGCATCAAACGACTACGGTGACTTTTCAGGCGCTGGGCGCTCAAACTAAGGTATCTATTTACCAGACCGTATCGGAAGAAGAGGCCCGAAAAACCGGTGCCTATCAGGGATGGCTTAAAATGCTCGGCAGACTTTCATCGATGCTGGTCGAAATCTGATCGCGGTTGCTGTACTAAAAATCAAAAAAAGATGAAAAAGACAATTCTATACTTTGCCCTGATGTTTTTGACGGTGGAGTATAATAGCCAGGCCCGGCAAACTTCTGATGGTCGCCAGCTTCCGGCAGACCGGAAGGATACAGTCGCTTTTCAAAGCGGGTATTTGCCGGTTAATGGCATTAAAATGTACTATCAGATCCACGGTAGCGGACAGCCCGTCGTGCTGATCCACGGTGGTGGTTCGACCATCGAAACCACATTTGGAAGGGTTATTCCCTTGCTTGCCCGGCACCGGCGGGTCATCGCCATGGACCTGCAAGCCCACGGAAGGACTAGTGACCGGAACCAGGACGAGTCATTTGAGCAGGATGCGGACGATGTTGCGGCGCTCTTAAAGAAGTTGAACATTGCCGAAGCAGATTTCTTTGGTTTCAGCAATGGTGCGACTACTACGCTGCAAATTGCGATACGCCACCCCGAAATGGTTCGTAAAATGGTGTTAGGTTCTGCCCTGGCTAAGCGCAGCGGGGTGCCCGTTGAATTCTGGGATTTTATGAGCAAGGCAAATCTGGATAACATGCCAAAAGAGTTAAAGGACGCTTATCTGGCGGTTACTCCCGATACGGCGGGCCTGCGGACGATGCAGCGTAAGGATGCAAAGCGGGTGGTCAATTTCAAAGACATTTCTGACGCACAGCTAAAGTCGATCAAGGCGCAGGCACTCATTATCATTGCTGACAAAGATGTAATTAAACCCGCGCATGCCCTCGAAATGCAGAGACAAATCCAGAAATCGCAGCTGGCTGTCATTCCGGGTTTGCACGGAGAGTATATAGGCGAAGTCACCACTTTGAAACAGGGATCATCCAGCCAGGCAGACTTCGTAGTGCCGATGATCGAACGGTTTCTGGATAGCACAGATTAATAGGAGAAAAAGGCCCTTTTGTCGAGCTCCGGCATATCGGCGATCTTAACTGATGATTGCCGGAAAGTGTAGATGGGCTATTTTGCCGAAAACGGAGAAAGGGCCTGTTTCCATAAATCAATTGCGCAGGCCATTTCCCGTTCATCCAGGGAACAGTAACCTATGCGTATGAAGTCATTGGGCATGGAAACAGCAGATTGAAAAAAATAGCCCCGGCCGTCGTTGATCTTTAATCCCAATTTCCAGGCATTCAGGGAAACCGCCCTGGCGCTTATACCCTGTCTGTACGCTGCCCAAATGGCTAGACCACCATCCGGCTGTTCAAAAGTTAGAAATTCTCCGAGCTGCTCGCGAAGCAATCGGCAGGTGTTTTCCAACCGGCCCTGATAAATCCTATGCGACTTTTTGATGTGTCTGGAAATCTCTCCGTTGCTCAAAAGTTCGGCGATCGCTTCTTCGAGCAAAAGCTCACCCTGGCGGTCTATTAATTTGCGAAGGGCAGCCGCCTGCTCCACCACTTCCTCCGGTGCTACCATAAACCCTATACGAATGCCCGGTGCAATACTTTTACAAAAAGAGCCAACATAAATAATATGTCCGCTCGTATCCAGACTAGCCAGGGGAAGTAGAGGGTTACTGGCGAAGTGATAGTCAAAATCATAATCATCTTCAAGCAACGCGAATCCATATTTACGGGCCAGGTCCATCAGCCGCATACGCCGTTCTGCACTTAATGTAACAGTGGTGGGCCGGTGATGATGGGGAATAATATAGACCATCTTGGGCGGCTTCCTTTCGCACAACTGTTCAATCCTGTCTACATCCATTCCTTCTTTGTCTACCGGAATAAATACCAGTTTGGCCCCGGCCAGGTTAAATGTCCGATTGGCGTCCATGTAACCGGGTTCGGGCACAAATACAGTGTCACCCTGACGGAGCAGTAGCTGAGCTGTCAGATAAATGGCCATTTGAGTTCCCTTAGTGATCAGGATTTCCTTTTCAGAAACCTGCATTCCTCTCGTCCGATTCAGATACTTGGCAAGCTCCACCCTGAGACGGTAGGAACCCTGCTCCGGACCATACATGAGAAACTTGTTTGTCAACCGGCTTTTCCCTAATCTTCTATACTCCCGTACAATCTGCTCGATGGGTGCTATTCTCGGATCGGGGAAGCCGTCTTCGATTTTGTACAAGGGCGGTGGCCCCTTTAAGGTGTTGGCTTCAATGTTCGCATCGTTCGGGATTGGGCCATAGCCTGTCTGCTGTATCAGCTGGTATCCGGGTTGCCGGCTCCGCACCCGATTTTTACTGTTTACTTTAATGGCCCTTGATGAAGTATCAGGCAAATGGCTGGACACATAAACGCCGCTTCTGTCTCTGGTCTCGACCCAGCCTTGCGCGGCCAGTTCTTCATAGGCCGCAACCACGGTTTTTCGGTTGATTTGCAGCCGCTGCGCCAGCTCGCGCGAAGAAGGTAATCCCTGCCCGGGTTTTAAAATGCCTTCACAAATCAGCTGAATAATTTCAGACTCCAGTTGCAAATAGAGCGGGCTGTGCTGGCTCCCTTTTTTAAACGAGATCTCGAGAATTTTTTCAATCATATCTGGACCCACAGGTATTTTAAAACTGGCCCGCTAAGGTAGCCAAACGAATAGATAATTTTGCAGAGTATCACAGTTCATCAAACATTTTAAACTAATTAAATCATGCAAAAAATAACATTGAAAACAGTCACGCTTTTGATAACTCCTGGATTGCTCATTAGCCGGAAAGGAGGTGTGCAATGAAGGCGATCATTGTAACAGACCAGGCTGCGGGAACAGCCGGAATGAAGCTAGCGGATCGGCCCGAACCACAAGGGCTCGGCAGCCTTGATGGCGCGAACTATGGCGATGTCGTTGTCCGGGTTCGTGCATCAGGATTTACAGGAGATGAGCTTGCATGGCCCTCAACATGGGTCGACCGCCTTGGTCGTGACAGGACGCCTTC
Organism: Dyadobacter sp. SRI_021; assembly: GCF_057586235.1. Taxonomy (NCBI): domain Bacteria; kingdom Pseudomonadati; phylum Bacteroidota; class Cytophagia; order Cytophagales; family Spirosomataceae; genus Dyadobacter; species Dyadobacter sp. SRI_021. The sequence continues at coordinate 76,362 of NZ_JBYCZM010000010.1, forward strand.
TATTCCCGGTCACGAGGTGGCAGGAGTGGTCACTTCGCTCAGTTATGGAACGACCGGGTTTTCAGTGGGGCAGCGGGTGTTCGGCCTGACCGATTGGACCCGCGACGGCTCGCTCGCAGAGTATGTAGCGGTTGAAGCGCGCAACCTTGCTCCGCTGCCGGCGGACATTGATTTCACGGTAGGGGCAGCCCTGGTTATGCCGGGCCTGACGGCCTGGCAGGGATTGTTCGAGCATGGCCGTCTTCAGTCGGGCCAGACGGTACTCATCCATGGTGCTGCCGGTGTTGTCGGGTCAATGGCAAGCCAGCTTGCACGAGAGGCCGGAGCTTATGTCATTGGCACCGGTCGGGCTGCCGGCCGGCAGACGGCGTTGGACTTCGGTGCCCACGAGTTTGTGGATATGGAAAGCGACTCCCTGGAAGATGTCGGGGCCGTTGACCTCGTTTTCGATGTGCTGGGTGGCGACATTGCGAAACGGTCCGCGGAAATCATACGTCACGGGGGAACGCTCGTAACCATCGCTGGTCCTACCGATGCACGGCCTACCGGTGGCCTGACTATTGATTTCATCGTTGTACCTGATCGCGCTCAATTGACGGAGCTTGCTGAGCGTGTGAAGTCGGGACGGTTGAGGACATACATCGGCAACATAGCAAACCTTGACGACGCTGTCGCCGCATTCAATACCGCCAAACCAACCAAGGGTAAGACGATCATTCGTATAGACCCATAATGGTACGGGACGGCGATGTTTATCCTTTTTAATCATCGCCGTCTTCCTGATGGTTGCAATTCACAAACCTGGAACTGATTGGTATCAGACCGGTCGTTATCGATTAACCAATTCCATTTAAACAAACGAAATGAACCAATATGCTCAAATTCTCTTAAGAGTTGCCATCGCAGCAACAATGCTTTCAGCAGTGGCTGACCGATTTGGCCTCTGGGGTGCGCAATCCGGCTGGGGCAACTGGCAGAATTTTGAAAAGTACACCGCGCAGATTACTTCATTCCTTCCCGGCATTTTGAGCAAGTTCTCGGCCTATGCCGCCACCTTTTTCGAAACAGTATTCTCGATCATGCTGCTTTTGGGCTTCAAAACGAAACTAGTCGCCATGGGCACAGCAGTCCTCTTGTTGATTTTCGCAGTGTCTATGGCTGTCACACTGGGGCCAAAGGCACCCCTTGATTACTCCGTCTGGCTAGGCAGCGCCGCTGCATTTTTGCTTGCCACACAAAACGACAGCGATCCGAAATCATAGAGCTGAAAAAAGGTAGCTATCGGCGTGGAAGAGTTCCACAAACAACACAAGCTTCTGCTCCCGAAAGGAATAACATTTAACTCATAAGCAGTCCTGAGGGGATGAGGCAGCTTGGAGTCAGACTTTTAATGCACCCAGCTGCATGATCAGCGATAAGTTGTCGACAATCCCGTACTCGCGGATTACCTTACCACCGCTAATGTCAAGTATAGTGAGCCCGCTGACATTTACCTTCTTACCCGCAGGATCGACCCCGAAAAGTGTATCTTTCTGATGGGTGCCGGTGTATGTCCATTTCAAGATCGCCTTGTTATCATAAACGTCTACTTCGTGGACGGAGATTCTTATGTCCGGGAATGAGTGATACGTCTGCTTCAATACCCGACGATATTCGTCAATGCCGACGAGACGTTTTGGAAAGTGCGTGTACTCGACATTCAACTCATTATCTGCCCACTTGTCCAGCAGAAAGTCATTCCCCGCATTCCAAATCTGCATGTAGTTTTTGGCTATTTCTTTTGATTCGATATTTTCCATTTGGTCAGTTTCGTTGGTTTAGCATCGACTGACAAAAATCGGACCGATAACATCGTACCGTTAAGCTGGGCCGTCACCCGCCGTCGGCGGCTACTTACCGGGGAAGAATTTGGCCCTACACGAGACACCGACAAAATCAGAAGCGGAACGTGATTGTAAGCGTCGCATTCCTGGGCGCTCCGGGAAAAAGGCGAAAGTAATTTTGCGCGCCCAGCCAATAGGTCCTGTTCAGCAAATTTCCTGCATTCAGGGCCAGCTGGACATTACTTTTGGCCGGCGTGTAATATAGCGCAGCATCAAAAACCGTAAATGCCGGAACGATGAATGCGCGGGTAAACCAGGGTACCTTGTTGCCCTGATGCTGCACGCCCAGCCCGATTCCAAACCCTTTCAATGCGGAGCTGCCCGTGAAATTATACCGCGTCCACAAATTGGCACTATGCCGGGGCGTGTTCTGTTTTCTGGCGCCGATCAGGCTTTCGTCCTGGTCGCGGGTGATCACCGCGTCGATAAAACTGTATGAGGCATTTACCTGCCATTCGGGTGTGATGTACCCCGCAAGGTCCCATTCAATTCCCCGGCTGCGCTCAGCTCCTCGGGTTACAAGGCGGTCGGGGTTTGCCGGATCGTTGGCGTTCATGAGAATGTTCTTCTGAATGATTTCATACAATGCAAGGTTTACTCTCAGCCGGCTACCGGGCAAATCTGCTTTCAGTCCGAGCTCTTTCAGGTCGCTTCGCAGGGGATCGAACCGGCTTCCGGCAGGCAAGGTACCGGTTTGGGGCATGAGCGTGACGGTATTGGATTGAGGCTGAAAGCCTTCGAGATAGGTGCCGTACACATTCAACGCATTGTTAATAGTGTAGGTCAGCCCCAACCTTGGCAGCACCGCGGTTTGGTGCACCGTTAGTGTATTAGGTGCTTTGTAATTGGTAATATCCTCAAACCATTCGTGTCGCAAGCTAAGCAGCACAGTCAGTTTACTAATCTGTATTTGCTCCTGAATGTAGACCGCATGGGTGGTGGTCAATGCGGAAGGCAGCGCGGTACGGACGTTCAAGTTATAATCTTCCGCATTCCGGATGGTATACACCGGGTTTTGGAGGTCGAAATGGTTCACGTTTGGTTTAGGAAGTGTTTTGCCGTTGACGGTGATCGTCTGATAGCTGGCGGAGTTGGCCGGGATAAACGAGGGTGCCACGGTGCCGTCTTTCAGCAAAAAGCCCCGGGCTGCATTTTGTCCGCCTCCTTTCAGTTTGCGCCAGCTGCTCAGGTCATAGCCTGCGAGCAGTTTATGGATCATTTTACCGGTGTTAAAATTAAAATTGAAATATGCATTCACATTGTCGATGTTCCAATACTGCCTGCGCTGCACGAATTGCATCGCGGCAAGGCTGGTTACCGGCTGGTTATCGATGTCGGGTGCGAATGCGTTGGTGGTGCGGTGCTCCTGCAAATCTTCGGACCAGGATTGTTTCATGTACGACGCGTTGAAGCCCATCTGCGAAGTCAGCTTATGGGCCAGGCTACCCGTGATGATCATCTCTTTGGAATGGAAGAAATCGTTGGGAGCGCCCAGGTTCAGCGCGATCGGCGTGCTGCTAAGTCCGGTTTTTCCCGCTATCGCTCCGAAAATAGGTTGACCGCGGTCGAGCATTCCGTTCATATTGCTGTAAATCAGCTCCGCATTCAGCGCCGTTTTCTCATTGGGAATGTAGCTGATCGAGGGCGACACGAGCAGGGCTTTGCTTCCGACCATATCCCGGAACGAACGTGCCTGCTGAAAGGCGCCGTTCAGGCGATAAAGCAGCGTTTTCGATTCATTCAGCGGACCTGTGAAATCCAGCGTGCCGCGAAACGTACTGAAACTGCCTGCGCTCATGCCGACTTCCCTGCGCTCGTTTGCCAGGGGCTTTTTGGTAACCAGGTTAATGCTCCCACCGGGATCAACCGATGAAAAGGTTGCGCTCGCTGGTCCTTTGATCACCTCCACACGCTCTATATGGGTTGTCAATGGTTGCAGAAAATAGTATTGGCGTGTCCGCATTCCGTTGACGATCTGTCCTTCCTCATTCTGGCTGATGCCGCGGATCGTGTATTGATTGTAATAGCTGGTCGGGATCACGCCGCTGGCGATCTTCACCGCATCCGCGAGCTGAAATGCCTGCCGGTCGGCCATCAGCTCCTTGGTAATGGAGGCGATCGACTGGGGAATGTCTTTGTTCAGGGCAGAAACTCGCGTGGCCGAGAAAGAATAATCGCTGTTGTAATCTTTCGCGGCGCGGCCGGTCACCTCTACGGTTTGCAGTTGGCTGGTCGCGGACTGCAATTCGATACGCATGTAGTCGGGCGAGGCTTGTAGTCTGGCCGTTTTGTAACCCATATAACTAACCTGAATGGTGCCCCGGCCCTGCATTGAAAATTGCCCTGCAGAATCGGTAACCGTTCCGGTACCAGTTCCGATGAGGGTAACCGTCGCTCCGGCTATCGCGGAGCCGGTGGCCGCGTCCGAAACCGAGCCGGCTATGCGTTGCGCGGTTGCGGGTAATGGAGCGAATAAAAGCAGCAGGGTAAAAATTCTGATCATATAAGCAGGGACAGGGTGGAGATGAAGCGTTTTCAAACTGTTTTCAAATAGAGCGATTCCAGCTCGTTGGCCGAGATATCCGCCGCATCGATCACCGATTGCAGGGTACCTTCCTTCATGATGCCAATATGGCTCGCCACTTCTTTGGCCCTGAAAATGTCGTGCGTCGCCATCAGAATAGCGGTGCCTTGCGAGGCGAGTGTTTTAATGATCCCCGAGAATTCATTGGAAGCTTTCGGGTCCAGACCGCTGGTCGGCTCGTCGAGCAGCAGCACTTTGGCTTTTTTGGCGACGGCTATGGCGATACCTACTTTCTGCCGCATTCCCTTCGAGTAGCCGGCAAGTCTCTGATCAAAAGCCTGGGACTGTAATCCGGCAGTAGAAAGCAGGTGGCGCAGCTCATTTGTAGTATAATCAAAACCGGCAAGGGCCGAAAAATATTCCAGGTTTTCGATGCCCGTTAGATTAGGATACAGCATGACTGTTTCCGGAATGTAGGCCAGGTACTGCTTGATTTCCTGCGGGTGATCGGCTACCGAAACGCCATTGATCCGTGCCTCGCCGGCAGTAGGTTCGATAAAGCCCAGGAAGAGATTGATCGTCGTGGTTTTGCCCGCACCATTCTGACCCAGCAACGCAAATATCTCGCCCTCGCCGATGCTCAGGTTCAGACTGTTGAGCGCGGTATGGTCGCCATAATTTTTAGTAAGGTTTTTCGCTTCAAGCATTTTATATTTCTTTGATTTGAATAAAATTTTTCCTGAAAAGCAGCAGGGAAACGGCCAGCAAAAGCAGTGTCCAGGCTAGTATCGCGAACGCCCCGCCGGTAATAGCCTCATGGGTATAGCCATTAGACTGGTAAGCGGGGTATCCGGCCCAGTCGATGCTTTCGGTAGGAGTGTTTTCAAAAATGAAGGGGTAAAAGTATTCGCGGATCTGCCGATGGTGTGCTTTGACCGATTGCAGGTAACGGATATGGCTCGTCAGGTCGGTATTGGCCACTTTGTTGAGCGATTGCTGCGTGGCGATTACCGGATTGAAGCCCGCTATGCGCTCGGAAACCGCCTGGCGTTGATGCAGTTTTTTAATCAGTTTTTCAGAAGAATAGGCCGATTCCAAATCACCCGAAAACTGCATCGCATAATACCAGCCCGGCGAATAGCGGTCGTCGGGAATGGGATATTTGCGGTACTGCGGATATGCGGCGTAAAACTTTTCCATGGTCGGCTTTTTAGGCTCATCCCACCTGGCATGGTAACCCTCGCGCTGGCGGATCGCCGTTTCGGCTGCTTCCGGCACCGGGATCAGGCGGTTGACCGCAATGTTGGCCACTCCCGGAAAGAGCATGCAGAGACAAATCCAGATGCAAACCAGCGCGGTAGCATTGAAAGCGGAACTTTTGCCTAGCGCGACCACCAGTATCGAAAGCGCAAACCAGAAAAGCATATACAGCAGCACAACCACCAAAAGCTGAAAAGTAGGCTGGGAGAGGGGTAACCTCAGCCATATAACAGCAACGACAAACAGCAGGATCGTCGCAGCAAAAATGCCCGCGAGCCGGACCACAAGTTTGCCGGCAATCGCCCAGCGGATGCTCTGGGTGGCGGTACGCACGATTTTCCAGACGCCATTTTCCTGTTCTTCCGAAAACGTATTGTAGGTACATGCGATGATCAGCAGCGGAAACAGGAAAATGAACACGAAAGAAGCATCCAGGTTTCCGACCAGCAATGTCAACGGATTGGTCAGCTCGGAATCATACAACTGCCCTTCAATGGCGAGCATTTTTACTTTGAGGCTAAAAGGGTTCACGTCGCGCTGGCCGATGGAAAAGACAGCCCACGGTGACGCCGGATGGGTGGTGTAAAAGAACGGGTAATAAGCGGTCGTGCCGACTGGCTTGCCCGTGCCATGTCCGACAATTTCCTTGAGATGCTGCCGCTGTACCATCGGTACCGAAGCAATTGTTTGCTGCTGGCGGCTGATCACCTGGCTTCCGTGGTAAAATCCGTAGCACCCGAAGAGCAGTAAAGCAATGGCACACGTGAGCACGGTCCTGCTCATCAGGAAGTTTTTGGCTTCGAGAATTAATACTTTTTGCGGCAGTTTCATAACTGGAATTCACGTTTGGAAGAAACAAAGGCCAATGCGGCGAACCCGCCGGCAACCCATACAAGCAAGGCAGCCATGCTATACGCGCCGGCCAGATTGTCGGTGACGGGCACCGGTCGGAAAGTGAAATCGGGCTGCCGCTGCCAGTTTTTAGCACTCACCTTCTGTTGGTTATCGTCTTTGAATTTGATCCGGGTCAAATGGATTTCGTTGAGTGTTTTTGTTTTTTCAAACCGGTATTTTTCGGTTTGCTTCTGAAATGCTGTAAACGTGTCGAAATCGGTACCGGACAGGTTCATCGAGAGGTTGCGTATGGAAAGATAGGGGTCGGCGAAACTGAGGAGCGAGGATACCGCATTCTGGGATTTGTAGGTGTCGATCAGCCGGTCGAAATGCTGGTTGAAAATCCGAGAAGTGATGTTTTCGCCCTCCTGCATCACCAGTGCACCGTAGTTGACCGGCAATTGGGAAATCGAGTCGACATTGTATTTTTTGAGGGTGGCTGCTTTCAAACCTGCAAAATGCGGATCGTCGGGGTTGTGACTGTCGCCTGCCTTGCTCACGTCGGCCAGGATAGCCTGTTCGAATGCAATTTTATCGGGGGCCTGGTATAAGGTACTGCCCAGCGTCTGTGCGCTTTTGGGTAGTACGATGCAAAACAGCATCCATATCAGTACGAGCAACATTAAGGCGCTTCTGCCTGATTTACTCGCTGCAGAAACTCCCACGACGAGCATGGTAATTACCAGGAAATAGAGCGCGTACAGCAGGACTATCAATAGTATACGCAGGGACGAACCGGGACTGAAACCACCGGAGATCATAGCGGTGCCCAGTATAAGGCTTAATGTAAGAATGGGCAGGAATAAAGCCCAGCTTACGGCCGTCAGACCTGCGGTTTTACCGAGCAGAACATCGAGGTAAGATGCCCTTTGGCATAACAGGATTTTGAGCATACCGTTTTCTTTGAGCCCAGCGACGGTCTGAAAACCGATGAAAAAGATAAAAAGCGGCACCAGCAGCTGCATGACCGTCGCCATACTCAGCTCGCCGAAGCGCAACATTCCGTTCGAGAATCCGGCCTCGCTCATATTGACCGTATTCTGCCGGTGGGCTTCCAGGAAAACGGAATTGCCGACATAACTGTCGAGCCCGAAGTCGAAAAAGCTAAGCGGCGATTTTTCGCGGAAAACCATATATCCGTAATGTGCCACCCGGTGCGGGTGCCGGTCGGGCTGGTTCATCCATTGATCATGCACTTCCTGGTGTGCCGCATGCTGCTGCTTGTTGAAATTGTGAACGTACTGCCAGCCAGTGAAAACCGCCAGCAATGAAACCACCAGCAACACCGCAAAGAGTGCGAGGGGTGTCCCGCTCCGAAAAACGGAATGCCATTCCTGGCGGGCAATAATTTTAATAAAAGAGAAATGCATTGACCTGAATGGGTTATCACCCCCCCTTTCCAAAGAAATAGCGGGCGGAATAATTGTGTTTATGCAATATTGTTGCAAATAAAGGTTGAATAATTAAAAATGCAACATTGTTGCAGTTTTAATTGAGAAAATATTTGAATGGGCGAGGTCGTGAGCGGATTAATGTATTTTCGCTAACTTCCCGACTCAACTAATCTTTGTCCGATTTCCTGTTTGAGACCGTTTCCCTTATCACACCCACCGGCTTTCAAGAGGACGCGGCCGGGGTTGCTAAGAGGTTTCTCGCTTATCCGACTATTGCCGAAACGAACAGTTCACCAAAAGCCCTGGAAGAACTGTATACGGAACGAGCGGTGAGTGCCTGGCTATTCGAATTCCCTGGCTTCAAGTAAGTTCTGAGATATTTCACCAATTACTATGAACTACCATACCATTCAGCCTCCCGCTAAACTTGCAGAATACATTCAGTTTTTCTGGGTGTTGGAAGGTTCGGCCACTGCACAAAAACCGTTTCATCACAGAGTGCTGGCCGAGAGCGCACCCGAATGGATATTTTATTGTAAAGGGCAGTTTGAGCTTTCGGGTGCCGGACCCGAGCGGCACAGGACGCCGGCTTCCTGTCTGTCCGGCCAAATGCAACACTTTAAGAAGCTGTTTACCACGAGCGATTTCTGCCTGTTCGGTGTCTACCTTTTTCCATATGCTATTCCGGCCGTCTTTAATCTTCCGGCACATGTGCTTAGCGATGAGACTGTTGATACCCGAACGTTGCTCGGCGAAGAGGGGCAAATGCTTGAAGAAATCGTATTCAGGGCCCCGGATCACCTTGCGCGTGCCACGCTTGTTTCTGAATTTATGTTGCAACGGCTCGCACGGAGTAAAGAAGTAAACAGCCCGGTTTTTGCTTCGATCAGGCGAATTCTTCATTCCTCGGCCGCATTATCTATTCCCGAGCTGGCAGATCAATGCTACCTGTCCCGAAGGCATTTTGAAAGAAAATTCATCCATTACGCTGGATACAGTCCGAAGCAGTTCCAGAGAATCGCCCGGTTCAATACGGTCATCAAAGGATTTGAACAGCCGCCCCTTTCGTTGACGGAAATCGCACACAGATGCGGTTACTACGATCAATCCCATTTCATTCACGACTTTCGCCTGTTCTCCGGATACAATCCGAAAGCTTTTTTCTCACAGCAAAACCGGGCAGCGGATTACCGGGCTCTCGAAGAATTCCATCCCTGAACAAGGATTGGAAAGATGGCGCGATTTTACAATTCTCTCTGTGGGATGGTGCCTAGCTTTGCCCAAAAAACATTATGAACTCACATAATAAGGGCATTATGAAAAAATACGCTTCATTCATTTTATTGGTGTGCTTACTTGTCGCGCTTTCTTTCTGGATACCGGAGCAGGTATCTGCTCAATCGACAGGTGATGAAGGTTCGCAGCCTGTTACCGGCATCACGGCAGGGCGTGCCAGGTCCCTGATTGGGGGCGTAATCGCGCTGGTCAGCGTGATCGTCGGCTGGCGGGCCAATAAGGTGCGCTCAGAGATGACAGATCGGACAGGAAACAAACGAACACAGGCCATCGTTGCCTTGTCGCTTGCGGGGGTAGCCATTATCCTTAGTATTATGCACCTTAGCACCTCTGCCGGTGCGGTCTTCGGTTCAGGCAGTGGTAAAGCAGGGGCAATTGTCGCCCTTGTGCTCGCACTGATCGGCGGATGCCTGGGTGGACTGTCGTTCCGTCGCAGGGTGCAGTAAATACGGTCATAGTGATTGGGAAATTTAGGTATCCGGGTCGAATTGTTCTTATATATCGCAAAAACGCTGATAGGACTGTTAAAAAGGCAGTGAGGAGAGAATTTGCGAAATTTTATCGATATAAATTCTCAAAAAGTGGAATTTAAAAATTCTTTTCTACCTTTACGGGCACGTGCCCGTAAATTCTTTATCAACCCTGAATTCAATCACAGCCAAACCCTTTTACCTTGGAAAACTTCAAAGAAAAATTTCTCAAATGGCTCGGAACGCTCGGGCCGGGCATGATTACGGCAGCGCTTGTTTTCGGGCCCAGCAAAATGACTATCACGTCGAAAATGGGGGCTAACTACGGTTACTCGTTGCTTTGGCTGGTGGTGGTCGCGATATTCTTTATGGCCATTTTCACCAGCATGGCCACACGTATCGGGGTCGCTACGAACGAGTCGCTACTGGCCACGGTGCGCAGGAAGTGGGGCAAGGCAGCGGCTGTGGCAATGGGTATCGGCGTTTTCCTGGTAGCATCATCCTTCCAGGCAGGAAATTCGGTAGGAGTGGGCATTGCCGCCGGAGAGCTGTTTCACACATCGCCGGTGCCGTGGATCTTGTTTTTCAATGCATTCGCGATATGCCTGTTGTTTTTCCGGAGCTTTTACCCGGTACTCGAAAAGACGATGATCTTTCTGATCGTAATGATGCTGCTTTCTTTCATTACTACCTTGTTTTGGGCAGAGCCGGTGGCAGCCGAGGTAGCTCGCGGCCTGGTGACACCCCAGATGCCGGAAGGTTCGTTGGGGCTGGTTATCGCATTTACGGCTTCCTGCTTTTCCATCGTCGGTGCATTGTACCAGTCATACCTGATCCAGGAGCGGATCCGCATTAACCCGGCGGTGAGGCAGGGCAGGAACGACAGTAATACCGGCATTATCCTGCTTGGCGTCATGTGCCTGATCGTGATTGTATGCGCTGCGGCGATCCTGAAACCCAAGGGCATTGCCGTCAACTCCGCATCGGATATGGCCAAGGCCCTTGAACCGCTTTTCGGGAGCAATGCTTCCGCAGTTTTTCTGATCGGTCTTTTCGGTGCGGCATTTTCATCGGTGATCGGTAATGCATCGGTCGGAGGCACGTTGCTGGGCGACGCGCTCGGAATGGGCAGTAATTTCTCTTCCAGGCAGGTGCGTTATCTGGTCGCGCTCGTGATGGTGATTGGTGCAACTGTGGCCATCCGCTTCGGCAAACTGCCGCTCGAACTGATCGTCTTTGCACAGAGCGTAACCATTTTCGTGGTGCCGTTTATCGGGACAGTTATGTACCTCGTAGGCAACGATGCGCAGATCATGGGCGAGAAAGTCAACAAGCCTTTCGTGAAAATTTTCGCGGGGTTAGGACTGCTCATCATTTTCGCGCTGGCGCTGGTGAATGTCAAAGAATTATTTTTTAACAATCCGCTTTTTAAATAAAATGAACGGTATAGAATCTTTTGAGGAACAATGGCTTAGCCCTTCCGACGCGCTGATCGAGGATATGAAGCGTATCGAAGGTGACATTATGATCCTGGGTGCAGGAGGGAAAATCGGGCCGAGCATTGCGCGGCTGACGATGCAGGCCATCGAACGGGCGGGGCTCGACAAGCGGGTGATCGCCGTGTCGCGTTTCAGCGAAGAGGGGCTTGTGCAGGAACTGAATGCCGAGGGTATCGAGACGATCGTCGCCAATATTCTGGACGATTCGCAGTTGCAGGACCTCCCGGAGGTTGAAAATGTGCTCTACCTGGCCGGGCAGAAGTTTGGTACGTCCAGCAATGAGCCATACACCTGGGCGATGAACACCTATTTGCCCGGACGGGTGGCGGAGAAGTTCCGCAAGTCGCGCATTGTGGTGTACTCGACGGGTAATGTGTACCCGTTTACGCCGGTGGGCTCGGGCGGGGCAACGGAGGAAATGCGGACAGACCCGGTAGGGGAGTACGGGCAGTCGTGCCTCGGGCGCGAGCGGATGTTCCAGTACTTTTCGTCGGTCTACGGCACGCCCATCCTGCTTTACCGGCTCAATTACGCGATCGACTTCAAATATGGCGTGCTGCTCGAAGTAGCCAAATCGGTGCTGAACGGCAAGCCGCTGGACGTAACCATGGGACATGTGAATGTGATCTGGCAGGGTGATGCGAATGAAATGGCGATCCGTTCGCTGCTGCATTGCGAATCGCCTTCGAAGATCCTCAATATTACCGGTCCGGAAACGGTTTCGCTGCGCTGGTTGGCCGGCGAGTTTGGACGTATATTCAACATCGAACCACAGTTTGTCGGTGAAGAGCAGCCGACGGCACTGCTGAGCAATGCCGCAGAGTCGTTTCGTTTGTTCGGTTATCCACGCACGACATTGAAACAAATGATCGGCATTACGGCGCAATGGCTGCTCGAAGGCGGCAAAACCATCAATAAACCCACGCATTTCCAGGAGCGGAAGGGGCAGTTTTAATCCAGGGAAGAAAGGGAGGAAGGGAGCAGTCATGAATGGTTGGGTGTTGTCATGGGTCGTCTGGGGTTGTCAAGAATGGTCGGGTTTTGTCATGAGTAGTCATGAATGGTCAGGTTTTGTCATGAGTGTCATGGGTAGCCATGAATGGTGAGGGGGTGTTTGTTTAGTTAATTGTTTGATATTTAGGTGGTTATTTAAGTATGTTGAAGGAGGATATTAAGAAGCTTTTGTTTGACGGAACAGTGATTCCGGCTCATCCGCTGGCGCTGACGCGTGACCTGCAGCTTGACGAGCAGAAACAGCGCGGGCTGACGCGCTACTATATGGCCAGCGGGGCCGGAGGAGTGGCGGTTGGTGTGCATACCACGCAGTTCGAGATCCGCGATCCGGAAGTGAATTTGTTTGAAAGAGTGCTGGCGATAGCGGCCGGGGAAATCGATAAGGCGGCATTGAAGCGCCCGTTTATCAAGGTAGCCGGCATTTGCGGATTGACGGAACAGGCTTTGAAAGAAGCTGAAATCGCGATGAAGCACGGTTATGACCTTGGGCTGGTCAGTATGGCCGCCTTTAAAACACAACCCGAGTCGGAGATTATCGAGCACGTTAAAAGGGTGGCGGAAGTGATTCCCGTATTTGGGTTTTACTTGCAGGCGGCCATCGGCGGGCGGGTTTACAGCTACGATTTCTGGCAGCAATTTGCGGAAATTCCCAATGTATATGCGATTAAAGTGGCGGCATTTAACCGCTACCAAACCCTGGATGTCGTTAGGGCGGTGGCGCATTCGAGCCGTCGGGACGAAATCGCGCTGTACACGGGTAATGACGACAATATCGTAGCCGATCTGTTGACGCCCTACCGCTTTGAAATAGGCGGAGAAATGATTGAAAAACGTTTTGTAGGCGGTTTGCTTGGCCATTGGGCCGTTTGGACGGAAAAGGCCGTGGAGCTTCTCGCAGCCGTGAAGCAGACGCTCGACACCGACTATGCCAATGCCGCTTCGATGCTGGGTACCAATATCGCCGTCACCGATATGAACGCGGCTATTTTCGACCCTGCACATGCATTCCACGGCTGCATTACCGGCGTGCATGAGGTGCTTCGCCGCCAGGGCTTGCTGGATGGTATCTGGACGCTGAACCCGAATGAAAACTTATCGCCGGGCCAGTCCGAAGAAATTACGCGTGTGATCGCCGCCTACCCGCATTTGGTAGACGATGCTTTTGTCGCTCGCTTTCTTGAAAATGAAATGAATGTGATCTGATGGATTTATTGCGTTCCTTACCGGTTTGGTTAGCTGCCCTTGCGGTGGTATTTGTGGCGGAACGTCGACATGACCCAACACGGCCATGCCCTGTCGAATCTGATTCTTTGCCGCTTTTCGTGCACGTGCACGTAGTGGCTTCCGGGCTGAATGTGCCCTGGGAGATGGTGTGGGGACCGGATAACTGGATATGGTATACCGAACAGAGCGGCAGTATCAGCAAGCTTAATCCCAGGACAGGAGAGAAAAAGTTGCTTGTGAAAATCGACGAGGTATACCGCCACCGCTCGCTGGGGCTGCTGGGGATGGCCTTGCATCCGGATTTTCCCAAAAAACCATATGTGTATGTGGACTATACCTGTAAGAAGGATTCGGTTATCACGACAAAACTGGTGCGTTTCACCTACCGCCAGAACCGCTTGACCGATCCGCTGACCATGCTGGAAATCCCTGCACATACGGGCCATAACGGTTCGCGGATCGCGATTTCACCTGATCGCAAGCTGATATTCGCTACCGGGGACGCGGTCACCATTACCAATGCGCAAGATACAAGCTCATTGAACGGAAAGGTGCTGCGAATGAACCTGGACGGAAGTGTGCCGGCCGATAATCCGATCAAAGGGAGTCTAGTCTGGTCGTGGGGCCACCGGAATATCCAGGGGCTGGCCTATGGACCTAACGGCATCCTTTACAGCTCGGAGCACGGCGATGCGGTGGAAGATGAGCTGAATATCATTCAAAAAGGACATAACTACGGCTGGCCGAAGGTCGAAGGCTTTTGCGACCAGCCGAAGGAAAAGGGATTCTGCGACTCGGTGAAGGTGACGGAGCCTGTGAAGGCATGGACGCCCACGATCGCCCCGGCGGGCATCGCAGTCTACGAAGGCAAGTTGTTTCCCGAATGGAAAGGGGCGGTCCTGCTCACGACTTTGAAGGAAGCCGATTTGCGTATCCTGAAAACGGACGCGAAAGGCAGCGGCATTGTGTCGGAAAGCATTCCCCTCGATGCTGCCTACGGGCGTTTGCGCGCCGTATGCGTAGCCCCGGACGGCAGTATCTACGTTTCCACCAGCAATCGCGACTGGAATCCGGGCAGTGGTTTCCCGAAACCGGAAGATGACCGCATTCTGCGCATTACCCGCGGGACGCGGGCGGATATGCTCGCCCGCAACACGCAAAACCAGGCGGTAACCGAAAACGCGTCGAACGGGGCAAAGCTCTACCGCCAATATTGCGCATCCTGTCATAAACCCGACGGCAAAGGTATAGCCGGTACTTTCCCAACCCTGCATGGCACGCAGCAGGTGAAGGATAAGGACCAGCTTGTACAGATCATTCTGAATGGCCTTTCGGGGAAGATAACCGTCGAAGGCGAAGAATTCGACCAGCATATGCCGGCGATGGACTTTCTGCCCGATGAGTCGATCGCGGAGATCGCAACATATGTACGGCAGTTCTTTAACCGGGACCTTGATCCCGTCAGCGTTCAGGATGTTGCTAAAATACGAATCAAGTAATCATTTTGTCCATAATAGGGCACGTGCACGTCACCAATTGTATATCTAGTTAAACCCCAATACCCTATGATCCAAATGAAGTTTTACCTGAGAAAGCCTCTGCTGGCGGTGATGCTGGCGCTGGCCTTGTGTATGTCGGGCCACTTGCGGGCCCAGGACGCCGGCAATGTGTCGGGGACAGTGGTGGACAGCCTCGGCAACGCCACTTTGCCCGGTGTGAGTGTGGTAATTAAAGGTACAAGTAAAGGCGTCACGACCGACGTGGACGGTAAATTCCAGATTCAGGCCACGGCGAGCGATGTGCTGACGTTCTCGTTCATCGGCTACAAGAAAGTCGAAGTGCCGGTGGGCAACCAGTCGGTGATAAGGGTGGTGATGCGGCAGGATAATACCGTCCTCGACGAGCTGGTTGTGGTTGGTTATGGTACGGTCAAGAAAAGTTCGGTCACCGCTTCGGTAGCCAAGGTCGAAAACACCGTGCTCGACCAGATACCGGTCGGAAGGCCCGAATCGGTATTGGCAGGACGGCTTGCCGGCGTGAACGTGACGCAAAACAATACCTCACCGGGCAGTGCTCCGCTGATCCGCATCCGCGGGGCGAGCTCCATCGACGCCGGTAACGACCCGCTGGTGGTCATCGACGGTTTTCCCGGCGGTAGTCTGGGCAGCGTGAGTACCAACGACATCGAATCGATCGAGGTTTTGAAAGACGCGTCCGCAGCGGCGATCTACGGTTCGCGGGGTGCGGGCGGCGTAATTATTGTTACCACCAAAAAAGGGAAATCGGGCAAAGCCAGGTTCAATTTTAATGCATATGCCGGCGTGGCAAACGCCAAAGGCCATAAGGACTGGATCACTGGTCAGGAATATTATGACTACGCTGTGCGTTACCAGAACCGCGAGTATAAGTGGATTGGAGGAGATACGAGTATCCCTGTTTGGAACGACTCGCGCCGCCCGAACGCCTACCAGGTGAGCGACGTATTGAAAAACGGCAACAATGTAATATGGGAAGACGCGGTAACGCAAAGCGCAGCCATCCAGAACTACAATCTTTCGGTGGGTGGCGGCAACGACCACGTACGATATTATGTATCGGGTACCTTGAAGGATGAAAAGGGCACTTTGAAAAACACCTGGTACAAAAACTACGGCCTGCGCGCGAACGTGGACGTGACGGTCAATTCCGTGGTGAGCCTGGGTTTTATGCTGAACCCGTCGTACTCGAAACGTCGTTTTGCATCCTCGGACATTAACAACTACGTGAAGTTCCCGAGCTTCGTAGCCGTGCAGAACCCCGACGGTACGTATCCGAGCGCGCGCTCGTACTGGGGAGCCGTGGTGAGCGGGCAGGCGAACCCAATGGCGACACTCGACGGCACCTATTACTACGGAAGGACCGTCAATAACCTGGGCGAAGCCTTTATTAACCTGAACCTGGCCAAAGGTCTTTCATTCCGCTCGTCATTGAGCACCAACCTGGCATCGAATACAACCGACCGCTTCCAGGCATCCTGGGCGACCAGTACCAGTTTGAACTCCGGTTCGCAGGCACTGAGCTCGACTACCAGCATAGCCAATGAGAATGTTTTGAGCTATACCAATACTTTCAAAGGCGTGCACAATGTGAGTGCAATCGCCGGCGCCTCCTACCAGAAGTACAATTCGAGCAGCTCGTCGCTGGCGGCGGTGAATGGTTCTTTCAACAACGATATTATCCATACGCTCAACAATGCGATCATTAACCCATCGGCTTCATCGTCGTCCAGGTCGCAATGGGGGTTGATCTCCTATTTCAGCCGGGTGAATTATGGATTTAAAGACAAATACCTGCTTTCTGCGTCGATCCGCACCGATGGAAGTTCCCGGTTCGGGCCTGACAACAAGTGGGGGTACTTCCCGTCGGCTTCCGTGGCGTGGCGCATTTCGCAGGAGGATTTTATGAAAAATGTCCGTCCCGTGAGCGAGTTGAAACTGCGTGCAAGCTATGGGGCCACCGGTAACTTTAACATTGGTGATTTTGAATACCTCGGCCAGATCGGCGATGTATATTACTCACCTAACAACACGCTGACCAAAGGCCAGACCCAGACATCCTATGGTAACAATAGCCTGAGTTGGGAGAAAACCAAAAGCTACGACTTCGGTCTCGAACTGGGCCTGTTCCGCAACCGCGTGAACCTGGTGCTCGACTATTACGACAAACGCACAAGCGGGTTGCTCTACAACGTGTCGATTCCCTCCATCACGGGCTTCCCGAGCGCATTGTCCAACGTAGGTAGCGTGAGTAACAAGGGTTTTGAAATCGAACTGACCACCAAAAACCTGGTGGGGGAGTTCAAATGGGAGACTTCGTTTAATATGGCCAGGAATGTCAATAAAGTGGAAGACCTCGGCGGTGTGCAGGAGCGAATTACTACCGATGCTTACGGGATGGGCTGGATCCTGCGTCTGGGCCAGCCGATGTTCTCCTATTATGGCTACAAAATCGTAGGCGTGCTGCAAAATGCGGAGGACGTGAAGAACTCGCCGGTGCTGGCCGGATCGGTTCCGGGTAACCCCAAATTCCAGGACGTGAATGGGGACGGTCAGATCACCTCGGCGGATAAAGTGATTCTTGGCAACTTTCAGCCTAAGGCCTATTTTGGCTTGATCAATAACTTTGCTTACAAAGCATTTGACCTGAGCATCGCCATGCAGGCTTCGGTAGGGGCTAAGATGTATAATTTTGAAAACGAGTATTACCAGGGTGCACTGCTCGGTGCAATGCGCCGCTCGCTGGTGGATACGCAGTGGTGGTCGGAAGCGGAGCCAGGCAATGGCATGGTGCCCGCCAGCTCGTTGAGCAAGCTCACTTATCAGTCCTCGTCGGACGCTTATATCGAGGACGCCTCATTCCTGGCGGTGCGGAATATCAACCTCGGCTACACGGTACCAGCGAATATTTCGCAGAAGCTGCATTTGTCGGGCCTGCGCGTGTATGCGTCGCTCGCGAATCCATTCATGTTTACCAAAAAAAGTTTTCATGGCTACAATCCGGAGGGTTACACGGGCGGCGAAATTGCCGGAACGGCCAGCAAACCAGGCTATAACAATGGCGCGGCGCCGATCAACAGGGTATACACGCTGGGTCTCAATTTCAATTTTTAATGCTTGAAAATCAGGATATGAAAATTACAAACCCTATTAAAACCGCCCTGATGTTGATTGCATTGGGCCTGACCAGCTGCGAAGACAAGCTGCTGAACCTCACACCGGAATCGGTACTTACGCCGACGAATTTTTACAAGACGGCCAATGATATCAACCAGGCCGTGCTGGGCGTGTATAATTCACTGCAAACCCGCCGCCCGACCGATTATCTGCTGATGGAAGTGCCCGGGGATAATCTGTATATGTCGGCCAATACAACCATCGCCGGTTCTAACGACGTCGATTTCCTGACCGTGAACGCCGACAATGCTTTGACGGCCGCATTCTGGAATACAACTTACAACGGTATTTTCCGGGCAAATGCGGTGTTGCTCAATATCGACACGCCTACCAACTACGGGGCGGGTTTAAAGGACCAATATATCGGAGAGGCCAAATTCATGCGGGCGCTGTTTTATTTCGATCTCGTGCGGGTTTTTGGCGGTGTTCCCAAAGTCGTCGATAAAATTTCCATTACCGAAGCGGCGGCATTGCCTAAATCGACCGAGGAGGAAATATATGCGTTGATCGTCGAAGACCTGACCGATGCCATCGCTAAACTCCCCGCACGCAAATCCATCGCTACCGGGCGTGCCAGCAAGGGAGCGGCTATGGGTCTGTTAGGCAAAGTCTATGTTTATCGCCAGGATTGGGCAAACGCGAAAACGCAGTTGGAAAAGCTCGTCAATGAGCAGGATTACAAACTGGTGAGCGATTTCGCTTCTCTCTGGAAGCTCGAATCCGAGGACAACGACGAAATTCTGTTTACCGTCAAGTATGTAGACGGAACCAATGGGCAAAGCTTGTCGACGTCTTATACGCCCAATGGCGGCCTTGTCGGAATTGCCGATCGCGGGGCCGAGACTTCGCTGCCGTCGTGGAGCCTGATGAAGAAATACCAAGCGGGCGACAAGCGTAAAGCCGCCACAGTTCAGGAGTGGTGGACTTCGCCGGCACAGCCCAATGCGGAGCCCATTTATTACCCGTATGTGAGCAAATATGCCGTCAAGCATTCCTATGGCGCATCAGGGATCGATATTCCCGTGTTGCGTTATGCGGATATTCTGCTGTTGTACGCCGAAACGCTTTTCAAGCTGGGAGATAAAGCCAATGCGCTCGTACAGCTTAATAAAGTCCGCGAACGCGCATTCGGAAACGCAACACACAACTACAAGGGCACGGAAGCCGCCGACTTTATGGATCTGATCCTCAACGAGCGGCAACTGGAACTTGCCTACGAACACGAGCGCTGGTTCGACCTCGTGCGTACCGGTAAGTATCTGACCGTAATGGCGCAGGAGGAGCGTCTTTACAACTATGCGGCCAAAACGCCTGTTGTAGTGAACCTTACACCCAAGGACTTCATGAAAGTATACCCTATTCCGCAGGCACAGATCGATCTTTCGACTGGTTTGAAGCAGAACAACGGATATTAAGCAGTTATTTCGACGCCCGTAACCGGCAGCTGCCGGTTACGGGCAGTCTCTACCTAAACCCTTATTTTTACTGCATTCGCAATCCTTAACCCTCAAACCAGTGAAATTCCGGCATCTGTTAGTGATTCTTTTGGCGTTTGGCAGAGCATTTTGTGCAATTGGTCAGCAGGATGACACCAAAGCCCTGCAAAAAGCCATCGACCGCGCCGCCCAGAAAGGGACCAACCGGGTGGAAATCCCGGCCGGTCATTATATACTATCGGCTCCGCTGCTGATCCCTTCCAATTTTACGCTCGTCGCCGATCCGAAGGCCTATCTGGAATTGAAGAAATCATCGAACCAGTACCTGCTCCGTAACAAGGATATCGAAAAGGGAAACGAAAACATCAGGATCTTTGGCGGAAAATGGAACGGCAATGCCTGGACGCAAACGCGCACCATCCGTGACAAGGTCGAAAATTCGGACTTTTGTTTCGGGTTCTTCTTTTACAAGGTCAAAAACCTGGAAGTAGGTAAGTTGCAGATCGACAGTACGCGCAGTTGGGGGATTGCCTACATGGAATGCGACAACGTGTACATCCACGATATCCGCTTTCAGCAAAACCCGTTCCGCGATGCCCGGTTTACGAGCGCATTGAACCACAATGGCGACGGCGTTACCGGCGGGGGAAACAATGTATTGATCGAAAATATTTCGGGCTTTACCAACGACGATCTGATCGCATTTGCATCGGGCGGTGCCAGTTTTCAGGGGAAAATGTCGCCGTTCCCCGCCAGGAACTACGAAAACGTGACGGTACGTAACATCTTCCCGGAAAATATTTACGACTCTATCCCCGCATTGAAAGGCGTAGCATTCTACACGTTTGAGCACACCCGCGTTTCGAACATTACAATCGACAATGTCAAGGGCAACACCGCCGCGGCCTCGGTTTTGTTTTATAGTTTGTTCGATAAGAAGGGATATTTCTCAAATGTCAGGATTTCCCGCGTCGAAGGCACCAATGTGTATTCCCGGTCCGAGCACCCGAACCTGCATGCTTCTTATGCACCCGTTACGTTTAAAAATTCGGAAATCGACCGGCTGGTCATTGAAGGTGTCAGCCGGGAAGAGGGACGGTATGCCCAGCCGACATTCCGTTTTGACGACAATATGGTCGTAAATGAGTTGCTTTTAAGGGATGTGTCGATTACGTACAAAGGCTTGACTGGCAACGCCCTGATTGATTTTGGGAAGGCCCATATTTCCAAAGCCAGGATATCGGACATTGAAATACTGAACAAGAAGTAGAGAAACTTTTTGGTAGCCCAATCACCGATTTCATTCTGAGAATGTACCATCATTCCTCGCCGGGGAAGTCGGCTAATTGCTTTTCAAATTGCGCGGATTGTGTCCCTCCATGCCCGACGGCCCATTCGGCCATCGCCAGTAGTACCGGTCGCAATGCCCTGCCCTGGGAAGAAAGCTCATACGTAACATAGGGTGGAACGACCGGTTTGGATATCCTCGTGACAAGCTGGTCGGATTCCAGTTGCTTCAATTGCTGGATCAGTACTTTTTCGGTAATACCCGGTACCGATTTTCGCAGCTCGTGATAACGCTTGGTGCCTGTCAGGAGATTGAACAGGATAATGGGTTTCCAATACCCGCCGATCCGTTCCATTACGAACGTCACAGGGCATGCTGCAAAGGCATTGCTTTTGTTTTCCTGGATGACCGAGGTCTCTTTAATATTTGCCATAGTTGAACATACCATTGGGTAAGTACTTGTACAAAAGTAAGTTCAAATCTAGTTTTGGGCAAACATTTAAACAGACAAAAAATGATTGTAACAGTAACAGGCTCTCTGGGAAACGTAGGACGTATCCTGACAGAAAAATTAATAGCAAAAGGACATACGGTCAAGGTTGTTACGTCCAATCCGGAGCGGTCGGAAGAAATTCGCACCCTGGGTGCGGTACCGATGGTGGGATCGGTGCACGATTACGAATTTGTAAAGCGGTCCTTTGAAGGCAGTGACGCAGTGTACCTGATGATACCTCCCGATTTTCATGCACCGGATATCAAGGAATATATAAAGACTATCGGTCGGCAATACGCAGATGCCGTGAAGGAAACCGGTGTCAGGCTTGCGGTGAATCTGAGCAGTATCGGTGCGCACCTGGAAGATGGCCTCGGACCGACGGGCCCGAATTTTTATGTTGAACAGCGCCTTAACGAGTTGGAACACGTGCACATCTTGCACCTGCGTCCGGGGATGTTTATGACCAATTTTTATGGAGCAATGCCGATGATCCAACACCAGGGCATAGTCGGCAACAACTTTAACGGATCCATTCATCTGCCGCTCACGCACCCGAGGGATATTGCCGAAGCCGCATTCAGGGCGATCGATGATTCCTTAGTTTCGGGAAAACAGATTCAGTACGTGGTCAGTGATGTAAAGAGCGGCGAACAGGTAGCCCGGGCACTTGGCGCGGCGATTGGGAAGGACGACGTTTATTGGGCAGAGTTCTCCGATAAACAGCTTTTGGAAGCCCTTATGCGCGACGGTTTTTCCCAGTCTATGGCGCAGGTTTACATCATCGAAATCGGGATGGCCATTCGTGATGGGAGCTTTGCCGAGGATTACCAAAAACAACAGCAGCAACCCGTCGGCGGAGTCACATTGGATGCGTTTTCGAGAGAGTTTTCTGCTACACGCCTCCCGGTCTAACCCTTCACCGCCTGTATCCCCAGCCGGTCGCACCAGCCGGTAAACGTGCTGTGTGCTGTATCCAGAACTTGTTGTTGCTCGGGCGTTATGACTTTGCTGTTCGCCCTGCATGTGAGTTCAACAGGCAGGCCCCGTTTTTTAAGAAAATACTTTGCGCTCAGCGGGTAGGCTCTGGAGATCAGCGGCTCCATGCGTGTTATTTCGCCCTGTATCCAGTTCGCATCTTCTGATTTGGAGGGATTATCTGCATTCTGGCAGAGCCATGTATGTATTTCGGGGTAGAAATTTCCAGAGATAGGCGACATGCCTTTTCCACCCTTTTGCAGTGATTTCAGGGCGGTTGCGGAATGGGCATTGTACAGCTCCATCTGAGTGCCCTTTGATACAGCCAGTTTTTCTTCGATTTTCCCGAGATCTTCGGTCGTATCCTTGTGGTAGATCAGGTTCCTGTTGGATACCAGGAACTTGAATACCTCAGGGGAAAGAATCCGCTTATACGGCGAGGGGCACTCGTAGGTGCCCAATTTCATATTCCCGGTAAGCGCGAAAAACTGCTCGAAATTCTCCATCAGCACCTCGTCGCTTTCGTTTGGTCGGGCAAAATGGCTGGATATCAGGATAACACCATCCACGCCGGTATCTTCAATCTTTTTGGCAAATAGTGCTTTGTCCGCGAGAGAATTGCCAAAGGAGCCCGTTGACACGACCGGCACTTTTCCTTTTACACGCTTCACCACGTGTCTGGTGAGGTCAATGCGTTCCTGATCGTTCAGAAAATACATTTCACTGCTGAGGCAATTGGCAAAGAAACCCTTTGCACCTGCGGCGAGGTAAAAGTCGATGACCCTGGAAACGTTGTCGTAGTCAATTTTCAGATCCGTACCGAATGGGGTGATCATGACCGGGACGAATTTTTTTCCGTCTGCTGCGGGAGCCTGAGGGGCTGTTACGCCTGTCGCATGATCATGTGCGCGGGCGGACTGCTTAATCCCGCCGCCAGCCAGAATTCCTAACGTCGCAGGCGTCATTTTTTCGAGGAAATCCCTTCTACTCACTTTATTCTCGGTTTTCATGGAATGTTAAGGGTTAAGATGATCCGGTGATGTAAAGAGTACTTGAAAATGTCACAATGGGCAGTCCTTTTCATCCGATTATTTTTTCGGACTGCTCCTTTCGGAGGAAGATTCTTCCGGGTGAATCTGCTTCGCAATGCCACGACGCAATTATTTTGGAATTTATTTCTAAAAAATTGTACTGTTCGGAGGCCTGATTGCAATGTGAAGCCGTACATGTAGTTGTATCCACCTATGACTTAGTTGCTAAGCGTTTTGTGGATCCTTTCAAAACTTAACCCAATTAAGTCCATGGAACAAAAAGTTTTACCAGAACATGGTACGCGCTTTACAAGTAGTTGCAAGTGGTGTTGCCTGTTAGCCGCCCTTGTAGGCCTGTCAATCTCCACGCGCGCGGCCGCGCCATTTGAATCCGCAAGCATTGTTATTAGTAGCGGGAGCGTCGGCAGGCCCGCATTCCTTCAAACGGTGAAGGGAAGGGTAACCGACGAAAAAGGGGATGGCCTTCCCGGTGTGAATATTTTGGTGAAAGGAAGTCAGCAGGGCACGAGTAGCGATGCGAGCGGAAATTTTATGATCGAAGCGCCAGGGCCCGACGCCGTTCTGGTATTTTCGTTTGTGGGCTATCAGCCTCAGGAAATCACCGTCGGCAGCAGTTCTGTCCTGGAAGTAAAGCTGGCTGTCGATTCCAAATCACTCGATGAGGTAGTGGTGACGGCCCTGGGTATCAAGAAGGAGGTTAAGGCGGTGGGGTATTCGGTAACCAGGGTGGAAGGGAGTGCATTTACAAAGACGCGGGAAACCAACATCGGCAACTCGCTGGCCGGCAAGGTCGCTGGGGTAAACGTTTCGGCAGCGGCGACCGGACCGGCCGGGTCTAGCCGGATCACCATTCGGGGCAATACTTCGCTTACAGGCGACAATGCGCCGCTTTTTATCATCAACGGGATTCCGATGAACAATACAAAGTTCGGGAAGACACAGGGCGATAATCCCGATTGGGGGGACAATATATCCAGCATCAATCCCGATGACGTAGAAGATATGACGGTCCTCAAAGGTGCGGCTGCCGCGGCATTGTATGGGTCCAGGGCTAAAAACGGCGCCATTATTATCACCACCAAATCGGGCAAAGGGAACAAAGGCATCGGTATCGAACTCAACTCCAACAATACCGTGGAGGTGCCGTATTTTATTTGGGACCTGCAAAAGGAATATGGGCAGGGCTATAATGGCGTGAAACCGTCGGGTGTTGGTGTTGCGGCGGCGCATGGGCAAAATCATTGGGGTGCGCCTTACGATGGATCGATGGTCGTGCAGCTGGATGGCGTGGAGAGGCCCTATTCGTACGTAAAGGACCAGGTTTTGAAGGATTTCTATGGCAACGGGTATACTTCTTCCAACAACATAGCCTTTACCGGGGGCGGGGATAAGGGAAATTTCAGGCTCGCCGTGACAGATATGCGCAACAAAGGCATTATTCCGAATGCGAAAATGCGCAGGGATAATGTCAGCCTGAGCATCAATCAGAATGCTACCAAAAACATCGCGATCAGCGCCAATGTCGACTACATCAACGAAAAGGTAGATAACCGTTACGTGCTGGAAACGAACAATGCCAACAGTGCGGGGACTATCTTGTTTGTGAACAGTAACATGCCCACCAGCGCGCTGGCACCCGGGTACGACCCCGTTACATTTAAGGAGAAAGTCCTTGGCACCGACCTGGGCGCTACCAACCCGTATTATGCCCTCAATCAGATCAAAAACCATACGCAGAAGGACCGGTTCATTGCGGCGATCAATGCGCGGTGGAACATCACTGATTGGCTGTTTGTGCAGGGGAAGGTCGGACAGGATATGTTTTCCTATCAAATCAACAAGATCGTTCCCGAGGGTACCGGTTATCGTCCCAACGGCCAGATCGACCAGATCACGACCAACTTCTACGAGCGAAATTTCGAAGGGATGATCGGCCTCAACAAGGCGCTGAACAAGGATTTTAATTTGGTGGTCAATGCGGGTGGTAACCTCATGGCGCAGCACAGCAATGGTACCAATATCAGCGGATCGGGCATTATCACGCCCCGCCTGGAAGTCATTAACAACACTTCGGTCCGAAACACAACCACCAGTATTATGGATAATAAGATCAACTCCCTGTTCGGTACCGCGGAGCTGGCCTATAAAAACTATCTGTTTCTGAACGTAACGGGCAGGAACGATTGGTTCTCGACCCTCAGTCCTGAGTCGAACAACTACTTTTATCCGTCCGCCAGTCTTAGCTACGTATTCTCCGATGCGTTTGAAATGCCCAAGGCCATCAGTTTCGGCAAATTCAGGGTGTCATACGCATCGGTGGGCGGGGCCACAGACCCGTACCAGCTCAATCTGACCTACGGCGTATTACCTTACAGTTACGACGGCAAACCGTTGGGCACGATCAACCAGGCCGTGGTGCCCAATAAAAATCTCCGTCCGCTGAGCGTGAATGAATTGGAGGCGGGCCTGGACCTGCGCCTTTTCAATGGCAAGCTGGGAATCGACGTGGCAGCGTATAACAGGTCTACCAAAAATGATATTACTACCGAAACCGTCTCGTCGGTTACCGGTTATAATGGTGCAGTGGTAACGGTGGGCGAGCTTCGCAACCGGGGTATCGAAATGCTGTTTACCGCGCGGCCTGTTACTGCGAAGAATTTCAGCTGGGACGTTTCGCTCAACGTGGCGTACAACAAGAGCAAGATCCTGAAAATCTCGAATTCGACCAATGAGTTCCTGTTGGGGACGGCCACCAAGGTTTTCCTGAAACAAGTGGTTGGAGAGGAGTATTCGCAGATCGTCGGGCGTACCATTAAGCGTGATGCCAATGGCCGGGATGTGATGGATGCCAAAGGCTTGCCGATCGTACCTACGGATGTGAAGGCATTCGGCTCTGGTATTCAGCGGTACACAACCGGTATTACCAACACATTCAGCTACAAGTCGTTTACGTTGTCGGCCCAGGTAGATGGCAAATTCGGAGGGCTGATCTATTCGAATACCAACTACAACCTGGAACACCGCGGAATGTCTCCGCGCTCATTGCTCGGCAGGGCGAATGGCGTAGTGCTGCCCGGTGTAACCGAAACCGGCGAAGAGAACAAGGTGCTGGTGACGGCAGCCCAGGTCAACAACCGCGATATTATCGTAAGGCGTCGCGATGCGCTGGACGACTATCTGTACAATGCAAGTTTTATCAAACTCCGTTACGTGTCGCTGACCTACAACCTGCCGCGCGCATTGTATGAAAAGATCGGCTTCGTAAAAGGTGCCAGCATCTCGCTCGTTGGCAGAAACCTCCAGACCCTACTGAAACATACACCGGGGATCGACCCGGAAACGAATTTGTCGGCCGGTAACGACCAGGGGATCGAATCGACACAGCTTCCTCCAACCAGAAGCTACGGCTTTAACGTGAATTTGAAATTCTAAATCGGGAACGGACCAAACCTGTTTAAAATGAAAAAAACATTCAGCATTCTATTGGCCGTAAGCACAATGCTCTTGCCAGGCTGCGACGGCGATTTTGAAAAACTCAATAGGGACCCCAATGCAGCTACTGCCGAGGGATTTAGCCCCGCTTATCTGTTTACTTCCGCACAGCTATTTTCGTCAAGGGGTGACGACGGGGCTTCCCTGCATTATACCGAGCCTTTCGTCCAGCATTTTGCGACGCTGAGCGACGCGGGGACATTCGATTTCTTTGGGGACAAATATGTATATAACAAAGGCGGAAGCGAGAGCCTGTGGAAGAACACATTCAATGCAGTGAACGGGGGAAGCAAGCTGCTGGAAGACGCCATACAATTATCGAAGGACAAACCAGAGCTGAGCAACCTGCATAATATGGCCAGGATCTGGAAAACGGTAATATACCATCGTCTGACGGACCTGTACGGCGACGTGCCTTATTCGGAGGCCAACCAGGGCTTTTCGGCACAAAACTATAAGCCTAAATATGATACCCAAAAGGATATCTATTACCATATGCTCAGTGAGCTGGAAGATGCAACGGCTAAGCTGGACGCATCGAAGGGGGCCGTCACAGCCGACATTGTTTACGGCGGGGATGTGGCTAAATGGAAGAAGTTCGGGTATTCCATGATGCTGCGCCTGGGCATGCGGTTGCAAAAAGTAGAACCGGCAACTGCCGAAACCTGGGTGAAAAAAGCCGTTGCCGGCGGGGTATTTACGTCCGTCGATGATAATATGTACGTCAGGTTTCCGGACAAAACCGGCGCAAACCAATCCCTTGTGAATGGGGAAAGCTGGACGCTGTCCGTATCGGGTGTATCACCGGGCAAGATCAGCGCAACGATCTTCAACTACATGAAAAGCCGCAACGACCCGCGTCTGAAATACATGGTGGCCGTTTATTCGGATCCTTCCAAGGCATCTACCAAAAATACGGATCCGGCTGTTCAGAAAGGCATGCCGAACGGTTTCAATCTGGTAACTATTAAAACTGACCCAAGTTGGGACAATACGAAAGACCAGCACCAATATTCTGGTATCAACCGGGATATTTATGCCAAACTCGATGGCCCGAGAATGGGCCTCACCTATGGGGAAGTCCAGCTGATGCTGGCAGAAGCGACGATTCGCGGATGGATAAGCGGTGACGCGGAGGCGCTTTACAAAAGCGGTGTTGCCGGGGCTATGAAAAACTTGGCAAAATACGACGCATCAGCAGTCATCACGGATGCCGAAATTAATGCCTACTTCACGGCCAACCCTTTTGTAGGTGCCGCCGATAAGGAAAAAGCGTACGAACAGATCAACACCCAATATTGGGCGGCCTGCTTTATGAATGGTCTCGAAGCCTATGCGAATGTTCGTCGCTCGGGCTACCCCAAGCTGACGCCCATCAATTATCCGAGCAACGAAACCGACGGGACTTACCCGCGCAGGTTACGCTATCCGGAGGACGAACCGGTATTGAATGCCGCCAACTACAATGCAGCAGTGGCGCGTCAGGGGACAGATAATTTTAAAACAAGAGTTTGGTGGGACAAACAATAATCGAAAAACAGGATAATCGATAAGAAACCAAAAGCAGTTGTTCGGGCGCCGCGGCATCCGACGCCCGTTTAAAGCTATCGGTTGGAAAACGCTTGCTGGTAAGCGGCAGGCGTTTTTCCGGTTATTTGTTTAAATTGTTTATAGAAGCAGGTGAAATTCTGAAAACCACTTGCGTAGCAGATCTGCTTGGTGTTCATATTGTTATTAATCAGCATTTTACAAGCGTTTCCGATCCTGATCTCGATCAAAAATTGAGAGAACTGCTTGCCTGTTCGAGACTTGAAGTACCTGCAAAAAGAGTTGGGGGAAAGTCCGGCAATCGACGCGATTTTTTCCAGACTGATCTTCTCGTGGAAGTGCGCGAGCGTGTATTTGTAAATGGCGTTGATCCGCTCACTTTCCTGTTCGGCATTGTCTCCTCTGAATCCCAGTGAAGCCAACGCGTTGTTTTCGTCCGCGCGATTCGCAGCAATCAGGCATTCCATCAAAAGCATTACGCGGTAGGGGCCTTCGGCAACGTGCAGTTTTTCCATCAACCCGGCAATGAGCTCTCCCAGCTCGCCTCTGACCGACAAGCCGCGCCTGGCCCTGTCCAGCACATTCCTGAGCGTCGCGTTCTCGGTGAGCATCAGAAACCGCTCTCCCCAGAAATTCTCTGTGAAATGAACGACCGTTGCAAATGGATCGGTTTGATCATTTCCTTCTGGCTGATATTCGCTGTCGTAGTGCCAATAATGCGGCAGATTGGAGCCGACAAGCACCACATCGCCCGCTGCAAAACGCCTGATATCGTCACCGACGAACTGAGTACCGCTGCCTCTGTGGAAGCAAATCAGCTCCACTTCCGCGTGGTGGTGCCATCGGCAGTTGATGTTGGGAATCAGTTCTTTTCTGACGCTGAAAGATCTGTTTGGCGCGGTCGCTACCTGCAAAAGATGAGGTTTCATGGTAAAGGATTTTAGAAGGATATGAGCGTACCCGTCCTTTTCCGGGGAATTTGCAAATCAAAAAAACACAAGAAAAACTGCGAAATATTTCAAATGCCAAGATAGCTTAATAGTTGGATAGAATACTGTCCGCGGCAGCTTTATCAATATATTTTCTTTGTATTGTCCGATCGGCAGCTCTCGTTCTTGCATGAGGCGTTCGAGCGTTCAGATCGACGGTTGCGTTGTTTTATGATACCTGACAGGGGAGAAAGCTGACGGAAACTCCCGCAACCAGCGCCCGATGTACAAATATAGTATTGTAAAATATTAACCCGAGCTCTATTTACTGGATTCCCACAGGTTCGGTTGGCGGACCTCCGTGTTTCGATACAGTCCACGAGTGGGTGGTTATGCTGTGCCCTTTGGGTTGCGACAACTGCCCGGAATTTTCTTTATAAGCTTATTTAGCTTCAAGTTCGTCATGAAAAACCGTCGACTTCGAAGATCGGGCATTGTTGCTCAGCCATTGGTGCCAGGTCCCTGCCGGGTGTCAATATCTGGCCGATTCCACCGGCAGAAATAGACCGGCACAGCTCAGAATTGAAACAGAACGATGGGCACGAGCACGGCAACACCCGGATTTATGACATTTTTAATTTAGTTAGGCAGAGGATAGGCAGGGCTTTTAGTCCTGCTTTATTTTTAGTAAGACTTGAAGCCGCGCATGTATTTCATCGTTGGTTTTAACTCAGCGGATTCTGGCATCAAAGGCAAAAACCCAGCCGGTGCAGTCTGCTAATCGAAATCCTCAAGATAGGTTTGCATGGTTTGAAGGTTAGCTAAAGCATTACCGGCTGTGTTGTTGAAATACACGTAAACCGTTTTCCCGGCCTGGCGCCAGCCCGATACGTATCCCGCATACTCATAAAGGAGGCCAGGATCGTAGCTGCCGCGGTAATTGCCGTCCGGGCCATGGAACCGCAGGTAGACGACATCCGAGTCAAGCGCCGGCTGTGGGGATTGGCTACCAGCTTTGTCATGGTACACCATTGGCAATCCGAATTCATCGAGCAGGTCGTAGCTTTCCTGCCGATACCACGACCGGTCTCTGAATTCAACGGCTAATGGCCATTGGTCTGCGGTTCCTTCCTTTACGGCCGAAAGTAAGTCAGCCAATCGCCCGAACAAATTGAATTTGACCGACGGCGGGAACTGTATCAGAATGCAGCCGCATTTGTTTCCTGCCGCCTGGATGGTTTCTGTGAAAGCGGTAATATCTTCCGGATGGAAATTCAATCCAGGGTTGTGCGTGATTTGCTTCGATAATTTAAATGTAAACCGAAATGTCTCCGGCACCGATTCGCTCCAATGGGCGACCGTTGCGGGCCGGGGGAGTTTATAGAATATGGAGTTGACTTCCAGGGAATTAAAGAAGTGTCCATAGACCTGCAACCTGCTTCTTCCCTCAAATTCGGGTGGGTATTGCGTTTGATTTTTATAGGGCAGCAAAATGCCGCTGGTGCCCAGGTACAAGTCGGAGTCGTTCATAAGTGGTTATTATTGCCGGTCAACAACCCTTTCCGAATGCTGCTCGGCGGGATGTTTAGATGTCACAAGGCTGATCAGCACCTGGAAAAGGCCCATCATCAGCTGGGGCAGAAACACTTGCTCAGCAAAGCCGAACAGCCAGGGCGATGACGCCAGAAATGCTGCCATGAAGATGTCGACGGTTAAATGTATGCGCATGGGGATGCTTCGGACCATACCGCCTTCGTAGTTGGTAAAAAGCGACATGATTATTGCTGCCAAACCAACCAGCAACATAATCCAGGTGGCTGCAACAGATTCTTTAAAGCCTAGAATCCAGGGCGACGACATGAAGAACAACCCTGTCAGATAATCAATTCGGGCATGGTTGGTTGTGCTGACGATTTTCATTGGAAGCTTGGTTAATAGTGAGAAGTGTAAATTAAAGCGTCGAGTATGCATTAAATCCGTGCCAGTCGAAGTTACCCTGGTCCAGTCCAGGGGCTATTGTCTCCCCCCGAAGTATCACGTTTTGGTCGCCAAAATAAGGCAGGCACGCTATCAAAAGTAATTTGCAGGTTGTGCCTGGCCGCAGCCGTCGGAATAGGGTAGTAAGCATCAGCAACAGATTTTGTGAGCTGCACGGGCTTACAAAAATCGTTCCGGATACGGAGTAATTTGAAGGCAGGGAAAGGATGACCCGCTTACCAACCGAACTACTCTGGGGAAATCAGATCGCTATGGAAAAAGAGGAGTTTGTAAATGCGCCGGCGGAAGGCAAGTAACAGCTGAGTATGAGTCATTGCTGCCGGTAGCGTATCTTGGCCACCGCATTCCGTTTTCAGTAACGAAGGCATTTACGTGCCCTGCGATCAGTCGTTCTTTTGCCGGCGAAACGGAACAGGGCGTCTACGCCATACCAAATCGACACTTCCAGTGCCCCGGTATCCAGGCCGAGGGACGACACGGGAAGGTCGTAACTGGCCTGGAAAAGTATATTGCCATATGCCCATCCGGCAGTACCGATGAGCGCGTCGCGCCGAGTGTCTCCCCAGATCATCCCGCGGTACCAAACGCCCAGTACCAAAGGCGAAAAGATCATATTAAAGCCGGCATCGAGCTGCCGCGAGCTTCCCTGTTTTCTGACCTGCATTCCCAGGTTCAGCGCGCTTTCCCGGCTCAGGTCGCTGCCGAGGTTGTTGCCGAACAAAGCCGGGATGCCGATGGGGATTTTGGAGCCGAGCTGAATGTTGATCCGCTGATGGTCGATGCTGACAGGGCTATTGATGCCCATATTGTGCCATGCTCCGCTGATCCAGTAGGAAGCATAGTCTTCATGCCTGGGTACGTATTCAAGAATGCCGCCGACCGACAAAGTAAACCGGTTTTGCTGGATGGCATTTCCGGAGAGCGGATCCGGGCTGCCCAGGAAATCGGAAACATAGGTAAGGTCGGCCCCGTTCCATCGGTTTAATGCCCAGGCAGCCTGGACACCGCCGATCAGCCGGAGTTCCTTTTGGCCGTCGAGGTACACCAATTTCGAAAACTGGCCGGAGAGTTGATCACTTTTCAGAGCACTGCCGCGCTGGTCGTGAAGCACCTGAACGCCCAGGCCGATTTGCAGGTCCTCGGCATAAGTGTCGAACGAGAAAGCAGCCGTTTGAAATGCGGTGCCAACGGTTGCCCATTGATTGCGATAGTTGGCGATCAGACGGGGCGTTCCGGCATCTCCGGCAAGTGCCGGGTTGGCATAAACAGGGTTCGCGTAAAATTGGGAAAATTGCGGTGACTGTGCCCGGACAGAACTGCACAGGCAATAAATCACGCCCGTGAAAAGTAGCATTGTTTTCATAAATGTCAGCGGGTCAGGTAAATGTTCCCCCGTAGCTTCCCGGATTTTTTCTTGTCGATATAGCGTATTTCGGCTTCGTAAACGTACATGTCGGCAGGCATTTCCTTGCCGCCGAAAGTCCCGTCCCAGGATTCGCCCGGCTGCTGGCTGCCGGGCTGTACATCTTTCATTTCAAAGACAATTTCTCCCCACCGGTTGCGGATCCGCAAAAGACCAATTCTGCTGATCCCCGCCCCGAACAACGTGTAGCGGTCGCCGTGGCCATCGCCGTTAGGCGTAAATGCCTGCGGGATGTCTACCTGGCATTCCCGGACGACAAATGCAGCTGCGCGCTCAGTCGAATCCAGGCAAACCCCGCCTTTTATCGTAACCAATTTGACACCGTATGTGCCTGGTTCAAAGGGGAGGGCCGGCTCCCGCGTTTCGGCTGTTCGTCCGTCACTGAAATACCACAGATATTGGTCGGCCGGTTCGGAATGGTTGCGGATGACTACCGGGCCGGGCGCGCAGAACAGTGAGTCGCCGGCGAAGCCAAAATCGGCTTTGGCGGGGGAAACGACGGTTACCGCAGTTTTTTTAGCAACTACCTTGCAAGCCTGGGTTTTACGGAATACACTCAATGTTACCTGATAGGTCCCCGTGCCTGGAAACAGGTGTTCTGGCGAGTGGTTCAGCGAATCCAGCGCACTGCCATCCCCGAAGTCCCACACAAATCCGATCTCCGGAGGTGATTGATTGGCAAACTTTACCGATGAGTTGTTGCAGGCAATGGCGGGGCTCTCAAAGGTTCCTGAGGGCGATTCTGTTGTTTTGATCGTTAACTGGGTAGAGTCGGAGCCGCAGTCGGTGAATGCGATCAGCGTCACTTTGTACTCGCTTTTGCTTTTCGAAAATGTATGCGTGGGATTAGCGGTGGTTGCAATGGTTCCGTCGCCGAATCGCCATAGCCAGCGGACCGGCTTTGGAACCGAAGCATCTTTGAACTGTACAACCTCACCCGGACATACTTCCGATTTGGAAATGGTATACAGTGCTTTCACGGTGCTGGGGTACACACGGATAGCCACCGAGTCATTGTCGGCTCCGCATTCGCCGGTGACTTTCAGTCTGACAATGTAAGTTCTGGCGCTGTCCTTCGCCGAAAAGAGGTGGGATAGCGTATCGTTGGCGGATGCCAGCGTGGTTCCGTCGCCAAACGACCATACCGACGTTTTTTTGTCGTGGCCGGTGGACCGGTTGGAAAACAGGAGCGAAGCAGGTGTGCACCTAAGCATTGTCGAATCGACGCCGATCTCGGCGACTGTGCCTGGCCGGACAGTCACTTCCTTCACATCGGTTTGGCCTCCGCAGGCATTGTCGGCCGCGACGCTGATTTGGTAGACGGAATCTTTTCTGCTCGTATTTTCAAGTAATCTGGCTGCAAGCTGGAATCCCTTGAAAACAGTCTGCCCATTTACTTTCCAAACATATTCGATACCAGGTTCGGCATTGCCGCTCACATTGAAGGACACATTTAAAGGTGCGCAGCCGGCTGTTACGCTGGGTGTAAAACTGATTTTCGCTGGCGGACGTGTAATGGTAATCTCCCGGATGAGCGTGTCGGCACAAGCACCTGCGCGTGCGACAAGTGCGATGGTTTGTTTGCCGGGAGACAATTGAAGTTCCGGGTTCGCCTCGTTGGCAACGATTTGATTATTGACCATCCACACGTAGGCTTCTGCCCGCAACGACGTGTTGACAGGCTTAAAAGCCTGCCCTGCGCAACCGTCTTGAAGGGAGAACTCTGCTTTGGGGCTGCCCATCGTTACCTTTGCCTGTGCCTCCGCCCTGCAACCGGTCTTGCTGGCAACGGAGTACCGGATATCAAATTCATTGCCTGATAATCCGGCGGTAAAGAGGGTGTCTCCTTTAATACAGCCAGAGCAGGAAGCGGTTGCCCATTGGCCGCCCGCCGGGGTGCCGGAGAGCTTGATCCAGGCCGTTCCTTCGCAGATGGATTTATTGTCGGCGGTGGCCTCAATCCCTTCGACAGACACCTTCACGGATGTCGTCATCACGCATTTGCCCGTACCGCGGGTGTACGTGATATTGAAACTGCCGGGTGTTTTGGGAATAAAGAAACTTTGCCCGTTAACGGTTTCGACGGCACCTCCGCTCCACTCGCCGCCTGGCAGGTTGGCGGTAAGTAAAATGCGCCCGGAGCTTGTACAGATAAGGGTGTCTTTGGGAATGGATAAGATTTTTACCGGTTGAGCCGGGGAAACGCTGAAAGTATCGCTGGCTATTTGCGTGCCGCAGGCGTTCTGGACTTTGGCCACCACAATGTATGGCGCGGAAGCAAATTTGAGAGGAACCTCCTGGCCGGGCGAGAACGGGGTGCCATTCATGGTATAAACGGCACCGGGGATAGGATTGGCTATCTTGTAGGCTATTTCTTCACACACATCCGGCTGCGGAGTGATGGATGGTGCTATGGTGCTGATGACCTTGTACTTTCTGGTAATCTTCCTGTTACCGCAACTGTTGTTGACGGTTAGCGTAATGGTATACTCCTTAGCCTCTTCCAGCTTGATTTTGATGGCCGCGGCATTAGGCTTGGTATTGTTCTGATAACTGAATTTTCCACCCTCAATCTCCCAACCGTAGCCCGACTCGTCCTGTGAAATGCTACCGTCGAGATCGATGATGCCGCCGCTTGATAAACACACAACTGTGTCTTTTTCAATGACCGATACACCGGAGACTTTAAAATCCGGAACAGGCGGTTTGGCGAGTTTAAACTCGGTCTCGGCCGTACTGGTGCCGCAAACCTTGGAAGTAGCTGTCAGTTTTACTTTGTAGGTTTTGGTAGGGTCTGTAAAAGAAAGGTACGGATAGGTGTCGGTACTCGTCCGGCCATCGCTGAATTCCCATAAAAAGTCGACGCCGTAGGTGGGGCAGCTCTCGTTCCGGATCGTCACGGCAGCACCTGCGCAAGCTGCGTCGATCACCGGCCTTGCTTCCGGTCTTTTCTTGAATATCAGCAGATAACCCTTATTATCATTCCCGCAGCTCACGGCGCGAATATTGAAGTTGTATTCAATTTCGGCAGCACTGCAATTTTTGGCGAACTGCCTGAGGTCATAAACGTGCATGGCTTTCTTTTCGGCAGTCAGCGAAACGCGCTCCGTGTTGCCATCGCCCCACCTGATTTCATATTCTTTCGAATCACAAAAACCGGGTTTGAGGGTAAGACAAAGTTCGTACGTCGAGTCGCTGGGGGTTACGCAGAGCTCGCCGGTGCCGGTACAAAACTGGAAGTCAACGGGTATTTGCGCGTGTGCAGAAAAGGTTAAAAACAGGAATAGAACGGCAGGTAGAAGGTATTTCAATGCAATTTTAAGTTTGATAACACAGAAAGACAGAGGGTTGGAAACAGAGATCCGGGCATTAAAGATAGCACTCTGAAATAAATAAGTCACCAACTTTTTACCGTCGACGACTTATTTATTGCCCTGGCGTTGAAATAAGCTTTCAAATGGTTATTTCCGTGAGCGAGCCGATCGCCAAAGGAGTATTTGAGTTGTTCAAATAGGGGGACGTTGTTTTGTATACGTGACAAAATGAAGGTTAATACGTGTCGAAAAGAAAACGCCTTCCGGGCGTGCGAGCAATTAGGCCATTGAAAAGTGGATAAAATTTTTTGACCGTGTAGGGTGTAATCTGTTAACTTTGAAAGAAAGCGGTACGGTGATCAAACCCCTATTCTTACATATTGCTGTCTTTCTGAATTTGATCAAGCGGATTGGAATTACCCTTCTGATTTCCCTGATCGGCGTTACAGGCGTATTTTCCCAACCTGCCAGGGAAATCGTCGACTGGCAGGATCAACATATGTTTGTAGGGGAAGAAATCCAGTATCTGGAAGATACGGCGGGTTCTTATACCTTTTCGCAAGTGCTGTCTTCGCCTCTAAACGAGCATTTTGTAAAGAGTCCGGCAAATACGCCCCAAAATTACCACCTGAAATCAACCTACTGGTTCCGGATAAAGATCCGCCACAATCCCGAAAGTCGCAAAAACTGGGTGCTGGAATTCTTCGACCAGACAATCGACGACATCACCGCCTATTTACCGGATGGAAAAGGCGGATACAGCGTGCGGCGAATGGGCGACAAGCTGCCGTTTGGTAACCGGGAATATGCGCACAAGAACTTTGAATTGAATATCGCCAACGACACAGCCTTTGACGGCACCTACTACTTCCGCGTAAAATCACATCAGACAGCCGACGCAATTATCGTACTGAGATCGGTCAACCGGTTCATTGCCTATGCGCTGGACGAGTATTTTATTTTCGGGATATTTTATGGTATGGTGCTGGTTTTCAGTTTCTACAACCTGATGATGTACGTCGCGGTCCGGCAGGTGCAGTACCTGTATTATGTCTTGTATAATTTATGTGTAGGGCTTTTCGAGATGTGTGTGGATGGTATCGCCTACCAGTACCTGTGGCCCAATGCGCCCGAATGGAACCAATATGCTTACGGTATTGCGTTATACGGGATCAGCATTTTCGCCTTGCAGTTTACCAGGACATTGCTTTATACCCATAAAAAGGCACCTGCCCTGGACCGCTTCATTATCCTGGTGATGGTGCTGCGGACAATCTTTTTTGTGGCCTGCTTTGTCGTAGATACCAACTGGTTCAGCTATAAGTTTGTAGAGTTGGTGCCGCTTGCTGTGGCTTTTTACACGGGCATCCATATTTACCGGCAAGGGTATCATCCGGCGCGTTTTTTTGTGTTGGGGTATAGCTTTCTTTCGCTGGGTTTCATTCATAAATTGTTGCTGATGCTGCACGTGGATGGCCTGAACTTCGGGGTGGTTACCTATTACAGCCTGAGTATCTGTTTCGTCATCGAAATGATCTTTCTCTCGTTCGCGATCGGCGACAAGGTGAGTATCCTGAAAAAGAAGAAGGATAAGGCGCAGAGACAGATGATTCACCAGATGAAGCTCAATGAAAAGCTGAAAGACTCACTGAATGTCAGGCTTGAAGCCGAGGTCGCGGAGCGGACGCGCGAGGTCGTGGAAAAGTCGGCGATCATTGAGGCGCAAAACCAGGAGCTGACCCAGGTAAACGAACTGTTGCAGAAGCAGAAGGAAGAAATCCTTCAAATGAACCTGTTGCTCGAAAAAGATAATGAGGTCCTGCACACCAATGTAGTGAAAGTGACGCAAGCCCGCGTCATGTCCACGGAAGTGGATTTTGAGGAGTTCAGCAAGATCTACCCCGACAACGAGAGCTGCTTCCGGTTCCTGGCGGGAATGAAGTGGGGCAACGATACGGAGAACGATCGTTACGAATGCCGCAAATGCGGCCACGACCACTTCTTTCACGGGCATTCGCCGTACAGCCGCAGGTGCGCCAAATGCGACTATGATGAGTCGGTAATCGCGCACACCATTTTTCAGAACACGCGCATTCCGATTAATAAGGCATTCTACATGGTGTTTTTGATGTATACAACCAAGGGGAAAATCTCTTCCCATAAGCTGTCTGAAATCCTCTCCATCCGGCAGAGCACTTGCTGGGCTTACGCAAGCAGGATCAAAAAAGTAATGCATGACCGCCGCAAAGAGATCGCCGCTTCCAAATCCGGCGAAGGTTGGAGCCTGCTGGTGTTGGAACACCCCCTTGAAGCGGTCTGAGACGAACTGCGCCCGCGAGGTCTCCCGCATATTTTTCCAGGTTTAGGTAAAATCGTGCACTTTTTTTAACCGGAAAGCGGCGGTTTGCAGGCGTATCAGTCCTATACCCCGCCAGTGTGCGAGAGCCTTCGTCACTGCTTGTAAATCAGATAAATCGCTCCTTTTTTACTACGGGTTTAAACCGTATCAAAATATTCATAAGTGTCTATATTACAGGAGATTACATTCATTTTTTGCTATTGATTTTCTCAAAGTATACCTAACTTTGACCCCATGGAATTGTCCAAGAATTTATCAGATTAATTACCAATAATGCATTAACACTCTATGGGAAAGAGAATTACGATGTTCATTGCCATGATTTTCGCGGTAGCAAGCCTGGCGAATGCGCAGGAGATTGTCGTGAAAGGTGTGATCAGGGATCAGCAAAACCAGACCTTGCCCGGCGCGAGCGTTTTGGTGAAGGGGACGCAATCAGGTACTGTGACAGATGTAGACGGAAACTATTCGATCGGCGTGCCCAACGGGCAGTCCGTGCTGGTGATCTCATTCATCGGTTACGAAACGCAGGAAATTGCAGTGGGCAACCGGACGCAAATCGATGTGACGCTCGGCGGCGATCTGAAAACGCTGAACGAGGTGGTCGTGATCGGCTATGGCACGCAAAAGCGTGGCGACGTTACGACCTCCATTGCGTCAGTGGATACGAAGGATATCGAAGAGCGGCCTATTTTGCAGGCGGCGCAAGCATTACAGGGTAAGGCCGCGGGTGTGCAGGTTACGCAGCCCTCGGGCAAGCCTGGCAGCGCATTATCCATACGTGTGCGCGGGGCTACGTCCGTGCAGGCGGGCAACGAGCCGTTGTATGTGGTCGATGGTGTGCCTACGATGGACACGCGCGACCTGAACGTCAACGATATCGAAAGCATTCAGGTGCTGAAAGATGCCTCCTCGGCAGCCATTTACGGTGCCAGGGCATCCAATGGCGTGGTGATCGTGACGACTAAACGCGGGAAGGCCAATCAGTCGCAAGTGAATTTTGCAGCTTATTACGGCATTTCGAACATCGCGAAGAAGATCGAGGTCCTGAACCCGCAGCAATATGCCGACCTGATGAATGAAATGGGCCACAATGTGACGGTGGGCAGTGAAACCACCGACTGGAACAAGGAGGTTTTCACTACCGGGCATAATCAGAACTACCAGCTCAATTTTTCGGGTGGTACCGACAAAAACCGGTATTTCGTTTCGGGTGCGATCACCCAGGACAAGGGCATTATCCAGCCGGCGAGCTACCGGCGGTATTCGTTCCGTATGAACCTCGATAACCAGATCAAAAGCTGGTTTAAGCTGACGACCAATGTCAGCTATGCCAACGCGAAGGTCAGGGACGTGAAGGACAACAACAATGCGGGCCGTAATGCAGTGGTACTGGGAGCATTAGGCGCTCCGCCGACCATGGGTATTTACTCCCAGGATTCAATCAGGGGTACTATTTTCTCCACTAATCCGCTTAAAGCAGGCTGGGACAACCCGCTTGCAGCGATGTTCGGGCCGACGCAGGTCGCCCGCGACAACCGCATTTTCGGTAATGTGGCCGGCGACCTGACGCTGGCGAAAGGACTGGTGTTGCGCTCCAATTTCGGGATCGATTTCATGAATCATACCAACGATTACTACCTCGATCCCTACCGGACTACCGAAGGCTGGGGGGCCAACGGCAGTACCCACGGGCTCGGTAATGCCACCCGCAGCAACTCATTTACCTACCTTTGGGAAAACACCGTGAACTACGAGAAGAAGTGGGAAAAACATGAGTTCTCGGCACTGGCGGGGACGACCGTTCAGAAAAACAACTGGAATAACGCTTATATGGCAGGCCGGGACTTCCCTGCGGACGGCGTCGTGAAAACGATGAACGCAGCGAACGAGATTACGGAAGCGTATACCGAGCAATCCGAATGGTTCCTGAACTCGTACCTGGGACGCCTGATGTACAATTTCGATAGCAAGTACCTGATCACGGCCAATTTCCGGGCGGATGGTTCGTCGAAACTGGCGAAGGGCAACCAATGGGGCTTTTTCCCGTCGGTATCCGCCGGGTGGCGTATTTCCGCCGAGCCGTTCATGCAGGATGTGAAGGTGATCAACGATCTGAAACTGCGCGGCGGCTGGGGCCAGAACGGTAACCAGGAAGGTCTCGCGAATTATGCCTCCTACGGCCTCAATTCCTATACGCGCCGCACGCCTACGACCCCGCCTTCGGGCCCGGCCGTAACGCCGCCCACGTACGCGCCTAATCCTGACCTGAAATGGGAAACGACCACGCAGACCAACATCGGGATCGATCTGAGCATGTTGCAGGGCCGCGTCACTTTCACGGCGGACGCCTATTTGAAAAAGACCAATGACCTGCTGCTCAATGTGCCGTTACCCAATACGAGCGGCTACACCTACATGCCGCGCAATTCCGGAAAATTGGAAAACAAGGGGCTTGAATTCGTTTTATCGACCGTCAATTTCGATAAAGCTGACTTTCAATGGACGACCGATTTTAATATCGCATTCAACCGTAACAAAATCACCGAGTTGCAGCTGAGCAAGATCTACCGCTACGCCGATGTTGAGGGCCGGAGCGACCAGATCGTCATTTTGCAGGAAGGCGCCTCGCTGGGCACTTTCTACGGATACATTGCGGACGGCGTGAATCCCGAAACCGGCGACATGATTTACCGCGATGTTAATGGCGACGGCGCGTTCTCGCCCTCGGACCGCACTGTCCTGGGATCGGCCCAGCCGAAATTCACCTACGGGATGAACAACAACCTCACCTACAAGAATTTCAGTTTGTCGTTCCTCTTCCAGGGTTCGCAGGGTAACAAGGCATTTAATGCTTCGAGGCTGGAAACGGAGGGAATGTATGACAGCAAAAACCAGTCGACCGAAGTATTGAGACGCTGGAAACAATCCGGAGATATCACCGATATTCCGCGGGCTACCGATGGCAACGTCAACAACTCACTGATTTCCTCCCGGTTTGTGGAGAACGCATCTTTTCTGAGAATGAAAAGCGCGACGATTTCTTATGCGCTCAGCAAGGAATTTGCCGGAAAGATCAAGCTGAGCAGGGCGTCCGTTTACCTCACGGCGCAAAACCTGTTTACCATCACCAAATACAAAGGGTTTGATCCTGAGGTGAATGCGTTTACGTCCAGCGGTGCTACCCTGGGTATCGACTACGGAACCTACCCGGTGTCCCGCGCATTCGTAGCAGGTCTTAATGTTTCGTTTTAATTCAGGGATTTTATGAAAAAGACTAATTATATAGCATGGGTACTCGGCGCGTCGATACTGCTGTCTGCGTGCCAGGACCAATTGGATTTACAGCCGGTTTCTCAAACCGTGGTAGGGGAAAGCGGTAGCGGTACGGCGGGTTCCACGATCAAAGACGCGGCCAGCGCCGAGGCCGCCCTGGCGGGGAGCTACGCGATTTTCAAGAACGGCTCGGCGGAATATTATGTGATGGATTACTTCATCCTGGGAGACGGGCAGTCGGACAACTCCTATGCCGGGGCAGACAATGCGGCCTGGTTTGAGGTGGACGAGTTCAGGATTCTGTCTACCAATGCGGTTGCGGCCAGGGATTGGCGGTATTTGTACAACCATGTCGCGAGCGCCAACTCGATCATCGCCAATGTACCTAAGGTCACCGATGCATCGTTGTCAGCTGCCCGGAAGGCGCAGATCGTCGGCGAGGCGAAGTTCATTCGCGCGCGGGCTTATTTTGACCTCGTGCGGATTTTTGGCGACGTACCATTGGTAGTGGACGAGCTGCCTACCATTACTTCTGAAAATGTAGAGGAAATATACGGTCAGCTTTACCCCGCCAGGAGCACAGCGGAGCAGGTTTACGCGCAAATCCTGAAAGACCTCGACGAAGCGGCTCCCGCTGTGCCGAAATCCGGACCGAACAAAATGACGGTAACCCCCGGCGCCGTGTACACCTTACAGGCCAAGGTGTATGCTACCCGCAAGGACTGGGCAAAGGTGAAAGAGCATGCCGACAAGGTGATCGCATTGGGTTACACGCTTATGCCCAATTTCGAGGATTTGTGGGACGGCAAACATGAAAACAGTGCAGAAGCCATTTTTGAGTTGAATTTCCAGGATTGGTCAACCGGCGGGAACTGGGGCTCGTCCATGTTCTACGGGACCGACTGGAAAAAATTCAATACGCCGTCCAATGACCTGGTGAAAGCTTTTGACGATGAGAAAGACGTTGTACGCAAGGCATCGACGATTTACACGGCCAACGTAACCGGCAAATGGTCGGATAAATACTGGGCGCTGACTAAGTTTCCATTCGCTTATAAAATGCGCAATACTGACGCCTCGCAGAATATCATCATGTACCGCCTGGCCGACGTACTCCTTTTGAAAGCGGAAGCTCTGAACGAAACCGGCGATCTGGCGGGTGCGCGTGCGTTGGTGAACCAGATCAGGACCCGGGCGAAACTGGCGGCGACGCCGGCGGCAGATCAGGCGGCCATGCGGCTGGCCATTGAAAAGGAGCGGCGGTTGGAGCTCGCATTTGAAGGGCAGCGCTGGTATGATCTGCTGCGGACGGGCAGGGTAGTGCCGGTAATGG
Organism: Dyadobacter sp. SRI_021; assembly: GCF_057586235.1. Lineage (NCBI taxonomy): Bacteria > Pseudomonadati > Bacteroidota > Cytophagia > Cytophagales > Spirosomataceae > Dyadobacter > Dyadobacter sp. SRI_021. The sequence goes on from NZ_JBYCZM010000010.1 coordinate 119,451, forward strand.
AAGCGGTGAAAGATGGCGCGGGTAATAGTCTGAATTACAAATTGACTGAAAACAGGCTGGTATGGCCGATACCGCAGGGAGAGATCGATAAAAACGCAAACCTGACCCAAAATAAAGGTTACTAGAAAATAATGTACAGTCATGCCGGCGTCCCGGCATGACTTCTTTTTTAACTCAACTTATGAAAGAAATTCTGATGGCGACGGTCGCCGGCCTGACCTTTGCGTTAACGAGCTGCTCGGCCGAAACGCCGGCAAACGACAACCCCAGACCCACCGATACGACCTCGGCAAACAAGGTAGCGGTTTGGGTTACGAATGGTCAGCAAAGTAAATTATTCAAGAACGAAAATGGGCTTTCCATTATAAAAGCAGGCACCGGAGCGCCTTCCCCGAACCTGATCAACATTGATTTTTCGGCCAAATTGCAGGAAATGGAAGGTTTTGGAGCGGCGCTGACCGGTTCTTCCGCCTATTTGATCAATCAAAAACTGAATGCATCACAACGCGAAAAGCTCCTTAAAGACTTTTTTGACCCGCAAAACGGCATCGGGATCAGCTATCTGCGCATTACCATGGGGGCTTCGGACTTCTCGCTGGAAGATTTTACGTACAACGATCTGCCGGCAGGCCAGACAGACCCCGCATTAGCCCAATTCTCCGTTGCCAAAGACCAGACGGACCTGATACCGGTGCTGAAATCAGTCGTGGGCTTGCAACCGGCCATCCGGATTATGGCAACGCCCTGGTCGGCGCCGGCATGGATGAAAACGAGCGGGAAACTGGCTGGCGGAAGCCTCAAACCCGAGTGGTATGAGGTATATGCCGATTATTTCGTGAAATACCTGGATGCTTATAAAAAGGAAGGCATTGCGATCGACGCGATTTCGGTGCAGAATGAGCCGTTACATCAGGCGGCCTATCCGTCCATGAGCATGGATTCGGCAGCGCAGGGCCTCTTTATCAAACAGCATTTGGGACCGCTTTTTAAATCAAAAGCGATTAAAACGAAAATCCTGCTGTACGACCATAACTGGGACAGGCCGGGATACCCGATCTCGATTCTGAATGATCCGCAGGCCAGCCAGTACGTGGCGGGATCGGCATTTCATGCTTATGGGGGAAATGTAGCCGCCATGAGCGAGGTGCACGACAAATTTCCCGATAAAGGATTGTATTTCACCGAAATATCGGGCGGGCGCTGGGCTGTCAATTTCTCCGACAACCTGAAATGGAACATGTCCAATATTTTTATCGGAACGGCCAACAACTGGTCAAAAAATGCTTTGCTCTGGAACATCGCGCTCGACGAAAACGACGGCCCCAAAAACAAAGGATGCGATAACTGCCGGGGTGTAGTTACAATCGCTTCCGATGGCAGCGTGACAAAAAACGTTGAATATTACACGATTGCGCATATGTCTAAATTCGTCCGGCCAGGCGCATTCCGCGTGGAATCAGGCCGGTTGAGTGCTTCGACGAAGCTGGAACACGTTGCATTTCTCAATCCCGACGGTTCGAAAGTACTGGTAGTGCTGAACCAGGGAGCGGATAACAGCAAATTCACGGTTGTATTTGGCGAAAATCAGTTCAACTATACGATTGATCCCAGTGCAGTCGCGACCTTCTACTGGAAATAGCCTGAATACCAATAGGAAATCCCCGGCCCGTCGACACAAAAGGTCGGCAGGCCGGATGGGTCTTGCGGCAAATTATTCTGGCCTGCCGAACACGCTCATGAACGGACGCATATCCATTTCCGCGATATTGAGGTTGGACTTTCGATAGTAAAACTTCGTCCCAAAGCGCGATGCGTAAACCGGGATTTCGCAGCGAGCTACCGGTAAATTGCCGATTTTATCGACGACGAATGTTTCTTTCTGGTTACCCACAAACCGGAAGTCTGCATTTTCGAAGTAATTCTGGTACAGGATACTTTTGTCTACTTTTTCGACAAGTACAAAATCATTGTTGAATTTCAGAATGTCACCGGCTTCCGAGCGGATATAATAATGTTCGCGGTCGAGACTTAACTGCAAGCAGGCTGAATCTTTTTTTGCGAATAAATCGTCCGATACGAACGAATGCATTTCATTGCCGTCAGGCATTTCTATCCTGTTTTTTTGCGTCAACCCGTCGGGCGAAAATTCGTGGACTTCGAGCTTATCGCGGTACAAGAGGTACAGGTCGCGGTCCTGGATCATATAGTCCGTGAAGTAACTTTTGCGCTCGTCCCAAACCTTCATGAAAAGCTGCCGGCCTGTGGCTGCATCGAACGCTGCAATAAACGGCGTACCGAAACGCGCCGGACTACCGTACTTCATCGCATACCCCGTATTGATCATATACAGGACACCGCCTTCCCTCAACAAATGCGATTTACTGGTTTGCTTCTCGTTCAGATCAGTGGACCAGATGGTTTTGCCATCCAGCGAATGGCAGCTGATTTTGTTCTTCGCGGCGAAGAAAACGGTGTCTTTATTGAAAACCGGATTGGAGCAAATGTCCAGGAAAAGGTTCATGTAGGAATTTCCGCCGTAAGGTATCCCATAGGCGTAGTATGCGCCGCCGCTCATGGCGCCGCTTGCCGCACCTAATGCCACGCCCGTGAGTACCGCAAGCCCTACCCGTTTCATATCTACCTTTTCGGAATGCGAGACGCGGTCCACAGACCAGCCCTCTCCATCGGTAATCCTGACCAAATGGAGGCCCGACGACTTGATCAGCGCCGTTTCATCGTCCAGCATTTGCAGATCTTGCCAGCCGTAAGTGCCCGGTACGTACCTGTGCCAGACCGATCGGCCATTTTCGAGATCAATGCCCTGCATGACTTTGAAGCCGCCATCCTGGAAGTTGTAGCAAAGCGCGCGGTCGAGCTCTGGAAAAACTTTGAAAGCGATACCCTTCGAAGTCCACAGCGGCAAGCCATTGTCGGTGTTGATCCTTTCCAGTTTGTTACCTCGCTGTTGGAGCATTACATTGCCGTCCAGGAGTAGCTGGCTTTGCGCATATTTGAATTTTTTCTGCCACCTGGGCTGCCCGCTGGCAGGGTCGAATACCAACAGGTTACCTTTCATCGTCCACATTTGTTTGCCCGGTTTTTTTTCGCGGAGCATTATCGCAAAGGACTCGTCGGGGAGCAGGTGAAGGCGGTAAACGGGTATTCCAAAGCCAATTTCGCGCCCTTTCAGCGGCGTATTCGTCCTGAAATCAATGCCGGTTTGCAGGTCATTGACAGTAAGCTGGATTTTAGATTGGGAAAAGGTGCCGACAACAGGATGCAGCAGGAAAAAAAGCAATAGAATTTTTTTCATGGATAAGTTATGAAACTGATAAATGAGGTTTTGATTTCTAAATATCGAAATTAAAATACAAAAGAGAGGATAATGTTACCAGACGACACTATGTAATGTATTGATTTGATGTTTACCGGAAAATACTTGTCAATTTTCCGGTTGCCTGCCGGTTCGCAACCACGCTAATTTTGGCTATCAATTAAAAAAACGGCTCTATGAATCTTTCAAAGGAAAGGATGTATCAGGCTATTATTGAAAAGGATAGCCAATTTGAAGGCATTTTCTTTACTGCTGTGAAAACCACAGGTATTTTTTGTCGTCCGACCTGCACAGCCCGGAAACCAAAAATGGAAAACGTTGAATTTGTTTTTTCTACAAAAGAGGCATTTCAAAGAGGGTATCGGCCTTGCAAGGTCTGCCGGCCGCTGGAACATTCGCAACAGACGCCGGAAACCATTCGCTCGCTCCTGGATGAACTGACTGGCGACCCCGCCTTAAAATTCAAGGATGCGGATCTGCTCGTCCGCGGCCTTGAACCGAATGCAGTCAGGCGTTGGTTTCTGAAAAATCATCGGATGACCTTTCATGCCTACCAGCGCATGTACCGGATCAATTCCGCTTTCAAGCATATTCAGCAGGGGCAATCTGTCACTACCGCAGCATTTGATTCCGGGTTTGATTCCCTTAGCGGTTTCGGGGAATCCTTTAAGAGTATTTTCGGGTTTTCACCCGCAAGAGGAAAGTTACAGCGAGTGATAGACCTGACAAGGCTGGAAACGCCTTTGGGTACTATGTTTGCCTGCGCCACAAAAGAAGGTTTGTGTCTATTGGAATTCACAGACCGGAAAATGCTGGAAACCGAATTCCGTTTTCTCTCAAAATCCCTGAATGCAATGATCGTACAGGGAAGAAATGAGCATCTCGCATTGCTGGAGAAGGAGCTTAGGGAGTATTTTGCGGGAGCAAGAAAGGCGTTTTCTGTCCCGATGCTCACGGTGGGCTCCGCCTTTCAAAACAAAGTCTGGCAAGCATTGCAGGCCGTACCCTACGGCGAAACCCGGAGCTACCAACAGCAAGCCGCGATGATCACGAGCCCCAATGCGGTGCGAGCGGTAGCGAATGCCAACGGCATGAACAAAATATCCATTCTGGTACCTTGTCACAGGGTCATAGGAGCAGATGGCAACCTGACGGGCTACGGCGGCGGGGTATGGCGCAAACAGTGGTTGCTCGATATGGAGAAGGCCAATCGGTAGCTTCCAACGATTGCATCTTATCAAACAAGTATCCCCTGGCTCATGATTCGGAAAGACTTCCGATCGCTGCCCGCCGGTGTTTATTTTATCCACATGGCAGCGAAGGCTACCTGGCATTGATTGACCGAAGTCTTTAATAGCAAAACCCTGCAAATTAATCGTTTGCAGGGTTTTCTTTGTAGTGCGTATAAAGTCAAAAAGGCATAACCCCTTGTTTGAGCTCGGCTGGCTTTCGTTTCAACTTTGCGGGCCAGCTTGTCCTTTGTTGACAAAGAAGTGCATCAGCGAAGCCCTTTCCTGGGTATTTGTAGCCAGCATTCCAATGATAGCATACACGGTACCGAGTATCAACAGCCCTATCCCTAATGCGAGATAATTATTGCTTACGGTCGGGGAAAGGAAATAGGCGGCAGCGAAACTGACTGCTGCAAGCAGAATAGGTTTGCCAACGCTGCCAAAATATTCCAGAAACCCGGCTTTGCAGAGTGGGTATACAAATAAACCCCATGCGGGAAGCATCACAGCAATCTTGAATAGCGTTAGTCCCCAGGCAACGCCTATTAGCCCCCAGGAGCTGCCTATCCAAATACAAAGCGGCATAAACAGCAGCATACCCAAATTCCAGTAAAAGCCCCAGTCTGCACGGCCCCTCGCTAACAATAGTGCCCCAACCGGATTACCAATGCTGTTGCAAAGCGCGGTTACCGCAAGGATTTTTAAAAAGGGTATCGATTCAACCCAGGCTTCTCCAAAAAAGAGAATGATCAAAGGTTTGGCCAGCAAGATCATGGCTGCGTAAATTGGTGCATTGGCATAGGTGAGCATGCGCAAAATCTGAACATAGGCCCGCCTTAGTTTTCCAATATCGTCCTGCATTTTTGCCAGCACGGGAAATGCGACTTTGGTTACAATCGGATTGATGATTTGATATGGTTTGAAAGCGAGGGTCTTGGCAATATTGTAGACACCAAGCGCCTCCATGCCGAGCAATTTTCCGATCAGGAGTGTATCGAACTGGGAGTTAAAATAATTAACCGTTTTCTCACCCATCTGGAAAAGTCCGAACGAAAAAAAGCCTTCGCTTTTCAGGCTGTGCCAGTCAAATTCGAACCTAGGCCTGAAGATTTTCAGGCCGTAAACGACCAGTAGCAAGGTGGAAACAATGGCCTGGGCCAAATTGGCGTAAACCAGCGCATAAATGCCGAAATGCCAGAATGCCAGGAGAATAGATATCAAAAGGCCGCTTGTCTTCCCGATTACGTCCCGGATGGATAACGATTTGAAATTTAGTTCTTTAACCAGCAGCGTTTCAAATTGCTGGCCAAATGGGACAATCAAATAGGTAGCGGATGTCCACCGGATAATGCCGACTAACTCAGGGCTTTGGTAAAAATCGGCAATGAAAGGGGTGGCGATGTATAGTATAATGTAGATGGATGTACCTGCAAAGATATTCAGCCAGAACAGCGTATTTATCTGCCTGCTAGTGACCTTTTGGTTATGAATGATCGCATTGGAAATTCCCATATCCATAAATATCTGGGAAAGTCCGATCACAAAAAGAGCCACTGCCATTAAACCAAAATCGGCTTTGTCAATAAACCTCGATAGGATAACGATTTGTAACAGCTGCATCAGAGAAGTAGCCACGGCTGAAAAAGACGTCCATTTTGCCGCTCCAAATGCTTTTTGTTTCAGTGACATGTAAGAGTGTTAATTTCATAAATATTCCTGACCAGATTTTCGTAGTCTTGCTCCACTTTCCCGGCAGAGAATGCTTCTGCCAGAATCGCCCGATTGGTTTTAACCTGGTCTTCCGTCAATGCGTTCAATCCATGAATCTCGAAATCACGCTGCAAATCAAACACATGGATGCCCAGTCTTTTGAAAAACCGGAAAGCTGGATTGATTCCGGCCATGTAAACACGCGCTCCGAGCCAAAGCATAGCGATAATATTACCCATTGCCTGCTGTCGGTGGTGGTAAAAGATGCCTACACCGCAAGTCAGTAATATCTCGATATAGGCTTGCTGGGGCATGAAACCCAGCAATGGAGATGAGCCTGAACCCCACAGTTTTTTAGCACTTTGGATCACCGCCTTTTTGTAATTGTTGTTCTCTCCATAAGAAAGCGGAATAAATACCTTTGTCTCGTTATCCAGCGGTACATTTTTGAGCAGGTGAATGACGTCCAGGTGATTTGATTCCGGGGTGTTGGAATTGCCTATCAGTATATTTTTACCGGCAATCTTTTTATCCATAAAGGCTTCCCCAACATACTGATTCAGATTGAAGAAAGCCGCATCGAAGAATTCACATTTCGTTTCAGGATATTTTTCTTTATATAACTCGTAATCTTCCCGGATATAAGTTACGAAGTAGTCCACCTCGCGCTGCGCCGATTCGAGCACATCCCAGAAATTCTCTTTTCCCCAGGCCGTGTAGAAAAGCCATCGGAGCGGTTTGTATTTGTTTAAAGTCCAGGAAAGGCTTAACCATCGCTTTTCGCGCGTCAGATACGACAGGGTTTCCGGCGCGTACAATCCGGGCTGGATTTTCGGCAGCGTATACATGTCGTAACCCCATACGACCCAATATAACTTGGGTTTTCTGCTCAGTTTTGAAATAGCGGACGCGAAAGCGGCACTTATGGAATGCGCTACGATACCACTGACCGCCGGTGTAGCGGTTACGTGATCGTCTAAATTCTCGTGTTCATAAAAGAATTCGCAGGTAAGCTCGGGATGACTGATAAACCGATATATCCCCTTGTCTTTATCTGCTTTGAATACAAGATATTTATTATTGCCTGGATTTACTTTTTCGAAATTCTTGATCGTATTGTCACAAAACTTTTCGTCGTGCATCAGGTGCAGTATCATGCAGAAAAACGATTATGGTAGAAGCCGAGTATCAAGTCAGTAATTTTGAGAACATCTTCTGTTTCCAGTTCGTAGAACAGCGGCAAGCGGACGAGGCAATCGGCATAACGGTCGGTTTCCGGCAGCGCCCGTCCGTCATGTTTTTGTGCATAGAATTGGGATTTATGCAACGATAAATAATGGAAAACAGACAGAATTCCATTGTCTTTCAGCAACTGTATCAACGCGGTCCGTTCATCGAGTGAGTTGCACACCAGATAAAACATATGCGCGTTATTGGTTGCGAACCCGGGGATATAGGGAAGCTGCACACCGTAACCGGAGAGTGGCGCAAGCTTTTCATTGTAAAGATTCCAAATGGCCTTTCGTTTGGCCTGGATGTCGTCCAGATGTTCGAGTTGCGCAAAAAGAAATGCTGCGATGATATCCGACGGCAAAAATGACGACCCGATGTCTACCCAGGAATACTTATCCACTTGTCCCCTGAAAAATTGCGACCGGTTTGTCCCCTTTTCCCTGATGATCTCTGCGCGTTCTGTCAGGCCGGGTTCGTTGATCGCGAGCATTCCGCCCTCGCCGGATATGATATTCTTGGTTTCGTGAAACGAAAACGCTCCCATGTGGCCAATGCCGCCAAGCGGCCTGGAATCGAAGAAAGAATCGATGGCCTGAGCCGCGTCTTCAATCACAAACAGGCCGTATTTTGCGGCCAATTCCATAATAGGTGCCATATCGCAGGCAACTCCCGCATAGTGAACCGGAAGGATCACCTTTGTTTTAGGGGTAATCAGCGCTTCAATTTGCGACACATCCATGTTGGGATGATCGGGCAGGCAGTCTACAAAAACAATTTTGGCACCTCTTAGCACGAAAGCATTGACCGTAGATACGAATGTGTACGAAGGTGCGATCACCTCATCGCCTGGTTCGATATTCACCAGGATAGCAGCCATTTCCAGGGCGTCGGTACAGGAAGTTGTCAGGAGCGATTTCTGAAAGCCGTAACGCTCTTCAAAAAGAGAGTGGCATTTCTTTGTGAAAATCCCGTCTCCGGAAATCTTGCCGGACAAAACTGCCTGATAGAGGTAATGGGCCTCTTTTCCAGTCAGATATGGCTTATTAAATGGAATCATAATGTGGACTAAGCCCCGAGAGGCGATTGTTTTTCAGTTTGAGTTTTTTGAAATCACTTGCAAATGCAGTGACGACGGTGAAGAAGAGGGAAACTATGCTCCTGCTCAGATCGGCGAATATTGCCAATATGGCGCGGAGATTTATCGGAAGTAAAGCGGAATTTCAAGATTACTCTGGTTATCAACACAAGCCGTACTCAATGCTCATAAATATCTCGACATTCCAAAATGAGTGGCATTGAAATGAAGTTTGTTATAAAACGGGACTGTCTCCTGATAGCAATCGAGAATCACTTTGTAGCAGCCGGCAGCTTTGCAATAATCGGTGAGATGCGTTATCAACAGATCTCCATATCCTTTTCGCCTGTATTGTTGATCCACAACAATATCTTCAATATGGCCCGACCTTCCGCCCCGGATTTTATATTCAATAATCACGCTGCCGTAGCAGACGATCTTGTCATCGGAAATTCCTACAACTGCGTAAGCATTGGAACAGGCCGCAAGTTTATTCCAGCTTTCTTCTATATCGATGGCATCCACGCCGCCAGGGAATTCAGACAATTGTTCGAGTAGCAAACAAACGGAATAGGTATCTTCTTTTTCTAGTGGACGAAAGATCAGGTTGTTCTGTCCAGAAATCAGCATGTGTTCAGTGATTAATATCTAAAAGTTTCAATTTGGAGCTGAAAACTATGATTTTATTGGAAGAAGTCCAAGAATTGGTGTCGTCGGGTGCCGTTCGATACGTTATGTTTATTGTAAGCTATTGAAAACCAATGTGCTGAAAATCGGATTTCAACAGCTTACATCTTTCCGGTTTTTAGCGATCCCGTTTGCTGCTGTGAATGATCAGCTACCTTCGGTTACCTGGCAAGTTGCAGATCTGCTATGCTTTTTATCCGGTTGCGTTCCAGGAAAGCGTCAATCGTTTCAAAATGCTCGATCACACGTTTGTCTTTGAACTCAAAGACTTTTTCGGATAAGCCCCGTAAAAAATCACGGTCGTGCGAAACCAGCACCAGCGTTCCGTCGAAGTTCCTGAGTGCTTCTTTCAAAACATCTTTCGACTTCAAATCCAGGTGGTTGGTGGGCTCATCGAGAATTAACAGGTTGACAGGTTCAAGGAGCAGCTTCACCATGGCAAGCCGCGTTCTTTCTCCACCGGATAGTACGCTTACTTTTTTATCGATATCGTCGCCCTGAAACATAAATGCGCCCAGAATATTCTTGATCTGGGTGCGCACATCTCCTTCCGCAACTTCGTCTACCGTTTGGAAAATCGTCAGATTCGGATCTAATAATGCTGCCTGGTTTTGTGCAAAATAGCCGACCTTGACATTATGCCCCAACTGGCAGGTTCCATCCACATCCAGCTCGCCCATAATAGCTTTGATCATCGTGGATTTCCCTTCACCATTCCGGCCTACAAAAGACACTTTTTCGCCTCTTGAAATGGACATACTGGCATTTTTGAACACGACATGGTCGCCATAGGATTTAGATACATCTTTCACGGTAACCGGATAGTCCCCCGACCGTGGCGAAGGCGGAAAGCGAAGTTTCAGGGCTGAATTGTCCACTTCGTCGATTTCAATGATTTCCAGTTTTTCCAACATGCGTTCGCGGGAGGATACCTGATTGGTTTTGGAATATGTCCCGCGGAAGCGCTCGATAAACTGCAAATTATCGGCAATCATCTTCTGCTGTTCCTGATACGCCTTCATCTGATGTGCCCTGCGCTCTTCCCGCAATACCAGATAATGCGAGTAGTTGGCCTTGTAGTCATAAATCCGGCCCATCGTCACTTCAATCGTACGGTTGGTGATATTGTCGATGAAGGCACGGTCGTGGGAAATCACCATGACCGCATTGGCCTTGTTCACCAAAAAGTCTTCCAGCCAGATCACCGACTCAATGTCAATGTGGTTTGTAGGCTCATCCAGCAAAATAAGGTCTGGCTTTCGCAACAATATTTTGGCGAGCTCAATGCGCATACGCCACCCGCCGCTGAATTCCTTGGTTTGTCGCTGGAAATCTTCCGGCCTGAATCCCAGTCCTTTCAACGCTTTTTCAACCTCCGCGTCATAATTGACTTCTTCCAGCTGATAATACTTTTCACCGAGTTCGGTCACCTGCTCGATGATCGCCATGTATTCCTCGCTGTCGTAATCGGTACGGGTTTCCAGCGCAAGGTTCAGCCTGTCCATTTCGGCACGCATTTCAAAAACCTGCTTGAATGCTTTGGCTGCTTCTTCGAAAACGGTACAGTTATCTTCAGTCAATAAATGTTGCGGCAAGTAAGCAATAACAGCGTCTTTAGGGGCACGTACATAGCCGCGCGTGGCTTTTTGTTCACCAGCAATAATTTTCATCATGGTGGACTTCCCAGCGCCGTTTTTGCCCATCAGAGCAATTTTATCCGTAGGATTGATAACGAAGGAAACTTCACTAAACAGGGTAGAACCGCTAAACTCAACGGCCAAATTTTCAACTGTAATCATCTTCTCATTGTTTGAATCCGCAAAGCTAAGGTTATCGGATTGAAAGAGACGAAAAAAGTCATTTTTTGGCGCTTTTAGGATTCCAGCAGCCTGGGCCGTTACATGAAAAATTGTTCGGAAATAATTTTTCCATCGGCTACTGTGTACACGCACAGTTCAACTAGCTTGTCACGATCCCTGCCCTTCATTTTGATGTCCATTGTCAGGACAAAGCAAAACGAGCTCCCGGCAATCAAGGGTTCCGATACCGTTGTCCCATGGCGTGACTCTACCAGGGCGCTAAACTTCTTGTCCTTCGCCAGCATGGCTTTCAGGCCTCTGGTTTCCTTTTCAAAGCCTGGAAATTCGAATTGTTCTATGCTCACCGCATCATCGGCATACAGCTCTTGAAGGGCTTGGGTGAATTGTTCTTTGCGGCAATAGTCTGCCAGACGGGTTGCTACTTGTTCTATGGTCATAATTTTGGGATTAAGGATGGAATTTGAATTTTCAACTGCTGACCTCCACGAGTGAATCGCCGGGCAGGGCGATAAATATTTCCTGGTAATGATTTTTGAAGGAATTACTTTTTCAAAGATCCCAAATGTTTGTAGGTGTTGATCAATAAGCCTGTTGGTGTGGCTTTGGAGTCAACAAAAGCAAGTTCCCTGGCATCAACAGTGTCGGACAACAGGCGTTTGCCCTTGCCAAGCAGGACCGGATAGGTGATCAGCACCACTTCGTCGGCGAGGTTTTGGTCGAGCAACAAAGAGGTCAGCGTCGAACTCCCTACAACAATCAAGTCGGGGCCGTTCGTCGATTTAAGTGCACGAATCTGTTCCGCAACATTCTCGCCTACATGTTGTACCGGTCCCCATTCCAGGCTGGCGGGTCTATGGGTTGCAATGTATTTCGTGGCCGCATTGATGGCGTTTGCCATCGGGAAATCTCCGGCGTTGGGCCAAAACCCACTAAAAATATCGTAGGTGTGGCGGCCCAGCAGCAGGTCGAAATTCGGTCCGTAGGCTTCAAACAGCATGGCAGCGCCGGCCGGGCTTCGATAGGGGGTTGTCCACGCGCCATAGGTGTAGTCGCCATCATGTTCGATGACGCCGTCAAGCGAGATGTGTTCGAAGATTCTGATCTTTCTCATTTTGTTTTGTTGGTTTGATGATGGACAAAATTAAGCAAGGCCGGATACCTGGGAGGGGTGCGGGCGCGACAATTTACGGGTGCTTTTTACCTTATGCCGCCCCGGGTATGTGCTGATCGATCACTATTTTTCAATACAACCTATTATTTGGGTACTTTTGTCGGCTGATTTAAATGCGCCTCGTGTGAAGAAATGAGGAATGATAGCCTCCGCGAAATCATATGGAATGAAAAAAACTGCTATTGACATACATCGTGACGAACTGGACGGCGTCGGGGTGGAGATTGTGCCCGTGAAGTCGCTGCAATGCGAAACGTAGCCGGCGCATCGCGACGACCACTACATCTTTATCGTGCAGCAAGAGGGCTACTGCCTTTGGGAACTGGATTTCAGCCAGGTAGCGCTCACAGGTCCTATGATCGGCTTCATTGCACCAGGACAGGTGCACCATAATCTCGACTTCAATGAGGCCAGCGGGTGGCTGATGTTCGTTGAACCGGGGCTGGTATCACCGGAAAACCGCGAGATTTTCGACAATTTCAGTCATGTGCGGCAAGTAGCAGCTATTACGCCCGATAATCTGCTATTCCAGCTGGTACCCATTCTCAAAACGACGCTTGAACAAGCCACGCTGGCACTCAAAGAAGGGGTGATGAGTTCGTTAACCGCTTCGGTTACGACGCTGCTGGCGTCGCATATCCTGCAATCAGAGTATCCGGCAGGGCTGATCGAGGGCCGGAAGTATCGCACCGCTGCGCGCTTTAAACAACTTGTCGCCGAGCATCGCAAGGAATTGAAACAAGTGAAAGAATATGCTGCATTGCTGAATATTACGCCATTGTACCTGAATGAAATCGTAAAGGAGGTCACCGGCTTTTCAGCCAGCCAGCGCATCAATCATGAAATTCTGCTGGAAGCGAAAAGAATGCTTGCTTATACCCGGCTGGATGTAAAGCAGATTGCCTATGAGCTGGGTTACGAAGATCATGCCTACTTTTCGAGGTTTTTCAAAAAGCATACAGGCATGACTGCGGTTGCATTCCGGAACTCAAAACCATTATTTGTCTAATCATAGCCATGCAATGCCTCTCCCCGGGCGACAGTCACACCCGTTAATTTTGCTGCCGTAAAATCATCATACGGCACAAAAATGAACACCATTGTTGCAACAAGCGAAGACAAGACCTTCGCGAAATTCATCACACCCATTATCATCTCGGTCTTTGCAATATACCTTACAATGGGTATGACGCTCGGGGTACTTCCCGGTTTTGTCAAAAACGACCTGCATTTCGGAAATCTCGTCGTAGGTATAGTCATTGGCCTGCAGTCACTGGCAACCTTGCTCACCCGGGCCTATTCGGGCAGGCTCACCGACACCAGCGGGGCTAAAACCAGTAATTATTTCGGCATTGCACTCGTAGGCACTGCAGGCGCGGTTTACACTTGCGCCGTGACTTTCGGATTTGACCCTAACACAGCGCTCGTTCTCCTGATGTTCGCGCGCATCGTGCATGGCGTGTCCGAAAGCCTTTCGGTGACCGGATCGCTTACGTGGGGCATCGGCCTGGTGGGAGCGCCCAGATCGGGCAAAGTAATGACCTGGAATGGCATTGCCATGTACGCCGGTATCGCACTCGGTGCGCCGTTAGCTATCTGGATGAGACAGGCTTACGGCGTTCAGTACGTGTTCGCTTCCACGATCATGCTGTCCGGAATAAGCTGGGTGGCCACTGTCCGGTTGCCGGCATTGAAGGTGGACGGAACGCACATCCGGACCCCTTTTTACAAAATCATAGGCCTTATTTCAAGGCAAGGGCTGGGGCTGGCGTTCGCGTCCATTGGTTTTGCCTGCATTTCTTCCTTTATCTCCCTGTTTTTCAATTCCCGGAGCTGGGGGAGCCCGTCGCCCGCATTTGTCACATTTGGCGCATGCTATGTGCTCACAAGGGTTTTCTTTTCCTCATTCCCCGACCGTTTCGGCGGTTACCGTGTGGCTTTGGTATCGCTCCTGATCGAGCTGTGCGGCCAGTTGGTGATCAGTTTTGCTCCCTCGTCCGAGCTCGCCATTGCAGGATGCGGCCTCACGGGCGCAGGCTTCTCGTTGGTCTTTCCTTCACTGGGAGTACTGGCCATTCAGAAAGTCGCTTCGCAAATGCGCGGTACCGCGCTGGGCGCCTATGCCGCGTTTTTTGACCTTTCGCTCGGCTTGGCCGGGCCGGTCGCGGGCTTGATCGCGGGTTGGGCGGGATATCCCTCGGTATACTTGTTCGGAGCGACGAGCTGTTCGCTGGCGGTGGTGGTTTTATTGAGAAAAAACACGGACGCCGGAAAAGCATGATGAAATAGGGTGTGACTCTCGGAAGGTGGCTGCCTCCCTGCTCGTCGGGGGGGCATTACGTATGGTTTTTTGTCGCCGGATAGTTTCTAATTTAAATTATTTAGTCGGGCAGGGTAGGGTGTTGTTTTAAGATTTTGTCATTGTGATAAATGGTGTACACTAAATTCGTCGAACTGAAAAAGATGCAGAATAAAACTTTGGATCAGGGTTATTCGAACAAAAGCTTGATTCAGGCAGAATCCAACCTGGAACGGGAAGAAGCTTCGGATACGACGATAGATAAGGAATTTTTTATCAGAAGTGTATTTCAAACCGACGTAGAAAAAGGCTACGACCTTTTGTTTTGTCATTATTACACCTCGCTGTGCAGCCATGCGGTCAGGTACGTATATTCAAGAGAGGTAGCCGAGGATATCGTCTCGGAGGTCTTTATGGCTTTCTGGAAAAAGGCGGCACATGTCCATATTACCACCTCCTTCCGCGCATACCTTTTTATGTCGGTAAGGAATAAATGCCTTACCTATCTGAGGTGGGAATTCAAGAATGAAATCGCAGAGGAGTTATCGGATAGCACGCTCGTGTCAATGCATATGGAGCCAGACAAACTTGTCGAGTTTGACGAGCTCTATCAGCGAATCGTGAAAATAGTCGACGGATTGCCTCCTCAGAATCAGAAAGTTTTCTTGATGAGCCGTTTCAATGGAATGTCTTATCAGCAGATCGCGGACAAGCTGCAAATTTCAAGGAAGGCGGTCGAAGCTCATATCAGCAAGGCTCTTGGAGAACTGAGAAGAGCACTTGGCAGCAGCCTTTGAGGAAAGCGGCTAATGCTTTTTCAAAGTTGTTGGACCCAAACATGCGTCTATGGAAGGGCCTTAGTGGCCCGAAACAAATTTTATTAAAACAACAAATGAAGCCAGAATTGACGAAGTATATTGTTTTTTCCTATTTCTCGGGCGATGCGACACCTCTTCAAAAAGAAATGGTGCTCGAATGGCTGGCAGACGGGCGGAATGTTGAGTTGTATTTTACGTGGTTGGAGGAATGGGAGAAAATGCACATCCAGTTTCAGCCCGATCCCGCGGAAGCACTCACGAAAGTAAAGGCCAAGCTCCGCGACGAAGAACCGCAAGCTTTACCGCCAGAGCCGCTCCCAACCGGGAAAATTTCAAAAACGAGGGTATTGCTATGGGCAGCAGCCTGTCTGTTTCTGATGAGTTTCGCGGCTTTTTTGGGGAAGGAATTTTTGATTTACCGTACCTATCATACAGCATTTGGCGAGCAAACCAGGTTCCTGCTCGCCGATGGAAGTACGGTACTTTTGAATGCAAACTCAACATTAAAGGTTCCGCGGTGGGGATTTGGGAAATCGACCCGGCATGTATACCTGGATGGGGAGGCCGAGTTTTCGGTGCGGCATACGGACGATCATCAGTATTTCAAGGTCCATAATGCTGATAAAAGTTTGATTACTGTGCTCGGGACTGAATTTGTGGTCTATACCAGGGCGAGGGAGACCAGCGTGGTGCTTAACAAAGGAAAGGTGGAAATCTCTTCGTCGGCCGGGGAAAAGCCTTTGACCATGTTGCCGGGAGACCACGCGACGGTCGGAAGGAGCGGTCAGATTACCATCGAAAAGCTATCCCATGAAAAGCTTGCCGAACATTCGGCGTGGAAGGAACACCGGCTGGTATTCGACGATACGCCATTGTATGAAGTTGCCCGGAAGATCCACGAACTCTTTGGGGTGGAAGTGAAAATAAACGGCAAAGAGCTGGCCGCGCGCACCGCAACGGGGTCATTCCCGGCTAAAAATGCCGAGGAACTGCTCGCAATCCTCTCTTACATGTACGATTTCGAGATCAAAAAAGCTGAGAATAAGGTCATTTTAACTCCTAACCGTTAATTGTTTTCTATCCCTTAACCTGTTGTTTATGAAGCTACGATTACAATTTATGAGGTTGCTGTTGCTCTGTCTGGCTGTGGGGGCACTTCCTACACGTTCGCTTGGACAGCTGCTGGCCGACTCCAAGACCATCGTTCGCCAATCGGACACGCGACCTCAGCTGGTGGGCCTTGCAGATATACTTCTGAAATTGAAGGACAAGTTTCAGGTCGATTTGCTGTTCGAAGAGAAAATCGTGGAGAACATCCGGGTTTCGTCCAACAGTATCCGGCCCTCGGCCTCATTTGAAGATAACCTGGAAACCCTTCTGCGGTCGACGGGCATCCATTATATGAAGGTTAAGAAGAATACTTACGTGTTGAGGACTGAGAAAATCAGTATCGCGCAAAAGCCGCTTGAACACGTGCCTGCATTTCCGGCTGATAACAGGTTAAAAGCAGTAGAAATGCTGGAAAGAAAAATGCTGCAGGTACCGGCCAAAGTGGCAGATGTAACGGTTACCGGGCGGGTAACGGACGAAAAAGGGGAGGTCCTCCCGGGCGTGAATGTGACGGTGAAAGGTACATTAAGGGGTGTATCGGCGGACGCTTCCGGAAATTACAGCCTGTCGGTGCCGTCGGGGCAGGTAACCCTGGTGTTTTCTTTTGTGGGGTATGTCACACAGGAAGTACAGCTTGGCGGGAAAAAGACCCTGGATGTCATTTTGCGGTCGGATAACAAGAACCTGGAAGAAGTAGTGGTCGTTGCTTTCGGGACGCAGCGGAAAGAAAGCATAGTAGGGGCTATTTCATCCGTGTCCCCCAGCGATTTGAAAATGCCGGTAAGCAAGTTGAGTAACGCCCTGGCCGGCCAGATTGCGGGCATTGTATCCGTACAGGGAAGCGGTGAACCGGGCTCGGGATCAAGTTTCTGGATCCGCGGGATCAGTAGTTTCGGGGCTAATAATACGCCGCTTATCCTGGTGGACGGGATCCAGCGCTCCATGGATCTGGTGGACCCGGAGGATATTGAATCCTTCTCGATCCTGAAAGATGCCAGTGCAACCGCCGTTTATGGGGTGAGAGGAGCAAACGGGATCGTGCTGATCACCACCAAAAAAGGCAAGTATTCCGATAAACCGACCATCAATGCCCGGTACGAACGCGGCTTTTTAGCGCCGATAAGGCTGCCGAAGCTGGCCAACGCGGAACAATGGATGGACTATTACAATGATATCAGCTATGATGCCAACGGGTCTACCCCCTTCCCGGACCATATCAAGCAAAAATACCTGTCCGGGGAGGACCCCGACCTGTATCCCAATGTGGATTGGATGAAAACCACGTACAAAGACGTTACAACCAGTAACCGCCTGAACCTGAATGTGACCGGGGGCGGCAGAATTGCGCGGTACTACGTGTCAGGCTCGTACTACAATGAGAACGGCTTGTTTAACCCCGTTGTCACCGAATCCTACAATCCATCCGTGAAGTACAACAAGTTTACTTTCCGGTCCAATCTGGATGTAGATATAACCAAATCCACGGAGTTAAGCCTTAGCCTTTCCAATACTTACGAGAACAAGAGCCGCCTGGGCGTGGATATGGCCACGATGTACAACATTGTGATGACCACCCCGCCGATCGCCATTGCGCCGTATTATTCAGACGGAAGCCACGCACAGCCGCTGGTGGGAAGCAATCCATATTACTCGCTGAACTCGACCGGGTTTTCCCAGGACTTTTGGAACACCTCGCAGTCGTTGATGAGCCTCACACAGGATTTGAGTGAATATATGCTCCCCGGCCTCAAATTCAACGTGAAATTTTCGTGGGATGCTACCAATGAGTCGACATTGGATAAGCGGAAAAACCCGGCGACCTACTATGCCACCGGGCGCGACGAAGCGGGCAAGCTGATACTTCATAAAAACGCGGACGGCAGTGATTATTTGTCTTTGGCACGATCCAACCGTGGCACGAAGACGACCAATCTTGAATCGTCGCTCAACTACGACAATGCATTTGGTGATCACCGGGTCGGAGGCCTGTTTCTGTTCACGCGGAGGGAGTTTACCAACAA
This sequence comes from Dyadobacter sp. SRI_021, assembly GCF_057586235.1. Classification (NCBI taxonomy): domain Bacteria; kingdom Pseudomonadati; phylum Bacteroidota; class Cytophagia; order Cytophagales; family Spirosomataceae; genus Dyadobacter; species Dyadobacter sp. SRI_021. Next base: position 137,961 of record NZ_JBYCZM010000010.1, read on the forward strand.
TTTTCCGACGAATTACATCATGGCATTTCCTTACCGCAATATCGGTATTGCGGGCCGTTTGACATATGCCTTTAAAAACAAGCTGTTTTTTGACGGGAACTTTGGTTACAACGGCTCCGAAAACTTTGCGCCATCCCATCGCTTCGGGTTCTTTCCTTCGATCGGCCTGGGATATAACCTGAGCAAGGAGCGGTTTTTTCAGGATCTGTTTCCGGTAGTCAATCTGATGAAATTCCGGGGTTCGCACGGGTACATCGGTAACGACCAGATCGGGGGCGATCGCAGGTTTGCCTACAATTCCGAGATGCAGTATTCGGGTTCATATACCTTCGGTACCACGGGCCAGAAATATATTTCGGGTATTGCCACGGGGAATCCAGGGAACCCCAATGTCGCCTGGGAAGAGGCCATCAAAACGAACATCGGATTGGAGCTCGGGATATGGGATAAGTTGAAATTGCAAATCGACTATTTCAACGAGCGCCGCGACGGGATCTATATTTTGCAGCAGAGCGTCCCATCGGTCGTCGGGATTAACGTGGCCCAATATGTGAACCTGGGGAAAATGGCCAACAGGGGTGTTGATGGGTCTGTCGAATACAGCTATGTGAAAGGAGACTGGCTGCTCTCTGCCCGGGGGAATTTCTCCTACAACCGCAATAAGGTCATTTACAACGATTCCCCAACGCCGATTTATGGTTACCAGGAAATCGCGGGACAGGCTTACGATCAGCAGTTCGGATTGGTGTCGATGGGTCTTTTTAAATCCGTGGAGGATATTGAACAAAGCCCGGTTCAAAAATTCGGTTCGGTTGTGCCGGGTGATATCAAGTTCAAGGATATCAACGGGGATGGGGTAGTGGACAGCTACGATCGGATTGCGATCGGACGAAGCACAGTCCCTGAACTATCCTACGGATTCGGGGTGAGTGCGAAATACAAGCATTTCGATTTATCGGCTTTTTTTCAGGGCGTCGGCCATGTGACCAGGATTATCGGCGGGGACCCGCTGCAAGGGCCGCAGGGAAGTATTCTGGTAAATGGGCAAATTCTGGCCGACGCGGCCGAGAAGAGATGGAGCTTACGTAACCAGGACCCGAATGCCGAGTACGCCCGTATGTCGCTGGCCTATAATGAAAACAACCGGCAGGCGTCCACTTTTTACCAGAGGGACATGAGTTTTATCCGGCTGAAAAATGCGGAAATAGGCTATACCGTTCCAAAAAGCATTGTAAGTAAAGCGCGGGTTTCCAGTTTGCGTTTTTACGCACAGGCGGTTAACCTGGTTACGTTCAGTAAGTTCAAGTTATGGGACCCGGAGCTCAATGCCAGTTTCGGAAATATTTACCCGCAAATGAAGACGGTCAGTTTAGGAGCAAGTCTCAATTTTTAACAGCAATTAACATGAGAAAATTTTCTATTATTTCAGGCATTTTGCTTTGCATGTTTGTAGCTACCTCTTGCAGTGACTACCTCTCTGTGGAATTGCAGAATGCACTAACGCTGGAAGAAACCTTCAATAAAAGAGCGACCACCGAAGCGTATCTCGCGCAGATTTATGGGTTTCTGCCCGACGACTCCGACATGGTCGGCGGCGAGGGTTCTGTCGTTCCCAGGTCCGACGAGGCGATGTTTTCCTGGTTGTCGGGCGTATCGTGGTTGAATATGAATAATGGCTCGTGGGGCCCGACGACCAATTCCTACGCGACCTGGAAAAGCAGTTATACCGGCATTAACCAGGCTACCATTTTCATGAACAATGTGGACCGGAATGTGGAGATCGGTCCGGCGGAAAAGGAAGTAATGAAAGCGGAAGCACGGTTCATACGCGCATTTCTATACTTCAACCTCTTGCGCAAGTACGGTCCGGTTTACATCTGGGGGGACAAGGATCCGGATATTTCCATCCGGCCCGAAACAATAGACCGGCATACCGTAGCCGAGAACTTCGACTTTGTGTTATCAGAATTTGATAAATGCATTGCTGTACTGCCAGCCACCATCGCGGAGGAGGCTTGGGCGGGCAGGGCTACCAAAGGGGCCGTCCTGGCGGCAAAGACCCGCGCCACGCTCTACGCGGCCAGGCCGCTTTTTAACGGCGCCGATTATTTGAAAGGCATGGTGAACAAGGAAGGTAAAAACCTCTTTCCGCAAAGTACCGATCCTGCCAAATGGGAAATCGCCGCGCAAACGGCTAAGCAGCTGATCGATATGAACCAATATGCGCTCTATGTCGACAACACGGAAACGGACCCCATGCGGAAAGCGATCAAGTCGTATCAGGGGATATTTTTCAAGTTCTGGAATTCGGAAGTAATCTGGGGACGCTGGCTGGGGGCGGCCAATGGCTGGGTTGTAAGGGCTAACCCGCCGAGGGCGGTAAAGGAAGGGTACGGAGGCTATTCGCCTTCCCTCAAACTGGTGGACACCTACCCAATGGCCGCAAGCGGACGTTATCCGGTAACCGGGTACGATGGTACCGGATACCCCATCGTAGACCCGAAGTCGGGTTACCGCGAGGAGGGTTTCACACCCGCCTACATTCACCCGATGGACAACTGGGCGCCTATCCGCGCGCACAACAGTACGGTGGGGCGAGATGCGCGTTTTTACGCTTCCATTCTTGCCAATGGCTTCAACTGGTATAACCGCGGCTCAGGTGACAAGGTGATCACCTTCCATACCGGCGGGACCTCGGGCTACCAGGCTTCGGGCGACTGCGTGAAGGCGGGCTACCTGTTCAGGAGGATGAGCGATCCCAGCAATAATACCGAGAATGGGCAATGGGGACAATTTTGCTGGCCAATGTTCCGGCTGGCGGAAATTTATCTGAGCTATGCCGAGGCATGTAACGAAAAACCGCAGCGCAACGAAGCAGAAGCATTGGCATACGTCAACAAGGTCCGGAACCGCAGCGGGCTCAACAAGTTGGAAGTCGCCTATCCGGAGGTGATCGGTAATCAGGCGCTGCTGAGGGAACTGATTCGCAAAGAGCGGATGGTTGAAATGGCTTTTGAATCACACCGCTATCATGATGCCCGCACGTGGATGATCGCCGAGAAGGAATTTGTCGGTCCTAATTATACCCGAAACCTGGAGGCGACCAATTACGATGATTCTTGGAAACGATCGTCGACATTATTTCCCGGCACCAGGGTGTTTGAAAAGAAGCACTATTTCTTCCCGATCAATCAGGAACAATTAAACGAAATGAAAAACTTTACACAGAACTATGGCTGGTGAAAATAACAAATGCCGGACTGCGATGATCGTTCCATGCAGGCTGGCGCAGGTTTGGGTGTGCCTCCTCGCCATGCTCGGCTACGGGTGCGAAGACCGCCGCATGAATAATATGATAGGCGATCAGGTTTATCTGAATGAATTCGGTGAGAACGTGCAGCCTGTTTTCAAGGGGGATCATTTTACCTATCGGCTGCAAGTCATCAAAAGCGGTGTGGGGCAGCAGGGTGGTGAGGTTTCTATTAATGTCGATGAGTCCATTCTGGCCCGGTATGAGGGCAAGTATACCTTGCTGCCAGCGGAACTCTATCAAGTGAAATCTTCGCAGGTTCCACTCAAAAGTTCAGAGTATAAGGCGCATTTCGAACTAGAATTTGACGCCGCTGCAATCGAGCGTCTGGAAGCCAGTACCCATTTGCAATATGCGATTCCTTTCAGGCTTTCGTCAAATACCCTTAAACTTGCTCCGGATCAGCAGCTCTTTTCCGTGGTCGTTCCGAAGGTTTTGAATCCTTATATCCAATTCAAAACACCGGGACTCGCACCGGCCACGGCGTCTGTCAGCCTGGCCAACTCGGCGCCCGAAACCAGGTATTACGCTTTTCTGCAAACCAATTACCACAACCAGTCGGACCTGCAATACAAAGTAGAAGTGAGCGAGCATGCCCTGGAGGCCTACAACAAGGAGCAGGGAACAACGCATCAATTACTGCCTGCCGCGGCCTATCGAATTGATCAGGCCAGTTTTACCATCGCCGGCCAGAACAATGAACAGGCGATGTCCTACTACCTGATAACCGGCAAAGTTCCCGCCGGGGAGTATATGCTGCCGTTTGAAATTATGCAGGTTTCCAAATACGGCATTGACCTCCAGGCGAAAACGATGTTGATTCCTGTCAAAATTCTGGAATAAGGGTGAGGTTTGTTGGGGCTTTGTTGGTTTCAGAAACTAATTTTATTGATACACTTCAAATTCGAGTATTCCCATGGATCCCCCTCTATCCCCGCTTTTTTCAGGTTTAAACGACCTAATTTTGAAATAACGGGCAGTGATAGGACTGAATTTTATGTTAATATTTAAATCTGAGTTGTCCGTTTTATGTAGCAAAGTTGTCCAGGTTTTATTGTCGGGCGACGCCATTATCTGGAAGTCAGTTGAAAACGCCGTTTTGCCGAATGTAATTTTTGCTTCTGTAATGGCCGTTTCAATCTTCATCAAATCTACCAGCAGGGTCCATGGATATTGTCCACCGGCTTGTGCCATGGTGGTCGGGTCGCCGTCGATACCGTTTTCCGCAAAGTAGATTTGGCTGGCCGGACCAAGAGCGCCTTCGTTGTTGGCCCGTAGAAAAGCCTGCTTCCCGATAGCGAGATTGGTCTTCATGCTTTTGGGACCTACTTTTTCGTATTTTAAGTTAATGAGTTGCCCGATTTTGTCGTCCACAATGGGTTTTTGGGCGCCTTGCGGGCTTAATATGCTATAACTAATCACGCGGTAGTCGTCAGCAGCGGGTATAACTTTGAAGTCGCTGGCTGCGAATAGGTCGCTACTGTCCTCACGGAATCCGATTACGTAGGATTTTCCCGCTTCAAGTGTAAGAGGCGGGATTTGGGCATATTGATAACCATCTGGATCAATAGACAAGCTTGCGGTATTTAGGGACGCTGTCAGCAGGGGGTAGTCGTCGACATACCGCTTAACAATAAGCGAATGTCGGTTACTGTTTCCCGCCAGATTTTTCCGGCCTACCTCAGTCAGCCGGATTTGAACGCTGCCTACCGTAATACGCATACCACGGTAGAAGTCTCTCGGATCGGTTCTGCCTGCTGGTGTAGGTTCTGTTGCTGTGACGCGTTTCGCGGAACGTGCATTGGGTGTTTTGTTGAGAATGGTGAATGTCTTGTCAAGTAGCTTACTTGCAGGTTTACCAGGTTCTACCGCAATGGCTTGCACCCGGCTCGTCCGGGTTAATGTAAGGGCGCCTCTGTATGTCTTGCCAGCGGTAGTAGGACGGCTTCCGTTAACAGTATAGTATATTTTTGAGCGGGGCGCAGCCGCGAGTGTGAGTTTCTGGCTTCCGGAGTAATCGATGGTGTCCGACAAAGAAGCTTCTGGAATGACACTCCATCCTTGATTTTTCTTGACAAAATTGGCGATTTGCGTAAGCCTGTCCTTATAGAGTTCGGGAAGAATGTTGCCATCTGCAGTTATCGGGTAGCTGAGCATGTAGGTGGCCCCAACCTCCCAGTTCTTTTGAATGTTCCTGATCATCATGTCGACTGGCTTCGGCGACCGAAGTTTTGGATCTTCACGCCAAGACCAGGTATTATCCAGGAGATTATCAACCTCGATAGCAAGTTTTTTTTTGACAGTGGCCGGTTTTGCTACCTCCAATGCCGTTTCCTGGGACGACGTGCCACCCTCGTACACAATGACATCTGTATTCGGATATTGCAACACCGTGCCCCCGTTTCCCAGCCCTGTATTGTTGGCAAATATCACTTTCGGATTGTTAGCTCGCAGGATGGGAATTATTTTATTCCATGGAAACCAGTTATAGTCAAATCCCTGGTAAAGTTCGGTGGCGGAAGTCATATCTACCCAAAAGCCGTCAACGCCCAGCGCTATCAGTTCCCTGATCAGCCCGAGGTTGAGGGTTCCGTATGTACCATCAGGCGCCGTATCGACAATATCTTTATTCCAGCCATTGTCAGGCGCAATGTAGGCGATGAAGCGAATGCCTTTTTTATGACAGGCGTCCACCAATTCTTTTACGATGTTACGTTTCGTTTTAAGTTCGAGCTTGCTGGGAGAAGTGGAAGGCCAGAGGCGTACACCATCCCCCGCTTTTACATTGGCTGTCAATACCTTGCCGCCCAGGTCTACGATGGTCTGTGCCCACTGGTCGGCGTTGAATTTAGTAATTCGTTTTTCAAATTGAGCGATCCCATCCTTGCCCTTGAGGCTGGGAGCGCTATATGCCCCCCATGTAATGTAAATACCAAATTTAGCATCCGAGAACCATTTTGAACGATAAGGGGCCGCTTCGAACGTGAGGATCTTGCTCGCAGTTGCCCCCTTTGAATCTGTGACCCTGGCAGTGAAGGTATAAATGCCCTCTCTGATCGCCATGCCATGGATCCTTCCGTTTTTGTCCAGTTCGAGTCCGTTGGGTAACGCTCCACCAGCCAAATCCCAGGTATAGGGTACCGCACCGCCATCAGCGGAGAGTTGGAAGAATGGGGACGGTCCATCTTCGGTCCACGATTGGTACGATAGGTTATCGACAAATGCCGGGTAAAGCGAGGTTCTGGGGTTCGTCTGGTATTCCCCGGAAGAAGTAGTGGTAATCCGGAGTTTCGAACCCTGTCCGGATCCGGGCTGTGGAAGCGTTAGAAGTACAAGCAAGGTACCTCCAACCAGTTTAGAAATTTGTCTCATAGCAGCAAATAGGACTAGTGATAGTGTGCCAAATGATTTAACGGTGAATGTCAATTAGCCTGTGCCAAAGGCTAATTGGCGGCAATACTGTTATTTTGTTCCAATCTTATACCACGCTATTGTTCCGACGGAACAGTTGAAATGATTGACCGATATGTTATTCAATTCAATCGAATTTGCTGTATTTCTTCCCGGTGTTTTCACACTGTATTGGCTCTTGCCCAGTAATACGGTGAAATATCAAAATATCCTGGTGCTTATCGCCAGCTATTTTTTTTATGGTTGCTGGGACTGGCGTTTTTTGGGGTTGCTGGGTTTTTCCACGCTACTCGATTTTTACAGCGGACTTCGCATTCATAATTCACAATCGCCAGGAGCCCGTAAGCTTTGGCTGGTTGCCAGTGTAACGATCAACCTGGGTTTTTTAGCCTATTTTAAATACTTCGGTTTCTTCGTCGAATCCTTCGCCGAATTGCTTTCTTCCAATGGGTTGCAAGCTTATTCAAGTGCTCTTAGGATAGTATTGCCCATCGGAATTTCGTTCTACACATTCCATGGCCTGTCTTATGTGTTTGATATTTACAACAGGAAAGTAACCCCTACGACCGACTTCGTCGATTATGCACTTTTCGTGAGTTTTTTTCCGCTGCTGGTGGCCGGGCCGATCGAGCGGGCGACGCACCTTCTACCACAAATAGAACGAACACGTACTTTTGAATACGCCAACGCTGTGGATGGACTTCGGCAGATGCTATGGGGTTTTTTCAAAAAAGTCGTGATCGCTGATGGTTGTGCCGCTTACGCAACTCCGATTTTCAGCGATCCGGGAAATTATAGCGGAAGCACACTGGTACTTGGAGCGGTGTTTTTTGCACTCCAGATCTATGGGGATTTCTCCGGCTATTCCGACATCGCCCTCGGAACAGCCAGGCTGTTTGGTTTTGAGCTGTTGAAAAACTTCAATTTTCCCTACTTTTCGAGAGACATCGCCGAGTTCTGGCGCCGCTGGCACATATCGTTATCGTCGTGGTTCAAAGACTATCTTTATTACCCGCTTGGTGGAAGCCGGTTCGGAAAGTTCAAAACAATCCGTAACACGATAATCATTTTTACAGTTAGTGGCTTTTGGCATGGCGCAAACTGGACGTTTATAGCCTGGGGTGCATACCATGGCTTACTATTCCTGCCGCTTCTGATATTCGATCAGAATCGTAAAAATATAGGACCGGTCGCGGCGGGGCGATTTTTGCCTTCCTTGCTAGAAGCATTTCAAATGGCATTTACTTTTGTGCTGGTGACCATTGGCTGGATACTTTTCAGGGCCGAAAATATTGCCAAGGCCGGAGCGTACCTGAAAGGTATTGCCACCACGTCTCTTTTCTCGATACCGCTTCATAGCGGCTACCACACGTTGATGATCCTCATCGCTTTGATGTTCGGTATTGAATGGGTTGAACGTAGCAGCAACCATCCGTTCGAAAAATTGCATTCGCGATATCCGGCGATCCGCTGGGGCACGTACCTTTTTCTGTTGATGCTTTGTCTGGCCAATTATAAACAGGACCAGGAATTCATTTATTTTCAGTTTTGACAATGAAGCGGTTTGTCGCACACTCCACCATTTTTGCCGGCATGGCTTTTCTGTTGCTGGCCGCAGTACTTTTTATTCCCAATCCCGCCGTAAAGCACAATATGCTCGGCGCGTTGCTCGACAAACATGAAATGCTGCGTAAAACCGGTAGAACGGGGCCGAGAATCGTCGTTATTGGAGGGTCTAACGTTGCCTACGGACTGGATAGCAAGTGTGTGCAGCAGGCCTTGCATATTCCTGTCGTGAACGCCGGCCTGCACGCAGGGCTGGGAATGAAATTCTATCTCACCGACGTCAAACCCTATATCCGGGAAGGAGATATCGTATTGGTGATTCCTGAATACAGTCAATATTACACCGATTCCTTTTATGGGAGTATGGAGTTGGTTTCGGTACTTTTCGATGTGTATCGCGACGGCATGAAGCAAATCGATGCCAAACAATGGTGGTATCTGATGCGCTTTATTCCGTTTTATGCAGCGTCAAAACTGAAAATTTTGAAGGAGCCAGGCGCAACAGAACCAGTTGGCGTGTATGACCGAAAAGCATTTAACGGCTTTGGTGATGCGTATGTACACTGGACCAGGCCCGGTATAAAGTTCAAAGCTGCGCAAAAAGCTAAGGAGGAGGATCGTGTGAATCCGGAATCTATGCGTTTTTTGGTTGATTTTCAAGAGTTTGTTGAAGCTAAGAATGCCACAATACTGCTTTTACCGCCTGCTTATCAATCCACCTCATTCGTTAACCAAAAACCAATGATTGACAGAATATATCGGTCGATCAAAGAATACAATCTACCGATCATAGCAATTCCAGAGCGCTATGAGCTGCCGGATTCCTTGTTTTTTGATACGAGCTATCATCTGATCCAGCCCGGAATCGAGCGCCGGAGCAAACTGATAGTCGAAGACCTGGCGCATTACATTATCGGGTCAGGACATCAACTGTGAGCGGCCTTCGGTGCTCCGGAGGGTAGGAGCATTTGTAGAAATGCCGACACTTTATCCGCATCTGACAGGAGAGGAGAATCCGGAAATTGCCAGACTCGCGCGCCAGCGGCTGGGGGGCGCACTCGCTTTGCTGGGCGACCCCGATTCGTTGATCCTGGATGAGCCTACCAACGTGCTGGACCCGGAGAAAATCAAGATTAAGAATACGTTGGTGATGTGGCTTCCGCTGTTCGCGCCATTATTCGTGGTGCTTGTCGCTTTCGTAACGGCCTATGCGGATGGTGACCGGTTTTTATGGGCCGGGAGTTAATCCCTGGGGCAATTTCTCGGGACACGTTCTGGTAAGATGGGCTTTGTTCGTTTATCTCATCTACGTTCCGCTCCGATTAGAGCTGTACGCAGCTGTCGAACATCAGAATCACACTTTTGACTACCGTTCTAGGCTGCATGGACATCCCAGCTTTATCGGGAATCATCTATAACACTCCCCCGCTTTTAAGCGTCGTCGTAAAATAAGGCGTCAGATGGACGTACATCGCATTGCGGAATTGCGCGGCGGTGCCGTTTTTCAGGACATCGAGGAGATCGGCGTGAGAAACCGGATTGGGCAAATCCGCATGAATCCCCTTATCTAAATATTCCCTGAATACATGGTCGAAGACCGGGAACAGCAGCGTTTGAAATCGCCTGAACGTATCATTGCCGGTCATTTCGTACAGTTTGCCATGAAACTCGATCTCGTCTTCCCGTGAGAGCGATTTGAGCCCTTTCTGTTTGTTCACAATGGCTTCGAGCTCTTCGAGGTCCTTATCGGTTTTGCGGGCGAACAAGAATTCGGCGATACCCATTTCAAGGATCAGCCGCAGCTCGAAAAGGTCTTTCTGGTTGTCATGACTCAGGATCGACGGGCTCATTACCTTCTCGATACCCGCGAAAAGGTCGGGTTGCGCCATGATCATCCCGCGCCGTGTGCGGCTTTCGATCAGGCCCAGCATCCTTAGCCGGCTTAGCGCTTCGCGGACCACATTCCGGCTTACATTCAGTTTTTGTGCGATCTCGGTTTCATTGGGCAGCGAATCACCCGGTTTGAAACCATTGTCCATCAGATATTCCCTCAGAATGTTTTCTACCCTGTCGGTCATCGACAGGCTCTCCATGGGGCCTAGTGCGCTCGCTTTCATTGATCTCAATTTCCTTTTGGTCGCAAAGGTAAGTTAAAGATGGCTACATAGGCAACTTTTATAATATTTTCAGACAAACACTTTTATATTAAAATCCTATAATTACATTTGTAGGACAAATAAACAACCAATCATTCTTTCGTATTTCTGACAATTCCCGATATAAACCTTTATGATTTGAAATTTTATGCGTTACATTAAAAGCAAAACGATCAAAACACTGATGATTCTCGCGGGACTGTGGTCTGCGGTTTCGGCGGTGTATGCGCAAGATCTGGTAGTTTCCGGGCAGGTGAAGTCCGGGCAGGACAATCAGCCGTTGCCGTTTGTGACTGTCGTGGTAAAGGGCAGCCAGCAGGGAGTGAATACGGACGCCGATGGGAAATTCAGGATCAGCGTAGGCAAGGAGAGCATTTTGATCTTTAGTTTCGTAGGCTATCGTACGCATGAAGAAAGGGTCGGAAGCAGGACCGAGCTCAACGTGGTTCTCGAACCCGACCAGAACAACCTGAACGAAGTGGTAGTAGTGGGTTACGGGAAGCAGGAACGCGAAAGTATTACCTCCTCCATCTCCAAGCTCGACAGCAAGGTTCTTGAAAATATCCCCTTCGCCAACGCGGCTTCGGCCCTTCAGGGGTCTATCGCAGGCCTGCGGGTGCAAAGTACATCGGGTTTGCCTGGTAATGCGCCCCGCATTATCCTGCGGGGAGGGACGTCGATCAATAACCCGGATGGCTCGGCTCCGCTTTTTATTATCGACGGCGTGATCCGTTCCAATATGAATGACATCAGCTCTGAGGAAATCGAGTCGATGCAGGTGTTGAAGGATGCGGCCGCTACGGCCATTTACGGGGCCAGGGCCTCCAATGGGGTAGTGATTATCACGACGCGGTCGGGCAAGGCAGGCAAGGTGCGGGTTTCGTATCAGTACGATGCGACGATGTCCAGCCTTGCCAAAGGATATGACCTGCTTTCTGCGCGGGACTGGCTTTATTTTCAGCGGATGGGCACGGTAGCTTCTTCGGTTAAGAACCCTGCCAACCTTAACAAATTAACATTGCCCAACAGCTCCGGCACGGGGAATGATCTCACCAATAATACGGCCTACACAACCCAATATCTGACACCCGCCAACGAGTACAAGCTCAAAGAAGGATGGGAAAGCATGCCCGATCCGGTCGATCCGAGCAAAACGCTGCTGTTCAAAGGTGCCGACTACCAGGATCTCCTTTTCAGGACCGCATTATCACAAAATCACCATATTTCGGTGAGCGGTGGGACGGAAAAGGCTACTTATAGCGCCGGACTCGGTTATATGGATGCCGAGGGGATCGCTATTACTACCAAATACCGGAGGCTGAATTTTGACCTGAATGGTGATCTGACCGTGAGCAACAAGCTCCGGTTTTACAGCCGGTTGATGTTTTCCAGTTCGGGCAATAACCAGGGTATTTCCGATAATGCGCTGTTCGAACGCTCCATCGGCCTGGCCCCGACGGCCAAATATGCCTACGAAGACGGGACACTGGCCCCCGGAACCGGCCAGAGTATCGGGAACCCGGTGTATCACCTCAATAAAATCAAGGCGAAGAATAACCGTGATAACCTGACGCTGGCGATCGGCTCGCATTGGGATATTTTGCCAGGACTCTCTTTCGATCCCCAACTGTCGCTGTTCAAGTCTACGGTAGAGGCACGGTCGTTCCAGGAAGCATTTTATAACGGGCCGGGTTTGTACGTGGATACACGTAACGCGACGGGCTCTTTCGATAAAACCGAGCAGTACCAGGCCGATGGCGTGCTGACCTACGCCAAAACGCTGGCAGGCAAGCATAATCTGGAAGTGAAGGCAGGTATTTCTTATTTCAATCGCATCATTAGCGGGCTGAGCGCGACAGGTAGAAAAGCGGCGTCCGATCTGGTACCTACCCTCAATGCATCGGCGGAGCCCGTAGCGGTTGGCGGATCGGAGAGCAGCCAGGTATTGATCGGCTATTTTTCGAGGATCAACTATGATTTCGACCAGAAATATCTCGTATCGCTCAGCGCGCGCTATGATGGGGCCTCCAACCTGGGGCGCAATAACCAATGGGGCGTTTTCCCGGGCGTGTCTGTCGGCTGGAACGTACATCGGGAGGAGTTCTGGAAGGTGCTGCCGGAAAATCTCCTGCGCGTGAAATTGCGGGCAAGCTACGGCGTGAATGGGAACATCAGCGGCTTGGGCGACTTCACCGCGCAGGGGAATTACAGCGTCGGTAACCAGTATTCGACCAATGCGGCCGTACTCAATACGACCATCTCCAATGCGGACCTGAAATGGGAACGTTCGAAGACATTTGATATAGGGGCCGACGTCGGTTTGTTCGGAAACAGGATCAGCTTGCTCTTTGATTATTACCGCAGGGTCACCGATAATCTGCTGACCTCGCTAAGCCTTCCCATGTCGACCGGCTTTTCGAGCGTACTCACCAATTTGGGGAGCCTGGAAAACAAAGGGGTAGAGCTCGAATTGAGCGCGCGCGTGCTCCCGTCCAGCAGCGCGGTCAACTGGAATGTTTCCTTCAATGCGGCGCAGACCAGGCATAAGATCCTCAGCCTGCCTTACAACGGCATTGAAAACAACCGTATCGGCGGGGTGTACGTCTGGAACCCGGCTATGAATGGCTATGCCTGGATGGGCGGCCTGCAAGAGGGCGGCCGGATCGGCGACATGTATACTTATAAACAATTGAGTATCTACGCCACCGACGAGGAAGCTGCCGCCGGCCCCGTTGACAACCTGGTAACAGGTGCCAACAAGACCAAATATGGCGGAGATGTGAACTGGCTGGATGCGGATCAGAACAAGGTGATCGATGAAAAGGACAGGGTGTATGTCGGTAATCCCTATCCGGTTTGGACGGGTGGTTTTACCAATTCATTGGAATACAAAGGGATCAGCCTGCTGCTGCGGATGGATTACACGACCGGTCACACGATCCAGAATTATCCGAGAGCACAGATGATCGGCCAGTTCCAGGGGGAAATCGGGCTGCTTTCGGATGTGAAAAGATCGTGGCAGAAACCCGGCGACATTACCGACATTCCCAGGTTTTACTGGGCCGATCAGCAGGTGCAGAACAACCTGTATCGTGGAGGCATCGGCGGAGGGAACTCGATGTACTATGAAAAGGGTGATTACCTGGCTGTGCGGGAGCTAACCCTGGCATACAGCATACCCAAATCCATCTTAAACAGAGCCAAAATCAACGGTTTGCGGCTTAATATCACGGCGAACAACCTGCATTACTTCACCAGCTACAAGGGGTTGAACCCCGAGGAAGGCGGGGTGGACCGGGGAAGATACCCGATACCCCGCTCTATTATCCTGGGTTTGAATATTTCATTGTAAAACCATCATGACGATTCAGATGAAGACAAAATATAAAATCCTGACTTGCCTGGCACTGTTATGTGCCGGGGTGAACCAGTCCTGCACCGATAACCTCGACGTTGCGCCTGTGAGTGTGATCACGGAGGCCTCGTACTGGAAATCGGAAAACGACGCGAACGGCGCTTTGAATGGCCTTTATGTGCTTTTGCGAAGACAGGCATCGGAGAACCTGTACCTGTGGGGCGAAGGACGCAGCGAAGTGATGGGCTTGGGCGTGCAGGGTTCCGGCGGCCGCGAGCGGTATCATGACAACAGCCTGGATGTGACCACCGCCGGTCCCAACTGGCTGGGGATGTATTACATTGTCCACCAGACCAACCTGATCCTGACATATGTGCCGCAAATTACCTTTACTTCCGAGGCGACCAAAAACAATATCCTCGCCCAGGCGTACACCATGCGGGCATTTACGTATTTCACCATGGCCAAAACCTGGGGAGATTTGCCGTTGGTAACCGAGCCGACCGAGGGTTACGACCCGGCCTCCATCCAGAAGCCCCGCACACCGGTGAAAGAGATTTTTTCTTTTATCAAGGAGGATATCATGAAGGCCGCCCAGCTTTTTGGTGAATCCAATGCCCTGGCGCAGGGGCGGCAGTTCTGGTCGAAACCAGCCTTGAATGCGCTGAAAGCAGATGTATTCCTCTGGACGGCCAAGAGGCTCGGCGGGGGCGATGCTGATTTTAATACAGCGCTGGCAGCCATTACCGAGGCTGAGAAAGCAGATATAAGCCTCCTGCCCAAATTCGAAGATGTTTTTGATTATACTAACAAAGGCAACAAGGAAATTCTGATGGCAGTCCGTTTCAAGGATATCGAAGTGACCGACAACCATTATAGCCTCATGTACTTCCCGCAGGCGTTTTTACCGTCCGATCTGGACGCCGCGACCAAAGCGGCGATCGGTCTGCCGGCCGGCCAGAACTACTGGGCACCGTCCGCGACGATCCGGAGCCAATTTACGGAAGACGACAGCCGGAAGAATGCCTCTTTTATCGAAGTATACACATCGGCGTCGGGTACACAGAAATTTGTCGGGTCGCTGGCCGTGAAGTTCAATGGTTTTGTCAACTCCGGCGTCCGGCTGTTCCTGGACGACGTGATCCTGTACCGGTACGCCGACCTGCTGTTGATGAAGGCGGAAGCAAAGAATGCATTGGGCCAGGATCCCTCCGCGGAAATCAACAAGGTACGGGAACGGGCCTATGGAGCCGCCTACAAGCAACATGTTTTCGTAAGCGGCACCAGGGATGCCAACGACGAAGCCATTCTCCGGGAGCGCCTTTTCGAATTGGTTTTTGAAGGAAAAAGATGGTGGGACCTGGTGCGTTTTGGCAAGGCATTCGAAAAAATACCCTCATTGAAAGACCGTGCCGGTAAGGATTATCTGCTGCTTTTCCCGATTTCAGAGGCTACATTAAGCCTCGAACCGCAGGTCAAGCAAAACCCCGGCTATTAATCAGATCATTGCTGACTTAAACTCTTAACCTCATGAAACAATTAATTCTTACTGCTTTTATCTTCCTGGTAGTCACATCGGGCATTTGCACGCACGCCCAAAAGCCGTCGGGCGGGGAGCCGCAGCTTGCATTGCAGCTCAACCCCGGCCCGGATAACCCAAGAAACAGTGAAGGGGATTTTATCACACTTAAAAACGGCGATATCCTTTTTATATACAGCCGTTACACCGGCAGTTCCACCAGCGACCATGCGCCTGCCTACCTGGCCGGAAGGCTCTCCCGTGACGGTGGTAAGACGTGGACTTCTACCGACAGGCTGATCGTCGAGCGGGAAGGCGATATGAATGTGATGTCGGTATCGCTGCTTCGGTTGAAGAATGGGAAAATTGCTCTGTTTTACCTGAAAAAGAACTCGGAGACGGACTGTATTCCACAGATAAGGACTTCATCCGACGAAGGCAAGACGTGGAGCGCGCCCGTGCCCTGCATTACCGACAAAAAAGGGTATTTTGTGTTGAACAACAGCCGGGTGATCCAATTGTCCGATGGCCGGCTGATGATGGCGGTCGCACTGCATCGCGCTATCGACGGCAAATGGCAGAATCAGGCCACGCTGTACAGCTATTATTCCGATGACCAGGGTGCGAGCTGGAAATCGTCTTCGGCAGTACCTAATAATTCGCAGATTATTACGCAGGAGCCCGGACTGATCGAATTGAAGGACGGCCGGATTATGATGTTCATTCGCGCGAGCGGCGGTGTGCAGCAGTTGTCCTATTCATCCAATAAAGGAGCCAGCTGGTCGCATATAGCGCCTAGCAACATTGCTTCGCCGCTATCACCAGCTTCTATCAAAAGAATTCCCGGCACATCGGATCTGCTGCTGGTATGGAATAACAACGATGGCAGCCAGCCCCAAACGAAAGATAAGCGCACGCCGCTGACGGTAGCTATTTCCAAAGACGATGGTAAGACCTGGATCAACACCCGGAATATCGAAGCCGACCCGGATGGCTGGTACTGTTATATCGCGATCCATTTTACCAAAAATGACGTACTGCTGGGCTATTGTGCCGGAAGTCAGGCGAAAAAGACGCATCTGTCGGTGACGAACGTGAAGCGTTTTTCGCAAAAATGGTTGTACCAGTAAGCGACCGTATGAGAGAGCATCATGATCGTTCGCGTCGATTTTTTCTCCTGCGTGCGCTGGCAGGCGCATTGGCGGGCCTGTTGCCCACCTGGACGACCGCGCATGTATATACGGGCAGGAAAGCAGCCTCGGCAGAAGAGGATTTGAAAAAGATCGCGGCTTTGCTGAATGGCAAAACGCGTGGTGTCTGGGTCTTTACCGGGGACAGCATTACCCAGGGAGCCAAGCATACCCACGGGCATCGGAGCTATCCTGAAATTTTCGCGGAGCGCCTCCGCTGGGAACTGGCGCGGGTAGGCGACATCGTCGTCAATACCGGCATGAGCGGGCACACGACCCGGCAGGTGCTGAATGATATGGAATGGCGTGTGGGGCAATTCAGGCCCGGGGTGGTCTCGGTCATGCTGGGAACCAACGACTGCGCGCGCAACCAGGTGCCCCTGGCGGATTTTGAGGCTAATCTGCTATCAATCGTAGCGCAGGTTCGTGCGATGAATGCCGTGCCGATCCTCCATACGCCCAATCCGATCATTGCCGGAAAGGCCCCGGAGCGCGTGTCACTCCCTGAATACGTGGCAGTGATCCGAAAAGTGGCCGGGCGGGAAAATACCATTCTGGTGGATCATGATGCCGCGTGGAATGCCGGGATAGCAAGCCGGTCGGCCGAGGCAATCCATCGTGAATGGCTGAACGATCCGTTGCATCCCAATCAGACCGGGCATCAGCAGCTGGCCGCAGTCCTTTTTAAAACGCTGAACATTTTTGACCCAGCCCAACCTACCTGCGGGGCAGCCTATTATGAAGGAGCGCATTGAAAACGAACTAATCACCATTATCGCCGCGAAGCAGCCGGGCTCCGCCGTGCTGATTTCTGCCGGCGTGCATGGCGACGAATACGAGCCCATGGTTGCGGCAGCTGAGCTTGCGGCGGTTTTGCCGGGAATGCTGACGCACGGCCAGGTCACGGTGGTCACGGTCGTAAATCCCGACGCCTATCGGCATGGGACACGGCAGGGCAGCGATGGCCTGGATCTGGCCCGGATTTGCCCGGGTAGCCTCAGCGGGTCGGCCTCCGAAGCCTATGCCGCCCGAATCAGCTTGTTGATAGAGCAGGCCGATTACTACGTGGATATGCACACCGGCGGGTTAACCTACGAAATCCAACCGTTGGCTGGGTATATGCTGCATCCCGACGAAGGCATTCTGGATATGCAGCGGCAAATGGCCCGCTGTTTTGATGTGCCGGTGGTGTGGGGTACCGACTGCCGGCCGCAGGGGCGGACTTTATCGGTCGCAAGAGACGCAAATGTTCCGGCTGTTTACCTGGAATTCGGCGGCGGGACCGGGTTCCGCCGACCAGTGGTCGATACCTATGTGGCTGGGGTGATAAATCTGCTCAGGTTTCTGAGGATGGTTGATGGAGAGGTAAGCCGGTTGCCCGAACCTTATTGGCTGGAAGATCATCGTCCCGACAGCGGTTATCTTCAGGGGAAAATGCCTTCGCCTGCAGATGGTATTCTGATGACCGAGGTTGCATTGGGAGAGATAGTACGCGCAGGCCAATGTTTCGGGCGCATTTTTGATCCGTTGTCCGGTGCCAGCCATTCGGTGTATACCGACGTTGAGGGAATTGTCTTTCTCAAAAGAGCTATCGTGAAAGTGAAGTCCGGCGATGCGCTGGGGGGCATTTTGCCCATTATTAAAACCGGAAAATATACGATTTATGAATAGGGACCAGGTGGTATTGATTACCGGCGCTACCGGAGGGATCGGTCGGGCCGCCGCCACGGCATTTGCCTCGGCGGGTTGCAGGCTGGTGTTAACCGACATAGAACCGTCGCAATTGGCGGCACTGGAAGACGAGTTGAAAGGTGACCACAATAAGCAAATCATATCGTTGCCCGGCGATTTGAGCGAAACCAGTTTCTGGAAGGAGCTTATAGACAATGCTTTTGCAAAATGGGGCACGGTCGATGTGCTGGTCAATAATGCAGCCTGGCGGACGATCGAAACCATGCGGACAATCCCGGTTGACACCTGGGAGAAAACCCTGCGCATTTGCCTGACCGCGCCGGCGTTTCTTTCGCAAGCGGTGGCAATGCGAATGGAAGCATTGCGGCGCCCGGCTGTGATTGTGAACGTATCGAGTATGATGGCCGATCGGCCCGCCGGCACGTCCCCGGCCTACATTGCCGCGAAGGGCGGGCTCGACAGCCTGACCGCCGAGCTGGCCGTGACTTATGGGCGCGGCGGGATCAGGGTGGTAGGCGTGAGCCCGGGATACGTCGAGACTGCATTGAGCCGAGATTACCGCGATGCCCGTGGAGATGATGTAAGCGCCCGGCTGATCGACGCGGTAAATGATAATGTGCCCTTGGGAAGAGGGGCGAACCCTGAGGAAATCGCGGCTGCAATATGCTGGCTGGCCTCGGAGGGAGCCTCTTACGTCACCGGAACGACATTGGTCGTCGACGGTGGTTTTAAACCCAATTTCAGCGGGTATAGTGTAAAAAGAAATCAATTCCCTGATCAATTTTGAAAAACATCTGGAGACATTCCTCCCTATTGCCGCAGGTGACGGCAGAAAGCCGGGTTTTGCTCGGTGAAGCCGAGACCCCATTGGTACGTTCGCAGAGTATCGGGGCCGCTCTGGGTTTGGATACATTGTATTTCAAACTGGAAAACCTTAACCCGACAGGCTCGTATAAGGACCGGTTTGCGGCCGTGCTGGTTTCGGAAATGAATATGCGCGGACAAAAAGTGTGCATTGCTACTTCGAGCGGCAACACCGGGGCGGCGCTGAGCGCCTATTGCGCGGCCGCCGGTATCCGTTGTGTGATCGTAGCAGTGGACGGGGCGCCGGTGCAGAAAGTGCGGCAAATGCAGCTTTATGGGGCGGAAGTGGTCATGGTGAAAGACTTTGGCAAAGATCCGCAGACTACCACCTTCGTTTTCGACCAGCTGGAAGCGCTTTGCCATTTGCATAACCTACCTCTGCCGATTAGCGCCTACCGGTATTGTCCGTCCGCTATGAGGGGTGTCGAAACAATCGCAGCGGAAATAGCTGAGGTACTGCCGACTGGTGTGCAAGTTTTTGTGCCGGCCGGTGGCGGGGGGCTTACGCTGGCGGTATGCCGTGGCGCGGAGCAATCCGGTGCAGATTTCACGGTGCATTGCGTGCAGCCAGAAGGAAACAATACGATTGTGGGCGCGCTGCGGAATGGCGAAGCTGCGGCAGTCCCGGTGAATGCGTCCACAACTGCCGTCAGCGGCTTGCAGGTAGCCAGCGTGATCGACGGTGATGCGGTTATCGGGCATTGCCGGCGGTCGGGCGGCAACGGGTACAGCGTTAGCGACGAGCAGGTGTTTGCCTGGCAACGGGCATTGGCCCAAAGAGAGGGTGTTTTCTGTGAGCCTGCCGGGGCGGTAGCGTTGGCAGGGCTGGAAAATGCCCTCAGACAAAACGAACTGGATAAAAGCCGCCCGGTAGTGTGCCTGGTAACCGGCAGCGGCTTTAAGGATATGAATGCGGTAGATCAGCGTTTTCAACTCCCTCCGACGGACCTAATGCCGTCACATCAATGGATAAAAATAATTCAAACTCTTTTTAATCAAGATTATGCGTGAGCAAAGTTCTATTTTCCAGGGCCTGTGGCCTGCGCTTTTTACACCGGTAAACCCGGACGGAAGCCTTAATCCGAAGGAGCTCGAAAAGCTCATCGAACTGTTGATCGCCCAAAAGGTGGATGGGCTGTACCTGCTGGGCTCGACAGGCCAGGGTTTCCTTTTTTCAGAAGAAGAGCGTAAGCAGATTACCCGGCTGACGCTGGAAATAGCCGGAAAACGTATTCCGGTGATGGTACAGGTGGGTGCCCTCAATACCGAGGAATCTATACGCCTGGCAAGGCATGCCGCCGACCACGGTGCCGACGGCATTTCGGCTGTCGGTCCGATCTATTACGGCGCCTCGGCCGACATGGCCTTCGAGCATTACCGGCGCATCGCGCAAGCTACCGACGTCCCTTTCTTTCCCTATCAGATCGGCAATGCGGCCAATATGCAGGTGATCGACCGGCTGCTGACCTTGCCACAGGTACACGGTATGAAATTGACAACCGACAAGATGTTGGAAATCAGTACGATCAAAAACAGGGCAGGGGAGCAATGGAAACTGTTCAGCGGGGCCGATGAGCTGATGTGCCAGGCCGCGCTTTGCGGTACTGTGGGAGCCATCGGTACAAGTTACAACCTGTTTGGCCCGACTTGCAAATACATCAGGGAATCGTTCCTGGCCGGAGAAACGATGCATGCCATGGAGTATATGCTTACTTTCCAGAAGTTTATCGAGACGATTATCCCGGTTATCTGGTCCTTTTTCAATCGTGCGATGTATTTACGCTACAATATCGTCATTGGTGAACCCAAGCCGCCATTGCTGGCGAAGCCCCTTCCATGGACCGACGATCAAATCATGGCCATGATGGAGGAAATAGAGAATTTCTATACGCCCGTCAGTTAGTCGAGCGCTGGCCTCGATTTTACCAACAACATCCCAAACCCACGGTTTATGAAGATTGCAAAACCCTTTCCGGAAGACAAGCCGGCTTTGTATGCCTGGCTGGTGGTCGGTATGCTATGTCTGGTGGGTTGTCTCAACTACCTGGACAGGATGATGATTACCACCATGCGGAGCTCCATTGTGGCGGCGATTCCGATGTCGGAGACGCAGTTCGGGCTGCTTACCTCCGTTTTCCTCTGGGTATACGGGCTGTTAAGCCCCGTGGCGGGTTTCCTGGCCGACCGTTTCAGCCGCAGCAGAGTGATCATTGTCAGCCTGCTGGTGTGGTCACTCGTGACCTGGCTTACCTCGCAGGCGGTCACCTTCGAGCAACTGCTGGCGACCAGGGCATTGATGGGCATCAGCGAGGCATGCTACATTCCGGCTGCATTGGCCCTGATCATGGATTATCACCCTGAAAAGACCAAATCGCTGGCCACGGGTATCCATATGGGCGGCGTGATGTTCGGGCAAAGCCTGGGTTTTATCGGCGGATGGCTCGCTGAAAACCATTCCTGGAATTTCGCATTCAAGGTCTTCGGTGGTTTCGGCATCGTTTACGCGATGTTGCTGGCACTTACCCTGCGTGATCCTCAAATAGCCATTCAAAAACCGGAGAGCAGCGAGGATAGGCCCATGGGTTTTGCGGGAGCGATCGGCAGGTTGCTCAGAACGCAGTCCTACCTTTTGGCGATCCTGTACTGGGGGTTGATCAGTATCGTCGGCTGGGTGGTGGTAGCATGGTTACCGACGTATTTTAAGGAGCATTTTGCCTTGTCGCAGAGCATGGCCGGGTTGTATTCGACGGGGTATTTTCACACCGCATCGCTCACGGGCGTATTGCTGGGCGGTTTTCTGGCCGATCGGTGGAGCAGGCAAAATCCCCGCGCGCGGGTACTGGTCCCCCTGTACGGCTTGCTGATCGGCGCGCCGGCTATCTTTCTGGCGAGTAATACGGCCGTACTGTCTGTGGCCATCGGCTGTTTCATGTTGTATGCCCTCACACGCACATTTACGGATGCGAACATGATGCCCATCCTGAGCATGATCGTCGATGCGCGCTACCGGGCAACGGCATATGGCATTCTCAATATGTTCAGTTGCATTGTCGGCGGGCTGGGAATCTATGCGGGAGGGGTGCTTCGCGACGCGGACGTGCCGCTTTCTGCCATGTTCAGGGTCGCGGCAGCAATGATGCTGGTATGCGTGGTGGTTTTAAGATATATCAGGACAGAGCCTGTTGAGAATCAGGTATTAAATCAAATTGAAAAATGAATATTGAAGAATTAAAAGACAAACTATACGTGGCCGTGCTAGCGGACGTACTCGATCAGCTGGGGTTTACCCACCAGGCCACCCGAACCTCTTTTTTCGCCTATACCGGTATCAACAAGCTGATGGGCCGCTGCAAGACGACGCTCTGGGCGGATATGTACCACCAGGATCCCAATCCTTATGAGCTCGAATTGAAGGCAGTGGATTTATGCCAGCCGGGCGATGTGCTCATCTGTGCGGCAGGCGGTTCCAACCGGTCGGGTATCTGGGGCGAGCTGCTCTCTACCGCTGCAAGTAATGCCGGTTGTGTGGGCGTAGTGGTGCACGGTTCGGTGCGCGATATCGACAAAATGACGGCTATGGGATTTCCCGTATTTGCAACCGGTAAAAACCCCTATGACAGCCAGAATCGCCAGAAAGTGATTGACCTGGATGTGGTCGTAGAGATCGACGGGGTGAAATTTGTGCCCGGCGACCTGGTTATGGCCGACCAGGACGGGATTGTGGTAGTACCGCAGCAGGTAGAAGCACAGGTGCTGGCAGCGGCGCTCGAAAAGGTTTCCGCTGAGAACGTTACGCGCGACGCGATCAGGAATGGAATGAAGGCTATGGAGGCATATCAGAAATTTGGTGTATTATGAAAACAAAGCACGTTGTTACCGGGCCTGTCCCGCAGAGCCATTTACCTTTTTCGCCGGGAATCGTGTCGGGGGAATATCTTTTCGTGTCCGGACAGGCGAGCGTCGACGATCAGGGCCAGATCGTCAACGATACATTTGAGGGCGAATGTCGCCGGTCGTTCGATAACCTGAAAAGGATTGTCGAGGCCGCGGGCGCAACACTTGACGATGCGGTACAGGTGAGAAATTACGTCGGCCGGCAGCAGGATCTGGCCAGTTTCAATGCCATTTATCGGGAGTATTTCCGGGAGCCGTTTCCGGCACGCACCACGCTGATAGGATGTCTGGGCGACCTGCTCAAATTCGAAGTCGACGCCGTCATCCATTTAGGTAAATAACCGGTTATGATTGAACCAGCACCTCAGAAACCTGATTTTCAGCAAGCGCCCCGGCGCGTGGGATTATTGGGGATTTATCATGAGACCAACACGTTTATCGAGTCTGCCACGACGCTGGCCGATTTCCGGGACGGATACTGGCTGGAATCGGACCGGATCAGAGACGAATACCAGGGCGCCAATCATGAGATCAGCGGATTGATCGAGGTGATAGACAGCGCTCCGGATATGGAACTGGTGCCTATATTTTACGCTATGGCTACGCCGGGAGGACTGATCACCAGGGACTGCTACGAACAATTGCTAGACCGTATGATGCAGCTACTGGACGAGTCGGGCCCGTTGGATGCCTGCCTGGTCGCGCCGCATGGCGCCGGTGTGGCCGAGGGATACCCGGATATGGACGGGCATTGGCTGTCGTTGCTGAGACAGAAACTGGGAGCCAAGGTGCCGGTCATCGGTACGCTGGACCCTCACGCCAATGTCAGCCAGGCGATGGTCGATGCGACTGATGGCCTGATAGCCTATGCAACCAACCCGCACGTCGATCAGAAACAGACCGGCGTGGCGGCAGCCTGGCTGCTGGTCAGGACGCTGCGTGGGGAGATTTCGCCCATACAGTCGTTGGTGAAACCGCCCGTGGCCATTAGCATCGAGCAGCAGTTTACTTCCCATCAGCCCTGTCTCGGGCTTTATACATTTGCGCAGGAGTTGAAACAGCTTCACGGGTTGGTATCGGTGAGCGTATTGCTCGGCTTTCCTTATGCGGATGTGTACGAAATGGGATCGGGGTTCATTGTGATCGCGGATCACAGCCAGTCACCGGTTGCGGCCAGCCAGGCAACGGAAGCGGCATCGAAGCTTTCGGATTTTTTAATGGACCACAAACAGGCATTCAACGGGAAGAAATCGGGCATAGAGACTGTACTGAAAGGTTTCAATGATCATCCGCGACCGATACTACTGCTGGATATGGGCGATAATATCGGGGGCGGAGCGCCGGGCGACAGTACTTTGATCCTCGAACATCTAGAAGCAGGCGGCTTTTCTGGCTTTTTTATCTGCTTGTATGATCCAGAAAGCGTAGCCCAATGCAGGAGAGTGGATGCCGGGGTGGTTACCTCTCTTTCTTTGGGAGGGAAAAAAGGTTTTCAAACCGACGTTGAGGTAATTGCATTATACGACGGTCACTTTACGGAGGATACTCCGCGGCATGGCGGGTTTGTCCATTACGACATGGGCCCTACGGCGGTGGTCCGTACGCTGAGCGGCAATACGGTGATGCTTACAACGAAGCGTACTCCACCGTATAGTCTGCAGCAGCTCACCGCTTTCGGCCTGGATCCACATGGTTTCCGGGGAATTGTCGCCAAGGGAGTCAATGCGCCTATTGCAGCATACGGGGAGGTTTGCCCATCTATTATCCAGGTCGACACGCCCGGAGTGACCCAAGCCGATATGACCCTTTTTGAATACAAAAACCGAAAGGTGCCTCTGTTTCCCTTTGAAGAACATGTCTGACAGTTTATGGACCTGCAAAGCACCACGGTAAAACTACTGGACCTGCCTTTCTATACGGAGGGGCCCTGCGTCGATGAAGTAGGGGATTTATTCTTTACCACATTGAGCGGCGGACAGCTGCTGCGGATGCAGCGAGGTGAAGCGCCCGTAAAATGGGCCGAGGCCCGGTGCCCGAATGGTCAGCTTATCACCGCCGGGGGCATTCATTTGGTCTGCGACAGTATGCAGAGGGCCATCGTTCAATTCGATCATACAGGCGGTCGCACCGGCGAGCTGCTCCACGGGCAATGCGCCGGGCACGCTGTACAGTGCCCGAACGACCTGATCGAAGATCGCCACGGCAACGTGTTTTTTACCGATTCGGTACGCGAAAGCGGAAGGGTTTTCAAAGTAGGAAAGGACGGGTCGCAGCAATGCATTGCCGGCGGCCTGGACTATCCGAATGGACTTGCGTTGTCGCCCGACCAATCGCTGCTTTACGTCGCGGAAAGTTATCAGAACAGGATACTAGCCATATCGTTAAGCGAGGAGGCAGTCTGTCCGGTATCTGTTTGGGCCACGCTGCCCGGGCATCGCTCCGGCAGGCCGGTGGATAATTTACCCGATGGATTGGCAACTGACGCGGAAGGGCGTGTTTGGGTGGCCCATTATGGCATGGGGGCTATTCAGGTATTTTCGCCTGAGGGATTGTTACTCGCCAGCTTGGAAACTGCATTACCCCTTAGCAGTAACCTGTGTTTTATTTCCGACCAGCCGCACCGTAAATCGGTTTTGATTACCGGTGGGTACGCAGAGCCCGGACCTGGCGCTGTGCTGATGATGACTGTCGATATGTGATATGAAAGTTTTTATGAAATATTTCTCAATTATAGTGATGATGATGGTAGTTGAAGCGGCTATTGCGCAAACCGGATTGAAATGGAATGCTTTGCCCGATTTGCCTGACAAGCGCGGGTTTGCGGGTATGTATGCGGGTGTAAGCCACGGCGCGCTGCTCTGCCTGGGCGGCGCAAATTTTCCCGACGGTTATCCCTGGGAGGGAGGCATCAAGAAATGGTATGACGGGATTTTTTTGCTCCAAGAAGTTGGTAGCTGGAAAAAGCTGCCGCAAAAAATGGAAACCGCTGCCGGCTATGGCGTTTCGGTTTCCTACCAGGAACGGGTAATTCTGATTGGCGGCAGCAATACACACGAACATTTAAGCCGGGTGATCGGCTATGAATGGGATGGCGCTGCACTGGTGCAGCATCAATATCCTTCGCTGCCTTTCCCCCTGGCCAATATGTCCGGTGCGGTGCTTGGCGACCTGCTGATCGTGGTGGGGGGAAATGTTTCGCCCACAGGTCCGGGATTGAATAAATGCCTGGTGCTGGATTTGAAACAAGTCGAAACCGGCTGGGCTGAATGGGAAGCATGGCCCGGCCCCGGACGCATTTTCCCGGTTTGCGCGACATTCGACGGCGACTTTTATATGTTCAGCGGAGAGACGACCGCGATCAATTCCAGAGGAAATTCATACAGGCTGATTCATCAGGACGGCTACCGGCTGAACATTCAGCATTCGGGCGGACAGCGAACTGCGCATTGGGAAAAACTTGCGGCAATGCCGAGGGGTATGTCTGCTGGCGGTTCGGTGCTTCCGGTGTTAAAGGGCGACCGTTTTTTGTTCTGGGGCGGGGTCGATGCCGTGACGGCCCAACACAAGACGCCATCCTCGCATCCGGGGATTACCAACGACGTGCTTTACTATTTCCCCCATACCGACTCCTGGGAGTTTGCGGGCCGGCAGCAGCGTATCCCGGCCCGCGTGACGCTGCCGGTGGTGCAGTGGCAGAACCAGTGGTTTTACATTAGCGGCGAGATCAAACCCGGTATCAGGACGCCCGCTGTTATTGGAGTTTATTAAAATATATTGACCTTCGGCAATAGCTGATCCATGAAAACAATCGCATTTAAAGGATATCGTTTTTCCCAGCTTACCTTGGGGACCGTTCAACTGGGTATGCCTTACGGAATATCCAATTCACAAGGCATGCCCGACGACCGGGAAGCACTGGATATGCTGCGTATGGCAGCGGATGCAGGGATTACCACCTTCGATACGGCACGGCAATATGGTGCCTCCGAGGCAGTATTAGGCCGTTTTTTGGCAGGTCATACCGGAGCTGACCTGAATATGGTTTCCAAGTTTAAGATCGCCCCGCAAGATGCCGGTGCATTGGAGCGGGCCTGGAAATCGGTAGAGGGCAGTGTCAGAACTTCCATTGAGTGCCTGGGTATCAGCAAGCTCCCCGTCTGTCTGCTGCACAAGGGAGAAGAGCCGATGGATGCGGTGGCCGGGATATTGCCGGTGATCATTTCACGGCTCAGGGAGCAGGGGTTGATCGATATAGGCGGGGTGTCGGTGTACGAGCCGGCGGATGTCGCCTTTTGCCTGGCGGAGCCGCTCGTCGAGGCGGTGCAGGTGCCGGTGAATATCTTCGATCAGCGGCTGGTCGTTTCGGGCGCATTGCAGCGTCTTGCACAGGCGCAGAAACTCGTTTTCGCCCGCAGTGTGTTCCTGCAAGGATTGTTTTTTATGGACCCCGGACAAATCACTGGCAACCTTGTCCCAGCCGTCCCATTTTTGAAGCAGCTTCACACATTTGCGAACGAATACCCGGCCGATATCGCCGGTCTGGCCTTTTCTTATGTCAGGGATCTGCCGGGGATCGATAGCATTGTGGTAGGAGCGGCTACTTCGACGCAACTGAAAGAAAATGTGAAATTGCTTGGTGCTCCCGAGATCCCGGCGTCGCTTCGGGACGAATTTATGAAAGTATTTACAGCTGTCCCCGACGAAATCCTTACGCCGGGAAGATGGAGAATTTAATCAGATGATGAACGATTTATTCAATTTGACGGGCAAAGTTGCGATCGTTACCGGAGGAGCCGGCTTTTTTGGTACACCCATATCCATAGCCCTGGCGGAAGCGGGCGCTCAGGTAGTTATTGCCTCGCGTAACGTGAGCACCTGCGGGGATTTAGCATCCGGGTTGTCGGCCAGGGGGCTCCTGGCAACAGCCATGCCGCTAGACCTGGAAGATGAAGCTTCGATCCGCACACTTGTGGAAACAGTCATGAACATGTTCGGACGTATAGATATCCTCGTCAATAATGCTGTTTCGCGGCAGGGTTTTCAGAACCTGGAAGAAATAGAGGTTACAGGCTGGGAAGCGGCGCAGCGCGTCAACGCTACCGGCCTTGTGCTCATGACCCGGGCGGTTATCGAACCCATGAAGGCGGCGGGTAAGGGAAGCATTATCAATATCGGATCGATCCAGGGAGCGGTAGGGCCGCATTTTCCGGTTTATGGACAGACGGGTATGACAAGTCCGGTCAACTATACGTACGATAAATGGGGAATGGTAGGTTTCACCAAATGGCTGGCTAATTTTTATGGCCGCTATAACATCCGGGCCAATTGCATTAGTCCGGGTGGATACGGGCCCGGGGTCGCGCAGCTGGAAGGGAAGGAGGAGTTCGTTGAAAACTATAAGAGACTCACGCCGTTGGGACGGTTCGCCGATGACGCGGATATCAAAGGACCCATCGTGTTTATGGCCTCGGACGCATCCGCATTCATCACCGGGCATAACCTGCTGGTCGATGGCGGCTGGACGAGTTGGTAGCTTCTCTGGGGGCTTCTATCGCATTACTACGATCGTATTTCGAATCAATTCTTTTGTACCGTTTTCAAATTCGATCCCAAACCGTACGGATAAGCACAGGGAGACACTTGGTCTCCCTTGTACAAGGCTGCTTAGGCACGTGCAAGAGAGACGTCGTTGCCTGGCCATAACCGGCCAGCGGCTACGAGAGTTAAATTCTGTCAAGTAGAAGTTTTTCAACCACGGTCTTTTAGCGAATGTAACTGCTTGTTCCGTAGCCCGTATCGAGCGTTACAGGAAGCCAGAACAGAATGCTGACTGTTGAATTTCTCGCCTAAACCTGCATCATAAAATGAAATACAATACCTGGATCGTCGCTGCCTGCTGTTTTTTAGGATTATCTGATAACCTTTTTGCCCAAGAGGACCTTTCAGTATATGGTTACTGGAAATACCATCAACCCGCGGCGGATCAGCTCTTTTACAAATCGCTCAGTGAAAGGGCATTTTCGCAGTTGGGCAAACGTGAGGCTACTGTTTCATCCCTGACCACCAAAGAGCAATGGCAGAAACGGCAAGCGGATGTCCGCGCAAAGCTCGCGAGGGCTGTCTGGCCTTTTCCTGCAAAAACACCCTTGAACCCGGTCATTACGGGAACATTGAAGAAGGAGGGCTTTTCGGTTGAAAAGCTGTACTTCGAATCCCGTCCCGGCTACCACGTGACAGCCGCCATGTTCCTGCCTGATAAAAGGCAGGAAAAGGCACCAGCGATTATTTTTTGCAGCGGACATAGCGAGAACGGCTTCCGCAGCGAAGCCTATCAACGTTTGATCCTGAACTACGTCAAGAAGGGTTTCATCGTATTGGCCTTTGATCCGATCGGGCAGGGAGAACGCATACAGTACCAGCCCGACGAGCTGAAAGGAGGTGCAACGGCCGAGCATTCCTATGCGGGCGTGCAATCATTTATTTCCGGAATTCCACCAGCCAATTACTTTATCTGGGACGGCATTCGTTCCGTGGATTATTTACTGACCAGGAAGGAAGTCGACCCGGCGCGTATAGGCATAGCCGGCCGCTCGGGAGGGGGAACACAAAGCGCCTACATCGCGGCAATGGATGACCGGATCGTGGCAGCGGCTCCCGAATGCTATATTACCACCTTTGATAAACTGATCCGCTCCAACGGCCCGCAGGACGCCGAGCAAAACCTGATGTTCGGGCTGGAAGAGGGGATCGATATGGCCGACTTCCTGGAAGTGCGCGCTCCTAAACCCGCATTGATCGTGGCCACTACCCGGGATATATTTGCGATTCAGGGTGCCAGGGATACTTATAATGAGGCCAAAAGGGCGTACAAGGTTTTCGGGAAACCCGAACAGATCCAGATGACGGAAGATGACGCCGGACATGCTTCTACGGTCAAAAACAGGGAGGCTTCCTATGCCTTTTTTCAAAAATACCTTGACAACCCCGGCAGCCCTGTCGATCAGGAGGTACAAATGCTGACGGACGAAGAGCTGCATGTAACGCCCGGCGGACGAGTAATCACCGCTTTGAAGGGTGAAAGTATGTTCTCATTGAATGAAAAACGTGCCAAAGCGCTTGCGGCAAAGAGGAACGCGGTAAATCCGGCTGCGAATCTTTCCGAAGCGCTACGGAAGAAAATTATTTCGGTTTCCGGATTTACAAAGCCGGCAGGCAAAATAGACGTCATTTTCTCAGGCAGGCTGCACCGCCCCGATTATGCCATCGAAAAATACCTGGTGAAAGGCAGTAATGGTTACCATCTGCCGATACTTTGGCTGAAACCCGCCAAAAGCATGGGTACGACCGTCCTGCTTCTGGATGACCAGGGCAAGGCAAACGCAGCACAGCAAGACAAGCTGGCCGACCGGCTGGCGCGCCAGGGTTATGAAGTGGTTGTCCCCGACCTGAGCGGCATCGGCGAACTCGGAAGCGGGTTCATTAACGGTGGCGATTCGGTCATTGAGGGTGTTCCGCTGAACTTGTGGTTTTTTGGCATGTTAACGCACAAAAGTCTGGTGGCAACCCGTGCTGAAGAGATTATGGTCCTCACAGAATTTATCAGGAAAAACGGAACCGCAGGGACTGTTCTGACAGGCGTCGCCGCGGGAACGCTCACATCCGATTTGCTGCACGCGGCTGCCATTCACAATCCATTCGGCAAACTGGTGCTGATCCAGCCGCTGGTATCGTATCAATCCATTGCCGAGGAAAGGCTTTACAAACCTGGCTTCGCATTATCGGCCGTGCCCGGAGCATTGGCCGAATATGATCTCCCCGATCTGGTGGAAACACTTGCTGCGAAGAACTTGCTAATGATTAATCCGGTTACTGCGGCGGGAAAGGAAATGAATCAGCAGCAGGCCGACTCCATTTACCAGCGGTCGTTGAAGCAAAAGCAGGGCGTTGGGTTAAATGTCCGGTGCGGATTGTCCTATGAAGAATTACTGAACTCTGCCCTTTCGTGGCTCAGATAGGTGCGTTTTTACACTGTCCAGGCTGACTTCCGCCGAAGCTGTTCTCTGGTTTCGGGCGGTCCGGAGCAGGGTTTTTACAGTTTCGAAAAATAGTATTACAAAAGCAAACAAAAATAGAGGATGCCTACTTTTCCGGAAGATAGTTTTGTCAAAACGAAATTTGTCAAAATTTATCACTTAACCTCATGCGAAAAGGAAAACGTCTACACCTCCTGTGGCGAACATCCGTGTGGCTTATTATGGCCATAATTTGTTGCTGCACTGCGTCGCTGACCGCACAGTCTGTGGGAAAGGTTACAGGCCGGGTCGTCGATGAGAACGATGAAGGCCTGCCCGGCGTGAATGTACAAATCAAGGGCACCACTACCGGGGCCATTACGGATGCAGAAGGGAAATTCTCCCTCGACTTGCCTGGCAGCAGCGGAAGTCTCATATTCTCGTTCATCGGATATCAGACCCAGGAAATCGCGCTGGCCAATCGCTCGGTGATCAATGTGACTATGAAGCCCGACGTAGCCGTATTAAGGGAAGTTGTCGTGACCGGATATGGAACGCAGTCGCGCGAGACGCTCACTACTTCGGTTTCCAAACTGGATACAAAGGTTTTCGAGAACGTCCCTTTCGCCAATGCAGCCTCGGCTTTGCAGGGTACGGTTTCGGGCGTGCGCGTCCAAAGTACGTCGGGGCAGCCCGGTGCGGCCCCCCGCGTGATCGTACGCGGAGGTACTTCCATTAATAACCCCAACGGAGCTTCCCCGTTGTACATCATCGACGGTGTGATCCGTACGGATATGAACGATGTGAACTCCGAGGATATCGAATCAATGCAGGTGTTGAAAGACGCTGCCTCTACCGCGATATATGGTGCGCGAGGGTCTAACGGCGTCGTTATTATCACTACCAAAAGCGGCAAGTCAGGCCAGGCGCGCATCACTTACTCTTACGACCTGACCACCTCCAGGCCGGGCAAACTGTACGAAATGGCCAATGCGCGGGATTACCTGACTATCAACCGGCTTGGCGTTTTCGGGGCGGCCAAATTTGGTGACAACACTTCGCGTCTGACCCTACCCATGGGCTATGGTACGGGTAACGACCTGACCAACAAAGCCGCTTTCACCACGCAGTACCTCACCCCGCAAAACGAGCACAAACTCAAAGAGGGCTGGGAGAGTATGCCCGATCCGGCAGACCCGACCAAAACGCTCATTTTTCAGGATACGGATTTTCAGGGCCTTCTTTACCGCACGGGGGTGTCGCATAACCACAACGTGTCGATGGGCGGGGGAAATGAAAAGGCCACGTTCAATGCCGGACTGGGCTATATGAAAACAGAAGGGACTGTTATTACGACCAGTTACGATCGGCTGAGTTTCAACTTGAATGGGGATGTAATGCTAAAGAAAAACATGAAAGTCTTTTCACGGGTGATGTACTCACGGGCCAAATCCAACATCCCTTACGGTTCCACAGCTGTTACCTTTTATCGGAATGCGGGATTAGCACCGACAGCCAAATACAGGTTCGAGGATGGAACGCTGGCGCCGGGTACCAATAATGGCATAGGCAATCCGGAATACTTTATGAACTCCCGTCAGTACAACAATACCAATGAAAAGCTGACACTCAGTCTCGGCGGCAACTGGGAGATTCTGCCCGGGCTGTCGTTTCAGCCCCAGGTTTCGATGTACAACGTTTCCCGCGATTCCCGCTCTTTCCAACCCGGTTACTGGAACGGCCCGCTGGCATTTGTCGACTCGCGTATATCCACCGCAGCATCCTCAAAGTGGCGGCAGACACAGGCCGACGGGGTATTATCCTATACCAAAACACTGGGTAAAGACCATCACCTGGACGCACGGGCCGGGCTGTCGTATTTTGTAAGGGACACCTCGGGCATCAGTGCGACGGGGCGCGGGGCATCTACCGACCTTATCCCTACGCTGAACGCCTCGGCCGAACCGACGGCCGTCAGCGGGACAGTGACGCGCCAGGTGATCATGGGCTATTTTGCCAACGTCAATTACAGCTTTCAGAACAAATATCTATTGACCGTTAATATGCGTTACGACGGAGCATCCAACCTGGGCGAGGCTTATCGATGGGGCTTCTTTCCGGGCGTTTCTCTTGGCTGGAACGTGCATAAAGAGGCTTTTTGGAGCGGTGTTTCACGGGTGGTGTCGCAAACCAAGCTGAGAGCCAGCTATGGCGTGAACGGGAATATTTCCGGGCTGGGTGATTTTACTGCCCAGGGGGCTTACGGGGTTGGTGCGAAGTACGGAGGCGCCGCGGCGATCCAGAATACGGTCATTCCCAACAACGACCTGAAATGGGAACAATCCAGGACTTTTGATGTAGGTGCGGACCTGGGCTTTTTCGACAACCGGTTAACTATCCTCACCGACTACTATGTCCGTACAACCAGCAACCTGCTCACCAGCCTGTCGCTGCCGCAATCGACCGGCTTTGCCAGCGTGCTTACCAATCTGAGCACATTGCAGAACCGTGGTTTCGAAGTGGAATTGGGCATACGGGTGTTGCGGCCGGCATCGGCTTTGCAATGGAACCTGGCATTCAACACCTCCTGGACCCGCAATAAAATCCTGAAACTGCCCTATAATGGCGTAGAAAACAACCGGATTGGTGGTGTGCTGGTATGGGACGATGCACGGCAGGACTATGCATGGAAAGGAGGACTTCAGGAGGGCGGCAGGCTCGGAGAAATGTACGACCGCAAGCAGGTGGGCATTTATGCAACGGATGAAGACGCGAAGAACGGCCCGATAGCGTCATACATCGTGGGGACCGACAAAACGCAGTATGGCGGTGACGTGGAATACTATGATGCCGACAAGAACGGCACCATCGACTCGCGCGACAAACGTTATATGGGTAATGCCTATCCGGCCTGGACGGGTGGTATTTCAAATACGCTCAATTACAAAAACTTCGGCCTTTATGTCCGTCTTGACTATACCACCGGTCATACCATTTTCAACTGGGCGAGGCTGTTCCTGGACGGTAACCTTTATTCCGACGGTAACCTGACGCAGCGCATGGTGGAAAGATCCTGGAAAAAACAGGGCGATGTGACGGATATGCCGAGATCCTACTGGGGTGGCGAAAGAACGCAGCGCAATCTGTTCGACGGCGTCACGACCTCCGGCAATTCCATGTACAACGAGCCGGGCGATTTTCTGGCTTTGCGGGAGGTCACCCTGAGTTATCAGGTGCCGGCTTCGCTGTTGGGCAAGCTCAAAATCTCCAATCTGCGGTTCAATGTAACAGCCAACAACATCTATTACTTTACCAAATACCTCGGCCTGAACCCCGAAGAAGGCGGTGTGGATGACGGACGCTACGCGATGCCCAGGAATATCATCTTCGGTGCCAGTGTTTCATTCTGATAAGCCATTAAACATGAAAATAATCAAAGTCTTTATGCTAGGGCTGGCTATGCTGGCATGCATTTCCTCCTGTAATGTACTGGATGTTTCGCCAACGAGTGTGATCACTACCAACTCTTTCTGGAAAACCCAGAATGATGCCGAGGGAGCACTGAATGGGATGTACGTTAATCTGAGAAACATATCGGGCTCTATCTATACACTTGGTGAGCAGCGCAGCGAGGTATTCGAAGGGGGCGTATATGGAAGTGGCCGCAACGATTTGTATTTGAATGCGCTAAGCGGCGATCAACCCAATCATCCCGATTGGTCGGGTTTCTATACGGTCATCAATAGCGCCAATCTCATCATTAAACATGCGGATGAGGTCACTTTCTCTAATGAGGCAGCGAAAAACAATATTTTGGCCCAGGCTTATACGATGCGTGCTTACCTGTATTTTGTGATGACCAGGACGTGGGGAGATCTGATCATCCGGACGGAACCAACGGAAACATCGAAAGCAGAAGTGACCATCCGGGAGCGCGCTCCACAAGCAGAGGTTTTTAGCCTTATCAAATCGGATCTGGAAAAAGCGCTTTCGCTATTTACGGATAACAACTTCCCCACGGGCCGGTTCAAATGGTCTAAGCCTGCGGCCAATGCCGTAAAGGCCGATGTGTTTCTGTGGACCGCCAAACGTATGAACGGCGGTAACCAGGATCTCACAACGGCATTGAATGCGATCCGGGAGATTGAGAAAGCAGATGTTGCACTACTGCCGAATTTTGCCGATTTGTTTGAGTATGCCAACAAAGGCAACAAGGAGACGATCATGACGATCCGGTACCAGGACCTGGACGGCGCTGCCAATAATCAGTTCTGGCTGCATTGGATCATCGATAGCGCCATTCCCTCCAATACCGACGCCGAAACGAAGGCGCTGGTTCAGCCGGTCGGCGGGGGACAGGGATTGCTCGTGCTGACAGAACTGGTCAGGAAACAATTCACCGAAGACGATACTCGCAAAAAGGCATCTTTTCATGAAATATATACCTATGATGCATCGGGAAAAGCCACTTTTTATACCAGTGTTTCCATGAAAGGGCGTGGACTGGTGACGGGAGGTACGCGGCTGTTTTTAAGCGATATTGTCCTTTATCGTTGGGCGGATCTGCTGCTCATGAAGGCCGAGATCAGGAATGCGTTGGGTGAGGATCCGTCTGAGCAGATCAATCTCGTACGCCAGCGTGCCTACAAGGCCAATTTCAGCAAGCATACTTTTGTGAACGGCAGCAAGCAGGAGAACGACGCCGCCATTCTCCAAGAACGGTTGTTTGAATTGCTCTATGAAGGTAAGAGGTGGTGGGACCTGGTGCGTTTCGAACAGGCTTTTGAACTGGTGCCGAATCTCAAAACCCGGAAAGGGCAGGATTACCTGCTGCTTTTTCCGATAGCGAATACGGTGTTAAGCCAGGAACCGAAAGTAAAGCAAAATCCCGGATATCAATAAGTAAGCCCCAAACGGATGACCATCGATAACACTATTTCTAAACCCGGTATTTTCTCTTACGCGTGGATGGTCGTGCTGATGTTGTGCGTCGTAGGCGGCCTCAATTACCTCGACCGCATGATGATCACCACCATGCGTGCCTCGATTGTGGAGGCCATCCCCATGTCCGAAGCGCAGTTCGGCCTGCTCACATCGGTGTTCCTGTGGGTGTATGGGCTACTTAGTCCCGTTGCCGGCTACCTTGCCGACCGTTTCAACCGCAGCAAGGTGATTATCGGCAGCTTGTTTATCTGGTCGGTCGTGACGTGGCTTACTTCACATGCCACCACCTTCGAAGAGCTGCTTGTAACGAGGATCCTGATGGGGTAAGTGAAGCCTGTTACATCCCGGCTGCGCTTGCGTTGATTGTCGAGTATCATCGTGGAGCTACCCGGTCGAAAGCCACAGGCATCCACATGGCGGGTGTTTATGTGGGGCAAAGCCTTGGTTTTGTGGGCGGCTGGCTGGCCGAAAGCCGCACCTGGAATTATGCATTTGTTGTTTTCGGAACTATTGGCGTCGTATATGCTACCTTTCTTGCATTCACATTGAAGGATGCGCCCCGGGCTGCTGCGGAAAATCCGCGAGCTGCTGTCGAGCCGCTTGCGGGAGGTTTTCGGGATGCCATCCGGGAGCTTTTCAGGCATACCGCCTACTTGCGGGCATTGGCCGCCTGGGGATTGCTCGGGGTCGCGAGCTGGATGATCAACGGCTGGTTGCCTACCTATTATAAGGAACATTTCAACCTGTCTCAAACCGAGGCCGGCGTATATGCAACCACCTATTTCTTCATTCCGATGCTCCTCGGCGTATTGTCCGGGGGCGGCATTGCCGACTACTGGGACCGGTTCAACAAGCGTGCACGCATCCTGCTGCCCGCCCTGGGCCTCGTGATCGGGACACCCGGTGTGTTGCTGGCGAGCAGCACCGATTTGGTATGGGTAGCGGTGACGGGTTTCATGGTTTATGCATTTACCCGGCCGTTCCTGGATGCGAACATGATGCCCATTCTCTGCATGGTGGCAAATCCCCGCTACCTGGCGACAGGTTACGGAATACTCAATCTTTTCAGCTGCATCGTAGGAGGGCTTGGCATTTATGCGGGGGGATTATTGCGTGATGCGCAGGTCAATCTCAGCATTATGTTCCAGGTAGCGGCGTTCACGATGCTGCTTTGCGCTTTTTTGCTTTACCGTATTCATCCCCGTTTAACATCAATCTGATTTATTCTCAAAACGCTTGAATCTTATGAATACTCTACGAATTTGCATGCTCGTGGCCGCGCTGGTGATAGGGCAGGTAGCCCATGCCAGCACAGACTTTGGCCCCGATAGCCTCAAAGGTCCGCGAAAAGTCCGCGATGTGATGATCTACGAGGATGCCCGGTTTTATTCCACGTTTCCCTCGGTGGTCAAAAAGAAAGACGGGGAGGTCCTGGTCGCATTCCGTCGGGCGCCGGAGCGGAAGAATTTCGGCGAGAAATCCAGCAGCCACGTGGATCCCAACAGCTATCTGGTCACTGTAAAGTCGAAGGATGGCGTCACCTGGACGCAAGAGCCGGAGTTGCTGTACGCACACCCTTTCGGCGGCTCACAGGATCCTTGCCTGCTGCAATTAAAGGACGGTACGTTGTTGTGTGCCAGTTACGGATGGGCATTTCTCAGACCGGACGGCATGGAAAGTCTTAAACAGCCCTATTTCGAGACCTCCGGAGCGGTGTTTCTCGGCGGTTATATCCTGCGCTCGACCGACGGTGCCAAAACCTGGAAAGGGCCTATTTACCCCCCGCGCGTGCAGCCCGAGATAAACCTGGACCCCTTCGGGAAACCCGTCGCGGCGTACAATCGCGGAGCGATGTATGAAGGGAAAGACGGGAGGATATTCTGGGTGGTAGCCGCCAGCGAATCGAACAAGCCGAAGCGTACCTCCAACCATTTGCTCGTGTCGGAGGATAAAGGGATGAGCTGGAAATACAGCAGCGTCGTGGCTACCGATGAAAAAGCGTCGTTTAACGAGACATCCATTTACGAAACACCCAAAGGCGACCTGGTGGCTTTCCTGCGGACGGCGGAGATGAACGACCAGGCCTGCATTGCGCGATCGACAGATGGCGGAAAGACATTCGGCAAATGGGAGCAAATGGGTTTTCAGGGACATCCCATGCAGGCGATGCGCCTGCCCGACAAGCGCGTGTTGCTCGTGTACGGGTACAGGCACAAGCCCTATGGCATACGCGCCCGGATTTTGAATGCGGAGTGTACTGATTTTGCTACTTCAAAGGAAATCGTTTTGCGGGAGGATGGCGGCGGCAGCGACATCGGCTATCCCTGGGCGGTACAATTGAACCCGAAAGAGGTGCTTGTTACCTATTATTTCAACATCGGGAACGGCACAAGGCATATCGCCGGGACCATTCTGCAAACTGGCAATTAAACCGGCATTGCAATGGCTACCATTCCACTTGATTCCGGAATCTATCGGGTGAACCTAAGGTTCGAAAAGATTTTAAAGAATGTCAGAATATGCGATTGCTTCTTACTCTTTTGCTCATGAGTGTGTTATCGGTTGGTTTGGCGCAGCGCCCCGGTCGGGAAAAGACCTATGTCGCATTGCTGCAAAAGGTGTTGCACGAACAGCAGGAATGGGTGAAAGTACATGCCGCCGAATATCTGCTTTGGGCGGGTTACCCGGAGGGCGTCAGAGAAGTGTTCCTGAAAGAAGAAACGCGCTTGGGGAACAAGCCGCAATACCGCGTGGGAATTTGGCGCGTGTTGCACCAGGCCTCGCGTGGGGAAGCCGACAGGCAAATATGGTCCGGTAAAATTAAGGAAGCTTTCCTCGACGAACAGGGCCGGGACCGTATTCACGCAGCCGAAACCCTGGCAAAACTCCATCAATCGACACTTGCCGAGGCGCCTGAAATTACGCGCCGGGCGATTAGTAGCAATGTGCCTTCGCTGGCAATATACGCGCTCTGGAGTACGGCTTTTCACTCGGAGCAGGAGCGGCAAAAGGTGAAGCAGGAACTGATCGGGAATCTGGCATCGCCGTCCGGCTCGCATGGGCCTGGCAAAACGATCCCGGCCTATGCACTACGGCAGCTTGGGGATTTGGAAGCAGATCAATGGCAGCTATTGGCCCGCGCCGCGCTCGAAGAACCTGATGACTCGCCGACAAAAGTATATCTGTTGAGCGCGGCCTGGGTAACGTCCGGCGGGCAGCCCGATGTGCAGGTGGGCCAGCTACGGCAATTGCTTATGAAATACAGTACTTCCCCGGAAAAAGGAGCCCGTTCCGAAATGGCGATGGCGCTGGCCGAAAGGGGGGATTCAGCCGCCGTCCCAGTGCTCACCGGAATGTTTGAGAACAAGCATTCCCTGCAAGACAGCGCAGCAGATTATGATGTGATGGCCGCGGCGGCTTATGCCCTGATCAGAATCTGCCAGCGGGAAAAATAGTACCGATTGTTTTAATTGCCACGAAGGGCGAAACTCTTAATACCATGACATTGAAAATGCGCGAAAGCCGGGTGCTGCGCAAATTGCGGGCCGGCGAAATTGTCAGTTGTTTCAAAATGAACCTGTCCGAGCCTCGCGTGGCCGAGATGGCCGGAATCGCCGGTTTTGATTGCGTCTGGGCCGATCAGGAGCATATCGGGCTCGATTGGTCGGTGCTGGCCGGATGTGTCTGGGCTTCGAAATCCCAGGATGCGGACCTGCTCGTGCGTGTGCCCCGTGGCAGTTACAGCGATTATGTACGCCCGCTCGAACTCGACGCTACCGGCATTATGGTACCTCATATCATGAGCCTTGACGACGCCCGGAAGGTAATCGAAATGACGCGTTTCCATCCCATTGGCCGGCGGCCTATCGACGGCGGTAATGCCGACGGGGCATATACTGCCATGGATTTTAACGCATACCTCGAAGAGGCCAACCGGCAGCGTTTTGTCATTTTCCAGATCGAAGATCCCGAGCCGCTGGAAGACCTTGAAGCGATCGCGGCACTTGATGGTTACGATATGCTTTTCTTTGGTCCCGGCGATTTTAGCCAGGGCATTGGCGCGCCCGGCGTATGGGACCACCCCAAATTGCTCGAAACGCGTATCCGGGTGGCGGAGATGGCCCGTAAACACGGCAAGTTTGCCGGTACGGTAGGCGGGCCGGGCAATCTGAGTGAACTCGTTTCAATGGGTTACCAGTTTGTGAATGTCGGTGCGGACGTGATAGGGTTGAAAAACTACTGCTTCGACCTCATAAAATCTTTCGGCGCCACCACAGCCGGACAGTCATCCTCCTATCTCGAAAGCGGCTCCAAATGAAACGAAAAACACTGGGACGTACCGGATTGCAGGTGTCCGAAATCGCATTCGGCGGGGTGGAGATAGGCGTGCCTTACGGTATCGGTGTGCATAGCCGGGAGGATATGCTTTCGGAGCAGGAGGCCATCGGTCTTCTGCATGAGGCTTTGGAAAAAGGTATTAACTTTTTCGACACGGCCCGGCTGTACGGCGCCAGCGAGACCATTATGGGCAAAGCTTTTAGCTCCCAAAGAAGTGAAATCGTGCTCGCGACCAAGTGCCGGCATTTCCGGGGAGCCGACGGCCAGCTGCCATCGGACCACACCCTGAAAAGTTTCATTGAAAATTCCCTGCACGAAAGCCTCCGCGAGCTGCAAACCGACTATATAGATCTTTTTATGCTCCATCAGGCGGATCAGGAAATTCTGGAAAATGAAGTCATTGCCGAAACATTTCAGGAGCTGAAACAACGCGGTGTCATTCGCGCGACGGGAGCATCCACCTATCTCGCGTCCGAAACGGCCATTGCGATCAACAAAGGGCATTGGGATGTGATCCAGCTGCCGTTCAGCCTCATGGATCAGCGCCATGCGGTGTGTTTCGGTGCGGCCGCCGAACAAGGCGTGGGTATCGTGGTCAGGTCGGTGCTGATGAAAGGCCTCCTGAGCGACCGCGGCAAGAACCTGCATCCGGCGCTGGCCGATGTGGAGCGTCACATCGGCGGCTACCGGACCTTGCTGGGCCCTGATTTCCCCGATTTGCCGAGGCTGGCTACCCGCTTTGCATTGTCTTTCGAAAGCATAGCGTCGGTGTTGGTGGGTATCGATAAGCCTGAATACCTGCATCATGCGCTGGCAACGGCCGGTGGACCTGTTATGGATCCTCATATATTACAAACCGCCAGCCAGATGGCCTATCCCGAGCCGGATTTCCTGAACCTGCCGTATTGGGACAGGATGGGATGGCTGTGCTAAAAACTGAACCTAATGCTGAAAATCGGAATCATCGGGATGAGTCCCGGCAATGCGCATCCTTACTCGTGGTCGGCCATCATCAACGGCGCTTTCGACGGCGACGAGATTGTGCGCATCGGTTACCCGGCCGTGACCGCCTACCTTGAAGCAAACCGGGACACGCTGGGAATTCCCGGCGCACAGGTGACGCACGTATGGGCGCAGGAGCCTGCAATCGCCGAAAGCATTGCACGCGGCGCAGGCATTATGCATGTATGCGCCCGCATGGAGGCGATGATCGGGGAAGTGGATGCGGTGATCCTTGCCCGCGACGATCCTGAATACCACCGCGAAATGGCGGCGCCGTTCATCGAAGCGGACGTGCCGATTTTCATTGATAAACCATTGACCTACTCCCGGGAAGACCTGGCGTGGTTTGCACAGCAGCACAGCGCAGGCAAGTTCCTGATGTCGTGCTCGTCCATGCGTTATGCCAGTGAATGCCGCATTGCACGGCAGGAAATCAAATCCTTAGGAAAAATGGAGCTGGTGACGGCCGTAGGCAAGAAGGATTGGAAGAAATATGGCGTGCATTTGCTCGAAGGTATTTTCGGCATCCTGGGAGATCCCGTGCCCCATTCGGTGCGGCATATCGGCCGGCCCGACAAAGAAATTATCCACCTCAGAATGACCGACGGTCCAGATATAATGCTCCACCTTTTCATGGACATTACGGGCACTTTCCAGATTTCGCTTTTTGGTCAGCAGGGCTGGAAGTTGATCGATATCCGCAATTCCTACGCGATGTTTCGGGACAATATCATCGAATTTATCCGCTCGGTGCAGGAGGGGAAACCGCGCCTTGCATTTGAAAAAACAGTAAAGATCATGCAGGTCATCATCGGAGCGAAGGAAAGCCTGGAAAGGGGCGGTGCGGAGGTGTTGATTCATAAAAACTTTTAATGTTATGAATGTCAAAGATTTACTGAGCCTGAAAAACAAGGTCATTCTCGTGACCGGGGGATCGGGGCAATATGGGAAATGCATTGTGGAAGGCCTCGCGGAGGCGGATGCGACGGTGATCACCACTTCGCGGGAACTGGCTTTGGCGCAGGAGACAGCGGCGATGTTCGGCGAGCGCGGGCTGGATGTACACCCGATGCAGGCCGACCAGGCAGTGCATGAGTCGGTAATGGCATTGAAGGCGGATGTGCTCGGCCGGTTTGGCAGGCTCGATGGCTTTGTGAACAATGCGGTGTCGCGGCCTATGAAAGGCTACAATGCCCCTTTGAGCCAGTTTGAAGAGTCGATGCAGGTGAATGCGACCGGTATGATGGACCTGCTGCGCGAAATGACCGACCTCATCGTGCAAAGCGGCGGCGGCAGCGTGATCAACATCGCCTCGATGATGGGCA
The DNA here is from genome assembly GCF_057586235.1 of Dyadobacter sp. SRI_021. Taxonomy (NCBI): domain Bacteria; kingdom Pseudomonadati; phylum Bacteroidota; class Cytophagia; order Cytophagales; family Spirosomataceae; genus Dyadobacter; species Dyadobacter sp. SRI_021. Next base: position 180,539 of record NZ_JBYCZM010000010.1, read on the forward strand.
TGTTCGGTCCGGATGTCTCCAATTACGAGGGTACCGTAAACATGGGCGATCTGCCGCCCGACTATTTCTTTCACAACGCGGGGTTGATCAACCTGACGCGCTACATGGCGCAGATGAATGCGGGCAAGAACATCCGGTTCAACTGCATTAGTCCCGGCGGGCTGTTCAACAACCAGCCGCAGGCGTTTTTGAATAACTATTGTAAAAAAGTGCCCCTCCGACGCATGGCCAATCAGGACGACATCAAAGGGCTTGTAGTGTTGTTGGCCTCGGATGCAGGGGCTTACATTAATGGTGAAAATATTCTTATGGATGGAGGGCTGAATGCCTGAAATCCTGTAAAAAATAGTATCAGTAATCAAGCGAAAAGTAGGAGCGTGCAGGGATAGGTGATACGTACTTTTGTGAATAGGGTATTTTTTGAAATTATATTTTGTTTTTATGAAAAAGATAGTTCATCCTGATCGCGACCCGGCGTTCGCCACCGGCGCTTATTCCGACGGCGTTCTCATCGACGGGTTTCTGTTTGTAAGCGGCCAGGCGTCCGTCGACTTTCGGACATCGCAGTTTGTGCGGGGAACAATCGAGGAGGAAACTGCACGCACACTGGACAACATTGCCGCGATTATCGGAGCGGCCGGCGGCTCAATGGAAAACATCGTGAAATGCACGGTACATCTGGCGGATATCAGCGAGTTTGATCGCTACAATGCTGTGTACGCTACATACTTCCCCGGCATCAAACCAGCCCGCACAACCGTACAATCCGTGCTGGCCGAAAATATCAAAGTCGAGATCGACTGCATCGTCAAACTCCCCGCCTGACCTGGATATGATAAACGAACCTCCGGTAGGCGTGGTGGGGCTGGGCCTGATGGGTAGCAGCATCGTAGCCGCATTGCTCGTCGCGGGCCATTCAGTGAAAGCCATTGCACCCCTCGCATCCGATGCAGCAGAAGCCCCCGGGCGGATCGAAGGACAGCTTCGCCAATGCCGGGAAGCCGGGTTGGTCGGTGCGTTGCCGCCATACCTCGGCATGCTTACCGTTTCGGAAGACTACGCCGCATTGGCCGGTTGCCAGCTTGTGATCGAATGTGTGATCGAGCGGCCGGAAATCAAGGCATCGGTATATGCAAAAATTACCGCCGTTGTGGCCGCAGATTGCATTGTAGGCAGCAACACCTCGGCCATTCCCATCAGCGAGCTTCAAAAGCATATCGATACCCCGGCCCGTTTCCTGGGTATTCATTGGGCCGAGCCAGCATTCATGACCCGGTTCCTGGAAATTACCTGCGGCGAGCAAACAGACCCGGTTTTTGCCGAACGTGTTTTCCGGCTGGCACACCGGTGGGGCAAGGAGCCGACGCTGCTTCGGAAAGACATCCGCGGGTTCATTACCAACCGTCTGATGTATGCGGTATACCGCGAGATATTCAGTCAGATCGAGACCGGCCATGCCACCGCCGAGGATGTGGACAAGGCGTTCCGGTATGATGCGGGTTCGTGGATGACGTTGATGGGTATTTTCAGACGCATGGATTACCTGGGTCTGAAAGATTTCAACGCGATCCTGCCCCGCCTGTTTCCGCAACTCAGCAACAGCACCGAAGTGCCCGAAATCATGCAGCGAATGGTGCGCGAAGGTGCGCGGGGCGTCCATAACGACCACGGACTTTACCCTTATGAGCCCGGCGAGGGCCGGCAGTGGGACGATGCCTTTGCCCGCTTCAACCGGGAGATACATCAATTAGCGGCGGAATATTCTGCCGGAAAAGTAAAAGCCTATTTACAATGAAAAGCTACCAGAAATCAGCCGAACTACTGGAAAGGGCCAAAAAGGTGCTCGCCAGCGGCGTTTCTTCCGAATTCAGGAAATACAACCATCCGCACGCGCTCTTCTACACGCACGGGCGCGGCAGCCGGATTTACGACGTCGATGGCAACGAATACCTCGATTTCACTTTGAGCCAGGGGCCGTTGATCCTCGGCCATTCGCACCCCGAAGTGCTGCGCGCAGTCAACGAGTATTCGCAGGAGGGCCAGCTCTTTGCCGGCCAGCATATCCGCGAAATCGAGCTGGCTGAAAAACTGAACCAGCTGATCCCTTCGGCCGAGCTGATGCGTTTTTGCCTCGATGGTTCGGAGGCGGTGCAAACGGCTTTCCGCGTAGCGCGGGCGAAAACAGGCAAGCACAAATTCCTCCGTTTCGAGGGGCATTATCACGGCTGGATGGACAATGTTTGCTGGGGTATCAGCGCGCCGTCGGCGGAAGCATTGGGTAGCCGCGAGTATCCGAATGTATTCCCCTGGACGCAAGGACTGCCGGAGGGTGTCGAGAATGAATTTATCATTCTGCCCTGGAACGACCTTGACCTCGTAGCCAGAACCATCGCCGAACGCGGCCATGAGATCGCCGCTATCATTACCGAGCCGGTGATGTGTAACAGCGGCTGCATTGAGCCCAACCCCGGCTTCTTGCAGGGATTGAGGGATATTTGTACGGAACATAATGTGGCATTGATCTTCGACGAGGTCATTACCGGTTTCCGCCTCTCACTGGGCGGCGCGCAGCAGTATTTCGGCATCACGCCCGACCTTTCCATATTTGCGAAGGCCATCGCCAGCGGCTACGCGATCAGTGCTATTGCGGGGAAATACGAATGGATGCAGCTGATCGAGCAGGCGAAGGTGATCCATGCCGGGACGATGAATGCCGGGAACCCCACGGTGGCAGCCGCTCTGGCAACCATTACCGTGCTGGAAAAGGAGCGGCCGCACGAACGAATGTTCCGTTTGGGAAAAAAACTGATATCCGGCTTGCGGAAAGCCGCGGCCGATAGCGGGCATTCGATGCTCATCCAGGGGCCGGGCCCTATGCTCGCGACGAGTTTCACATCGTTGGAAAAAAACAGTGATTACCGCGATACCCTGACGGCCGACAAGGCCAAACTGGGCAAATTCATCGCTGCCGTGCATGACGAGGGCGTGCGGGTCATTGGCCGGGGCTTGTGGTATATCAGCGCCGTGCACACCGACGAAGATATTGAGCAAGCTATTGCTGCCGCCGAAAAGGTGTTAAGACAGATCTAAACAAAGCTGAACCGATGAAACAAAGGGGGCAAAGCAACCAACCGGTGCTGCTGCTGGGAACCCATCCGATAGCGGGCAGCATTGCCAACTGTTTGGTTCAGGGAGGATGGGCGGTGCTCGACGACCTGGACGGAGCGTTGCCGGAAGATATCCGGTTGGCGATACTGGTTACCGAAGAGAATTCAGATATCAAAAAGTGCCTGATCCGTGAGGTTGAGAAATGTGTACCGGTTGAAACACTGATCTGCATTAACACCGAAACCATCGGGCTCGACACATTGCAGGAGCATGCACTGTATCCCGGACGCATCATCAGCCTGAACTGGACGGAACCGGCAGACTCAACGTTTTTTCTGGAAATCATTACCAATAACCTTACCCACCCCTCACATGCCGGGTATCTTGCCGATATCGCGAGGACAACCTGGAACAAAGACCCGTACGTGATCCACGGCAATACGGGCATCCGTATGCGCCTGATGGGTGCCCTGATCCGGGAGGCGCTTTTCCTGGTTGGAAATGGATATGCCAATGTGGAGGACGTCGACCGCGCGTGCCGTAACGACGCCGGGTATTACCTGCCCTTTGCCGGAAACCTGCGCTATATGGACCTGATGGGTACCTATGCCTACGGAATGGTGATGAAGGAGCTCAACCGCGAGCTCGCCCGGGACACGGAGCTGCCACTGTTTTTTAAAGAAATGATTGTCAATAAAGAATGGGGAATGGATGCCGGGAAAGGCTTTTACAGCTATGCACCGGGTGAGGCTGGGAAATGGCGGGACCTTTCGGGTAAATTCAGCCGTGAGATCAGCGAACTGATCACGAAGTATCACCATGCCGAAGAAACGGTGTTAAATCTTAGAAACGGAGCCCATTGACATGAGCAGGCTGATATTCGATGCCCACCTTGACCTGGCGATGAACGCCATTGAATGGAACCGCGACCTCTCGCGACCGCTGGACGAGATCCGTCAGCGGGAAATGAATATGAAGGATAAGAACGACCGGGGCAAAGGCACGGTATGCCTTCCGGAGCTGCGTAAGGGCAATATCGGCATTGTGGTGGCCACGCAACTGGCCCGTTACTCGCCGTATGGCAGCTCATTGGCAGGGTGGAACTCGCCGCAGCAGGCCTGGGCCATGACGCAGGCGCAGCTAGCCTGGTACCGCGAAATGGAAGCGCTCGGCGAAATGGTGCAGATCACGGACCTTACAGGCTTGGAAAACCATCTGAAACGGTGGGCGCAGCCGCTGACGGAGAATGAAAAACGGCCTGTGGGCTATATTCTGAGCCTCGAAGGGGCTGATTCGCTGGTGGATGTTTCGTACCTGAACCGGGCCTATGACTATGGTCTGCGGGCCGTGGGGCTCTCGCATTTCGGGCCGGGGCGTTATGCCCCTGGTACGAAAATGCAGGGGCCGGTGACGCCGCTGGGCTTTGAGCTGATGCGCGAAATGTCGAAGCTGCATATGATCCTCGACACGACGCATCTGACCGATGAGGGATTCGATCAGGTGATGGATTTTTATGAGGGGCCGGTCTGGTCGAGCCACCACAACGTACGCAGGATCGTGCCCAACCAGCGGCAGCTTTCCGACGAACAGATTCGCAGGCTTATCGGCAGGGGGGCGGTGATCGGCGGGATGCTGGACTGCTGGGCGATGGATATCCGGTTTATCGACATGGTTTCTGATCCGTGGCAGCTGGACATCCGCCTCGCCCATCTGGCCGATCATTGGGACCACATCTGCCAGATCGCCGGTAACAGCCAGCACGTGGCCATCGGCAGCGATCTGGACGGTATTTTCGGTACCGAACAGTCGCCCTGGGACCTGAACTCCATCGCCGACCTGCAAAAGTTTGAAGCGATCCTGAGCGATCGGGGGTATAAGGACGAGGATATCGACAATATTTTCAGTCAGAACTGGCTTCGGTTCCTGCGAAATGCGTGGCAATGAGCTGTTAACTTTTCAGTTGTTGGTTAATCAAAAATTGAATGTCAAACTCTTCGACTTCATTTCTCGCCGGGAGCGCGCGCGTGAAAACTACGCCGCCGCTCGGGACGCGCATTAATGGCGACTTCGTCACACATTACGCGACCTACATTCACGACAATCTGTTTGCGAAAGCGCTGGTGCTCCGGAAAGGCGAAACAACCGTCGCCCTGGTGGTGGTGGACATTTGTGTGATGCCGAAAGCGTTTATTGATACGGTGAAAGCTGCTGTCACCACGCGTACGGGCATACCAGCAGACAACGTGCTCATATCGAGTACGCACACGCACGCGGCAGGTTCGGTGGCCGACGTCCATTTGGGGAGTGTCGACCCGGCCTATGAAAAATGGCTGCCGGGGCAGATCGTAACCGCCGTGGAAGCGGCGTTACAGCGCCTGAAACCCGCCAGAACCGCATTCGGATCGGTGATGGCGCCCGAGCATGTGTTGTGCCGCCGCTACCGGATGAAGCCGGGTTACGTACCCGTCAACCCGGTTACCGGAGAAGCGGATGAGGTCAAAACCAATCCATTCGGTGTGGAGGAATGGATCGACCATAGCCCGGCACCAACCGACCCCGAGCTGGGCTTCCTGGCTGTGCAGGGGCTCGACGGACGATGGATCAGCATTTTGGCCAACTATTCATTGCATTATGTCGGTGACTGGGAGAACGGCACCATTTCGGCGGATTACTTCGGCTATTTTTCGGAGCGGCTGCGCGAATGCCTGCGCGCGGGAGAGGAATTCGTGGGCATAATGAGCAACGGCACCAGCGGCGACGTCAACATCTGGGATTTCCAGCACAGCGACCGATACCCGAAAGCGCATTTTCAAAAAAGCGAGCTTATTGGTCACGACCTGGCCGATCGGCTTTTGGCGCAGCTGGATAACCTGCAATGGCAGACAGACCCCGCGCTTGTTTGCCTTTACGAACCATTAACCGCTGCCATTGTAAAACCTTCCGAACCTGAATTGCAGGAAGCAGCCGGACGCGTGGCTAAGGCCCTTTTCGAGACCATTGAGCCGGATGGGGAAGGACTCCGGCAAATATATGCCCGGGAGCAGTTGCTGCTTAATGAAATGCCGTCGGTAAAAGACTGTCCTGTGCAGGCATTTCGGATCGGTAACGGAGTGATCGGCGGGCTGGCGGGCGAGTTCTTCTCCGAAACAGGGCTGTATCTCAAAGCGGAAGCCGGCATCGACCACTATTTCACCATCACGATGGCGAATGGCAATGCGGGCTACGTACCGCCGGCACACGAAATACAAAAAGGCGGTTACGAAACCTGGCGCTGCCGGTACAGCTGCCTCGAAGCGGGCTCGGAAGAACGCATCCGCGAACAACTGCTGAAACTCGTTCACCAACTCGCCCGCTGATACTATATTTCAGGAAAGCACCCGGCGATTACCGGACGATCAACGTCTTCCGGTAATCGCTGGGTGTCATATTTTTGAGCTTTTTGAACTGCCGGTTGAAATTCGCGAGGTTATTGAACCCGCATTCGTAAGCGACTTCCACTACATTGCGGTCGTTCAGCGAGAGGAGCTTGCACGCATGCCCTATGCGCACGGTGGTGAGGTATTCCACGAATGTCACCCGGAACTGTTCCTTGAAAAAGTTACAAAATGCCGTAACCCCCATATTGCCCACCGACGCGATTTCGGCGAGGCTTATGTCCTTGTCGAAGTTCTGCATGATGTAGCCGGTGATCTTTTTGAAGCGGTCGGAGGAATCGTAATGGAAGTTCTGGACGAAGCGCGGGCTGGCCAAAAGGTCGTATTCGGTTGTACTGGACATGATATCGAAGATCAGCATCAGCGACGACAACCTTTTCAAACCGTTTTGCGCGGGCATCTGGCGGATGAGCACATTGATTTTCGAACGAGTTTCACCCCGGAGAGCCATGCCACGCTCAGCAAGTTTGAGTATCTTTTTAAAATTGTCGATTTCCGGAATATTCATAAAATCTTCTCCCAGGAAATCGTCCGTGAAATGAATCACCAGCGCATCGGCTTTTTCCGGCGCGCGGCGTTCGAGGTAGATCGGGTCGTTGACCCACACGTGCGGCAGCAGGGAGCCCATAAACACGAGATCATCCTCTTCAAAATAGCCGATATGGTCACCCACCATCCGTTTTCCGGTGCTTTTGTTGATCATAACAAATTCGTAATGAGCATGGTAATGCCAGGGTGCGGGGAAGAAATCACCGGTTTCCTGAAACACAATGAAGGACTTGTCGACGTCCTGCGGCAGGTGGAATTCAACGGCTTTCATAATGGTGGGTTTGGAATGTATTGATAATACTAATACAATTTTTCAAAATGTACCAGTTTGTGAAAAATAGTATCATCAATAAGCAGGAAAGTAGCAGGTTACCCCATTTAAAGCACTGACCCTGAACAAAAAGACGGTTCGCTGACTATGGATATCAATCCTTGTTAAGGAGATGTGGCAATCATTACAATGGCTTTACGGGCCAATCAGCCAGGGGTTTAGTGGGGGCTACATCGCGGGATTCGGATAAGTAGGACGAAAAACTATGATGAGTATTAGCCCCCAACTTCGCTTCAAAACCTACAAATGTCGTCCCGGGATTCGGGGCGTCGTAGTCATGCTGCGGAGTGGTAGGCCATGTTTTAATGCTGATCGGCGTTTGTGTATCGAAAATGAGCAACATTTTCTTGCCATTCTGCGAAAGCTCTACGGTTTTCCCGTCGACAATCCGTACATCGGCGCTGGTGAGCATGTTCCAGCGCATGGTGGTTTCTTTCGGGCCGCATTCGATCTCGTCCCGCACTACGACGTACCGTTGGTCGATAATTCCCAGTCCGCGCCTGACCGCTTTGGCCTGATCCTGATACATTTCCGTCAAATGGGTGGTTACGAGCATATTTGCGCCTTCTCCCAAGGCGCCGTCAATCCTGGCGTAGCCTTTCGCGTTGGTCAGCTGGCCGTCAAACGATAGCACATTGTGGGCGAAATTATTCAGCCGGAACACTTCCCACCGCTGGGAGTTTTGTGCCCGGTTCCAAAGATCCACGCCCTTGGATTCGAGTGAATTGTAGTCCTGCATGCCGAAATCCATGGCCCAGCGCTCGCCAAGGGCGTCCATTACAAAAGATCCCACATCCATATGAGCGTGGTTGACCGCCGGTGAGCCTGCTTTCACGCCGAGGAACACCGCGTGGGGCTTTTCCCAGGAGCTTCGCATGAGTGCAACGGGCGAAGGACCCTGGCCTGCCCAGAATGTTTGGGTCGGTGCATGTACGGCGGAAAGCTCGGTTTGCGTTCCCCAGATCAGCAATGCAGGCAGAATTCGGTTTTTGACTTCCGTCTGGCCGGGTGAGGAGAGCAGCGCTTTCTGTCCCCATAGCAAGGACGGATCCTGCGTTCGTTGTGCGAACCAGAACAGAGCAGGAGTGAGGCCTTCTTTTAAGCCGCTATCGCCCCAGTTGTGTGCCATGCCTGTTGGCCCTACCAGGTGCTGCATGAATGCGCCCGTTTTTAAAAAACCGTCGGAACCGGAAAGCCCGAAGTCCGTCCCCAATGCCTTTTCCAATGCGGATATCAGCAACACATTGAAACTTGTTCCATAACCCCAATAGCTGAATCCTTCGGGATAGGCGCCATCGGGTTTGTAGGAGTGTAGCATGGCCTTGGGTACCGACCCCACCGCCCGTTTGACGATCCGGGCGGCAATGGTAGGCTCATGCTCGGCGATTGCCAGCGCCCCAAAGGTGATCCCGGCATTGCAAACCTGGTTCCAGTTGTGCTCGGCCGACAAAAACCAGTTGTAGGTCTTGTCCAGCGAGGGGTTAATGCCCTTGGTAAGCATTGCTTCGCGCAGGCGGGTGCGGGTCGGTTCGCCCAGCTTCTCGTATAGCCAGTCGTAGCCGATAGCGACCGCCATCGTCATTTCAGCTACATCCAGAAAATGCGTGGGATTCCAGTCTTCGAATGCTGCTACCACGAGCAGCTCTTTTTCGGCCCTCGCCAGGTATTTCGCTTCCCCGGTGGTACGGTAGGCATAGGAAAGCATGAAAACGCGCCGGAGGCACTCCCTGGATTTGTCCAGCAGGCGTTTACCGATCTTGATCCGTTCGACCGGCGCTACGTCAAGCATTCGGTCGCATTCATCGAGGATCGCCTTGTGCAGGGTTTGCCATTGCGGGTATTTCCGGATTTGCGTAAGGAGGGCTTTCTCCTCGCCTTTCAATAGGAGAAGCCGGGGATGATCTTGCCGGAGTGTTTTGAGGATCTGGCTGCTGTCCACAGCGGGCTGTGCAGCAAGGCGGGTGAAGGTGAACAGTTGCAGGGCAACCAGTATTGTCAGCGCTCTTTTCATATTGATGGATGTGTATTGGTTTAAAAACCATCCGACCGGTATGGTGACCGGTCGGATGAAACTGATGCCCTATATTACTCCCAACCCGGGTTTTGCTTGATTTTGGGATTCTGCGCGAGCGTATTCAGCGGGATCGGCCAGAGATAATGCTTCTTTTCATCGAAAACCGGTATCTCGTAGTCGGTACCTTTGTACACCGCGATGTATTCTTTGCCGGAAACAGGGTCAATGTCCGATTTCATGGTGGTACCGGCGAAGCGTTTTTTCGCTGCGTCGTTCCACCGGATACCCATGGCGGGGATTTCCAGTTTTTTACCCTGCTTCCAGCGGATCAGGTCGGCATACCGGTGGCCTTCCATGAACAGCTCGATTCGGCGTTCGCGCCTGATTTCCGCGATGATCGGCGAGATACCGTCCTTGGTGTAACGCGGGTCGACAGGGACTTTGGACAACAGCAGGTGCGGCATGCCTACGCGGTCGCGGAGTTTATTGATGGTCTTGTCAAGATCGGCCTGGCTAATGGTACCCAGTTCCGCCGTCGCTTCCGCATAAATCAAAAGCGCTTCACCCAGGCGGAGGGTAATAGCCGGTGACTCGCCGGTGTTGTAGGCCTTTCCAATCATATCATCGGCATTGTAATGCTTGATAATGTGATACCCCGTAGTCGTTTTAAAGCCTCCGCCGGGCATACCTTCCAGCATCGGATACGCACGGCCGTCGGCCAGATGGTATTTGTAGATACCTGTGTCCTCGGGATGCAGAATAGTCTGGCGCAGGCGCGGATCGCGGTTTTCGAAGGTGCTTTCGATCGTTTCGTCGCCTTTATACAGCGGTGATAATGTAATGGGCAGTCCGTCGGTACAGAGATAATCTTCCACCAGGCTCTTTGTCGCGCCGCCGGTGTAACTGAAATATTGTTGGACGTGGTTGTTAATGACCCCGGTTTTGTATTTTCTCCAATAAATCACCTCGGAGTTACCAGCCAGGTCCAATATCCGGTGATAGGCATTGTAGTCGCTCTGGGGTTTGCCTGTGCTGTAAATGCGGTAAGGGCCGGTATCCATTAATTCCGCGGCTGCTTTGGCAGCTTCTTCCAGCCACATTTTGGAGTCACCCGCTGCGTGGTATTTGTTGAAGGTGCCTTCGAAGAGGCACACCCTGGCCTTGACCAGCAATGCTCCCCACCGGTTGATCCTGCCGGGTGCATTGCCATCTCCCCAATTGTTAGGCAGCTTCTGGCTTGCGAAATTCAGGTCTTCGAGTACTTTCTGCATGGCTTCCGCGCGCGGGGTGCGGGCGGCGTAAAGTTCCTCGGAATCAATCGTCAGCTCTTTTTCTACAAAAGGTACATCGCCATATTTCTGTACCTTGTCGGCGTAGAACCATCCGCGGAAAAGCCGCGCTTCGGCAATGTATTTGTCCTTGACAGCCTGGCTTACCTTGGCGCGGTCGTAATTGGCAAGCCCCACATTGATGGCCCTGACAAAATCCCAACCCTGGTAACCAAACCAGTCGGGGCTGGAAGGTACATTGTATTTTCCCGCGCGGATCTGCTGGAAAAAGTTGTGTCTCGGCTCGCGCGGGGCCATATTATCCGAGAGCTCGTCGATTGACCAGATATTGCCGAAGTGGCTGTCGAATCCCTCGGTGTGGCCCATCATAATAGGGATCTTCCAGTCGTTGCGCGCAATGTTGTAAAGGCTGTTGTTGTAGACCGCCAGATCGCTTTCAGTATTCCAGTAGGTTGCGTTGGTAATTTTATCGATCGGCGTCCGGTCAAGAAACTCATCGTTACAGCCCGCCAGCAAGAGCAGTACCATGACCGCTATGGTTTTTGAGAATATATCTTTCATACAAATTTGATTTATAATCAACTGAATATTTGTGTATTAATGCGCTTAGCTGCAATGCATTTCCCGCGAAAAAGGGCAAGATCGGGTATTGCATTCAGCCCGCTTAAAAGGATATATTGATCCCGATCGTGCCGATACGCTGCATAGGGTACTCGATCGTCGGCGTCCGGATCGTTTCAGGATCGAGCGGTTTGCGGATTTTCGAGAATTCGAACAGGTTCATTCCCGACACGAATACCTGTGCGCGCGAAATTCCGATCCTGCCCGTCAGATCGTACGGTAATGTGTAACTGAGCATGATATTCTTGGCCCGCAGGTAAGAGGCGTTCTGAACATACCTCGATTGCGGCAGAATGTTCTTTTTATCGCTGGTAGAAATGTGCGGAGCTGCGAAATAGGCATCCCGGTTGGTCTCCGACCACGTGTCGGTGATGTAATACTTTTCTACGTGCCCTGCGTTGAAGGGATAAAACCAGTTCCAGTTTCCGTTATTGGGCAGGTAATCCGCTTTCCCGATACCCTGGAAAAATGCGGTAAGGCGCAGGCCTTTGTAGCCGATGCTAGCATTGATCCCGTAGGTGTACCGGGGCGAGGAGTTGCCGATGATCTTGTAGTCGCCCGGGTTACCCAGGGTGTTATTGCCCGAGCTGATGATGCCGTCGCCATTCAGATCGGCGTATTGAATGTCGCCCGCACGCCAGTTGTTGCCCAGTCGCGACTGGTTGGGGGCCGCAGCCACCGCATCGGAGGACTGAAATATCCCGACGGTTTGGTACCCCCATATTTCACCCAGTTTCTGGCCTTCGTAATAAATCCCGCTGCCTTCATTGGGCAACGCGCCGGAGGGGTTGCGGAACTTGGTGATGGTCGCGCTGGCATCGGAAAGGGCCAGGGTAACGTCGTAATTCCAGTCGCTTTTGATCTTATCCCGCCAGGTCAGCGACAGTTCCCATCCCTTGGTGCGCAGGTCTGCGGCGTTTTCCTGGGGAGCCGTCGTGCCGAGAATGTCCGGATAAGCCACGTTCATCAGCATTTTTTTGGTGTCGCGGGTGTAAAGGTCGAACGACATATCCAGCCGGCTTCTTAAAATAGTCAGGTCAAGGCCGATGTTTTTGGAAGTAACCGACTCCCAGGTGAGCGTCGGGCTCACCAGGCCGGCTGCCGAAACATAGGGAATCAGCGAGCCTGCAAAAATGTAGGGAGCTTGCCCCGAACCCATCGTTGAGACGGACGGGTAATAGATTTGAGCGCCGGTGCTACGGTTCTGGATGATCTGGTTCCCGAGTGTTCCAAAAGAGCCCCTCAGTTTAAGGTTATCCAGCCAGCTGCTGGTGCCGTCCATAAACTTCTCATTGCTGACCCGCCATCCGGCCGAGAAGGATGGAAAAAAGCCAAACCGGTCGTTTTTAGGAAAGCGCGATGTGCCGTCATAGCGGCCATTGAATTCGAGCAGGTACCGATCGGCATAGTTGTAAGCCACCCGGTAGAATACGCCGCGTAATGCCACCTGCGACCGACCGCCAAGCGTCTGCTGTGTGCCGGTGGTGGTATTCAGGTCGGGAACCTGCGGGGTGATCAGCGAACGGGCCTGAGCGGTAGCAGATTGGTAGTTACCCATTTCCTGGTTATAACCCACCAGCGCCATCAGTTGATGTTTGCCCAGATTTTGAAATGTATATTCCGCGAATGTATTGAGTACATAATACCGGTTGTAATCGTTGACATTCTTGATCCAGTCATCACCGCTGAAACCATAACTGATCGGATTGGCTTCTTTCAAATCCTGGGACACTATCTCCACCTTGCTCTGAACATCCTGATAGATATTATTGTAGATATTGTAAGAGAAATTCCCCGTGATCTTCAAACCGGGCAGGGGCGTGAGCACCGCCTCCTGCGAGAGCCACAGGTCGTTTTTGGTGAAGGTTTCCCGTCCGCCGTCGAGCAGGTAGGGGAAAAAGTTCGTTCCGCCGAAATACTTGCCGATCAAAGGCGCGTATTTGTCGTGATCTCCGGGTGTCATGTAATACGGCAAATCCGGAAACTGTATCGCTTGCAGCGGGTTCACCCTGGCCAGTGAGTTGATGTTTACGTCCCAGTTATAAAAGTGCGGCTTATCGCTGTTCTGAGAGTTAAAAACCACTTTTTCTGACAGGTTAAGCCATTTATTCACCTGAAAATCGGCTTTCATCAGGATGTTGTATCGTTTGAACTTCTCATTATTGTAGCGGAGATAACCGTCCTTGCTGTACCGTCCGAATGAAAAGAAGAATTTGGATTTCTCGCCACCGCCCGAGATCGACAAATCCTGCTGGTTGGTGGGAGCGTAATCAGTCATGATCTTTTCCTGGTAACGGTTATAGCCGTAGTATTGAAGCGCGCCGTCCACGACGCCCCATTCGTTTTCAGGAATGGGGTTTTCCGAGTACTTTTTGACAGCTGTTACGAACTGGTCGTTATAGCTCGGTGCGCCCAGGGTCCGGATGTTGGCCGCATTGCGGGCCAGTACGAACTGGTAGGGATCGGTCACCACATCCATGTTGAAAATGGGTTTGGCCAGGGAGAACTGGGTACCGAAATTCACCAGTACCTTCCCCGATTTGCCGCTTTTCGTAGTGACGAGCACGACACCAAATGCGGCACGGGCACCGTAGATGGCCGCCGCGGAGGCATCTTTCAGCACGCTGATGCTCTCGATATCATTGGGGTTGATCCGGTTGATGTCCATCGGGACATTGTCTACCAGGATCAGCGGAGCACCGCCGTTGATCGATTCATAGCCCCTGATATTAAACGTGGGTGATTGAGCTGGGTCTCCGTTGCGGACCGTAATGTTCAGGTTGGGTATTACGCCCTGAAGCCCCTCGCCGGTGTTGGCAATGGGGCGGTTCTCGATACGCTTCGCATCTGCCACGCCCACTGCGCCTGTGACGTTTACTTTTTGCTGGGTTCCGTAACCTACCACGACCACCTCGGTCATCAGGCGATCTTCGACCACCATATTAACGGTAATGCTCGTACGTTTGGCGACGAGGACTTCCTGAGTAGCGTACCCGACAAAGCTGAAAACAAGGGTTGGGTTCTCGCCGGGCACATCCAGTTGAAATTTCCCTTTCGTGTCGGTGGTGGTACCGTTTGCCGTCTCCTTCACGACGACGCTTACACCAGGCAGGCCCGACCCCGATTCATCCAGCACGATTCCGGAGACGGGTTGTGCAGCGGCGCATACGCAGCAGGTCATGGCGACCACCAGGGCACACGCAAGCTGAGCAAGTTGTTTTCGGGCAAAATTAAGCGATGAGTAGAATTGTTTTTTTTTCATAAACTAGTTCGTTAGGTGTAGTTGAAAAAAAACTTGAAACGTGTTTTCGCCGGATTTGAATCAGGCGATTGCCCGAACGGAGCGTGTCGCGTTGTCGACTTGTTTCCTGTCCGGGGTCGGGACTTCGCAGCCAATAAATATGCAGTAGAAAGAGTCCGGTGGTGCACTATTTACTAATATTTTTTATTGAAAAAAGCCAAATGGTACATTCGCCATTACCTGGAAAATGGGGAGTGAACACGGGGCGATTCTGTTTCGCGGCAGCCCGACGCGGATATTGTTGTGAATGTGACCGAAATGGCAGGGCTTGCGGGAGAGGACTGTATGCCGTGAGGCAAACTTGTCGGTGACCCGCGGTGTAAAGTAGTCGGGAATATCTGGTCCGGTTACTTTCTGTTGATCATTCTTTATATCACCATACGAAAACCGTCAAAATAGTTACGAGTGGAAGCTTGTCTTTGAAATATTTCCAATAATCCGCCGGGCAATAAGCGATCGTCTCTTTTCATTATTCTTAATATCAAAAAGATACAGATCTCTAAGCTTATGCCAGGAATAAATGCTTCGCATTTGTTGTAATGCATTTCGATAAAACCTGAGTTATAAAAAGAATGTTAGCTGGAATTATAATATTTAAATGGAGTAACTGATAAAACTTATTTAACGGTATTTTCCGCATGTTCATTAGACTAATACCAGATGAATTACTAATGTTTTAAGTTATTGATAATCATTGAATTGTTCGATTGTTTTGTACCTATAAATTAATCTGATCGTACTTTTTAATTTGTTTTTGTCATCTCATTTGTAGGCTATACCCAAAAATATATTGATGAAGTGTCTAAAAAATGCGAAGTATATCTATTGTGTACTAGAAATAGTTTTCTTTTGATAGTGTAAGAATGTATAAATAATATATTGGTGTAATTTTGGTTACAAAAATATTTCAACTAGTTGTTGTAGTAATACAAAAACTAATACTTAGATTTATCGCAATATTTTATTGTTGAAGCTCTGGAATATTTTAAATGCAATTTGTATTTAAAGTTCTTATGCTGATTAACATTTTCTCCCTTCTCTCATTTTAACCATTTAATTATTCAATCATGAAAAAGTTTTTTCAAACCACCGCCTCTATCCTTATTACTGTTCTGGCAGTAAACTTCGTAGCTACCGCCGGTACCCTTCCTGACGGTAAAGGGAAAGCAGTAAGCGTTACTTTTGACCCGGCTACCGGAATTGGCTTTGTAGGCAAGGGTGATGTGCAGCTCGCCTTCGGCTGGAATGATGCGGCGCTGCAGATTAACGCACCCGCCGTAACTTTCACTTATAATTCCACCGACTCATACGACGCGGTTTGCACGTGGGTTACTGGCGAAGGAACAAGAGGTGAGAAAACGCATAATGTAACCTTCAACAAAACGACCGTGGTCAACTCGACCATCGCTTACGAAGCTAGAAGAAACAACCTGGGCAAGATTACCGGTTTTAATTTGACTGGTTTGGGGACAGTTACGACGGATGGCGTGGTACCGGAAGTAGGCGGTGCGTGCTTAGGAGAGGGTGCCAACGGTACCTATTCTTCTGTAACGCCAACCGGCTCAACAGGTGGTCTTTATGTCAACTTTAACACTTCGAGTGTCCTGCTTCAATAATTCCTATTGAAAATGTCAGATTTGCAGCAGATCGCTAACGGGCGATAGGCGTCAAAACAGGGGCTGGTAATAACTGGCGCCTGTTTTGACATTGCAGCACATTCAGGCTTTCACACCATAGTTTTACATAGCCCATGCCATTCAATTGCGCCATAACATCTTGTGTCACAGACAAAGTCAGAAGCATTGGCTGCGGGGTTCTTTTTTTTTGTATCACTTTAGTGGGATCGGTTAAGGGTCAAACGCCTGATCCGGTAGCTCAAATGCCTGTTTTGAGAATCAGCGGTATTGTTTGGGACTCGGCCGGGAAAGTTCCTGTGAACAACGTTTCCGTGCTGCTGGGTAGCATCGGAACAGATTCGATGGTTGCTTTGGCATTGACAGACAAACAGGGAGCGTTTGTACTGTCAGGTCCGGGGGGCGGGTCCTATGAATTGCGAATAAGCTGTTTGGGTTACGGGTCCAAAGTTCTGCGTATACCCATGACCGCCAACAGTCACATCCGTTTGGATTCTTTGCAACTGTCGGCACGACCTGTCTCCCTCCATGAGGTTACGGTGACTACGCAAAAAAATCCGGTTCAATACGAAGCTGACAGGCTGATCTACACCGTTGCAAACGACCCGACCAACGCGAACCTTAATACCTTTGAGCTTTTTCGCAAGATTCCCATGCTCACCATTAACGGTGATGATGGCATTGAACTGAATGGCAGCAGCAGCTTTCTGGTATTATTGAATAACCGGCCCTCGTCGCTTTTTGTAAGCAATGTGGAAGAGGCGCTCAGAAGCCTTCCCGCGAACTCGGTAAAAAGTATTGAAGTGATCACGAGCCCGCCTGCCCGTTATGAGTCGGAAGGGATTGGCGGGATCATCAACATCGTAACATATCGCCGGAATGTAACGGGCTATTCGGGATCGGCCCGGGCAGGTTATTCAGCGCCGGGAGGGCCTGTAACCAGTGGCTCGGTACAAGCCAAAGCGGGGGACCTGGGTTTTGCAGGAATATGGAGTCTTGCAAACAGCCGCCGCCCCGCCACGACCAACTCCCTTGACCGGCTTGACAAACTTTTTGGTACTATTCTGCAACAGGCGGGACAAAATAAGGGGAACTACGAAAATTTGAATCTATCAGGCGAATTAAGCTGGCAGGTCGACGATCGGAATCTTCTAAACATTCATTACAACTCAACCCGTTCCACTAGCGAGAGCTTGTCGGACACGCGAGTGAATATACGGGACATGAGCGGAAAGGCCTTGCAATCGTATCGTTCCCTGAACACCTTTAATTCGGTCTCTCCCGGACACGACTGGGGTTTTGACTACCAGCTTGGGTTTAAGAAGAATAGCCAGCAGTTATTGACCTTTTCGTTTCGGGAGCTTGAAAACGAGAATAGTTCACATTCCCAAAATCGCATAGCAGAGAGGTTAAACGCCTATCTGAGGGGTGGAGTTTCGGAAAATAGCAGTCGTTTTACCGAGCGGACGGCTCAGATAGACTATGTGCAGCCTATTAAAAATCACTCTCTGGAAATAGGGTTGAAGACCATTTTGCGCTCCAATAACAGCAGTTATTTTTTTGACCGCGAGTTGGCCGGTACCAGTCTGTTTACACGTGATTCCAGCCTGACCAACCAGTACGACAACCGGCAGACTATCAATGCCGGCTATGTGTCCGTTTCATTGAAATGGGGCCCCTGGTTGTTGAGGACGGGCACCCGGGTGGAGCAGACGAGGGTTGCGGCGAATTTCAGGACAACCGGTACCCTGGCCAATCAATATTATTTCAATGTAGTGCCAAATGCTACCTTTTCACGAAAGTTTGGCACATCTACCAATCTGTCTTTATCGTATAATCAGCGGTTACAGCGGCCTAGTCTCTTTTTCATCAACCCATTTGTGAATAACCAAAATCCCTATAATATCTTTTACGGTAACCCGTCGCTCAATCCGACTGTCAGCCATGTAGTGAACCTGAACTTTAATACGTTTACAGGTAAAACCAATTTTTCGTTAAACCTCAATCACAACTTTACCAACAACGCGATTTTGCAGTTCACCACCATCGGTGCCGACACGGTGGCTCGTACTACCTTTGGTAACGTCGGGAGTGAATCAGGTTCGGGGCTGTCTCTGGGGATTAGCTCCACTTTTTTTGGAAAGCTTTTTATAAATCTGAACAACAGTATCAATTACCGAAGGTTCAGGAGCAGGACCGACCAAAGACAGACATCGAGTGACGGACTGACGTACAGTAGCTTATTCAGCGCCGGCTATACCTTTACAAAATCGCTGCGCGCCAATGCAGCCGCATCCTATACTTCCGCGTCCCTATCCTTCCAGGCGCGGAGCATCGGTTTCTTTTCTCACAACCTGTCATTGAATTACAGTTTCCTGAAAGACAAAAAGGGGGATTTTACATTTTCCGCCGTAAGCCCGTTTATCCCAAGCCGTCAGAACCGAACCGTAACCGAAGTCAGCCAATTTTCGATGGTTTCTACCAACGCAATTATCATGCATCGTTACATGCTGACATTTACCTACCGGTTTGGGAAGCTCCAAGGCGGTTTCAAACGTAAAAAACGAGGCATTCTGAATGATGACCTGATGGGACAGTAGCGATCCGCTTCCACGGGGCCGGTCGGTTATACATTCGCCTTTCCCGACGAAGCTTCTGTGGGCTATTAGCCCCCCATCATTGCCGCAATTGCACCCCTCATTGCTTTGGAAGTGTGCCGAGATTTGTATCCTCACAAAAACTGATACACTCATGAACAAGCACATCCTTATCATCCTGTTGTCGGCCATTACCGTTTTCAACCTTGGTTGCCGGCAAGGTTCGAACGAAAAGCAGGACAATCCGGCCGCGCCGAAGGATTCGGTAGCCAGCGAGCCCGTCAAGCCATCCCAAAGCGGCTATGCCGACGTCAATGGATTGAAAATGTATTATGAAGTTTACGGCAAAGGCAAGCCTGTGGTTTTGCTGCACGGGTCCTTTATGAACATTATTTCCAACTGGTCGCAAATTATCCCGATGCTGGCCGGCAGGCAGGTGATCGTTGCCGAAATGCAGGGGCACGGCCGCACCCGCGATATCGCCCGGTCATTGAGTTTCGAAGCCATGGCCGACGATGTTTCCGGTCTTCTCAAACATGTGCAAGTCGATAGCGCCGATATTCTTGGTTACAGTATGGGAGGCGGTGTGGCTTTTCAGTTTGCCGTGCGTCACCCCGAACAGCTCCGTAGATTGGTAATACTTTCAGGCGCCTATGCGCACAATGGCTGGTGGCCCGACGTCGAAGCAAGCTTTTCGACGACGACAGCGGATATGTTCAAAGGTTCGCCCATTCAAACCCAGTGGGATAGCCTGGGCAACGACCCAGCGAAGTTTCCCGAATTCTTCAAAAAAGTGATGAGTATCGACCTGAAACCTTATGACTGGTCGAAAGATGTAAAAAACATCAAAGCACCGATATTCATGGCTATCGGAGACGCGGATGGTGTGCGGTATGAGCATGCCATTGAGCTTTTCCGCGCCAAGGGCGGCGGTAAAATGGGCGATATGCATGGCCTTCCCAAATCGCGGCTGGCGATACTGCCAGGAACTACCCACATAGGAATGGTGGTACAGCGCCCCAATTGGCTTATTCCCATGATCACCGATTTTCTGGATTCCGACCTGAATTCCGCGCCGCCGACATTCTGACATTATTGAGAATAGGGAGGTAGTAATCCCAAAGACCCGTTTTCACGTTTGCGAACGGGTCTTTGGGAATTGATAGAGCCAGTTTATGGGATATTAATCAATCCATCCCGGGTTTTGAACCAGGTTGGGATTCATTTGAATCTCGCCCGTAGGTATCGGCCACGTCATAAGGAAGTCTCCTTTATAAGAATAATCGCTTACGTTGGCGCCCCATATCTGTTTTTTGCCGTTTCCGGTATAGAACACTTTCTCGCCCCAGGTTTTCCAGCGCAGTTCATCGAAGTAGTTAATGCCTTCGCCCGGCAGTTCGATCCTCCGTTCGTTGCGGATTCTTTGCCGCAGATCTTCCTGACCTTTTACCGCCGTAGCCGCATTCGAGTTCAGCAATGCGACCCCGGCCCTTTTTCGTACTTCGTTTACTTTCTCGATTGCCTCCGCAGTTGCACCGGCCTCGTTCAGTGCTTCCGCCCACATGAGCAGCACATCTCCATACCGGAGGATCGGGAAATCGGTTGGGCCGTAGTTGCGATCAATCAACCCCGAAACACCTTCGATCACGAACTTCCGGTAGAAATAGTAAAAATTGATCTGGGTATCGCTCTGGATATCACCACCCGTAGCGGCTTGTCCCCGGAACGGCCACCGCATCGTCTGCAAGCTCTCCACATCCGTAAAGTTGAAAGCGCCCCGGAAGGTGGCATAAGGGGTAACCACATTGGCCTGCAAGCGAGGGTCCCTGTTTTCATAGGCTTTTTTGATGCGCTCTTCATTGCCTTGTGGCAGATACAAACTCATTTTGGCCCCGCGAGCACTGGCAGCCGCATGTTCCTCCGCGGTGATATTGTTTCTCAGGAAAAATACCTCCCGCTCAGCCACCGTCAAACCCGAAAAACCCGGTATAACATCGTCCCACTTGAATGGGGTGCCATCGATATTCTCGTGAAGGTCCACCAGGTTCGGCGACGGCATGTAGTAGTTCCATCCGCGGCGAAATGCCGAAGGCCAGCCGATAAACAGTTGAAAGTTGTTTCCATACCCCTGCTCACCGCGGTGCTGGATAGAGAAAATCATTTCGGAACATTGCTCGTTGGCTTCGGTAAACAGTGCTTTGTAGTCGCCGAACAATGCGTGCCCGGCATCCTTCACCTTCTGAAAATCGGCGGATGCTTTTTCCCATTGTTTCAGGTACATATACACCTTCCCGCGTAAAGCGTAGGCGGCCGCTTTGGTGGCGTGACCATAATCGGCATTGCCGCTGGCGTAACGGTCGGGCAGGTTTGGTTCATTGATGCAATCGTTGAGATCGGCAAGCACCTGGTTCCAGACCTCGGCTTCGGTAGCCCGCGGTTTGGTCGCTTCCGTGGGCGTAAAGGGTTCGAGGTAAATCGGCACACCTTTGTACAGCTGGTTGAGCCGGAAATAGAAATAGGCCCGAAGGAATTTGCATTCAGCTAGGTAGCGCGCTTTCTTCTTATCGGTGGAAGGTGATTTTGCAGGAATATTTAAAAGGGCGTCGTTGGCCCGCTGGATGCCTTCATACATATGCTGCCACACTTTGGAAAACATCGCGTCGCCGGCGGTGATCGTGCCTCTCAGCAGCGGCTCGTCCCAGCGGCCTTGTCCGGTGTAGCCGAAGCGGTCGGTTTGGTAAAGTTCATGTACGGTAGTAAGTCCGCTGTGGCCCATTTCAAGCCTGAAAGTAT
This sequence comes from Dyadobacter sp. SRI_021, assembly GCF_057586235.1. Lineage (NCBI taxonomy): Bacteria > Pseudomonadati > Bacteroidota > Cytophagia > Cytophagales > Spirosomataceae > Dyadobacter > Dyadobacter sp. SRI_021. The sequence continues at coordinate 202,210 of NZ_JBYCZM010000010.1, forward strand.
TGTAAATGCCGGCTATCCCGAGGTCGGTCAGGTTATCGGTCGTCCACATGGTGGCATCGGAAACGGAAGAGTAGGGGGCTGTATCGAGCAAATTATCCTGGCAGCCGCCCAGGCTCAGGGCTAAGATTATAGCAAAGAATTTTTTCATCATTTTTCTTCTTTAAAATGAAACATTCAACCCCAGCGAAAACTGGCGCATGGTCGGATAATTGGGGTTAGGCCCGATTTCGGGGTCCAATCCAGGAAACTTCGTAAGCGTCAGCAGGTTTTCACCTGCCAGGTAAACCCGCAGTTTGCTCATGGCCAGTTTGCTTGTCAATCGGCTGGGGAAGGTATAACCCAGTTGGAGGTTGCGGAGCTTCGCGAAGGAGGCATTGTACAAATAATAGTTACTCGTACGCCCGTTCTGCGCGTCCGTTACCCCTTTGAGCCGTGGGTAATGCCCGTTCAGGTTATTGGCGGGGTCACTGGCGTTGGATTCATTATAGTAATAGTGGTTGTCCGCCACCAGCGTTGGCACCGATTTTCCTTGCGCTACGATCGACTGGTTCAGGTAAATCGTGTTCCAATAGTAATGCACTCCGGCCGCACCCGACCAGATCATCGAAAGGTCGAAGCCGCGGTACGACAAGTTGAGCGTCAATCCGTAGTTGATGGAAGGCGTAGCGCGTTTGCCCGTAAACTGCTGGTCATACACGTTGCCGTAAATGCCGTCGCCATTGGTATCCGCGTAGATTAAATCGCCGTACCAGATTTTGGTCGGGTCGATGCCGTCCGCGGGTTGAAATTTGTATCCGGCATCCACCATCCCGCGCAGCCAGGTCAGGTCTTCCGCCGTCCGGATCATCCCATCGCGCGGGCCTCCGTTGACATCCAGTGAACCGTCGGAGTGGCGGTAATTACCCGAGCCCTTGTAAACCGGGTACAAGTAAAGCTCATTGATGGCATGGCCTTCCAGGATACGTTCGGTACCGCCGGTCGACACCGTGCCGATATTGGACTGGTAAACGCGGCTGCCCGAAACATCCGCATATCCCTCCTGTAATTGGCCTTTATAGGTGTCGACACGGTTGGTATTGTAGGCAAAATTGCCCGATATCGAATATTGGAAATCGTTAATCCGGTCCTGGTATCCGAGGCTGAGTTCTATACCGCGTTTGGTCACTTCGGCGATATTCATCGTAGCCGGGCTGGCAGTACCTACAATGAGCGGGATATTGGGGGCGAAAAGGATTCCGTCCGTAAAGCCCTTGTACAAATCGAGTTCGAAATTCAGCTTCCGCCGGAGCGCAAAACCACTGAGCCCGATATTGGTCGTTGTGGTCGTTTCCCATCTCAGGTCCCGGTTGCCGGTTTTGGTTTGGGCGAGCCCCTTTATGGCTGTGTTATTGAAAGAGTAATTCACCGTGCCGTACGCGGGCAAATGATCGTAGTTACCGGCTGCATTGTTTCCGGTCCGTCCCCAGGAAGCGCGGATCCGGATATCGTCGAAAATATCGGTCAACGGCTGCATAAAAGCTTCCTCCGAAATGCGCCAACCTGCCGAGAAGGCCGGGAAAAAGCCCCACCGGCTCGATTCCCCGAAGCGCGACGATCCGTCATACCGGAATACTGCCTCGGCCAGATATCGTTTCTTGAAAGAATAATTGAGCCGCCCGAAAACCGATTTCAGCCCGTAGTCCGTTTCGTCTCCATTGATGCCCGTCATGGTGGTGCCTGAATTCAAAGTAGTCAGGTCGGGATGCGTAAGGCCCTGCTTGGATGCGTCAAAGTTGTACTGGTTGAAATATTGCTGGTTGTACCCCACCAGCGCACCTATCTCGTGATGGGTAAATTCCCTGTTGTACCGGAGCACATTATCCAGGATCAGGTTGCGGCTTTTGTACAACGAGTACCGGGTGGTCATTTGGGCAGCGGGTTGTGCTGCGGTGCTTAGCGTATTGGTCGCGAAGTTCCACTTTTCGTATGGAACCGGGTGCGTATTGTTCTCGGTGTAGCCCTGGTTGTAATGCACTTTGGATTCAAATTCCAGCCCTTTGAAAAGGTCCAGCTTCGCAAACAATGTGGTATTGATCCGGCTTACCCGGTTGTTGCCGCCCTGGCTGTACAGCCAGGCAATCGCGTTGTTGGCAGTTGCAGATTCCTCTGCGGCTGCGGGAAAGCCATATTTGCCCTGATAAACCGGATAAACACCCGGTACGGTCTGGGTAAGGTAGGAGTAAGCGGTGCCCACGTCGGCTACGCTGGTATTCTGAAGGTCGCCGAAAGTCTGTGTTCCCACGGTCAGGAATTTGGCCACTTTGGATTGCAGGTTGATCCGCATCCGCACGTTGTCGGCGCCCGTTTCAGGCATGGTTCCCGGGTTGTTGAGATAACCCACCGAAAACAGATACTGCGTGTTTTCCGAGCCGCCGTTGAGGGTCAGGTTATGGTTTTGCAAAAGCCTGCGCTCTCCGAACAGAACCTTTCCCCAGTTGGTATTCGGATACGCCACATTGTTGGGAATGCCCTGGTCGGTTAATGCGTCGGGATTTGCTTTGGCCGCTTCCCATTTTTCGATCGTCGGATTGGAATACACGGAAGCTTGCCCCAGGTTGTTGAAACCCTCGTTGACCAGGCGCATGTGCCGGGCATAGTCGGTCACAAACTCCGGCACGTTGTTGGGCCGCAGGAGGGAGGTCATCACCGTGTAGTTCACGGAGGTTTTGCCTTTAGTACCCTTTTTTGTCGTGATCAGGATTACACCGTTGGACGCAAGAGAGCCATAAATAGCCGCTGTGGCCGCGTCTTTGAGTACGGAAATGCTTTCCACGTCATTGGGGTTCACCGCGTCCATGGAACCTACCACGCCGTCGATCACGACCAAAGGAGAGGTGCTGTTCAACGTGCCCGTGCCGCGTATGCGTATGCTCGATCCGTCCGCACCCGGCTTACCCGTGGTTGCCTGCACATTGACACCTGCTGCTAACCCGGCCAGCGAAGAAGACAATGTCGAAGCCGACCGGTTTTCAACAGACTGTGCATTGATGGTCGACACGGAGCCGATTACGTTTCCTTTTTTCTGGGTACCGTATCCTACTACTACCACCTCATCCAGGCTCCGTTCATCCACTTTCAAGGCAACCTCGATCAGTGTCTTGTTTCCTATCGCCTGGATTTCCCTACTCACATAACCGACAAATGAAAATACCAGCACTGCATTTTCATCCGGTACATCCAGGCTGAAATTTCCGTCCCTGTCGGAAGTAGTGCCTTGCTGCGTGCCTTTGATGATTACGTTGACACCCGGGAGTGGTTCGCCCTTTTCGTCGGTCACTTTTCCTTTCACGGGCAGGGTTTTTGGGCGCTGTTCCGGCAAATCTTTGCTCAGACCACTGGCCGGTGCGCCCGCTTCTTTTCCGTTCTGCGGATTTTTAATGATATACACCATACTACCGGTGTTCATATACGTCAAATGCAGCGAGCCGAGCATCCTGTCGAGCAACTCCGTTACCCGGTAGGTTCCCTTGCCGACGACAAAGCGGGCTTCGCTGTCGACCTGGTTCTCGATAAAAGCGAAACGAAGCGGGGTTTGCTTCTCGATTTTACGGAACAGGTCCCGCACACCTTCGTTTTTCAACTGAATGGTAACCTGCATCTCGGCCAGGGGCTGCGCCTCGGAAGGCCGGGCGGCCATGAGCTGAATGCAGCTTACTGCGATGATCAAGTAGGATAAACCTAAGCGCATAAGAAATCGGAGACCGGGCTGATGGTTGGAAAGTGCATACCTTCCCCCGATGATAAAGTTTTTGTACATTTACCAGACGTTTTTAGTGATAGCCAATTATTAAAAGCGACACCCGTTCGTTACGCCTAACTTGCGGGTTAAAAAGCCTTTCGGTTCCCGCCGAAGGGCTTTTGCTTGAATGTGGTTTGAATTTTCAGGCACTGAGGCGACACTCAGCCATCTCTGGGGAAAATCGTAAGATCTGCGCCGTACGACATTGTTTTCAGGGTTTAGTCATTATAATCAGGGTTCGTGCCCGCATTTGCATTAATCACAGGAGCCACCTTCTATCGAGACATTGCCGTTTTCGATGGTATAAGAGGCGCCGATCATTTTAGTAAGTACGGTCAGGACGGTATCCAGGTTTTCGTGATGCATGAATGAGGCTGTGATCCGGCATTTCCGGACTTCCGCCCGGCTAAAAGTCAGTTTCACACCATAGTGTTCTCCGATGAGCTGGCCGGCTTTTTCCAGGTCGATGTTATCCAATACCAGGTAGGCATCCTTCCACGCAGTTTCTTCAATAGCGCTCACTGAGGCCGTGTCGTAGTGTTCGGTCCGGGTATTGACGGTAATCTGCTCATCCGGCTTGATCTTCGCGTACACGCGCTGCGCGCTTCCGACCTCTACCAATCCGCGGGTAACCGTGACGACCACTTTATCTTTCTGCATGTTCACATTAAATGCTGTCCCGAGCACCCGCGTCACGACAGTGCCTGATTTCACCCGGAAGGGCTTCGTAGGATCATGAGCAATGTCAAAATAGGCTTCGCCCCGCAATGTCACGTCACGCGACCCGTTCCGAAAAGAGGCCGGTGAGTAGGTGAGCTCGGCATGCTCGTTCATCAGCACCGTACTGCCGTCCGGGAGCGTTAAAAATTGTTTTCCCCGAACGACCTGAGGCTGGTCCTGTCGGGAGGGCTGCTCATTGTGGGTTATATTCACCCGGGCCGTCTGGCTGCTCCTTAACGTCAGCCACATGACGCCGCCCAGGGCCAGAATCACTGCCGCGGCCCAACTCCACCACATAGTCGCCCTCCCCGCTTTGGGGCGGGCGGTACCCAGAATATTGGTCAGGATTTCCGCGCGCGCCTTGCCAGGCAGATTTATTTCTGACGAATCCGTGTCGGAATGCGCATCCAGCCACTCCCGGAAACGGAACTCATAACCATTTTCCGTCAATTGCCGGAGCTCCTGATTTTCCGCATCGGAGGCATCTCCCGCGAGGTACCTGGTCATGAGGAAATCAAATCGTTCTATTCCCGATTGCTGGAAATCGCCGGGGGCATTCGCATCGTGGTCGGTGCTCATGAGGGCATCTGTTTTTCTACTAACACATGAATGGATCAGAGCCGGGAACGGCCCTTTATTTCATATGTCTCCTGAAAAATCGGTAGGGGGCAATTTTTTCTAAAAAAAATTATTTTGCTGCGAAAATCAGCAGCCAGAAGAACGTCTCGGCCTTTAAAACAGGGGCGAGACGGGTACGGATAAAACGTAGAATGCGTTTCATATGCGCTTTGACGGCCAATCTCGAAAGGTTCATCCGCTCGGCGATGGCCTCGTGGGAGAGCCCTTCTTCCCTTGCCAGTTGAAAGATCTCCCGCTGGTGGTCGGGCAAGCTTCGGACAGCCTCCTGCAACAGCCTTTCGCGCTCATCTTCCTGGACCATCCGTTCCGTGGCGTTATCGGCCTGTTCCTGATAGCCGATTTCGCGGATCATTTCGGTAAAGTTAGATTTGCGGCGGTAGGCATCGAATACCTGCTTTTTGGCCATTCCGTGCAGATATGCCCCAAAATTCAGGACGTCGGCCATTTTTTCTCGTCTCAGCCATACGTCCATAAAAACATCCTGCACAATTTCTTCGGCAGCATCCGGCGAGTTAAGAAACTTCAAGGCAAGCCGGTAAACCTTTGGGCTGTACGCATCGAAAACCCATACAAAGGCTGATTCGCTTCCATCGGCTAGCTCGCGCAGCATTTCGCGCTCGTTATCTGATTTGTGCGTAGCCATGATGAGGGAAAAACTGGTTTTTAAAGCAAAACTATTACAATTTTTATAAAATTTATTCAAATAAGCTGACTGGTGCTACTTTTATTTCGGTAAGACAACCTGCCCGGTTTTCAGCAACACATTGCTGATTTTCCATTTGATGTATTTTTTTCAGAATTGATGTATTTGTTCAAAAACCGGTATATCTTTGTCATCAGATGATATGATGAATACGCCCATACATAAAAGATCATTAGCCGACGAGGTCGCGAACCAGATCAAGGCCTATATCCGGTCGGGGCATTACGTGGCCGGTCAGCGCCTGCCCACCGAACCCGAATTGATGAAGCAATACGGGGTAGGGAGGTCTTCCATTCGCGAGGCAGTCAGAATGCTGGCGAATTCCGGGTTATTGCGTGTGCAGCAAGGCCTGGGGACATTCATCAATGAGTTTGTAGAAGAAAATGAAACGTTACATCAGCGATTAAACCGTGCGGCAGCGAAGGATATTGATGAGGTAAGGCAGTTGCTGGAAGCTAAAATCGCGCAAAAAGCAGCGCTCAACCGTACCCAGCAGCAGCTCGACGAAATAGAAGGTTTCCTGAATGAGCGCATCCAAACTGCTCACCAGGGCAAGATCGAGGAATGCATCCAGGCAGATATCAATTTTCACGTAAGCATCGCCAGGGCATCCGGCAACGAAATTCTGGCCGACATGTATTATGCATTTTCGTCCCGACTGAAAAGCTGGTTTTTACAAATCCACCCCGATACCAGTTCATTCATTCAAACTAACGATTTGCACAAATCCCTGTTTATGAGCATTAAAGATGGTAACGAAGAGCAGGCATTACGCTGCGCCAGGGAAATTTTGAGGCATTAAATTTTTTTAAACTTAAACATCAGATGATATGATGAATAGTTCCGCGATCAGGGAAACTCCCGCGCCTGTTTTGGAATCCGCCAAAACGGTGTACCCGATTCTCTTTGCAATTAGTTTCGCGCATTTGCTGAACGATACGATGCAAGCAGTCATCGCGTCGATTTACCCTTTGCTCAAAGTTGATTTTCACCTGAGTTTCGCCCAGATAGGCCTGGTAACATTGTGCTATCAGATTACGGCTTCTCTTTTGCAGCCGTTTGTGGGTCTTTATACGGATAAAAACCCCAAACCCTTTTCGATCGCCGCGGGAATGGGCTTCTCGTTGATCGGGGTGCTGTCGCTGGCCTGGGCTGATTCCTTCGCATTCGTATTGATCGCCGTGAGTCTGATCGGTATGGGGTCGTCGATCTTTCACCCGGAATCGTCGCGCATTGCCCATTTGGCTTCCGGCGGCAAGCGCGGCTTTGCTCAATCGTTTTTCCAGCTCGGCGGCAATAGCGGCAGTGCCCTGGGGCCGTTGCTGGCTGCGTTGATTGTAGCGCCTTTTGGTCAGCATGGCATTATGTGGTTTTCGCTGGCTGCGATCATGGGTGTGATGCTGGCCATCTACATCAGGAAATGGTACAAGGGTAGTATTTCACAGAAAACGGCCAAAACAGCGTCCGCTACCCATGCTTCGCTGAGCCGAAACAAGGTGGTTTTCTCTCTGGTGATCTTGCTTATCCTGATTTTCTCCAAGTATGTGTATCTGGCCGGTATGACCAGTTATTACACTTTTTTCCTCATGCATAAATTTGGCCTGACCATTCAGGAGTCTCAGATTCAGTTGTTTATATTCTCGTCGGCGGTCGCCATTGGCACTGTCGCGGGCGGGCCGATAGGCGACCGGTTCGGGCGCAAGCATGTTATCTGGATTTCGATCCTCGGCGCCGCCCCCTTCACCATGCTGCTGCCGTATGCCAACCTGTTTTGGACAACCATTCTCGCGGTATGTATCGGACTGATCATCTCCTCTGCCTTCTCGGCAATTGTGGTTTACGCACAGGAATTGGTGCCGGGAAAAGTCGGCCTGATCGGCGGATTATTTTTTGGATTATCTTTCGGTATGGGCGGGCTCGGTTCTGCAATGCTGGGTAACCTGGCCGACCAGACGAGTATCGAATATGTATTTCAACTTTGCGCGTTTTTGCCACTGATCGGAATTATCACCGGGCTCTTGCCGAAACTTAAAAACGGGTGATTGCCACGGATTAAAATATTTCTGTCAGAATTCGGATGAGGGAGCCACCCTGGTATATGTCGAAAGGTAGTGTAATGTCTTCTCAAAATCCGTGTTTGAGGGTATTGAATCTGCTAATTGATGAAGTTCTGTTGATGTCATCTTCACTGCACCCAAATATCCGCTTTGTACTTCCTCGCCATAGAATAGTGTGCCCCGATTTTCGTCGAATTGGAAGAACACACATGCACGGCCGGAAAACACTCGTATCTCATGACGCCTTAGGGATAATAAGCTTCCTTTGACGAGTTTGCTCAGTGCTTTCAGGCCTTGTCCGCCCGCATGTTCACACGTTTTTACCTCTAATGTCCGGCTATAACTTCTTCGAACCAAATACCATAAATACGTGCCGAATATAAACAATAGCAAGCCCAGGATGAAGCCTTTGAAAATGTTTAGAACCATAGATTTGAGGATTCGTTATCAGACGTTCTGGTAGCGAACGAATATCATTTCGATCTTTTAATCTTGCTCCGACAAATGTCTCCAATCACAACAGCAACAAGAATCCCAAGAACCACATACAAAGTTGGTCATACTTTCCAATTTTGCAATTGAAACTGTATAAGTAACAGGACAATTATCGCTATTGCTATCAACACTATAACGCGGGCTGCATTTATGTAAATCCTTTGCATTTTTTTGAAAGTTGGTGTCTTACTGCAAAATATATGTCAAGATAATGTGTGACTATCGAATAACCGCGGCTATTGATGACTCATTTAACCGGTTGCAAAGAATAAGCAATTTAAATATCAAAAAGGAATCCGGACGCCGATCATTACTTGCCGTGGCCTGAGTTGAAAGCCGCTCTCCGCGATTGTGAATGCGGAATTTACGATGGATAGATAATTTTGTGCATTCGTCAGATTTGTTCCCCGGATTTCGAGATCCGTTTTCCTTTTTCCAAAAGTATAACGGTATCGCAGGTTTAAATAAAACTGGTTTTGACTCGTGCTTCCCCGGGTGGTATAATGCTCTGCGTCCAATCGCAGTGCATGTGCATTAGCGGGGTAAATGTCGATTCCTAATTGCAGTTGCGAAATGCCCGATGCTTTATTGCGCTGATCGGCGATCCGACTTTGCAAAAAATGAATGGTTTCCGAAAGTTCCATGCCAAGATAACTCGTAAACAATGTCGACGCCGATAGCCCCAGGCGATAATTCCTGTTTCGAACCGAAACCCCGCGATCGGTCACGATCTGTTCGGATCGGGTAAATCCGGCGTCGCTGTTCAGTTTGAGGGAGGTTTTGATTTCACCAAAATACTTACCAATTCCTAAATGGACATTCTTCGAAAGCTGAACATTGTTATTTAGACCGAAGGTAAGTTCCGCAGCACCTGTTGAATCGATGCTGGTGCGGTATTGCAAATTGTTGTTGATCCGCATTGCCGAAGCGGCCAGATTGAGGAATACCAGCGAAAGCAGGTTTTTGTAGTTTATTCCTATCCTGCCCGTGAGGACCCTGTTAACCGGAATGGCTCCGATGGCTTTCTGCACGTTTCTGTACGACCTCAGAATAAAGCCATTGTAAATCTGCGATGGACTGCCGAAGTCGTATGAATAATATACACCAGAGGTAAAGTCGGTGTATTCCGTGACGCGGTACCTCGCCGTTATCGAGGGCTCGAATGCCAGCCGAGTCTGCCTTTGAAGTTCGTCTTTTATGAAATCTGATACTCTGAATGCATGTACCCTTAGCGGGAGATTCAGTTCAACCTGCCATTTAGAAGATTCATAGTAGCTGCTTATCTGTGCAAACGAGGTCAGGTGTATGTACTTCAACTCGTTTCGAAATGCATTGCCGTGCGTCCGCGTGCTGTCGCTGGCCGTCGTGTTTATAACGCTTTCGAATTGATGGTTTTGGAAGTTCAAACCTGCCAACGGTGTGAATGCGATTCGTGAAAATTGCCTGGTAAAGCTGATCGAATTTCTCGAATCCAATTCGGTGGTAATTACATTTTGCGAAATGGATTGAAAACTTTTACCTGCATTAAACAGGTCCTGAAAAACGCCGGGGCGAACGGTCAGCGTTTCCGGTCGCCGGTTGTAAATTGTTTGCGAGCTGATGTTTAACAGCTGCTTGCCCGCATGTGTAATGAGGGTAAGGTTGTTTTGCAATTGGGTTTGTTTGCTTGCCAAATTCTGATCCGTTGGAAGCAGGTTACGGCTTAGTTTACCAGCACCATCGATTTGTCCGAATTGCCCGCTGATATTATTTTTCAAAAACAGCTGTTCGGTGTTCTTTTCAATGATCAGATGGGTATTCAGCGCCTTTGAATCGGAGCGGTTCGTGATCCGTTCGTCGATCTCGACGGTTCCGCCGGGCGTTAGCAGTCGTGTATAGTTTTTTCCGGTTTGGCGCTGCACTTCGTCCCGTATTCCTATGCCCAATTTCAGCTCGGTTTGGTTCCTGTTTTTTTTGATCAGGTTTAATGAGCCGAGGTGAGATGTGTTGTCGAGCCACCGGTCGGGGCTGATATTGGGCGTACTCAGCGACTGAATGCTCAGTACCGGAGCCGGGACCCTTACTTGCGGCGATTGGGTGAGGACATCCTGCTGCCTGGAAAGGTCTGCCCCGGCATTGTTGCTTTGTACGCTCGCTATCGCCTGGAAGTTTCGATTGAATACCATAGGAGTGACGTTTACCTCCCACAAAACGGGGCTCAATCCGACGCCGGCTTTTGCGCTTCCGGTTGTCGTGATCTTTTTGAGCTGAATGTTGAGTGAGGCCTTCTCCGAATATACTTTTGATTTCAAAATTTTGATCGGCTGGTCGTTTTCCATCACCTGCACTTTCCTGACGGCGTCGGCCGGCAGGTTCTCGTTGGCAAGATTGTATCTGCCTTCGAGCAAATCCAGGCCGTTGATGTAATATTTCCCGATCGGGTTTCCCTGGTAGAGTATCTGTCCGTTTTCCTTGATCTCGATGCCTGGCATGCGTCTGATCACATCCGCAATCGTCCGGTCGCCTTCGGCCTTGAAAGCGCTTATCGGGTAATCGATCGTATCTTTTCGTAAAATGATCGGGGGCGCTTTAACCGTTAGTTCTTGCAGTTTTAATGCGCTTTCCTTTAAGACCAGCAGTACGGACTGCGTTTTGTTGGAAAGCAGGAACACTCCCACTTCGAATCCCAGACGTGTTGCTTTTAGAATAAGCGTGTCGGCGGTGAGGGCTATTTTCAATGTAAAACTCCCGTCATTGGCGCTGAATGTGAATGCGGATATCGTATTGTTTTTGTTAACGATCGCGATGTTTGCATTTGGAATAGCTGTGCCGCGCTCGTCTGTCACCTTGCCCGATATGATAGTTTGGGCATGGGATTGGCTGCTCCCGATCTGGATGAAGAGAACGAGGGCTAAGATGATTCGCTGGGTTATTCCAATCTTCAATTGGTATAAAACTCAATCGGGTTGTTGTCGGATTTGATCTTCTGCTGCACTCGTTGGGTTATTTCGCTTCGGCCCGATGTGAAAACCACGCCGGATTGTTCGGCTATGCCGATGGGGTTTGCCCGGTATGCTTCGCGTTTTCTGAAAAATGTCCGTTTGTCAGTTTTGACGAATTTCGACGGCCTCGTGTCAGGCATTTCACGCCGCGACTGCCTTAGGCCGTTTAAAACAAAGTCGTATTGTCTTTTTGAATCGCTGAGACGGATTATCAGGCCAGGCAGTCCGCAAAACTTGTATGGTCCTTCACTAACCGGCACTGCCTCCGTAAACCAGGCCTCCCATTTTCTGCCGCCGAATTCCGTTGTGGCCCGCTGGACCGGATAACCCGCAACCCTCGCGGTGTCTTGTGTTAAAGTCCATTGCAAATGGCGCCCGGTTTCGGCGTATGAAAAGTAATCGTGGTAAATCCTGTCGGTTGTATGGATCGAGTTGCAGCCGTGTTTGACGATGTTAAAATCGAAATCCGTCCGGTGCTGTTGTAGAAATGAAGCCAGGTTTTGGCGGTTTGCGCCATCGCTCGCTGCCGCGATGGCCGAATCCTGCAAATACCTGTTTTGGCTCTTGAAGAGGGATTGCTCCCCATTGATAAACAGAAAAAACGACTCCGTTTTGGAAACGTTGCTTGTGCTATCGGGATAAAATTTCAATTCGAAGGTGCAGGTGATGTCAGAAACAAAGGGCGATACTTTGTCCTGACCTGTTGCAAATTCACAGGCCAACATCAGGAATGCGACACAGGTAAATCGTAACATATCGGATACTTTATGATGTAAGTACAGATATATTATAATTTACTTATACTCTACATTAATTTTATGGACATTCAGTTGCATTTACGCCGTCATAGACGACCATCTTAGCCGGTCCGATATAGCGTTGTAAATCACTGGTCTGTAGGAACTCGCAACGGTTGGGATTGAAATAAGTGTCCAATAGAATATTAGGAAATATGGAGACGCAGGCTATGAAAAAGCTATTCTGTTTTGTTATTGTCGCTATGATTGCCGCATTCATGGCAGGATCCTGTTCGAAAAAAGAAGTCCAGGCGGTCGAAGTTTCGTCCAGGTTGAACAGGGATTCGGTCAACCTGGGAGTTTTATACGTCGATCAGGCCTATCGATATGTCGGCAAGGACTCGGTGAGTCTTTTTGAAATAGACACGCTCTATAAAGTTTACCAGAAGAGAGTCTTTCTTGCCTTCCCGTATCGGGGAGAAGGCCCGATCGGACTTTATCTCGGAGATGAATTTCCCAATACTGAAATAGAAGGGCCGGCAAGAACTTTCGCCTTGTTTAAAAGGGTTTCTTACCCTTCGGGACTGACCTGCGAATGGAATGAGGAAAAAGGCACGTTGATTGTCACCTCAAAATATACGCCGGCGCTGCTTGATATGGTCTTTCCCGGTAAATCCGCTTATATAGACCCTGCCCATTCCAGGATACATTCCAGTCTGGCGGGCGCCAGAGAGGTGAATAAAGCCGGGGGCCAATCATTCATCACTTTCATTTATCAGGATAATGACCCGAAACTGGGGCAGGTAACCTACAAGCTCAGACTGAAACAGTTGTTTGTATATGTCCCGCAAGCGGGCTTTCAGGGATACGACGCCTGGTACGCCATGTATTAAGCTGTCGGGCTCGCCGACGGGTGGTTAAACCACCCGCATTTAAGCAGAACGGACGTCCAGGATCTTTAACTTCCGGATCCCGGCAGGCATTTTCCATTCTACGGTTTCACCCTTGCAAAGGCCGATCAAAGCGGCGCCCATCGGAGTGAGAATGGATATTCTTTGCTGCTTAATGTCGGCCAGATGGGGCATGACGATACTGAATTCCATTTCCCGGTTCGTGGTCAATTCCAAAACCTTTACCTGTGAATTGAGGCGGATGCTATCCTCGGGAAGTTCATCGTCTTCTACGACTATGGCACGGTTCAGCTCGTAAGCAAGCGACATTTCGCTGGCGGCGGGGCTATCCGAGAAGTTGCTCGCAAACTGCTTGAGAAGGCGAAAATCGTTTTTTCCAAGTATGACAGGGCTTGTGTTGCTGCTCATGATGCTTTTGGGTTGGTTAGTTGTATAAGGAGTGGTTTCAAAATGAATGGGTTCAGGAATAGCCGATTGCAGTCCATTGCAACTCTTATTGAGTTGCGATGGAACTGCATGCAATGATAGCGTTATGTGTTTGTGCTGAATGGCAAATGCCCGCTTTGCTAATTGGCGGGAGAAGTGTTTTGGAGGTCGGACCAGTATTGGTAAACGAAAATCCTTTCCTGCCGCGACAGGCCCTCGTTCGCTTTGGTTAGCCGGGCCAGAATCCTCAGAAATCGTTCGGTAGCAATCTTATATGAGTTCGCCGTCCGGTTTCCAACCTGACTTTGCCGTTGTATCGTACCTGTTTCGTCCAGGACGACCGCATTCTCGCGGATGAAGTTTGTTATGATGGACATATCAGGCCGATGGCCCGGCAAGCCAGCTTCGTGCTGGCGAAACTGGCCATGTGTACTGAAAAGTTGCTGGATTTTTTCCAGTGCCGGTGAAATTCCCATGTTATCCATACATTCCAATCGATTGATAATCACTACTATCCTCTCTTATTTTATATGGGTTAATTAAAGGCCAATGCCGCAAATTGATGAAATACCTTTTCGTCGAGCTTGTAGCGGTCGTTGAGTGTAAGGCTGCTGCGGGCGTTGAAAAGTGCATAGTTTACGGCATTGTACATCAGCCAGTAGGAGGGGGTTACTCCGAGCAGGTTTTGCTCAATCCTCAGGCGCTCGCGGGCCTGCCGGGCCAACTGAACGGGGATCGGCAAACTACTCAGCACATTCTCTTCTTTGCGGGTCATGGATTTATTCTGAAAGCGTTCATACACCGCCGCTGTCAGCGTAAGGTTCTGCTGTGTTACAGAGCTTAGCAGGTCGGTCAGCTGCTGCTGAAGTACTTCCAAATCTATTTTCCGGTTTCCTTTGGGTCTGCGCAATTGCGGTAAAGCTTCCGGACTGCTGGAAGAACCGCTTTTCTTTTGCTGTCCCTTGAAAGCGCCGGGTAATTGTCCGCGAAGCCATTCCTGGTAGTGGGAGAGTTCTGTGAAGGAATCCGCCCAGCCCATTAACCCGTTTTGGCATACTGCCCTGTACATGCTTCCGCCTGGCAAGCCGGTGTCAGCTGCAAGCGTGCGCCCCTGTATGCTGAAAGGCGTTTTGCCGTTATAGCCATTGGTAACAATAATACTTCGTTTCAGGCGCTCCCCTCCGATGGGCAGTTCCTCGGGAAGGATAATGCTGATGCTGAACTCCCCGGTAATGGTGTGCTTGATCTGGAGTTCGTATTGACTGAACAGGCTGTCCACAGCCTGTCTGATCATTTCATTAGGAATAATCGTGTAGCCGGAGCTTTGTATCCCGAAAATTGTCTTCCTGTGCCCGGGCGGTGTGCCTACAATCAGCTGCTGCCGGTCGGTCGCGATAATGTCATACTCAGGCAGCATGTCGGCCAGTAACACCGAATCCACCGGATAACAAATCTCCTCCCAGGATGTAGCCGCTTGCGGCATCGCGCTCAGATACGTCATTCCAATTGTTTTTTACAGTTGTAAATTTACAGCCGGAAATTAAAATTCCAACCATCGTAGCCAATATTTCGCCTGAGCCGGGCGGAAAAGTTACAGAATCGTAAAAAATTTATGGATTCTTAAAAAAGCCCCTGCAAATTACTTGCTGGCGAGGGCACCGGTGTCAAAGCTTTTTTGAGCATTGCGGCCATTTGGGGAAAGGTAAGAAACCCTGTCGCCTTGAGGCCCCGGCCATTCACTGTAAATGTAAAGGTAGGGCAGCTGTCGATCTTGTTCGTGCGGATTTTCAGTGCGTCTTTTTGCAATGCACGCCGTGTCGCCGGACTGTCGAAATCATTTCCAAATTTTTGTAAATCCAGAATGCCGTGATTTTCCCGGCTGATTTCCCGCGCCAGGTCTACCAAAACGCCTGTATGCGAAATGTCTTTCCCTTCAACGAAAGCGGCTTTGCGAAGGGCATTCATATAAAGGCCCGCTGCTCGTTGCGACTGTAATGATACTGCCTTCACCGCCTGGCAGGCCCTGATGTTAGAAGGTTCACCGCCTGGTCCCTCCGGGCTGCGGCTCATGGCGTCACGTGTGGCCAGGCAGAACCTGACATTAATCAATTCGCTGAATTTGCTGGTGAATTCCTGCCAATGCTGCTGCATTCGCCAGCTTACAGGGCATAACGGCTGTGTGTAGTATACGATGTTGACTATGGTGTGGTTCAGGTTGATTGGTTCCATTTTTCCTTTCTATGAGTTTCAGCACAACCGGGTCACGTTGGACTCCGGGCATTTCTATCTGTAATGGTGCATGGAAGCCTCAAAAGGTGTGCCGTAGCTATGTAGAAAGACTTCGTAGCAGCAAAGAATAGCCTCTTCGTACAACCTGCACCGATGGGCACAATAATTGCTGTACAACGCATTTGAGCCTAATCATAAGCTTATGTATACAACAGATGATTTATCGGAGAGGCTCTGGAAAGTCTGCCTGCCATATATATCCAACACGAAAAGTGTCAGCATTCACAAACACTATTGCTACAAAGTGGCTGTGAGCCTTGATCACCGGATCGAATGCCGGGTGGGGGGATCTAACTATGCGGCAATGAAAGGGTTTGTGGTCAATGGCCGTACGCTGCACAAATGTATCTCTCCCGATGGGCCCGTGCTGAATATCTTAATTGAGCCGCAAAGCCCGTGGGGAAACAGGATCAGGGCGATCCTTGGTAATAAAGATTTTATACGGTTCGAAGAAATACTGGATGTGGACGATCTTGGGGTTATTCTTCCCCCAAACCATGCACTTTTAAAAGATACCGATCTGATCCCGTACATATCCGAACTGATGTTTCTCATTACGGGGCTGAAAATTCAGGATTCGAACCTGATCGATCCGCGCGTGAGGCGGGTTATTGACTACGTATCTGCAAATCTCACGAGTGAAATCACAAATCAGGAAATCCTCGATCTTACCAACCTCTCGTTTCATCGGACAAGACATTTGTTTGCTGCCGAAGTGGGAATTCCTTTATCCAGATACATTTTGTGGCAGCGGCTGCGGCGCACACTCAAAACTGTAATCGAGTCGGGTGAATCGCTTTCAAAGGTTTGCCGCGATTACCGCTTTACAGACCTTTCGCATTTCCATAAGACTTTTAAAAGCATTTTCGGATTGAACCCATCTACTTTTTTAGTTGAATGCAGGGTTATTGTCCAGGACGATGCGCACGTTGAAGAAGTTGTTGCCAATAGTGAAGACTTGTAAATTGGGGCTAATATTTACAGTTTCAGGGCTTTTCTTCTTTCAAAAGGTTGTGGCGTAGTTACGTTTGTTCCATTTTAGCGCTCCCTTTGCTCACCTTGTCGGTTTCAGCTCGGAACCACGCCCAATATTTTTAAACTTTTTGAAAGAACGGGGGTAGCGCGTTTATGAAATTATCTGTTTCTGCGGATTCTCAATCCAGAGAATTGCAGGATTGTAGTATCTCTTATATTATCAAGACAACGGACCACTCTGTACAGACGCAAAACAGATATGGATTCAAGATTGTTATTACCTTGGGTGATACCTTTGATTCGGAGATCAATGGGCATCATTACAAGGCTGTTAAAGGTTTTATCATCGATCGGAATGTACAGCATGCCTGGGATGCCGGTAAGGCAGTGACGTTTATCAGCCTCATCGAACCTGCGAGCCGATGGGGCCATGATCTCAGGATTTTGCTTTCGGGGCGTAAGGTGTGCTTTGTCGAGGAACTGATTGCTGTTGAGGAGCTTGACGCAATCCTGCCGCGCGGGCTCGAAGCGATGGGAGAAGTGATTGTAGCCCGGTGTGTTCGTGAGTTTTTTGCACGGCTCGCTCAAAAAACTCCGGCGTTGCCCCGGAGAAACATGGATGATCGAATGGAACGGGTGATATCTTTTATTGGCCAAAATCTTTTCAAGAACATCGACCTGTCGGAGGTAGCGAACCTGGCACACCTGTCTTCTCATCGTTTCAGACATTTGTTTACCGAGCAGATTGGTCTCCCTTTCACGCAATACATCATATGGCAACGTCTTAAAAAATCAATCTATGCAGTGGCTTCGGGGAAAATGACACTTAGCGAGGCGGTGGAGAATTTCGGCTTCACTGATCAGGCACATTTCAGCAATGCATTTAGGAAAACATTCGGTTTATTCCCGAGGGCGTTCCTGCAAACATCCTACGTTATCATACAGATCGGCCGGCAAAAAGAATAGCCTCAATTTACAATACCGCTCTATTTGAAAAGGTATAATTTTGAAAAGAGTAAAGGGATATTATGGTTGTTACGTGATTCGGATGATTACAGTGTATGCTGTAAAAGCTGAGTCACGTATATTTATTATCGTTATTCTGACCTTGCAAAGGTAAAGAGGTTCGGAAGAAATTTTTTCGACGCCTCTTAAGCAGATCATTCTTCCTGTACGCGAGATATTGGGTGGTAAATAAGCTGGCATAACTTTTCTAATTCAAAAGGCAGACTTTAACCATCACAACTA
>NZ_JBYCZM010000011.1:0-199074 GCF_057586235.1 Dyadobacter sp. SRI_021
GTCGATAATGATTTGAAGCATTATCGGGAACTGAGTTTCCTCCGTATCACGTTTCTTCCGTAATACAAACTTGGTCGAAATAGCCATAGCACTACAACTTTAGGTCGAACATAGGTCGAACATTTCGTGTCTAACGTAAGTTAACCAAAGTTACTAAAAATAATCAAAATGCTCATTCAGAGCATTTTATGATAATCATGCTTAATAAAACTTCTTGGAATAATACAATAAATATCCAATGGGGTGCTAGGGGTCGCAAGTTCGAATCTTGTCATCCCGACATTGAAAATAAGCCATTTACAGCTTTATGTTGTGAGTGGCTTTTTCATTATGTATGGGGCTTTATAATCCACCTAAGCATCTGACAGATAATTTAATAAACTGCTCCCAAGACAAAAAGACAAAGATTTTACAGCTGGTTTCACACTTACATTCTGGGAGTTCGAACAATTTTAGTTTTGATCACGTTTCTTACGTAATACAAACTTGGTCGAAATAGCCATTACTGTTTTTGACCGGTTGCCAAGAGACCGACCTTGATATTAATATTCCTTACTCAGGCGATAGGTTGGTTTTATGGGAAAAACGTTACAGCCGGATCTCCTGTCAGAGCTTCAACACCGAAAACTGATACGAGGCTTTCCTATTTCCGATCAACACCTGATAAATGCCTGGCGGCTGCTTGCCGAATTGAATATCCAACTTACCATTCTGAATCCTTGCGTCTTTCAGAACCATCACCGTCTGCCCGGATGTATTGGTCACCTTCACGGTTACTTCCGCGTTTTTCCATTCGAATAGCTCTATATGGAGGAACGATTGTATCGGGTTTGGATAGAACTTTATATTCCGGCCCACGGGTGCATCGATGGCCACAATACGGCTGTAAGCGAAGCTGCTGTCCGTATCCACTTGTTTGAGGCGGTAGTAGATGATTCCTTTATCGAAATAGGTATCCGTGAAATTGTAATGATTGGTGGTAGACACATTACCCGCGCCCTGCACGCGCCCGACTTCCGTGAAATGGCGGACGTTCGTACTTCTTTCAATGGCGAAATAAGCATTGTTGCTTTCTGAACTCGTAACCCACTCCAGGATGTTGCCTTCCGACGTGTTTCTACCTTCAAAACTGGCTAATGTAACCGGTAGCACAGTGCAGGAACTGACTCCCCGTAACTCCACAGCGGCAATAGCTTTGCTCAATTCCGCTACCTCCTCCGCAGTAATAGCCTCGAGATAGACCGGGGGCCTGTTAGGCTGGTAATCTAATTCAGGAAGGTTGAAGGCGATCAGGTCGCTGGCTGCCGCTTCCAGAATATCCGCCATCGCCGCGAAATCGGTGGTTTTGGTCATATACCCCCATTGCGCGCGCCAAGCGATATGCGCGAGCTTGTGTATAAACATTGCTTTGAACGTTTGGCCGTTATATACCCCACCATTGCCCAGTAATGCGAATGCGTGGCTCAGTACCGTGCTGTTTTGGTGTGCATCGCCGCCATTGGCGCACACATATTCCGGATCGGAGAGTTTTCCCGGATTACCCATGCAATCCGGCTTGTACATGTCCCGGATTTCGCCCCGGTATTCACCAATCTTCCATAAGCTGCCGGAGCAATAGCTGGTTCTTGGATATTCTTCGAAGCTATCCATATAGCCGCTGTTTTTCCAGTCCACGATCTCGCCCCAAACATCTGCCAGGGCCTCATCAATTGCGCCGGCCTGGCCTTTGGTTACGAGTCCGGCCGTGTGTTCAATGTAGGCGTGTGCCCACTCATGGCCTACGATGTCATCGGTGGAATAGTCTGCGCAAAAATTGGCACTTACCCCATTCCAACTCGATTGCGGGCATTCGAAATTTGGTGTGTTAAAAACAGTGATCATCGGCGAATCGCGGTTGTCAAAAGAAACCCACCCGAACCCGCTCTTCATCATATTATAAACGTGCCCCGACACATCGATCTCCGCCTTGCGCGATTCATATCCTCCTTCGTACGGGCCGGTTGCGCCGCCGGCGTCCGACCATTTCAGGTTTTCGGGGCTAATCGTGCCATTGTATATCCGCCTGTCGATGCCGTGAATACCGGTAAACTGCTCCGCGAGCTGCCCGGTATGTGCATCAATGTACAAGAACTCCCGCACGTCGGCGTCATTCCGGATTTCCACTTCATACGCCAGCACTTTGGCACCGTTAACTCCTTGAGCTAGCCCTTTCTGGAAAATGTAAAGCGCGCTGCCATTCACTTTCAGCGGCGCATTTGTCTTGACCAGATTTTGAGCCGTTACCAGGGCCAGTGCTTTCACTTCGGCATCCTGCTGCGTAAGTGTCGGTACAGGATTGACGTTAATATCGGCAATGTAGTTGCCGTTTACAGCGGAAAGCCGCTTATTGACATCATAATGAAATCGCATTACTCCGTCCCAAACCAGTACCCCTTTGTAGGTCTGTTGCAATGTAACATGGTCGAGGAAAAACAGGTCCGACTTCTGTTCCCGGAATTGCAGCTCGTCGGTGCCCGGCCGGAGACCGAACAATGCCTGATATTGTGAGACGAAATTCAGCGATTTTTCACGTGCATCGGCACCGGTAACCTGCAATGCATTCGGGTAGGGAAACCGTAGAAACGCGAGCGACCGGGTAGCGGAATCAACAGTGGCTTTGGCACCGGTGGCGGCAACAAATGCTTCGATTGCTGTCTGCGTGGACGTTTGGGCAAGGGCCATGTGCGCGCACAGCAACAGCTGCATGAGGGTTGATAAAAAGTGTTTCATGCCTGTGTTGAGTTATGTAAAATGTGTATCGGGTGAAAAGGATGGGTTCGAAGGCTAATTTTTCAAAACCTTGAGAATATGACCGTTCGAGAACTTCAGCAGGTAAATTCCTGTCCGTAGGGATCGCATATCCAGTTCAAGTGCTGCACCATCGGACTTCCCGCCCATGACTATATTTCCCTTCATATCCGCCAGCTGCCAGGCGCCGTTTGTTTTTGGAGTATGTTTTACATGAAGCGTTTCCACCACAGGATTAGGATAAATCAAATTCCCCTCACCGGGCAATGCCAGCCGCAGAATGGCTGAGTAGGCGAAAGCGCCATCCCCACCGGCCGGGGCACGGTCGATCATTTTCAGTCGATAATAGGCATAGGTGCCGGTGATTTCGTCAAGACCGGTATCAATGAAGCTGTATCGGCCGGTCGGCGAGGTGCTCACCTCGCCAATCGTGCTGAATGTCCTGGCATCATGGCTGCGTTGGAGCTCAAAGTGCGAGAAGTTGGACTCTTCCGTCGCGCGCCAGGTTAACACGCCCTGATTCTCCTGGAGTTTTGCATTGAAATCAACCAGCGTAACCGGCAATGCGCCTGCGGGGATCAATGTCATAGTCGAAACGGATGGCCAGTAGCCGAGCGGATCGAGATAGTTGCCGAAAGCGCTGGGATATTGGAATGCATTGGTGACAGGGTTCCATTCCACCACCGTGCCTGGATTTCGGGCGAGGAAATAGAAATTCCCGTTGCTGAGGGTCATGCTGCCGCGCAGGTCCGAGCCCACCTGCAGAGGCGTGCGAGTCGTGTTTGTCTCCAGCTCCCATTCCAGTACGGTTCCCAGGTTGCTCTCACCGCCCGCCGAAGTCAATGTGTACAATTTGTTATTATAAGTAATGAATGATCCGTAGGGCTTCATGCCCGTGGTGCTGTTCAGGTTCTGCTGCTTCGTCATGGTATTGCTCACCGGATCCCATTCGAACAGCGACCCACCGTTCGTTGGACTGCCTGTAGTGGTGGTGCCGTAAAATTTGCCATTTCTAAACAACAGGTCCCCGGTCGGCCTGCCACCAATTGCCGCGGTGAAATCCAGTTTTTTGGTATAAACGTTCGTCACCGGGTCCCATTCAAAGATCACCCCGAGATCATAATAGCCTCCGTAAGTCGTCATGCCGTAGAACTTTCCGTCCTGTTCTATGAGGCTTCCCTCAGGTTGTCTGCCGTTTGTGGCTACGAAATCGACTTTCTTTGTAAAAGTGTTGGTCTGAATATCCAGCTCAAACAATGTCCCGACTCCGTAAAGCCCGCCAGCCCGAGTAGTTCCGTATAATTTCCCATTTTTGTGCACCAGATTTCCCAGTGGCCGTGAGCCTTTGGTAGCGTCGAGACTTTGCAGTATTTTAAATTCCTCTGTACGGGGATCGAATCGGTAAATTACGCCCAGATCGGAAATGCCACCCCCATAAGCCGTTCCATATAGTTTGCTGCCGACCATCGTGAGACCGCTCTTTACGCCATTCCCTTCACTGACATTAAATATAAACTTCCCTTCAAAAGCATTGGTAGCGGGGTCCCACGAATACATTTCGGTATTATTATGCGCTTCCACTCCTACCGGCCTGCGGCCCCATAATTTGCCCTGCCATTCGATCATCTGCCCCTGAAATCTGCCGCTACGGCCATTGGCAAAACTGAACCGGCTTGTAAACGCATTTGTGTCCGGATCCCACTCGAAAATAATCCCCTGACCGGCCGAGCCACCATTCGCCCGACCATACAATTTGCCGTTATACAGCGTAAAGCCAATCGGATCAACGTAGGTGCTGATAGCCGAGGGAATCGTCATTTTGATTGTTAGCGCATTAGTCGCCGGATCCCATTCATACAATTCGCTGCGTGTCGTGATGCCGTACAACTTACCGTCTTTCCAGGTGACGTAGGAGTTGGGTTTTCCCATCGGATATCGAAACGATACCTTCCCGATATAGGTATTGGTGGCCAGGTCCCACTCCACAATTTCTCCCATGCCGCCTTCACCCCCCTCATTCGTGGCAGCATATAATTTGCCCTGGTATTCCGCCATTTTGGCAAATGGCTCGTGTGTGCCATTATCCATCAGGCTACCGGCTGCGCGGAATGTTTTGCCTAGCGTACCGGTATCCGGGTCCCATTCGTAAAGATAATCGCCACCTGAGCCCATGTCTGCAAGGATTACACCATAGAATTTTCCATTGTACATGGTAAAACTGTCGCCACCACCCTGCGAATAGGCAGGTAGCAAGCTGTAAAGATCGACGAGCTTCTTGTATACATTGGTAATCGGATCAAACTCATAAATGACACCGTGGTCATTTTGCCCGCCAAGCCGGGTGTTACCGTATAGCTTGTTGTCTTTCAGATAAAGGTACAAGCTTGGCTGGTTGCCTGTGGCCCCGTTGAACCGGTGCAGCGTTGTGTATTCATTGGTAACTGGATTCCATTTAAACAAGGTACCTATCCCCGCGCTTAGATCGTCGGTCCTCAGATCTACTTGCGTGGCGTAAAACTCCCCGTTAAACTCCACGAAATCGCCTACAAACCGGCCGGGTCGTTCGTATTCGAACTTGTGCCGGACTTTAAGGTTGGTACCGTCGGCTGCCGAGGAGAACATCGTGCCCTGGCCTATGAGATGATCGGTACGGGTAGTTGCCCAGAGTTCGCTGGCTTCCTGGGCACTTGCTAAAAGCGGCGTGAATGCGCATAGCAAGACCGCTAAGACGCGCTTAGTGTAGAATTCTAACTTCATTTTTGTCGTATAACGTTGAGCAGGTGTAAATATAGTCTTATTTTGTATTCAACTGGATACAAGCGCAAATTATTCTACCCGGCTCGAATCTTGTCATCCCGACAGAGCCTGGTCACTTGACCGGGGCTTTGCTTTGCCGGAGCAGCCCATATGACAGGCGCAGCCTGTTAGTAGTGGTGGTTTATGACATTCCAATGAGGAAGTATTTAAGCAAAAAACGGGCTGGAAAGGTCTGACAAACGAGGGCAATCGGTCCTTATGTCAAGGCTGCACAACAACTTTACCTGTTTTACTACCTAGCATTGCCCTTTCTTCGTCTTCCAGGAATACCTGATAGCTGTAAACTCCTGCCCGGGTTTCCTTAGGAATCCAGAACCACTCCACTACCGGCGCTCCGGCTGCAACAGTCAAAGTCTTGTCTTCGATTCCAATTCCCCGCTGATCATAAATAATATATCGAATCCATTTTAATGCCAGCGACTTAGCATTTCTTAGTTCAAAACGTACATATGAAGTAGCTGGATTGGGGCTTACCACCAGACTCTGCTGGCTATCATCGGGCTTGACGACTTCAAAACACATCCGATATGGCTGGGAAACTTCAATGCCCGCCCTATCTCTCGCATTAACCAACATTTCATACTTACCCGGGCCAAGTCTGCTTGCATAATCCAATGTCAGCCCCCTGCTTCCCTGTGCTTGCATCACCAGCTTGTCCCCTACGTAGGAAAGCCGCTTAAAATCGCAACGATCATCGGCACACGGCTTTATAAATATATCAATAAGCGTGGTGTCAAGAGATAGGGCATTGTCGTCGTTGAGGCTTATACGAAATGATGGGTCGGGAAAAATGGGATCACCCTGCTTCAAAAGACGTCCTTCTGACTGCACGACCAAAACAGGCGGGATATTGTCTTTCAACAATTTAGTGGAAAACATCTGCTTGTCCTTCACCAAATCCCAGTCAATCAGCAATTCAGCATTATTATTCTCACGTGTAAGCTCATTTAAGATGTGTCCAGGATCGATCTGTACTTTTATGGAATTCAGGTCTTTTTCCCTGGGAAAGGATAACTTTAACAATTTCTTGTTGGGGAAAGATCTAATATTAAGCCTGGCCGAATGTGTCGCCTGCTTCCCTGACCAATTGATTTCCAACGGCACGGTTTGATCCTCCTTAAATCTGCCGAAATTCACTAAATCAATATGTACCCGCAGCGAATCCGACTCTCCAATCGTTTTGTCCGCCGAATCCGAAAGAAGTGTTATCCCGCCGTTGGTTTCGACCGCATAATCGGGCTTCTCTGCGGCAAGCAGACGTAAGGCTGGATCACCTTGCAGCAGCGACTGGTGCACGTAGGCAATGTTGTATTGGTCTTTATACTTGGATAAAATATCGTTAGCTACCGCCAGCTGTATATTGCCTATTGGCAAACTGACGGTCGCCGAGTTTTCGAACATGTGGTGATACAATGAGTTCAAATAGGTCATTCCCGGACTCACAAAACTTTCAAAAGAACTTGCAATGACGGCGATGGCTCCCCGGTGGGGCGCGACGAGCCAATCGAGTGAGAGCGTAATCCGGTCGGCGGCTTTGGGATTAGGCGGCGTGGGATTGAACCGGTTGCAAAACACATTACCCACTCCGCAGCCATTGAAATACAGTACAGGATATTTATTCAGATTATGGTAACCTCTCGCCTCATCTCTGACGTGACCGATGTCAGGATCAGTTGTGATAGTCGAACCGTGCCCGAAAAATGTAATCATCCCTACCCCTTCATTAACATCTTTGCTGATATCTACGGATTCCACCTCTTGGGTAGGTTGCTGTTTTACATAGGACTTCACCGTTCCGCCGGCTATTCCTTGTTGTACCATCGGCTCCAATGCACGCAAATAATCCCGAAGCTGCACAATTTCACTCGTCGTTTTTCCTCCGCTCAGATGAAGTATCTTTTTTCGCCAGCCCGATTCTCCCGGCCCGCTTGACTCATACGCGATCACCTTTTGAAGATAGTCGGTAATATTCTGATTGGTCACTGCTGACAGTCTTCCGACCGGAATAACAGGCACATTAACGGCACCTCCTGCTATGCCTTCAACGAGTAATGCGTCCGACCCAGGAAAACCGATTGTGGGCACCTCGCCGGGAAGTTCCCGGATCATACGTTCGTTTTGCGTAATGGATTTGCCGATCAGGAACAGATATTTGTTCTCCGTCCCGTCGGAAAGCATGTAAGCCATGAATTTTTTGATCGCGACCGGGCTAGGTTCGCCATAGTTAAACTGATTATAAATGTCCTGAATTTCAAAAATGGCAGGTTTGAAATTACCTCCGGCCGGCGAAGCCCTGTACTTTGCGTAACTCGTTGCACCCTCCCGAAGGGCTTCCGTAGTAATGATGATATAATTGGTCGATTTAGGATCATGCGCCATTAACTGCACCCTGGCGATGTTCGATGAAGCCACTTCGAATATTTCGGATGTAGCCAGCAACACCTGCTTCTTACCCGGTTGGCGCGGAATCATCACAGTTTCATCTCTTCTTGTGAGGACGACCGGATTATCGACATCCGAAATATCAATAAATCTGAACTTGGACGAGACGCCCTTTACCAGTATTTTATTCCATTTATCCGCAACCGCATTTAAGCTAAATTCTTTAACCGGCACACTCCCGACTCGAAGGACTTGTGCAAATTCAATAGAATAGTAGGCGATTGAAAAACGCTCCAAAGGTTCATCGCTTACAGATCGGATCACCAGCACGCCGCCCTTCCCGGAGTCCGTGTCTTCGGGCCTGATATCAAATACACATTCCGTTGCAGCAAAGCCGAAATTGTCCGATACTTTAGCCAAACGTAAAGCATTCTTGCTTTTGCCTATGTAGCATTCCAATTTCCGGTCGTTCCTACTCCTGCCGTGCAATAGTAATTTGACCGTCGGATTATGGGTACTCTGAACAAAATCACTCAGCTTAAATTCAAATATCGCCTCCTCTTTGTTCTTATAAACTACGCTTGTCCTGCTTGCTCCCAACTCAAAATAGCTGTTGAAAAATCCCGGGTTAATCGAGGATTTGGTTCCCAGGGAATAATCTTGCTGAAAGATCTTTGTTAGCTGTTCATTGTGATCTTCAACAACCGGTACAGAGGGGTCATCTGGCTGATCTACCACGCCAGACCTCTTCCCCGGCTTATCTCCCACAGTCAGAAAATACATCCCTTCATCCCCATACATACTGAAATAGGGATTCACGCGCGAACTCATGGGCCGGTACAGCAGCGAATCGCTTGCACCGTCGTTCGGAACAGCATAGAAGATGATTTCCTGATTTGCTGTACTGATGATGGATATCTCTTTACCCCGATGCCAAAGCTGCAATTTTTCGGGGGAGCCAACTGGAAAACCCTTCGGCAAGGAGGAGAATGCAACTTTGTGCAAGCCCTTTTTCAGAATTCCGATTTTCACGTAAGGTTTGTTGTAGTCGATCCAGCTGTTGGCGTAAGGTGCACCCCATTGGGCTTGTAATTGATAACTGATAAGGAAAGCCACAATCAATAGCGCCTGCCTTGTGAAATACCACATATCTTCAAGAATGTCTGATGAATCCTCAATAAAACACTGCCTGACGATTCCATCCGCTTCCTTCCAGCGAGCGTGACATATGGGTTAGCAACTGGCTTTTGTAATCGCTGCACCGCTGTCGTTGTTCTGTTTAAATATTTCTACAAAATAATCTGGCAGAGATACTACAATGCAGTCACTCTCAAAAATGTATAATTCCTGGCATAGGATTTGACCTTTCGCTTCTGAATAAATCAACTCACGACCGATGGATACTTTTAAGTTTATGAAAGATGACTGGGTGAAGGAAAAAGGAGGCGACCAGCTCATGCAGGTCGACGAATACCAGATCGTCGAGATCGTGGCTAACCATCCTGGATCAGCCTCGCTTCCTGCCACCAGGCGGGTATTCAGCGGGAAAGTTTGGTGTACCTGGGTCAACAAAAACAAAGCGGTAATCACACAGCCGTTCTGGGAAGATGACCTGGAACCTGCCACCGACCGGCAGAACGACCAGCACACCTATCCGTCCCTCAACCACACACACTAATCCCCGAAAACCCACTCTCATCTCAAGACTAAACACCAAAGCCCGGAATCGCTCCCGGGCTTTTCAGTTTTCAATCTTTCTCGCATCAGGGCTTTCCTGCGGGATCAGTTTGCGGCTTCACCGACGTAGTATCATCCATTTCAGCAGTTCCCTTGCGGTTTTTCCGACGTTCTGACCGCTCTTTCCGCTTGTCATCAGTGGGCATCAGCGTATCGTGGATCACGGCTCCCGAGCTTTTTTGTCCTTTAATAAGCGTATCCTCAGACGGAATCTGAGCGGGTCGGGCAGGTGATTGCGGCGAATTGAATTCAGGCTTCGTTTCAGGCGCTGTTGTAGGAACAGGACTTTGCGGTACCGGCTGTGGCACAGACGGTTCCGGCGTCACAGGATTCTGTGCAAATGCTGCTGCGATTCCCAGGAGCATTGTAAGTACGCATGCAAGGTATTTCATGGTTCATGCTGGTTTAGTGAACAAAAATTACCTGTACTATGGCGGTTATTTGCACTAAAAGCATTCCAGAACCCTGCGTTACACCCGGGCCTCCAATGGCATCCTACATAGGAGGTTTCAGATGCACTGACCACAAAATGCGTAGCGATATACCCAAAATGTGCGGTGCTTCATTGGATAAATATGATTTTGAAAACCCTCTTTTCAACTCGAAATACTTCGCAACTGATTTATTAGCTATACACTCTCTTCATGCGGATTTTCTCACTCGGCGTTAATACCAACGGCACTTTTTCCACTTTCACCGAGCTGCTATCGAGGCCAAACCATTTATCTTCCGACGTAGTAATGCTTTTGATCGCGAAGTAGATCTTCATGATCAGTTCCTCCATAAACGGCAGATTGTTTTCAAGCGATAAATAACGTTCGAGGACAATGAAACGGAAGTCCCCTGTGATATTCTGCCGGCTCAGCGATTCATAACGGCTGGTAATGTCCACCTCCTTATTAAGTACCATATCCTCTACCACCTTCCGGAAGAAAAGGTTAATGCGCTGCTCGATCCGGAAGCCGAGGCGGAACGTTACTTTAATTACATCGTCCTCCGCGAGGGTATTCACGTGATAATCCATAGTGTAGGGCTCATCGGTGGTTTCCACGTGCACAAACCAATATATATCGGCTCGCTTCGGCCGTTTGTAAAAGATCGAATAAATGATTTTGCTCTCGATTTCGTTTTCACGCGGGGCATTCGACATGAATATCAAATGCG
This sequence comes from Dyadobacter sp. SRI_021, assembly GCF_057586235.1. Lineage (NCBI taxonomy): Bacteria > Pseudomonadati > Bacteroidota > Cytophagia > Cytophagales > Spirosomataceae > Dyadobacter > Dyadobacter sp. SRI_021. Next base: position 10,888 of record NZ_JBYCZM010000011.1, read on the forward strand.
TCGAGTATTTGGGAATACTGATGTCGTTGCTCAGTTCCTTCAACGGACCAATGTACTTTTCCAGGCTTTCGAACTCCGTTAGTCGCATTTTGATGTAATATGCTTTCAACCAAACGGTAATCACCAGACCGATGACCGTAGCCAGTACCAGTGACACCCAACCGCCGTGGGTGAATTTCAACAGGTTCGCAGCCAGGAACGAGCCTTCAATAGCCAGATAAATGCCCAGGAAAACGATCACAATCGATTTGCTTACCCGTTTTACATAGAGGTACACCGACATGAGAATGGTAGTCATGATCATCGTAAGGGTGATCGCGAGCCCGTACGCGGCCTCCATATGCGATGATTCTCTGAAATACAGCACAATACCAATACAACCCGCCCAAAGCAGCCAGTTCACGCTCGGTACATAAAGCTGCCCTTTCTGATCGCTCGGGTATACCAGCCGGACCTTCGGCCAGAAGTTAAGCCGAATTGCCTCCGAAATGAGGGTAAACGAGCCACTGATCAGCGCCTGGCTGGCAATAATGGCGGCAGTAGTAGCAATGCCAATTCCCGGCAGCAGCCACCAGTCTGGCATGATCTCGTAAAAAGGTTTGCGGCCATTCAGCAGATCGCCCGAATGCACGATCAGCCATGCGCCCTGGCCAAAATAGTTCAGAATGAGACAGGTCTTTACAAAAACCCAGCTGATACGGATATTTCCGCGCCCGCAATGCCCAAGATCGCTATACAATGCTTCTGCACCGGTAGTACACAGGAAAACAGCACCCAGCATCCAGAACCCGCCGTGATGGTTGGCCAGGAGCCGGTAGGCATAAACCGGGTTTAGCGATTTCATGATCTCGGGATGGTCGATCACCTGCGAAACGCCCAGCACAGCCAGCATCAGGAACCATATCATCATCACCGGACCAAATGCGCGACCGACGATCGTCGTTCCAAAGGCCTGAACAATGAATAGCAACGTGAGAATGCCGATCACAATTGGGATCGTCTGAATATCCGGATAAAGTATACGCAACCCTTCCACAGCGGACGATACCGAAATAGGTGGCGTAATGATCCCATCGGCTAACAGCGTACTCGCCCCGATAATGGCCGGGACCGTCAGCCAGGCCGCTCGCCTGCGCACGAGGGCAAACAGCGCGAGTATACCACCCTCGCCTTTGTTGTCGGCCCTGAGAATGAGGATCACATATTTAATGGTCGTTTGCAAGGTAAGCGTCCAGAAAATACAGGACACGGCTCCATAAACGACGTCATTCGTAATCTTGTTGGTACCGATCACCGCCTGCATTACGTAGAGCGGCGACGTTCCGATGTCTCCGTAAATAATCCCTAATGCTACCAGAAGTCCGGCGGCAGACGCTTTATCCAGGTGTTTATGCGAACCCATTCGTTAGTCTGTTGAAATGCAGTGCGAATTTAGAAAAATCCGGCAGCTCTTCGTTAAAAGGTATAAAACTCATAGGTTACCTTCCATTTAATCTCCTGCCCCGGCTGAGCGGCGATCTTAATGTATGGTTCGGGGCAGGACGTGGTCGGACAAGCCCAGTAAACCAGCTTTTCCAACGGCTGATCACAGGTAATCCGCACGCCTGCCTTTGTTTTGGTATTTTCAATCCTGATATCATAATCCTTCGCGGTAGGTCCGAAGCCTTGCAAACCGGCGCTGAAAACCTGATCTCCTTTAACTACTTCCCGGGAGTAGTTCAGCATTTTACCGTTTGCGTTGATAATACTTCCGAAACCTTTGCCTTCTCCCTTAACTTCAAAAGGGAACACAATCCGGATATTCTCATTCGACGGCTCATTGTCAATCATGAAGAAATTGTGGTTATAAGTGCTCGCCACGATCGGTTTCGAGCCGGTATTTTTCAATATGTGCTCCAATACAAGTTGCGGTTTGCCTTTTACCAGTTTCAATGTTTTATGGTAATTATAGCCATAGCCGGTTTCATCACTCAATTCATGAGTAAACACGACCTGATCTTTACCCTTCGCCACCGACCATTTACCCGGATTTTTGATTGCATAATTAGTTGCGAAAGAATACTTTTTATCGTCGGGTTTGGTCAAAACGCCTACGCCGATTTTGACAAACTGCTCTCCGGGCTTTGCCTCGTCGAAATTCAACGGCGTGAATTCCTCTACGGGCCCCATAATCGCATCATGTAACTGGGGATCGTAAGGCGCCTGGTTCCAGGTTCCGAAATAAGTATGCCCTTTGTATTCCAGACTAGGTACCACACCCGCCCAGTCGAAGCGTACGCCCCGGTAATATCCTTCATTTGCATCAGGCAAATACAGTTTTGCTTTGATCATCCCGTTTGAAATGTCGGTTTGCGGAAACTCCGCGATGGTAAATGCAGTGATGGTAAGGCATATCAATGCGGAAAACAGGAATACGATCTTTTTCATTTGAATGGAATGGTTTAGGAAGAAAAGTCGGGCCGAATAAAACCTGCTATAAATAAAGGCAGTAAGATAAAAATGCGGTATCACATTTTCCCCTTACTGCCTTACAATTTGCACGATTTAATATCTACGAAATGCCTTTGAAAGCCTCCTCATTAATAAACGGCTGGTTCCTCAGACGCTGCTTGGTAGCTTTATAAAACGCATTGGCCACTGCTCCTCCCGCCGGCGGCAATGCAGGCTCACCCAGGCCGGTGGGAGAAATGCCATTGTCCACGAAATAGACATCTACCTCAGGAATCTCGTTCATACGAATCAAACGGAATCCATTGAAATTGCTCTGGTCCGGAGTACCTGCTTTGAAAGTCATATTCCCGAACATCGCATGGCCTACCCCGTCAACAACCCCGCCGCGTACCTGCTGTAACGAACCGCTTTTGTTGATCACAATACCGCAGTCGACAGCCGCAATAATGTTTTTCAACGCTGGCTTGCCTTTTTCAACAATCACTTCACCCACTTGCGCCACATATGACCGGTGTGAGAAGTAGACGCTGAAACCCTGGTACACGCCTTTTTTCTTACCCCAGTTGCTCTTTTCAGCCGCCAGTTTAATCACCGCGATCATCCGGTCAACATCATACTTTACTTCTCCAGCCGGTGATTTTTTTGCTTTTTCCAAAAGGGCGAGGCGGAACTGTACGGGATCCTTGCCTGCGGCCTCTGCCACTTCGTCGATGAACGACTGCTCGGCATAAGCGAGGAAATTGGTAATCGGCGCACGCCACGGGCCAGTGGTAATGGCCGATTTATGCTCCACCGAATCGATCAACAGGTTATCCACTGAGCCGGAGGGGAAATTATCCTCGCGGGTAGGATTACCCGAGTTGATACCCACGCCGCGCAATTTATAGCCAATCATTTCTCCATTTTTATCGAGTGCGGCCTCGAACCGATAGCGCACCGCCGGGCGATAGGTACCACCGGTCATGTCGTCTTCGCGGGTCCATATTACCTTCACCGGCGCTTTCACCAGTTTGGAAACATGTACCGCTTCGATGGCAAAATCGGCCGAGAGCCTGCGCCCGAAACCACCTCCCTGCCGTGTGATTTCTACGGTGATTTTTTCAATCGGGAAGCCGGTAATTTTTGCCGCGGCCTCGCGTGCACGATCGGGTGTTTGCGTCGGGCCTACGAGTTCCACGCCATCCTCACGTACGTGCGCGAAAAAGTTCATGGGTTCCAGCGGGCTGTGCGGCAGGAACGGGCATTGGTATTCGGCTTTAATCACTTTGGCTGCGCCCTTGAATGCAGCCTCGACGTCGCCATTCTTCCTGCGAACGGTGGCCTCGCCATTGTCCATTAGATTGGAGAAAATGCGGTTGTGGTCTTCCGAACTCTCGAGATCAGCTGCTTTTTCGTATTCAATTTTGAGCGCTTCACGCGCCTTTTTGCATTGCCAGGTCGATTTACCAACTACGGCGACGCTGTTTTCGAAAGTAACTACGTCCACAATGCCAGGCATGGCTTTGGCGGCTGCGGAATCAACGGATTTCAGTTTAAAACCAAATGCCTTAGGACGTTGGATTATTGCGAAGAGCATTCCCTCGCGGTAGAAATCCAGCCCGAAAAGCGGTTTGCCTGTCGCGATATTCTTGTTGTCGACATTTCTGACCGATTGACCAATCAGTTTGAACGACTTTTCATCTTTTAATTTAATGTCGGTCGGAGCCGTAAGCTTACCAGCCGCCTCTGCGAATTCTCCATAACTGCCCGATTTACCGGAAGCTTTATGGAACAATTTGCTATCCGCAGTGGTGATTTCGGAAGCAGGAAGTCCCCATTTGGCCGCTGCCGCATGGACGAGCAAATGGCGGGCAGTGGCTCCGGCCTTGCGTAAGCGCTCCCATGAATGCGGAACGGCGCCGCTGCCGCCTGTTACCTGGCGTTCAAACGCAGCGTTATCCAGGCGCCCCTGCACGGTTTTAACCAATTTCCAATCGGCGTCCAGTTCTTCGGCAACTACCATTGGAAATGCGGTTTTAATGCCCTGCCCTATTTCGGGGTTAGGAGAAATGATGGTAACGGTGTTATCGGAACCAATGGACAAGTAACTATTGAACTTTACCGATCCGGCTGCGATTTGCTTGGCATCCACTACAACGGGTGCGGCGGTGGTGTCCGACCAGTTGAATCCCAGGAACAAGCCGCCACCGGCCGCTGCCGCGAGCTTCATGAAGTCGCGACGCGATGTCTGATTTAACGTGCTCATGGTTAGTTGGTTTTAGCAGCTGCAACTTTCACGGCCTCACGAATGCGGTGGTAGGTTCCGCAGCGGCAAAGATTGCCGCTCATCGCACCGACGATCTCCTCCTCAGTTGGTTTGGGTTTCTCTTTGAGGAATGCCGCGGCCGTCATGATCTGACCTGCCTGGCAGTATCCGCATTGCGCCACATCCACTTCGTCCCACGCTTTCTGAACCGGGTGATCTCCTTGTTCCGACAACCCTTCGATCGTGGTCACCTTTGCTTTGCCCACTGCCGACACCGGCAATACACAGGAGCGGACAGCTTTGCCATCCAGGTGAACGGTACAGGCGCCGCATTGCGCGATCCCACACCCGTACTTGGTGCCTACAAGGCCCAGATTATCGCGCAATACCCACAGCAACGGGGTATCACCCTCCACGTCTGCGCTGTATGCACGGTTGTTGATTGAAAGTTTGAATAATGCCATGGTGATTAAGAGTTTGCCAAAAGTTACAAAAAATCACCAATGAAGCCAAACTCCTTATTCGCGAAGTAGCTGATTAATAGCGATATATCCGCACTTACGCTTCGCCACCTGGGCCACCGAAACTGATCGGGAAGTTGAATGTAGGCTCGCTATCCTGTGAATTCTGAATGGGGCCGTATTGGTCTTCGTACTTCTGAATATTGTCACGCAATGCGGCTACGAGGCGCTTTGCGTGTTCGGGCGTTACGATTATGCGGGCCTTTACCTTCGCGCGCGGGACGCCGGGCATAAGTCGGATGAAGTCAAGAATAAATTCGCTGTTGGAATGGGCGATCATCGCCAGGTTGGAATAGACACCTTCTGCCATTTCCTCTGACAGCTCTACATTAATCTGTTGTTCGTTCTCCTTGTTTTCTTCTTTCATTGGTTTTAATAGCTGCGCTATCGAATTTACTTTGGATGGGGAAATTACTAAAAATACCGGGCTTGGAAAAGTCCGGCTCCGGAAGCCGCGCTTGGAAAACAAAGAGCCGGTCCCGCTAATGCGGGCCGGCTCTTTGTTTACTCCTATTCAGTGGGATTACGCCAACTCTTTTTTCTTGCGTGATTGTCTCTCGCGAGAATCGGACAGCGCATCGAATTCTTCTTTCGATCCAACGATCAGGTTTTCGTACATACGCATACCTGTACCGGCCGGGATCAGGTGACCTACGATCACGTTCTCCTTCAAGCCTTTCAGTTCATCGCGTTTACCACGAACAGCCGCTTCGCTCAATACTTTGGTTGTTTCCTGGAATGAAGCCGCAGAAACAAAGCTTTCAGTACCCAAAGAAGCTTGGGTAATACCCATCAACGTTGGTCTTGCGACCGCAGCCTGCGCATCACGAGCTGTAACCAGTTTCAGGTCACGACGTTTCAAGCTCGAATTTTCATCGCGCAAACGGCGTACTGAAATGATCATACCCGGTTTCAGTGTTTCGGAGCTACCGGCGTCTTCAACTACTTTCATATCCAGGATCTTGTCGTTTTCCTCGCGGAATACCACGCGGTCGACAGCCTGCATTTCGAGGAAGTTGGTGTCACCAGCGTCCAGGATATCCACTTTCTGCATCATCTGGCGTACGATACATTCGATGTGTTTATCGTTGATCTTCACACCCTGCAGACGGTATACCTCCTGAATCTCGTTCACGAGGTACTCTTGCACCGCGGTTGGTCCTTTGATAGAAAGGATATCCGCAGGGGTAATAGCACCATCAGAAAGCGGATCCCCGGCTCTTACGAAGTCACCATCCTGAACGAGGATGTGTTTCGAAAGAGGTACCATGTAACGGCGTTGCGTTCCGTCTTTCGATTCGATATGGATTTCACGGTTACCGCGTTTTACGCCGCCGTAAGATACCACACCGTCGATTTCGGATACCGTTGCAGGGTTGGACGGGTTACGTGCTTCGAACAATTCGGTCACACGTGGCAGACCTCCCGTGATATCGCGTGTTTTACCAACAACACGTGGGATTTTCGCCAGCGGCTGACCAGCCTTGATGCTCGCACCAGCTTTCACAACCAGACGCGCTCCAACAGGAAGGTTATAGCCTTTTTCAGTCTGATCTTTCAACAAGGTAGACTTACCTTTCACCACGATAGCCGGGTTTTTGGTTTTGTCACGCGTTTCAATGATCACCGACTCCTGGAAGCCTGTTTGTTCGTCAAATTCTTCACGGAATGTGATACCTTCTTCGATCGCGTCGAATGATACGGTTCCTGTGAATTCCGAAAGGATTACCGCGTGATAAGGGTCCCAGGTACAAAGTTCCTGTCCTTTGAATACGGTATCGCCTTCTTTTACTTGCAAATGCGCACCGTAAGGTACGTTGTTCGAGATCAGCAGTTGTTTCGTTTCAGGGTGAACGATTTTCACCTCACCTGAACGGCCCATTACTACCGTTACTTCGTCGCCTTCCGAGTTAACAGATTGTACCAAACGAAGGTCTTCGAACTGGATCAAACCATCGAATTTCGCTTTGATGTTGGCCTCAACAGAGATGTTGGAAGCCGTACCACCCACGTGGAATGTACGGAGTGTCAGCTGTGTACCCGGCTCACCGATTGACTGGGAAGCGATTACACCAACCGCCTCACCGATGTTTACCATCTGGGCAGACGCCAAGCTGCGTCCGTAGCACTTCGCACAAACGCCGTCACGGGTTTCGCAAGTCAGTACCGAACGGATTTCAATCGTTTCAATGCTGGTTTCGTCAATGTAAGCAGCAATTTCCTCGGTGATTTCCTGCCCTGATGTAAGGATCAATTCGTTGGTCAACGGATCGAACACATCGTGAACGCTCACACGGCCAAGAATACGTTCCGACAATGGCTCTACGATATCTTCATTGTCTTTCAATGCCGAGATTGCGATACCACGGAGCGAGCCGCAGTCTTCTTCTACTACCACCACGTCTTGTGCAACGTCGTGCAAACGACGGGTCAGGTAACCCGCATCCGCAGTTTTCAACGCTGTATCGGCAAGACCTTTACGCGCACCGTGGGTAGAGATAAAGTACTCCAAAACGTCGAGACCTTCTTTGAAGTTAGAAAGAATCGGGTTTTCGATGATTTCACCGGCACCACCAGCGATGTTTTTCTGAGGCTTGGCCATTAGACCCCTCATACCACCCAACTGACGGATCTGCTCGCGGGAACCGCGGGCTCCGGAGTGCATCATCATGTAGATAGAGTTGAATCCGCCTTTGTCTGTTTCCAGTTGCTTCATCAACGTCTCTGTAATGCGTGAGTTAACGCGCGTCCAGATATCGATCACCTGGTTGTAACGTTCGTTCTCCGTGATGAGACCCATCAGATAGTTGTTCCAGACGTTTTCAACATCGCCTTTCGCCTGCTCGATGAGTTTTTCTTTTTCACTTGGAACCATTACATCGTCCAATCCCATTGACAAACCACCTTTGAAGGCCATTTGGAAACCAAGTTCTTTGATTTCGTCAAGGAATTGAGCGGTACGGGCTACACCAGCCTGTTTGAATACCAAACCGATGATCTGTTGAAGCTTTTTCTTAGTCAACAACTCGTTGATATAGCCTACTTCCTCAGGAACTGCCTGGTTGAACAGGATACGACCTGCAACGGTGTCAATCAGTTTCACTTCAAATGAACCGTCCTCGTTACGAACGCGAACGCGGCATTTGATATTCGCATGTTTGGAAAGCTTGCCTTCGTTGATCGCGATGATAACCTCATCCGGACCGTAGAAGATTTTGCCTTCACCCTGGATAGGATACTGTTCGGTGCTTACGCGACCTTTTGTCACATAATACAGGCCCAAAACCATGTCCTGAGATGGTACCGTGATCGGCGCACCGTTGGCAGGGTTCAGGATGTTATGCGAAGAAAGCATCAGCATTGAAGCTTCCAATACGGCTTCCTGGCCCAGTGGTACGTGTACCGCCATCTGGTCACCGTCAAAGTCAGCGTTGAATGCCGTACACACCAATGGGTGAAGCTGGATCGCCTTACCTTCGATCAGTTTAGGCTGGAATGCCTGGATACCCAAACGGTGAAGTGTCGGAGCACGGTTAAGCAATACCGGGTGACCTTTCAGTACGTTTTCGAGAATATCCCAGATCACAGGATCCTTGCGGTCTACGATCTTCTTCGCTGATTTTACAGTTTTAACAATACCGCGCTCGATGAGCTTGCGGATAATGAACGGCTTGAAAAGCTCGGCAGCCATGTCTTTCGGCAGACCGCATTCGTGCAGTTTCAGTTCAGGACCTACCACGATAACCGAACGACCAGAGTAGTCGACACGTTTACCGAGCAAGTTCTGACGGAAGCGGCCTTGCTTACCTTTCAGCATGTCTGAAAGTGATTTCAAAGCACGGTTACCTTCCGAACGTACCGCGTTCACTTTACGGCTGTTGTCGAAAAGGGAGTCAACCGCTTCCTGCAACATACGCTTTTCGTTACGCAAGATCACCTCAGGTGCCTTGATCTCGATGAGGCGTTTCAGACGGTTGTTACGGATGATCACACGACGGTAAAGGTCGTTCAAATCCGAAGTCGCGAAACGGCCACCATCCAGAGGTACCAATGGGCGCAATTCTGGTGGAATAACCGGTACCATTTTGATCACCATCCATTCAGGGCGGTTTTCGATACGGGTATTCGCATCGCGGAATGCTTCTACCACTTTCAGACGTTTCAAAGCTTCCGCTTTACGTTGCTGAGAAGTATCGGTAGCTGCCTGGTGACGGAGCTCGTAAGAAAGTTCGTCGAGCTTAATGCGGCTCAACAGCATTTCCAACGCATCAGCACCCATTTTCGCGATGAATTTGTTGGGATCCGTGTCAGGAAGCAACTGGTTCTCGCGTGGGAGCTTGTCGATGATATCGAGGTATTCATCTTCGGTCAGGAAGTCGAGGTAGCCAACGCCGTCCTCTTCTTTGATACCTGGCTGAACAACCGCGTACCGTTCGTAGTAAATGATCTGGTCGAGTTTCTTGGTAGAAAGACCCAGCAGGTAACCGATTTTGTTCGGCAAGCTGCGGAAGTACCAGATATGTGCAACGGGAACCACCAATTCAATGTGACCCATGCGCTCGCGGCGAACCTTTTTCTCGGTTACCTCCACACCGCAACGGTCGCAGATGATTCCTTTATAGCGAATGCGCTTGTATTTCCCGCAGTGACATTCCCAGTCTTTTACAGGACCAAAAATGCGCTCGCAGAACAGACCGCCCATCTCCGGCTTGTAGGTCCGGTAGTTGATGGTTTCAGGCTGGGTTACTTCACCGAAGGAGCTTTCTAGGATAGACTCCGGTGACGCCAGACTGATCGTCATTCTGGAAAAGTCGCTGTTTAATTTTTTATTCTTTTTGAAAGACATAATAAAGAGTCGTTTGTCTGTTAGTCGAAACTAATTCAATTGCATTTCTATGGCGCGGTTGCCCGCGCCAACGACTAGAAATTAGTCCAGTGTAATCTCCAATGCTAGTCCACGAAGCTCGTGAACGAGTACGTTGAATGACTCTGGGATATTTGGTTTCGGAAGGTTTTCACCTTTCACGATCGCTTCGTACGCTTTGGCACGGCCGACCACATCATCGGATTTCACCGTAAGGATCTCCTGAAGAATGTGCGATGCACCGAACGCTTCAAGCGCCCACACTTCCATCTCACCGAAACGCTGTCCACCGAACTGCGCTTTACCACCCAATGGTTGCTGGGTAATGAGCGAGTATGGCCCGATAGAACGCGCGTGCATTTTATCGTCAACCAAGTGGCCCAGTTTCATCATGTACATCAGACCGACTGTTACCGGCTGGTCGAACTGCTCACCAGTGAGACCATTGTACAGGTAAGTACGTCCCCAAGCCGGCAGACCCGCCTCTTTCAATTCGGCAGCTACTTCCGCTTCTGTTGCACCGTCGAAGATCGGTGTCGCGTAACGACGGCCGAGTTTCAGACCAGCCCATGCCAGAATCGTTTCATAGATCTGACCGATGTTCATACGTGAAGGTACCCCCAATGGGTTCAACACGATGTTTACCGGAGTTCCGTCTTCCAGGAATGGCATATCTTCGTCACGAACGATACGCGCCACAACCCCTTTGTTACCGTGGCGACCCGCCATTTTATCACCCACTTTCAGCTTGCGCTTTTTGGCGATGTAAACTTTCGCAAGCTTCACGATACCAGCAGGCAATTCATCACCCACTTCCAATGCGAAACGATCGCGTTTGAAGCGGCCCATTACTTCGCTGCGGGCATTGAGATAGTTTTTCAACACCAGAGAGATCTGACGGTTGGTATCAGCGTCTTCTGTCCACGAGTCGGTCAATACGTCTCCGATAAGGTTTACCTCCTCAGGAACTGCGTATTGGCTTTCGTCTCGGTACGGGTTGTTGGCAGGGAACAGGTTCTCCGAGATATTTCTCACGTTGAACTTCATTCCTTTGCTGATCAGCTCGTCGCCGAATTTATGTTTTACACCCGAGCTGGTTTTGCCGTCAGTCAGCGTCACCAGTTTGTCGATTACGCGTCCGCGCAATGCAGTCAGGTCGCGGCTGTATTTCTTCATCAACAGACGAAGCTCGTCTTTATGTTTTGCACGCTCTTCTTTGGTTGGGCGAGAGAAAAGTTTGGTATCGATTACCACACCTTTCATCGATGGTGGTGCCTTTTTAGAAGCATCCTTCACATCACCAGCTTTATCACCGAAGATCGCACGAAGAAGTTTTTCTTCAGGGGTAGGATCAGATTCTCCTTTTGGAGTGATCTTACCAATCAGGATATCACCTTCTTTTACTTCTGTACCTACTTGTACGATACCGTTTTCATCGAGGTTCTTCACAGTTTCCTCGCTTACGTTCGGAATCTCAGCGGTCAGCTCTTCTTCCCCGCGTTTGGTATCACGCACTTCGAGTTCGAATTCTTCGATGTGGATCGAAGTAAAGATATCGTCGCGTACTACTTTCTCGGAAATTACGATCGCATCCTCGAAGTTGTATCCCTGCCAAGGCATGAATGCAACCAGAAGGTTACGGCCCAATGCAAGTTCACCACCTTCGGTACCATAACCCTGGCAAAGCGGCTCGCCTTTTTTCACTTTCTGACCTTTCAACACCATTGGTTGGAGGTTCAAGCAAGTGTCCTGGTTGGTACGACGGAATTTAACGAGGTCGTAAGAAACGCTGTCGTCGATGAAGCTCACAAGGCGATCCTCGTCAGTACGGTCGTATTTCACGACGATCTTCTTCGCATCTACGAATTCAATCACACCGTCGCCTTCTGCTACTACCAATGCACGGGAGTCCATGGCCACGCGGCGCTCCAGACCTGTTCCTACAATAGGAGCCTGTGGACGCAACAGAGGCACACCCTGGCGCTGCATGTTAGATCCCATCAAAGCACGGTTAGCATCATCGTGTTCGAGGAACGGAATCAACGAAGCCGCTACTGATACGATCTGGTTCGCAGCAACGTCCATATAAGATGCCTGCGAAGGATCTACCATTGGGAAGTCGCCTTCGAAACGTGTTTTGATTTTATCAACGGTAAAGTTTCCTTCTGCATCCACAGAGGCATTAGCCTGTGCAATGTATTTGGAATCTTCTTCTTCCGCCGTCATATAGATCAGCTCGTTGGTCAGCTTACCTGTGCTATCGATCACCCGGTAAGGCGTTTCGATAAAGCCCATGCCATTCACTTTCGCGAATACGCAAAGTGAGGAAATCAGACCGATGTTCGGACCTTCCGGTGTTTCGATCGTACACAGACGCCCGTAGTGGGTATAGTGAACGTCACGAACCTCGAAACCTGCTCTTTCACGGGAAAGACCACCTGGTCCGAGTGCCGACATACGACGTTTGTGCGTAATCTCAGCCAATGGATTGGTTTGGTCCATGAACTGAGACAGCTGGTTGGTACCGAAGAACGAGTTGATCACCGATGACAATGTTCTTGCATTGATCAAATCAACCGGTTTGAAATCCTCGTTGTCACGCACGTTCATACGTTCCTTGATGGTACGCGCCATACGTGCGAGACCTACGCCGAACTGTGCATACAGCTGTTCGCCCACGGTACGTACACGACGGTTTGACAAGTGGTCGATATCATCGACTACCGCTTTCGCATTGATCAGACCAATGAGGTATTTCACGATGGAAACGATATCCCCAGTCGTCAGTACGCGGACGTCGAGGCTTGTATCCGATCCCAATTTCTTGTTGATCCGGTAACGGCCCACATCACCCAGGTCGTAACGCTTATCCGAGAAGAACAAGCTCTGGATTACGTCACGTGCAGTTTGCTCATCGGGAGCTTCCGCATTACGCAGCTGACGGTAAATTTGCTCAACAGCCTCCTTGTCGGAGTTCGAGCTATCTTTTTGAAGCGTGTTATAAATGATGTTATAATCCGCTACGTTCATGTCCTCTTTGTGCATGATGATCGACTTCTGACCTGATTCCAGGATCACATCGATATCATCCGCAGAAATAGTAGAGTCACGTTCCAGCAACACTTCGTTACGCTGGATAGAAACTACCTCGCCGGTATCCTCATCCACAAAGTCCTCAGTCCACGTACGGAGAACCCTTGCCGCCAACCGGCGTCCTACTGCCTTTTTCAGGTTAGCAGGCGTTGCGCTGATTTCCTCCGAAAGGCCGAACAGGTCGAGGATATCTTTATCAGATCCAAAACCGATCGCTCTCAAAAGGGTTGTTACCGGGAATTTCTTCTTACGGTCGATGTACGCATACATCACGTTGTTCACGTCCGTAGAGAATTCGATCCAGGAACCTTTGAATGGAATAATCCGCGCAGAATATAGTTTGGAACCATTGGTGTGCTTGCTCATCGAGAAGAACACCCCTGGTGAACGGTGAAGCTGAGAAACGATGACGCGCTCAGCACCATTGATCACGAACGAACCGCGTTCGGTCATGTAAGGAATGTTACCAAGGAAAACTTCCTGTTCAATGGTTTCAAATTCTTCATGATCGGCGTCGTTACAGATCAGACGCAGCTTCGCCTTTAAAGGCACTGCGTAAGTCAGACCGCGATCGATGGATTCGTCGACTGAATACTTCGGTGGCTCAAGGAGATAATCGATGAACTCGAGAACGAAGTTTTCGCGTGAGTCGGCGATGGGGAAGTTTTCAGCGAAAACTTTGTAAAGTCCTTCTCCGGAACGGTCTTCAACCGATGTATCCAGACTAAAGAAATCACGGAACGATTGTACCTGGATTCCCAAAAGATCGGGATAATCGATAATCTGATTAATCCGAGAGAAATTCTTTCTTGGTGTTTTTGGATTAATAGTAGCCAAGGCTATGTGTGATTTGGGTTAGCAGAAAAACTAATTAGTTTTAACCTAATCTATTGCCTCGTAGAGAAAGGTTAACCGTCCCTGTTCTTCCATTCTACGAGTAAGGAAGTGTTTCGGACAAAGTTAGCCGGAAGGAGATTTCGGCAGTAAACCCGTTACCGCCTCTAACCAGAACGCTAAAAAGAGCTTTTTCGTTTGGTTGGTATAGAAAACAGGAAAAGACCTGACGGTTGTCAGGCCTATTCCCTAAGAATTTATCTTCTAATGCTGTGGAGCAAATTACTTCACTTCAACTTCTGCACCAGCTTCTTCAAGTTGCTTTTTCAGAGCGTCAGCTTCGTCTTTAGCAACACCTTCTTTTACAGGTTTTGGAGCGCCGTCAACGAGTTCTTTCGCTTCTTTCAGGCCAAGACCAGTCAGGTCTTTAACCAATTTCACAACAGCAAGTTTACCAGCACCAGCCGATTTCAAGATTACATCGAAAGATGTTTTCTCTTCTACCGCAGGAGCATCAGCACCAGCGCCAGCGCCAGGGCCTGCTACCATTACTGCACCAGCAGCTGCTGGCTCAATACCGTACTCGTCTTTAAGAATTGCAGCCAATTCGTTCACTTCTTTAACCGTAAGGTTAACAAGCTGTTCTGCGAAAGCTTTCAAATCTGCCATTTTTATTTTGATTTTTTTGATTATACAATAAGATGATTTAAAAAAGGCTCCTTTAATTATAAACCCGGAGAGCTAAGCCTGGCTACTTAATTAGTCTTCTTTTTCAGATAAAGTTTTCAAGATACCAGCCAGGTTCTGTCCGCCGCTTGTAAGAGCGCCGATAACATTTTTGGCAGGCGATTGCAACAATCCGATCACTTCGCCGATCAGCTCTTGTTTCGATTTCAGTGAAATCAGAACGTCCAGCTGGCTTTCTCCAACAAAAACAGATGAATCAACAGAAGCTCCTTTGAATTTAAGCTTGTCGCTACCTGATTTCTTTTTGAAATCCTTGATCAATTGCGCAGGTACTTTACCTGACTCCGGGTGAAACATTACTCCAGAAAATCCTTTCAACACTTCGTCGAAAGAAGAATAGTCCGTATCTAGTGTTTCAAGCGCTTTTTTAATCAATGTATTCTTCACAACACGATATTCAACACCACGTTCGAAGCAAAGGCCTCTCAGGGTATTTACCTCGCTCACGGTCATGCCGCTTGCATTGGTAATGTAGAAGTATGGCGTGCTGGCGAATTTTTGACTTAACTCGTCAATAATTACTGCTTTTTCTTCCCGTGTCATATTACAATCCTGGAATCGTGTTTTTGTCAATAATAACACCCGGGCTCATCGTGCTTGACAAGTGAATGCTTTTTACGTAAGTTCCTTTGGCCGATGAAGGCTTAAGGCGAACCAAGGTATTGATAACTTCCGTTGCGTTTTGTGCAAGCTGGTCAGTTCCGAAAGAAACTTTACCAATGCTGGTGTGGATGATACCGGTTTTGTCAACTTTGAAGTCGATTTTACCAGCTTTCACTTCCTTTACAGCTTTGCCTACTTCGGGAGTTACAGTTCCTGACTTAGGGTTCGGCATCAGACCGCGAGGTCCCAATACTTTACCTAGTCTACCTACTTTTGCCATTACACTCGGCATTGTAATAATCACGTCGATGTCTGTCCAGCCTTGCTCGATTTTTGTAATGTATTCGTCAAGACCAACATAATCCGCTCCTGCCTCTTTCGCTTCTGCCTCCTTGTCGGGAGTACACAGCACCAATACACGAACTTCTTTACCGGTTCCATGTGGCAATGTCACCACGCCACGCACCATTTGGTCAGCTTTACGAGGATCCACGCCCAAACGAACGTCGATATCTACGGAAGCATCAAATTTGGTATAGGAAATCGTTTTCAGAACATCCGCAGCTGCTTCCAGGGTATAAGCCTGGGTTGCGTCGTATTTTGAAAGAGCTTCTTTTTGCTTTTTGGTCAATTTTCCCATGTTCTTTGTTTCTTTGGCGTATCTATAAATCTACGCTCAGTTGTTTTCTTCCCATGGGGCTTTGCCAGCCACGGTGATACCCATACTACGAGCCGTTCCCGCGATCATTTTCATAGCAGACTCTACGGTGAAGCAGTTCAGGTCGGGCATTTTAGTTTCAGCGATCGTCTTAACTTGATCCCATGAAACTGATCCTACCTTTACACGGTTTGGCTGAGCCGAACCTGTCTTTACTTTTGAGGCTTCCAGAAGAAGAATAGCGGCCGGGGGGGTTTTGATGACGAAGTCGAAAGACTTGTCTTTGTAGTATGTAATAACTACCGGCAATACCACACCCATTTTATCCTGGGTACGGCCATTGAACTGCTTGCAAAACTCCATGATATTCAAACCCTTCGATCCTAGTGCAGGACCAATTGGAGGTGATGGGTTGGCTTGGCCACCTTTCACCTGCAGTTTGACGTATCCACCTATTTCTTTTGCCATTGTTTTGGAATTTGTCGGTTCATCGATTGATTAGCGGCTCACATGCAGTTGGAAGCCTACCTGCCCGCTATTCGCTCAACTATCCTTTTCTACTTGTGCGTAACTGAGTTCCACGGGTGTATTACGCCCGAATATTTTTACAACTACATTGAGTTTTTTCTTCTCATCGAATACTTCTTCCACCAGACCAATGAACCCGCTGAACGGACCATCTACGACTTTCACAGTCTCGCCTTTGATGAAAGACATGCTTGGCGCTTCTTCGTGTTGTTCTGCTTCGTCGACCTTACCGAGAATACGGTTAATTTCTGACTGACGCAGCGGAACGGGCACTTTGGAATTTCCTTCGGCATTGCCCAGGAAACCAATTACGCCGGGAATACTTGTAATAATGTGCAGAACCTCCCCTTTGGACAGATCGGCTGAAATGATAATATATCCGGGAAAGAAGTTCTTTTCCCGTACACGCTTTTTACCGTTACGCATTTCGTAAATCTTCTCCGAAGGGATCAGGATTTGCGGAACGAATTCATTCAGTTTCTGGCGTGTTATTTCATTTTCAATGTAGGACTTGATCTTTTTCTCTTGTCCCGATACTGCCCGCAATACAAACCAATTTAGACTACTCATACCTTTCAGGGGGTTATCTTTACTAAAATAGCCTTAGAAAGACTGGTAAAACAGTTTCAGTGCATTCTCGAATACGAGATCCATTACACCTACCACGAAGGCAAAAATGAGCGAACCTACAAGCACCAGTGTAGTGTTGGCTTGCAGTTCGTTGAAAGGCGGCCATGTCACATGTTGGGTCATTTCTTCCCAGGACGCTTTCAAAAAAGAAGTAAATTTTTCCATTTCACCTTTTCGATTTATGCACGGGTGGAGAGATTCGAACTCCCATCAACGGTTTTGGAGACCGCTATTCTACCCTTGAACTACACCCGTTTATCGTGCAATTGCCCATTCGGGGCTGCAAAGATACGACTTTTTTATAAAAAACAAGTGCATTCCAAAAGAAATGCACTTGTTTTAATATTGCTATCTTGATTAGTCAAGAATTTCAGTTACCTGACCAGCACCTACGGTACGTCCACCTTCGCGGATCGCGAAACGAAGACCTTTTTCCATAGCGATTTTGTTGATCAGTTTCACTTCGATAGTGATGTTGTCACCTGGCATAACCATTTCAACACCAGCAGGAAGTGTAATTTCACCTGTCACGTCAGTGGTACGGAAGTAGAACTGAGGACGGTATTTGTTGAAGAATGGAGTGTGACGTCCACCTTCTTCTTTCGACAGTACGTAAACTTCACCTTTGAAGTGCTGGTGAGGCTTAACTGAACCTGGCTTACAGATTACCATACCGCGACGGATCTCTTCTTTGTCGATACCGCGAAGCAACAAACCTACGTTGTCACCAGCTTCACCGCGGTCAAGGATCTTACGGAACATCTCAACACCTGTTACAGTTGATTTGAGACCTTCTGCACCCATACCGAGGATATCAACAGGATCACCAGAGTTGATTACACCACGCTCGATACGACCAGTTGCAACAGTACCACGACCAGTGATCGAGAATACGTCTTCAACAGGCATCAAGAATGGAAGATCAGTCATACGTGGAGGAATTGGAATCCAGGTATCAACAGCCTCCATCAGATCTTCGATAGTTTTAACCCACTTAGGTTCGCCGTTAAGACCACCCAAAGCAGATCCCTGGATTACAGGAATGTTGTCGCCATCGAATTCGTAGAAGCTCAGAAGTTCGCGGATTTCCATCTCAACGAGTTCAAGAAGTTCCGGATCATCCACCATGTCCACTTTGTTCATGAACACAACAAGCTGAGGTACACCTACCTGACGAGCAAGAAGGATGTGCTCACGAGTTTGTGGCATTGGACCGTCAGTAGCAGCAACCACGATGATTGCGCCGTCCATCTGAGCAGCACCAGTTACCATGTTCTTCACGTAGTCAGCGTGACCTGGGCAGTCAACGTGCGCATAGTGACGGTTGGCTGTCTGGTATTCTACGTGAGAAGTGTTGATTGTGATACCGCGCTCTTTCTCTTCAGGAGCATTGTCGATTGATGAGAAGTCGCGTTTCTGTGCAAAACCTTTATCAGCCAACACAGTTGTAATCGCCGCTGTAAGGGTAGTTTTACCGTGGTCAACGTGCCCGATAGTACCAATATTTACGTGGGGTTTCGAGCGGTCAAACGTCTCTTTTGCCATGACTTAAGTACGCTTAAAATTAAAAGTTATTACGAATTTATTATACACTACTAATTGATCCTGCTGGCTTTACTGCAATCAAACACCGCAAACGTTACCAAACCAGGATCAAAACCAATGCAGGGACACCTCCTGCTTTCTGAGCTTTTGAGGGGATTTGAACGGCACGGGCCGCCCCGCCCTGACCTCTTCCTTACCAAGGAAGTGCTCAAAAAATTCCTGAGCTTTTGAGGGGATTTGAACCCCTGACCTCTTCCTTACCAAGGAAGTGCTCTACCCCTGAGCTACAAAAGCATTGTTACTTCTTTCTCTTTCATCTTCCCAAGGAAGTGCTCTACCGCATCGGCGGACCGCCCTGAGCTACAAAAGCATTGTTACTAAAAGCATTCTTGTTAGAACCAAAAAGCGATTAGCGAAAGTTATCTATTGAATGTTTTCGCTAATCGCTTCGATGATGCTTCTAATGGAGCGGAAGACGAGGTTCGAACTCGCGACCTATAGCTTGGAAGGCTATCGCTCTACCAGCTGAGCTACTTCCGCATTTGTTTTCGTCTTTCACCTCAAAACTGGTATGATTTGAAGCTTTTTTCAGACTCAAACTGTGGGGGCGGATGGATTCGAACCACCGAAGACATAAGTCAGCAGATTTACAGTCTGCCCCATTTGGCCACTCTGGTACACCCCCAGACAACATTTCAACACAAGCGTGAAAACCGTTTGTTTCACAATTTGGAGTCGCAAAATTATACCCATTTTTTAGATTCTCAAATTCTTTTGAAAAAAAATTAAAAAAAAATACGGCCTGGGATCAAAAACGTCGATTCCAGGCCGTAGGGGCACTTTTACAACTTAGAACAATCTTACTCCGAAACTCAACATACGGACCGACGGCCCTCTGTTGGCCTGATACAGATTATTCAAATCATAGTTCACAAATAAGTCAGGAAAGTTACGGATACCGATTTCGGCGGCTAAGCCATAGCGCAAATCTTCGATGTAAAAATTACGTCTGTCGCGATCCACATCCTTCGATCCAACTTGCCGGACCTTGGTATAGCTGCCCAGGCGGTACCCGCCGTAGACACCCGCGCTGATGTAGGAAATGAACGACCTCGAAAAGCTCAATGTAGGCATAATCGACAGGTTCACATAGGGGACCACGAGTTTTGATTTTCCGAGATCCACCTCCTCGCCTGCGTCGTTCTTCACAAGCGGAAATTCAACACCGTCGTCCGTTTTGATGATCGTATTGTTGCCGTCGTACATCATGTTGTACCACGAAAAGTCGATCCCGAAATCCAGCGTTAACCCCGCATCCTTACCCCGGACCAGATTCGCACTTGCGACGTACCCCAGGCTCACGTAGCGCGATCCGAACGGTTTCAGGTCATAATCGTCCTTGTTGAAACCGAGGGTCGTCTCATTCGTACCGTAAGCATTGAGCCCCAAGGCAATATTAAAACCCTTCCGCGGGCTCGATCCGCCCCAGGAACTCCAGTGAAACCGCTTGCCGATACGCCGGTAAGTCGAATCCGAACCGACCGCTTCATCGCCCTCCTTCACATCCACTCCCGAGCCGTCGATAGAGACCTTCGTATCGCCGTCCTTGATATGAATACCCCGGAGGCCAATCCTTACATAATCCTTGTCCGCCTCCTGCTCCGGGTTTTTCAAATACTTATTCCCGTTGAACTCCTCCCGCAAAAACGTCGTGTCGGCCTGCGTACTGTCCAACCTGACTTTGAGATCCTTCAAAAGCGCATTAAGGTCGTACTTCATGATCTTCTCGAGCTCCGTCCGGTTTTCGCCGTAAATGATCAGCCGTGTTTTATCGCCAAAAGTCACGATTATCGAATCCTTCTCGGAAAACTCATCATTCAATTTCAAAGAACCGGCGCGCGTGCCAATGGCTGCCAATACAAACAGCACCGCCATTGCATATATTTTACTTTTCATGGCACAATAGATTACAGTTTAGTCTTTTCTTTAGGGTGGTCTTTGTCTGAACTTTTGTCATCCTTGCCACGCAGGCGATCGTCCACGCGTGCTACAAGGCTTTTCGGATTAAAACCCACTTCCTCCCAGTCGACTTTCTCACCTGCCCTCGCATTTTTGAGCTGACGGAAAACCCTTGCAAACCGGGTATTACGTGGTTTCTCTTCCCCTTCATTAGTGCCGGTCTCCACCGCAACGACAATCGTTCTTGTCGGTTCGGGTTCCGGCTTGTTTACCCGGTTAACAGCTGGCTCATCGGGCAAAGTCTTTATATCCTGCGCAACAGGATTTTTTGTAGGTTCCGCTTGCATTGCATTCACCGGAACGGAAGGGTTTTCCGCAATAGCGACAACCGGTGCATTCTCAACAGGCTCGGGATGAGTATCGGAAGTTTGAATGCGCGGTACCTTCACATTTGGCGTCTCATTGTCATGAGCTTTGACTACTTGCGCTATCTGTGTCTTTCCATTACCAGGTGCATTGTAAGTGGGTTTCAAAACCTTCCCGGTGTTATCCACTTCGGCATTAGTTTTTTTCTCCGCCCCAGTCAGTTGTTCAACCGGTACATTTAATTTTTCTACTGCGTAAATCGCTGAATCAACAGGCGCAGGCTTAGCCACTGCAACAGTCTGCTGCGGTTGAATGCCACCCGGGGAAACACCCTGCTGATTCTGCCAAACCAGGTATCCTCCCATCATTGCCGCCGCCACGCCGGCCGCAGCATACCAACCCCACACAACGGGACGGTTCTTCGCCGGCCGCGTTTCCTGAATTTTCAGCCACGCATTTTCCGAAGGTGTTTTTTCCAATCCTTCGAGTTTGCGTTTGAAAAGATCATCAACAGGATGCTTTTTCATAGTCTACTTTTTTTTTATAATCATTCTGCCATTCCGCCACCATCCTTTGCAACAAGCCCCGGGCGCGGTGCAACTGTGATTTCGATGTACTTTCGGTGATGCCCAGCATCTGGGCGATTTCAATGTGTGCGTAGCCTTCAATAGCGTACAGGTTAAAAACCGTCCGGTAACCTACCGGTAGTGCTTCGATCAACGCCATCAGCTCTTCGGTTTCCAGGTTCTGATCGGCGTGGATGTAATCGGGAATGTTATTGGCCTCATCCGACAGGTTATCTTCCAGTATCCGTTTTTGTTTCCGCAAATAACCCAGGGACTCGTTCACCATAATCCGTCTGATCCACCCTTCAAAACTCCCTTCGCTGTTAAACTGGTTTATTTTCTCAAAAACCCTTAAAAAACCCTCCACCATCACATCCTCGGCCGCCATTTCGTCGCATACATAGCGGAAGCACAAAGCCAGCATTCGATGGCTGTACTTGTCGTAAAGCTGTCGCTGGGCCTTCGGATCTTCCTTCCTGAGGGCTTTGACGAGCTGTGCTTCCTGGCTGAATAATGCTAAAATTCGACCCATTCTAATTGGTGGTTTCGACAGCAAGATGCGCATTCCTCCGCGTGAGGTTGCATGTGCCGGAAAAGTTTTTTGATATATTTTTTAGCTTTGATGTGAATATCACTCTTTGACCACCAAAAGGACTTTTCTCCAATGCTCGACTCCTCTGCGCCCATCGGAATTTTTGACAGTGGAATCGGCGGTATGACCGTCGCCAGTGCCGTAACCCGGTTGCTTCCCCAGGAAAACACCATCTATTTCGGCGATACGGCGCATTTGCCTTACGGCGATAAATCGACGGCTGCCATTCAGGCCTATTCGATCAAAATCTGCAATATGCTTTTACAGCAAAACTGCAAGCTGATTCTCATCGCCTGTAACTCCGCGTCCGCGGCCGCGTACGAGCTCGTGCGTGAGTACGTGGGAAGCAAAGCGAAGGTTTTGAATGTGATCGATCCGGTAGTGGACTATGTGAAGGAGCATTATGAAGGTAAAACCATCGGCCTGATCGGCACCAAGCAGACGGTTCTTTCCAATGTGTATAAAAAGAAAGTTGATGCGTTGGATCGCAACATCCACCTGAAATCCCTCGCTACGCCATTGCTCGCACCTATGATCGAGGAAGGTTTTTTCGACAACAATATCAGTGAAAGTGTCATTGCCAACTATCTCTCTGATCCGTCTCTGAGTGGCATTGAGGCGTTGATACTCGGTTGCACGCATTATCCGCTGATCAAAACGCAGATCCGCAAATTCTACGGCGATACGGTAGAGACGCTCGACACCTCGGAAATCGTCGCGCGATCGCTGAAAGCCTGGCTCGAACAGCACTATCTGATCAACGAGAAAGGCGAAGGCAAACGACAGTTCTATGTGTCGGATTACACACTGTCATTTGAGCAATCCACCAACATATTCTTTGGCCGGCAAATCCAGCTGGAACATTATCCGCTTTGGGAGTAATGCGTTAGTAAAGCAGCTTCACCGGCCCAAGCAAGCCAGAGGGCATCGGCTGCCATCGGGTAGCATCAAATTTTTTGTACGTGATATCGACTATATTAATATCATAGAATTTCTTCCAGTCGGGCTGCTGCTGGTCGCGGAGGCGCATGTAGTTGGCCGAAAGGTTGGTTACTTCAATTTCAAGGACGTTACCTTTCGACTTCAATGCATTTCCCACAGGGAGTATGAATGGTATGTGCCATGCGACGCCGAGATCCTTCCCGTTCAGCTTCACGCTTGCAACCTCGCGCACGTCTCCCAAATCCAGTGCCGCATTTGCATAAGTTGCCGCCGGGCCCGGCAAGTCGAAAGTAATGCGATAGCGCGCTTTGCCTGAGAAGTAGGCCGCAGAATCCGGTAACGTCGTCCAGGAAGTCAGTTCCGTTAATTGCGCAGGAGCAGGCAACTTGGGTTTACCATTTAAAAAAGCGAGCTCCCATTCACCTTTAATGTCGAAATGCTTGCCTGAGCTGCTCACTACCGGCGCGTCGCGACCGTCTGCGGATGTCGTCAAAAAGCATGATTCTCCCGGCAAGAGGCGCAGGAAAATCTCCTCGCTTCCTTTGGAGCCGCGCGTTTTAAGCGTTGATACACCACTGAGCGGATCTGATTGGAAGAATTGTCCCCCTTTCCCGACCTTTACCCAGCCCTCGGAGAATGTATTGCCGAGGTTCGCCACGAAATAAAGTGGTATCCCTTCGCCTTGTTTCTTGCGGATAAAAGTCAGTCCCTTCCCGGCCAGCTGCTCCTGCACAACTCCATTCGCGGCAAGGTCCGCATGAAGGTCCATAGAAACTTTCACGTTTTTGAGTTTCGAAAGTCGTGTTAAAGCCTCGCTAAATGCCTGTTGGCGCCCGCCATGGTTTGTATTACCCGTCACCGTAGCAGGCAACTTTTGATCAAAAACGATTTTAGCACCGGCACTAGCCAGGCGTTGCAACTCTTTCAAAGTCTCTTCGGGCAAATAGGTTGTCGACGGAATGAGCAAAGTCTTGTAAGTCGCATTCCCCGAATTCAAAACACCGTTCGCCTCCACCGTAAATTTCTTCAATTGCAAATCCGACACAAAATCGAATGCATAACCTTCCTTCCAAAGCCTTTCCGACAGCTTTCCAAAGGGCAGATCCAGTAACCAGCGATCCACGTGATGTACTTCGAGCAGATGCACGCCACCTCCCGATTTAGCTTTGGTAGCCCATAAATCGTGAATCGGAAAGTAGACCAGCACATCGTTATCCGGCTTACTGTTCTGCAAGAGACGTTGACATAGGTCTACATACCGGTTCAGCAGCGGGAGATGTTCGGCGAAATGGGATGTTTTGCCAAAATTGGTAGAGGCATAAAACAGCCAGCCGGGAAAGCCTTCCCTTTCTGGCGAATAGGTAGTGCCATGATAAAAAACGTGGTTAATACCCGCCGTAAAAAGCTCATCGATTTGCGGCTTGATTTGAGACAATGAAACCTTGAAGTGGTTCGCGAGCCAGGTACCGGTCTCAGAACTTACCAATTTCTTTCCAGACAAATTTGCGGCAGAAGAAGCGAATTTCATCGCCAGCGGATTCGGCGTTCCGAACTGATCAATCGAATAATCCGGATCCACGCGCAGGCCGGGAATATTAAAACGACTTGTGCCAAATGATTCCGTTTCCGGGATATCCGCAACCTCGTAAAGGTCAAGCAGGTTACCGGGCGATCCGTGCGCCTGGTAGCGCGTCACGAATCCGTGTGCGCGACTCCAATCCGTCCAGGGCTTTGCATACCGTTCCAGCAGTAACTCGGCCAATGTCTGGTGATAATCTATTTTGACTAATGTAGCCTCTGCATTTCCGGTCGAGTCGTTCAATAATGGCAGCTTTCCTAGCAGGTCATATTTCCGGCGGGATTGAAATTCTTTTGCAAAATCCTTCGTCCAGTTGGCGCTATACGCTTCATAGGAGTCATTATACATAGCCCTTGGCTTCGCGGAAGCCTTACTGAATGCTGAATCAAACCGGGAGAGATATTGCGACATTCCATCGGCATTGAATGGATCCAAAACCAATCCTTCCCCACCGGGAGCAGCCCGCTTCACCTTCTGCCCTGTTGGTTTTACCACAGGTTTCCCATCCACGACAGTCATGTTTTGTGCAGCAGTTACGGCAGTCACATTCGGACCGCCAAACGGCCAGCCGGTACCTGTGGTCATGTCCACCCCTAATCCAAGGCGCTTGCCTTCGCTCACGGTATGCTGCATTACTTCCAGCCATTGATTTCCCAGAAATGGAAGTGCGGCTTTTTCATATCCCTTCACCCCATAAATCGGAATAATGTGCACGCCGCCAAGCCCCGATTTGCTGAAATATTCCAGCTGAGCCGTTATATCCGCCTTGGTAACTGCACTACCCATCCACCACCAGTACGTCCAGGGTTTGGAGGTCGACAATTTTTGGGCATTGCTCTGGGCAAACTGGGCGAATATCAGAAGGGCCGCGAGTAGAATCCGGAGCATAACAGGACGATGTTTTTCTTTAAAGACGCGCAATGCATTATCTACGCCACTACAAAGGAATATTTTGTAAAACACAACGCACAAAAAAAGGCAGAACCGCGCGGCCCTGCCTTTGAATATCTTCTTTGCAAATCAGTTCTCGTATGCAGAACGCACGCGTGCCGCTACGAACTGGCGCTCGGCTTGTGCCCGCTTGGAATTGCGGTACCAAAGGTAACCGATCACCGCGACGAGGATGTAGGGGATCACAAAGAGGAACATAATACCCGTGTTCAATCCGACACCTACATTGTTGCGCCCGTTACCCATCGAGCTTTCTACGGATCCGCGGCACATCGCGCATTGCGCAAAGGTGCCCGCGCTGTTCAGAACGAACATGATCACCAATCCGGATATTGCCAAAAACTTTTTCATACGTAATAAGGACTAATCATCAAGTAAACGATTACACCGGTAACACTCACATAAAGCCAGATCGGCATGGCCCATTTCACCGCCTTCCGGTGTTCGGCGATTTGATTGGTATATCCGAAATACACCGCTCGTAATACAAACCAAACGACTCCGATCGACAACACAATATGCGAGATCAGCAAAAAGTAATAAACAGGTCGGATAAATCCCGTCCCGCCGAACGGAGTCGCCTCATTGGAAATGTGATAAAGCACATAACATACCAGAAACACCGAACCAAGCGCGAATGCTGCCGTCATCGTCTGCCGGTGTGCCATTACATTCTTTTGCTTGATAAAGTAATAACCCATGATGAGCAACATAGCCGTCAGGGTGTTAATTACGCCAATCACGTGCGGGAGCACCTTCGTCCACGCGCCGAGGTCAATCTTCTGCCGGATTCCCAGCAGCAATGCAACCACCACCGGAATGACGACTGCCAGAATATTAATGATACGCTCGTACTTCGGTTTTCTTTCGATTGTTAATGTAGCCATACTCACTTATTTCTCATTCTTTTTTTCATAATCGAGGATCTTGATCTCGGCCATCAGCCGGTCGGTCTCCTCTCCATCTCCGGCTTTATAAAAGCCTCTCACGTGCTTGTTACGGTCAATCAGCACAAGCTGACCTGCCCGTCCATTCAGGGCGTCGCTTCCCTTGGCTGCATCTGTCAGTTCTTTTAAAAAACAGTTTGCAATCGTCACACTATCCGCCTTTACCGATTGCCACCCTCCGCGTCTCACAGTATCGGTCGCAATCACCAACACTTGCAATTCCGGGATCGCAGCTTTCAATGCGACAATGCGGGCTATTTCATCGACCGCCCTATCACAAGGCTCTCCGCATTCCGAGGGCATTCGGCTTACGATGGTCAATCTTCCGTCCAGGTTTACACCACCGAACACGCCGCAATCCGCCGAAACCTGATGAAACACCGTATCGCCATTTTGCACGACGATCGAGCCGCTACCATCCTTTTCCGCCACGAAGTATGGCAGGCCGTAATGGTTCGTCCCGAACAGTTTCAGTAAAGCAAAAATCAAAGCCGGTATTACTAACGTGACGATCAGTAATCCGGCTTTGGGGAATTTCTTCATTCTATTTTACTATCCAAAAATCGCTTCGAAAATCGCATTTCCTTCAAGCAGGAGTGCCAGGATCAACCAGGCGACGAATATAACCGGCACGAGTATCGACCAGATCAGCGTTTTTGTTTCATGTTTCAAGTGCATGAATTCCCCCACGATATAGAATGCTTTCACGATCGTCATGACGATAAAGATCGAAACTTTGAGCACGCCATGGGGAACTGTAAATGCGATCAAGAACTCGAGAGAGGTGATGATCAAGAGAATCCAAAACGTTTTCCAGATTGCTTTACGCTGCTCTGCTCCTGCTTCGGGATCCTGGTTATGTACGTGGTGATGATGTACTTCCGCCATTTTACTTCAATTTTAAATATTGTCCTATAAATTAAACTAGGTAGAAGAATGTAAATACAAACACCCAAACCAGATCCACAAAGTGCCAGTAAAGACCTACTTTCTCAACCATTTCGTAGCTACCTCTCTTATCGTAGAAACCTGTCGCGGCACGGAAGAAGATCAGGATATTCAGGATCACACCCGAGAATACGTGCGTTCCGTGGAAACCGGTGATGAAGAAGAAAAAGTCGGCAAATGCAGGAGGGCCGTATTGGTTCTCCGTCAGGTTAGCACCGAAAATGGTTTTCTCAACCCAGGTACCGTTTTCGATCACTTTCATCACGGTACCTGCATCGGTTCCGTGGATGAAGTGGCTCCATTCCCAAGCCTGGCAACCAAGGAAGGTAAAACCGCCGAGAATTGTCCAAAGCATATATTTCTCAACATTCGCACGGTCCATGCGGTGACCGGCCTCTACTGCAAGTACCATTGTAACGGAGCTCGCGATGAGGATGAATGTCATGATTCCAACGAATACCAGCGGCAGCGAAACACCGTGCAGGAATGGTACCGCTTCGTAAACCCTTTCAGGTACCGGCCAGTACATGTTGGAGAAGGTGAAATCTTCGTGTTTTCCGGTGAATGCAGGGAAACTAAACCGGGCTGTACCATATGCCACCAGCAAGGCAGAGAAAGTAAAGGTATCCGAGATGAGGAAGAACCACATCATCAGTTTACCGTAACTTGCTTTCATAGGCTCAATACCCCCCAACCACATTTTGGGTTCTACCGCGCCGGGTGTTGTTACATGTGCCGCCATTGATAAAAAATTATTAATTAAAGGTCAATAAAAAAACAAAAAGGTATAACCAGAGTATATCCAAAAAGTGCCAGTAAGTAGCACTGATCTGAATTCTTCTCAGATTTTTGGAATGCATGTTCAACTTAAATGCTGAAATCAATGCGAATACCAAAACAATCAAGCCGGTAATGATGTGGAAGCCGTGAAGCCCGGTGAACACGTAAAAGAACGAGCCGGACGGGTTTCCTACAAAATAGACATTCATCGCCACCAGCTCTTTCCAGCCCTGAAATTGCATATAAAGGAAGATCAGGCCGAGTACAAAAGTAATAGAAATTGCTATTTTCAATTGTTGGAACTGATCTTTTTTTGCCGAAAAATAGGCCCATTGCATCGCTACACTGCTCATTATGAGCACCACCGTGCTATACCAGAATATCTTCGGCATTTCAAATTCGAGCCAGTTACCTTCTGCGCGACGCACGAGGTAGGCGCTGCTCTGAGAGGCGAAAAGCATGATGATCGTTACGAGGAACAGCCATAGAATAAACTTCTTCGGGTCCATCGCCAACGTTTCCTGCGGCTCTCTTTCCAATTTATATTGCTGAACGTTTTCCATTTTCTCTCAATTCGATATCACAATTTATCCAACAAAAAAGCAATCTGTACGATAGGCAGGTAAATGAACGATCCGAACATCAGTTGCTTCGCCGTCTTGTCCGTACACGTGCGCATGAGGTGGAACGTCTGCGCGAGGAACAATACCCCGAAAACCGTCGCAATGAATGCGGAATTAATACCCGTCATTCCCAGTTCGTACGGTAACCAGCCGATAGGAAGCAGGAACAGCGTATAGATCATAATTTGCAAAGTCGTATCAGAGTCTTTCAAACCATTGGCGGGCAACAATTTGAAACCTGCTCTTTTGTAATCTTCGTCCAGCACCCATGCAATGGCCCAGAAATGCGGGAATTGCCAGAAGAACTGGATCGCAAACAGGATACCGGGTTCCAAACCAAAATGGTTGGTTGCCGCAACCCAACCGATCATCGGAGGAAATGCCCCCGGGAATGCCCCCACGAACACCGCAATCGGACCGACGCGCTTCAACGGCGTGTAAACGAAGCCGTAAAGCACCAGCGACAGCAGGGAAATAAGCCCCGTTGTCAGGTTAAATACCATCACAAATATCACCAGCGAAGCTACACCGAGGATCACCGCCCAGATAGCAGCTTGCTCCACGGTAATTCTTCCACTTGGCAACGGCCGTGAAGCCGTTCTTTTCATCATTTTATCCAGATCCTTTTCCAAAATCTGGTTGATAATATTCGCAGCACCGGTAATACCGATCGACGCTAACACAAAAAGTATGAGGTCACCGGTTTTAACATCCCGCGAACCCAGGCAATATCCCATAGCCCCGGAGAACGCAATCAACGACGCTAACCGGAATTTGAGTAATTCAAATAAAACCCCTAATCTCTCTCTGATCTTCCCAACCCCGCTTGCACTTTCCTCTACTGAAATCATTATTACAGAAATTGAAAATTCTAAAACTGGCTACCAGCCGTCGCGGCCACGCCTTCATATTTCAAATACTTCTTACCATTCACAACCAGCCATACGATAAACTGCAAGCCGATTAAAAGGATGGCGAACGTAAGGTGAACAGGCTGTGCAAATGCGGGAACCCCGAAATATGCCATGATTACACCCGTTGCGATCTCCGCTATCAATATCCAGAAGCAGGCTTTGGCGATTTTACCCGCTACCGTCCCCTGGTTTCCGGTTTTCAAAACTTTGTTGATCCAGATTGCATTCACAACAAAGACCAGAATTGAAAATGACCGGTGTATGTAAAAATTAGCGCCTAATTCATCGATCCATTGTGACCGCGCTCCGTAACCGAGTCGCATGATCACCACATCCATCGCTTCACGAACTTGCGTCCCGAGCAGAATCTGGAACAACGAAAGTGCCATTACTGCGATACCAATTCCGCTGAGCACTTTCTCGCTGCCTTCACGCAACGTAAGCACCCTTTCGACATAGCCGGCCCACGTAAACACGTACAGCACGATGAAAATGATCACTATGGCAAGTAGCATGTGTACCGTGACGATCAGCGGGTGCAACTCGAAAGAAACTACTTTCGCACCGAGCCAGCCTTGAAAGCCCGTCAACAGGAAAGCTGCGAGGCTCCAAAAGAATATTTGCTTGTTTCCCGATTTAAGAAAAGGAATGGAGGCCAGCAGCATCAGAAAAATGATGACACCTGTGAGCGCTCCTACAAGCCTGTTTACGTACTCTGTCCAGGTTTTCGTCGCATTAAACTCGACTTCTCCTTTCAGCTTCGCACCGTAAATCTCCTTGTAATTGGGAGGAAGTTGTGATGCTTCGGTAGGAGGGACCCATCTGCCGAAGCATTTAGGCCAGTCGGGACAGCCCATTCCTGAGCCTGTGCTTCTCACGACGCCGCCTGCTATTACTACCAGATACAGCGAAATGAGTGTATTTAAAGCGAATCGCCGGAACCGGCGATTCGCTTTAAGATCAATGATGTGTTTTGAACTGGTCATTGAAGTTTTGTGACTCAATCACCTTTTCGGTCGCGATCAGCTCATTCTCATGAGGGAAGTTCGATTCAGGTGTTTGAGAATACGGGATGTTCTGAGGAATGAAGTCCTCTTTCGCACCCGGTTTGCTGTAATCATATGACCAACGATATACCGCAGGAATTTCGCCTTCCCAGTTTCCGTGACCCGGAATAATAGGAGCGGTCCATTC
The DNA here is from genome assembly GCF_057586235.1 of Dyadobacter sp. SRI_021. Taxonomy (NCBI): domain Bacteria; kingdom Pseudomonadati; phylum Bacteroidota; class Cytophagia; order Cytophagales; family Spirosomataceae; genus Dyadobacter; species Dyadobacter sp. SRI_021. The sequence continues at coordinate 41,968 of NZ_JBYCZM010000011.1, forward strand.
GAGCGTGTTTGAACGCCATGGGTTTTGCGGAGCTCTTCTTCCTTTGAAAATGCTGTAAAAAAAGTTCCAGAGGAACACAAACTGCGCAAGGAACGTGAATATCGCCGCAATAGAGATAAACATGTTCATATCCATGAACTTATGCGTAAAGTCGTAGCTGGTGAACTGGTAATAACGACGAGGGAAGCCCGCGATACCTACGTAGTGCATTGGAATAAACACCAGGTAAATTCCGATGAACGTCAACCAGAAGTGAACCTGGCCCAACGAGGTGTTCATCATACGGCCGAACATTTTAGGGAACCAGTGGTAAACCCCTGCGAAAAGACCGAATGCCGATGCAGCACCCATTACCAGGTGGAAGTGCGCTACTACGAAGTAAGTATCGTGCAACTGAATATCCAATGCGCTGTTACCCAGAATGATACCAGTCAAACCACCTGATACGAACAAGGAAACCAGACCGATTGAGAACAACATACCCGGAGTAAAAACGATGTTACCTTTCCAGAGTGTTGTAATGTAGTTAAAACCTTTCACAGCAGAAGGTACCGCGATAATCAATGTCAGGAACATGAAGACCGATCCGAGGAATGGATTCATACCTGTTACGAACATGTGGTGCGCCCATACGATAAATGCAAGGAATGCGATACCGAGCATGGATGCGATCATCGCACGGTAACCGAAGATCGGCTTGCGTGAGTTCGTCGCGATCACTTCGGATGTAATACCCAAAGCCGGAAGCAATACGATATATACTTCGGGGTGACCAAGGAACCAGAACAAGTGCTGGAACAAGATCGGGCTACCACCCACGTTTGGCAGCGCTTCACCATTGATGTAAATGTCGGAAAGATAGAAGCTGGTACCGAAATGACGGTCGAAGATCAGCAGCAATACGGATGAAAGCAATACAGGGAAGGAAATCAGACCCAGCACCGCAGTGATCAGGAATGACCAGATCGTCAGAGGCAGGCGATCGAAAGACATACCTCTTGTACGCAGGTTAATGACAGTAGTAATGTAGTTGATACCACCCAACAACTGGGAAACAATAAAGAGCGCCATACTAGCCAACCACAACGTCATACCCATGCCCGAGCCTGGGTGCGCCTGTGGCAATGCGCTCAATGGAGGGTAAATTACCCAGCCACCTGCCGCAGGTCCTTGTTGCAGGAACAACGAAGCGAACATGATAATGCTGGCCAGGAAGAAGAACCAGTAAGACAGCATGTTCATGAAACCCGACGCCATGTCACGCGCTCCGATTTGAAGCGGGATAAGGAAGTTACTGAAAGTACCGCTCAGACCGGCCGTCAATACAAAGAACACCATGATGGTACCGTGCATTGTAACCAAAGCCAGATAGAAGTTCGGGTCCAGCTTACCTGCGTCGCTGATCCAGCCACCAAGGACAGGCTTCAACCATGACAGGTTAGAATCGGGTAAACCGAGCTGGATACGGAAGATCACCGACATGGTAATCCCGATAACAGCCCACAAAATACCCGTGATCAGATACTGTTTGGCAATTACCTTGTGATCTTCACAAAATATATATTTCTGCCAAAAGCTTTGTGCTTCGTGGTGGTGGTCATGCTCGTCTGCGTGGTGGTGAGCTGTTTCCAATCCTTCAATAGCTGACATATACTTTTATTGTATTTTAATTAATAGAATTATCGTAGACTAGTACTTGCTCCGGCACCGCCAGCTGATGTTGCTGAGCTGTCAGCAGCAGGAGCAGCTGCTTCGGCAGGCACATACTTCATCGCCTTTGCTTTCAGGTTCTCAGGAACTTTTGCAAGATACTCTGGGTAGGTCGACAGGAAAGTAGCCTGTTCTGAAACCCATTTTTTGTATGTAGCCTCGTCGTCTACGATCAATCTCATCTTCATTGAAAAGTGACCTTGTCCACATACCTCCGTACAAGCAATCTCGTAGTCAAATTTCGGGTTGCCGGTTTCAGCACGCATATCGGCTGTCGTTTTGTCCGGTACAAACCAGAATTTGGTCGGCATACCTGGAACCGCATCCATTTTCACTCGCATGTGAGGAATGAATACGCTGTGCAACACGTCACGAGCGCGGATTTTCAACAGTACCGGACGGCCTACGGGAATGTGCATTTCAGAAGGGTTCGTAAAGTCGTCGAAAGAGTTTTCGTCTGACAAGTCGATACCCACTTCGTTTTGTGCGTCAATCAGTTTGTAGTTATAATCACCGAGCTTGTTATTATCAACGCCGCCATAACGGGCAATCCAGTTAAACTGCTTGCCAGTAATCTCAATCACTTCTGCATCCCGTGGCGCTTCTGCAGTGATATCCGACCATGCTTTCCAGCCTGTGAATACCAGCAATGCCATCACAATAGCAGGGATGATAGTCCAGATCAATTCCAGCTTGTGGTTTTCGGGATAGAATGTAGCTCTGTGTCCCTTTTTATGCTGGTATTTCCAGGCAAAGAAGAATACAAGGAAGTTTACAATGATGAAAGGAATGGTAAGGATTCCCATCGAGAACCAGAACAGGTCGTCGGTTCTTCTTCCATGAATAGAAGACGCCTCAGGAAGGAAAAATTCACGTGCATGCAGGTATGACCATGTGATAGAAATAGCTCCACCAATCAGGATCACAATAAACATGGCACCATTGAATTTATTACCAGATGTTTCAACCTCTTCCGAATCGGTTTTGTTGATACTCTTCAGAACACCCTGCAGCCTGGATATTACAACCCCGGTGAGGACAATAAATACAAGAGCAACTAATGCGATAATAATATACATGATGATTTACTGGTTTTGCAATTAGGCGATATCGTGATGCAGAGACTCCTCCAACATCGGGTGATTTCTCGGGATCAGATTTGCCTTGGTCAACTGGTTTGCGATTGAATATGCAAAGGCACAAAGGAAGATCAGGAAAAAGCCCCACTCCAAAGGTCCAAGCGAAGCGCTAGCACCAACCGTTCCCGGCATAATGTTCGTGTAGAAATCGAACCAGTGTCCGACGATTACACTCCAGCAAGCCACTTTCAAAATCGAATGCGTACCCTTCGCGTCGCGGGTCATCAACACCAGGAAGGGGAAGAAGAAGTTCATGAACAACGTGATGAAGAAAGGCGCCTTGAAGAATCCTCCGTGTCCGCGGAAACGCTCGATGAAATAGATCGTTTCTTCCGGAAGGTTAGCATAGTAGATCAAAAGGAATTGTGCGAACCACACATATGTCCAGAAAATACTGAACGCAAATACAAACTTGCCAAGATCGCGCAGGTGACTGGTGTTAACCGCTCTCAGATAACCTCTTTCGCGAAGCATTACGATTGTCAGGGTGATCACCGCCAGACCGGCTACGTGCCAGCTGGCCAAAGTATACCAACCGAACATGGTGCTGAACCAGTGTGTGTCGATCGACATCACAAAATCCCAGGCAGATGTAGAAGATGTAACACCGAACACCACGAGGAACGCAGTTCCGATACGGATTGATTTTTCGTAGAACTCAGTTCCGCCGATTTCGTCTTCCTGCAGTGATAGGCTGCGGATCTTGTTCCACAGTAAATACCAGATTGCAAAATAAGCAACGAGACGAATCAGGAAGAAAGGCGTATTCAGATAGCCACGCTTACCAGCGATGATTTTATCATATTCAGGACCGCCTACTTCATAAAGCCCCTCGTGCGTCCAGTGGAACAGGTCATGTCCGCCGAGAAGGAAAGTAGCGATCAACACTACACCTGTTACGGGAAGAAATGCAGGCAACGCCTCAGGTACTCTTTTGAATACCGCCGACCAGCCAGCTTGTGCCAGGTAGTTATATGAAAGGAAGAACATCCCGATCACGGACATTCCGGTAAAATATACACCATTTACCCAAAGGTTAGCCCAAATGCGTGCCACCCAGCTTTTCGCGTGGTGACCGCCTTCCGCCGCAGCGCCGTGAGCGTCCGCGCCATGTGCCGCAGCCGCCGCTCCGTGCTCAGCCGCAGCATGACCTGCCGCCGCAGCATGTTCCGCTCCGTGCGCAGCCACTTCGTGACCACCACCGCCATTGGCTGCGAGGTATGCTCCTAATAGTACAAGAGCCAGTCCTACACCGCCACCAATGAGCAAACTTCTCTTAGCTCCCGATGTAAATTCAAACCGTTCTTCAATAGAAGGAATCGAATGTCCTGATGCCATTATTTAAAATATTTCTCTGTTTTCAAAATTGTACTTAAGCCCCTTTCTGCAATTTCTGTACGTAGTGTACGATCTTCCAGCGTTCCTCAGGGTTGATCTGGGATCCGTGAGGCCACATGCGCGCTTTCCCGTGTGTGATTACGTGGAAAATATGTCCTTCATTCAGGTTTTTGTAAGCATCGCTCGCATAGTTAGGAACACCTTTGTACATCGCTCCCACCTTTCCATCGCCGGCACCGGAAGCACCGTGGCAGTGCTGGCAGTATCTGTCATAAAGTACTTTTCCTTCCGCCAGCGTTTTCTCGTTCAGAGGAACTGGATTTTTAAGTACTTTTTCTGCAATCTCGATGCTATCAGCAGGAATGTTGTAAACCATGAGGTCAACAACCGCTGAATCCGATTCGCCGAATTTGGTATGATAGTTACGCCTCGCAACAGTACCAGCCACCGGCAAACGCATGGTCAATCCCTGTGGGTTGATCGGGTTCGCTTTTTCCTGCTTGTATGGTTCGTAACCTACCGGCAGGTACATGTTTGGTGCGTATTCCTTTCCGGGATTGTTGGGATCTTTTTTACAACCAGCAGCGGCAGTAAGCAATACGGCAGCAACCAATAGAGATCTATATAAACTTTTCAATTTCATTGCTTTAAACGCCATTAGAATTGCTTAATGTTGACTTCTTCCGCTCCGCTGTCTTTCAATGCTCTTGCTATTTCTTCCTCGCTCATTGAGTTCCTGCTCATTTCGATCGCCATGATAAACTTGTTATCGGTGGCGCGTACGTCAAACCGCGGGTGGAAATGCGTACCAGGTCCGAGGCCATTCGAAATCAAGAAGGTGATCACCATACCGAAGGCGGTGAAAAGTACCGTTCCTTCAAATGTAATGGGGATATAGTTAGGAATCGAGATCGGATCTTTGCCACCGATGATCATCGGCCAGTCAAATCCCATTGTCCAGATCATCAGCGTCAGCACGCAGCAGCACCCTGTCACTCCAAACATAAAGGCAGCGATACCGATACGTGTTCTTGGGTGACCCAGTGCTTCGTCCAGCCCGTGGATAGGGAATGGAGAGTATACTTCTTTGATTTTCACACCGGCCTTTCTCAGCTTGGGAACCGCGTGGAGAACAGTATCGTCATCGTCGTAAACTCCGACCAAATATTTACCAGATAATTCTGCCATACTATTACTTAATTATAATCTCTATAATTCGCTTTTACGCAATGCTTTTTATTCCTGATCCTTATTGTAAACCGGCTCGGCAGTTCCGCGCTGTCTTACTTTCGCCACTCCGGCGATTTTAGCAGGCAACTGCGCAGATGTCGAACGCAATACCGCTTTTACTTCCGCCATGTTTACTACCGGCAGGTACTTCGAGAACAGGAGGAACAATGTGAAGAACAAACCGAAGGAGAAAATGTAGTCCCCGATGTCGTACCGTGTTGGCGAGAACATTGTCCAGCTCGAAGGAACGTAGTCTCGGTGAAGGGAGGTTACGATAATTACGAAACGCTCGAACCACATACCGATGTTTACGATCACCGAGATGAAGAATGTAAACGAGATGCTACGGCGCAGTTTTCTGGACCAGAAAAGCTGTGGAGAGATTACGTTACAAGTCATCATCGCCCAGTATGCCCACCAGTAAGGACCGGTCATACGGTTGAAGAATGCGTAATATTCGTATTCAACACCTCCGTACCATGCAATAAAGAACTCAGTGATATAGGCCACACCTACGACAGAACCGGTAAGCGTGATTACCTTGTTCATGGTCTCGATGTGCTCCAACGTAATGTAGTCTTCCAATTTGTAAACCACACGGGTGATCAACATCAGGTTTTGAACCATCGCGAAGCCGGAGAAGATCGCACCCGCAACGAAGTACGGAGGGAAGATCGTCGTGTGCCATCCCGGGATGACCGAGGTAGCAAAGTCCATACTTACAATGGTGTGTACCGAAAGTACGAGTGGAGTAGAGAGACCCGCAAGGATCAAAGAAATGTATTCGTAACGCGCCCAGGTTTTAGCTGAACCGTCCCAGCCCATTGCAAATGTTCCGTACATGAATTTCGAAACTTTGCTTGTAGCGCGGTCGCGGATAGTAGCAAGGTCAGGAATAAGACCAATGTACCAGAATACTAACGATACGGAGAAATAAGTACTAATCGCGAATACGTCCCAAACGAGTGGTGAGTTGAAGTTAACCCAAAGTGAACCGAATGCGTTGGGTAATGGAAGCGCCCAGTAAGCCATCCACGGACGACCCATGTGCATCAAAATAAATGAAGCAGCACAAATAACGGCGAAGATAGTCATCGCTTCCGCTGCACGGTTGATGGAAGTTCTCCATTTCTGACGGAAGAGTAGGAGGATCGCGGAGATCAGCGTTCCCGCGTGACCGATACCTACCCACCATACGAAGTTGGTGATGTCCCAGGCCCAACCTACTGTTTTATTCAAACCCCAAACTCCGAGGCCTTCCCACCAGGTCCAGGCAAGACACACAGATCCATATGCCAGAACGATGAGCGAAAGTCCGAAAGCAATCTTCCATTCTTTCGTTGGAGTTGCCTCCACGTGACGACATATGTCTTCCGTTACGTCCGCGTACGTTTTCCCACCTTGGATCAGCGGTTCTCTTACAGGTGAAGTAACATGCATACTACTATTTATTTATAATGATTGGATCGTCAATAATTCTAAACTCTGATACTAAGCGTGCTCTTTCTCAACCTTCTCAGCTTTGGCAGCTGCTGCGTCCTTATTACGGATTTTGGTGAGGTAAGAGATTTGCGGGCGAACGTTGATTTCTTCCAGCATGTGGAATGCACGTCCTTCTCTTTCGACTTCGAGCAATTTCGAAATGCGGCTTTCAGGATCGTTCATATCTCCAAAAGTAATCGCGTCGGTTGGGCAAGAAGATGCACAAGCCACGTTTACTTCACCATCGACAATGCGTCTTCTTTCTTTCTTTGCAGTCAGCTTAGCTTCCTGGATTCTATGAACACACATCGAGCATTTCTCGATTACCCCTCTTGAACGCACCGTTACATCCGGGTTAATGACCATTTTACCAAGGTCATTGTTGAAGTTGTAATCGAAATTGTCGTTATCAAAATATTTGAACCAGTTGAAGCGACGTACTTTATATGGGCAGTTGTTTGCACAATATCTGGTACCTACGCAACGGTTGTAAGTCATTTGGTTCAAGCCCTCGGAGCTGTGGGTGGTAGCCAATACCGGACATACCGTCTCGCAGGGAGCATTGTTACAATGCTGGCAAAGCATCGGCTGGAATGTAACTTCCGGGTTTTCAGCAGCAATCTCCAATCCCCTAAGGTCTTCCACGTCTGCATCGCTGCTATAATAGCGGTCGATACGCAGCCAGTGCATTTCACGGGCATTGATGATCTCCTGACGGCCAACAACCGGAATGTTGTTCTCGTTCTGGCAACTGATCACGCAAGATCCGCAACCGAAGCAGGTGTTCAAGTCGATCACCATACCCCACGAGTGGTTTTTATATTTGTGACCGTTCCACAACGACAGGTCGGTTGCATCAACCTCTCCTTCCGAAGTCTGGATTTTCGGGACGAAACGTCCGGCCATCGGATCTTTCTGGAAATGAGCCAGTACGGTTTCTTGCAGAACCGACTTCCGGTTCATTACCGTGTTGTGCGTCTGAGTCTGAGCAATTTCGCGGGTTTCGCCTGTTTTTGAAACAGTTACCTCGCCCGGAGCGAAGTTCAGGAAGCCGTCGGTAAATGTTGCAAACGGGAATACATTTTTACCTACACCATTAGCAGATTTACCAGCTTTCTCACGGCCAAAACCGACAGCAACTGCAACGGTTCCTTGCGCAAGACCCGGCTGAATGATGACTGGCAATTCCACCGATTTACCTTTCACATCTACTTTCACTACATCACCCTGCGCAAGGCCAAGCTCTTTTGCAGTTTTTTGTGAAAGACCTGCGTGGTTATCCCAGCAAGCCTTTGTGATCGGATCAGGGTTTTCCTGCAACCATGGGTTGTTTGCAGCGAAACCGGTACCCATACCCACGTTTTCGAAGATAGCGAGTTCGAGACCTGATGACGATGCCTTGTATCTTTTGGCAATGCCGGCAGCAGCAGCAGCGAGATTTCCGGAGAATGTCGCACCCGCTCCGGTAGCAGCCGAAGCTACATCGAATACACCGTCGTGCAGGGATTTAACCCAGAATTTCTCGAAGTCACCACCTCCCGCTTGCGGGAAAATGTTCTTTCTCCAGTATGCTTTTACATACTCGTGGTAGTCAGCGGATGCCCCTGCCCATTTCAAAAGGGACGATTGCGCCTGGCGAGTGCTGAAAATCAGGCTGATCGCTGGCTGCATCAAGCTGTATGATCCTGCAACAGGCTCTGCATCACCCCATGATTCGAGGTAGTGCGGTGCAGGAAGGATGTATTTCAAAAGAGAAGATGTTTCATCAGCACGGTCGTTGAAAGACACGCTCAACGAAACCTGTGGCAATGCGGATGCCAATTCAGCTCCACGCGGGTGATCGTAAACCGGGTTAGCGCCCCACAAAATCAATGCAGAAACTTTACCGCCTTTGATCTCGTCGATCAGTTGGTTGGTAGCGATATCGTTACCCTGGCGGTAGTTTACGGGTTTGTCAAGGTTGATAGTAGAACCGTAGCTTCCCAGCAGGCTGTTCAGCGCATTCACTACCACTTGTACCGAAGGATCGTTCACACCTGAAACAACCAATGCCTGTCCTTTCGCCGCAACGAGGTCCGCAGCAGCTTTGTCCAGGTTGTCGATGTTTAATGCAGCCGTTGCAACAGGAGCACCGCCCAGCTTCGCTGCTACCTTGTTATATAGCGCAGCCGCAACCAGACCAATCTGCGAAGGTTTCACCGAAGTACGGTAATCCGCATTAGCTCCGGTTAGTGAAAGCGTCGATTCGAATTGGTACAAACGGGACATTTCCTTGTTACCTTCTTTTTCGCTGCTTACGCGACGGGTATCTGCGAATTGCTTAGAGAAAGTATCAGGAGCAAGCCATGTTCCGAGGAAATCGCCGTCGATCCCTACGATTACTTTCGCTTTGCTGAAATCGTAAGAAGGGATAACGGCTTTACCGAATGACAACTCATTACCTTTTACAATCGCGTAAGAAGAGTTGGCATCGTAAACCACGTGGGTAGTGGTTGGATATTTTGCAGTGAAGTCTGCGATTACCGCCTTGGTCGACGGACTTAGAATCGTTGAAGTAAGGATACGGATTGCTCCGCCTTTTGCTGCGATTTGTCCAAGCTGACCAGCGATCTCCTTGTCAACAGTTTCCCAGCTTACTTTGGTATCTTCTCCTTTTTTAGGACCTTTCAGTTTCTCATTGTCGTACAAGCCGAGCAATGAAGCGTGTGCGCGTGAGCTAACACCCCACGAAACTTTTGAAAGGGAATTGCTTTCTATTTTAATAGGTCGGCCCTCACGGGTTTTGACCAGGATACTCGCGTAATCTCCACCCTCTGCGTAAGTGGATGCATACCAGTTAGAGATAGTAGGGAATTCGCCCTCGGGCTTGTTTACGTAAGGGATAGCCTTTTTAACCGGTGCTTCGCAAGCTGCGAGAGATACGGCTGCCATTCCAAAACCCAGTACTTTAAGGAAATCACGACGGTGGGTTCCTACGCCATCCACCAGGCTTTCATACTGACTTTCGGTCGGTGCGCTTGGGAACTCAGAACTTGCATCTTTGACAAACTTTTCGTCATTCCTCAGCTCTTCAAGTCCCCGCCAGTATCTTTTATTAGTATTTTCCATAAAACTATTCAATACAATGAGTTGTATCCGGTATTAATTTCTTGATTAGTAGTGGCACTTAGAACATTCCAAACCACCAATATCCGCTACTTTCAAAGCCTCTTTGCTTTCAGAAGCGTGTAACTGTACCAGCTTATCGTAGTACTGATTGTCTTTGGTATTTACCTCAGTTTTACGGTGACAATCAATACACCATCCCATCGTCAGTGACGAACGTTGCTGTATTACTTCCATTTTCTCAACTTCGCCGTGGCAGTTCTGACATTCCAGCCCACCCACGTTTACGTGCTGTGCGTGGTTGAAGTAAGCTAGGTCGGGCAGGTTGTGAACGCGCACCCATTCGATAGGCTGGTTGTTCTCGATAGAAGTATAAATCTTTTGAATTTCAGGAGATTCCTTTTTGATAACACCGTGGCAGTTCATACAGATGTTAGCAGAAGGTATGTGTGCCGACTTACCGCGGTTAACGCCGGTGTGGCAGTAGTTACAGTCGATTTTGTACTCGCCTGCGTGCAATTTGTGAGAGAATGAAATAGGTTGCTTAGGCGCGTATCCCTGCTGAACGCCTACATTAAACGCGCCGTCCAAAGTAGATTTCAAAACGAGCAGGACGAAAATCCAGAGTGTTGCAGAGCGGATCGCAGGATCAACAGCGATTCTTTTCAGCAATCCGCCGAAACCTTCACCGACAGGAGCCTCAGTTTCAGCGCCCCCGCCTTTAACCGCCTTGGAAAGGAGCGATACGATTACAAGGAGAACGCCGAGCACCAGTACCATTACTACTACCAACGCAACCAGCACAATCACGAACAGATCCGAAGGAGCACCACCTTTGGCATCACCCGCAGCTGCTGCGCCGCCAGCAGGAGCAGCACCGGCCGCCGCAGCAGCAGGAGCAGCAGACGCCTGGTCTACATATGCAAAGATCGCTTTGATGTCATCATCCGAAAGGTTCGGAAAGCTCGTCATTTGAGCTTTCGAATACTCGTTGTAAATCTTGACAGCGTAAGCATCGCCGGAAGCGATCATCGCCGAAGAGTTACGTACCCATTTGGTGAGCCATGCAAAATCGTGGCGGGAGCTTGCCCCTTTCAAACCTGGACCCACTACACGTTCATCTGTCGGAGCGTGGCACTGGGCACAGTTGTTTTTGAAGATTGACTCACCTTTCGCAGCGTCGCCACCACCGGCAGGTGCAGCAGCGGTAGCCGTGCTGTCCTGAGCTGATACTAAAGTGGGTACGCTTAATAAGATAGCTAAGAGGATAGCTAAAAAGGTTTTTGAGTAATTAAAGAAGGAACAAAACTTAGCGTCCATTCGGAATGGTATATTCATAATCAACTATTCATTATTCTTCAACAGACAAAACTAGCTTACGATTTTTTATCCACAAAAGTATTTCAGGGATATTTTACCCCACCTTCTTATTTATAATTTGTCTAATTTGCTGGACTAAATTAACAGCAGTTACAAAATTGATAGAGGCTGATTTTCAGCACAGTAGCAAAAAAAATACCATTTGGAGCTCTTCTAAAAAGCTGTGTCCAAATGGTATTTTTCAGGCATTTAATTGTGTTCAGAATCTGGGGAAAATGACCACAATTCAAGGTGAGGTTCCGAGCGGATTCGAACCGCTGTACGAGGTTTTGCAGACCTCTGCCTAGCCACTCGGCCACGGAACCATTTTTGAAGATTAGCTGCCTGCGCGGGGCTGGCAGCTAATCCGGGTGCAAAAGTATTAAAAAATTCTTCTACACCATATTTTATTTTACTTTTTTCCTTTCTTCTCGCTCTCTTCCAGCTGCTCTTTCAAAGCAGACAGAACGCTAAGGTCTCCGAAAGTAGATTTTTCTACTTCTTTGTTCACTGATTCAGCAGCAGGAGCTTTGGCAGCTTTTGCTTCTTTTTTCTCCTCAGCAGGAACACCTTTAACTTTAGAGTGAGTCAGAACGATCTTCTTCTCGTCTTTCAGGAATTCAAGAACAGTGAAGTCAAGGCTCTCACCTACCTCAGCAAATGTTCCGTCTTCTTTCGCAAGGTTCTTGATCGCAGCAACACCTTCGATTCCGTAAGGAAGCTCGAGTGTAGCAAATTTGTCACCCTTCGCAACGATAGTCGATTTGTGTACTGAACCTACTTCGAAAATGCTCTCGAAAGTATCCCATGGGTTTTCTTCAAGCTGCTTGTGGCCCAGAGCCAGACGACGGTTTTCCGCGTCGAGTTCCAACACAACTACTTCCAGCTCGTCGTTTACTTTCACGAAGTCGGAAGGATGCTTGATTTTCTTAGTCCATGAAAGGTCGGAAACGTGTACCAGACCATCGATACCTTCTTCAAGCTCGATGAAAAGACCGAAGTTGGTCAGGTTCCGAACAACACCTTTGTGACGGGTACCGATCGCATATTTCTCTTTCAATGAACCTTGAGTCCAAGGATCTTCGGTAAGTTGTTTAATACCGAGAGACATTTTGCGCTCCTGACGGTCAAGCGTCAATACAACCGCGCTGATCTCGTCGTTCACATTCATGAACTCCTGTGGATTGCGCAGGTGCTGAGACCATGACATTTCAGAAACGTGGATCAGACCTTCAACACCTGGTTTGATTTCAAGGAAAGCGCCGTAGTCAGCAACGTTCACGATGCGACCTGTAACTTTCGATCCAACCTGGATTGACTCGTCCAGAGAATCCCATGGGTGAGACTGAAGTTGTTTCAGACCCAAAGAAATGCGTTTTTTCTCTTCGTCGAAGTCGAGAACAACCACGTTCAGTTTCTGATCCAGTGAAAGGAGGTCAGATGGGTGGTTGATACGGCCCCAAGAGATATCAGTAATGTGCAACAGACCGTCCACACCACCCAGGTCGATGAACACACCGAAGTTGGTCATGTTTTTGATCACACCTTCCAATACCTGACCTTTTTCAAGGTTGTTCAGGATTTGCTGACGTTGTGCTTCGAGGTCTTTCTCGATCAGTATTTTGTGAGATACGACTACGTTATCGTTAGCATAGTTGATTTTCACAACTTTTACTTCCATGCGTTTTCCAACGAATACGTCGAAGTCGCGGATTGGTTTCACATCGATTTGTGAACCTGGCAAGAATGCTTCAATGCCGAAAATATCAACGATCAAACCACCTTTGGTTCTTCTCTTCACATTTGCATCGATCACAACATCCTCGTCGAATGATTTCTGGATGTTATCCCATGCAGTGATCACTTTCGCTTTTTTGCGTGAAAGTACCAGCTGACCTTGTGCGTCTTCCTGGTTCTCTACGTAAACTTCCACTTCGTCGCCGATTTTCAAACCTGGCAGGTCGCGGAATTCATTGGATGAAACGATACCATCGGATTTGAAACCGATGTTCAGGATCACCTCGCGGTCTGTAATACCTACTACAACACCTTTAACTACTTCTTTTTCCGAAACCGGAGAAAGGGTAGTTTCATACATTTGTTCCAGACGGCTGCGGTCAGCTGATGAATAAGCGGTTCCGAAACCTTTGTCTGATGCTTTATCCCAATCGAATTCGGGAAGCGGTTGATTTTGTTTTTCCTTAGACATAAATAGGAATAATGGCCCTTCGATACATCAGCCGCCGGGCTAATCGGCTGAAAATTAGTTCAACAAGTATTTTTTGAAAAATCAGGACGCAAAATTACGCGATTCAAAAGCAATATCCGAACGGTTGGGCGATTTAATTTTACGCAAGGGGAGTAAGGCGCCGTTTGGACGTAAAATGGTCAGGGTTAGTCAGGCGCAGTCAAGTATGGTCAGGGGTAGTCATGAAGTAGTCACGTGTTGTCAGGAGTAGCCAGGAAGTAGTCAAGTGTTGTCGGGAGATGGTCAGGTGTAGTCAGGAGGTGGTCAGAGATAGTCGGGAAATAAAATTGGAGAAGAACTTGATCCAGGTATCGAAAGAACACCTGTGACAATCAATGACTATTCATGACCACACCTGACATTTCCTTCAACCTCCTGACAATACCTGACCACAAATGACACCCACAAACCGGTGCCATACCGAACGGACGTTAGCAGTGCCGCTCTTTTGACCCGAGGTAAGGCAGCCACTCATCATCGGCCATACCTGAAAAATCACGAATGAACATTAAAAAAGAAGGCCGGAACGGTCGCTGCTTTAACGGCATGTCAACCTCTTCCGGCGTATGGTCTCCTTTGCGGGAGTTGCATCTTTTACAGGCGGTGGCCAAATTGTCCCAGGTGGTTTTCCCGCCCCTACTTTTCGGCAACACATGGTCCAGCGTCAGATTATCGTGGGTTCCGCAGTACTGGCACCTGTTGCCGTCCCGCTTGAAGAGGTTTTGCCTGGTCATGACTACGCCCCTGTACGGTATGTGTATGTAGCGGTGGAGGCGTATCACGACGGGCATGGGATACCGGTCGTTGACAGTCCTCAAATGTTCCATCTGAGATTCGGCTAGCATTTCCGCTTTCTTCATATAAACCAGCAGAAACGCCTTCGGAACTGTGCAAACACTTAGTGCGCTATAATCTTGATTCAGAACCAGTACTTTACCCATGAGCCCTGTGGTAGTTAATTCCCACAATATAAGAATATTTCACCAGAAAAAACGCTTCTGTATTTTCAAATATTGTTGAAACAATTTAACAGAAAGTACCGAGGATCACCGTATTAGCCCATTTTGTAAGCTAAACGTGCCGATGGCTCAGTAACCTGCCCGATCGTTCTCCCGCTTCACGTCGCGCTCTTTAATGCTGTCGCGCTTGTCGTAAAGCTTTTTACCTTTTGCCAATGCAATGTGCAGCTTGGCCAGGCCGCGTTCGCTGGTAAACAACCGCACAGGTATGATGGTAAGGCCTACATCCTTCAATCCTTCCATCAGCTTCTTCCGCTCGCGCTTGGTAATGAGCAGCTTGCGGTCACGCATAGGCTCGTGGTTGTAATGCGTCCCTTCGGTGTAGGGCGAGATGTGGAGGCTGCGAATGAAGAGCTCGCCATCCATAAAAAGGCAGTAAGCATCCTGGAAATTAACCTTTCCCTGCCTGATCGACTTGATTTCCGTGCCCGTAAGCACCATACCGGTTGTGAACTCTTCCAGAAAGAAGTACTCGAATGAAGCCCGCCTGTTCCTTATATCTACTTTTTTAACTATTTTTTCCGACATATCGATTCCCAAAATTTTACAAAGGGGCTCAAAATTAAGTTTTTGTTAAAACTATACCAATGAAACGTATTAGCCATTTCCTGACACTCGCATTACTTGCAAATGCACTCACCGGCGCCGTACATGCCGCTACGCCGCCAACCGACGAAACCGACGCGCGCCAGGTCGTCGACAGGCTGTTCGAGGGCATGCGCAATGGCGACTCCACCGCCGTCCGCAGCGTATTCACCAAACAATGCACGCTAACCTCCATTTCCAAAAACACCGCCGATTCCACCGTCACGCACAAAGGCACTGTCGACGGCTTCGTCAAAGCCGTGGGTACGCCGCACAAGGATAAATGGGACGAGCGCATTTACGATGTTAAAGTCTCCATTGACGGACCGATGGCGGTCGTTTGGGCGCCCTACAAGTTTTACCTCGGCGAAAAGTTCTCGCATTGCGGCGTCAATGTTTTCAACCTCATCAAAACGGGCGCCGGCTGGAAGATCAACGACATTACCGACACGCGGCGAAAAGACGCCTGCCCTTAATCCATACATTCGGCATTACAAATGCAAAGCGGCCCGCCAGATAACCTGACGGGCCGCTTCGCTCAATGCATTTGCCTATTTGAGCATATTCAGCAAGCTTGTCAATTTATCTTTCAAATCCTTCCGATCGACGATGAAGTCGAGGAAACCATGTTCCAAAACGAATTCTGCGCTTTGAAAACCTTTCGGCAGGTCTTTACCGATCGTCTCGCGGATGACGCGCGGACCGGCGAAACCGATCAAAGCTTCGGGCTCCGAAATGTTGAAGTCGCCAAGCATCGCGTAAGAGGCTGTTACACCGCCGGTTGTGGGGTCGGTTAGCAGCGAAATATAGGGCACTTTGGCCTCCGACAATTGCGCCAGGCGTGCAGAGGTCTTGGCCATCTGCATCAGCGAAAACCCTGCCTCCATCATCCGTGCACCTCCCGACTTCGAAATCATGAGGAACGGCACCTTCTTTTCGAGCGAATAGGAAATCGCACGAGCGATTTTTTCCCCTACCACCGAACCCATCGAACCACCGATGAAGCTAAAATCCATACAAGCGATCACGAGGTCGAGGCCATTCATTTTACCATGCGCTGTCCGAACCGCATCCTTCAACCCGGTTTTCTTCATGGTCGACTTGATCCGGTCCGGATAAGCCTTGGTATCCACAAAGCCCAGCGGGTCGCCGGAGATCAGGTTAGCGTCGAGCTCGATGAACTCGTTGTCGTCGAAAAGCAAATTGAAATATACATCCGAACCCACCTTCTCGTGGTAGTTGCAATGCGGGCAGGTAAAAGCATTCTGCTTATGTTCCCTGGTAGGGGTGATTTTTTTGCAATTAGGACATTGATACCACAAACCGTCCGGCGCTTCGCGCTTCATTTCAGTTGGTGTATTGATACCTTTTTCTTTGCGAATAAACCAGGACATATTTTATGCGGGTTGATTTATGTATAATTATCTGAAAATCAGATGATTATTTAAATTTCATGATGAATAACGGGCTCAAATATAACAATAATTGTTGTGTATCCTGAAAACCGGCCTGGTAACGTGTCCGTTTGGCGGTTAGATTTGCTACCAGTAACCGCGTCGTTAGAACAATTTCAAACATAATTTGTTACTAGTGACAAGAACATTAACCGGCACATGACTGCATCCACATCGCCTATTGTGATCATCGTTGGCACCAACCGGCCCAACTCGATGTCCAGGAAAATAGCGGAATATTATCAGGGAATTCTACAACAACTGCACGCACCGAGCATTATCCTTGATCTGGTGAACCTACCCGACGACTTTACGGTATCCGCATTATATGCCAATACCGGCAAGAACGAGTCATTCAACAATCTGAAATCGTTGCTGGAACAGACAGACAAGTTCGTGTTCATCGTGCCGGAGTACAACGGCTCGTATCCCGGCGTTCTGAAAGCCTTTATAGATGGCCTGCCTTACCCCAACAGCTTTTCAAACAAGAAGGCCGCATTAGTAGGCCTATCGTCCAACATGCAGGGCGCCGCCATTGCATTGAGCCACTTGAACGACGTTTTCAGCTACCTGGGCATGAATACGCTCGCGTTACGCGTGAAGCTCGCGCAAATCCGCTCACATTATGCGGATAATGTAATTTCAAATGCATTATATAAAGAACTGCTCGAAATTCAGGCCGGGCAGATCATCCATTTCTAGGACATTTAAATAATGCATTAAAAAAGGGAGCTCATCGCTCCCTTTTGCTATTTCAGCCAGTGCTGTTCCATTTCATGTGCCGGAATGGCGGGTCGCTTCCAAAGCTCTACCCTGCTGCGGCGGTAAGCCGGGCCTTCCAGATCGGAATATTTTACAAGCCCGTCACGGAATGATTTGATCATCATTTCCATTTTCAGGGCATCTTCGTCCGTCCAATCGCTCGCTGGCTCAACTTCTGTCAACGAAATGTTGATAGGATCGAAACCGTGCGTTACTCTTTCATCTTCCAGAACAAGGTCGATCGAGCTCGTTGGGGTATTTTCTTCGAGTTCGCCCGTCAATACCAGTTCTTCTTCAACGACCACAGGAGGGAGCTCGTCTTTTGGCTCTTCCACAACTATCGGAGCCGGTTCAGGCTGTCCTTTCACGCCTTTGAGCTGAATGCCTGGAATCGGCGATTCGATGCTATCGAAACCAGCGGCTACGACAGTCACGCGGAGCTTGTCGCCCAGTGAATCGTCGGTGATCGTACCCAGTTTGAACATACGTGCCTCTCCACCTACTTGTGAAAGCACATATTGCCAGATCTCGCGCTGCTCGCGCATCGTAGCCTCCTTCTTCTTGCTGGTAGCAAGCGTTACGAGGATTCTCTTCGCGCCACGGATATCGCGGTCGTTCAGAAGTGGCGAGTCGAGCGCTTCTTTGATTGCATTCTGCGCGCGGTCGGCTCCGGTGGATTCCGAAGTTCCCATTACCGACTGACCGGCGCTTTTCAACACTTTCTCCACGTCTTTGAAGTCGGTGTTGATATTACCGTTGGTGGTAATGATCTCGGAAATACTTTTCACGGCATTGAGCAAAATGCCGTCCGCTTCCGCAAACGCCTGCGTCAATGTCATGTCCTCGTACAGTTCTTCAAGCTTGTCGTTAAGCACCACGAGAACCGTATCGCTATATTCTTTCAGCTGCTCGATACCCTCGAGCGCTTGTTCTTTTTTGTCAAGTCCCTCCCAGGTGTAAGGCGCGGTTACCACGGCCACCGTCAGTTTGCCCATTTCCTTGGCCAACTGCGCAATCACCGGTGCGGCGCCTGTTCCTGTTCCACCACCCATACCTGCGGTGATAAATACCATTTGTGTAGAACCTCCCAGAAGACCTTTAATCTCCTCGATCGTCTCCAAAGCCGCTTCCTTGCCTTTCGTGGCATCGGTACCGGCTCCCAGGCCTTGTGTCAAAGTTGCACCCAGCTGGATTTTCACGGGCACCGGGCTGTTGGCAAGCGCTTGTCTGTCGGTATTACAAACCGCAAATTCCACATCTTTGATTTTTTTCTCAAACATGTAGTTCACAGCATTGCTACCACCTCCGCCGACACCAATTACCTTGATGATGGCCGGCTCCCCGTTGCCCTCTCCGCTTGGGTCTTTAACGATTTCATTCACTATATAATCCTGGTCTAATGCGTGCAACAAGCTTTTGTTCATATTCTTTCCGGGGTTGAGTATGCGTAATAATAGCTGTTAATAGTCTCCCAGACTTTCGTCTTTCTTTCCGATAATACCTGTAATGTTGTCCCAAAACGTTCCATTGCGCTTAGGCTGCTCTTTCACTTCCTTCACAGGTTCTTTCTGCACCACATTACCCGTATTGAATGCCGATGCAGGCTTGCAAACCGACTTCACCCGCGGGTCTACCGATTTTAACCCCGCCCAGGCCAGTCCGATGGCGGTATTGAATGATGCGTTGCTTACCGCGTCGGCTTTCGCCGTGCGATCCAGGTTTTCGGGATAGCCCACGCGTACTGACATATCGGTAACCCTTTCGAACAAGGCTTCGATCTCCGGAATGTTCGCCGAGCCGCCGGTAAGGACGAGTCCACCGATCAGTCTGTCGGCATAACCCGACTTGATGATCTCCGCATAAACCATCGCCGCGATTTCTTTCAAACGCTCTTCGATGATCAGTGCTACATTCTTTTTTAAAACCGGCTTGGGTTGGCGGCCTGCGAGGTAGTTGATCAGGATCTCGACATTCAAAGGAACGTCTGCAGAAACTGCTACGCCGTATTCTTTCTTCAAATGCTCTGCATTCTCGAACTGAATACCGCAGCCAACTTCGAGATCGGATGTAATGTGCCGCCCGCCGATTGGGAACGACGCAATATGACGCACAATGCGGTCATGGTAAATGATCAAGTCTGTGGTATGGTCGCCTATGTCCACCATCGCGATGCCGGCTTTCATTTCATTGTCCGTAAGCACGGCCAGGCTGGTCGCCAATGGCGCCAGTACCAGCTTGTCGCATTTCAATGCCTGGTCGGCCTCCGCAAGGCTTTTCTTCGTGCGCAATACCGACTGGCTGTTGGCAGAAACTACCAGGAAGTTCCCCCCCAGTTTAATGCCCGTGCGGCCCACCGGCTCGCGTACGCCCGTCGAGTTATCGACCGTGAAGTCCATTGGCAACACATGCAGCACATCGAAGTTCGGTTCGATTTTCGCGCGGTACATATCATCGACCAGCTGGTCTACATCCCGCTGTGTCACTTCCTCGCCCGACGACGCCGACGGACGGATCACGCCATCGCTTTGCGCGCTCACTTTTACATGTGTACCGCCGAAGCTCACATTCACTATTCCAATATCGAGATCCGATCTTGAACCGGCTTCCGCCAGTGCTTCCCTGATCGCGCTGCCAACCTGTTTAATGTTTTCAACAGAGCCGTTTACTACTGCTCCTGACGGCACAGGGACTTCGCTGAAGCCCAGAATCTCGATATTGTTCCGGCGTGTCGCTGAGCCTTGCGCAGCCACCACCGTTATTTTGGTACTTCCAATATCTACCCCAACTACAATCTTATCGTGTGCCATGCTGATGGTGAATTATTATTCACAAACTATTTGATCTTGAAACTTAACACTAATTCTTTTATACCGGCCCCAATCCTTGCTTAACACCTTATCATAAAAGATGCGCAGCTTTTTGAACTTGGACTCGAAATCCTCCGCCATTCCCAGCTCGATCCGCTGATCGCCCAGCAATGTCATAAGGCCTATCTCACCATCCTTATCTACATTCATTTGTGTGACTTGCGCCTTCCAGAACGGATCAGTGTTCAGAAAACGCAATAACTCCAAAACCTGAGCGCCCTTTTCGGACCTCAGCTTTTGAGGGTTCTGGAAATACGCTCCTGAAACCAGTAACGTTCTTGCTGAATAACTTTCTGATAGAGGAAAAAAAACGCCCTCGTGGTTGATATAGTATCCCGATGTGTTCCGTATTTCCCCATTATCCGAAGTGTTAATCCAGCGCGCAAGCGGCTTTTCCTGCTCTACTTCGACTACTATATTACCCCTGAGGTCACGAAAAACCTGACATTTCTTGATCAATTTATTGCGGCTGACACGGTTTTCCAGATCGTGCAGGGCCACATCACTAAGCCTGGCACCGATCAGCGGATCACCACCGTTCTCAGTCAGCAGCATTTGTACATCCATTTGGTTCAGGAATCTTGTACCCGAATCGCCCTGGATTGATATTACGAGATTTGTACAACGCTGTTGACCCAGCTTGCTTTCCGCCATACCGATGCCGGCAATAGGCAGAATAAGCCACAAACTACGCTTCAACAAAGTCCATGAATAGTCAAATTTACGTAACATCTTAGTAATATTAAAAATGCTTTGACTAATTATTCGCAACTGGATTTTGCAGTAAATCGCGTATCGGGCCCACCAAAGTATCGATGTCCCCGGCGCCTATTGTGACTACAATATCCGTATTTAATTCTTTTAAAAGTTGTAAAACTTCTTCTTTTGCAACCAGTTGTTTATCATTCGAGGTGACTTTGTCCAGGATCATTTCAGAATTGACACCGTCGATGGGCAACTCGCGTGCAGGATAAATATCGAGCAATAAAAGCCGGTCGGCCAATGACAAACTTTCTGCGAAACCATCGGCAAAGTCGCGCGTGCGGGTGAACAGGTGCGGCTGGAAGATCGCCGTCACGTGTCGACCCGGGTACAACCCTTTTACGGATGATAGAAATGCCTCGATTTCCGTCGGGTGATGTGCATAGTCGTCGATATATACATTCCCTTCTTCCTCCACCTGGTATTCGAAACGGCGCTTTACACCCCCGTAACTTTCCAGCGCTTCCTTAATCTTCGCCGGCTCCACGCCTATATATAGTGCCACTGCACTCGCTGCGATAGAATTTTCGATGTTATGGTAGCCCGGGATTTTCATCGCAATGCCTTCGATTACGCCGCCGGGATAGACCAGGTCGAACACGAACCGCGCATTTTCGATGCGGATATTCTCCGAATGGTATGGCCCGCTATTTAAGGAATAGGTAAATACCTGCGCCTTGCAGCTATCCGCAATTTCCAAACCCTCCCGCATGAACAATGCGCCATTCTCGTCAATCTGGCTCACATAATCGCGGAAAGATTCGAGGACGGCTTCGTGCTTGCCGTAAATGTCGAGGTGGTCGGCGTCGGTAGAGGTTACGATCGCGATCTCGGGAAACAACGTGAGGAAAGAGCGGTCGAACTCGTCGGCTTCTACTACACAGAAAACTTCTTCCAGCCTATCGGTAGGCTCGTTCAGGAGCAAGTTAGTGCCATAGTTTTGTGTAATACCTCCCAAAAACGCCGTGCTGTTCACATGTGCGTGGCGCAGGATATGCGCTACGAGCGAGGACGTGGTCGTTTTCCCGTGCGTACCCGCGACGCCGATCGTTCTCAGGTTTTTGGTTAAAATGCCTAAAACCTGTGAGCGTTTCAGGATCAGGAAATTCTCGTCCCTGAAATAAAGCATTTGCTTGTGCTGCACAGGTACGGCCGGTGTGTAAACGACGAGCGTCTGCTGTGGATCGGCGACGAATGCTGCCGGAATGGTCGCGATATCATCTTCAAGCGTTACCGAAATGCCTTCTTCGATGAGCTTGCCGACCAGGGTGGTCATGGTTTTGTCATATCCGGCTACTTCAAAGCCATTGGCCTTGAACCAGCGGGCCAGCGCACTCATGCCAATCCCGCCTATTCCTACAAAATAGATATATTTCCAATTTGTCACAGAGGATGACATCATATTCAAATCTAGGGTTACTGAATCAAATTAAATACTTCCGCGGCAATGTCGTCGGCCGCGCTCGGGCGGGCCAGTTTGTTGATATTGGTTTGCAATTCACGCTGGCGGCCCACATCGTCGAGCAATGCCAATGCCTGATCCACCAGCTTCTCGCGTGCTTCCGAGTCTTTGACAAGAATGGCCGCATTACTATCGACGAGGTTCATCGCATTCTTGGTCTGATGGTCTTCCGAAGCATACGGGAACGGCACGAGAATGGCAGGCTTCGCGGCGAGGCACAATTCCGACACTGACAATGCACCGGCGCGTGACACTACCACGTCGGCCACAGCATATGCCAGGTCCATCGTGTATATAAAGTCAAATGCCTTCACCTGGTCGGTTCCCAACTTTTCGACAGCGGCTCTGGCCTTGTCGATATCATTCTTCCCGGTTTGCCACAATACCTGATACCCGGCCTCCACTAACCTTCCCAAACCTTCGGCAATACTCTCATTGATTGAACGCGCGCCGAGGCTACCACCCATTACAAATAGTGTTTTAGCGCCCTCATTCAATTCAAAATGCTCCAAAGCAGCGGAGCGTTTTAAATGCACATAAGTAATATCGCTCCTGACGGGATTACCTAACATCATAATTTTCTCTTTTGGAAAAAATACCTCCATGCCCGGATAGGCCACACATATTTTCGATGCTCGCTTCGCCAGCAGTTTGTTGGTAATGCCCGCGTAAGAATTTTGTTCCTGGATTAAAGTCGGGATGCCGGCCATGGATGCCATCATCAGCAATGGCCCACTGGCAAAACCGCCTACACCAACTGCGACATCGGGCTTGAAATCTTTGATCACTTCCCGGGCCTTCATCAGGCTTCGAAGCATTTTAAATGGAAGTGTAAGGTTTTCCAGCGAAAGACTTCTTTTAATCCCCGCAATGGGGAGCCCCACGATTTTATAACCAGCGCGGGGCACCTTTTCCATTTCCATTTTACCCAATGCACCTACAAACAGGATTTCCGTATCCGGTTCCCGGTGCTGCAATGCATGGGCAATGGCAATGGCCGGGTAAATATGCCCGCCTGTACCGCCTCCGCTGATAATGATTCTTTTTGCCATGTTAAATGCGTTTTTCCTCCACGATTTCGCCCCGGCTCACGCTGAGGATCATGCCCATTGCAATGCCCGTGAAAAGCAGCGACGTTCCTCCCTGACTAAAAAACGGCAGCGTCTGTCCCGTCACCGGCACCAGCCCGACCGTTACGGCCATCGCCGAAAACGCCTGGCTCACTACAATGAATGTAAGCCCGGCCGACAGTAACCCGCCAAATGGCCGCTTAGTCGCTTCGATCGCTTTGAGACCCCGGTACAAGAGGATCAGGTAAAGAATAATCAACGCCGTGCCGCCCAACGTGCCATATTCTTCCACCGCGACCGCGAAGATAAAGTCCTTCTGAGGCTCGGGAAGGAAACGGCGCTGGCGACTTTTTGAAACCCCTTCCCCGTACAACCCGCCGCGGGCCATGGCCATATAGGATTGCTGGGATTGATAGACTACGACATCTTTATCAAAAAAAGTAGAAATCCGGCTCTGCGCCGTTCCTGACCTTTGTGTGGAGTTCAACAGAATGGCGATGGTCGCGAAGAATACCAAACCTAGCGCCGTAAATGCGAGGTAATGCAGCGGAACTTTGCCGACGAACATCAGCAAAAAGCAAATACCGGCCAGCATCACGGCGGTCGATACATTACTCACGAAAATCAGTCCGCACACAACGCCCACGAGCGCGAGTGGTTCCATAAAAAGTTCACGGGTATTCCAGCCGCCTTTGATATGCCTCGCCAATATCAGCGACAAATGCGCTACCAATGCCACCTTGGCCCATTCCGAGGGCTGGAAACGCTGGCCAATCACCGGGATCTCGATCCAGCGGGCAGCGTCGTTCACCGATCTCCCGAAAAACATCGTGAATATCAAAAGCAGGATGGAGCTCCAAACGGCGAGGCGCGTCACATATACAAATTTGATGTAGGGCACACGATGCACGAAGTACATCACTGCAAGCGAAAGCACGCACAGCAATGCATGTTTGTAGAGGTAATATTCAGTGTTACCATCCATCTGGCTGTAAGCGTCCTTCACCGAAGCACTGTACACCACCACAATGCTCCACATCAGCATGATAATGCATATACCCCAGATCCAGGGATCGCCTTTGAGGTTTTTGCTAAACCACGCCTGGGTATCTTCCCTTGTTTTGTTCAGGAAATCCATATCGTTTGGCAGCTAGTGAGTTTATTGTCAATTATAGTCAGGAATGGTCACTGAATAAGATTTCTGACGGCAGCTTTAAATTGATCGCCCCGGTCCTCGTAATTTTTGAACAGGTCAAAACTCGCGCAGGCGGGCGAAAGCAGAACGATATCCCCCGGCACGCCCCACTCCCGTCCTTTGTTGACAGCGTCTTGGACGTCCTCGGTTGCATATATTTGCGGGACTTTACCTGAAAAATAGTTTTCAAGTTTCGCCGGGTCCTTCCCCAGCACGATCAGCCCCTTTACTTTATTCTTTACCAGTTCTTCAATTTGTGAATAATCATTCCCTTTATCCACGCCACCGGCAATCAGGATTACAGGTTTATCGAAACTACCCAATGCATAGAAAACCGAATCCACGTTGGTAGCCTTTGAATCGTTAATATACGTCACTCCGCCAATCACTTCTACCTGTTCCAAACGGTGAGGCGCGTTGGTGAACGATTTCAGGCCTTCGCGGATCTTTTCCGCCTCGATGCCCAGCAACTGCGCCACCGAAATCGCCGCCAGCGCATTAATCGCATTATGCGGGCCTTTGATCGGCAGCTCACTGAATGCCTGCTCAAATGCATGGCCATTGATATGCGAAATCAACTGTGCGTCTTGAAGGTACGAGCCCGATTCCAATGCATTTTCCAACGAAATCTCGACCCTACCAACCATCGGGTTTCGCTTTTCAAGCTCCTTTTGAATCACTTCACTCTCTTTATAATAAATGAAATGATCCGAGGCCGTCTGGTTACGGATAATGTTAAACTTGGAATTGACATAGTTCTGGAAATCATACCCATAACGATCAAGGTGATCGGGAGTGATATTCAGGAGGAGAGAAATATAAGGATGGAAATTGACGATATTATCAAGTTGGAAGCTACTGATTTCCAATACATAATAATCAAAATGCTTTTCGGCAACGGCCCACGCGAAACTGTCGCCGATATTGCCGGCGAGACCTACGTTCAGGCCTGCGGTTTTTAGCAAATGATATGTCAATAATGTGGTGGTCGTCTTGCCGTTACTACCTGTGATCGCGATGAGTTTCGCGTCCGTATAACGCGAGGCGAACTCTATTTCGGAGATAACAGGAACGCCCCTTTCCTTCAATGCGACGATCAAAGGCACTTTATCGGGAATCCCCGGGCTTTTCACCACGAGGTCGCTTTCGAGGATACGCTCCTCCGAATGCTGTCCTTGTTCAAATGGAATATTCTCACTGTTCAGAATGTCCGCGTACCTCTGATGCAACTGGCCCTTATCCGATAAAAAAACTTCAAAACCTTTGGATTTCGCAAGAATCGCGGCGCCGGCGCCGCTTTCTCCGCCACCCAGAATCGTCACTTTTTTTTGCACAAGAATCGAATTAAAACGTTGAACAATCTGCAATAACCACGAAGGTAAATCTTTTGCCGAAAACTTCTTTTACTGCCCTCCCAATAACGCAGATAAAAAAAGAGGCACAGGAAATATGCCTCTCGATTACTATTTATGATCTCTAAACTACTTCTACTCTTTCTTCAATGATTGCGATAATTTCAACCGATTGGCCGCTTTTACGATCAGGAATATCACCCAGGCGATGAGCAGGAATTGAATGAGGGTCTGGATAAAGTTTCCATACCGGATCGCTACTTCCGGGGTTTCGCCGACAGCTTCTTTCAGCACAACTTTGAGTTGTGTAAAATCCACACCGCCGAGGATGAGACCCAGGACCGGGTTGAGGATGTCTTCCACCAGCGAAGTCGTGATTTTCCCGAATGCCGCACCAATGACGACACCGACAGCGAGATCCAGCACATTGCCTTGGGCAATGAAAGTTTTAAACTCCTTTAGCATAACAAGATGAGGTTAGTTGATAGATTAAAAAGCAAACAAAAAGCCTATGCTGAGGGCCTGAGCGAACTGGATCTTGTTGCTCTGGTCTTCGTCGTAAACCATAATAGCACCTAGATTGACATTGACATACTTGTTGATCTTCGCGGTCAGCTGGGCGTCCAAACGGTTGTCTATATTCAAAGGGTGCTTGAAGCTCGAGAACATCAGGTACCGGAATTTCAGGTTGACGTCCTTCGCGATATCCTTATCAAAATTGGCTACGAGCTGGATCAACGCGGCTTCAGTACGCACCTTCTTGCCAATGGGCACGCCATAATTTTTCTGATCAGGCGTGTTTACATACAAATCCTCATCAATCACGATGGTCTGCCGCAGTGCGCCCGGCGCGAGATCAACAAAGAAATAGGGCACGGGGCGGTATTCGATACCGATCGCCTCGGTCAGATAGGCGGGAGCGAGTATTCCGGATACCTTTTTCTTGAACTTGACCGTATCCGACTCGGAAGAATACTCATAACCGTTACCAAACTGCGAAAGGAAGTTGACATTGGCGAAAAGGCTCCATTTCGCTGTCAATTCGCGGTTGTACTTGGTATCGAAGAATATCCGGTCGACGTTTTTGCGGCTTTGCTGGCCTTTGTTACGGACGATACCATACTGTCCCTGGAAGTCGTTCCGCCAGGAGTTCTTACCTACTTTTTTCTCGTTCAATGCATTCAGGAAAAGACCCAGCGCAATTGAGTTTACGCCGCCGCCTGTCCAGTTGGAACTGAAAGAACCCTGGTTCAGGTTAGCACCAAATTCGATTTTGTGCCAGGCAGTGTCATTAGCGGTTTTCAAACGGCCGGAATTGATCGAATTGGAGAGATCAACTTTGTTTTGGGAAAAGGCCGGGAATGTCAGAAGTGCGAGTAAAGTTAAAGCAATAAAGGATGTTCGTTGGAGTTTTTGGCTCATAGTCAATGTGTTTAGTGGGACAATACTCATTAAATTTCCACGGTTTACAACTAACAAATGAGGAGGTTACGGCCAAAGTAAAGCAATTTCTGACGCTTTCAAAAAAATTTGCCCCCTTCGGAAAATCTATGGTACCATTTGCGAAGCTTCCTGCGCGACCGCATCAGACGCATTTTAACCGCACTTTCAGTGATTTTGAAGAGGTTTGCAATGTCACGTATACTCCGATCATCGAGATAACGCAGATAGATCATCGCCTTATCTTCGAGCCCCAGCAAATCAAGCGCTTCTTTCAACATTAGCAGATTGACTTCTTCCTCAAACAGCCCTTGCAAACAAAGTTCTTCCTTCCCGAGGCATTCAGGCGTATCAGCCTCGTGCACCAGTATAACCCTGCGCTTACTCCCGCGTGCGAGATCCATACAATGGTTATGAGTGATGGTAAAAAGCCAGGTGGAGAATTTGGCGCCGCTCTTAAACGAACTCATTTTGTGGATCAGTTTAAGAAAGACATCGTGCATAATGTCTTCGGCCCGGGTAGCGTCTTTGGTGAGTGTGACGCATTTTTGATAAACCTTCACGGCGTAACGCTCGTAAAGTTTCTGGAAATGACGATTGTCCCTTGATTCGAGGAAGAGTCTAACTAATTCTTCATCTGTCGAATTATGCTCCGAACAGGAAATGCTCCGTGTTTCAACCATTCTGCCTGATGAAATGCCGCCGATAGCGTGTGTCGAAAAATAAATTGCATTTAACTTTCTGTAAATATGAAAAAACAACGCCTGGTATACAAATTAGATACCAGGCGTTGTCAATATATTTATTGCTGAAAAGGCTTATCCGCCGATCGCTACACGTTTGAAAGATGTTACCGTCAAACCTTTTGAAGTTTTCTCAAGCAGCTGGCGGATAGTCAGTGAAGAATCTTTCACGAACTCCTGGTTCAACAGGGTGCTGTCTTTGTAGAACTTCTGCAATTTACCCTGAGCGATTTTCTCAAGCATTGCCTCAGGCTTGCCTTCCGCACGAGCCTGCTCTTTACCTACTTCGATTTCGCGCTCGATAGTAGCAGCGTCGATGCCATCCTTGTCAAGTGCAACCGGCTTCATGGCAGCGATCTGCATAGCCACGTCTTTACCAAGCTCGGAAACGTCCGTTCCGTTTACACCTGCAAATGCTACCAACACGCCCAGTTTACCGTTTGAGTGGATATAAGGCACCACTTTGTCCGCAGAAACGTTTTCATAAGCAGTGATTTCCAGTTTTTCACCCAGTTTACCTGTAAGCTCCACCATGTGCTCAGACACAGGACGGCCGTCAGCCAAAGTCGCAGCCAGAAGGGCATCTTTGTCAGCGATGTTATCCGCTACTGCTTTGTCAAGGATAGATTGCGCAAGGTTTTTGAAATCTTCCACGTTCGATACGGGCTCAGTTTCGCAAGCCAAAGCAACCAGTTTACCGTTGGTACCGTCAGCGCTGATGTTGATCAGAACAGTTCCTTCTGATACAGCGTTGTCAGCACGTTTTGCAGCAACTTTCTGTCCTTGTTTACGGAGAATATCAACGGCTTTGTCGAAATCGCCATCTGCTTCCTGCAGGGCTTTTTTACAATCCATCATGCCCGCGCCGGTCATTTGGCGGAGTTTGTTTACATCTTGTGCGGTAATTGCCATGATCTGATAAGAATTTTGTATTAATGTTTTGAATTGAAATGGCCTTTAACCGGAGATTATCAATTGGTTAAGGAATCGCATTTCGGAGAATTTTAAAAAAACGTAGCCCATAGCAAGAGGCTATGGGCTACCGTATATGTCAAGTATGGCGGGTCATTTGAAAACTACGCCATATTGCCCTTTTTACTCTTCGTCGGATTCAGCAACTTCTGCTTCTGCCGCAACTTCGGCGCGAGGGGCTGCCTCTTCACCTTTGTCAGCTGCGCGTTTAGCTTCTTCTTCCTCAACCAGGCGCTGATCGTCTTTGTCTTGTTTGCGTTCCATCAAACCTTCTTCGATAGCCTTTCCGATCGCCAGCGTGATCAACGAGATTGCTTTGTAAGCATCGTCGTTAGATGGGATAGGGAAGTCAACCAATTCAGGGTTTGAGTTGGTATCGCAGATCGCAAAAATAGGGATGTTCAATCTTTTTGCTTCTGCTACCGCAATGTGCTCGCGTTTTACATCAACGATGAAAAGTGCCGCTGGAAGGCGAGTAAGGTCCGCTACACCACCTAGTACTCTTTCCAGTTTCTCCTTTTCACGTGTAAGCATCAGGCGTTCTCTCTTCGCAATATTGCTAACCGTGGCTTCGTCTTTCAGCATCTTCTCGAGAGTCTGCATTTTTTTCAAAGACTTGCGAATCGTGCCAAAGTTTGTCAGCATACCACCCAACCAACGATCGGTCACGTAAGGCATTTTAAGGCGTTTTGCCTCTTCCGTTACGATTTCCTGCGCTTGTTTTTTAGTAGCAACAAACATGATCTTACGTCCTGAACGAACGATCTGTTTCAACGCAGCTTCCGCTTCGTTCAAGCAGCTCAAAGTTTTGTTCAGGTCAATGATGTGGATCCCGTTCTTCTCCATGAAGATATACGGAGCCATCCGTGGATCCCACTTGCGGGTAAGGTGACCAAAGTGGACACCTGCATCCAATAGTTCTTTATATTCTATTTGTGCCATTGCCAAATTTGATTTAAAATATTTTAGACTTGTTACGCAGCACGAAGCATCGGGCACGATAAGCGACGTCTGGACAATTTTCAGTTGAAAGTTTATGAGTTTAAAGTTCAAAGACAATCTTACATTGAACTCATCGACTCTAAACTTTGAACCATTCTTAACGTTTCGAGAACTGGAACCTTCTGCGTGCCTTAGCGCGTCCGTATTTCTTACGCTCAACCATACGTGGGTCACGGGTAAGGAATCCTTCTTTTTTCAATGCGCCACGGAATTCGCCGTTGTATTGAACCAGTGCACGTGAAACCGCCATACGGATTGCTTCCGCCTGGCCTGAGATTCCACCGCCTCTTACGTTTACTTTGATATCGTAACCATTTCCACCTGAGATTGTCGCGAACGGTTGTTGCAACACGATCTGGTGTACTTCAAATGGGAAATATTCTTTGTAATCACGACCGTTTACTTTAATGTCGCCTTTACCGGGTGTAAGGTAAATACGAGCAACGGCTGTTTTTCTTCTACCTATTGTGTTGATCACTTCCATGAATTACAATTGGATTTGCTTTGGTTGCTGTGCGCTGTGCGGGTGTTCTGCGGCAGCGTAAACAAACAGGTTTGTAAATAAACGACGTCCCAAACGGTTCTTTGGAAGCATGCCTTTTACGGCTTTCTCGATCACACGCTCAGGGTGTTTTTCGAGCAACTCGCGAGGAGTTTGAAAACGTTGACCTCCTGGGTAACCTGTGTGGCGAACATAAATTTTGTCCGTCATTTTCTTACCTGTCAACTTGATCTTATCGGCGTTGATAACGATAACGTTATCACCACAATCCACATGAGGAGTGTAGCTTGCTTTGTGTTTGCCTCTGATAATCTTAGCAACTTCGCTGGCCAGACGACCAAGAACTGCATTTTCAGCATCCACAACAATCCACTCCTTGTTTACTGTGTTTTTGTTCGCCGAGATGGTTTTGTAGCTTAACGTATCCACGATTAACAAAAAATTAAATTGATTTTCAATAATTTACACTGTAACAAGACAGTCCATCGCAAAATGGGAGTGCAAATATAGAGTTTAACAAATTGAATTACAAGTATGTTTGTGAAATTCATTTGTCAATTGCCTAATCCAAAGGCCAATGCGACGTATGGAAGGCCGTAAAGTTTGGACACATGTCGCTGGTTGTTATCGAGGTAAACGTTGAAACCGTCGCTTTTTTTTGTAGTATACGTAAGTCGGGTATAAGTGTAACCGAGCTTCACACCCACCCTCCGGGTTGCCATCAAACGCACAAATGCTTCCGACTGCCCGGTGTTCCTGCGCAGCGCTAACGGCAATGCATTGAAGAGCGTGGGCTTGCTGGCTAGCCACTGATTATAATGGGGCGTACCGTTTGTGGGAACATTCTTCTCATAATACGCGTGCCTTTTCGAGCCGTAAGTCAGCCCGATCAGATCGGTATTCACACCAATATCGAGTTTCCAGAAACTCACGTTCACACCTGCGATAAAGCTGAGCCCGTTGACAGAAACATCCCGGTACTCCAGATAGTCCTTGATACCCGCAATACGCTCGGTGTAAAGGTTTGCCCTACCGCCGTAGAGCCCCCATGCCCTGAAACCGACACCAATCCGCAACCAGGGTAACCGCTGCGAACCTATTTCCTCGTGATACATCATAGAGGGTGCCCACGAGTTGCTCCCTAAACTGGCACCGACATCCACACCGCCAGCAATCGGGGAAGTATATTGTGCGTGTGTGGAAGTGGCATTCAGTAACAAAATGATCAAGAGTCCTTTTAAAATTTTCATGGCTGAACCCATAGTTAGATGATGAATACTACAATAATAACTCATACCCAAAAGAAATCGCGGGTTATCCGTTTGCAAGCGGTTATATTGCTACTCTGCGGATTATGCGGCAACAATTTGCTCGCGCAAAGCACCGGTCAACTGGCATTCGTTCCGCTTTTTAATGGTAAGAACCTGAACGGCTGGGTCGATGTGAATACCTCCAAAGAAACCTGGAAAGTCAAAAACGGAACATTAATATGCTCTGGCAAACCGATTGGCGTCATGCGCTCTGATCGGCAATACGAAAACTTCATCCTTGAAGTAGAGTGGAAACATATGGAAGCCGGTGGCAACTCGGGTATATTCATATGGAGCGAAGGTACCCCTCAGGAACACGACCCGCTCACCAAGGCCATTGAAGTACAAATGCTCGAACTCGAATATGCCCCGCAGCACAATGCAACCGAAGACTACGTCCACGGCGAGCTCTTCCCCACCATGGGCATGACCGCCATTCCCGACAACCCGCGCGGCATCCGCAGCAAATCCCTGGAAAAGCGCTGCAAAGGCAAGGGCGAGTGGAACAAATATGTGGTGGTGGCCGTCGACGGCACTGTCAAACTGTCCGTCAACGGCAAGTTCGTCAACGGCCTCCGCGCCTCCGAGCGCAAGAAAGGCTACATCTGCCTCGAAGCCGAAGGCGCCGAAATCCATTTCCGCAATATGCGCATCATGGAGCTGCCCGGCGGCATTACCACGCCGGAGCAGGTGGCGCCGGTGGTGGATTGAAGGCACTGGAATGGGTTATGTATAGACAAAATATTATATTAGCATAATAACTAACTGAAAATGCCATGCAACAAACATTTCAGGTAAATGCGTCGGATCTTGATGACGGTTTTATAAAATCGGTTCAGGACATTTTTGGTGACAGAAAATTGAAGATCGTAGTCGAAGATATTGCGGAGAGCAATGAATACAAAGACGCTCTCTTGGACAGCTTATTCGGCAGTTGGGAAAGTGAGGAAACTGGGGAAGAACTTGTAAAAATGATATATTCGAGTCGTAGTGATTCACCCAGGGACATTGAACTATGAGTCAATACCTATTAGATACCAATATTTGCATACACTATTTGAAAGGAGACTTTGACTTAAGAAAGAAGGTTCGTCAAATCGGTCGTATTAACTGCTACATCTCCGAGATCACCATTGCAGAACTTTTATTTGGTGTTGAAAATAGCTCGCCGGCCAGATATCAAGAGAACCTGAAAAAGGCTCGCAAATTTGAACTGGCCTTTTCCGCCCAAACTTTACCAACTGTTACTGGTTTTTCTATTTATGCCAAAGAAAAGGCAAGATTAAGAAGAAGCGGCCGGATTATCGGTGAATTCGATCTGCTGATTGGCTCAACCGCGTTACGATACGGCCTTACCTTAGTCACTCGCAACACAAAAGATTTTGCAAACCTGGCTGGCATCCAGCTTGAAAATTGGATAGATAATTGAAAATCTCCTTCATAGGCGCTGGTAATGTAGCCTGGCATCTGGCGCAGGCGTTTGAGGATGCGGGGCATTGGATTTGCGAGGTGTATAGCCGCGACACGCAGAAAGCGCGTCAGCTGGCTTCTTCCTTATATGATACCAATATCCAGCCCGATCTCAATTTCTCGGAAAGTGAAGCCGAAGTGATCGTAATCGCCGTCACGGATGACGCTATCGAGAGCGTAATCCAGCGCATTGTGCTGCCCGAAGGCGTAATCCTTGTGCATACGTCGGGCACACGCTCTCTGGCTGAATTTCAGAAACTTGTGGAGATTTACAGCGACGTATATGTCCACACGGGCGTGTTCTATCCTTTACAGACATTTACAAAGGACGTCGAAATGGATTACAGCGAGCTCCCGTTCTGCATCGAGTCGCGAAATGAGCTCATTGAAGGGAAATTGATGCAGCTGGCATCGAGCGTGAGCGATAATGTCACCCGCATGGATTCCGACGAACGCTTCATTCTGCATGTGGCAGCCGTCTTTGCAAGCAATTTCACCAACTACATGCTCACGATCTCCCACGATCTCCTCGAACGCGAACAGCTCAATTTTGACCTGCTGAAACCGCTCATTCAAACCACTATTTACAAGGCCCTGGCTTCCGACGATCCTTCAATCGGCCAGACCGGTCCGGCGCGGCGAGGCGACTGGAAAACCACCGCGCGCCATCTCGAATATTTACAGGAAACCAACGAGGACTACACCGAAATATACCGCCTGCTCACCGACAAGATCCGCAACCTCTACATTTCAAAATAATCAGTAGCCGCATCGTCACGAAAAAAGTTAGGCTATATTTGCAGGATTCACAATTCGCCTATTCATGGATTCGACTTTAACGGAACGTTTCAAGCGCATTACTACCTTTATTTTTGATATTGACGGCGTCATGACCGACGGTAGCGTCATTGCCCTCGAAACCGGCGAGCAGCCCCGCATTTTCAACGTGCGCGACGGTTACGGCATCAACCGGGCGATCAGAATGGGTTACCGCGTGGCGATCATCTCCGCGCAGAGCCAGGTAGGCGTCCGGAAAAGACTCGAATACCTGGGTGTTACCGATATCTTCATCGGCACCTCACCGGACGGCAAACTGCCCGTTTTCAAGAAATACCTGGCGGAAACCGGCCTCGCCGAAGACGAAATCGTATTCATGGGCGACGACCTGCCCGATTACGAAGTGATGCGCACAAGTGTAATGGGCGCCTGCCCGGCCGACTCCGCCGACGAGATCCTCGCTATCGCCGACTATATTTCCCCTAAAAACGGCGGCCGTGGTGCCGTTCGCGACCTGATTGAACAGGTGATGAAAGTGCAGGGAAAATGGATGGCCTGGTTTGAATAAAAAGCTTGGTGGTGGACAAGAAAAAGCGCTATTTCCCGAACCTGAACGGTATCCGTGCTATTGCCGCATCGCTGGTGGTATTTCACCACCTCGAACAGGCCAAGCACGCATTGGGCATTGCCAATGTGTACGATATGCCCATTATCCAGCACGCCGGCCGACTTGGCGTGGGGCTGTTCTTCGTATTGAGCGGCTTTTTGATCACCTATTTGCTCCTCGAAGAGCGCGGCAGGTTCGGTAATGTCGACGCGAAGAAGTTTTACCTCCGCCGCGTATTCCGCATCTGGCCTATCTACTTCCTGATCATCGGCCTGTCGTTTTTTGTTTTCCCGCACATCCCGATTTTCTATTATCCCGGCATTGAAGAAAAGCTCACGGTAGACCTGTCCGAGCGCCTCACGTTGCTACTTTTGGTACTGCCCAACTTTGCATTCGTCCTCTACGATCTGCCCTATTGGTGCGCCCAAACCTGGTCCATCGGCGTGGAAGAGCAGTTTTATTACCTCTGGCCATGGTTGATCAAATACCCCAAAAAGCGCATTCCAATACTCATTTTCTTCCTCGCACTGACGGCTGGTTTGCTTTATATCGGATTGGAAATGGCCGATCCATCGGAAGAAACGCGCAAATCCATGATTACCACCTTCCTGGGCCAATTCCGCATTCAAACAATGGCTTTGGGCGGGTTGTGCGCGTGGCTGGTTTATAATGATAAATTGAAATTCCTGAACTTCATTTTCCGGAAAGACGTTCAGATTGTCGCGTATACAATCCTACTCGCTTTGTTCTTCTCCGGCGTCCATTTCTTCGGGTTTTTGGAAGTATATGCGCTTTTCTTCGCATTCTTTGTGCTGAATGTGTCGTGCAATCCCAATACGATTGTGCATTTAGGCCACCCTATCATGAATCATTTAGGGAAGATTTCTTACGGCCTCTACATTTATCACGTAGCGGTGATCGTGGTCATTATTAACCTGTTCACAATGTATTCGCCGCAATGGGAAGGTCCGGTTTATCAGATTCTGCTTTATGTAGTAAGCTTCATCGGCTCGGTGGCGGTCGCTACTTTCTCTTTTAATTATATTGAAAAACCACTCCTCGCGTATAAGGACCGCAAGTTCGGCCGTTAACTATTTCTTCACTTTCGGCAGTTCCGACATCGTGTAGAATTTCAGTTTCTGCTGATCCGCCTCACGCAAAACCGCCGCCAGAAAACTGACATTGAAACCATATTTACCATTCTCCGGCGCACTATACAGCGGCTCGTGCCCGAAAACCATCAATGCAGTGCCATTTTCCTTCGCTTCCTGAATCGCCTCTCCAACCTCCTCTTCGGTCACCTCGTCGTAATCGATCATCAATGCATCCACTTTCTGCTCTCCATCGAATGCATAGTAAATCGCATTCATCCAACGCGGCGGCCATGCGTAGAGCTGAAAGCCTTTAAATTTTCTCCTCGAAATAGCCACATCGCGTAAAATTGTAAACCCTTTCGCCAAAAGCACCGAATCGACGCGATCATTATGGTTTCCGCCGGGATGCGCGTAGGAAGTGGGTTTGAAACCTGCCGCATGCATGTGGCGCAAGCCTGGTTCCAGTTCGGTTTCAATATATCCTTTCGGTCCGCCCGCGGCCATGAGCTCCGTAGATTTCGCATGCACTGTTCCATGGAAACCGATTTCATGGCCTTCTATTTCAAGTTGTTTCAGCATCGCTATTTCTTCCGTATTCAAGCTGTCCGGACAGGTAATGAAGAAGGTCGCTTTGGCATTATATTTCTGAAATAATGGCCTGAGCTGATACCATTCTTTGATAAAATGATCGTCGAATGAAATGGCAATACCGCCCGCATCGGGCTTCCCGGATGGGCTTCCACAGCCCCAAAATGCGCTCACCAGCGCGAAGAGCAATAGCCCACCTAACCCGTTTAATGCACTGGAAGCGATTTTAATGTATTTCAAAACTTCGGAAATGATCTGTTATTTTCGCTAAATTAATGACACGGATGAAAATACTGCACACCGCCGACTGGCATATCGGCAAAAAGCTCGACAACTTTTCCCGCCTCGACGAACAGCGCCTCGTCCTCGAAGAAATTTGCGAAATAGCGGAACGCGAGGCCGTCGACGCGATCGTCATCGCCGGCGATCTGTTCGACAACTTCAATCCGT
Source organism: Dyadobacter sp. SRI_021 (assembly GCF_057586235.1). Taxonomy (NCBI): domain Bacteria; kingdom Pseudomonadati; phylum Bacteroidota; class Cytophagia; order Cytophagales; family Spirosomataceae; genus Dyadobacter; species Dyadobacter sp. SRI_021. Next base: position 79,062 of record NZ_JBYCZM010000011.1, read on the forward strand.
CGTCCGAAGCGACTGAGCTTTTGTACAGCACATTGCACCGCTTGTCTGCTAACGGCACCCGCGCCGTGATCGCCATCGCCGGCAACCACGATTCCCCCGAGCGCATACAGGTACCCGACGCGCTTGCGAAGGTTTGCGGCATCCTGTTTGTCGGCTTTCCCAATACGGAAGTCAAACCGTTTTGCACACAGGGGCAAGTCGACATTATTAGAACCGCTCCGGGATTTATTGAAATCAAACTGCCTAATGCCCCCTTCCCCCTGCGCGTACTGCACACGCCTTACGCGAACGAACAGCGTTTGAAAACATTCCTCGGCGTGGAAGAGTCGGAAGAAGCATTACGCATTCATTTACAGGAGCATTGGCAAAATCTGGCCGACCAATATCTCGATGACAAGGGCTTTAACCTGTTGGCCACGCATTTATTCGTGATGCAAAAAGGCGGCCCCATGCCCGAAGAGCCCGACGACGAGCGCCCGATCCTGCATATCGGTGGAGCCCAGGCCATTTACACCGAAAACTTCCCGAAACAGGTGCATTACATTGCATTAGGCCATTTGCACCGGTTTCATCAGGTGGATAAGGTGCCTGCGCCATCCGTGTATTCCAGCAGCCCGCTGGCTTACAGCTTTTCGGAGGCCAATCAAAACAAATATGTGATATTGATTGAAGCGGAAGCCGGGAAACTAGTCGGTTATAAACCCATAGAGCTCCTGAAAGGCAAAAAGCTGCGTCGCAAGAGCTTTCACAGCATTGATGAGGCCATCGAATGGCTCGGCGAGCATTCGGAAGATTTAATTGAACTGACTATCGTTTCCGATAACTATCTCGAAGCTTCCGACAAAAAGCGGCTTATGGAAGCGCATTCTGGCATTATCCAGATCATTCCACAGATTAAGAAGAGCGAGGTAGCGGATACGTCGTCCGAAGTCGATCTCTCGCTGAGTATAGAAAAGTTATTTCAGGAGTATTTCAAATCCAAAAACAAAGGCCAGGAGCCCTCCGAGGGCTTAATGGAAGTTTTTCGCGAGGTGCTGGGAAGCGAAGCGGAGTAGCAAGAGCAAGCAATGGCGCGAAGGTCTCCATGCTTTGCACCATCGCAAAAAAAGCGGGCTATCCCATTTGGAATAACCCGCTTTCTGTCCTATTTGGTCTTGATGAATGTCAGCTAGCTCTTTTCAGCTTCGCCTCAATAGTCTGCTGTGTATGCGGTACAATGCGCAGACGCTCTTTCGGGATCAGTTTGCCGGTGTCGATGCAAATGCCGTAAGTACCGTTTTTAATGCGGATCAGCGCGTTTTCGAGCTGTACCGAATATTTTTGGAGACGAGCGGCCAACTGGCTCAGATTTTCGCGCTCACTGGCATCTGCCCCATCCTCCACAAGCTTGGCCGCGCCGGCTGTTACGTCCGTGCCGCTATCGTTCTTTTTGCTCAAACCTGTTTTAATGTATTCGAGCTCACTTCTTGTCGCTTCCAGCTTCCCACGGATCAGCTCTTCAAACTCCTTTAATTCTTCCTCTGAATATCTTGTTCGTTCTTCTTGCATAATCTGAATTGATTTGTTAGTCTACATCAAGGAGCGTTCAAAGCACAAAAGTACTAGTATTCTGCCTATTTCGGAATAGTATTTAATTAATAACCACTTTCAAATGAGAAACTTACTAACGCTGACATCAGGGGCTATAATCAACAAAGCCAAAACCTGGATCGGTAATGGCTTTGCTGAGAATCTCCGAAGATTATTTATAAAGCACCGATTTCACGGCCTCCACTGTGCGCTTCACGCTAGGCAGGATCTCCTCGATCAATGTTGGCGCATATGGAAGCGGTACATCACGGCTGTTCACACGGATCACCGGCGCGTCCATATAATCAAATGCATGGCGCTGGATGTGGTAAGCGAGTTCCGAAGAAATAGCAGCCAGTGGCCAGGCTTCCTCGACCACCACACAGCGGTTGGTTTTCTTAACAGATTCAACTACCGTTGCGTAGTCAATCGGGCGAACGGTGCGCAAATCAACCACTTCCACATCGATACCTTCTTTTTCCAGTTGAAGCACCGCCGGCATTACCACGCGGGGGATCATTTTACCGAAAGAAACGATCGTAACATCTTTACCCTGGCGTTTGATATCAGCCTTACCCAGTGGAATAAGGTATTCTTCCTCAGGAACAGCCATTTTATCACCATACATCACCTCCGATTCCATGAAGATCACCGGGTTGTTGTCGCGGATAGACGATTTCAAAAGACCTTTCGCGTCGTAAGGGTTCGAAGGAACGACCACTTTCAGACCCGGCGTGTTGGCAAACCAGTTTTCGAAGTTCTGCGAGTGCTGTGCGCCGAGCTGACCTGCATTACCGGTCGGTCCGCGGAACACGATCGGGCAACCGTACTGGCCGCCTGACATCGAAAGAATCTTAGCCGCGCTATTGATGATCTGATCGATCGCCACCAGCGAGAAGTTGAATGTCATAAACTCGACGATCGGGCGCAGGCCGTTTCCCGCAGCACCTACCGCAATCCCCGCAAAGCCAAGCTCCGCGATGGGTGTATCGATCACGCGCTCAGGGCCGAACTCATCGAGCATTCCCTGACTCGCCTTATAAGCACCGTTGTATTCCGCAACCTCTTCCCCCATCAAAAAAATACTCTTGTCAAGGCGCATCTCTTCCGACATAGCGTCGCGAATGGCATCTCTAAATGCTATTTCTTTCATTCGTAATTCTGATAATTATTAATTCTTAGAAGAAACCACCGCAGCATCATTGCATCTGACACAGACCGACCTGCGTGGTTACATTAAAAGAGGTTTTGTAAACTTATTTCAAAACGATCTGGTAAAATTAGGCAACACCGGCCAATTCTCAAATTCTTTCCCGGAACCATTCTGTTAAAAAATGGGGTAAATGCGGCCCGTTTTGGTATTAAATCGGGATCACGTCCACTTCTACTGAAAGTGTGTGTTTTCCGTAGCTGAAAATAATGCCTTTCAGTGGCGGCACATCGCTGTAATCACGGCCCCAGGCAGTGATTATATGCCTTTCTCCCGGTACCACATTATTAGTCGGATCGAAATCGCACCATCCGTAATCGGGGATAAACACTGAGATCCAGGCATGCGAAGCGTCGGAACCTTGCAACTTGGGTTTTCCGGGCGGCGGTAATGTTTCGAGATACCCGCTCACATATCGCGCCGCAAAACCGAAACTGCGGATACAGGCAATGGCCAAATGTGAAAAATCCTGACAAACGCCCTTTTTAGCAGCTAACACCTCTTTAATAGGTGTATTCACCGTCGTAAAATCGGGCACGAACTTGAATTCGGTGTAGATCTTTTTGCAGAGTTTCGCTATGCATTCGTACAAAGGCGCATTGTCATTGAAGCAATCGCTGGCGAATTCCCTGACCTCGGCGTCCCATTTCACCAGGGGGCTGGGCAATGTGTATTCCAAAACCGAAATTTTCGTCGCACGGTCGCTTGTGAGCCGCTGCCTGGCCTCTCCGCTGGTAACCGACGACGGAATGAACAGCGAGCCTGTACGCTCTTTCAAACGTTCCACAATGGCTGTCGTGAGCACCGTCAGCGTTTTATGGGGTGAGTGCAAGGAAAAATAATGCGTGGTATTACCGTAAAAATCGACGCGCTCACTGATTTGCGCCGGTTCCGGGGTGATTTTAATGCTGAAATCCTGGCAAAGCTGGTCGGGTAGCGTGCGTGGCGTGAGGCACACCAGGCTGTGGTAGTTGTTCACAGCCTCGGCGTATTTGTATTCGGTTTTATGGATCAGCTTATACTTCATCCGTATCGTAGTCCATCGGTTCAAAAGAGTGGTGTATCAAGGTGTGACTGAAATACTGGTTGGTAAGATAAATGGATACCGAACTCACCAGCCTTGCAACCTCTCCAAGCAGGGTAAAGAGCTCGTCCCGCTCGTCATCAGCATTACATTTCGTCAGATCCGGAATATTCGAAAGTTTGATCAGCGTCGAAGCTTTCAATGCGAGCTTTTCGGCCTCGTTCAGCCTTTCCCCATGTGCGGTAGCAGGCAGTTCCGCCAGGTTTTTGCCCAGCTCATCAAGCATATAGGTCAGCGAATAAGGCAAGCGCGGTTCCAGCAAAATCATATCCAGCATGGCCTCCACGCTCAAATGCGACTTATAAATTTGCCGGTAATTCACCAGCATATGGTGGTTGATCAACGTCGCCTCGATCAGCTCATTCTCCACCGCAGCCGAGCGCCCCACACCAAAATTCGACTGGATCACGCTGATTCTCGATAGTATCCTTTCGATTAGCTTCCCCGTTTCCAGCAGCAGATAGCTGTTGTCCCGCGGCATGCTTTCGGCGATTACCCCCAGGAACGTGAACATATTATTGAATAGGCCGTCGAGTGTGCGCTGGATGTTGGTACTATTCATGTATGACGCATTCCGGATCTCGTGGTAACCGTTGTCGATCAAATCCACAATGCGCCAGATTTCCAGCTCCCATTGGTTCCTCACCGCACCGACGGCATTCAAAAACGAGCCAATATTCGAAGCGACAGTCCCTGCGCGGCAGTTGTCGGAAATCAATGCGATGATTTCCCTGTAAGGGTCATTCAGTTTTTCATCTCCGTCCAAAAACCCGGGATAGGTCGCCGAGACGTGCGTCAGCGATTGCAAAAGCACTTTAATGTGCTCCTGCTTTGCCGATCCGCCAAAGTTGCGATCGAGGTTGAGCACATTGATGGTAATGTTCATAAACTTGATCACCGCCATTGTCCGCTCGCAGTACCGCCCTACCCAGAAAAGATTTTCGGCGCTTCGGCTCGGAAGTGAAACGTGCTTGTTCACCGCGGCAGGAGTATTCAGGACAATGCGCTCCTGCGGCTCGTCGGATTTGTCGGAAACGATCCAGGTGTCTTTTGAAAAGCCTCCCTGCTGGTTGGAAATCACAAACCGGTCCTTCACCGCCGAGCTCCGCGTGAGTCCACCCTGCATCACGTGGTAACCGTTTTCATCCGCCACCAGAAATGCCCGCAATGCCGCATAACGCGGCTCTATCGCGCCGTTAATCAAAGAAGGCGTCGTGGAAAGGCTCACCTCCTGCTGAGCGATAAAATCGTGCGGCCTCTGGGCGATCATCGCTTTCAGCTTGGCTTTTCCTTCATCGGTCAATGTCCGGCCATAAATCGAAGCAAATTTGGATTTCCGATTGGCCTTTTTGATGATCAGCTCACCGATATTGTCGAGCACGTAGGTAAGTTCTTTCTGATGCCCGCACCACCAGGTGGCGACGTTGGGCATAATCAGCTTTTCTCCCAGAAAATACTGGCATATATTCTCCATGAATGCGAGAAAAGCATGGTTTTCCAGCACACCCGAGCCCGGCGGGTTCATGACCTGCACATTACCAAGGCGGATCGCCTGCAAAAGCCCCGGTACACCAAGACGGGAGTCCTCCCGCAGTTCCAGCGGATCGCACCAGTCGTCGTCCACCCGTCGGACGATCACATCCACTTTTTGCAGACCATCAATGGATTTCAGCCACACGCTCCCGTTGCGCACCAGCAGGTCGTCGCCCTGCGCGAGCGTGTAACCCAGGTACGAGGCCAGATAAGCGTGCTCAAAATAGGCTTCATTGCCGGGCCCCGGGGTAAGATAAACGATATTGGGGGCCTCGCGGGTTTTGTCCGACAGCCTGAGTACCGTGTTTTGAATGCTGTTAAAAAAAGGCGAAAGCTTGCTCACATACATACCGTCGGCCAGTTCGGGCAACAGCTTGCTCATCACAATGCGGTTTTCAAGCGTGTAGCCCGAGCCGGAAGGCGCCTGCGTGCGGCTATCGAGCACCCACATTTGTCCGTCCGGTCCCCGCGCCATGTCGGCTGCGAACAATGTCAGCTGCCGCGGGCCAGGTACTCTGATATCAATGCAGGGCCGTAAAAATCCTGTGTTTTCAAAAACGAGTTCCGCTGGGATAACTGCGTCCTTCACCAGGTTTCTGGGCCCGTATATATCCTTCAAAATGAGGTCGAGCAATATGGCCCGCTGCTGTAAACCTTTCGAAATCTTATCCCACTCGCGGTGCTCGATCAGGAACGGGATCGGGTCGAGCTGCCAGGGGCGGTTCATGCCGTCGGGACTGCCGTAGACATTGTACGTCACACCATTTTCCCGCAGTTTACTGATAATCTCCTGATTACGGTTTTGAAGCTCCCCGATGCCCAGCTTTTCCAGTGTGGCGAAAAGCGCCTGCCAGTGCGGCTTCAATTTTCCGTTGGGATCCAGCACCTCGTCGTAAGAAGTCAGGCCGGCTTGATAGGATTGTAACAGATTCACGGAAGCCTCGGTAAGCATATTCAATGTCAGGGTTATACTGCAAATCTATCGCGATTTCCAGAATTTGCGTAAATCCAGCGTATTGGGATACTCCGGATTGATCAGTTCGATCGGGGTGTCGCTGCGCATTTCCTTTTTCGTTTCGGCTACAAACCGGGAAACGCCCGAAGCCGTCTTCTCCACCACCGGCACCTCGCGGGTAGCCGATGGCGTATGTCCGAATCCCTGGAAAAGGCTGATTTTGCGCGACTCGGCCTCGAATGCATTGACCGGATAAGTATCAAAACTGCGCCCGCCGGGGTGCGAAACGAAATAGGTACAGCCACCCAATATACGGTTATTCCAGGTATCCACAATATCGAAAACCAGAGGCGCATCGGCCCCGATAGTAGGGTGCAATGCCGACGGCGGGTTCCAGGCTTTGTAGCGGATGCCCGCCACATATTCGCCTTTAATCCCCGCGCTCCGCAGCGGCACGCGGCAGCCGTTGCAGACCAGGATATGCCTTCCCTCCACAAAACCGCTCACTTTTACCTGTAACCTTTCGAGCGACGAATCCACAAACCGCGCTGTGCCCGCATTCGACAGTTCTTCCCCCAAAACATGCCACGGCTCGATGCCCAGGCGCAATTCCAGCTGAATATTGTCGACCGTAATACCGCCGTAATGCGGGAAGCGGAATTCGAAGAACGGGTCGAACCACGAAATATCGAAGTTGTAGCCTGCCGCTTTCAGGTCGTTCACGACATCCACCATATCGAGGTAGGCAAAGTGCGGCAGCAGGAAGCGGTCGTGGAGCTCGGTGCCCCACCGGATGAGTTTATGTTTGTAAGGTTCTTTCCAAAACTTCGCGATGAGCGCGCGTATGAGCAGCGTCTGCACGAGGTTCATATGCTTGTGCGGCGGCATATCAAATGCCCGGAATTCGAGAATACCCAACCGCCCGCTCGACGAATCGGGCGAATACAGTTTATCCATGCAAAACTCGGATCGGTGGGTATTGCCTGTGATGTCCACCAATAAATTCCTGAAAATGCGATCGACCATCCAGAAAGGCACTTCGCCGTGTTCGGGGATCTGGTCAAATGCAATTTCAACCTCGTAAAGGCGCTCGTCGCGGCCTTCGTCGATGCGCGGCGCCTGGCTGGTAGGGCCTATGAACGGACCGGCAAAAAGGTAACTCAATGCCGGATGGTGCTGCCAGTAGGTCAAAAGACTGCGTAGCAAGTCGGGGCGGCGCAATATCGGGCTATCGGCCGGTTTGGCACCTCCAATGGTGACGTGGTTACCGCCACCCGTACCGGTGTGCCGGCCATCGACCATGAATTTGTCAGTTCCCAGTCGGGAGAAGAATGCTTCTTCATATAAAGCGCTGATATTATCTACCAGTTCCTGCCAGTTTTTCGCAGGGTGGATATTCACTTCGATTACTCCCGGGTCGGGCGTAACGATCAGCTTCTGCACCCGGTAATCCGATGGTGCCGGATATCCTTCGATCCGCACCGGCATTTTCAGCTTCGCGGCAGTGGCTTCGATGGACGCCATCAGATCGAGGTAATGTTCCAGGTAATCGGTCGGTGGCAGGAATACGTAGATAATGCCGTCGCGCTCCTCGACGCAAAGTGCGGTTTTAATCACCGGGACGTCGAAAAGCAGGTTATTTCGGGCTTCTTCCTTCTTTTTCTTTGAATCCTCTTCCTCGTCAACCGGCTGTACATTTAAAGGCAGTTCATAGGCCGGCGCAACGGAACCATAGCGGGCCTGCACAATAGGCTGATAATCGGCCAACGCGGGCAAATCCTCAAACGGGCTACGCTCTATCGGCTGTTCACGGCGCTCTTTGGCGATTTCAGGCAAGGAATTCAACGGCAAACGGTAGCCCATCGCTGAATTACCGGGTATCAGGAAGCAGTTACCCCGGCGAAACTGCCAGGCAGTACTCGCCCAATGCTTCCCGCTTCCCTCCCATTTGACCGGAATCACGAATCCGGCGGGGTTATTCAAGCCTTTTTCGAGCAATTTCGCCAGTGTCCTGCGTTCGACGGAATCTTTGAGATTCACTTTCAATGGGTCGACATTCACCGGTAGCTTACCTTCTTCCATGGCCCAGTAAACAGGGTCTTCATAGGCCGGTGTAATGTTATTGGTATCGATCCCCAAGTACTTGGTCAGTTCATTTGTAAAAATCTCTGCATCGCGGAATGTATATTTCGTCTCCCCCTCTTTGGCTACCAAGTCATCGTTTTTCCACATGGGAACACCATCATTCCGCCAGTACAAGGCATATTGCCAGCGCGGGAACAACTCGCCCGGGTACCATTTTCCCTGACCGAAATGCAGCAGTCCGCCATGTGCAAAGCGGTTTTTAAGCCGCAACGAAAGATCATAGGCCAACTGCCGCTTCAATGGCCCGTCGGCAGCGGTGTTCCATTCGGCCGATTCGTAATCATCTATGGAAATGAAGGTAGGCTCGCCACCCATCGTGAGGCGGACATCGTTTTCCTGCAAATCCTTTTCCACATCATAACCTACCTGCATCACCTGCGCCCATTGTTCTTCGGAATAGGGCTTGGTGACGCGCGGGTCTTCGTGAATGCGGAAAACCTTGTTATCAAATTCAAAAGTCACTTCTGCAACGTCGGTAGCACCTGAAACCGGAGCTGCGCTGGCATAATCCGGCGTGCAGCAGAGCGGAATATGCCCCTCGCTGGCAAAAAGTCCGGAAGTCGGGTCCAGACCGATCCATCCCGCACCAGGCACGTACGCCTCCGTCCACGCGTGAAGGTCGGTGAAATCGGCTTCAGGCCCGGATGGCCCGTCGAGCGACTTGATATCGGAAGTAAGCTGCACCAGGTAGCCCGACACAAACCGCGCCGCGATGCCCAGATGCCGCAGGATCTGCACGAGCAGCCACGCCGAATCACGGCACGATCCGCTTTGGATCGTAAGCGTCTGTTCGCAGGTCTGCACGCCCGCTTCCATACGAATGTTGTAATTAATGGCCTTGTACAGTTCTTGATTGAGGTACACCAGGAAATCGACTGTTTTGATATCCTGTTGAATATTCAGTTTTTGAATAAAATCCATCAAAAGCGGTCCTGCTTCCCGCGGTTCAAGGTAAGGCCCCAGCTCCTTTTCCAGGGTCGCCTCATATTTGAAAGGATATTTATCCGCATAATCCTCCACAAAAAAGTCGAACGGGTTGATCACCTGCATTTTCGCGATCACCTCCACGTCGATGCTCAATTCTGTTGCCTTTTCGGGAAAAACAACCCGCGCCTGGTAATTTCCGAACGGGTCTTGTTGCCAGTTGATGAAGTGATTTTCGGGCGTAATTTTCAGTGAATAGCCCTCGATCGGTGTGCGCGAATGCGGCGCAGGACGCAACCTGAAAATATGCGGTGAAAGTGAAACACTCCGGTCGAACTTATATCTTGTTTTGTGCGAAATAGCAACTTTTATAGCCATAATAGGAGTATTACAATAAAATTAGATAATTTGGCAGGCAGGGACATATCAAATTCTAAACAAATGCTTTGCGCTTATTTTTCAAAATATAAAGCAGGAGTAAATCACCAAAGCAGAATATTATTTTTTTAAATATTTCTTCATCCTGCTCAGTCCCCTTCTATTATCCGCAAAGCTAAGGAGTGTGACAAAGAACATGCCGCTTCCCGGTCGGATTCATCATTAATTAATCTGCAAGCTCGCGCAGGACAGATAATTCCTTAAAAGTTACGACATTCGCCAAAATCCTTACAATACCATTAGTTTAGTCCAAAAATGAAAATTGCTATCATCGGCTGCGGCAACATGGGTATGGCCTTTGCCCGCGCCTTCCTGAAATTTGACCTCGTCAAAAACCAGGACTTTTTACTGGTTGAGAAAAGCACCGACCGTATGGACAGCCTCACGAGCTTCCAGCCGGGCGTGATCACCGGCGTGATCGGACCGCAGATCGGCGAATACGACCTGATCATCCTTTCAGTGAAGCCGCAGGATTTCCTTTCGGTAGCCGGCGCCCTCAAAGAAGTCATCAAGCCCAGCCAGGTAGTATTGTCGATTATGGCTGGTGTCACGATAGAAGGCATTCAGAATGCGCTGGACCACAAAGCGGTGATCCGCGCGATGCCTAACACGCCTGCAATGCTGGGAATGGGCATTACTGCTTATTCTGCATCACCGGAAGTGGATATTCATCAATTACGCAAAATAGAAAACCTCATCAATGCGACCGGCCGGTCGGTATTCCTTGAAGACGAGGAACAACTGAATGCGGTGACGGCATTGAGCGGCAGCGGTCCGGCTTACTTTTTTTATGTCGTAAAAGCGATGATCGAAGCCGGCAAGCAAATGGGCTTCGAGGAAAACGTGGCTGCATTGTTGGTGAAACAAACCATGTTAGGCTCCTATCACCTGATCAACACCGCCGATAAATCGCTCGACGACCTGATCAAGGCGGTAGCGTCCAAAGGCGGTACCACCGAGGCTGCATTGCGCCAGTTTGAAGCCGGTGAACTCGATAAAACGCTTGAAAAAGGCATTTTTGCCGCGCAGGTGCGATCGGCAGAGTTGTCGAAAGGATAGATTATCAGCTTGATCGCGAGGCTGTCCGACGGTTTCTCCGGTCAGGCTGACACTCAAACTACACTAATCATCAGACTTCAAAAAATATGGAAACATCAGCCAGCAAACTCGCCACTCTTGATATTGTTCTGAACGGATTAATGCGCCGCTACAAAGAGCGCGTGCCCGACGTGGGCATTATCCTCGACGCGATGGTAGCGGATGACGTCGTTAAAAGGGCTGACGATATCGAAAACGACCATATCGCATTCCGTACAATGGGCGTACCTCAGCTGGGCGTACAATCCTTCGAGAAAATATTCCTGCATTACGGCTACGAAAAACGCGACCATTATTTTTTTGAAGGTAAAAAACTCGACGCCTGGTGGTACGCCCCGCCGCGGGAGACCGATCCGCGCATCTTCGTGAGCGAGCTCCGCGTAGGCGACCTTTCACCTGAGAGCCAACGTATCATCCGCTCCTACACCGACGAAGTTACCAGGGATCCCGTCGATTCCCTCGACCTTGACAATGGCGAAGCCGTGGACGCATTCCTGCACCAGCCGCTGTGGCGCACACCGACAGTTTCGGACTACCAGTCGCTGCTTAAAGAAAGCGAATATGCGGCATGGGTGATTTACAACCGCTATTACCTCAACCATTTTACGATCAGCGTTCATAACCTGCCGAAAGGCTACAACACCGTCGCGCAGTTTAATGATTTCCTGGAAAAGCACGGCATTAAGCTAAACACTTCCGGCGGTAAAATCAAAGTAAGCCCTGATGGTGGGTTACTGCAAAGCGCTACCGTTGCGGAAATGCTGGATGCGGAGTTTGCTAATGGCGAAAAGCTGCGCATTTCCGGCTCTTATGTGGAATTTGCGGAGCGGAAGGTACTGCCGGATTTTGCCGATCTCCCGGCCGGCCAAGTCAAAAGAAAACATCGCCGCGATGGTTTCGAAGCAGGGAATGCGGATAAGATTTTTGAGAGTACTTATACTACGCAGACGGGGCGCTAGGCCGGAGTTGAGTTTTGGAAAAGGACGTCCGGGCAGAAATCGAGCGGCGCAGGAATGATCTTACCATCATAATCGACCATTTCTGCCAATCCATCCCAGTAGATCGTACGCCCGTCGGTTTGAGCCTGCTTGAAAGTATTCCTATCGAGAATTTTCTTGAAAATGCTTCCTTCTTTTTCAGCATATTCTTGAAGAAAACTGCCGAAATCGACCGATCTGACGATTCCATCAGTCCAGAGTGCCTTGATTACAAACGGCTCGATTGACAATATTTCTTTAATTCTCGGATTCATTATTGCAGTGGCCTGATCTTTCGCAGCCTTCCATTATCCTTCTGGGACTCTTCGTAATTCAAAAACAATTCATCCCTATAAAGTTCCACCCACGCCTGAATCAACCTAACCTGTTTACGAGGCAAATCTCCGACAATTACATTGCCCGTCTCGATCGAAAATTGTGCTTCCTGGCCCCCATATTCTGCGTGGAAATGCGGCGGCAGGTGATCTTTGAAATACATGTAAATAATGATTCCGAAAAAGCGCGAGATTTCAGGCATATCATATCCATTTTAGTGTGTGAAAACTGCATGCTATTTACTCATTTACAAGCAAATGCACAACCCGGAGCGCATTCCCCTCACTCTTCTCATTTTTCTCCGTTGAAATCGTCAAATGCAGCTTGTGCTTACCTGTTGATAATTCATCGGCCAGCATGAGATACCAGGGCAAATGCAGCTGATTACTCCAAGGCGTGTAGGTATCGAGCGTTTGCGGTTTTTTGCCGTCGATCGTGTAGGTGATTTTGCCAGCGTCCGGACCTGAAATGATGGCGATTCCGACGCCGCGCCCATTGAATTCGAAATCCAGCGAAGACCCGGCGGTCTCGCTCACCAGCATCGGTACGTTCACAAAGCCCGGGCGGGTAGAGAACTTCACCTTCGGTTTCCAGTCGGGATTGAGCGTGAATCCTTTGAGATTTTTAGCTTCTTCCAGCTTATGGTAGCTCCCTTTCTCGTAGCTAAAACGGTCCATCGCAGCGGGAAGCTTTATAGCACCAGTGGCAGGAGATTCCATTTTCAGCATTTCCTTGATGGTTTGGGCATAGATTTCTTGCCCGTAGGGAGACGGATGCAAATCTTTAAAATCATACTTCCAGGTGAATTCGCCGGCCTTAATACGGTCGTATACTTCTCTTGCCAGGTTAATGTAAACAGCGCCATAATATTTCGCGACGCGCTCGTGCACGCCTACCTCCACAGGCTGCCTGCCCGCATCGTAGTCGTCATTCTTTTTCGGCTCGGCGAAGGCCATCATCACCACATTTGCACTGGGATTAGCGGTATACATTTGCCTTAAAATACCATCCAATGCCCTGACTTGTGCCTTTTCACTGAAACCATTTCCCCGGTCATTCACGGCCGCCTCCAAAAAAAGCAAATCGGGTATTCCTTTGGCGAGTACGTCGCGACTGAAACGCATCGAATGCGGTGTGCTGCCCAGCGATGGAATGCCTGCAGCGATGAATGTAAATTCAGTCTCCGGAAAATGCTCCTGCAAATATTGGGAAGTTTTGTCGCGCCAGCCGGGGTTGTGAGTAATAGAACCGCCGAGGAATGCAACCGTGCCCTTCTTCATGGTCCTGAACTTCTCAAATGCATTACCCAGGCCTTTGTTCAGCGTAATGTACGGCGTGTGAAGCAGCGGCTTTTGAACCGGTACGCTGTTTTCTTCGATAAAATTGGCAAATAATTCGGGATGCTCGATCGGGAAATGGTGGCCTTCGAGCGTCTGCTCGCCGCGCGTCATCGGGTACACGCTCACAGGCCCGCCTAATGCGAGGTAATTTTTTACTAACAGATCTGTGTTCTCAGCTACGGGTACTAGCTCGTCCTTCAAGCCTACCACATGCACGATTGGCACTTTGTAGGAAGCTAAACCGGCCAGGTCGTTCAATGGAATGTCAGTGAAACTGCTGGCTTGCTCTTCCGTCAGGTTAAAAATTTGCCTCCACGCTTCCCAATCCTTGGGCGAGCCTTTGCCCTTTCCTTTGCCGCCCGGCCAGCTTTTCGGATCGGCGACGGGAGCTTCGGCGTAAATGCAACTTACTTTATCGGGATTACGTTTCGCCCAGCCGTACACATACAACCCGCCACGGCTCACACCTTCCAACGCCACTTTCGGGGCGAAATGCTTTTCTTTTACGAGGTAATCGTAAAAAGCGTCCCACACCTGCATCGCTTTCGGATGGGCGAACATGTCGTTGGTGTTGACGTACGCCACATGAAACCCTCGAGTGAGCAAAATACTGTCCATATCGGTGTGCCACGCGGGGAAATGTGCCCGCCACACCCACGGGTTGCCGTCAATCGCCTTTTTAGGTTTCACATACCACGCATTGCGGCCCTGAAACGTGAATTCTACCTTTTCAAAACCTTTCCAGTGGGTCGTTTTTTCGGGGGCTTGAGCTGAAATATTGAGGGCTGACAGCGTGAATACCGCCATCAGAAGCAATGCAAATCTTTTCTTTTTCATAGTTTTCAAAAGCACATTTTTCCGCCGTTTTACCGCCGGGCACATTTGCTTTGGTATGATATTTTAAAACATTTACCCGAAAACAATCTTGAAAAAGACTTATGGATAAGATCGAAAAGTTTAAGACCATGGAGAAAATCCTGCGTGAGATCGAGGATTTGAAAAACAGCGAGACTGCCGTGATCAAGAAGATTGGTCAGATTGAAACAGAAAACATGAATGTCAACGTCCAGAACCTCGACAAGTCATTGAACGAGATTTACGACGGTGTCTATAAAAATCTCCAGAATGTGGAAAACCTTCAAAACTCTTTCACCGAAACCGTCGCAGATTTCAAAGAAAAGAACAAGATCACCGATGAGATGTTACTTGAACTAAGAGAATAAATTACCCCGATATCATCAGACTAAAAACCGCAAAAAGCTCCGATTCGCATGAATTGGAGCTTTTTGGTTGATGGGAAGATGGAGGAAAGGGACAAGACAAGGGTCGACTAAAAGAATCCCTTTTCTCCCCTCTATCGTAACTTTAACGTAGCCAATGTCAAAATCGCCAAAATGATACCGACGATCCAGAAGCGTGTTACAATTTTCGCTTCGTGAATGCCTTTTTTCTGGTAGTGATGGTGCAGCGGCGACATCAGGAATATCCTTCGTCCTTCGCCGTATTTCTTTTTGGTATATTTAAAATAACTGACCTGTAATATCACCGACGCATTCTCGACAATGAAGATCCCGCACATGACCGGGATCAGCCATTCCTTGCGGATCGCCAGTGCCACTACCGCGATCACCCCTCCGAGCATCAAACTGCCCGTATCACCCATAAATACCTGCGCAGGGTACGCATTGTACCATAAAAACCCGACACAGGCCCCTATAAACGCCGCACAGAATATTACCAGCTCTCCCGAATTGGGGATGTACATGATGTTCAGGTATTGCGAGAATTTTGTGTTACCCGACAAATAGGCCAGCACGCCGAGCGTCAATGCGATAATACCCGACACACCCGCTGCGAGGCCATCGATACCGTCGGTAATATTGGCGCCATTGGAAATCGCGGTGATGATGAAAATCGCAATAATGGTGTAGATAACCCAGGTATATTCTTCGGGCAGCCAGCCGAAAAGCAGCGCCTTGTAGTCGAATTCGTTGTTCTTGATGAACGGAATGGTCGTTACCGTCGGATGGATAATGTCGCGGTAACGCTGCACTTCGCCCAGGCTGGAACTCAGCACAGGCTGGTCATAGACCCGTATTTTGACATTATCGTTAAAAGAAAGCGTAATACCGACGATCAGCCCCAGGCCTACCTGGCCGACGATCTTGAAACGCCCCGCCAGTCCATCTTTGTTGTTCCTGAATTTTTTCAGATAATCATCCAAAAACCCGATTCCTCCTGTCCAGACAGCCGTAATGAGCAGCAGAACGATGTAGACATTACTCAATTTCGCAAACAGCAAAACGGGGATCAGCAGCGACGCAAGGATAATAAAACCACCCATGGTAGGCGTTCCCGCTTTTTCCATCTGGCCTGCCAGTCCAAGGTCACGGATCGACTCGCCCATTTGTTTTCTCCGCAGCAGATTTATGATCGACTTTCCGTAGGCAGCAGCAATAAACAGCGACAAAACCGTCGCCCCTAATGCCCTGAACGAGATATACTGGAATACCCCGGCCCCGGGAATGTTGAATTGTTTGTCTAAATAATCGAAGAGATAATAGAGCATGAAAAAGCGTGTTGGGATGACGGCTGCAAAATTGGTTTTTTTAATAGACTACGCCAAAAGCATAGTGATTTTTAATTGCCCGCCCGTTTTGCGAACACTTCCATCAGCACTTCCTTATCATCGAAATGGTGTTTAACACCTTTCACATCCTGGTAATTTTCATGTCCTTTACCGGCGATCAGGATAATGTCGCCAGGTGCCGCTTCCAGTCCGGCTTTCAAAATGGCCTCATGGCGGTCTTCAATCACGGTTGTTTTTTTATAATCCAATGGCGGCACGCCTTTCCGCATCTGGTCGAGGATGTCCATCGGGTCTTCAAAACGCGGATTATCCGACGTCAGAATCACGCGGTTACTATAACGGCAAGCTATTTCCGCCATTTTGGGCCGCTTTTCGGCATCGCGGTTACCGCCGCAACCTACTACCGTCACCACCTGCTCATTCCCCTGCCGCAAATGCGTGATCGTTTCGAGCACGTTTTCGAGGGCATCGGGCGTGTGTGCGTAATCCACAATGCCAACGATATGGTCCGCAGAATGGAACTGTTCGAAACGGCCCGGAGGGCTTTTCAGGTTGGAAAGTTCTGTCAAAACGGCCTCTTCCTTCTCGCCCAAAAGCACCGCTGCACCATATACTGCAAGCAGATTATAGGCATTAAATCGACCGATCACGCGGAACCACACTTCCTGGTTATTGATCTCCATGTGCATGCCCGCGAGCGTATCCGAAATGATCTTGCCCTTGAAAGTCGCGAGCGTTTGCAGTGAATAGGTTTCAACGCGCGCTTTGGTGTTTTGTACCATCACATTGCCCCGGCGGTCGTCGATGTTAATTAATGCAAATGCAGATTTGGGCAGCGCGTCGAAAAAGCCCTTTTTAGCTTTGATATAGTTATCGAACGTCTTGTGGAAATCGAGGTGATCGTGGGTAATATTGGTAAAAATGCCCCCGGCAAAATGCAACCCGGTAATACGGTGCTGCGCCACAGAATGCGAGCTTACTTCCATAAACACGTGGCTGCAATGCCGGGCGACCATTTGAGCCAGCAATGCATTCAATGCAACGGCGTCGGGCGTGGTATGTGTGGAAGGGATAACCTCGTCTTCGATCTGGTTCTGGACCGTCGACAACAATCCGCAGCGATAGCCCAATGCCCGGAAAAGCTGGAAGAGGAATGTCGCCACCGAGGTTTTCCCATTGGTACCGGTTACTCCCACGAGTTTTAACTTTTTGGAAGGATGCCCGTAGAATGCGGCGGCGATCAATCCCATGGCCGAGGCGGAGTCCTCAACTTGAATGTAGGTAATGTCTTCCCTTACACTTTCGGGCAATTCCTCGCACAATATGGCGGTCGCACCGAGCCCGGTGGCTGTGTGGATAAACTGGTGACCATCCACCTGTGTGCCGCGCAACGCCACAAAAAGGCTTCCAGGCATTACTTTTCTGGAATCCAGGATGATATTTTTGACCTTAACGTCGGCATAGCCATGGATAATGGCCCCTTTAACTTCGCCAAGCAGGCCGCTCAGCACTTGTTCGTTTTCCATGAAGGATTATTGTAATGTAAGCAGGATTGTCTTGCTTCCTGATTTATTGCTGCCCGGCGGCAGCGATTGCTCCACCACCTTGCCAGAGCCTTTGAATGTTACCCTGAAGCCCTTGTTCTCCATTAAATACAAAGCATCGCGCATCGACATGCCTTGCAGGTTCGGCACATCGCGCGAATCGACTTCGCGCGGGTTCCATTTGGTTTTACCTTTCTTATAGAGCGATGCCGCGGCATATTCGCTTTCCTCAGGTGCCGGCGTCATGTTCAATGTTTTGCTGATGACATTCAAGTCGCTGGTAGAGCCCGCCCATTTCACATCTTCTGATTTTTCAGGAATGGAATCCTTCACCGGTTTCTGGATAGCTACGTCATAGGCGTAAATGCGGTCGGCCACTTCCTTGAAAACAGGAGCTGCCACGCTTCCGGCGTAACGGGTGTAATCGGCACCGGTGCTTTTTGGATTGTCGATGATCACAATGCAGCTGTATTTCGGCTTATCCGCGGGGAAATACCCTGCAAATGAGGTGTAGTTTTTGCCTTCGGTATAAACCCCGTTGATCAACTTTCGCGCCGTACCGGTTTTCCCGGCAATCTGGTACAAATCACTTTTAATGTGTTTGGCCAAACCTGCATTCACCACGCCTTCAAGCATTTTCTTCACTTTCCGGATCGTTTCAGGTGACGCAATCGGCTTCTCTTCCACATATGGCGGGATTTTATCTTCGATTTCCTCCGCATTCCGGATCTCGCGCACAATCATCGGACGTACCCAATAACCATTATTCGCCACGGCATTGTAGAATGCCAGCGTTTGTAAAGGCGTCATCTGCATTTCATAGCCGTGCGCCATAAAGTACATCGAGTAACTGCTCCATTGCTTCGATTTGCGGTCGCGGATCAATGGCGGCTTTTCGCCCTTCATATGGATACCTGTCGGCTGAGTAAGGTGGAATTGCTTGAGATAACTCAGGTATTTGTCCGGTTTGTTCGCAAAATACCGCTGCATCAGCTGTACAATACCAATATTCGACGACTTCTCTAAAACCTGCGAAGCGGTAATGGTACCAAAGCCCCCCCGGTGGGCGTCGCGGATAATGTGGTTGCGGAACTTCATAGCGCCGTTACCGGTGTTTACCGTCACTTGGTCGGGGTCCATATGCGTTTCTTCCAGCAAGGCCATCATCGTCGCCAGCTTGAACGTGGAGCCGGGATCGTTGCTGCCTGCCAATGCATAATTGAAAACTTCCTCATATTTACCAGGACCGCGCTTGGTGAGGTTGGCCATGGCCTTGATTTCGCCCGTAGCCACTTCCATGATAATCACCGAACCGAAATCCGCGTCCATCTCGAGCAGCTTCCGGCGCAGCGCGATCTCGGTGCGCTCCTGGTAATTCATGTCGAGCGTGGTGTAAATATCCCTACCTGCGGCAGGTTGCACGTTCAATGCGTCGCCCACGGGAATTTTCAGGCCTCCTTCCACTTTTTCTACCCAGCCGATACCCGGCCTTCCTTCGAGCTGCTTGTCAAAACTCGCTTCCAGGCCGATGTACCCGCGCCCGCTTTTCGGATCGATGCCGCCGATCGTTCGGTCGGCCATCGGACTGAATGGCTTGTAACGCTTGTAGATCGTCTCGAACTTGCCGCCGCCGCCTTTGCGGTCCTTCGCAAAAAACGGCCATTTTTTGAGCCGCTCGCGTTCCAGATGTGTGATTTCCTTGCTTTTCAAGCGCAGATACCGCTTACTTTTGCTCACGCGATAGCGCATGATTTTGCTCTTGTAGCCTTCGGCCGTGTTTTCCTTGAAGTTTTTAGCGAGTAGCGACGCCAGTTCGTCGATGTGGTTGTAGAAATAGGCCGAATCGGCGACTTTGGTATCAAAACCTACATAATAATACGGCAATGAGGTGGCAAGCAAACTGTTGTCGCTCGCATAGATATTCCCGCGCATGGCCGGGATCGTGTCCAGTTTCAGGTCGTTCTTTTCAGAATATTCGGCCCACGTTTTACCTTTAAATGTATCGTAATACTGCACCCGTATCAGCTTCACAAAAACCATGATCGCCAATACGAACAGCATCCAACCGACCAGGCGGGCCCGGTTGATCAGTGCTTTTTTATTGTTCTGACCGCTTTCGACTTCGTTTTTCATGAGGCGTTGAGAAAAAACGGCTATTCTTCGTCTTCTTTTAAAATAATTTTCTTGGGCGGGGTCAAATTCTCGACCAACCCTTCGGCCTGAACTTTCTCCACTACCACGGACTGTTTCCCGGCCCGCTCATATTCGGCATGAATGGAGGTATATTCCGCTTTCAGGTCGTCGACTTCCTTTTTCAGCTTAATGCTTTTCCGCACATAGTCCTCCGACTGGAATCCGATCCGCTCATAAGCGACGAGCAAAATGATCACCCATCCGAAATAGTAAAAATATTTCACCGGCAAACGCTCTTCCTGGCCCGGCAGTTTCTCGCCGAAAACCTTATCGAGCGGCAAAAATTTGTTCAGCCAGTTGAACAACGAATATTCCCGCTTCCGTTTGGGCGGCTTGGGCGGCACCGGCTTTGGGCGTTTTCTATTTTCAGCCATGCGTAACGTTACGTTAAGTATTTTGTGCGCTTAGGTTTAGTCAGGAGATTTTCATTTGTGGTCAAGTGTTGTCTGGTGTAGTCATGTATTGTCAGGAGTTGTTAAGTGTTGTCATTTGTTGCGGCCCGCCGCGCGGTAAAAAATTCTCTCTCAAATATCATTAACTATTCTCTGGCAACACCTGACTATCAATGACAACCCTTGACCACACCTGACTACAAACGACAATACCTGACTACTCTTGACCACACTGACAACATCATACCCCGGCACCATCAAGCCTTCGCGGCAACGCGCAACTTCGCACTTCTGGCGCGCGGGTTTACGGCTACCTCTCCCGCAGTGGCTTCGATGGGCTTGCGAGTGACGCTTTTCAGCGGTTTGATCTCGTTGCCATAAAAGTCCTTCTCGACTTCTCCGTAAAACTTCCCTTTCTGAATGTAATTTTTCACCAGCCTGTCTTCCAGCGAATGGTACGACATCACTACCAGCCTGCCGTCGGGAGCGAGCACCTCGGGTACCTGCGTGAGAAACTCTTCGAGCACCGCCAGCTCATCATTCACCTCGATCCGCAGCGCCTGGAACACCTGCGCGAAATACTTGTTCTCGCGATGTTTGGGCGCGTAGCGCATGAGAATGCTTTTCAGGTCATTAACGGTTTCGATGGGCGTATTGTATCTGGCGGCAATGATCGCCTCGGCGGCGGTGCGGGCATTGGTCACCTCTCCATACATACCCAGGATGCGTTGCAATTCCCCTGCCGAGCGCGTTTTGAGCACTTCACGGGCGGTTTTCTCTGTATTGGGGTTCATGCGCATGTCCAGGTCGGCGTCAAAACGGGTAGAAAACCCCCGCTCGGGCGTATTGATCTGGTGCGACGAAACGCCCAGATCGGCCAGGATGCCGTTCACCTGGGGTGCTTTATTCAGTTTCAGGTAACGTTTCAAGTGCCTGAAATTGGCGGGGATGAATGTAAATCGTGGATCATCCTTAAATTCCAGCGCATTGGCCACAGCGTCGGGATCCTGATCGAAAACCAGCAGGCGCCCGGTCGTCAATTTTTCGAGAATAGCCCTGGAATGCCCTCCGCCACCGAAAGTAACGTCGACATAAATGCCATCGGGCTGTATTTGAAGGCCTTCCAGACACTCGGACAACATGACGGGAACGTGGTAGGTACTAGGCGAATCCATTTGTTAAAAGCAATGTACTGAGGAACTATTTCCGGCAATCCGGCAGTTACAAACTTAGCAATTTTCAAGCGTAGGAATCATGCCCGCGCGGGGAATTAATTTTGGCACCACTAATGTCTTTAAACACCATATAATTGAATATGAGACTCCTGTTATCGTTTGGAATACTTTCATTTTTTGTCTTCATCAACAGTTTCCAGGCATTCTCCAACACTCCCGTAAAATCGGGCATCTGGCGCGCTACGCTCACCCGCGACCAGCAGAAGCTGCCCCTGATACTCGATATTTCGCAAAACCCCGACGGCAAAACGCTCACCGTGCACATCATTAACGGAACGGAAAAGCTTAAAATGGACAGCAGCTATTTCCAGAACGACTCACTCGTGATCCCGATGATGATGTTCGATGCGAAGATCATCGCCAAATCGTCCGGTGACGAGTTAAAAGGCACTTACTATCGCTATGCCAACGGCGCTGTGGCGGGCTCGTTGCCTTTTGAAGCCGAGCAGGGTGAAAATTATAAGTTTTTCAAAAAAGGCGAAGCCAAAAGTTCCCGTAACGTGAGCGGCAAATGGGCCACTACCTTTAAAAACCCGGCCACCGGTGACGAAACTATTGCGGTAGGCAACTTCATGCAGCAAGGCACCGACGTAACGGGCTCGTTCCTCACCCCAACGGGCGATTACCGTTTCCTGACCGGCTCCGTCAACGGCGACAGCCTCTATTTATCCACATTCGACGGCTCATTTGCCATGCTTTTCAAAGCAGGCTTTCAGCCGGACGGGACGTTGAAAGGCAACCAATGGTCGGGCGTGAAAGCATTCAAAACCTGGACCGCCAAGCCGGACCCGAATGCCAAGTTGCCGGACGCTACCAAAATGACCTTCCTCAAACCAGGCTTCAAAAGCGTCGACTTTGAATTAAAGGACACCAAAGGTAAAACCTGGACATTGAAAGATCCTCGTTTCACGGGCAAACCCGTCATTATCCAGATTATGGGTTCATGGTGCCCCAACTGTATGGACGAAACCAACTACCTCGCTCCGTGGTACAAAAAGAACAAGAGCCGGGGGGTCGAGATTATAGGCTTGTCCTTCGAGCGCAACGACAATCCCGAGATCGCCAATCCTAAAATCGACAAGATGGTGAGCCGCTTCGGTATTGACTACCCGGTAGTACTTGCAGGTACCAGTTCAGATGCTTCCACAGCGAAGGCATTGCCGATGCTGAACAAAGTAATGTCCTACCCGACCACTATTTTCATCGACAAGTACGGTAAAGTGCGCGAGATACATACCGGCTTCAACGGTCCGGGCACCGGCCATTATTACGACGAGTTCGTGGCCGATTTTAATACCCTGATGGATAAGCTGATCAGCGAAAAGTAATCGGCCAAAGTATAGCAACACACCGTCGCATTACGAGGCGGTGTGTTTTTTATTGACCACAAATTAGTATGCTTGCATAATAGTATGCACATTGCTTACATTTGTGACAAGGGCATTACCTGATACCAATAGCTTTTTGAAACGATGCGCAAGGAAAAAACAATCGATTTCCAGATCAAATGGGCCTGGCATTCCATATCGCGGATGTACAACGCCTATGCTGCCCGTTTTGACACGACAATGGCCGTTGGGTATGTGCTCCTGAATATCGACATCGAACATGGCACACCTGCTACGAAAATTGCACCTTTGCTCGGTATGGAGCCGCGCAGCCTGGTACGCATGTTGAAAAACCTCGAAGAAAAGGGCCTCATTCGCCGGGAAGTGAGTAAAGACGACAAGCGTTTCGTCCGTATTGTGCTCACCGAGCTCGGCAAAGAGAAACGCGAGCTCGCACGCGAGGGCGTGATTTCCTTCAACACGATGATCCGCGATAAAATACCTCTGGACAAGCTGGTCGTGTTTTTTGACGTCATTAAAGATATAAACCGATTGGTGGAAGAAGAGAACCAGAAGCTCAAAGCCGGTGAGGTCACCGAAGATCTGGAATAACCATCAATCCCATCCTGAAAACCAACCTGAGTAAAAATGAATCGTTCCATTCGTAAAGTAGCTGTTCTTGGTTCAGGCATTATGGGCTCCCGCATTGCGTGCCATTTTGCCAATATAGGCGTTGAAGTGCTTTTGCTGGACATCGTTCCGAAAGACCTTACCGACGCCGAAAAAGCGAAAGGCATCACGGCCGACCATCCCGCGTTCCGGAACCGGATCGTGAACGATTCGTTCCAGGCGACGCTCAAAGCGACGCCGGCATCGTTGTACAGCCCGGCATTCGCCTCGCGGATCAAGCTCGGCAACTTCGACGATAACCTGGCCGATATTAAAAATTACGACTGGGTGATCGAAGTAGTAGTCGAGCGATTGGACATTAAAAGAAGCCTTTACGAAAAAGTGGACGCGCTCCGCAAGCCAGGCACGCTCGTTACTTCCAATACTTCGGGGATTCCCATTCATTTGATGGCAGAAGGCCGGAGCGAGGATTTCCGTAAGCATTTCGCCGGAACGCATTTCTTCAATCCGCCGCGCTACCTGCGCCTGCTCGAAATCATTCCGACGGCCGATACCGACCAGGGTGTTGTGGATTTCCTGATGCATTACGGCGAGCTGTTTTTGGGAAAAACTACGGTGCTCTGTAAAGACACGCCGGGATTCATTGCTAACCGTTTGGGAATTTATGCATTGATACAAACCATCCGAGTGGCCGAGGAAATGGGCCTGAGCGTGGATGAAGTAGATAAACTGACTGGTCCTGTCGCCGGACGTCCGAAATCGGGTACTTATCGACTCTCGGACGTGGTAGGACTCGATACCACTGTGCATGTGGCCAATAACCTCTATGCTTCCGGCGAAGGCAAGGACGAATCTCGCGAGGCATTTGTGCTGCCGGAAATCATGCAAAAGTTGTTTGAGAACAAATGGCTGGGCGATAAAACGGGCCAGGGTTTTTATAAAAAAATCAAAGACGAAAAAGGTAAGTCGGTAATCCTGGCACTGGATTTCAAAACGCTGGAATATGTGCCGTCGGGTAAAGTGAAATTCGAAACGCTGGAAGGCACGAAGAATATCAGCGACGTGTACAAACGCTTCGGCGCGCTGGTAGCGGGCAAGGATAAGGCCGGCGAGTTTTACAGAAAGACATTTGCCGATGTTTTCAAATACGCCACATTCCGCATTCCTGAAATCTCCGACGAAATATTCCGCATCGACCAGGCCATTACAGCCGGTTTCGGCTGGCAATATGGCCTTTTCGAAACATGGGACGCCATCGGTGTGAAAAATATGCTGGCGATCATGGAATCGCTGGATATGAAACCGGCTGCGTGGATTTACGAAATGCTCGCAACAGGCAACGAATCGTTCTATAAGGTCGAGAATGGCAAGCGATTGTATTATGACATTCCTTCCAAATCCTACAAACGCATTCCGGGACAGGACAGCTTCATTCTGCTCAGCAACCTTTCTAACAATATTGTGTGGAAAAATGCAGGTGCTAATCTGTACGACATCGGTGACGGTATCCTGAACCTTGAATTCAAATCCAAAATGAATACCATGGGTTCGGAAGTGATCGAAGGCATTCAGAAGGGTATCAGCCTTGCCGAAAAGGATTTTCGCGGACTAGTGATCGGAAATGAGGCTGTCGAGGCATTTTCTGCCGGAGCCAACCTGGCGATGCTGTTTATGTACGCCGTCGAGCAGGAGTTCGACGAGATCAATCTCGTGATTTCGCAATTCCAGCAAACGATGATGCGCGCCCGGTACTCGTCGGTGCCAGTGGTGGTGGCGCCTCACACGCTTGCGCTCGGGGGCGGTTGCGAGCTCACATTACACGCGGACAAGGTGGTCGCGCATGCGGAAACATACATTGGTCTGGTCGAATTTGGTGTGGGATTGATCCCCGCCGGTGGCGGTACCAAAGAAATGGCGCTGCGCTGCTCGGACATGTACCAGGCGGGCGACCCGGAATTGAACATTCTACAAAATGCATTCATGAACATCGCACAGGCGAAAGTGTCCACTTCTGCACACGAGGCGAAAGCGATGAATTACTTGCAGGACAAGGACCAGATCGTGCTCAACCGATCCCGGTTGATCGCCGAAGCGAAACAAGCGGCGATTGATCTGGCTGAAAATGGTTATACACAGCCCAAACCGCGCAACGATATTAAAGTGCAGGGCAAAACGGGCATTGCATTGTTCCTGGCAGGCATTACCCAAATGCGCCTGGCCAATTACATTACCGACCACGACGCTAAAATCGCGAGTAAACTGGCCTATGTGATCAATGGCGGCGATTTGAGCTACCCGCAACTGGTTTCAGAACAATACCTGATCGATCTTGAACGGGAAGCCTTCCTTTCCTTGTGCGGCGAGAAAAAGACGCTCGAAAGAATGCAGGGGCTCCTCAACGGCGGAAAACCGCCCAGAAACTGACCGGGAATTATTGTTTCACCAAATTATGTTTCATCTTTACGGTTGCTGACCCAAAAGTACATTTGATCAACAATGATTTCGAAAAAAGCAAAATACGCGCTCAAGGCCCTCAAAGTTCTGGCGGAACAATATGGAAAAGGACCGGTGTTGATCTCTTACATTGCTGAAAAAGAGAAGATTCCGAAAAAATTTCTGGAAGCGATCCTGCTGGACTTACGGAACAATGGCGTACTGCAAAGCCAGAAAGGAAAAGGCGGCGGCTATCTGCTTCGCGTACCTCCCGGGGAAGTCAATTTCTCGAAGGTGCTGCGGATCATCGACGGCCCCATCGCTCCTGCGCTCTGCGTTTCCATGTTCTTCTATGGCAAATGCGACGACTGCAAAGATGAAGAAACATGCAGCCTGCGCACCGTCCTCGAAAGATGGAGGGATGCCAACCTGGCTGTTTTGGACAAGACAACGCTGAATGACCTGTTGCAGGCCGAAAACGCCGCACCAACCGACATTCTATCGTAAGGCGGAAGACAGAGTCGCCGCGCGGCGCGGGGTCGCCCGCCGATCATTGCGGATGTAAAGCCGCACATCGTCATATTCGCCCAGCAAAGTGTAGTGATTACGGATATATTGATTTAACTCAGGGTAGCTTTCGATGCCCTGAGTTTTTTTATCCTGTACCCAGTGGCTATTCTTGCCCACTGCGTCGAGGACAAATGCCGGCTTCGTCCTTTCCAGATCCGACATGTAGCGCTTGCGATAGTTATCGCGCATAGGATGTTCAAAAATTGACCGCTCTGAGTGGTTCTCGGCCGTTCCCTGCGCTAGTTGGGCTTCTACGTAATACGAGCAATTCCAGCCCCACACAACCATATAGTCGCCTTCTTTTTTCCATTTCAGGATTTCCGTTACTACCGGGCTTTGCTGTAAAGTCGTCTTGCCTACCGAATCGAACGTATTCAACCGGCGCTCCTTCACAAAATGTACCGTGTCATAGCCGCCAAACCACAGCACAATGATCCCCGGAAATGCAAGCGACCAGCCTTCGACAGCCGAGAAGCCGTAAGCAGCCAGTAATGTCCAGGGAATAATGCAGAAATTGAGGTAGTGGATAAAATCGTTACCCGACTTCGTCACGGCGTAAATACTGGCCAGAATGAGGAACAGAATGGTAAACGGCACATGAAAATCCATTTTGCCGGGAACGTAAAGTCTTACAATCCGCACCAGCCCGATCACAATCGGGACGATCAATGCGAGGCTGAAAAACTGAAAGTCCGTCGATAACGAAACGATTTTGTAGAACTGAGCGGGGATTTCCGCGAAAGTGCTTCCTCCTGCGTAAATCGCATTTCCCAGCACATAAAAATCAATTAGGTCATCAAAAACGCCGAACGCCAATGTGAATACCAGGAAAAAAAGCGGCACGGTAAGCCCGCCCAAAATCAGTGCCCCCGCGGATTTGAACTCACCATATCTTTGATAACGGCTGAACAATACCCAGAATGCCGACAGGACGATCACAGCCACAATTGGTACGGCCTGCAATTTCCCGAAAGGGACCGCGCCCGCCGCCAAACCCAGCAGATAAAGCCCGCCCGGCGAAGGCGCCGTTTTCGGATCGAGGTGCGAAAGTTGGTACACACAGAATGCGAGCAAGAGCACCGGAAGCTGCTCACTCGAATAATGCACGAAATCGATTTCCTGCGTAAAAGCGACGAAAAGCAACGGTACAATCGAAACGCCGCGTGCAATGGTCGCGCCAAACCAGTTTTTCAAAGCTGAAAACAGCAACAGCCAAGCTCCCGCGACACAAAGCAAGCCCATAAAACGCGCAGCCGTATAATCGATCTGGAAACCTAGTAGTTTGGGAAGTACGAGCAGATAGTTATCCAGCGGACCAATAGTCGTGCCGTCGACCGACCGCCAATACACCGGGTCTTGCAATAGGGTAATCGCGTGGCTGAGCATCTGGCTCTCGTCCTGGTTGAGCTCGCGGTTAAAGACGATCACCGGCAACCGCATGATCACAAGCAATAAAACGCCCAATGACAGGTACGCCCGGGTAGAGAGTGACTTATTTTGTGAGGCAAAAATGACAACACCTGCCAATAAATAGCCCAGAAACCAATAAACAGGCGGAGAATTGTCGAAGCTCAACATACGATTAGCTAAAAGACTCTACTTTCTCGACAAAATCGCGGTAGTGAACGGCGGGGATAAAATGCTGCTGCGACCGGTACTGCAACACCATAAACACCAGAAACAGCGAAATAAGGAAGGATTGCAGCATGAGGATCATGAGCGTACTACCCAATGTCGATGCCCAACCGGGCGTAGCATTTCCGATCAGTTTCAGGAAAAGAATGAAGAATATAAATCCAATGGCGACGGCCGACATGAAGATCGAGAAGATCAGAATGCGCACCGCAGTAGTGTCTACCATGACTGAGATGGCACTCAGACCGTGCAGTACAAGCGACACGAAGTTCATTTTACTCTCACCGGCCAACCTGTTGGCCCGATTGGTGAGCACCGAATCGTAAGGAATGCGCGATTTGATTACACCGCCCGGATAGTTGTTCCAGATTTCGGAAACACGAACGAGATTCTGCAAACGGCTTTGCGGCACCAGGCTGAAATTGCCGAAAGTGATCACCTTGCCTGTCAGCAGTTTAAAAACATATTTATAGATCACATAGAAGAAGCGGAACAGAAAGCCCTCGGTACGCTTGTTACGTTCCGCAAAAATGATCTTGTCAGGTTCCTCTACCGACCTCTCTGCCAACCTGTTGATATCACCCGGCGCATCTTCTCCATCCGCGTCCATTACGATCACCTTATCTGCCTTCATATTTTCGGCGGCATACGACAACCCGATTGCAATCGCTTTCTGGTGGCCGAGGTTGCGGTATAGCCGCAGCACTTTCAGCTCCTTTCCACCAAAAGCCGCAAATGGCGCTGTTCTCGCGCGCGAAGAGCAATCGTCGACGATGAGCAGTGTAGTATTTTGGAGAATCGGGGTATTTAAATCTGCATTAATTTTTTGAATCAGCAGATTAAGTGCCTCCCAGTCATTGAATTGGGGGATAATAATGACGTAATTTTCTGGCATGGGAGAGAGTTACGAAAGCCCCCGGAAAGAAGTTCCGGAGGCTCTAAAAGTGATTTAAACCGTTTTTACGCCCAATCGCGACGAGATCCCGTCGTGGATCTGAGTCAGTGTTTCCACCAGGCCATATTCCCAGTTCCAGCCGGGGTAATGCGACTTGAACTTCGAAAGGTCACTCACATACCAGATGTGGTCTCCGATACGGTTGGTCTCTGAGTAAGAGTAAGAGAGTTTGTTTCCGGTGATCTGCTCACACAACGCGATTGCTTCGAGCATCGAGCAGTTGGCAAAACGGCCGCCGCCGGCGTTGTAAACTTCGCCCGGACGCGGGTTTTGGTAATAATGCCAGAACATGTTCACCAGGTCGTGGCTATGGATATTATCGCGTACCTGCTTGCCTTTGTATCCGAAAATCGTGTAATGCGTTCCGGTAATGGCGCATTTCATCAGGTAAGCCAGAAAGCCGTGCAGCTGCGCACCGGAGTGGTTAGGGCCTGTGAGACATCCTCCGCGGAAAACAGCCGTTTTCATGCCGAAATAGCGGCCGTATTCCTGCACCATGATGTCGGCAGCCACTTTGGAAGCCCCGAAAATGGAGTGCTTCGTGTGGTCGATGCTGTGGTTTTCGTCGATGCCGTTCTCGAAATACGGGTGGTTCTCATCAATTTCCCAGCGCGTTTCGAGCTCTACCAATGGCAGGTAGTTAGGGTTATCCCCATAAACCTTGTTGGTAGACGTGAAAATAAACACGGCCTCAGGTGCGTGCAGGCGGGTCATTTCAAGCATGTTCAATGTACCTACCGCGTTCACACCGAAATCGGTGAATGGCTCGCGGGCTGCCCAGTCGTGGCTTGGCTGCGCTGCTGCGTGAACGATCATCTTAATGTCCGTTCCATACTCCTTGAAAATAGGTTCGAGTTGGCTTACCTCGCGAATGTCCGCAGAATAGTGTTTGTAATTGCCGAAAGCCTCCTCGATACGGTTACGGTTCCACTCGGTGTTTCCATCCGCGCCGAAGAAGTACTGACGCAGGTTGTTATCAACTCCGATGACCAGATCAAACTTGCCAGCCAAAAAAGCAACTGATTCACTTCCAATTAGTCCGGCGGAGCCGGTGACCAAAGCTATGTTCATGTTTTGAATACTTTTTAATCGCTTATTTCTTTCTAAAATTTTGGCTTCGCCCTGCCTCGAATACGTAAAGTAAATTAAAAATGTTCAATCGTCACAACTTCACTTAGTCAATGGGCAGATTCCAGAAGGATAATACGCGCAATGCAATATTAAAATTGTTCAATAACTAAAAAAATAGGGCAAAAAAAAGATATCCCCATTTCGTGGGGATATCTCATATATTTTCTCAATGAATGGTTGCTATTCTTTCACCAGTGAGCTAGGAATTTTACCACCGTAAAGTTTCGCGCGGATGTCGTTTACGCGGGCGTCGAGCTCAGGCTTCGCATCATACTTGAATGACATCTGACGCGGCAGGGAATCAGGGCTTACGCCGTACACCCACTCATTACCGGCGTTCACATCCTTCTGGTCCTTGTGGTTATACTTTTGGTATTCACAAGAAGAAAGAAGCACCACACACGCAACAAAAGCAACTATTTTATTGAATTTCATTTCTTTGATCGTTCATAGTATTGTGCGCAAAAATAACCGCCAATTTCATAACCACCAAATTGCGGGCTGCTGAAATATTATTTTTTTAACTCAGCCAATTCATCGCGCACAAACTGCATCAGCTCAGCGATATGCCGCTCCGAGAAATCGAACGGAATATTGGCTGCCTGGTAAATTCCACCGATCGTGGCCGTATAACCCAGCTTCAACGCATCGAGATAACCCTTCAAACCTCTCGCGGGGTCTTGCCGGTAATTTTTCCAAACGCCGATCGCTCCGAGCTGTGCGATGCCGTATTCAATATAATAGAACGGTACTTCATAAATGTGCAACTGGCGCTGCCAGAGGTACTTTTTAAAGTTTTCCAATCCCGACCAGTCCATTACCGTATCCGTGAACTCTTCGTAAATGCGCACCCACGCCTCGGTACGCTGCTCCGGCGTGTGCTGCGGGTTCTCGTACATCCAGTGCTGGAATTTGTCCACCGTCGCAACCCAGGGTAATGTTTCGATAATAGACTCCAGATGCGTGATTTTCGCACGTTTCAGATCTCCCTCATTATCAAAGAACTCATCCCAGAAATCCATCGTAATCAGCTCCATCGACATCGAAGCGAGTTCCGCCACTTCCGACGGCGTGTGTTTGAAGGAGTTCAAGGCCAGATCGCGCGTCACGAGCGAATGCACCGCGTGCCCGCCCTCATGCAGGAGCGTAACCATATCGCGCAGGTTCGAAGTCGCATTCATGAAGATAAACGGTACGCCAATTTCATCGAGCGGGTAGTTATAACCACCTGGAGCCTTGCCTTTCCGCGATTCGAGGTCGAGATGTTTCATCGTCTTCATAATGCGCAGGCAGTCGCCCAGGAACGGATCGAGGCGCGAGAAGGCACGGATCGTTTTATCCAGCAGCTCTTCCCCGGTTTCGAATGGCTTCAACGGCGGCAACCCCTTCGGATCGACCTTCGTATCCCATGGGCGAAGCGCGTCCAATTGCAATGCGGCCTTCCGTTCTGCCGCCATTTCATTCAAAATGGGCACCACAGCCTTTTTCACCGAGCCGTGAAAGTTGAAGCAATCCTGCGGCGTGTAGTCAAAACGGCCCATTGCCGCGAACATATAGTCCCGGTAGTTGCTGAAACCGGCATTGCGCCCGACGGTATCGCGCAGGGCTACGAGCTTGTTCAGCAAATCGTCCAGCTTGTCGTGATCTTCATAACGGCGTCCGGCAATGGCACGCCATGCTTCCTCGCGCACATTGCGGTCGGTCGATTGCAGGCGGTCCGCAGCACGTTGCAGGGTCATTTCCTCGCCGTCGAGCGTCACCGTCATCGCGCCGGCGATAGCGCTGTATTTGCGCTCCTCGGTCTGCATTTCGGTGATGACCGGGATATTCTCTTCCCGGAAAATCTCGATTGCCTTCTTCATCCCGCGCAATGTGATCGCGAAGCCGGGTTCGGTCAGCTCACTCAGGAATGGGTTATCGACGATCTTTTTGTCGAGTGCATTGCCGTATTCCGCCAGTTTCGGCTGAATTTCGGTGATGAAGAATTGCAATGCATTAATGAGACCTGTATTGGCTGTATCGCAAGTCTGGCGGATGTAGCGCCATGCAAAGTTTTCGGAGAGATACGATTCGATCTCGCTGCGGTCCGAAAACCACTGTTTCAAATCTTCCAGCGAGTTAATCTCCCTGTTTTTCAAATTCTCGAAGAACGGCTGCACATCATCCCATTTCTTCAAATCAAATTCTTCCCCAATAAAAGGCCGTTTCGCCCGCGTAGGTATATGAAGTGTTTCCTGATTGGACATATAAAAGGTACTTTGTTAAAAAATCAAATATAAAAATTGATATCCCATGGCTGCAAGAAGACTACAAAAATGGTTTTGAACGGATTTTTTGGGTTGTAATTGTCGTAAAATGGCCAAACAATCCCTTTGAACGCTCGTTCAGCAATCTGATCAAAATTTCTGAAATGGCTTCCGTTTCAGGGAAAGCATACCTAACAAGGATCATCGAGCCGCTTCCAGACTTTCCTCATTAGCTATCACCTCCGCCGCATATTGCAAAGCCGCTTGGATCGATTCGGAACTCAAATCGGGATACATACGAATCAAATCAGCATGCGTCGCACCCTCTCCCAATTTTCGCAAAATGAGCTCGACGGTCAGTCGCGTCCCCTTAATGACCGGCTTACCGAGCATTATCGTATGATCAGATATTATAAAATCTCTGTAAGTCATAAGAATCAATTTTCAAGCATAGAACACTAAAATACGACTTTTGGCACTACAACTTCGTCTGTTCCGGCTGCGTTACATCGCTCAAATTATCGGTAACAACATTCTCTGTTTCCTGAATATTGTTGAACGCGTATTCCATTTTACTGCGGTCGAATTCCTTTTCGTTGTTCGCAAGCCAGATCGTAGCGACGCCGTTGCCGATGAAGTTGGTAATGGCGCGGGCCTCCGACATGAAACGATCGACGCCGAGCAGAAGTGCCAACCCTTCGACCGGGATTACTTTAATGGCCGTCAAAGTTGAGGCGAGAACCACAAAACCGCTCCCTGTTACGCCTGCGGCCCCCTTCGAGGTGACCATCAGAATGCCGATCAGCGATAATATTTGCCCGATATTCAAATGTACATTGAAGACCTGCGCAAGAAAGATGGTGGCCATCGAGAGGTAAATAGTCGTTCCGTCGAGATTGAAGGAATATCCTGCGGGTACGACGAGCCCTACTACCGGTTTCGAACAACCCATTCGTTCGAGTTTGGCCATTAGGGAAGGTAAGCCCGCCTCTGACGAGGAAGTCCCGAGCACTATGAGTAATTCTTCCCGGATGTATTTCAAAAAGCGCCACAGGCTGATTTTATAGGTCCTTAAAATCAATCCCAAAACCCCGAAAATAAAGACCGCCATCGTCGCATAGACGGTTCCCATGAGCTTGGCGAGGGGCAGCAGCGTGTGAATGCCGTATTTCCCGATCGTGAACGCCATCCCACCCAATGCACCGATCGGCGCAAAGATCATCACGAGGTGCAATGCCTTGAAAACGTATTTGGATACAAAGTTCAGGCCATCTACAATACGCCGCTTGGCTTCAATGCGGCTCAGTACCGAGCCGAAAACCAATGCAAAAAGCAAAACCTGCAAAGTCACATTGTCCAGGAAAAATTGCAGCCAGCTGAAATCATGCGCCTTACCGGCATATTTGGAAATATCCCCCTTTTCCAGTGAAGCGGTGACCACGCCGTGACCGGGGCGGATGATGTTGGCGACGATAATGCCCACCACGAGCGCGAGGGTCGTCACCACTTCGAAATAGAGCAATGCTTTGGCACCCACTTTCCCCACCTTTTTGAGGTCACCCATGCCCACAATGCCCAAAGTGATGGTCAGGAAGATGATAGGATTGATAAAAAGCTTCACCACCGAAATAAACCCTTCGCCGAGAATCTTCATCTCAACCGCCTTTTCAGGGAGATAGTGCCCGAGCAAGGCACCGGCAGTAATGGCGGTAAGGACCCAGAAGGTCAGGTTGGTAACAAGCTTTTTCAACGGCGTTCAGGTAATAGGAATAAAACAGATCGTGTCGGGTGCCGCCCACTGTTGGTCGGGCAACTTATCAATTTACAATAATAAGAAGTCTCCCAGACGATTCCGGGAAGGTGGTTGTAAATTTTTATCAACTATTTATACTTGGTCTAAATTAATACCATATATTTGCCACAGACAAATGGCAGGCATTCACATCCATGATCATTAACAGGCTATGCAGGAGGATTCGCATTCATACAATTCGCTTCGGATTTTGAGCCACACCCCCAAAGGCTACATAGGGCAGTGCCATTGCTGCACGCATTTCAATTTCGCCTACGGTAATGTGCTGTTTGTCTTCACAGAGGACGGTCTGCGGGGCTTTCAATCCATTTTGTACGATCAATCCCACCTGCAAAGCATCGGCGAACCGCTTCCGCACGGCAAAGCCCATTTGCTGCCATCGCCCATCCCGAATTTCATCCTCTCTTTCGACGATACCGAATTAGAAGAGATCCGCACGATGTTTCAGGAGGCACTGCTGGTTTTGGAAGTGGATAAAATATTTTCCCACAAAAAGTAAAATACTGAAATGCAGACTCTTCCGAGATTCTATATTTGTTTAATGCTAATCCTCTCGGCAACGGGTGGGGGTTATGCAAAAGCGCTCCGCATCGTTTCGGCGAACGGGACATTAAGTGAAATCCTTGTGGGACTTGGTTTGGAAAAACAGATCGTCGGCGTGGACGTGACGAGCACCTTCCCCGCCTCTCTTGAAAAACTTCCGAAGATCGGCCATAACCGCACCATTGCCGCCGAGGGTATCCTTGCATTGAACCCCGACGTAATCATTTACACCAATCAGAGCATGCTATCGCCGGCGGTGGTGAGACAGCTGAACAGCAGCGGCAAAAAACTCGTCGAGTTCAAGCATGAGTATTCCAAAGAAGGCGCGATCAAACTGATCCGCGAAGTAGGCGCCTATTTCAATGCAAATGCCCAGGCTGAGAAAATGGTGAAAGCGTTGCAGGCCGACCTAGAGAAGATTCCTGCACCGGCTAACCCCAGGAAATTACTCTTCATCTACGCCCGCGGCACGGGCACATTAATGGTTTCCGGCACCGGCACTTCGCTGGACAAAATGTTCGCATTGGCCGGGCATAGGAACGCGGTCAGCGGTTTCACCGACTTCAAACCGCTGACCGCTGAATCACTCATTGCAGCTAACCCCGATGTGCTCGTACTGTTTTCCAGCGGATTAGAGAGCCTCGAAGGCATGGACGGACTCCTGAAAGTACCGGGCGTGGCGAATACCAATGCGGGCAAAAACCGCAGAATCGTAACTATGGACGGTCAATTCCTCACTGGCTTCGGGCCGCGGGTCGGCAAGGCAGCCATTGAACTCGCTCAAAAAGTAAAATAAGAGGCCATGCTGACAGAAACGATAAACGAGCGGGAAACAACAAAAGCAGAAACGCTTCATAAGCACATTTTACCCTCTTCGACGGCCAAGATGGTGTGGATACTGAGCTTCATCCTGCTGGCGTGCGTGATTTTTGCAGCATGCACCGGCGCTTTGTCGATTTCCATAAGCGAGTTATGGCGGATCGTCGCATTCAAGCTCGGCTGGATTTCCGAAATGCGGGTCGAGGAGCAAAAATCGATCGTTTTCTGGATCATTCGCCTGCCGAGAGTATGCCTGGCTGTGCTGATCGGCGCTGGATTGGGCATTGCAGGCGCATCGCTGCAGGGGCTTTTCCGTAATCCGATCGCCGACGCCACACTCATTGGCGTCACTTCCGGCGCTTCGCTTTTCGCTGCGTTCGTCATTATGCTCAACGTTAAATATTTTGGAATACTGAACGAGCTCGCCGGCGCATACAGCATTTCGTTTGTCGCCTTCGTCGGTGCGGCCTGCACGACCTTACTCGTGTATCAGCTATCAAAGCTCACCGGCGACGGCGGCGTCACCACATTGCTGCTCTGCGGGATCGCGATCAACGCATTCGTAGGAGCGATGACAGGCCTGATGACCTACCTCGCCGACGACGCACAGCTCCGAAGCATTACCTTCTGGAATCTCGGCAGCCTCGGCGGCGCCAGTTGGACGTCCGTCATGGCCGTAGGGCCGTTTGTAGCTGTTTCGATTTTCTTTATGCCTTATCTTTCAAAAGCATTGAACCTGCTCGTGCTGGGCGAAAGCCAGGCCGCAAGCCTCGGCGTGAATATGAAGTCATTGAAACAAAAAGTGATCATTCTCGCGACGATGGGCGTAGGCGCGTCTGTGGCTGTTGCGGGAACAATCGGCTTTGTTGGATTGGTAGTACCACACATTATACGCACGTTGTTCGGACCAAACCACCGGACACTCATCATCGGGTCGGCATTGTCGGGCGCTATCGTGCTCACCCTGGCCGATACCCTCTCCCGCACCATTGTAGCGCCGTCGGAGCTCCCGATCGGCATTCTGACGGCCATGCTCGGTACACCTTTTTTCATTTACATTTTGTGGGAACAAAAGCGCAAACGGCTATGATCGAGGTCAGGAATGCGGGATTTGAGG
This sequence comes from Dyadobacter sp. SRI_021, assembly GCF_057586235.1. NCBI lineage: Bacteria > Pseudomonadati > Bacteroidota > Cytophagia > Cytophagales > Spirosomataceae > Dyadobacter > Dyadobacter sp. SRI_021. Next base: position 115,845 of record NZ_JBYCZM010000011.1, read on the forward strand.
TTAGAGGTCGGAAACTGCTTGAAAATGTCAGTTTTTCAGTCAGATCAGGTGAATTCTGGGCGATCGTGGGCGCTAATGGTGCGGGAAAGTCGACGTTGATCAAATTGATCTCCGCGGAGTACAGCACTACGACGGGAGCGGTGCATTTCCACGACCGCGATCTTCGGAAATACAAACTGAAAGAGCTGGCCAGAAAACGGGCCGTATTGTCTCAACAAAACAATATCACGCTCTCATTCACCACACAGGAAATCGTGCTGATGGGCCGCTATCCGTTTTATGACGCCGATCCTGCGCAGCGCGACCTGGCGATTGTCGATATGTGCTTGAAAAAAGTGGGGATTGGCCATCTAAAGGGCCGCCTTTACCCGACATTGTCGGGCGGCGAGCAACAGCGCGTGCAGCTCGCCCGCGCGCTGGCGCAAGTGTGGGAGATCGAAAACGGCCTGCTCTTGCTCGACGAGCCTACTGCCGGAATGGACCTTTTGCATCAATACGAGACATTCCAGCTGGCAAAGGAGCTTACCCGTAAAAATTTCGCGGTGATTGCCGTGATCCATGACCTGAACCAGGCATTGCAATACGCCGACCGGGTACTGATGCTCAAAAACGGCCACGTCCATGCTATCGGCTTACCCGAAAGCGTGCTGACCGAGCATGCCATCCACGAGGCTTTCGGATTGCCGGTGCGGATTATCCAGCCGGAAATGACGCCGTACCCGGTGATTGTGCCGCAAGTGGCGCCCGTTTCGTACCATTTACCCTGATTAATAACTATTAAAATACGCAAACATGAAGTCAATCCTTTCACCGGACAGAACTGAATTGAAAGAACGCTGGGCGGAGTACAAGCTCGACAACCCCAAATCCCGCATCCGCGACGACGCCAAAGCGCTAGGCACCTCGGAAGCCGAACTCCTTGCCACCGGCTTGGGCGCCAATGTGCAGCTCCTCGACGGCGATTTCAGGGAGTTGATCAAGGAAATGGGCTCGCTCGGGCACGTGATGGCGCTCACACGCAACGACCACGTAGTGCACGAGCGCAAGGGGGTGTATGAGAAGATATCGTTCAATAACCACGTCGGCCTTGTGCTGGGCGAGGATATCGACCTCCGCCTGTTCCTCGGCGATTGGAAATTCGGCTTCGCGGTTTCGGAAAACGAGCGTTACAGCCTGCAATTCTTCAACAGTTTCGGAGAGGCGGCGCATAAAATTTACCTTACGGAGAAAAGCAACAAGGAGGCCTACGACGCATTGGTTACCAAATACCTGGCGGCCGATCAGGATGTAAACCTGTTTGTGAGCGAGAAAAAAGAGAAAGTAGCCGAGCCCGACGAGGCCACGGACCTCGACGAAGCGGCATTCCAGCAAGAATGGCTGGCGTTGAAAGATACTCACGACTTTTTCACACTGCTGCGCAAACACAACCTTTCGAGAAAGCAGGCACTGCGTAATGCTCCCGAAGGTTATGCCCACCGTATCAAGCCGGAAAGCATGAAACCGCTGTTCGACGCGATTTCGGAGACCGGACTGCCCATTATGGTGTTTGTTTCGAATCCCAACTGCATTCAGATCCATACCGGGCCGATCAAAAAGATCTTCGTGATGGGCCCATGGCTGAATATCATGGATCCGGAGTTCAACCTGCATTTGCGGGAGGATGCCGTCGACGAGGCCTGGGTAGTGCGGAAGCCTACCGAAGACGGCATCGTGACGGGCATCGAGCTCATCGACAAGGACGGGGTGATGTTCAACCAGTTCTTCGGCAAGCGCAAGCCGGGTATTCCCGAACTAGCCGAATGGCCCGCTCTAATCGAACAGCATTCGATCAGACTCTGACCCGAAAAGTAAGCGCGCCAACGCTTTAAGATAAAATTTCGCCATAGTAATTAGAAATTGCCGGCTTCATTAATGAGCCGGTATTTTTTTGCAAAAAATTACAGGCCACTTTTTTAATCAAAACAAAATTTTGTAAACTTTTCGAAAAAAGTAAAATATTAATACCCTGAAATACAGTATATTAACAACAAAATTTTGAAAACTTTTTCTCAAAACAACTTTCTTTTCAATCCCAAAATATATAGATTTGAAGCTCTCAACTTCTTCAAAAAACGTCTTATACCACCTAATGGAATCCATAAAATCTTCACAATCAGAAAGAACCTACACCAGTGATGAAGCCTTTCAGGCCTCGCTGGAATATTTCAAGGGCGACGACCTTGCCGCCCGCGTTTGGGTGAATAAATATGCTTTGAAAGATTCGTTCGGAGCCATTTATGAAGCGACGCCGAACGACATGCACCACCGCATTGCGTCGGAGATCGCGCGCATCGAGCAACGTTATCCGAACCCGCTGAGCGAAGCCGAGATTTTCGATCTGATCAAAGATTTCAAATACATTATTCCACAAGGCAGCCCTATGACGGGCATCGGCAATCCATACCAGATCGCCTCGCTTTCCAATTGCTTTGTGATCGGCAACAATGGCGCGTCGGATTCCTACGGCGGCATTATGAAGATCGACCAGGAGCAGGTGCAGCTCATGAAGCGGCGTGGTGGCGTGGGGCATGACCTTTCGCATATCCGTCCGAAAGGCTCGCCTGTCAAGAACTCGGCATTGACATCCACGGGTATCGTACCATTCATGGAGCGCTTCTCCAACTCTACCCGCGAAGTGGCCCAGGACGGCCGCAGGGGCGCACTGATGCTCTCGGTTTCTATCAAACACCCCGATTCCGAAAGTTTTATCGATGCCAAAATGGAGCAGGGCAAGGTTACCGGCGCCAATGTTTCGGTCCGGATAGACGATGAATTTATGAAAGCGGTGGACACGGGGACCACTTACCGCCAGCAATACCCCATCAAAAGCGCCAACCCTTCGCACATCAAGGACATCGACGCGACGGCGCTCTGGAAAAAGATCGTGCATAATGCATGGCAATCGGCCGAGCCGGGTATTTTGTTCTGGGACACCATTATTCGTGAATCCGTCCCCGATTGTTACGCCGACCTCGGCTACGAGACCATTTCGACGAACCCTTGCGGCGAAATCCCGCTCTGTGCCTACGATTCCTGCCGTTTGCTGGCCATTAACCTGTTCTCATACGTAGAAGATGCGTTTACCAGCAAGGCCCGGTTCAACTGGGAGCTGTTCAAAAAGCATATTGCGGCGGCGCAGCGCATGATGGACGATATTATCGATCTCGAACTCGAAAAGATCGATGCTATCCTGCAAAAAATTGATGAAGATCCCGAGGATGCCGAAGTGAAACGCGTTGAGCGCAACCTTTGGCTGAATATCCAGACCAAAGCCAAAGAAGGTCGTCGGACCGGTATCGGTATCACCGCGGAAGGCGACATGCTGGCGGCATTGGGCCTGCGCTATGGAAGCGACGAAGGCAATGCATTCGCGGTGGAAATCCATAAAACCGTGGCGCTGGAAGCGTACCGCGGGTCGGTCCACACGGCCAAGGAACGCGGCCCGTTCACGATTTTCGACTCAGAAAGGGAAAAAAATAACCCGTTTATCAATCGCCTGAAAGAGGCCGACGCGCAACTGTACTACGAAATGCTCGAATACGGCCGCCGGAACATCGCATTGCTGACGATCGCGCCGACAGGCACCACAAGTTTGATGTCGCAAACGACTTCGGGTATCGAGCCGGTTTTCCTCCCGGTTTATAAAAGAAGAAGAAAAGTCAATCCGAACGACAAAGACGTCCGCGTGGATTTTGTCGACGAGGTAGGCGATTCGTGGGAGGAATATGTGGTTTTCCATCACCGTTTCAAGCAATGGATGGAGGTTAATGGCTTTGATACCACTAAAAATTACGCACAGAAAGACCTCGATGAGCTGGTAAAAAAATCGCCTTACTATAAAGCCACTTCCAACGATGTGGATTACCTCAAGAAGGTAAAAATGCAGGGCGCGATCCAGCAGTGGGTCGACCACTCGATCAGCGTGACCATTAACATGCCGAACGACGTCACCGAAGAACTTGTAGGCGAATGCTACATGGAAGCATGGAAAGCAGGTTGCAAAGGCGTTACGGTATATCGCGACGGTTCACGTTCAGGCGTTTTGATCTCCAACACGGAGAAAAAGGAAGAGCCGAAAGACGGCAGCCCGACGCCATTCCCGACGGAACGCCCACAAACACTGCAAGCCGACGTAGTACGTTTTCAGAACAAAAAGGATAAATGGATCGCATTCATCGGCCTGATCGACGGTCGTCCGTACGAGATTTTCACCGGCTTTGCGGACGACGAAGATGGTATCCTGATCCCCCGATGGGTAAATGAAGGTTTGATTATCAAAAACCGGGAAGCCGACGGCAGCTCTCGTTATGACTTTCAATACAAAAACACGCGCGGCTATAAAACGACGATTGAAGGGTTGTCCTACAAATTCAACCCTGAATACTGGAACTATGCGAAGCTCATTTCCAGCACATTGCGCCACGGAATGCCGATCGAAAAGGTGGTAGACCTGATCAGCAGTCTCCAACTCGACGAGGCGATCAACACCTGGAAAGCCGGCGTGGCGCGCGCATTGAAACGCTACATCCCGGATGGAACCGAAGCCGTGAAGCAGAAATGCCAGAATTGCGGCTCGACCAATTTGCTGTACCAGGAAGGGTGTTTAACGTGCAAGGATTGCGGCTCATCGAAATGCGGATAAAAATCATAATTTTGAATGATTGAATAGACAACTATTCGGTCATTCAATCATTCAGTCATTCAAAACTTACTATACTCAAGCTCCTCATTTACCCACTCGCCTGCCCGGTTCAAAGCATTCACGCTTTAAACCGACACTATGGTTATTTCGCAAATCCTGATCAGGTACCGCAGAGATAATGCGCTTTCTCAAAGACAGATGTCCGACATGCTCGGCGTTTCGCAGGTTGGTTACCACAAATGGGAAACCGGCACCACCAAAATTGAAATGGAGCATTACTGTCGCATCGCGACGTTATGTGATGTGAGTTTGCTGGATCTTCTCCCGCGCGACTGGCAGGAGAAGATCAGGGATGAATTGGGGGTCTGACTTCCTTAAAAAGTCTCTTCTACAACACCCAGGTAGTTGAACGGGCTCAATGCGCGAAGTTCTTCCCGTATTTTTTCGGACACGTCCAGTGTTTCGATGAAACGCGAGATCGAGTCGTGGGTGATTTTTTCATTGGTGCGCGTCAATTCTTTCAGCGCCTCGTAAGGCTTCGGATAGCTTTCGCGGCGCAGAATGGTCTGGATTGCCTCGGCTACCACGGCCCAATTTTCTTCCAGTTCTGCTTTCAATACCTCGCCATTCAACTCGACTTTACCCAGACCTTTCAGCAGGGAGTTCAAAGCGATGGCCAAATGCGCGATAGGAACACCGATGTTACGCAATACCGTGGAGTCGGTGAGGTCACGTTGCAAGCGGGAAACGGGCAATTTGGACGCAAAATGTTCAAACAATGCGGATGCGAGGCCGAGGTTCCCTTCCGAGTTTTCGAAATCGATCGGATTTACCTTATGCGGCATCGCGGATGAACCAACTTCGCCTGCTTTGATCTTCTGTTTGAAATAGCCCATTGAAATGTACGTCCACATATCCCGGTTAAGGTCTGTGAGGATCGTATTCAGGCGTTTCAGACAGTCGAAAGTAGCCGCCAGGTTGTCGTAATGTTCAATCTGCGTTGTGTGGCGGCTTCTTTTTAGTCCTAATCCTTCCACAAAATGGTGGCCGAATGCCATCCAGTCCTGCTTCGGATAAGCAACGTGGTGCGCATTGAAGTTACCCGTTGCGCCACCGAATTTCGCCGAATGCGGTATTTTGTCGAGCATTTCGAGCTGGCGTTCCAGGCGTTCCACAAAAACCAGGAACTCCTTACCCACCCGTGTAGGCGACGCCGGCTGCCCGTGCGTGAATGCGAGCATCGGCACGTTTTTCCACTCGATCGACATTCTTTTCAATACGAAAAGCACCTGGCGGAACAACGGTTTAATCTGCCGCTCCATCGCGTCTTTCAGCGAAAGCGGGATCGCTGTGTTGTTGATATCCTGCGAAGTAAGGCCAAAGTGGATAAATTCCTGGTAAGATTCGATGCCCAGCTTTTCGAATTGCTCCTTAATGAAGTACTCGACAGCCTTCACATCGTGGTTGGTCACCTTTTCGATGTCCTTTATATGTAATGCGTCTGCTTCGCTGAAATCTTCATAGATCTTGCGCAATGACGCATATTTCTTCTTGTCAAATTCTGATAGCTGAGGGAGGGGAATTTCACAGAGTGCAATGAAATACTCGATTTCTACATACACCCGGTAGTAAATCAGGGCGTATTCCGAGAAATAAGCCGAAAGTTCAGATACTTGTTTGTAATAACGGCCATCAACCGGAGAGATCGCCGTAAGCTGATTTAATGACATGATTTTCAATACAAAAATTGATTATCAGGCAAAGTTAGCAGAATTCACGGTCCTAAAATGGTAAAACCAGAACGAAAAATTCTTTTTGGGATTGGAAACAGAAATTATAAAACTATTCGCATATTCGTTCACTAACCTTGATTATACAAAGCACATGCAGCCTTCGCCTTTCATTGGAGAATTAATCGGAACCATGGTCCTTATTTTGTTAGGCAACGGCGTCGTCGCCAATGTCGTGTTGAAAAAAACCAAAGGCGAAAGCGGTGGCTGGATCGTCATTACCGCAGGATGGGCGTTTGCGGTGATGTTCGGGGTGTTCACAGCCAATGCATTCGGCAGCGCGGCAGCACATTTGAACCCCGCGGTAACCGTGGGTTTTGCGGTACTTCAAAACGATTACAGCCTTATTTCAACTTTCATTCCGGCGCAGCTGATTGGCGCATTCCTGGGAGCTGTGCTGGTTTGGATGCAATATCTGCCGCATTGGGGCGCTACCGAGGATGGCGGATCCAAACTGGCCTGTTTTTCAACCGGCCCGGCCATTAAAAGTACCGGGGCCAATTTCCTGAGTGAATTTATCGCAACCATGATGTTGATCGTCGGCATTGCAGCCATCGGGTATGCCGGCACTTCCGATCCCGAAAAAGGCGGCATTCCGTCCGGTGTAGCGCCTTACCTGGTGGGTATGCTCGTTTGGAGTATCGGTCTATCGCTCGGCGGTACTACCGGCTATGCGATTAACCCCGTGCGCGACCTCGGCCCACGCATTGCCCACACTATCCTGCCTATTCCCAACAAAGGGAGCTCCGACTGGGGTTACGGCTGGATTCCCGTTCTGGCCCCCATTGCGGGAGCCATCATCGGTGGACTGATTTTGCGTAGCTTCTCTTTATGATCTATTCAACTGTAATTTTGCCGCCGCCTGAGTAGCTACGGAATTCGCCCCGGTACATCGCGTCGGCAGCGGCTGGTCCAATCGTAAATGTACCTTTCGCTACAATTCTCACCTGATAGTAGAATGTCCTCGGCTGACCGTCGGCATTGGTGAAGAAATGAATGCGGTCGTCGCGAATATCGTAATATTCCGGAACGGCTGCATTCGTAATCCATGGCATATCGCGCGGCTCGGTGATCCTTGGGTTTTCTATCTCGAAGCCAGCGGGCAGCAGGTCGGTAACGACTACGTCTTCCACCGGCAACCCGTTGTTGCTGCTAAGCGTCAGTTTCACCACCACGAGGTCGTTCTGATGGAAAGTTTGCACCGGCGCTCCATTGCGTGTCAGGAACTGGCGACGAATGCTGATGCCTTGGTCTTCCTCTACATAACTACCCGTGGCCGACATACCGTCCGTCTGCGCGAACCAGTACAGATCGCCTTTGCCCTGCGTTTTGACCAACAGTTTCTGGTTCAAAATGCCTTTTGAAATCTTCAACTCCTTACCTGAAAACTGCCCCAGCGATTTGCCATTTGCGGAAACAGAAGCTGTTACCGTCGAATTGGATGTCTTTTTCGCCAGTTTACCCAAAGCCAGCACCGCAAATGCCGCTTCCTGCGTATTCAAATAAGAAGCAGACTGAATGGCCAGTGAAAGTTGGCGCCCCAATACCGGGATTTGCGTGTTGGAAGGATCAGATTCAATCAATGTATTCAAAACCAACGACATATTCCGTAGCGGGGATGAATAGCTGTTGTCATAATAATGCCCCGCATTCTCGGCTACATATTTTTTAGGTAACAATGCATTGAAGCTCCGTGCATCGCCCGCGAGCTGGAAAGCACCAGCGAGTAGATACTGGGAATCCTGCGTGAGCAAATGCGGGTTCTGTTTGTAATAATTCATTGCAGCGCGGTTCGGATGGCCATTCAATGCCAGGACATAAAGCGAATAAATGGCTTCCCGGCGAGCGACCGTTTTTTTCGTTTGAGTACCTTTCGGCTGGCCCTCGTAGGCCAATCCATTATTTGTACTGGCGATAATCACCTCCCTGTTCGCGGTGGTACCACTTTGTGCTGTCAGATATTCCACCGCGCGGCTCAGTGTTTTGGCATTAACCTCAAAACCTGCCCGCCGTGCTTCTTCCAGGAAATGCACAGCGTAGGCGGTAGCCCACCAGTCTTCCAGCTGCGCCCCCGGCCACATGCCCATGCCTCCATTGAAAAGCTGCTGCGATTCCACTTTACGGATGGCTTGCTGCACGTTGGTCATCGGATTAAAATCACTTTCTCCGCTCCTGACCGTGTAAACCGGTGCGGCCATTGCTTTGGTAAGGTCTGCGAAATAGATTTGCGGGAATGCTTTTGACACCATCTGTTCCAGGCAACCATAAGGATAGCCGAGCAATGTCGATAATGCCTTGCCACCACCTTGTACCAACGGCGAACGGCTCAATACCAGCTGACTACTGCTTGTGGTGGGAAGGAACGACGATTTAAGGTCGATCACCCCTTGTTTATCGCCTGCAATAAGGCCCGACGTACTGGTTTTCAGCAATGGTGATGCCGGACGAACCGTAATTTCGGTTTGATTGACGAATGTTTCTTTAAATGCATTCACCTTCACCACCACCTTCCCGATGCCGATGGCCGTAGCCGCTTTCACGGCAAACATCGCGCGGCTTTCTTTTCCGGCCGGAATATTAATGTTCTGGGTAACCGGCGCAGCACCTGCCGCCAGTGGGCCGGAGAGCTGGACGGAAACGATCGCCGTTGTCGCTTTGGCCTCGGTGTTGCTGATGTTAACCGGCAATACCAGCTCGTCGCCCGGGCTCAGGAAACGCGGCAGGCCGGCACTGATCACAATCGGATCCGCGACTTTCATATTTTTGGTAGCCGAACCGAATGCATTATCCTTGTAAGCCACTGCCATAATGCGCAGATCGCCGCTGAACTGCGGGATATTCACATCAAAAGTCACATCGCCGCTGCCATTCGCTTTCAGCTGACCGCTCCAAAACGACACCAGTTCGGTACGGCCGTTGCTCAGCGGGTTAATCCTTCTTTCCAGGTCATAACCATCACCGCCGGAGCTGGATGTTCCTGAAATGGTCAGTTCCGGGAAAAGCTGCGCATACAAATCGTGGCTGGAAACTTCCAACGCCCGTTTTTGATAAAAATGCCCGTGAATATCGGGAGTCTTTGTGTTTTTGATCTGCAAAATACCTTCATCCACCACCGCCAGCGTCACCTCCGCATTCGGTTCCGTTTTGATCCGAATCTGCTGCTTCGTCTTCGATCGGGACTTTTCCACTGCCGTAATCGCGACCTCCAGTTTCCGCTCAGGATCTTCCACCAGGACAGGCTCAAAGCCGTGTGCCACCGTCAGCGGCATATCCGACGAATCCAGCGGACGGATCAGCGTAGCTGTTACAAAAACGTTCGGTAAATGCTCTTTCTTGATTTTAAATGTCAATTCGGCCGCCTTTTTCTCGGTGGTTAGAATGTGCTGCTCGAGGACATTGTTACGCTCCACTGTAACCAGCAACCGGCCATCGAACGGCGTTTTGAACAATACGGTCGCAGTTTCACCGGTTTTGTAATGCGTTTTATCGGTTTCCATCAATACCCGGCCTTCATTGCTTACTTCAAAAGACGAATACTGGGTATAACCATAGCCATAAGCGTAGAACTTCGCGAGCGTGTAATGCGCCGCGCCGGGGCGTCGTACCCGTACCTCATATTCGCCAGAAACCGTGGGTATATATCGGAATGTCCCTTTTCCGCCGGAAAGCGTCAGTTTGTTGGAATATACCAGCTTCTCACTCTTGCGTGAGGTGTATTGCAGGCGGTCATATTTTTTTTCCACGACCGTCTGGTATTCCAGCCGTACTACTTCAATGCTCGCCACGGCGCCGTTCTGCAATGCACCACTTTTATTTACGCCCACAATATCAACAGGTACAGGCGCATTGGTTCCGACATAGGCGTCGGGAAGACGAATGCCGTAGAATACCGGCTGGGTGTACACGTCGAAACGCTGTAACCTGTTGACAGGCCGTCCGTTTTCATCGAAAACCGTTACGTAAATCTTGCCTTCGAGCACGCCGATATCCTGTAAGCCGGATAACAATGTAAACTGCTCATTCGCCTGCCCTTGCTCATTAGTCGTACCCTGGCGGCTATCGCGCTCGAAAGTAGTTTCGGCGGGGATATCGAATGTGTATTCCGGGAAACCTTTGGCCGAAAAGCCTTTCCGCTGCAACTGGAAATCCATTTCATAGGTGCGATTGCTTGCTGGCGGGCCAAACAAATTGGTAGCGGTGGCGGTAAGCGCCACTTTCTGACCTGAAACGTAATCTTTGGCAGCACCGCTGAGATCCACCCTAATGCGATCGGGCATGAACTCCTCCACGCTCACCGCCTGGGAACCGAGCAACACTTCGTTGGCATTGTACACTTCCAGGATGTAGGTACCTGTGAGTACACCGGCATCGAGCGGGATTTCCGATTCTACGGCCCCCTGGTCATTGGTCGTCTTGCGCCATGTGCGGAATTCACGGCCGTTAGGCGTTAACAGCCGCAATTTGAGCGGCACTTTTCCCGCGGTTTTCCAATCCTGGGTCCGCAAAACTGTATTGAAATGCATGGTTTCACCCGGGCGGTAAATATCACGCTGCCCGTAGATGAACACCTGGTACCCCGATGCATTATCCCGCAAGCCCTCCACATCGAACCGCGAAGTAAGTACCTGGGTATCTTCCAGCAACAGGTAATTAAAATCATCCTCCGAGCTCGCCGTAATCATTGCAATCTTAAATCCCGGCGCCTTTTCGCTTAGCTTATCGACATGCGCAATGCCGTCGCCATCTGTTTTGAGGGTGTGTACGGTCTGATTATTGGAGCTGACTAGCGTCAACTCAAGATCTTTGATCGGCTCATTGGTTTTAATGGAATTGGCAAAAACCCAGAGCTCGTCTTTTCCCTGCTTGGCGATGAGGCCGATGTCGGAAATGGAAACGAGCTTTGTGGCTCCTAGATATGCCTCTTCCTCCGAATTTACAGCAACGAGATAAACGCCCTGCCGTTTGTTGTCGTCTGGCAATGCAATATTCAATGCGGATATACCCTTGTTTTTGGATAGGTTAGCAGTCTCGACAATCTTGTTCACGATCACGTCACTTAGCTGGCTTTCGCGGTCGTCGCTGTAATTGAAATTACCTGTCGGCTGCCAGTCGTCGCCCACATATGCGTAGTCGCTCCATCTGTTATTATGGATGTAATGCAGGATATTATTGGCGTAAAGTTTTGAAATACGCACCTGTACTTTGGGCACATTCACGATATTCACACCTATATTCCTTGAACTTTTAGAAGACAAATACAGCCCCTTTTTGTTTGCGAACGAAATCGCTGCAGGCATTTTGCCAAAAAACAGGTCGCGCGATGCTTCTTCTTCCAGCGTTTGACCCAAAATGCCTTTCAAAGACTGTTTCAACTGCAATACGTACGTTTCCGTTTCATTGAAAGCGCCCCGAATGATGAAGCCATTTTCAGTAGGCTCGGTTTCCACGGCCGCTTCGGGTGTCACTGTGAAACTCCCTGCGACGCTCTCCTTGTCAAGCTCCTGTGTGGTCACAATCCGTGCGTAACCCGCATTGTTCTCAAAACCCGTTTTAATATCCACCACTTCCAGATGCAGCGGCGAGGGGATACTTACCGTTTTCGAAAGCGCCTCGTTACTGCTGTATGAAGTATTCTGAACTTTTACACCTTTGTCAATGGCAATACTGACCGGCGTTTCATTATTATCGGCCTTCCCTACCTTCGCCAGGGCCAGCGTAACTGACGTTTCATCCTGCGACGGCAATACCCGGTAATCCAGCGGCTGATCCTCGAACAAGACTTTGAGCTTCTCGGCCACATTCTGCGCATTGACAGGATAATTGAAATTCAGCCTTAACCGCGCCTCCTGCCTGCCACTCTCTGTGGAAAGTGTCCACCAGCTCTCCGTTTCGACCAGTTGCAGATACGGTGTATGGAATGTGATCGGGTCCTGGGAGAGTTTATATTTCTTCTCCTTGTCTGCTTTTTCGGTGATCAGCTCGGTTAGTTGCGCCTGATAGGACGTAGCGGCCCCGAAACCTGCTACCGGTGAAAACACGAGCTCGTTCGGCGCGGTCCATTTGAATTTGCCACGAACCGCCGGCTCGAACGTTACATACTGTGTAGAGTCCCAGTTATTCAGTTCAGCCGTAGAAACTAGGTCCTTGTTAAATGTAAAAACCAGGTTTTGCGATTGTCCCACCTCGTCCGTGAAGTTGGTACCCGCCACGCGGATTTCATTAAAGGAAGAACAGCTGCTAAAAAACCAGGCAAAAAGTAAGACGCAAAAAGAGCTCAGGATGGCAATCTTTTTCATAGGAAAGGAGATATAAAAAACGGATGATTTTTGTAACCAAAACCATCCGCCTAAATTAAACTATACAAGTTAATTCGCTCTTAATAACCGCTTTCAAATGATTCAACGGTGCCCCTGCCAGATTTAGCGGTAGCCGTTGCTTCAAAATGCCTGCATCACCTCCTCGATTGGCCTGGCGCCCTCGAAAAATGAAAGCAACCGCACGAGAATCCCTTCCACCACCGCATCCGGGCACGACGCCCCGCACGTCAGCATAATACGCACGGGAGTTTTTGCCGGAATATAGTTTTCTGTGACCACTTCTTCTTTCTTATGCAGGTCAAAATGGCGGATCAGTTGCCTGTCCAGGATTTTATTGACTGATTCGATAAAGTATGTCGGGAATTTCTGTTCACATAGCTCCACCAAGTGCGAGGTGTTGGAACTGTTATATCCGCCTGCAACAACCACCAGATCGGCATCATGCGTGAGCAATGCGTAGGTAGCATCCTGGTTATCGTTCGTCGCATAGCATAACGTGTCGCGCGTGTTCGCGAAACGGTCCTCCACCTGCTCGGGACGCAGGCTGTAATACCTGATCATCACATTTTTGAGATAGTCGGCAATACCCTGGGTGTCGGAAGCCAGCATGGTCGTCTGGTTCACGACGCCGATGCGCTGCAAGTCTTTTTCTGGGTCAAAACCCTCCGAATACTGGTTTTTGAAATCTTCAAAAAACTGTGATGCGGGCCTGGATCCCATCATATATTCGGCCAGGATCTGGGCCTGTCTCATATTCTCCACCACCACGGTCTGGGCATTTTGCTTGCTGTGCGAGAAGGTAGCGCGGGTCTCTTCGTGATTCGGCTTGCCGTGGACCACGATCGTATAGTCTTTCTCCCCGATTTGCGCAGCACGGTTCCAGACTTTCTCCACAAAAGGGCAAGTGGTGTCGTACACGTACGCATTCACGCCCAGCTCCGAGAGTTTCTGCTGATTTTCAACCGTAGTTCCAAATGCCGGAACGATCACAATATCCTCCGCTGTGAGCTCTTCCCAGCCAATGAGCTGGTTTCCTTTGGTATCCATGATAAACTGCACGCCGCGCTCTACCAGATCGCGGTTCACATCCGGATTGTGAATCATTTCACTCAGAAGGAAAATCCGCTTGCCCGGATTTTCGGCAATGGCCTTGTACGCAATGTCGATTGCATTCTCTACCCCGTAGCAAAATCCGAAATGGCGCGCGATCAGAAATTGTACCGGTCCGAAATCAAGCACCGTGGGAGAATAATCCCTTTTCAGCTTGTCGTTCTTACGGCGGAATTCCTTGATCGGGGTGATAATGCGGCTCCGGTAAAAATCGGGGATGTTGAAAGTTTTCATGTACTAAAATCGGTAGATTGCATCAAGGTAGTGCAAAGATAATCCTGCCTTTTCTAAGAACAACACGGTATGTCCCTTTGTTCGGGATTCGGCATTTTGAAAATATTTTTAAAATGAAGTGCAACATGCCGAAGAATCGATTGTCTTTGATTCAGAACGTTCAAAATATAAACCTTCTGCTTGAAAACACAAATTTACCCCGACCGGCACGTCGAACTGGTGGAGCGTTGTAAACTCGGAGAGCGCAAAGCGCAATACGAGCTTTATAAACATTACTCGAAAGCCATGTTCAACATCTGCATGCGGATACTGAACCATTTGGGAGAGGCTGAGGATGCTTTGCAGGAGGCTTTCGTGGATGCATTCACGAACCTCCACCAGTTCAGGCAGCAGTCGACGTTTGGGGCATGGTTGAAGCAAATCGTGGTCAATAAGGCGATCAACCACATGCGGAGCAGGAAGGTAAAATGGGTGGAAATAGAAGAATTCCATGAGACATTAGAGCAAAGCGAGCGGAATGAGGATTCTTTCGGACTGGATGAGAGCGACACGACGCTCGAAATAGAAAGGGTCCGCAACGCGGTACAGAAATTGCCGGATGGTTACCGGGTGGTGCTAAGTCTGTATTTGTTCGAAGGTTACGACCACGAAGAAATCGGCGAAGTGCTCGGGATCAGTGAAACCACCTCCCGGACGCAATACATGCGTGCCAAGCGTAAGTTGACCGAAATGTTGGTACGGTAGCGGAGTGGTCAGGAAGTGGTCATGTGTAGTCAGGAGTAGTCAGAAATGGTCAAGTGTGGTCAGGAAGTAGTCAGGTATGGTCATGAATAGTCAAATGGGAGAGAAACAATAAATGACAACACTTGACAATAAATGACTAAAATGACAATGCATGACCGCGCGGCGGACCGCTACAAATGACTAAAAATCAGATTGTGCAAACACGAATTACGATACTTACCTAAAACTCTTACGGATTTGAGACTATTATTTACACTTGACAAGTTAATTAATCTATGAAAAATTCTTCTGATAAAAAGGATCGATTGGAGCGGTTTGTGCGTGATAACAGGGATGGATTTGATACTTTCTTACCGCAGGATTCTTTATGGAGCCAGATTGAGAGCCAACTACACAACGAGATTCCGATAGTACCTGAAAAATCGAAAAAAAAAATCAGGCGTCTGAGTAACCCCTATTTCGACTGGCGTATCGCCGCGGGGGTGTTCCTGGCGCTCGGGATCGGGTTTCTGGTTTACCTCAATAACGAGTATGGCATTACCCGTGATCCGAACGTGGCCCTGAAAGTTCCCGCATATGCCCGCGAATTCAATCAATACAATGTTGCAATAGACCAAAAAAGGGAGGAGATCATCAAGCTGGCCCGGAACAACCCGGAGCTTTACAAAGATTTCTCCGCTGATTTGGAAAGTCTGGAAGCGAATTATAAAAACCTTCGCTCCAACTTATCGAACGCCCCTAACCAGGAAGCACTGCTCGAAGCAATGGTTCAGAACCTGCAATTACAGGTCGATCTGCTGAACCAACAACTGGAAATTTTGCAACGCATTAACAAAGTGAAAAATGATAACGATAAAGAAAATAGCGACGCTCCTGTTATTTAGTGTGATCGCCACACTTCCGCAGGTAGCCAGCGCAGCCCTCGATCCCGACAATTCCGAACAAAACGGTCTGATAGAGAAGCGTAGGAATATTGTGAAAGTATTCGATGTCAAAAAGAGCGACGCGCTTGAAGTTGACAACCAATTTGGTCTCGTAAAAGTGAATCTGTGGGCCAAGGAAGAGATTAAAGTGGAGATCGTCGTTACCGCCAATGCGCCCTCCGACAACCGCGCCGCGGAATATCTAAGCTCCGTGAATATCGATGAAAAACGCGTCAAAAACGTCATTAGCCTCACTACCCGCATTGACCGTAACCAATTCGGTAACAGTGGCTGGAATAAAGGCAAGGGCGACAAGAATTTCATTCAGATCGATTATACGATCTATATGCCGAAGGAGAACTCGCTGACCGTTCGCAACAAATTCGGGAATACCGATATCCCTTCGTTCTACGCCCCGCTGACCGTCGATTCCAAGCACGGTAACTTTATGGCGATGCTCCTCGAAAACCCGGACAATGTGATCGATATCCAGTTTGGAAGTGCCAAAATTGGCAAAATGGACGGCGGGAAACTGGATTGCCAGTATGCCAACGTAAAACTCGACCAAGCCAAGAAAGTATGGCTGAGCAACAAATTCGGCGAGTTAATGATCGGCGATGTCGTTAAC
Source organism: Dyadobacter sp. SRI_021 (assembly GCF_057586235.1). NCBI lineage: Bacteria > Pseudomonadati > Bacteroidota > Cytophagia > Cytophagales > Spirosomataceae > Dyadobacter > Dyadobacter sp. SRI_021. The sequence continues at coordinate 132,272 of NZ_JBYCZM010000011.1, forward strand.
CTGGACGCGGCCATTGATTATTCAGGGGCTAAAATCGGTACGATCCGTGGTACCGGTAAAATCAAGCTCAACTATTCGGGTAATTTCAAAATCGACGAGCTGATGCATTCAGCCCAGAATGTGGATATCCAGGCGCAGTACTCTTCGATTGTGTTGCCTGCCGAGTCCAATCAGTTCAATGTAAGTGTAACGTATGGTAAATTCAGTTACCCGACGGAGAACGTCAATTTCTCGATGCAACCGGATAAAGACGGCCGGCCTGACAAAATGAAGCATTACCAGGGAAAGGTTGGTTCCGGCGGGCCCAAGATTACCGTCACTTCGGTCTTCGGTGATGTAAAAATGAAGAATTAAACCCCTCTCCTATTCTTCCAGGAGCACATTATACCTGAAATCCAGCGGATCGAAGGCATTAATCAGCTTCTGAATAAACTGAGGATCGTTGATATAGAAGTTCAGCAGATTGTCATACCGTTCCTGGGCGATTCCGTTCGGGAACAGTTTGTTTTTAAGGGTCAGCAATTGTTCGATCTCCGATTCATGATTGCGCTCCTCTGCGCGGATAATGCGTTTTTCGAGGTGCTTCAATGAATTCAGAAGCCGCGTCTGCTCTGCTTTCACGGCGCCGTGCATAGTTTGATCTACCTCCGTTGCCTTGGCAAGGATCTGGTCAAAAATGGCGTTGAACGCTTCTTTCTGCTCGTTCAGATTTAGCTCGTGCTCGGTATTACGTTCGATGAAGGTCTTACGCAACGCGATTTCGTCGAGGAACAGATCTTTGTAGTCAATTTTCAGCTTCTGTGCCTTCTTGTACTGATGACCATTTATGTACAATGCGAAATTCCGCGGCATCAACATCGGGTAAGGCACGCCGAAATGATCGAAAACGCCTTTCAGTTGCATCCAGTATGGCACTTCTGACGGCCCGCCTATATACGCGAGGTTAGGCAAAATCACTTCCTCATACAATGGCCGCAAGATCACATTCGGGCTGAAACGCTCCGGATTGGTTTCGGCCAGTGCCAACAACTCTGTTTCGCGGAATTCCAACTCGGTATTGAGCACTTTGAACACGTCGCCCTCGCGTACAATGCGTTCGCGCAGGTTGTCGTCAAGGTAGAAGAAATTGATCTCGCGCGCGTGCAGGGGAGTATGGTAACCAAGCGCATTCAACCGGGAAGTGGTTTCTGTAACGAGTTTCTCCGAAATGGAGTCTTTCAGTTCTTCCTGAATGACCGGCAGGAAGTGCCGTTTTAAATCCGCATGGTCGGCGTCGAGGCTAACCAGCCCGTAACGTCCGAAGAGCTCGTGCATATAACATCGCACGGCGTCGGCCAATGTATTGTTTTCCAGATAAGCCTTAGCGAAAAGCAGCGGTTTATCCGGCAACTGCTTCAAAATACCCGCCAATTCTTTTGGATTCAGCCTTCCTACGGCTCCCTTGTGCTCGCCCGTCCATTTGTGCGTCTGTCCGAAAAGATGGAAGGAAGCGATTTCTTCAAAATCATGATCCTCCGTAGCCATCCAGTAAATGGGTACGAAATTGTACTCAGGATACTTTGCCTTTAATGCCTCCGCAAGCTTGATGATCGTTACGATCTTATAAATAATGTACAACGGGCCCGTAAAGATATTCAGCTGGTGCCCGGTTGTTACAGTGAAGGTATTCTCTTGTAGTAAAACCGAAAAATCGGGCAGGAAAGGGAGGCCGTGGTATTGCTTCGTAAGCACATCGACCAGCGTTTTACGCTTATCGGCCGTAAAGCCCTTTTTATTCAAAATAGCCTTTTCCGCGTTTTCTAACGTCGGGAAGATGCTATAAAAAGATTCAAGCGTCGGTTTCTGATCGAGGTAATCGAGTAGTAATGCAGGAAACTGGCCTGTGGTACGCAGATCCACGGAATGCAAAGTCATGAAAGGTGGTTTTTCAGTAGCTAGTAGAGAATCCAACGTATTAATTTTTGCTATTTGACTCAAAAAAGAAACCTAATACCTAACGAGAAAGGCGTCGTTTTTGGTTTCCCAAAATTGCGCATTTTGGCCAATAATCGAAAACCTTTCACCAAGATACAAAAAAGCCGCATCTGAGTCAGATACGGCTTTCAAACGTGTACATTTTGGTTTTCAGTTGTAGCAGGTTATTCGCCTGAGGTATTTATGGTTTCTTAAAAGACGTAGTCATTTTTGGCTATCAGTTCGTCGGCAATACGGCGGCGCGCATCTTTGAGGTTCATAGGCTCGATCTTCGTGAATCTTTTCAGTCCCATCAGCATTACACGGAGCTCATCGCTCCCGGCAAAACTGGTAATCGCCGAACGGCCCGCATTGTTCACCCTTTCCACCGCGCGGTTGAGGTAAATGAGCGCTATATCCTTATGCAATGCATTCGCCCCTTCCCCCAGCAGCCCAATCCGCTTTTCTACCCGTAACAACACGGATTCCGCCACATAAATTTCAATGACCATATCGGCAATATTCATGATAATCTCCTGCTCCTCAGAAAGTTTCATCATAAACTTTTGCACCGCGGCACCGGCAATCATTAAAGCGGCCTTTTTCAGGTTTTTGATCACTTTTTTCTCCGCCGCAAACAACGTTTCATCTTCATCCGAACTAAAATCCGGAATTGATAGAATTTCCTTACCCACTGCCATGGCCGGGCCCATCAGGTCAAGCTGACCCTTCATCGCCCGTTTCAGGAGCATATCTACCACCAGCAAGCGGTTAATTTCGTTGGTACCTTCAAAGATCCGGTTAATCCGGCTGTCGCGATAGGCGCGATCCATGGGCGCATCGGCCGAGAAACCCATCCCCCCATACACCTGCACACCTTCGTCTACCACGAAATCCAGCACTTCCGACCCATGCACCTTCATGATCGCGCACTCAATCGCAAATTCTTCCAGGGCCTTCAATTTCGCCTCGGCATCGTTCATCCCCTTGTCCTTGAAGGCCTGGATGAGGTCATCTATATTTTGTCCTACCCGGTAAGCCGCCGATTCCGTTGCGAACATTCCCACCGCCATTTCAGCGAGTTTATGCTTGATAGCACCGAAATTGGCGATCGCCGTACCGAACTGCCGGCGTTCGTTAGCATATTGTATCGCTTGCGAAGCCACGCGTTTGGAGCCACCCAGTGCTGCCGCTGCCAGCTTAATACGGCCGATATTAAGGATATTAACCGCTATTTTAAACCCGTTACCCCGTTCGGAAAGCATATTTTCAACCGGTACCAGGCAGTCGTTAAAGAACAACTGACGTGTGTCCGAGCCCTTGATGCCCATTTTGTGCTCAGGTTCGTTCATCGTAATGCCGCCGAACGACTTCTCGATGACGAATGCTGTCAGGTTTTTATCTGTTTCACCATTCTCCTCGATTTTGGCAAAAACAATAAATACATCCGCAAAACCGCCATTCGTGATCCACATCTTCTGACCATTGATCACATAATGCTGCCCGTCGACGCTCAGCTTAGCTTTTGTTTTACCTGAATTGGCGTCCGAACCCGAATCTGGTTCGGTGAGGCAATATGCCGCCTTCCATTCGCCGGAAGCAAGCTTCGGCAAGTATTTGCGTTTCTGGTCTTCATTGCCATAGTAGAGAATAGGCAATGTACCGATGCCCGTGTGCGCCGAAAGCGCCACCGAAAACGAATTGCCCGCGCCCGTGGCTTCTGCCACGAGCATGGAAGTATTGAAATTCATCCCAAAACCTCCAAACTCTTCGGGAACCGCAGTTCCAAGCAAGCCAAGCTCCCCTGCTTTATCCATCAACTCGGAAATCAGTGCCGGGCTTTTGGCCTCGTCGATTTCATTCAAACGCGGCCACACCTCCTTTGAAAGGAAATCGCGGCACGTATCAGCGATCATTCGCTGCTCTTCATTGAATTCTTCCGGAATAAAAATCTGGTTCGCCAGGGTTTCCTTGATCAGAAATTCACCCCCTTTGATGGACGTCTGGTTTACTGCTGCAACGGACATATCTGAATGCGGGTTAGTCGGAAAAGTATTGAGTATGCTTGCATACTATTAGCGATTGATGCAAATATAGATTATAAAAATTATTATGCAAGCATACTATTGTCAAAATAAATGAAAATGACCGCCTTCCACGGACGGTCATTCGCAATGCAGCGTAGGCATCTGCTATTTCTTAAAAATCCTGAATTGCTTCACCAGCTCTCCGTTGTTTTCTACTCTGATAAAATAGATTCCTGCGGACAATCCGATCGCGTCCAGGTCCAGGTTTGCGAGCTCATCCGACACCTTCACCAGCGAATTGGCAACAGGCATTCGCTTACCTGCTACCGTGACAATCTCCCAGCTCAGATTGTCGCCAGGCTTGTATTCGGGGAGTTTGATATTAACAATACTTTCTACCGGGTTCGGATAGAACGCCCAGTCTTTCATGTTTTTGCTGATATCCACCTTATCTCCTGCCGAAATACCGAATTCGATGGAGTTCGTAACCACAGCGGAGTCTGCTCTGAACGCGGTAACGGTCAATGTATATCTCCCCACATAAGGCGCAAAACCGGTGGCATCTTCATACAAGGCGTACGGAAAAATCGCCGTTGTTGACTTTCTGCGGAAAGGGCCGTTCAAATCGAACGAAACTTTGTCGTACTCGAAATTCCCATACGCATACATATTCAGCTTTGCAGGTAAGGAGTCATAAGGGATTACATCATCGCCAGACAATTTCCTGATCACCCGCTGATCCACTTTACTGCCGCCCTGTACAAGTTCAAAACGGAGCTCGGGAGTTTGCACCAGCAATACCAGCGGGATTTCCACGTATGCGCCCGCGTTGTCGTATGCGCGGATAATCAGCCGGTACTCGCCCTCCTCAGTAGGCGTTCCTGAAAATTCATTGAGCGCAAACGTAAGCCATGAAGGCCGGTTTTGTACGGTAACCGATGAAATGTAGCCATCTGCGTCACCGAAAATATTGGTAGGCAGAATATAGCTGAACGGCATGTTGATCTGCGCATATTTCGTAGGCAACCCGCTCGTGGCGAATGGCGGGGAGTTCAAGAACTGTGGCTCGACGACTTTAACTGTAAAATAAGTTTCCACAAATGCATTCAAATCATCGTATGCTTTGAGGATAATGCGGTAATCGCCCAATTTGGTAGGCGTACCACTCAGTACCCCATTCGAAAATGTCAGCCAGGAAGGCAGTTCACTGGCCTCCACTTTAGTAATGCTTCCGTCCGGATCAACAAATGCGGTTTTGGGAATGGCAATGGTAAACGGCTTGTCCACTGCCACCAGCTGGTTGGAGAAATTACTGTCGACGGTCGGCGGTTTGTTCGCATTCTCGCGGGTATCCACACGAATGGTAAAAAAAGCTTCCGCCGAACCGCCCTCGTCGTCGATCCCCTTTACTGAAATGCGGTAGTCGCCGAGCGTCGTGGGCCTTCCCCTCAAGACGCCGTTCTCGTAGCGCAGCCACGCGGGTAACGCGCCCACGTCCACACGAACGATCTTGCCATCCACATCAGAGAAGGTATCGATAGGAAGCCTGTATTCAAAATCTTTGTTAACCGGAATGATCTGCATCGGCACCGGTCTGAAGACGTAGGGCATGTTATTGGACGCATCGTCCCAATAACTTGGTGATAAAATGTCCTCGATCAAACGAATCCGGACCGGGCGCGGCTTCGCCGGATCGGCATAGGCACGTTTGGCCCATTCATCGTAAATCACCCCTTGTGCGCCGCCTTTTTCGGTCGCCGCCGACAAGCGGTACGATACCGAGTCGGCATACACGATGGGCGTCATTGGTTTGTTCAGCCAGGTAACTACGCCCTGCCTCAAAAAGCCTTCGGCGCGGGCCATCTGTTCTTTTGTCGAAATCACCGCGGCCACCACATTCGCTCCATGCTCGAAGTTTTCGTTGATCTGCTTCATATGAGCGGCATTATCAAGGTACGAACTCACAAAGAGTTCATTGGCTGTGATAAAACCCGCAGGCGCATCGCTTTTCAGAATGTCCACCGACCACCGGTGATCATGTGCCGCCAGATTGTCGTTAACCTTGATCCCATCTGTTTTTTCGTTGAGATCGCGAAAACCCAATGTTCCCCGTGTGGCTGATTGCCCATCGAATACCGACCCGTAATCCGACACATATTTGATACCCGGATCGACGCTTTTAACCGCCGCCACCATTTGCTCGGTAAACCTTTTGAGCATCATGTGACGATAAATGTACCAATCCTTTCCATAGCGCTGACGGAACGAAAGGTTAGGCTCCCAGGCAGTCGCCGGCGGATTTGCCTCATCGAACGACTTGAAAGTCATCCCCCACAGGTAATTGATCCGCTCGATCTTTTTGTATTTCCCTTTAACAAATTCCTTAAAACCCTTCACCATGGAAGGAGAATAATCGTAGACAGCCGCATTCTCTTTACCATTTTCGATCAAACCGCCGCCATATTCGCCTTCCTGCGTACCTGTGCAGGTTACCGACACATACAGCAGTTTTTTCTCGGTCTGCAAATACTTATAGTGATTCATTACCTCTTTCACAAAGGCTACTCCCTTATCCAGAATAGGCTGGTTATCAAATCCGAAAAAAGTATCCCCATAACCACTGAGCAGGGACTTACCGGAATGGCTGATCTGACTGTCGGAAACGTCCCAAAAGCCTTTGATGCGCGTGCTGTGCCGGCCGAGGTGAATGCGCAATGCTACCTTCATGCCCAGGTCAGTCGCAATTTTGATCTGCTGGTCGTACTTAGCCCACTGTGGTGTATCGGTAGGAGAATTTAAATAAATTTTGTCCCAGGGAATGGTGATATATACCGCATTGAGCCCGTAACTCTTTGCTGATCGGATCAGGTCCGGCTCCGGACCGATATCGTCAGGGTTAGTAAGGTTCAGGAGCATCAGCGCAAGATAGCGCTGGTTATCTGTTTCAGTGGTTTTTTGCGGGCTTTGCGCTGCCACAGGGCCAGCCCATATGAAGACTGTCAGCAATAAAGCAATACGGATCAAAAACTTAAACGCGCACGTAGAATTGAGCATACTAACAGGTTTTGTCAATTAATTCGATCCATTCATTATATCCGTTTTCCACATTGAAGCGGCTTGCCACTTCGATGCTCCGGGCGCTATCGGTTTTGATTTCTCCATTCATCAACGACCGCATCGCTGCTACCATCTGCCGGACGCTTAGATCGTCGGTAACGACGCCCATTCCATCCTTGATAAACTCAGAAACGCCTCCGGAAGGAAATGCAACAATAGGCTTACCCAGCAACGCAGCTTCTATCATCACCAGTGGGAAAGGGTCCTGCCGTGAGGTAAGCAGAAAACCATTTCCCATATTAAGATAGGCATAATAATCTTCTTTCTGCTTGCCGACCAGGTGAATTTTGGTCGCAGACGTGTTGTTGGCGCAGCGTTGCTCGGTATAATACACCAATCCGTCGTCAATCGTTGCACCGACCCACACCAGATGTACCCGCGGATCATTCACCTCGGCGGCAATATCGGGCAGCATATCAAAACCCTTGCGCTCGGAGGTCATTCCCGACAATACCCAAACAAATGCATCCGCCGGGATACCCAGCTTCCTCCGCAATTCAGCGGAACGATTATCGTCCTTTTTTACCAGAGAGGGGTCGATAAATGAGTAAAGCAACCCTACATTTTTCCCTCCGGCATCTTTCAGTGAATCACAAGTGGTTTGTGAGCACCCTATCAGCAGCTCCGAGTAATCCACAATGCTTTTGAAGTCGGGCGCGCTCAGGTACGCGTATGTGAGCGGCATTTCGTGAAAATGGGTAATTACCTTAATCCCGAATTCCTTGGCCACCACGATCGTCTCGGGGATCATCGTCGTATTCACATACCAGAAATCGGCATTGAAACTTTTAGCAAGCTTCCTTAATGCTCGTAACGTGGGATTAATGCCCAGGTGGAAAGAAATTTTCTCGATCGTATTGAATTTGCGCGGGGCAATATGGACGGGAATGTCCTGAGGAAACTCGGCGAGCAGCTCGCCATTTGCGAAACTGACGATACCGACGTCGAACCGCGAACGGTCTATTTTTTTCAAAATGTACAACAGCATCATTTCCGATCCTGTCCGTGTGGCATAGGGCGTAAAAAAGAGGATTCTCTTCTTGGTTTGATTCATGCAGAGGCAGTTAAGAGGTCGATGTTCTCCTGGGGCTTGATTTTGTACAGCCCTTCGCGGAGGAACAGCGTTTTCCAGAAATATTTTAAAAGAACGCGTGTCTTCCTTACATATATATGTTGTGTGCGAAGTTCCGAGAACGGATTTCCGCTTTTCCTCAAATTAAACAGCATTTTCCACCCATAAACCACCGGCACCATAAAAATGTAATGCAGGATCAGCATGATGTACTGAAAAATACCGTACTGTTTCCTTACCCACAGGAAATTGGAAACCTGCATCTGGGTGCTGAACCGGTTGATCCACGAAATATGCGTCCGCCGGAACGGGTTGTTGTTTTCCAAATGGATAAAAGTGCAATCCTGAAAATAACACAGCTTGCCCAGCTTTCCCAACCGGCCCGACCATTCCACGTCTTCGCCGTACATAAAAAACTCTTTGCTGAAACCGCCTGTCTTTTCAAAACCTTCCCTTCTTACAAACATGAAAGCGCCTACAAGCCAGTCGTGCTGATCAGGATCGGAGTAGGTCGGTTCTGGATAAAGTTTATTGATGACCTTATCTACCAGGCTGCTCGGGGGAAGTATGAAAAACGTCTTCCGGAACTCGTTAAAGCTTCGGTAGAAAGGCATCGGGGTGCCGTCGGGATAGTATTGCAATGCGCCACAGGCGATAATATCGGGCCGCTCGTTCATCCGGTGAAAGCACCGGCCGATCACATTATCGGTCAGCAGCGTATCGGCATTCAACAGCAGCAGATATCTGCCTTTGGCAATCTCCATGCCGCGGTTATTGGCAATACCAAAACCTGCATTATACTCCATATCAATCCACCGCACTTCCGGATGGGCTTCCCTCACCAATGCACCGCCGCCATTCTCAGGATCGTTGTCAACAACAATAACCTCATAAGTTACTCCGGAAGTGACCCGGTTGACAGAATCTAAGCAATTGATAATGAGTTGAGGCGTCCTGTAATTAATGATAATAATGGATACATCCATGAAAGCGGGCGTGCATGATGAAAGGGCAAAAATAAAAAATCTCCCCGGAAGATGGGTAACCATTCCGGGGAGACCTGTAAAATCAAGCCGAATGTTAGTCTACGGCCTAATTGAGCCTTTCATAAATGCCGGCAACGCCCTGTCCGCCACCAACACAGGCAGTTACCATGCCATATTTCTGGTCACGGCGCTTCATTTCGTTGAAAAGCTGGACGGAAAGCCTGGCGCCTGTCGACCCTAATGCGTGCCCCAATGCAATGGCGCCGCCATTCGGGTTCACGATCGCGGGATCGATGCCCAGCTCCTGGATCACGGCAAGAGATTGTGCCGCGAATGCTTCGTTCAATTCCACCTGCTGAATGTCGCCTAGTTTCAACCCGGCTTGTTTCAATGCAAGCGGCACGGCTGCCACAGGCCCTATACCCATAATGCGTGGGTCCACACCCGCAGTCGCGTACGACATCATGCGTGCGATAGGTTTCAGGCCGAGTTCATTTACGAGCCTTTCCGACATAACCAGCACAAATGCAGCCCCATCGGATGTTTGCGAAGAGTTACCGGCCGTCACCGATCCCCCTGCCGCGAAAACGGGTTTCAGTTTATTCAATGCTTCGACGGTCGTATCCGCACGAGGGCCTTCGTCCTGGCTGATGACCGTTTCCTTCGTTTTCTTCTTACCGGAAGCCTGGTCGAAATAAGTCTCTTTGACGGTTACCGGCACAATCCCGTCGGCAAACCAGCCTTCCTTCTGTGCACGCAGTGCCTTTTGGTGCGACTGAAATGAAAATTCATCCTGCGCCTCACGGCTGATATTGAAATCCTTTGCTACCTGTTCCGCCGTAAGGCCCATGCTGAGGTAATAATCCGGATTGGTATGTGCTATTTCGTAGTTCAAAGCGGTTTTCCAACCCATGGTGGGCACGAGCGACATCGATTCGGTACCACCTGCGATAATGCATTCAGCCATTCCGGCATGGATTTTCGCCGACGCCATCGCTATCGCTTCCACGCCCGAGCCGCAATATCGGTTGATAGTGATTCCTGATACATTTTTAGGCAGCGACAGCAATGCCACGTACCGGCCCATCTGCATGCCTTGCTCGGCTTCAGGCACGGCATTGCCCACAATCACATCGTCCACACGGGTAGGATCCAGCTGCGGGGTTTGTTCCAGCAAATGCTTGATCACCGTTGCACCCAGGTCGTCGGGACGTGTAAACCGGAAACCGCCTCTCGGCGCCTTGCCCACCGCGGTACGATAACCCGCAACAATGTATGCGTTCATATTGGATCTGTTTTTGAATCGATATTAATGCAGGCCACCTCGGTAGTATGCCTGCATACCATTCGTAAAAATAGGTATTAATCCCAAAACAACAAACCGCCGGAGTTTGTTTTCCGGCGGTTTGCAACTACCAAGTCTTTGCTGATGGAGTTTTCAATTTTTAAGAAGGAATGTGCCCTTGTTCCAGCTCTTTAGGGCGTTTTGCGCTATCGGGCATGACGATCCAAAGGATAATGTAAAACAAAATGACAGGGAAAGTCACCGGAATGAAAACTGCGAGCACAAACAATACACGCATAATCGTGACGTCAATATCGAAGTAATCGGCTAATCCTGAGGCTACTCCGCCGATCATTTTGTTGCTGGTGTTACGGAACAATCTATTGTGGTTCATGGCTATGTCTGTTTAAATCGTTTGGATGTTTCAAAGGTACTATGCATTACCTAGTAGTCGTTTTAAATTCGTACAAACGGTCTTACACCATTGGCACGGGTGATTTTTGAGGATAGATAAATGGATATTAAAAGATTAGATATGCATTAGGATTCTGCCGGATATTGCGTAATACTATTGGCAATGAATTACCTTTGGGATTGTAAATGCGGGTTTTGCTGACAATGTGACACGCGATTTGTGGCAGGCTCAATATTTTATAAGGAAAAACCGGTTAAAAAACATACATCACATCATGTTTAAAATATTTTCCAAGCTATTTGGCACGAAATCGGAACGGGACCTCAAAGAACTGACCCCGTACGTTGAAAAGGTAAATGCCGAATATGCCCTCCTGGCCTCCCTGTCGAATGATGAGCTCCGGGCACAGTCCGCGAACTTGAAACAACATATTGCCGATCAACTGAAATCTGTCGATGAACAAATAGCAGCGTTGAGACAGCAGGCAGCCGACGAGCCGAATGTGGACAGTAAAGAGGCGATCTTCAAGAAAATCGACGCGCTCGAACTGGAAAGAAATAAAGAACTGGAAAAAGTATTGCTTGATATTCTTCCGAAAGCATTCGCGATCGTGAAGGACACGGCGCGCCGTTTTACAGAAAACGACAAACTGGAAGTAACCGCCAACTATTTTGACCGCGAAGTAGCCACTAAAAAATCGAATGTGACCATTAGCGGCGACAAAGCCATTTGGAATACAACCTGGGACGTGATCGGCCAGCCTATCAAATGGAACATGATCCATTACGATGTGCAGTTGATCGGTGGTGTGGTGTTGCACCAGGGCAAAATCTCCGAAATGGCGACCGGTGAAGGTAAAACCCTCGTAGCTACCCTTCCTTCATTCCTGAATGCGCTCGCAGGACAAGGCGTTCACATCGTAACCGTGAACGATTACCTCGCCAAACGTGACGCCGAATGGAATGCTCCGCTCTTCGAATTTCACGGGTTGAGCGTCGACTGTATCGACCGCCATCAGCCCAACACCATCGCACGCCGCAATGCGTACAAAGCAGACCTTACTTACGGTACCAACAACGAATTCGGCTTCGACTACCTGCGTGACAATATGTCACGGACGCCGGAAGAACTTGTGCAGCGCAAGCACCATTTCGCGATGGTCGATGAGGTCGACTCCGTATTGATTGACGACGCCCGTACGCCATTGATCATCAGCGGACCGGTACCACGCGGCGACGAGCAGGAGTTCCTTGAACTGAAACCCCGCGTTGCGAGGATCGTGGAGGCGCAAAAACGCCTTGCCATGGACTTCCTCAATGAAGCCAAAAAGAAAATCCAGGCTGGTGATAAAAAAGAAGGCGGTTTGGCACTGTTCCGCGCGCACCGCGGTATGCCGAAATACAAGCCTTTGATCAAATATCTCAGTGAAGGCGGCGTGAAAGCCATTATGCAGGAATCGGAGGCGATTTACCTGGCTGAAAACCAGAAACTGATGCCGCAAGCCGATGCCCCGCTTTACTTCACGATCGACGAGCGCCATAACAGCATCGAACTGACCGAAAAGGGGATCGACTTCCTCACCGGCGAATCGGAAGAATCCAATTTCTTCATTCTCCCCGACATTGCTGTCGATCTGGATGCGATCGAAAAAGACACTTCGCTCAGCGAGCACGACCGCGTGATCGCGAAGGAGGCTCTGATCCGCGATTATTCAGTCAAAACAGCCCGTATTCACACCGTAAACCAGCTTTTGAAAGCATTTACATTGTTTGAAAAAGACGTGGAATACGTGATCATGGACGGAAAGGTGAAGATCGTCGATGAGCAAACCGGCCGTATCATGGAAGGCCGCCGCTATTCCGACGGCTTACACCAGGCAATCGAAGCGAAGGAAAATGTGCGCGTAGAAGACGCTACGCAGACCTACGCGACGATTACCCTGCAAAACTACTTCCGGATGTACCACAAATTAGCTGGTATGACCGGTACCGCGGAAACAGAAGCAGGCGAGTTCTGGGAAATCTATAAACTCGACGTCGTTTCGATCCCTACCAACAGAGGAATTATTCGCAAAGACCAGGAAGATAAAGTTTACCGCTCAGTTCGCGAGAAATACAATGCAGTAACCGACGAAATCGTAGAACTCGTAGAAGCCGGCCGGCCGGTACTCGTGGGTACGACTTCGGTTGAAAACTCCGAGATCATCAGCCGAATGCTGACGCTCCGCAAAATCCCGCACCAGGTTTTGAACGCGAAACAACACCAGCGCGAGGCGGAAGTGGTTGCCGAAGCCGGTAAACCAGGAACTGTAACGATCGCCACCAACATGGCTGGCCGTGGTACCGACATTAAGTTGACGCCGGAAGCGAAAGCCGCAGGTGGTTTGGCGATCATCGGTACGGAACGCCACGAAAGCCGTCGCGTCGACCGCCAGTTGCGTGGCCGTTCGGGACGTCAGGGTGACCCGGGTTCATCCCAATTCTTCGTGTCCCTGGAAGATAACCTGATGCGTCTGTTCGGTTCTGACCGTATGGCGAAGGTAATGGACCGCATGGGCCTCGAAGAAGGCGAAGTCATCCAGAGCAGCATGATCACGAAGTCGATCGAACGCGCGCAGAAGAAAGTGGAAGAGAACAACTTCGGAATGCGGAAGCGCCTGCTCGAATACGACGACGTGATGAACTATCAGCGCGACGCGATCTATACCCGTCGACGCAATGCATTGTTCGGAGATCGTCTGGCGGTAGATATCGCCAACACATTGTTCGATGTGTGCGACGAAATCGCGACTACCGCGGGAAGCTACGCCGAACTGGAACTCGCGGCCATTACCACATTGGGCATGGAAGTTCCTTTCAGCGAGGATGAATATGGCGCGATGAAGCCTGCCGACCGTTCACAGAAACTGTACGACGCTGCCGAAAAACAATATCAGGACAAAAACGATGCGATTTCAGGCAAAGCACTGCCCGTTCTCCGCTCGATTTACGCGGAACGCGGTGCGGTCATTTCGGAAATCATGATCCCGTTCACCGACGGTATCCGTCAGGCGGGTGTAGTGGTAAGCCTTCAAAAAGCGATCGAAAGCGAAGGCAAAGAGATTACCCGTGAAATGGAGAAAGCGATTGTGCTTTCGCTCATCGACCAGGAATGGAAAGAGCATTTGCGTGAAATGGACGATTTGAAACAGTCGGTTCAGAATGCCGTATTCGAACAGAAAGATCCATTGTTGATCTATAAATTCGAGTCGGTGGAGCTCTTTAAACGCTTCCTGAGCAAAGTAAACTTTGATATGATCTCCTTCCTGATGAAGGCCGATATCCCGCAGGAAGAAGCGGCACCGCCAACCGCCGTACCACAACAGGTACGCCGTCCGGAACCAGCGCCCGAGCTGCATACCAACCGCGAGGAAGACTACGACGTTGAAACCGACACATTCCATTCACAGGAGTCGACGACCAAAGCGCAGCCTGTTCGTACCGTTAAAATCGCCGACCGTAACCAGCGCGTTTCGGTTCAATACCGCGATGGCCGCATTGTCCGCGATGTGAAGTTCAAGAAAGTAGAACACGAGGTGAAAAACGGCGATTGCGTCGTGGTTGACGTGCATGAAGATTAGTCACTTATGGTCAGAATTGGTCAAGCTTAGTCAGGTGTGGTCAGTCAAGAGTAGTCACTTATAGTCAAGGGTTGACATTAATAGTAATGTGAGAGAAGAATAATTTCTCAAAACAATCATAACAACACCTGGCAAATGACCGCATCTGACAAAAAATGACCATACATGACAACACATGACTACAAATGACCCCTTGACAATACCTGACAAAAACTGTCGGTAAAATACAGCCCTGGCGCCAAGCGTCGGGGCTTTTTCGTTGCCGGAAAATCAGGATTTATGCGATATTTGCATTTCGGAGACCATCATTAACAAAAAACGAGCCTGCATGAAACTGCATAGAGAAGGATATACGATCATGGCTGTAACGGCTATTGTACTGATCATGATCAATTTAGGGATCAACTATCTCCTTCCCGACGGCTATTGGATCCCACGTCTGACGCTAATCGCCAGCATCGTGATTTTCTTCCTTGTAGTGCAGTTCTTCCGCGTTCCCACGCGTGTTGTACGCAAGAGCGACCGCGAAATCGTGGCTCCGTGTGATGGTAAGGTCGTTGTGATTGAAGAAGTGGTTGAGACAGAGTATTTCAAAGGCCCACGCCGCCAGATCAGCATCTTCATGTCGCCATTGAATGTGCATGTCAACTGGAACCCTATCAGCGGGGTAATTCAATATTTTAAATACCATCCAGGCTTGTACCTTGTTGCATGGCACCCGAAGTCCAGCACCGAAAACGAACGTACGACGGTTGTAATCCGCAATAAGGAAGGTGTCGAAGTACTATTCCGGCAGATCGCAGGCGCGGCCGCACGTCGTATACGCTGGTATGTGAAGGAAGGCGATAAAGTGGAGCAGAGCACCGAGATGGGCTTTATCAAATTCGGGTCCAGAGTCGATCTTTACATTCCCCTGGACGCCGAAGTCAATGTTAGCCTTCAAGACAAAACGGTAGGTAGCGTCACCGTACTGGCGACATTAAAATAAACGCCAGCTCAGAATCTGCTCAAAAAACTGCGGTACCGCGCTTGGATACACCACAGCCATAAAAACCATCCCGAAAATGGCCCCGTACATGTGCGCACTGTGATTCACATAACTGGTCCCGCGTCGCGCTTCGTAAAATGAATACCCGAGGAACAGCAAGCCAAAAATGAATCCGGGCATGCAAATAAAGAAATAAAGGCAAATCTGCATTAGCGGTGCATATAATATCGCCGCAAAAAGCACCGCCGATACTCCACCGGAAGCTCCAAGAGAATTATACTTCGAATTTTTACGGTGCTTTAAGAAGGTCGGAATGTCGGAAACTATAATACCCACCAGGTAGAGGAACAGGTAATAAAACGTCCCGCTTGGCCCGAAAAGCATTGAAAACAGCCGCTCGATGCTCTCTCCCACAAACCACAGGGAGAGCATATTGAAAATCAGGTGCCCAAAATCAGCGTGCACGAAACCCGAGGTCACAAACCGGTAGTATTCGTTGCGTTGCGTCACGCGGTAAGGATTCAGGATCAGCTTATCCATCAAGCTGTAATTGTTGAAAGCGTAATAGCTGATCCCAGAAGTTATGATCACTAAAATGAGGGTAATCGACATATAATGGATTATTTTTTGATAAGATTACTTTTCCCGCGCCACAAGCTGCTCTACAAACTGTAAAAGCACTTCTTTCTGAACGCTCTCCGTGCGCAGTTGCTGTAAACTAGCCATTCCTCGCGAAAAATATTCATTTATTTTACGTTCGGTAAATGCCCGGATGTCCAGTGCATCGTAAATACTGGTTACAGCGGCTACTTTCTCCGCATTATCGAACGTATCAAGGTTTATCCATCGGTCGAGCTCAGTTTTCAAACTACCTCCCGATTTTGACAATGCCTCAATCAGCAAGAATGTCTTCTTATTGGCGATAATATCGCCGCCTACCTGTTTCCCAAATTTGGCAGGGTCGCCGTAAACATCCAGCAAATCATCTTTCAGCTGAAAACCGATGCCCATATTCTCACCCGCCGAATACAAAAGTCTTGTTGTTTCCTCATCCGCCCCGGCAATCATCCCCCCCAGCTCCAATGCGAAACCGAGCAACACCGACGTTTTCAGGCGGATCATACCGATGTACTCTTCCTCCGTCACATCCCAGCGTGTTTCGAAATTCATATCGAGCTGCTGGCCTTCGCACACTTCCGCGGCTGTCTGGTTAAACCGGCTCAATACCGCCCGCAGCTTGTTCGGCGCCACATCCAGCAGCAGGTCATAGGCACGGATCAGCATTACATCGCCCGACAGAATGGCTGTATTCGCATTCCATTTCTCATGTACGGTAGGCATACCCCTGCGCAGGGGCGCACGGTCCATGATATCGTCGTGCATAAGTGTGAAATTGTGGAAAACCTCCACCGCCATAGCCGGTTTCAGGGCTTTTTCAATATCCGTATCAAAAATAGAGGCGGCAAGCAGCGTCAGCAACGGCCGGAAACGCTTCCCGCCGAGCGACATGATATAGGTTATCGGCTCATAAAGCTCCTCAGGCGCATCGCCATAGGAATGCCGGTCAAATTCAATCTGAAGTTTTTCAAGTAATGATGTGGGTTGGATCATGCGAGGCCTAATATTCATTTTATGAAACGTAAAATTGGCGAATCGTGCCGACAATCGCTCTATAAGTTGTCAAATCCCCGACGCAACCAGGTCGAAAATTGCTTTATCAACTATAATTTTCAAACGATTCACTAATTATTAATGCTTTGAAAGTTTGACCCCAAAAGCAGCCACACTCTTTCACATTATCAATAACTTTACCCCAATCAACAAAATCCGCTTTCAATGCCTTTCTTCCAATATTTTAACGGCGAAATCGTCCCGCTCGACCAGCCCGTTTTTCAAACCAGCGACCTTGGCTTACTGCGGGGTTACGGATTATTCGATTTTTTCAGGACTTATAATGGCGTCCCGTTCCGGTGGGACGATTACTGGCAACGCTTCGAGAATTCGGCGCGGTTATTGAAACTGCCGCTTCCGGTGACCCAGCAAGAGACGGAAAAGATCCTGGCCGATTTGCATTCTATGTCCGGGGAGGCAGAAGTAGCGTTCCGGTTTGTACTCACCGGCGGCTATGCGCCGGATAGCGTGCATGTGGTGCAACCCAATTTACTGATCCGCACCGAAGCATTGCCCCAGGATAACCCAGCCGGCCGTTTGAAAGGTATTAAAGTGCTACCTTACGAATATGTTCGCGATTTACCGGAGATTAAAAGCACCAATTATGTGCATATGGTGCTCATGGCCGACGAAATGAAACGCCAGCAGGCCGCAGATTTGCTTTTTCACAAAGACGGTGAAGTGAGCGAACTTACACGAAGCAATTTATTCGCATTCCAGGGCGATAAACTCATTACTTCTGACCGCAATGTCCTCAACGGCGTGACGCGCCGTGTGGTGATCGAGCTTGCCAAAGCAGATTTTGAGGTGGAAATACGTCCGGTTACCTACAAAGAAGTGATTACCGCCGACGAAGTGTTCACGACCAGCACCACTAAATGGGTTATGCCGGTGGTGCAGATTGGCGATCAGCCCGTCGTGAACGGTCTGGCCGGCAAGCGGACTTTACATCTGCAGAAGCAATTTGAAGAACTGGTAGCCTGTTGGGGTAAATAATAAAAAAGTGGCAATCCCGGCGGGAAAGCCACTTTTCACTACACTTGGTAATAAGCACTTATCTAGTTAGGCGCAATAGGTGATTGCAAATTGACGATCGGCCAGATTCCCGGCGTGGGAACGCTCACGCCTTTGGTGGCGCCCCTGGTAGCTGCGTCGGGGCCGAAATAGTACAGCGGCCAACCTTTATAAGTAAGCTGTTTCTTTCCAAACACATCAATCGTGCTGAACAATGCCTTATCGACACCCGTTGGCAGCGATTTCAGGTCGGCCGTGTAAATAGGCCAGGTCGCGTCATTCGAGAAATCGGGTTTGGTGTAGTTATTCTTGTTGTTTTTATCCTTTACAAACGCGTACAATGTCCGTCCCTTACCGTCGGTGAAGAACTGGGTGGCACCGGTACCCTCGGTGTAATCCGATTTGTACGATTTTCCATCGTTGCCCACCAGCTGGCCACTGGCAATCATAATGGTGTAATCCGTTTTGGCGGCAAACCAAACTGTGCCCACATTATCTCCATTGGCATCTCCGCCCGCCACATCATCCTTATAATAGTAAAGCGGCCAACCTTTGTAGGTGGTTTGCGACTGGCCACCGGTTGTAATCGTTCCGAAATCGGCCTTATCCAAACCCGCGTCGAACTTGATCGCCGTCAGGTCCCCCGCCGAATAGATGGGCCAGTTGACCAGGCACTGTCCCGTGCAAGTCGAGACGCCGGCAGGGTCTTTCGAGAAGAAATAGAGTGGTCTGCCATCTTTGTCTGTAAGGATTTTACCACCTACTTTGGCATTGTCTTTCAATTGAACATCGTTGGTAGGGGTTGGTGTAGGATCGGTCTTGTCGTCGTCCGAGCAAGAGAAGCTGACGGCCATTAACAGCCCCAATACAACCAGCATTCTGGAAGTTGAAAAGATTTTCATCGGATTTAATTGTGATTTGTTAGAGATGAATTGGATACGTCGCGATTACGACCAAATCTTTCCGATGGTTGCGTGTATGGGCTAAAACAAAAAAGCATAACCGGTGAGGGTTATGCTTTGAAGCTTTTATGGCGAGGAGCCAATCAGGTATTCCAACCCTGCGCCGTGAGCGGCACGCGGGAATCGCCCTTGGTGTGAAGCTCCACTTCGCCCTTTTTATCGGTGATATAACCTACAAAAGTAATTTTGGGATTATTCTTGATCTGCTCGTAGGCCGATTGCGAAACCGTGAAAAGCAGTTCGTAATCTTCGCCGCCATTCAATGCTGCGGTCGCCGCACCAATGTTCAGTTCGGATGCCGCCAGGTAGGTTTGTTCGTCGATCGGCAGCCGCTCTTCGAAAACCACCGCGCCCACACCCGATTGCGCGCATATATGCAGAAGATCGGAAGCGAGCCCGTCCGATAAGTCGATCATCGAAGTCGGTATCACTCCGGCTTCGTCAAGTTCGTAAATCACGTCCATTCTCGCTTCGGGGCGCAACTGGCGCTGGATCACGTAATCCTTTCCTTCCAGCTCCGGTTGCATATTCGGGTTGGCCAGGAACACCTGTTTTTCTCTTTCGAGCAATTGCAGGCCCATATAGGCTCCACCCAGGTCGCCTGTTACACAAAGCAAGTCGTTCGGCTTTGCCGTATTCCGGTATGCGATCTTGTCTTTTTTGACCTTGCCAAAAACACTTACGGATATGATAAGCCCCGAACGCGAGGAAGTGGTATCGCCGCCTACGAGATCTACATTAAAATCCTTGCACGCCAGCTTCATTCCCTCATAAAGCTCGTCCACAGCTTCCACCGAAAAGCGGTTGCTTAATGCAAGGCTAGTCGTGACCTGCCGCGGAATGCCGTTCATAGCCGCGATGTCGGAGATACCTGCCGCGATGATTTTATAACCAAGATGTTTGAGCGGGAAAAACGTGAGGTCAAAATGAATGCCTTCGAGGAACATATCGGTAGTCAGCAAGCCGAATTCTTCGCCCAGATCGATCACCGCCGCATCATCGCCAATGCCCCGGACGGTATCCGCCAATGTGGTCCGTATTCCTTTATTTATTCTCTGGATCAGCCCGAATTCTCCCAGGCTGCTTATTTCAGTTCTTGTTTCCATGCCGCAAAATTATACAAAAAAGCGAAGCCATTCCCGCATTGGAAATGGCTTCGCGATGGATATGCGATATTGACTTTCCGCTTACGGGTTGGTCAATGTGTATTCATTAATGGTATTACCCGTTTTAGGACTTGCCGTGAGTCGTGTGAGCACCACTTTCGCATCGTCGATCGAGTTGATCGTGAATTCGAGCTTCCCGCCTGAGCCGGTGGGCGCAGGGGTCAAATTAGTGAGTACCAGCTTGGTATCGCCTTCCACGTCCCAGTTTCCGGTGAAAGTTTTGCCATCAACGTCCGTCAGGCTCACTGTTTTTGTACCCCCGGTGTTGGTAAGCGTCAGCCGGAAGCCGGAGTAAGCGGCTTCGATGTTCCCGGAACCGCCACGGGTATAAACCACCGTCGCACCGTGCTTAACAGATTCTGCCGTCCAGGCCTTTGCGATCCTTTCTGATACAGGCTTAACCTTGTCCTTACAGCCCGCGGCAACCAGCCCTAGAATCATCACCGAACACCAAAGAAGAGCGTAACTTTTTCTCATATTTTATTTTTCGTGAATGTCTTTTCAAAACGCCAAGTTCTTACATTTTAGTCTTATAATCAAAATATTCATGACAGATCGTTTTCTAAATTTTCCAACGGAATACCCTTATCGCTAAATTGCACGCTAAAACAATATAATGAAAGTATATACCAGGGCACAACTGGCGCTTCGCAACGGGCAGGACCGGGAAGAAATATGGTGTGCATATAAAGGAATGATTTACGACGTAAGCGCATCGCGGCTCTGGCGCAACGGCCACCATTATGAGCACTGGGCAGGCCAGGACCTCACCAAAGAGCTCGGCGACGCCCCCCATACCGAACGCGTTTTCGAACGGTTCAATATCATCGGCAAACTGCAATTACCCGAATAACCCAATTGAAAGATTCCCATATGTCTTCCAAATATATCCTCATTGCCGACAGCGGTTCTACCAAAACAGACTGGGCTTACATTCACACGGAAACCGGCAATTATCAACCGGTGCAGTCCGCGGGCATTAACCCGTTTTACCAGACGACCGAGGAAATAATTCCCGTCCTGCAAAGCCAGGTCGTGCCCGGCATCGGAGGGGACATTGAGGAAATCCATTTTTACGGTGCCGGGTGTGCCAACGAGCAGTCCAGTTTACCTGTTACCAATGCTTTGAAACACTGCTTTCCCTCCTCCACG
This sequence comes from Dyadobacter sp. SRI_021, assembly GCF_057586235.1. Taxonomy (NCBI): domain Bacteria; kingdom Pseudomonadati; phylum Bacteroidota; class Cytophagia; order Cytophagales; family Spirosomataceae; genus Dyadobacter; species Dyadobacter sp. SRI_021. The sequence continues at coordinate 153,699 of NZ_JBYCZM010000011.1, forward strand.
GTTGTGGAAGTGGCTTCGGATATGCTCGGCGCGGCGCGCGGGTTATGCGGGCATGAGCCCGGGCTCGCATGCATATTGGGCACCGGCGCGAACAATGCGTTTTTCGACGGTCGCCGCATTGCGCATTCGATCGGCTCGCTGGGTTTCTGGCTGGGCGACGAGGGCAGCGGCTCCTACCTGGGCAAGACATTGGTCGTGCATTACCTGCAAAACGAGCTGCCCGCAGACCTTCATGAAAGTTTTACCAAAGAATACCCCGGTCTCGACCGTCTTACCGTGCTCGACCATGCCTACAAAAAGCCTTATCCGAACCGGTATTTTGCTTCCTATTCCAAATTCATTGCGGAAAACCGTACCCATGAATTCATTCGGGATTTGCTCAGTAATGCATTCGGGCTATTTGTAAAAAAATATGTTTTGAAACATGCGAATGCGGCGCAATACCCCGTGCATTTCACTGGTTCAATCGCGTATTACTACCAGGATATTCTTCGGGGGGTGCTGGAAAATAATGGTTTGAAAACCGGCCGGATTCTGAAATCGCCTCTGGAAGGATTGATCGGCTACTATCTCACCGATTTGAAAGCTTAAAAAGTTAATGAAATGTTAAACAGCAAAACGCCGGTTATGTTACCGCTGGCACGGCTGTTTAATTGAACGAATGGCCGTATATTTATTGGTCATTTCGAGTTAGTTATGTCAAGACGTACCATTCAATCCCTCACGGTTTTTTCTGCATTGCTCATTATCGGCGTGGTTATTACGCAGATTTACTGGGTAAAACAGGCGCTCGACCTCCGGCACCGGCAGTTCAACCAGAATGCCCACATAGCATTGCAGGACGTAGCCGGCAAACTCGCCAACGTGTGCGGGGTAATGCAAACCACCAATCCCGTCGAGCAACTTTCACCGGAGTATTTTCTGGTGAACACCAACGCCACCACCCAGCCTGAAATGCTCGAACATTTTATCAAGGACAGTTTTCAAAAACATAACCTGATCACCAATTTCGAGATCGGAATTTACGATTGTACCACCAACCGCATTCGCTACGCCATGTCGTTGAGTACAAAAAACAATGATAAAAATCCCGCCAAAACGACCAACTGGGTTAAAACCGACAAATACCCCTATTACTTCGGCGTGCGCTTCCCCGAGCAGGAAACCTATTTCGCGGGCAGTATCAATGGGGCCATCTGGTCGTCGGCGCTGGTTATGGTGGCAGTGTCGTTCTTTGCGTATGCATTATTTGTGATTTTAAGGCAAAAACAGCTCTCGGAAGTGCAGCGTGATTTTGTCAATAACATGACCCACGAGCTGCAAACGCCTATTTCGACGATCCGCATTGCGGCCGATGTGCTGAATTCCGATAATATCGTGTCCCAACCCGTGCGGCATAAGCGGTATGTGCAGATCGTGCAAGACGAGATCCTCCGCTTGCAGGGCCAGGTGGAAATGGTACTCTCCATGGCCAAAGCCGAACGCGATGCACTGCATTTGCAAAAAGAAAGGCTCGATGCCCGGCAGATGATCGAATCCATCCTGCTGCCTTATGAAGAAAAGGTGCGTTTCCAGGCTAATGCAACCAACAGTATGATTGAGGCCGATCCGTTCCACCTCCGCTGCCTGATCAGCAACCTCGTCGATAATGCATTGAAATATTCCGATGATGTGCCGGATGTGGTGGTGGAGACATACAATAAAGGCAATAACCTCGTTATAGCTGTCCGCGACCAGGGCATTGGCATTGCGCCCGAATACCAGAAAAAGGTGTTCAACCAGTTTTTCCGCATTCCTTACGGCGATGTGCATAATGTGAAAGGCTTCGGGATCGGTTTGAGTTATGTCAAACAGATCGTTCGGGCGCACCGCTGGCACCTCGGCCTGGAAAGTGCCCTGGGCAAAGGCAGTACATTTAAAATCACTATTCCGCAGAAACACGCTTGATGAAAAAGAGAATCCTGTATGTCGAAGACGACCCCAATCTGGCATTTGCCACCAAGGATAACCTCGAACAATACGATTACGAAGTCGTACATGCTACCGACGGCGTCGAAGCGCTGGAATTTTTCGGAAAAGAACATTTCGACATTTGCGTGCTCGATATCATGCTGCCCAAAATGGACGGCTTTACATTAGCGGAGAAAATCCGCGCTTCCGACAGCCAGGTGCCTATTCTCTTTCTTTCCGCTCGCTCGATGCAAGAGGACAAGATCAAAGGCCTCAAACTCGGCGCCGACGATTACGTTACGAAGCCATTCAGTATCGAGGAACTGAAACTCCGGATCGACGTCTTCCTCCGCCGCAGCAAAGCCGATTCGGTATTGGTAGTGAAACCCGGCAGCAAGCAGATCGGGAAATATGTGTTTGATTTTCAGAAACTGACATTAACCCTCGACAGCAAATCGCAAAGCCTCACCTTCCGCGAAGCCGAAGTGCTGAAATTCATGGCCGAACGCACCGATCAAGTAATTCGCCGCGACGAGCTTTTGAAGGCCATATGGGGCGACGACGACTATTTTATGGGCCGTAGCCTTGATGTTTTCATTTCGAGATTGCGCAAATATCTCTCCGGCGATCCGGACATCCGTATTGATAATGTGCACGGCGTGGGTTTCAGAATGAGATGGTAAAAAGGTGTTTTTTTGAAAATTTGTTTTGTCCTTACTTGCTCAACAAAAATTAATTACGCATCTTTGCACCCTCATTTGGAAAAATTGTAAGTCATGGCTAAGGTTTGTCAAATAACAGGTAAAAGAACTCGCGTCGGAAATAACGTTTCCCACGCTAACAATAAAACAAAACGTAAATTCTTCCCGAATTTGCAAAAGAAACGTTTCTTCCTTCCTTCGTCAGGAGAATGGGTTACGTTGAAAGTAGCAGCTTCTGCTCTTCGTACCATCAACAAAAACGGTATCGAAGCAACTATACAAAAAGCATACGACAAAGGAACGCTTACGTTCTAAAAGGAATTTTACGAATTTATTTGGAAAAGGACTTTCCTCCGATCGGGAAGTCCTTTTTTTCGTGGATTGATTATTCCAGACCAACTCGTAATGGCAGCAACCGGCCAGGTTTTTCTGTTGTTAGGCTCCAACCTCGGCGATCGCCCGCAGGTACTCGCAGCCGCGCGTGAAGCCATTGCCGAACAGGCCGGAAGCATTACCTGTCAGTCGGCGATATATGAAACCGCTCCCTGGGGCATTACCGACCAACCGGCGTTCCTCAACCAGGTACTCGAAATTACCACCTCCCTCCTGCCTGAGGATCTACTCAGGATCATTCTCAACATCGAGCACGACCTCGGGCGCGTACGTTACGAGCGCTGGGGCGCACGTGTGATCGATATCGACATACTGTATTTCGGGCAAACCGTCATGGATTCCGCTCGGCTTACATTACCACACCCACGCATTCAGGACCGCCGTTTTGTACTGGCCCCCTTAGCTGAAATCGCGCCCGACTTTATGCATCCCGTTTTACAAAAAACCTCCTCCCAATTACTGGAACAATGCCCCGACACATCTACCGTGTCAAAAATACCTTGAAATAGTACCATAAGCGTTTTCCCTATTTCATTTCGGGCTCAAAGCCATTTATTCAGGTTTTTTACCAGTTCATCATTTTTTACTGTCTTTTTAGGCTGATTAACACGTGCTTTGTCGGGCCTGTTAAGAAAATGTCGAAATATTTTTTAGCCGTCGGCAGGGGGTATATCCACACTGAGTTGTCACGGAGAAAAGGAAAAATTCAATTTGATCGTCTGTAAGAATGACTGCCTACTCACAGCAACATAAACCAATTTGATAGTAAACAAACCAAGTCCATGAAAAACAGAATACTCAAATGCCTTCTATTAGCCTTGATCAGCCTGCCGGCGCTCGCACAGAACCGGCACTCCGTGAGCGGTTACGTCAAAGATAACTCCAACGGTGAGGGGCTCATTGGCGTGTCCGTTTACGTACGTGAAGCCGAAACCGGCGTGGTTACCAACCCTTACGGTTTTTATTCACTCACCCTTCCCGATGGCAAGTACACACTCGTATTTAGCTACATCGGTTACCAAAAGGTGACCCGCGAGGTGGTACTCGACGGCGACAAGACCGTGAGCATCGAAATGGCCGACGAAAGTAACCAGCTCGCGGAGGTGACGATTTCAACACAAAAAGAAGACGAGAACGTCCGCAGTATCGAAATGTCGGTGAACAAGGTGGAAATGAAAACCATCCGCAAAATGCCTGCATTGCTCGGCGAGGTCGATTTGATCCGCAGCATTCAGTTGCTTCCCGGCGTGACGACCGTCGGTGAAGGTGCTTCGGGCTTTAACGTGCGTGGCGGGGATGTTTCTCAAAACCTGGTATTGCTCGATGAAGCGCCGGTTTACAACTCTTCGCACTTGTTCGGGTTTTTCTCGGTATTCAACCCGGACGCGGTGAAAGACGTGAAGCTCATCAAAGGCGGTATTCCCTCGCAATACGGCGGCCGTATTTCTTCCATTCTTGACGTGCGTATGAAAGAAGGTAATGCCAAGAAACGCGAAATTAATGGCGGTATCGGTTCGATATTCTCCCGCCTGACTTACGAACAGCCTTTTGCAAAAGGAAAAGGGTCGTTCATCGTGGCAGGCCGTCGTTCGTACATTGATATTCTGGCAAAACCTTTTTTGAACTCGGATTTGAAGGATTCCAAATTCTATTTCTATGATTTGACGGCTAAGGTGAATTATCAATTGGGTAATAAGGATACCTTTTATGCCTCGGGTTATTTTGGAAAAGACGTGTTCGGCGGCGGAGATTTCGGCTTCGGTTGGGGCAACAAAACGGCAACAGCCCGCTGGAACCACATTTTCTCGAACAAGCTTTTCATGAACCTGACCGGATATTACAGCAACTACGATTATAACCTGGGCCAAAACCAGAACAAACCCGACGCAAAAGACAAGTTCGACTGGAAATCAAAAATCATCAGCACCAGTATCAAACCTGATTTTACATTCTACATTACCCCTAACAACCAGCTGACGTTTGGTGGCCAGTATATTTATTATGATACACGCCCGGGCAAAGCGACCTTCGTTTCGGAAGGCGATATGCAGGACATTAGCCTCGAACCACGCTATGCCGACGAGTCTGCATTATATGTCGGTAATGAATTGAAATTCGGCGACCGCATTTCATTACAATATGGCGTGCGCTACTCCTATTTCCGCAGCCTCGGGCCGGCTACCGAATACGAGTATGCCGACAAGGGCAAGGGCGTCCGGAAGGATCCTATTTTCCCGGGTACCGAATATAAAAGAGGTGATGTGATCAAAAGCTACGGCAATCTGGAACCCCGTGCGGCATTGAATATCGGTATCACCAGCAATGCGTCTATTAAGGCCAGCTATAACCGCACATCGCAATACCTGCACTTGCTTTCCAACACCGCAGCCAGTTCTCCACTCGACGTCTGGACTTTGAGCGGTATTAATATCAAACCCGAAAAGGCTGATCAGGTAGCGTTAGGCTGGTTCCAGAACTTCCAGGATAATACTTACGAGGCTTCTGTGGAATTGTATTATAAAAAACTCTACAACCAAATCGACTATGTGCCGGCTTCCGACCTGCTGCTGAACGAATACTTCACCGGCGACCTGTTGTTCGGTAAAGGCAGGGCCTACGGAGCTGAGTTTTATGTAAAGAAAAACAAAGGCAGACTGACCGGTTGGGTTAGCTATACGCTTTCGAGAACAGAGCGTTTGGTGGAATCCATTAACAATGATGATTGGTTCCCCGCCCGTTTTGACAAACCGCACAACATTACGGCGGTAGCCATATACGAACTAAACAAGCGGTTATCCCTGTCATCCAACTTCACGATTCAAAGCGGAACCCCGGCAACATTCCCGACCAACCGTTATAGCACCGGCGGCTTTGAGATTGGCAACAATTACAATGGCCTGCGCAACAACAGCCGCATTCCCGCTTACCACCGCCTGGATCTGGCCGCGACATTGAAAGCGAAAAAGAAGCTTTTCAAAGTCGGCGAGGGCGAATGGGTATTCTCGGTGTATAATGTTTACAACCGCCGCAACCCGTTCTCTGTCTACACACGGGTCAATGAGGATAACCCGCTTAAAACAGAAGCCGTACGCTATTCAGTGATCGGAAATTTCATTCCTTCCGTGACCTACAACTTCAAATTCTGACACCAGCAAACTAAAATCACGCCAGAATAACTGCAATGATGAAAACATTAAAATATATCAAATACCCCGCATTGTTCGCAATTGCATTGATGTCCCTCACAAGCTGTGAGGATGTGATCGACCTCGATACTGCAAACGGTCCCTCCCAACTTGTCGTAGACGCCTGGCTTACCAACCAACCCGGTGAGCAGGCCATCAAATTGTCGTGGTCGCAAGCTTATTTCGACAATAATGCCCCGAAACCCGTGCTAGGTGCGCAGGTAACTGTTACCGACGACAAAGGCAAGGTTTACAAATTCGAAGACACCGACGGCGACGGCAAATATACCTGGGGTAAAACCACAGCCGACACGCTCGGGCACGTCGGCCGCACCTACTCACTCAAAGTCGTGAACGGTACGGATACGTTCACCGCCCAATCAGCGCTCAAACGCGTACCAACCGTCGATTCTGTGGTGTACCGGCACGAAAAATGGCCTTTCGAACCCGACAAAGGTCCCCGCGAAGGTTTTGTAGCCTCATTCTACGCACGTGATCTCGAAGGCGTGGGAGATACCTACTGGATCAAACCGGTGATCCGCGGTAAAGCGGTGGTAGAAAAAGCTGCCAACATTTCCATTGCCTACGATGCTGCATTCGGTGCCGGCGCCCCATCCGACGGGCTGATATTCATCCTTCCATTACGCGAATCGATCACGACCGATTCATTGTACTCGGCAGGGGCTCAAATAGGTGTCGAACTGCACAGTATTACCTATGAGGCATTTGAGTTTTTGAAACAGGTAAACGAGCAAGGTACGAATGGCGGATTGTTCGCCACTCCAATCGCCAACGTCCGGTCAAATATCATCAATGCCGATCCCAAGGGTCCGAAAGCACTCGGATTTTTCAGCACGTCAGCAGTGAGTCGCATGGAAACGGTGATCGACCCGGAAAAAGCCCGTCCCGACAACGACTAAAATTACACTTCAACAGCAGATGTATCCACTGGAGAGCCCCGGTTCCCAGTGGATTTTTTACTATATTTCATCCTGAATCAAACCGACCTATGAAGCGCTTCCTCTCACTCCTGCTCATACTCCCGATCACGCTTGCCGCCCAGAAACGTCCCCGCGATCTGGGTATCAAAATAGGCGTGCTGCCCTCAGGTGCATTGAATGCGATCACCGATGTAACGGGCGTGAAGGTAGGCCAGGTGACGCTCACGGAAGGCGCGGATGTACGTACGGGTGTGACGGCCATTCTCCCGCACGACGGCAACATGTTCCAGCAAAAGGTGCAGGCGGCGATGTACATCGGCAATGGTTTTGGTAAAATGACGGGCTATTCGCAGGTCGAGGAACTTGGTACGATTGAATCTCCCATTGTTTTAACCAACACATTGAGCGTACCCACAGCCGCCGACGCGGTAATTGACTGGACATTGGCCCAGAAGGGCAATGAGAATGTAAGATCTGTAAACCCGGTCATCGGCGAAACGAATGACGGCTTTTTGAACGACATCCGGGGCCGCCATGTGCGTAAAGACCATGTCCTGAATGCATTGGCCCAGGCCGAAACCGGCCCGGTAGCCGAAGGTAACGTGGGTGCGGGAACCGGCACGGTTTGTTTCGGATGGAAAGGCGGCATCGGCACGGCATCGCGAAAATTGCCTGAAAAGCTGGGCAACTACACGGTGGGAGTGCTGGTACAGACCAATTTTGGAGGTGTTTTGAAAGTAAACGGCGTGCCCGTAGGCCAGGAACTAGGGAAGTATGCATTCAAGGAATCACTCGACAAGTCGTCGGACGGCTCCTGCATGATGATAATCGCTACGGACGCGCCCCTGGACGCCCGCAACCTGAAACGGCTTGCCAAACGCGTTATGCTCGGCATGGCGCAAACGGGCGGCATCGCCGCGAACGGAAGCGGCGATTACGTGATTGCCTTCTCGACAGCCAACAAGGTACTGCACGAAACATCCGAAGCAGTGTTCAGCTCGGCATTCCTGCACAATGACTACGTTTCGCCACTCTTCATGGCGGCCATCGAAGCTACTGAGGAAGCCATTATCAATTCGCTTTTCATGGCCAGGACTTCCGAGGGTACTCAGGGCCACAAAGTAGAAGAGCTCCCGAAGGACAAGGTACTGGAAGTCATGCGTAAATACGGGCGAATTAAGGAATAGCCTGAGAAATAATTCGACGTATATAGTATATAGTCAGTGAATACCCCTAAGGGAATCCCTTGTATTTTGGATAATGCAAACAATTAGTTAGGATTTTAGCCGAAAAACGCTAATTTTCAACCCTTTACGAAACCGGGTAATCTTACCTGGCTTTTCCTGTACTTTCCCGTATTGACCAGACCTGTCGCTTAGAATTAATTTTGATGTGTAAATTCTAGTACTCAACCCCGAAAAGTATGGAACATTCTATTACACACGCGTGCCTCGTCCATCCGCATCCATTAGAGTGCGAGGCGGTTGCAGAATGGCTGAGGAGGAGGTCTTACATCGAACTGGTTGGTAAGTGTAATAATCTTGAACAAATCACCCAGTTACCCTACCTGAAAGAAATTGATATAGTAGTTGTATTCGCCCATCACGCCGAGAAGACGGCAGACCAGATTTTAAAGATCAGAAAACTCTACCCCAAACTGAAATTCCTGTTGCTCGCTCCAAGTCCTTCGGCCGAATCCGTCCGCGAGGTAATACGGTCGGGCGTAAGCGGCTACATTGTTTTTGAAGCCGAACTCGATGAGTGGGAGCGGGCCATACGGGCCGTTTCGGAAGGAAAAGTGTACTATGGGCAGGAAGTAATGCTCAAACTCGCCGAGACCTCCATGGACAAATATATTCAGGAACCGGCCCCTTCCACACGTGATTTTTTAAGTAAAAGAGAAGTGGAAATCCTCCGGCTCGTAGCCAGCGAATACTCAACCAACAAGATTGCCAGCGAGCTATGCATCAGTGATAAAACGGTCGAAACCCACCGTCGTAACCTCTTTCAGAAACTGGGTGTCAGAAACTCGGTAGGCCTCACCAAAATAGCCGTCCGCATGGGCGTGGTGTAGTTTTTCATAGGTCATCATAATGGAAAACCCTTAAAAGCAACAGTCAAAACCATTAGTAAAATCAGGGTAAAAATCCGGAAAATTCAGGGTATCTGCCGATTGAAATAGCGCTTGCGCCGTAACAACTTTGTCTAAGTGTTTTAATTATGGAACTGACAAAGCGCGAAAAGGAGATCCTGGATCTGATCATGGACGAAATGAGCTCCAAAGAGATCGCCGAAAGGCTGCAAGTGAGCATTTCCACGGTGGAAGCTTATCGGCGAAGTCTGTTCAGGAAATTCGGTGTACGATCAGTGATAGGGCTGGTGAAAGCAGCCATGAAAATGTAGTACTCGTAATTACAAATTAGTATGGCAGATATCCGTCGCATGGCCGTCAACTGGGTCGACGGGATGAAAATCTCGCGGCAGCATTTCATCGAAACAGATCATTATCACACCGATCAGGTTCGACGCGCCGGGGCCGCATTGCTCACTCCGCTGAACTTTGGCCTGCTGCTCCCGAAAGACGGGAACGACCCGCTGGAAGTACAGGTGTTGGGCGATGCCGGCAATCAGATCCGCGTAAAAGTGAACCGCTGCCAGGCCATTACGCCCGATGGCAGCCTGCTCGACGTCGAAGAAACCGACGACCTGAAACTCGACACGTCGCTAGCCGGAATCCTGGAACAATACCGGCTCCCGATGACGCAGAATGTGGAAATATATATGGTACTCAGCGTAGGCATGTTCGAACGACAGCCGACCGGAACGCCTTCGGAATCAGAAATCCCCGTGCGGCATCCTTACACTCTGGCACTCTCACGCGTGAGTCTGGTACCTTCGGAGCTCATCAATATCGAGCAATGGGGTGGCCCGGGGCTGATCATCGGTAAGCTGGCATACAGCAATTCCGAACTGCGCGTTTTGCACGATTTTGTACCGGCAAGCCGGGCAGTGCGCAGTCACAAAAACCTGCGCGAATGGCACAGCCGCTGGACGGGCTATCTGAACGACATCGAAATGTATTCGTTCCGGATCTTGCAGAAGATCAAGACCAAAAGTCAGAAGAGTACGCTCTCGGACAGTGTTCAATTGATGGTGGAAGGGCTGTTAACTACCATGACGATGGTGAACATCAGTTTCCAGCGAATAATCCCTTCCGAGCCGCCGATGCAAATGGTGACCTCGATGATCCAGACGGCCCAAGCCATTAGAGTGGCGATGGAATGCCTTACCGACAGGGAGAAAGAAGAACTACTGGGTTATCTCGGCGAATGGGCCGATGACTCACCCGGAAGCATTGAAAAGCAGCTGTTAGCCGTGATACAAGCGCCGTTTAATCAAAATGACATGTTGCCCGGCCTGCGGGTCATCGACAGTTTTTACAGTATGTGGACGGCGCTGTTCCTGAAACTCAGCCAACTTGAATTTATCGGAAAACGCAAAGGACAACAAGTATTTATCATCGAAAGTCCTGTACAAGAGCCACCTGTGCAGCCGGAAAAAGCAAAATCGCGGTGGAGCCCATTGTAACGACCCACTATGTCCCTTTCCCAGGGATTTAAATCCCTGGATACAAAATGTACCGCGCCTCTGGCGCTATTTGAGATACCCTAACCCAGGGTTTCAACCCTGGGCCTCCAGACGACACGTTACCCTGCCACATAACGGCACGCACATGTAGCAACTATGGAACCAACTAACAAAAACCAGAGAAAAACAGCGATCGGGCGGTTTGTAGGCATGTACGTATTGTCGCTCACGTTCCCGCTCGCGGCCGTGTACCTGCTCATGCGGGTGCCAAACTCGGTATCCGCTTCCGAAACCCGCCGGTACCGGGAAATCGTCGAAGAGCAGGACCCGATGCTGGTTGACACCGACACGCTCAGCCAGATATCGCGCAGGCTCATCCAGCTGGACGGCGTTTACAGCAGCGCCACCGACGAAATGGCCAAAGCCACGGCGCGTACACAGTTGGTGGACATTGAAAGCCGCGTCAACAGCATTATGAGCCATTTTAATAATCTCGCGGCCGCCGCGGCGCACGAGCAGAACAAGCGATTATCGACCGGCATTGCCAAACTGACCGAAGCGCTCGTCACTTACCGTCAAACCATCGGCGAGCTGAGGCGCACATTGGATAGCAAGGGCATTGATATGCAAATGGTGAATGACCTCCGTAATCAGATCAACATGAAAGACTTGGAAATCAAGGGAATGGAACGTCAGCTGCTAACTGCAGCGGCAGGAGGTGGCGGTGGTGGCGGTGGCGGTGGTGGACCCGACAAAGAGCTACAAGCCAAGCTGACTGCGCTGCAACGTGACCTCGACAATTGCAGGAGTTCCAAATCGGGTGGTGGCGACATCACGGCTATCCAACGACAACTCGATGAATGTCTGGCCGCCAAAAACGGGACCGCCGTCACATACCGCGAATGGCTCCGGTATTCGGAGGCCGAAGGTTACTACCAATTGCTTACACAGGGGAACCTGCGCAAAAACGACCGGAAAGTATACTACGACCAGGCGAAACAGATATTCGACGGTTTACAGGTTTCGACCGCCAACAAGGACATGAAAGCGAAAGCGACCGAGCGCCTATTGGCATTACAAAAAAATCAGCCCTGAGAAACAGCGTTCCAAATCTATCCCATTGATCCATGCAAACCGAAGCACTCAGATACGCGATCACGATTGCACAGTCGCTTGCGCGTGAATACCGGCAGGAGCGGTTTGGTCCCGCGCATTTACTCATGGGCCTGCTGCATAATGACGTGGGCCTGGCGTCCGAGCTTGTGATGGCAGGCAAAGACCTTGCGTACCTGCGCGACTGGGCCGAGGTACGCCTGGAAGAAAGTCCCAAATCGGTGCGCGTGCCGGAACTGCCACAGCCCGACAATCAGGCGGCGGCGGCATTGGAACTGGCCGACCTCATCGCATTACAATTCAATATTGATACTGACCCGCTATGCACATTAGCCGCTTTACTCAAACCCGGGGTGGGGTTTTCTTCCGATCAGTTGAAATCTCTTCCTATTACTCAAAAAGAGGTATTAGCGCTTCACAATCCTCCACCGGTTACTGCTAACGGGGAATATCAAGGTCCAAAACAGTCGGCGCCAGCTGCAAAGGGAGCCGGGTATCTTGAAAAATATACTTCCGATAAAACGCAGCGGGCGGCGGAAGGCAAAACTGACGACATTATAGGCCGCGACAGGGAAATCCGGCAAATGGCCGAAATACTGGGCCGTAGAAGTAAACCCAATGTAATACTGACCGGCGAACCGGGTGTGGGCAAATCGGCGCTAGTGGAAGGTTTTTCCAAACTCATTGCGGAGAAAAAGGTCCCTCAGCTGCTGCAAAACGCCCGTTTGCTGGAACTAGACACGGGTACGCTGGTAGCGGGGGCCTCCTATAAAGGCGAAATCGAAGAACGGCTGAAAGGTATTTTAACTGAATTGAAAGGGTTTGACAAAGCCATTCTGTTCATTGACGAAATCCATATGCTGCTTGACCCGAAAGGTTCGATCGGTGCGGGAGTCGCCCAGTTACTCAAACCCGAACTAGCGCGGGGCGAACTCACATTAATAGGAGCCACCACACCCGAAGAATACAGAAAATACATCGAAAAAGACGAAGCGTTCTCCCGCCGGTTCGAAATACTCCATGTGGAAGAGCCCGATGAAGCCACTGCCACGCGCATGATCGAGCATATGCTGCCGGTTTACGAAGCGCACCATGGGCTGAAAGTGTCAGAAGGCACCGCCGCTGAGGCTGTGAAGCTCGCTAAAAGGTACGTCAAAGACCGTCGCCTGCCCGATGTAGCCCTAGACCTGCTCGACCGCACAATGGCGGCGATGCGATTAATGGATGAAGTTTCTGAAAACGAATTAAATACATTACAAACCGACCTCGATATGCTGATGGCGGTCGACGAAGCGGAAAGGCTGCACGAACTCAGATGGTTTGCTCGGCAGCTTCCCAACCGACTAAGCCCATTGCTCACCGGCCAGCTCGCTGCGAATGAAGAAACCGACCTCGAAACATCCGAAGGCATTCACAATCAATTAAGTGCCAAATTATCCGCATTGCGGAACCTGGCCACGCGCCGCTCCGATTCGATTGATAAAAATGATGTCGCCGCCATTATTTCCCACAAAACCGGCATTCCGCTAGGCAAGCTGCAAAGTTCTGAACGGGACAAGCTGCTGGGCATCGATGAAGTTTTGAAGAAAAGAGTTGTGGGCCAGGATCAGGCTGTCAAAGCATTGAGCGAAGCTATTTTGGAATCACGCTCGGGCCTCATCAAGGCCGGGCAACCCATCGGTTCGTTCTTCCTTCTGGGACCAACCGGAACGGGCAAAACCGAAATCGCGAAGGCGCTCGCCGATTTCCTGTTTAACGATGAGTCGTTCCTGATCCGGTTCGATATGTCGGAATTCAAGGAAGAGCATTCGGCAGCATTGCTTTACGGCGCGCCTCCGGGATACGTGGGTTACGAGGAAGGCGGGCTGCTGGTGAATAAAATCCGTCAGAAACCCTATTCAGTAGTTCTTTTTGATGAAATAGAAAAGGCGCATCCCTCTGTTTTTGATCTCTTCCTCCAAATTCTCGACGAAGGAAAATTACATGACAGGCTCGGCAAGGAAGGTGATTTTTCCAATGCGGTGATCCTCTTTACTTCCAACATCGGGCAGGAACATATTATCCACGAATTTGGCAAAGGAGGCATTCCGCAATCATCCGACCTGATGGAGATTATGGCCAAATATTTCCGGCCGGAATTCCTCGCTCGGCTGACCGAAATAGTACCGTTTGCACCGATCTCAGAGGATAATGTAATAAAAATATTCGATATCCATTTGCGCAGTCTTACCGACCTGCTCGATAAACAGGGCATCAGCCTCAACCTGACTCCCGAAGCACGAAAAAGCATCGCGATGCAAGGTTTTACACCGAGATACGGCGTGAGGCCTCTGAAAGGCGTCATCCGGAACCTGCTAAGGCGGCCGGTAAGCCGGATGATTATCTCCGGGCAGGCCGGAAAAGGTTCGGTGATCGACCTCAGCACCGACAACCATGGAGAGGTCATTTGGAATGTCCACCAGGCCGAAAGCATATTGGAATAGCACCCATTTTGATAAACTATCCACACCTTCCTGAATCGAACAATGAGTGTACTCGGAAATGCAGTGGCGCAATTCGCGCAAACCAACCTGGCCAGCCAGGTTGGGAACGGAGAATGCTGGACGTTGGGCGAACGCGCCTTGCAAAGTGCCGGCGCCAGAACTTCCACGGAAATCATGGGCCACATTGGTCCGGATGACAATTATATCTGGGGAACCGCCATTACAGCGGCCAATCTCGAAGCGGGCGATATTATCCAGTTTCGGAATTACACATTCCGGTTCGATAGTTCGGATGGCGCCTGGCGGACAGAATCCCGTCCGCACCACACGGCGATTGTTATGTCGGTCGACACTTCCGGCGCCGTGGAAGTGTATGAATGCAATGTCAACGGCAGCAAAAATGTACAGCAGAACCGCCTGTACCTCCGTACCGGCGCGATGAGCGGAGGAAGCGTGACCGTCTCAGGGCAAATGTGGTTCTACCGCCCGCAGGCGCGGCCAACTACCTGACCCTTCGCACCGAAAAGTTATCTATCCGAAAACCTGAAACATTATGCACATTCATCTATTCAGAAACGCGAAGCGGTGGGATTCGTGCCTTATTCCGATCGACGATACGACGTTCGGGATGATCCTTCAATTCAAAGTGCGCCTGGTGCGCATCGAACCGACCACCCGCTTTTTTATGGGCGAAACCTATGCCACCGGTAATGGCAGGCTGCACGACACGTACGGGCATTTCCACCTCGACCGTTGGGACGACCACGAATGGGAAAGCTACAAGGACCGGTTTGTAACAGTGGTGCAAAGGCATTGGAGCGATAAATTCATCCTCGATCCCAACAAGGACTGGCACGTCCCCCGCACTACATCTCCGCGCAATTCGGCCACCATTCAATGCGGGTTATCCATTCAGCTCGTGGATAGCTCCTCTCAGGCTCATCAGACATACCGGATCATTCACCCGCGCGAAAACACCTTCAGATCCTACGTGGAAGAGTTTAACCGAACCGGCGTGTTCACTCATAATGACTTGGAACCTCATTGGAATGACCGTCTTACCCGCATTGGCTCAGAGAACCATAATGTGTCGTTTTTACAAACTACCGTCAATCACGAATTCGGCCATACATTGGGATTGAACCACGTCAAGGGTGTCGGTAACAGCGATGCCAACTATGGCGTGACATTATCCGAACGCGAAAACCAGATGGGCATGGGCGGATTGCTCACGCCGCGTCACGCACAGCCGTGGATCACGCGCCTGCGTAACCACCTGATCCCGCAAACGCATTACGACACCACTGTTTCCTTCCGCGGAAGGGTTGCAAGCCCGCAGCTGATCGAATATTGGGATAACGACTGGCGTCCGGCAGCCCCCGCAGCTTCCTGAAAATATGAATGAACCAATCCGCTGAACACAGCGATTAAAGCCATGCAAAAGTTAACCAGCTTATTAATCTTTACAATAATTGCTCTCCTCAACGCGGCATGCAATATGTTCGCACCGGTGGATCCGCTGGCGCCCGCGGCATCGGAGGTGAGTGTTGAGCAGGTGTGGACATCGGGCGCAACCGTGAGAGGAAAAATCGATAATCTCGATCCTAAAAACGATCGTCAGGAAAAGAAAAGCGGCAAAATCCTTGAATATGGCTTTGTTTGGGGTACTCAAAACCAGCCTACCCTTGAAGCCGGAACAGTGATCAAGGTAGGAGAAGACAATCCTCCCACCCCGTTTGAATTTGTACGGGAAATCAACCGGCTCTCCGTGCTTACCACCTATTACGTGCGCACCTACGCCCGAAACCAGGGCGGCGGCATAGGATACGGGCCTGTGGCGACTTTCAAAACGGATGACTACGTTTTTGCAGAGCTTTCCTTAGGTAAGATAACCACTACCTCCAAGGTGTCGGCTGACGTCGTCGTCAATATATTGTCCCTGGGCAATGCCGAAATCTCGTCCTTCGGGGTCTGCTATTCGTCGACCAACAATGAGCCTACCACCAAAGACAGCCGGGCGACAGCAAACGGCAAGGCGGCCAAGGGTAGCTTTACAGTCAATGTAGGCGGATTAACCGCGGGAACCACCTATTATGCCCGCGCGTATGCGATTACCCTGGGTGGCATCATTTACAGTGATGCAACGACCGGCTTCTCACTCGGCGAACCTACTGTTTTTACACCTAAGAAATCGTTCACCATGTACTATTCCAACCCTTATGACCTGGATCAGGGGGCGTTGGTGTCGCAAGTAGGCTCCGAAGATTTAAACTGGTACCCCTATAACGACAAGCCAGGCATTTACCCCAGGAACGGAGCGAAGTTCGCGGTTTTAGGTGCTGTGAATTTCGACCAGGTAAAATACAGCGACCTGACCCGGGCCAACCTTAGTACCGGCTTCATCAACGGCAGCTACACAGATGTAATGGCAAACCAGTTGCAAAACGGCACGGTGATCGCATTTATGACCAATCAGGGCAGGTACGGCAAGCTGCGTGTCGATGCCCACGGCGAAGACCGCCGGCCTGGCTCCGCAAGTGGTGGCGATATGGAAGTGACTATTTTAACCTACGACAAACCGTAAGCGTATACACGTAAACGTAAGGTAAATTATTTAAATTCATGAAAAACGGGCTGTTCACATGGGTGGCTTTCATATCGACTGCGCTATTTCAGTCGTGCAACCTCTTTGCACCGGTCGATCCGCTTCCACCTGTATTGTCAAAGCTGGAAGTGGTGGATATCAAACGCACCGAGATCACTGTCAGCGGAACAATCAACAATCCTGGCAGCAAGAACGACCGG
Source organism: Dyadobacter sp. SRI_021 (assembly GCF_057586235.1). Classification (NCBI taxonomy): domain Bacteria; kingdom Pseudomonadati; phylum Bacteroidota; class Cytophagia; order Cytophagales; family Spirosomataceae; genus Dyadobacter; species Dyadobacter sp. SRI_021. The sequence continues at coordinate 170,858 of NZ_JBYCZM010000011.1, forward strand.
CAGGAGAAAAAGAGCGGCGTCATTAAGGAATATGGTTTGGTATACGGTGCCGCATCCGCACTAGATGTTCAGAAAGACAAGGTGATCAAACTTGGTGAAACACCCGGGCAAACCCCGGTTTTGATTCAGAATCAGAAAATAACAGGGCTTATGTCCGACACCCGCTATTACATTGCGCTCTACGCCCGGAATGAGGGTGGCGGAATAGCCTACGGAGAAATACTGGACATCAAAACGACCCTTATACCACCCGCCGTAGTGATACGCAACTCCGTGAAGGTTGCCAGAACCAAGGCGCTTTGGTACGACCTTGACACCGGAACTGTAATAACTAATGCAAACGACCCGAAAACCGATGTTACCATTGATTTCTTTGCCATCACAGGCAGGGGAACTGTGCTTGAAATTAATTCCGCGAACAAGTTGCAATTCGCGAATCTGAACCTTGCCGATTACGATAAACTCACGTACCTGGATCTCGTGCGGGTCGCAAACTACGGTAGCATGAGCATTACCTATGTATTCAGCGACCAAACGGACAATACCGTGATCGCATTTAAAACCGGAGAAGGCCGGTTCGGGAAATGGCGGATCGAGGACGTGACGGCCAACGACATCACGATGAGCCTCATCACTTACGAAAACTAATGGAATGATGAAGAAACTCTTTACCCTTTTGATGACGCTGCTCGCAATGCAGGTATTTGCCCAGGACCGGATCTGGCTCGATAACGGGAACCCCGTACAAGCCAAACTGAGCCGTGCCATGGACAGCAAACTCGAATGGGTCGCCTCGGACGGCATCCCGCGGGTCTATCACCGGAAACGCTTTCTCGTCATATTCGGGTCGGCCGGGCAATTTATGGTGATTTCCGAGCTGAACGAAAGCCCAAACAAAGCCCAGACGCAAATTGAAGCATTTTACAAGGCTCCTCCCCGAAACGTGAGCCAGGACATTATCATCAAAAGCGTCCCGCTGACCGTGATTACCGGCAACATTTCCTATGAAAGCGACGACGTGATCAACTACCTCACGATGGAAGGCAATGCGGCGTCGATTAACAAAGAGGAAGTGGCAACGGTGATTTACCGCGACGGCCGGCACGAAATCCTGCGCGATGTAGTCGATGTGGCGCCATTACTTGCATTGGCACATAAGGAGATTGAAAAAAAAGAAAGAGAAATCGTCAGGAAAGAACCGGATCCTGCCCAAAACCAGCCTGTTGCCAAGAAAGACGTCCCGCCCGCACCGAAAGAACAACTAAAACCGGTACTGACCGATGCCGAATACAAAGAATACAGTGCGAAAGGCATTCGCCGGGTGGATGAATTCACCTCCTACCTGCGCATTATTGGCGATAAAAGCATGAAATCGGAAGATAAGAACAAGGCGGTACAGCAAGCATTAAGCTTGTTCGAACCGCAGGCTACCGTGGCCGTGAGTTCGGCAAAAGGGGTGAAAAAGTATCCGGTTAAAGAATACCTCAACCGCCTGAAACTCCTGCCGTATGCCAAAATCAATATTACCTGGAATGAGGTCAAATATGTGAGTGAGCTGAAACAGGAGGCTGACGGCAACTACTATGGCACGATCGCCGGACAGCAGGTTTTTGAAGGTTATTCAGCCAACGGAAAGGTCGCCTACGGGGATATTACCCGCAAGAATATCCGTGTCAAACTTGAATCGTATCAGAAAACCATCGATGGAAAGGATACGGTGAACTGGGAAGTTTTATTGGGAAATATAGGGGTCGAAACCAACGAGGGACAATGAAAACCAGGCTATACATCATCCTGCTTTTGGTTCAGGCCGCGACCGCTCCGCTGCATGCGCAATGTGGTTACCTGGCGGGCAAGATCACCGATATTTCGGGCGCGACGCCGCTTGTTGCCAGTCTCTCCGCTAAAACCGAGCAGGGTAAACAGCGACTCGGCAAGTCCGACAGCCTCGGCGTATTCAATGTAGAACTACCTTGCCACATCATCGAGCTGACCATCGAATGCCCGCAATTCCAGACACAGCATATCCCGGTGAATATCGACGGCAAAACCGAAGGCACGTTTTTCATCACATTAGCCATGATGCCATTAGGCAAACAAACCAGCGACGAGCCGTATGCCCAGTCGGAGCAAAAGCATTTTGAATTGAAGGATTCGCTGAAAGCCGTTTCCATTGTGAGGCGGATCGAAGTGCGCGATGCATTGTCCGACCAACGGCTACCTGCGGAGATCTGCCTTTATTATACCCAAAAACAAAAAAAGGATTGCTTCTCTCTGACAACTGATCGCCCAAGGGCTGAAATCGTGTTTACAGAGAAAGATATTGTAGCTATTGAAGTTAAATCCGTTGGTTACCAGTCTTACAACGGAAACCTGATCCTCGACAAAACCGACCAGGAGCCCCGGACGTACATTATCAAACTGAACCGCCAGCGGTCCATCCTGTCCGTCAATATCCTGCAAGCCCAGCAGGGAATGTTGTGCAGGTTATGGAGCGACGGCCAGCCTGACATTTCCCTGAACCGCGTAAACGACAGCCATTATTTCGCCGACCTCGTACCAGGCCGAAGCTATAAATTCGGCATTGCACCTGCATCCAGCCAGCCGGAACTGGTTACGGCCATGGCCTCGGTGAAGGAGGGCATTACTTTGAAGACTTTGCGTGTGGCAGAGCGGGCAACGGAGCGCCCGGCACCGGCAGTAGCCTATGTCGAAACGCCGCCCGCCAGGGGCATTACCGCTTCTGACAAAACGCTCTACTTTCCAAGAAGCGACTACAAGCTGCCGCTGCAATCGCGTACCTACCTCGATTCGGTAGCACTGTACATCCTTGAAAACAAGAATAAAGGCTTGCGCATTACCGGCCATACCGACAATGTAGGCAACCCCGGCCTGAACGTCACGCTCTCGGAATACCGCGTGCGGGTAATCTCCCGGTACCTCATCGGCAAAGGCGTTCCCGAAGGGGTGATCGCGGCGATGGGCGTCGGCAGCAAGTTCCCGGCCCGCCCCAACGACAGCGAGGAGAACCGGCGCATGAACCGGCGCGTAGAGGTGCAGATCATTGATTTAGACCCAAAAAGCAACTGAAAATATGAAAACGGGAATGAAAAACTTTACCAGTTTCAAATGGCGGGCTGCCTTGCTATTACTGGGCATAATGGGCGCTGCTTTGCACGCAAGCGCACAGGCGCTCACACGCAGGGATGCGGACGAGATACGCGTACTGGCGCGCGAGAAAGTCAAAGGTCTCAACGATCTGCTCAATGCGATTGCCAACGAAGACCTCAGCAATTACGAGCGCCGCTACCTGATGATGAACAGTTACATGCCGAGCAATGACCAGATATTTATCAACGACGGCGTGATTGTGGAGGACGATGTGGATCCGAAACATAAAGGCAGCGCACCCGGCCTCGACACGCCCATCGAGAAGTACCTGAGTAATTTTGACCTGTTTTATGTCAAATCAGAAACCAATACCATTGAATTTACCAACCTGGTGGTGTCTGACGTCAAAGTCGATAAATACCCGTTTGTAAAGGTGTTCTACACCCAGCAATTCAAAGGCAAAAGCAACAAGGACAATACGCCGTACGCACCCATTGCACGGGTAGCCGAGCTCCGGGCCGACAAATCAGGCAACGACTGGATCGTGTTCCTGACACGCGTCGCATTCAATTCTGCCGAAAGCGCCAAATCGGTGCCGGTAAGCCCCAAACCGTCGGCTATGTATGACTCGTTACAACGTAAAAAAGAGCCGGTCGTAAGCCGGGCGTCGGACCGGCCACCGGTTGCGAAGCCTGAGGACGCGAAGGAAGGGGAGCGGGTTTTTAAAGAACTCAATAAACCCAACGCCGAAGCAGCAGCCAATGCCCGCAAATGGGGCGCGATCAAACTCGGAGCCGGCGTGGCAGCGCTCGCGTTCGGCGCGGTGACTTACAGCATGCTCAACAAGGATTACAAAGAATACAAGAAGCTGATCGACAATCCGGAAGGCCTCACCAGCTATGCGAAACCAGGCATTTACGTCTCGGTGGGCGCAGCGGCCATCGGGCTCGGTGTATCGCTCACGTCGCTCTTCGATTTCAAGCGCGCGAAGCAGCTTTCAAAATAGCGCATTCAAATTTATAACATTTACCAGACTGACAGCTCGAGGCCGAAAGCCGATGGCCGACAGCCGAAAGCCTTAAAACCATGTCCCAACCCGCAGCAAGAATTGGCGATATGCACATATGCCCGATGGTTACCCCCGGAACACCTCCGGTGCCCCATGTAGGCGGACCCGTGCTGCCCCCGGGTACCCCCACTGTGCTTATAGGCGGGCAGCCGGCCGCTTGTGTCGGCGACATGTGCGTATGTACAGGCCCGCCCGACTCCATAGTTATGGGCTCCACGTCGGTGCTTATCGGGGGAAAACCCGCGGCACGCCTCGGCGACACCACGGCCCACGGCGGAAGTATCGTAGCGGGCTGTCCCACAGTTTTGATCGGTTAGTAACAACAGTATTTACTTAATCCTATACAACTATGTTCAACTACGGAATAGGCGGTAATGAACGCAAGATCGACCAGTCCAGTGAAGGGATTGCTGATATTCCTCAAAACCGCACGCTTTTCGCCACGCAGCTGACGAGCGACCCGTCGCCCCGGCCGGAAATGGTTTACGATCTCAAAACCATTGACGAAGTTTTCGCGCATTACCAGCCCGAAGCGGAAGTAGAGTTCATCACTTCCGACGGCAGTTTTATCAACGAGAACCTGCGGTTCAGAAATCTCGGGGATTTTGGTAAAAAAGGAATTATAGCCCAAAGCGCATTCCTGCAAGACCTCGACGCACGCAGCGAAGCCTACCAGCAGGTAGTAAGGCACCTCAAAGTGAACAAAATCCTGAAAGCCGCATTGGAAAAACCCGAAGCCAAAGCCGCATTGCTCGGCGTGTTCCAGACGCTGATTAACGAGTTGGAGGAAGCAGGGTAGCGATAGAAGTTAATGATTGAATGATCGACCGGGTCGCCGGAGCGATGATTGAATGACCGAATACCTCCGGTTGGAGTGCACTGGTAATTCAAGAATCGAAAGTGCTCATTCAATCACAATTCATTCAGTCATTCAATCATTCAGTCATTCGATCATTCACATGGCAGACGATACAAAAACATCCCAGGAAGCCACGCCGGCGCTTCGCGAACGCGTGGCAATTCCGCTGGAAACCGGCCTTCCGCAGCTCGCCAAATATGGCAGCTTCGACCTCGTAGAAACGATTATCGAAGGCGCTGCTAATATTAACCCGGAGAAAAAGGCCCGGAAAAAGATATTTCTCACCGAAGCCGACAAGAAGAAAGAGCGCCAGCAATTGAAAAAGCGCCTGGAATTATGGTCGGAGCTGCTGAGCAGCGCGGAAAGCGTGCCGGACATGATCGAAGCGGGTCAGAAACAGGCAGACGCCGCATTTGAATTATTGAAAGAAAACCTGGGCAAGGCCGTGGAGCAGATCCGCCCGCTGGAACAATCCTACCGCTCGGTGGCGATGTTCTTCAAAAATACGGAGCAGGATAAGGTCAAAAACGTCACATTCTTGAATGCGGCCGCCGATCAGTTACAGGATCTGGACGTTACCACATTCATCGATGCCGTAGGCGAGGAACTCGCTTCGAAATACGACCGCCTAGATCTGCGCGAAAACTACTCGATCCTGAACGTGCCGGGCTACCTGGGTTCGGGTAAAGTAGTAGACAAATGGGCGAAAATGGCGCATAAGAACAAGGTTATGTTGTTAACCGACTTCATGCACCTGGATGCGCCGGAGGACGTGATGGAACTTTTCGAATCGGCTAACCTGACCGGCGGCGCGGCGCATCTGTCGAATGTGATGATGACTTGCAACTGGCTGGTGGGCCGTGCCAGACACGACGACCTGGGCGAAGAGGATGATCTGTACATTCCGCCATCGACGGCATTGGCCGGTAATGTGTATAAAACACTGATGTCGCAGGTGGCTGCGGGTAAAAAGCACGGTACGCTCAACGAAGTGGACGGCGTGCGGTTCCCGCTGAAAAAATCGGAAATCGCCGATCTGGAAAAAATGGGGCTGATCCCAATGGTGAATGAATACAGCAAGGTAATGGCATTCTCGGCCAAAACGCTGTTCAATGGCGATAATGTTGGTTTGCAGACCTATTCGGTGGTACGCGTTTTCGACTACATTACCAAAGTGCTGATCGACTTCCTGAACCGCCGCGCATTCGAAAACTTCGATTACAACACCAAAAACGATCTGAAAAAGCAGATCATCAAGTTCCTCGACAGCGTTACCGGCCCCGGCAAGCTGATCGAGAAGTTCAGCGTCATGCGTTTCGAGCAGGATAAGGACCAGAAAGACAAGGTTTACCTCGACATCCACATGGTACCCTATTTCCCCGCGAAAAACTTCATGATAGCCCTGACGGGACAGAAGGGAGATGATCTGGACGCTGCCGCCTGGGCGGCGGAGTATGCGCAGCAATGACCGTGAGTTCATGAGTTAAGAGTTTATGAGTCAATCACTCTAACTCACGAACTCATAAACTTTAAACTCATCTACTCATAAACTATGCCATTCAGCGCAAACGTAAAAATCGACGGCGATCACGAGTACAGCGTCATGTTCATGCAATTTGAACTGCATCAGACGGTGGACGACGCGATGTCCATTACCTCGCCGATCCAGTGGGCGCATTTGTATATGGAGCTGGAAATGGTCCTCGACGATTTTCTGGTCGAATGGGCCAACAAGCCTTCGCAGAAATACGATCTTACGGTGGAGCAGTTCGGCGAGACCGGCTCTTTCAAAACCCTGAGTTTCAAGGAGGCGATTTGCATTGAATTTGTAGAAATGTTTGACGACGGTACCGACGACCTCGACAAGGCGCTTTCCAACCGGTTACAGAATTTTATCACTTGCATTACCGTAACGGCCGGCAGCGTGGAAATCAACGAAGCAAAACTCGAAAACTTTTAGCCATGGCCGAGCAGGATGCCAGTATCGGAGTAGAAGCGCACCTTACCCTGGACGGAAAAGAGTTCACGGTCAAAAAGATCGCCTACGGATGCAACCGCAATGCCGACGAGCGCGGGAGCCCGACGGACTCGCCCAAGGCGCGGCTGATACGAATGACCATCTCGCCCACGAAGAACGACGATTTTGCATTGCTCTACGACTGGGCATTCAAAAACGACCGCCAGCTCAGCGGGCAGGTGGAGTTCAAATACGACAACGACTCGCAGGTCCTGCGCAAAATGGAGTTTGAAGAAGCCTATTGCGTCGGTTTCCGGGAATCCTTCCGGGCAAAGCAGTCGACGATCCGCGGGAACAAGCTGGCGCACGTGCCGGATACCAGAGGCTATCTGCCGCAGCACCGGGGCAAGGACTATTTCCTACGCGACAGCAGTGTCGCATTGGTTTACGAGCTGGTAATCTTACCGCAGAAAGTTAAAATCGGTCAGGTTGAAATAAGCAGTTAAATGGCACGACAGGTTAACACGAGCATTGAAATCGAAGGCGGCGTAGAGATTACCCGGCACCTCGGATTGGTGATCGAGCAGGATTTGTTTGCGCATCACTGGTTTGAGCTGCTGGTCCCATTCGATCAGCTGGAAGATGAAGGAGAGCATTTTTTCAACCGTTCGCACCGCGCGGTCATGGGCAAGAAAATCACTTTCTCGTTCAGCCCGCGCCTCGGCTCCGATTCCTTCGACTTTGTATTCCAAGGCATTGTAACCGAGATCCGCCTTCGCAGTCTGAGCGATATGAGCAGCGCATTTGTATTGAAAGGATATAGCCCAACCATTGTGCTCGAAGACTCGGTACAGCGGCGCTCCTTCCTGCGCGGGACAGTTCAGGACATTTTCAATACGGTCCTTCAACCCTACCCGCAAAATCTGCTCCGGAAACAGCTTAACCCTGAAAACGGAGGCAGACAAGTCCCATTTACCCAATACAATGAAAGCAATTACAAATTCCTCTGCCGGGTAGCCGACCGGTGCTGCGAATGGTTCTATTACAATGGCCGCGAGCTCGTACTCGGCAACAACAGTCAGGAAGAGGTTGATTTTCTGGTGGATGGTTTGCAAAACTTCGATGTGGCATTGCAGCTGCAACCGGCTGCATTCAGCTACGAAGGTTATAACTACACCATTCCCGAGGTATTCACCGGGCAATCGTCGCAGCAGAATGTGGATGGGCTGACGTCGCTCAGCGAGTTCGCTTTGGAACAATCTGACAGCCTTTTTGCCCAAACTTCCCTCCTGCCATCGCCAGAGATCGTGGCTGGCCAGGGCGAGATTGATGAACTCACCAAGATGGAACGCTCAGCGAGGGTTACGTCCATGGTTGATTTCCGGGGTTCGGGCGAAACGCCTACCATGAGCGTGGGTACCGTGCTGGCAGTAAAAGGCCAGCGACTGAACGAGCGTGGTGAAGCCTATGAGGAGAATTTCGGGAAATATCGTGTGGTACATATCCGCCACGAAGTCAATACGGCGGGAAGCTATCAGAATACGTTCAATGCAGTGCCGGAATCGGCGCAGCATCCGCCGAACAATCCATATGTGCGCAATCCACAGGGCGAGACCGAACAGGCCGAAGTGATTGCCAATGACGATAACGAAAGCCTCGGGCGCGTGCGTGTGAAGTTTTTTTGGAGCCAGAGCCGCCAGCAGGATCAGGAGTCGATCTGGATGCGGGTAGGGACCACGCATAACGCCACGGGCCGGGGAGTCAACTTTGTGCCCGAGGTGGGTGCCATGGTAATGGTAGGGTATGAAGGAAACCTGGCCGAAAACCCGTTTGTCATGACCTGCCTTTATCCCAAACCGGAAGAAGATATCAGCTACACGTCGGACAACAACGATATCAAGGTCATAGCGACCCGTTCGGGCAATATGGTCATTTTCATCGACGAGGATGGCGACGCCAAAATCCAGATCAGCAACCGGGAGAAGACCGACACCTTCCTGGAATTCGCTTTCAAAGACGACGGCAAGATCAGTCTGCACGTTGAAAACGGGCTATTAGAAGTCAAAACCAAGGAAATTACCATTGAGGCGACCGAGGACATTACGGTCAGTGCTGGCGGAAAATTTGACCTACATGCAGGCGAAATCGCCATGAAGGCCGATCAGAATATCAAAATCGAAAGCGGTACCGACACCAATATCAAAGCGGGCACCGAATTGAATACCGAAGGTACCGCCAGTGCGAAAATGAAAGGACCGCAGCTTACGCTCGAAGGGGACGCCCTGGCCGAACTCAAAAGTAGTGGCACCACGGTCGTTCAGGGCTCGCTTATTACGCTCAATTAAGTCAATATATCCATAATCAATTCAATCACTTTAAACACTTACAACTATGCCAGCTTCAAGTTTTGACGCTTATTTCACCTGGGATGGCGGCCCGTCGGGCGACGGCATCGCCGTAATCTCATGCAGCTACTCCCTGTCGCAATCCACCGACGATAAAGGACGTGTTTCTTCCAAAGTGTACGGCGGAAATGTCTTTATACAAGTTGACTCTTCCAGCGCCGACGATAGCAAGAGCCTTTGGGAGTGGATGGTGGACCCGGACGGAAAAAAGTCATCCGCAAAAATTACTTTCAAGAATGTGGACGAAGAACAAACTCAAAAGGAGCTCGAACTCACCGACGTGTACTGCGTGCAATATGCCGAAAGCTTTGTAGAAACCGGCTCCATGCCCATGACTACGAGCATTACGCTGTCGGCGCGCGAAATCAAGCTATTTGGCACCCCGCACACCAACCGCTGGTAACAGATGTCAGCCTGAGCGGAGTCGAAGGCATCGTGCAAGATGTTTCGACTCCGCTCCTTGACAATGCTACATCCACGAAGTTATCTTATAGAATGTTTCGACCGCAGCGGCGGCCACTCCGTTCAATATGACAATCCTTTAAGCCCTCACCGCCACGATCGTCTCATTATCGACAATGCGGTTGGCCTGGAACGTCAGGTCCGGATCCATATAAACGCGGCGCTTGTACCAGGGCTGTTTTTTATAAAAGAGCCATCCGTAAGGCGCTTCGTCGGGCGCGAGGTATTCCACCGGGTTGCCGGGGTTGCGGTCGTTGTAGTCGTTCAGGAAGATGAAGAACAGCTCGCCAAAGAGCATTGAATGCGGTGCTTTGGCCCGGAAGTTCGTGAATGCGGCTTCGTCGGCCTTTTTGGTAAACTCAAACTGGATCACCAGCACGCGGGAAAGATCGAGCAGGTCCATATCAGGCAACGGCTGGCCTACGGGATAATACCATTTTTTGTATTCTTTGAGGGGTATTTCAAGGTAATTCTGATAGACCCGCGCGACAAATACCGGAAACAGAAAACCGACCAGCGCCGTGGCCATACCCAGGCCTTTTGAAAGCTCGCCTGCCAGCTTATGGTAAAGGAAAATAACCACTAATGCCGTCAGCAGCGTGATCAGCAGTGTAAAACCGATCGCTCTGGCGGAACGGTTCTCGAAAAGGATGTCAAACCATTGTGAAAGCAGGTAAACGTGCAGAATGCCGAAAACCAGAAAACATGCCATCGCCATCGGGTAGGCGTCGTTGTAATCGGTCACCCAAAAACCCAGCGCACCTACCAATGTCAGCACGGCTATCAGAACGACTGCATACAATAGTTGGAGACGTTGCGTGACAGTTTTAACAAACGGAAGGTTCATCGGGGACGGCGGAAGTTGGTGGATAAACAAAAATAAGCCAGACTTTCATTAATACAACCACAATTTATTAAACGCCGGATGGAAGATCAAAACTATTCTTTGCCTCTCGCGCTCGACCGCATCGTGGCTGGCCTGCCGCACCCGAAATGCCCTGACAGAGAGGCCATCCACCAGCATTTATACCTGTTGATGGTAACCCATTTCGACGAAAACCGGTTCGACAGCCGCTATGGGTGCGCACTGTGGGAACATGATTTTTCAGTTTTGTCCCAGATCAAATGGAAAGACCTCATCCGCGAATCACTCGAAGAAGCAGTGGGGACTTACGAACCAAGGCTTGCCAATGTCAAGATCAGGGTTGAAATGGAAGAATTTGAGGTTTTGAGCAAAACCAACAATTATATCCGCAAACGCGTAGGCATTGAAATTAAAGCTATGATCCGGAGCACTAACGAGCCATTCATATTCTTCGAACGCATTTTCATATCACCGTTATCTATAGAATGATATGCCCGAAACGCTGAGCTACACCAAAGAAAACATTTCCCGCCGGCTGATCAGACGCTGCGCCGAGCTCTGGGGCATCGACGACAATCAGACCGATCATTTCGACCCGCTCGTGCGGCTGCTGGTAGAGGCATGTTCGGTAGAATTTGAAAAGGTAGGACAGGAAATCGAGCATACCGAACTACGGCTGATGACCCGCCTGGCCGAAATCCTGTCCCCTGATACCCACAATGCACCCCAACCCGCCACGGCTATCGTACAGGCGCGCCCGCAAGAGCCTGCGGGCTGGATCGAGCCGGAGAACCAACTCACCGGCAAGCGCACCAATGCGCGGAAGGGCGAAAGTACCGAAGTCCATTTCGCTCCGGTCGACCGCTACCCCCTCGTGAATGCAACCATCGCACAATACGCTACGCCTCTAGGGCTGTTCGCCATAGAAAAGGGAACAAAAACACTGACAGCCAAAACATTACCCCAAACGGGCGGTGAGCAAAGCATTTGGCTCGGCCTGGAAGTTGAGCCGGGTATTTCTTCCTGGGAGGGTTTCCGGTTCTATTTCGATTGGGCTGGCGACTCCGGAGAATATCAGTATCGCGAATTCCTGCAAGCAACGAACTGGCAATGGAACAATAAAGCGCTTCCCGTCCTGCATGGCTTACAGGACAATGCCGTAGACAACTCCATTCTGATCTATCACAACAGCTTCGTCCGCATAAACAGCGACGATTCCTGGGAGAAGGGCAAACTAAAAGCTGAACCCTATCCCGATGCATTTGGAAGTATGTTCGATACCCGGGCGCTGCAATCGCTGAAAAAGCCTTTGACATGGGTCCAAATCACCTGGCCGGCTATATTTCCGGCGGCAGGGTTTGAACAAATGAATGTTTCGCTGAATGCATTTCCCGTGCAGAACAAACAGCTCAACAAAATCACCTACCGCCTGCAAACCGGACTGAATGGCATTGCATTACCCAGCAGCGATGCCTTTATGGGTGTTCAAAGTGTGGTTAATCAAAAAAATCAGGCTTACACGGCATCCGAAAAAAGCCTCTATACCGACGAAGAAGCGGCTTCCAATGGCACTCCGCCCGCTGGCGCAGCCCGCGTATACACACTTCGCAGGCAAGGAATCGGCCGTTTCGACAAACGTGACGCACGGGCGATCTTATACCAGCTCCTGGAACTGCTTCGCGACGAAGTGACGGCTTTCAATGCCATCGGCGAGGACTTTCTGGCTTCTATCCTTCGCGAAATTGCGCAGAATATGGCGCGGATCGAGCAGAAACTGGGTATCAAAAAAGCCAGTGAAACTACCGCTCAGCCATTTCTGGTGATTCGCGGAGATAAAAATCCCGACGTAATTTTTATTTCTTATTGGAGCACCCTGGCCGAGCAGGCGAATGGCATTCCCGCAGGCACGCGGCTGCAATCGTACGCGACCTCAGGCGTGAGCGGCGCGGACATTACTATGCTTACCCGCTCGTCCGGTGGGAAATCCAAACCCGATGAAGGAGATTATGTAAATCAGCTCCGAAAGAACATCGTCACCCGGAACAGACTCGTGACGTTGGAGGATATGCGTGCATTCTGTACCGCCGAACTGGGCGACCGGCTACGCAAAGTGCAGATAAAGCCGCACTTTATACCGGGTAAAATGCCCGGTCAGGGTTTTGTACGCTGTTTGCAGATTGGCCTAACGCCCACCTCACCAGCTCGCGAAGGCGACGATTGGGCACGCGAATGTGAATTATTGCAACTCAAAATAAGCCGACTTTCCACAGGCATGTACCCCATTCAGGTAGTCACACTACCCAGCAACTCCTGACCACCCATGACAACTCCTGACTAAAAATGGAACCCCACCCCGACCTTAAAGCCGAATTCATTGCCAGTTCATGGCTTGAAAACGATATTCCCGCCAGGCAAATCCTTTTCCGCCCGCTGGGGGATTTCAAACGGCGCAGCCATCGAGATATTGAAAACACGCGTGAGCTGGAAATAGGTAATTTTAAAGGTCGGGTAATCGAGTCCAACCGGAGCGGCATTTACGACCATTTGCCCGAGCAGCTTTTCCATCTGCCATCGTCGGCCAATTTGAATTCGACGAAAAAGAAAGTCGATGAAATTCGGCTCCAACGGGAGAAGGAGCAGCAATCCCGGTTGTTTTTCCTGCCTTTGGAACAGGAGTTTTTTCTCAACCGCGTGAGCTTGGCGCGCCTGGAACAATGCGCCTGGGAACTAGTCCCTGGCTCCGGGTTATTGGAAGAGTTGAAAGCATTCTGGCAGGCGCCGTCTTCGTTGGATGAAAGCATTTTCGTGCAGCTGCTGCCATTCCTGCCGCTTGTTTCCGAAAATCGGGGTAACCTTGATAAGGCCGCGGAAATCATGTCCGTCGCATTGCGGGTGCCGGTGGAGATACAGACCATTTTTGGTCTAAAATACCATTACGAATCCAATGCAAGCATGGGTGACGCGTTGCTCGGCGCGGACACTTCGCTAGGGGGTGAGCTGGATACTTATTTGCCTCAAATCAATGTCGATATAGAAATTCCGGACCCGGCGGGGCTCGACAAATATCTTCACAACCAAAACTTCGACACGCTCGTAACCTGGCTGCTGGGATGGTTTATCCCGGTGGAATACGATTTCGTCGTATCGCTCAAACTATCTGCTGAAGTTTCTGCCTTCACCCTCGCTTCCGACGACGGGTTTTCGGTCCCGCTGGGCTACGCTACCCTCGCTGAAAGCTAGCATCATGCCCGCATTAGATTCTCCACTTTTATTTTGTTGACTATCATTCGCTTACAAGATTGTTTACTCAAAACGTCTATTTTCACCCCAAAAACACACAAAACACAAGTTATTAACAGAATAGTAATATCGACCTACGGGAAATTTATCTTGCGATTCTGATTTTTTCGAATCAAATTTGCGGTTTCATTGAAATCCCGAATCTGAAAGTGAAGACTGTACGAGTGATTAACCAGGCCATCAGCTTAATGCTTGCCGTCATGTTATTGACGGTGGCAGGAGCGCGGTCGTGGTCGGATCATACGGATCGGGGCGCTTTTCACGGGACCAGGACGGAGGCGATCGCCAAAGATCTGGCTAAGAGAGCCGACACTCCGCCCAGCCAGCCGGAACAGCCTGAAATAAGTGCACTTAGCCTGAATGCGGTCATTACGCCCGCCATTTCCTTCGATTTTTATCAATATCTTTATTTTTTACCTCAACCTGTCTGGCATTTCGTTGCCCAAAAACTGGTCGTCCGGACTGCATTCAATGAACCAGTGTACCTGGTTTCACATTTCCAGCGGGTTTTCGGCCGTTTTATCGTCACCAACGCTCCGTAATGTGTGAGCGGGCCCGCATGGCCCACATGTCCGCATTTTCCCAGAAAGCCTGCGCCATTTACGTTCCGGCCGGGCGGTTTCCAGTTGTATTTCAAGGATTTTAATTAAATTTTTCATTTCAAAATGACCAACAAGAACGGGATAATCGCGTTGACGATCGTCATCGCCCTTATTAGCGTCTATAACCTGTCCTTCACTTTTGTGTCGCGCAATTTCAAAAGCAAGGCGATCGCCTATGCGACCGATGCGAAAGGAGAGGTTGATTTGACCAAAAAACAACATTACATCGACTCCCTGTGGCGTGAAGAGGTATACCTCGGCCATACTTTGCAGGAGGTTACCGAGCGCGAACTGAACCTTGGCCTTGACTTGCAAGGTGGTATGCACGTAGTATTGGAAGTAGCCCCTGCCGACATCCTGAAAGGGATGGCTGGCGGTAACGCCCGGAGTGCGGCTTTCCAGAATGCATTGAAAAAAGCAAGTGAGGATAAATCGGCCAACAACAGCACATTTATCAACCGTTTCGTAAGCGCATACAAAGAAGCTGCTCCAAACACCAGCCTCGCTTCGGTATTCGCTACCAGCGCCAACCGCGGCAAGATCAACAGCAACTCATCTGATTCGGACGTAATCAAAATGCTGAACACGGAGATCGACGGTTCTATCGACCGTGCATTCCAGATCACCCAGGCACGTATCGACAAATTCGGGGTAACGAACCCGAACATTCAGCGTCTGCCAGGCCAGAACCGCGTTTTGGTGGAGCTTCCGGGTGTAGATAACCCTGAGCGTGTTCGCCGCCTGCTTTCCGGCGCTGCGAAACTGGAATTTGCAGAAGTATACCTGACTCAAGAATTAGGCGCTGGCCTCGAAGGCCTGGGCCGTTACCTGACCCAGCAAGCTGAAATTGAAAAAGCGGCTAAGAAAACTGCCGCACCGGGAGGTGCCGCACCTGCAACTGCTTCTACCGATACTACTAAAAAATCAACTGAGGGCGGCCTGGCTGCCCAGTTAGAGAAAAAAGCGGACTCTACTGCTACCGACTCAGCTGCATTAGCGGCCCAAAGCGCTGCGCTGACCAGCCTGTTCGTGCCAATGCCGCAAGGCCTTGGTGTATACCTGAAAGACACTGCGCGCGCCAGCGAAATCCTGCGCCGTCCCGAAGTACGCTCGCTTTTTCCTTCTGACCTCGTGTTCATGTGGGACCGCAAGGGAACCGAAGCAGGCGGCAACCAACTGATTTTGCCTTTGTATTTCATTAAGAAAACCAATGGAGAAGCAGCCATGGAAGGTGACGTGATCGTGAACGCAAACCACGATTACGACGACCGTGGCCGTCCGGAAGTAACCATGCAAATGAATGGTGAAGGTGCCCGCAAATGGCGCTCATTGACTGCCCGCAGCATAGGCCGCCCGGTAGCGATCATCATCGACGGCCTGGTTTACACCGCTCCGACCGTACAAGGCGAAATTCCAAACGGTAACTCGTCCATCACCGGTAGCTTCACTGTGGAAGAAACCAAGGATATGGCGAACGTATTGAAAGCAGGTAAACTGCCTGCTCCAACGCACATCGTGGAAGAAGCGGTTGTAGGTTCTTCACTCGGTGCGGAGGCTATCAACGACGGTTTGTGGTCTTCGGCTGTAGGTCTTTTGATCGTACTCGTGTTCATGGTGGCCTATTACAACCAGGCTGGCTGGATTGCTGATATCGCGCTATTGATCAACTTGTTCTTCCTGTTGGGTGTAATGGCTTCTCTCGGCGCGGTACTGACACTCTCGGGTATTGCGGGTATTGTGCTTTCGATCGGTATGGCGGTGGATGCCAACGTACTCATCTACGAAAGTATCAAAACAGAACTGGCGAGCGGAAAAGCATTTGCACAATCGATCCGTGACGGTTTCAAGCATTCATTAACAGCCATCATCGACTCCAACGTGACGACGCTTTTGACCGGTATCATCCTTTACACATTCGGTACAGGTCTGGTACTCGGTTTTGCAACAACCCTTGTTCTGGGTCTTTTGACTTCCCTTTTCAGTGCGATCTTCATTACCCGCCTGTTGCTGGAACAAAAACTTAAAAACGGCAAAACTTTCGCATTCTCTACTGCCCTGACCAAAAACTGGTTCCAGGACAACCACTTCGATTTCGTTTCACAACGTCGCCGTTTCTACATCATTTCGGGGATCATCATCGCGATTGGTGTAGGTTCATTTATCTTCAAAGGTTTCGGTTTGGGTATCGATTTCAAAGGCGGTCGTTCATATGTGGTTCGTTTTGAAAACAATGTGGATGCGGATGCACTTCGTACCAACATGGACGAAGTACTCGGCTCAACTACCGAAGTGAAAACTTTCGGAGGCCAGGACCAGGTGAAAGTCACGACTCCTTACCTCATCGATGATACCACTCCGGAAGCTGACCAGAAAGCGGAAGCGAAAATCCTGGAAGCGACCAAGAAAATCGCTAACAACCCTGCGAAGATCGTTAGCTCGAACAAAGTAGGTCCTACCATGGCAAAAGACACGCTGTGGAGCGCGGTTTATGCGGTATTGCTTGCATTGGCGGCTAACTTCGTGTATATCCTGATCCGTTTCAAACGCGTGGCATTCTCGTACGGTGCGGTAATGTCTCTTGCACACGACGTGGTGATTATCCTCGCGATCTTCTCGTTGTTCAACGGCTGGTTGCCCTGGTCACTGGACATCGACCAGGCATTCATTGGTGCGATCCTGACGATGATCGGTTACTCGATGAACGACACCGTCGTAATTTATGACCGCATCCGCGATTACCTCGCCGACGAAAAGTCACGCGGACAAAATCTGTCGACCGTTATCAACAACGCGTTGAACAGTACTTTGAGCCGTACGGCTGTAACCGGTATCTCGGTAATCCTCGTATTGATCGTTCTGATGATCTTTGGTGGAGCGGTTATCCGCGGATTTACCTTCTGTATGTTGCTGGGGGTAATCGTGGGTACATATTCTTCACTCTTCGTAGCGGCACCTATCGTGGTTGACCTGCTGCAGCGTTCAAAGAAGAATGAACCTGCGCCGGCAGTAGCAGCGGACGCTACGGCGGCGGCAACCAAAAAAGCAAAGGCTTAAAATAAAAGAATAAAAGAGGGTAAGTTTTGCACTTACCCTCTTTTTCTTTGGTCTCTATACGTAGTTAGCAAATTTTCTTTTAGCTTTATCAGACCATCATTTCTACAACAACGAACCTAATATATGGCAAGTCAACTCTGGATTAAAAAACCACTTGAAAAACTATTACAGGAATCTACCGGAGAAGGTAACCAGCTGAAACGCACCCTCGGCCCCGGAAGCCTTGTGGCACTGGGAATCGGTGCGATTATCGGCGCGGGTCTTTTCTCCATTACGGGCGGAGCCGCTGCCAATCAGGCCGGCCCTGCGATCACCATCTCCTTTATCGTAGCGGCATTGGGCTGTGCATTCGCCGGTCTTTGTTATGCCGAATTCGCCTCCATGATCCCGGTTGCGGGTAGTGCCTACACCTATTCTTATGCCACGATGGGTGAGTTTATCGCATGGATCATCGGCTGGGACCTCGTATTGGAATATGCAGTAGGCGCCGCCACGGTAAGTATCAGCTGGAGCCGGTATTTAGTCAAGTTCTGTGAAGGGTTTGACGTCCATTTACCCGCGGCGCTCACGGTAGGTCCGTGGGACGGCGGCGTGATCAATCTCCCCGCCATTTTTATTGTAATTCTGATGAGCTTGCTTCTGATGAAAGGGACCCAGGAAAGTGCATTAGTAAACGGCATCATCGTAGGCTTGAAAGTAGCCGTCGTGATCATCTTCATCGTTCTGGGTTGGAAATACATCAACGAATCTAACTATGTACCTTATATCCCCGACAACACGGGGAACTTCGGAGAATATGGTTTCAGCGGGATCATACGGGCCGCAGCAATCGTGTTCTTTGCCTATATTGGTTTCGACGCCGTGAGTACAGCGGCGCAAGAGGCCAAAAACCCTAAGAAAGATATGCCGATCGGTATCCTAGGCTCATTGGTGATCTGTACCATTCTATATATTCTTTTTGCACATGTAATGACCGGTGTAACCAATTACACCACATTCAAAGGGCAGGACGGTATCGCGCCGGTTGCGGTGGCGATCGAATCCATGGGTACGCCTGATGCCAGCGGTGTCATTCACCCCGATTATCCATGGTTGAACCGCGCGATCATCGTGGCGATCCTTGCAGGTTATGCTTCTGTGATCCTGGTAATGCTTTTAGGCCAGAGCCGCGTGTTTTTCAGTATGAGTAAGGACGGATTGCTGCCGCGCGTATTCTCGGCAGTACACCCGAAATTCCAGACGCCGGTGAAAAACAACACCATGTTCCTGGTGTTTGTGAGCCTTTTCGCAGCATTCGTACCTGCGCGCGTCGTAGGTGAGATGACTAGTATCGGTACATTATTCGCGTTTATCCTCGTATGTATCGGGATCATCGTGATGCGCAAGCAAATGCCAAACGCGCCACGTGCATTTAAAACACCACTCGTGCCACTGGTTCCCATCCTCGGTGTAGCCACTTGTTTCTTTATGATGGCGTTCCTCCCACTCGATACCTGGATCCGTCTGTTCGTGTGGATGATCATCGGTTTCGATGTGTATTTGTATTATGGTATTAAAAATAGCTTCCTGTCGAACAAGTTGCCGGCGGCGATAGTAGCGGGTAGTAAAACGGTCGCATTGGTAGGTATCGTGCTGGCAGTCTTGCTGGCTGTTATCGCCTATTTCCACCACGTCCAAACCGACGGCGCCGATACAGGCATTTACTACTTCTCGATGATCTTCGCCCTGGTTCACCTCGTGACTTTCGGTATGGCACAGGCCAAAAAGGCGTAATCAAAATATAAGAATACAAGAGAGGCCATTCCGTTATGGAATGGCCTCTCTTAGTTTATGGATTAATCAATGCTAGAACCTTGACAGCACTTTTTCCGAAACCGTTTGCCCAATGGAAAGCGACGATGTCGCGGCAGGCGAAGGCGCGTTGCAGACGTTAATGGCCGTCTTGTTTTCAATGATCGAGAAATCATCCAGCAGCCCGCCGTCGTAGTCACACGCCTGTGCGCGTACGCCTGAGCCACCGGGAATGAGGTCTTCGCTTTGAATTTCGGGGATAAGGCCTTGTAATGCTTTCGTAAATGCGGCTTTCGAAAACGAACGGTAATACTCGCCTAGTCCCGTGCGCCAGTATTTCATCGCTACTTTCTGAAATCCCGGCCACGAAAGTGATTCGAGCATTTCCGTTACGTTAATGTCCAGCTTCTTGTAACCCTCTCTTTTGAATGCAAATACCGCATTCGGCCCTGCCTCGATGCCTCCTTCGATCATGCGCGTGAAATGCACGCCCAGGAAAGGAAAGTTAGGATCCGGAACCGGGTAAATGAGGTTCTTGACCAGGTAATGCTTCTCCGGACGTATCTTGTAATACTCGCCGCGGAACGGAATAATCCGGACGTTGATATTCTCCGGCTGAGTGAGCTGAGCCACTTTATCAGAATAGAGTCCTGCGCAGTTCACGACCAGTTTCGTTTCAAATGCCTTCCCGGTGGCCGTTACCACTTCCGAATGTGCATTACGGTTTTTCACGTCGGTCACCTTTTCACCGAAACGTACTTCGCCATCCAGTTTCCGGAATTTCTCCGCGTACTTTTCACAAACCGTTTTATAGTCGATAATGCCGGTATAGGGAACCCAAATGCCTTCCAGTCCCTTCACATGCGGCTCGATCTCTTTCATTTCGCCTTCCGAAATCATGCGGTTCTGTGTCAAGCCATTCTGGTTTCCCCGCTCGAACAAGTTGCGCAGCAACGGACGCTGCTCTTCGGTAGTGGCTACCACTATCTTTCCACACAAATCATAGGAAACACTTTCCCTCTCGCAGAAATCAATGAGCATCTGGTACCCACGAATACAGTTGGTCGCTTTCAGGCTGCCCGGTTTATAATACAATCCGGAGTGGATCACGCCGCTGTTATGGCCGGTCTGGTGCTTGGCTACTTCGTTTTCCTTTTCGAGCAGAAGCACTTTCAATGCAGGTTTCTGCTCCTTGATCCGGAGGGCTGTTGCGAGGCCCACAATGCCCCCGCCTATGATGGTAATGTCGTACATATATTCAAATACTATTTCCTTACTTAACCGGGGAAGGATATTTTTCCCATTGAAACCCCCGGTACACCTTTTTTCTCACCGAAATACACCGCCTCGCCTGCCACCGCCTCATTAGCCAGTACCGCGAACAGTACAGCCTCCTTCGCATCACCGGACACGCCCAGTTCATCGATCAGGCGAATGTTTTGCCCCAGTAACCTGCCTATTGCGCCCATCAGCACGTCATTATGCGCCCCGCCGCCGCTTGCATACACTTCAAATACTTCACCTGAAGGCATGGCGTTGCGAATCGCTTCCGAAATTGTCTCCGCGCTGAACCGCGTCAGAGTGGCAATCAGGTCGTTGGGTTGAATCGCTTTCCGGCCAGAAAGCTGCATTGCGTTCTTCACGTAATCGATACTGAACACCTCGGGACCAGTAGTTTTCGGAAATGGCTGTTCAAAAAACGACGAGTTTTTGAGTGCAGTCAGCAACGTCTCGTCAATCATACCGCTAGCGGCGATGCTTCCATTTTCATCAAAAGGCTTCCCGAAATGCAATCGTGTGAACGCGTCTATCAACGTGTTTCCGGGGCCGGTGTCGGTCGTGAAAACCAATGACGCATCGAGGTTTCCAGGTAGGAATGTGAAGTTGGCAATGCCGCCCATGTTCAGCAATATCCGGTTCTCGTCTTTTTGGGAAAACAGAAAGTAATCGCCGTACACGGCCAGCGGCGCACCTTCGCCTCCTGCTGCAATGTGTTTTTGCCTGAAATCGCTGAGGGTAATGATGCCGGTTTTGACAGCGATATGGTCGCCGTCGCCGATTTGCAATGTCGCATTGGGAAAGCCGGCAATACTATGCTGCTTTTGAGGCGCGTGAAAAACGGTTTGCCCATGGCTGGCGATCAGATCGACTTCCGAGGCATCGATGCCCCATTCGGTCAGGCATTCCAGGATCATCCGGCCATGTTGCAAGCCAATGAAAGGGTTAAGCAAAACCAGTTGCTGAAAATCGATCTGCCTTTGGGCAAAAATCTCACGCACGGCGCTCCTGAAGTCCTCGCGATAAGGCACCGTTTTGAAATACTCTATCTCCAAATGCGTTTCCGGCCCGCTGCCTTCCGCACGGCAAAGTGCCACATCCAGCCCGTCGAGCGAAGTCCCCGACATCAGCCCGATAATCCTGCGCAATTGTTTCCGGCTCAGCGCGTAAAGCTTTTCAACGTGTTCTTTCACAGATAGTAATGCTAAAAAACGGACCAGCCTTGGAATGAGCTGGCCCGTTTGGATTCATTTGGAAACGATGTTACCCGTTGTTTTCACCGCCGGATGGACCGCCACCCGATGGACCGCCGGAAGGTTTCTGACCCCTGTTACGGTTCCGGTTATTTCTGTTTCCTTCGTTGCTATTTCTGTTTCCCCCTTCGTTATTGCCCTTGTTGCGCGGCTCTCCGCCGGGGTTATTGTTATTCCCCCTATTACGGGGCTCTCCGGGATTGTTATTGCCGCGGTTACGTTGTTGTTGGCCTTCACTCGGGTTATTGCCCCGGTTCTGACGTTCCTCACTCGGGTTGTTGCCCCGGTTACGCTGGCCCTGATTCTGGTTATTACCTTTGTTTTGAGGCGCATTGGCTGCATTGTCCGCGGGATTACCATTCCCCGCCTCATTTCCACCGTTTTCGCCGGCGCTGTTTTCAAGGCCGTTTCCGCGGTTCTTCCCCGAGCGGTTCTTCTTCTTTTTCTTTTTCTTCTGCTCGTCGCTGTACTTTTTATCGAGGTTTTCCAGGTCGCTATTGAGCTTGCCCGGTACTTTATCGCCCCCCTTTTCAGGTTCCGGCGTCAGGATTTCGAGTGATTCAGGGATAACATCCTTCTTGTTCAATTCGATGATTTCCAAAACCTTGTCAATAGGCACAGGATACCAGTTCGTATCCTTATCAAACCCGAACCACATGATTTTCTTGAAAATATCCGTTTTCTGCAAGGTGGCCACACCTTTCTTGGTTTTCAGTGGCGCATCCACCGTAGGGATATCCCGCAATGCATCGATGTACGTTTCGAGCTCGTAGTTCAAACAGCATTTCAGTCTTCCGCATTGGCCCGATAGTTTCGCAGGGTTCAGTGAAAGGTTCTGATAACGCGCCGCAGCGGTTGAAATATTCTTGAAATCGGTCAGCCAGGTCGAGCAACAAAGTTCGCGCCCGCAGGAGCCTAATCCGCCCAAACGGCTTGCTTCCTGCCTGAGGCTGATCTGCCGCATTTCGATCCGTACCTTGAACTCCGAAGCCAGCGTTTTGATCAGTTCCCGGAAATCCACACGCTCTTCCGATGAATAGTAGAAGGTCGTTTTGGTATTATCCGACTGGTATTCCACATCCGACAGCTTCATATTAAGCTTCATTTCCCGGATAATCTCACGCGTACGGTAGAGCGTGGGCATTTCTCGCGCCATCGCCTGCGTGAACTTGTCGAGATCCTTTTCCGTCGCAATGCGGTAGATCACATGCAGGTCGTCGTTGATCTGGACATTCTTGCGCTTCATCTGAAGACGCACGAGTTCTCCCTGCAACGATACCGTTCCAATATGCTGGCCGGAAGCCATTTCACATACCACATAATCGCCTGTGACGAATTCCAGCTGATTTATATTCCGGAAATATTCCTTTCTGCCTCCTTTGAACTTGACCTCGACTACATCAAAACGCTGTCCCGCCGGCACGTCCATGTGACTGAGCCAATCGAAAACGTTCATCTTATTGCATCCGCCTGTTCCGCAGCTTCCTTTACTTCCACATCCGGCGACGGCCGTACCGTTAGTACCGCATCCCCCGGATGAACATGATCCACATCCCATAATTACTCCGCTTCATCAATCGTTATAACGAATTAAATCCACGCCAATATCGTGCCGGAAATACTTCCCTTCGTATTGCACTGCCTGCGCAGCCCGCTGTGACTTGTGCACGGCGTTTTCGAGGGAATTGGCCAGGCCTGTGAGGGCCATCACCCGTCCTCCGTTCGTCACGACTTCGGCGTTTGCATTAAACGTGGTTCCTGCATGGAATACATGCACATCTTCCACTTTGTCTGTTCCCGAAATCACCTTTCCTTTTTCGTAATCTTCGGGATAACCTCCCGACACCACCACCGTCGTTACGGCCACCTGCGGCGAAATCTGCAGAT
This sequence comes from Dyadobacter sp. SRI_021, assembly GCF_057586235.1. NCBI lineage: Bacteria > Pseudomonadati > Bacteroidota > Cytophagia > Cytophagales > Spirosomataceae > Dyadobacter > Dyadobacter sp. SRI_021. The sequence continues at coordinate 194,751 of NZ_JBYCZM010000011.1, forward strand.
CGAAATCTTGCAGGGTACCTTTGGCCGTCGATGCCATAAGCATCGCAAAATCCGACTGGATACGCGGGATTACTACTTCCGTTTCGGGGTCGCCCATCCGGACATTATATTCAATCACATAAGGCTCGCCTTTGATATTCATCAGACCGATGAAAATAAAGCCCACATATTTGATTCCTTCACTTTGAAGGCCGTGCAATGTCGGTTTCACTACCTTTTCCTCCACCTTTCTGATAAAATTCGCGTCCGCAAACACGACGGGCGATACTGCGCCCATACCGCCCGTGTTGAGGCCCGTATCGTTCTCACCGATACGCTTGTAATCCTTCGCTTCGGGAAGTATTTTATAATGCTCACCATCAGTAAGCACAAAAACCGACAATTCTATCCCTTTCAGGAATTGCTCGATCACAACTTTGTTGCCCGCCTTGCCGAATTTACCGTCCAGCAGCATTTCGCGGAACGCCTGTGTGGCATCGGAATGCTTTTCTGCGATGATCACGCCCTTACCGGCGGCAAGGCCATCGGCTTTGAGCACGATCGGAAGCGAGTGGTTTTGGAGGTATTCGAGCCCTACTTCCAGGTCTTCGGCCGTAAATGTGCGCGAAGCGGCGGTTGGAATGCCGTATTTATCCATAAACTGCTTCGAGAAGTCCTTGCTCCCTTCTAGCTGCGCACCGGCTTTGTCAGGGCCGATAATCCGCACTTTCGAAAGGTCTTCACGTGCATTGAAATAATCTACAACCCCATTTACCAGTGGTTCCTCGGGGCCTACGATCACGAGTTCGATGTTATTTTCAATTACCGCGTTGGCAATGGAGTCAAAATCGTTGTAAGAAATGGATAGGTTCGTTGCTATGCCTGCTGTCCCGGCGTTTCCGGGAGCCATAAATAAGGTATCGCAAAGAGGGCTTTGGGCTATTTTCCAGGCAAAAGCGTGCTCTCTTCCGCCCGATCCCAAGATGAGTATGTTCATAACTGGTTTTAAAAATTCAAAAAATACTGATTGTCCGGCAAGTACTCCGGAGGGCTAGTTGGCGAGTTCCGACAAAAACTTGATCCGCATCAGCCGTAATTCTTCTTCGCTGACCTCCTCGCCCTCGAATTCGTTCAGCGCGGTGGCGATATTGTCGGTTTCGGCGGTCATAAAGTAATCGTAAATATCCTGCTGCCGCTCGCGGTCGATCACCTGGTTGATGTAATAATCCAGGTTGAGCTTCGTACCCGAGTAGCAAATGTGTTCCACTTCCTCGATCACATCAGCCAATGCCAGGTCCTTTACTTCGGCAATCTCGTCGAGGCTTACCTTTCTGTCGACCTGCTGGATAATGAAAATCTTGATCTTGGATTTGTTAACCGTGGATTTAATCACCACGTCCTTAGCCGTTTCTATCTCGTTCTCCTCCACGTAGCGCGAAATGAGTTCGATAAACGGCCGGCCGAACTTCTGCACCTTACCCATTCCAACGCCATTGATCTGCGCCATTTCCTGCTGGGTAGTAGGGTAAGTAGTGGCCATTTCTTCCATAGAAGGATCCTGAAAGATCACGTACGGCGGCAGGTTTTTCTCCTTCGCCACCTTTTTACGCAACGCTTTGAGCATTCCAAGCAAGGCCTCGTCGTAAGCATGCGCGCTGCCATTGCCATTCACCGTGTCCTTATCATCGTCCTCTGTCTTCACTTCCTCCTCGTCGAAGTTGTGGTCCTTTTGAAGTGTAACAGGGTAAGGGTCGTTCAGGTATTTGGCCCCTTTTTCCGAGAGTTTGATGACGCCGTAGTTCTCAATGTCCTTTTCGAGATAACCGAAAATCACCAACTGACGGATCGCCGACACCCAATATTCCCGCGACTCATTCAGTTCCAGGCCTTTGCCATATACTTCCAGTTGGTCGTGCTCGTAGCTTCTCACATACTGGTTGTCGGTAGCGGTGAGCAAATCGGCGATGTGATCGGCATCGAAACGCTGCTCTGTCAGCGCTACCGATTTGAGGATCAAAATAATGTCATCCTGCACTTTGATCTTCTCGGTCGGCTTGTTACAGTTATCGCAGTAGCCGCAATCTTTTTCGAGGTATTCTCCGAAATAGCTCAATAATTGCCGGCGGCGGCATACACCTAATGTCGAATAGGCTACCATTTCATTCAGCAAATGGCGTGCATTGTCGCGCTCGGTAACAGTTTTGTCTTTATTGAACTTTTCGAGTTTTTGAATGTCGTCGTAGCTGTAAAACATAAGGCAGTTACCTTCCAGCCCGTCACGGCCCGCGCGGCCTGTTTCCTGGTAATAGCCTTCCAGCGACTTGGGGACGTCGTAGTGGATCACAAAACGTACATCCGGTTTATCGATCCCCATTCCGAATGCAATCGTAGCCACGATCACGTCGCATTCCTCGTTCAGGAACGCGTCCTGGTTGGCCATGCGCGTATTGGCATCGAGGCCGGCATGGTACGGTAATGCACGTACGTCGTTGACATTCAAAAGCTCCGCAACTTCTTCCACCGTCTTGCGGCTCAGGCAATATACAATACCCGATTTGCCTTTGTTGTTGCGGATATAGCGGATGAGCTGCTTTTTAATATCCTTCTTCGGCCGGATTTCGTAGTAAAGGTTTTTGCGGTTAAAAGAAGATTTAAATGTCTCGGCTTCCTCCATTTGCAGGTTTTTACGGATATCCTGCTGCACTTTCGGAGTGGCAGTGGCCGTTAGCGCGATAATGGGCAGCTTGCCTATATTCTCGATAATCCCGTAAATACGACGGTATTCAGGGCGGAAATCATGGCCCCATTCCGAAATACAGTGGGCCTCGTCGATAGCTACGAACGAGATCTTTACCTTTTTGAGAAAATCGAGGTTATCTTCTTTGGTGAGCGATTCAGGGGCAATATAGAGCAGTTTGAGGCTTCCGTCGAGCGCGTCGGTTTTGACGCGCGTCATTTCGGCTTTGGTAAGCGTGGAATTCAGGAATTGGGCATTGATACCGAACGCAGTAAGCTGGTCGACCTGGTTTTTCATCAAGGCGATCAGCGGGGAAATCACGATCGTCAGTCCGTCGCTGACAAGGGCAGGAAGCTGGTAGCAGAGTGACTTACCTGCGCCCGTGGGCATTATGACGAATGTATTTTTACCTAAAAGGATATTTTGTATGATAACTTCCTGATCTCCGCGGAATTGACTGTATCCAAATATTTCTTTAAGCTTCCCTTTTAATGTGTCGGTCACGACTTTATCAACCTGCTGTACCATACTCTGTTCACAAAATGGTTATTCCAAACTTCCCTATCTTTGCGCTTTGAAATAAATAATGACGTTTTTGTCTCTCTAAACTGTGTTTCAGATTTGAAATTAATAAAAAATATTCAGTCAACCGCAAAAGAAGTATTACGTCAGGAAGCAGAAGCCGTACGTAATCTGATTGAATTGATTGATGATGAATTTGAAAAATGCGTATATGCGATTTTGCATTCCGGAGGACGCGTTGTGGTCTCTGGTGTGGGCAAAAGCGCCATTGTAGGACAGAAGATTGTAGCTACGCTGAACTCTACCGGAACGCCTGCACTTTTTATGCATGCCGCGGACGCTATTCACGGCGATTTGGGCATGATCCAGGACAATGACGTCGTGATCGTGATCTCCAAAAGCGGCGATACACCGGAGATCAAAGTACTGGTGCCGCTGCTGAAACGTACTGGTGTGCAAATGATCGCCATGGTGAGCAACAAGGATTCTTACCTAGCCAAAAACTGCGTTCTCACACTCCACGCGCACGCTCCCGTCGAGGCGGACCCGCTCAACCTCGCGCCTACGACGAGCACATCGGTAACGATGGCCCTCGGCGACGCGCTTGCGATATGCCTGCTCGAAGCGCGTGGTTTCACGCATGACGATTTCGCCCGGTACCATCCGGGAGGCTCATTGGGCAAGCGGCTTTATCTCAAAGTCTGCGACATTTATCCGCATAATGCATTGCCGACGGTGAATGAGCAAGCCACCTTGCAGGAGGTTATTCTGGAAATGACTTCGAAGCGGCTGGGTGCGACGGCGGTAGTAAGTGAAAATGGCCGAATGGCCGGTATTATTACCGATGGGGATTTGCGCAGAATGCTGAAAACTTATGGCGCCGCCGGTTTACTCGACCTGCACGCAAAGGATATTATGACCCAATCTCCGATTACGGTATCGCCTGACGAATATGCGGTGAATGCTTTGGAGGTAATGCAGTCCAAAAGCATTACGCAGGTGGTGGTGGTGGAAGAGGGTAAGGCTCTGGGTTTTGTGCATTTGCACGATTTGCTGCGCGAAGGGTTGGTGTAGCGCAGTTGTCAC